>NZ_JARLTC010000004.1 GCF_029382225.1 Spongiactinospora sp. TRM90649
ATGCATTCTATGCATTCATCATGCATGCACTGGCTTTTAACACACTGTTGAGTTCTCAAGAAACGGACGCGTACACCGTCGAACCGGACCAGTCTAGCCGCTCCAGCCCTCTGGGGCATACCTCTTCAGAGAAGACCTTACCAGATCGCTAGAACCGCGTCAAACTCCGATTCCGATGATCAAATTTGATCTTCAGATCAGCCTGCTGGCAGGCTGATTCCCACAGACTTACCGTGCCACCGCACGACGCCGAACTCGACCGGATCTCCGGGGGCTCAGTACTCCGTGCGATCTTGACAGACCCCGCACTCAGGCGGACAAGTCAAGAAGCTCACCCTGGGGCCCGTCCGCCTCGCAGGCGTCCGGCTCACTCCCGGGGGTGGAATGAAGATTAGGCGGAGCTCCCGGCCGCGTCAAATCGCGGGGCCTCGCGTCGGCCCAGGTCACCGGATCGCTCGCCACAGCCGCCCAGGTTTGCGACCGGAACGTTACATTACGGCGAGCGCTGTCCGGCCCCATCAGCCCCAGAGACCACACCTGTCCCGGCGCCCCCTTGACAGGGACCGCCGGGACAGAGTGCCGCGGATCAGTCTCCGGTGACCTCTACGCCGCCCACGGACCGCTTGCCGCGGCGCAGCACCAGGAAACGGCCATGGAGCAGGTCGTCCGCCGTGGGCACGTAGCCCTCGTCGGTGATCTTGGAGTTGTTCAGGTACGCGCCGCCCTCCTTGACGGCACGCCGAGCGGCGGACTTGGACTCCACCAGCCCGCTCTCGGCCAGCAGGTCCACGTAGGCGGCCCCGAGCGCCGGCACCTCGGCCTTCGGCACCTCCGCCAGCGCGGATCCGAGGGTGCGCCCGTCCAGCTCCTCCAGGGAGCCCTGGCCGAACAGCGCCCGCGAGGCCGCGACCACGCGAGCCAGCTCGTCCGCTCCGTGGACCATCGAGGTGACGTCCTCGGCGAGGGTCCGCTGCGCCTCACGCGCGGCCGGGCGGTCGGCCACAGCCTTCTCCAGGGCCTCGATCTCCTCGCGGGTGCGGAAGGTGAAGACCTTCAGGAATCGGATCACATCGCGGTCGTCGGCGTTCAACCAGAACTGGTAGAACGCGTACGGCGAGGTCAGCTCGGGGTCCAGCCAGATCGCGCCGCCGGCCGTCTTGCCGAACTTGGTGCCGTCGGCCTTGGTGATGAGCTTGCCGGTCAGGGCGTGCACGTGCCCGCCCTCGACCCGGCGGATCAGGTCGACGCCCGCGATGATGTTGCCCCACTGGTCGCTGCCGCCCACCTGCAGCGAGCAGCCGTGCCGGCGGTACAGCTCCAGGTAGTCGTTGGCCTGGAGAATCTGGTAGCTGAACTCGGTGTAGCTCAGCCCCTCTCCCCCGAGGCGCGCGGAGACCGACTCGCGGGCGAGCATCCGGTTGATCGGGAAGTGCTTGCCGACGTCACGCAGGAAGTCGATGGCCGAGAGCCCGGCCGTCCAGTCGAGGTTGCTCACCAGCGTGGCGGCGTTCGGCCCGGGCTCGAACGACAGATACCGCTCGACCTGGACGCGGATCCGGGCCACCCATTCCTCGACCACCTCGTTCGAGTTCAGCGAACGCTCGGTGCTGCGCCCGCTGGGGTCGCCGATGAGGCCCGTCGCGCCGCCCACGAGCCCGATCGGGCGGTGCCCGGCCCGCTGGAAGCGGGTGAGGATCAGGAGAGTGGCGAGGTTGCCCGCGTGCAGCGAAGGCGCGGTGGGGTCGTAGCCGCTATAGACCGTGATCGGACCCTCGGCCAGCGCCGCGCGCAGGGCGTCGGCGTCGGTGGACTGCGCGAGCACGTCGCGCCATTCGAGCTCATCGAGGATGTCGGTCACGTTCCTGACTTTCGTCGATCGGTTGCTGAGTCGGTGTGCCTGATACGGCACAGCCTGCCCGATCGTATCCCCGATCCGCCACTCGAAAGCGGCGCGACATATGGGGATGAAGTGACCTGTCAGGTTCGCGGGGCGAGCGCCGTCCCACGACGGCGGGGCACATGCGCGCGGTACGGCGAGACCGTCGGGTCCCCCTCGATCCAGAACCGCCACGGTGTGTCCGCCGCCGACGAGATGCCGGTGCGCGGGCCGGACAGCACCACCGGAGGGGCACCGTCGTCCGTGTGTACCGTCAACGGCCCCGCGCCGCAAGCGTCGATCCCGTTCTCCTCGCGGCGGAACCCAAGGGCGGTGGCCAGGCGGGCGGGCCCCCTGGCCAGGTCTCGATCGCGTACGGCCGGCCCGCGCCGCGCCCGCGCCCGCTCGGCCCCCTCGACGATCTCCCCCGCGCGCAGCAGCACCGCCGAGCCCTCCCCCTCCGGACGGCACACCAGGTTGGCGCAGAAGTGCATGCCGTAGGTGAAGTAGACGTAGAGATGCCCGGGTGGCCCGAACATGACCGCGTTGCGGGGAGTCATCCCGCGATAGGTGTGCGACGCGGAGTCTTCGCCGGGCAGCCCGTACGCCTCCACCTCGGTCAGCCGCAGCGCGACCGAACCGTGCACGACCACCTTCCCGAGCAGCTCGGGCGCGACCACGTCGGACGGCCGGTCGAAGAAGTCTCTGCCGAGGGGTTCCATCCGGTGGCCCCTACGCGCCCGCCGCCCACGAGGCCTGGGCGTCGACGATCTCCCGCAGCGCCACGAGCTGGTCGCGGACCCGGTCGGGCGCGGTGCCGCCGTGGGCCTTGCGTGCGGCCAGCGCCCCCGGCACGTTCAGCACGTCGCGGGAGTCGGGGGTGAAGTGCGGGGAGACCTTCGCCAGCTCCTCGTCGGTGATCTCGTCGAGGGTCTTGTCGTGGACCTGGCACCACACCACCAGGTGCCCCACGGCCTCGTGCGCGTCGCGGAACGGCACGCCCTTGCGGACCAGCAGTTCGGCCAGGTCGGTGGCGAGGGCGAAGCCGTCGGGGGCGCTGGCGGCCAGCCGCGCCGTGTTGACCCGCATGGTGGCCACCAGGCCGGCGACCGCCGGGAGCACCAGCAGCAGGGTGTCGACGGAGTCGAACACCGGCTCCTTGTCCTCCTGGAGGTCACGGTTGTAGGTCAGCGGCAGGCCCTTGAGCACGGTGAGCAGCGTGGTCAGCGAGCCGATCAGCCGGCCGGACTTGCCCCTGGCCAGCTCGGCGACGTCGGGGTTCTTCTTCTGCGGCATGATCGAGGAGCCGGTGGAGTAGGCGTCGTCCATCTCGATCCAGCGGAACTCCTGGGAGGCCCACAGCACGACCTCCTCTCCCAGCCGGGACAGGTGCACGCCGACCAGCGCGGCGCAGAACAGGAACTCGGCTGCGAAGTCGCGGTCGGCGACGGCGTCCATCGAGTTGGGCGCGGCGGAGCCGAAGCCCAGCTCCTCGGCGACGGCCTGCGGGTCCAGCGGCAGCGAGGACCCGGCCAGCGCGCCGGAGCCGAGCGGGGAGACGGCGGCGCGGCGGTCCCAGTCGCGCAGCCGGTCGATGTCGCGCGCGAAGGCGTGGACGTGGGCGAGCAACTGGTGGCCGAAGGACACCGGCTGGGCGTGCTGCAGGTGGGTCATGCCTGGCGCGGCCGTCTCGGCGTGCTGCTCGGCCTGGCTCATCAGCGCGGTCTCCAGCTCGACCAGCCTGGAGACGATGTGCCGGACGTGGTCGCGCAGGTAGAGCCGCAGGTCGGTGGCCACCTGGTCGTTGCGGCTGCGGCCGGCGCGCAGCTTGCCGCCGAGCGCGCCGAGGCGCTCCAGCAGGCCCCGCTCCAGCGCGGTGTGCACGTCCTCGTCCGCCACGGTGGGCCGGAACTCGCCGGAGACGCACGCGTGCTCCAGGTCGTCGAGCGCGCCGATCATGCGGTTCAGCTCGTCGTCCTCCAGCAGCCCCGCCCGGTGCAGCACCCGGGCGTGCGCCCGGGAGGCCAGCAGGTCGTACGGCGCGAGCCGCCAGTCGAACTGGACGCTCACCGACAGACGCGTCAGCGCGTCGGCGGGCCCTCCTTCGAACCGGCCGCCCCACAACCGCATCGGCTTGCCACCGTCACTCACCCTGTCTCCTCCCCTTTTCCTTCCGCGACCTTACTCCGCCCGGAGCACCACTCACGCGCGGCATGACCAGCGCCGGTCACCGTCGTACGGGTGACCGGCGCTTTGTTCTCCCTCAGCTACGGCCGTCCCTGGCCGCCGCGATCTTCGAGGGCAGGCTCCACAGTTCCACGAACCCCTTCGCCGCCGACTGGTCGAAGGTGTCGCCGGTGTCGTAGGTGGCCAGGTTGAAGTCATAGAGCGACGCGTCGGAGCGGCGCCCGGTGACCACGGCTCTGCCGCCGTGCAGGGTCATCCTGATCTCGCCGCTGACGTGCCGCTGCGTGTCGGCGATGAAGGCGTCCAGGGCGCGCTTCAGCGGCGAGAACCACAGCCCGTCGTAGACCAGTTCGCTCCAGCGCTGGTCCACTCCGCGCTTGAACCTGGCGAGGTCGCGCTCGACGGTGACGCTCTCCAGCTCCATGTGCGCGGTGATCAGGGCGATCGCCCCCGGCGCCTCGTAGATCTCGCGCGACTTGATGCCGACGAGGCGGTCCTCGACGAGGTCGATGCGGCCGACGCCGTGCGCGCCGGCGCGCCGGTTCAGCTCGGCGATGACCTGGAACGGGGTGAGCGGCCTGCCGTCCAGGGCGACCGGTACGCCCCGCGAGAAGGTGACGACCACCTCGTCGGGCTCGCGGGCGAGCGCGGGGTCGGCGGTGTAAGCGTAGACGTCTTCGGTGGGGCCGTTCCAGATGTCCTCAAGGAAGCCGGTCTCGATGGCCCTGCCCCAGATGTTCTGGTCGATCGAGTAGGGCGACTTGGCCGTGACGTCGATCGGCAGGCCCTTCTCCTCGGCGAAGGCGATGGCCTTGTCGCGGGTCCAGGCGTAGTCGCGGGCGGGGGCGACGACGCTCAGGCCCGGGGCCAGCGCGGCCAGCCCGGCCTCGAAGCGCACCTGGTCGTTGCCCTTGCCGGTGCAGCCGTGCGAGACGTGGGTGCCGCCGTACCGTTCGGCCGCGGCGACCAGGTGCTTGACGATCAGCGGGCGCGACAGCGAGGACAGCAGCGGGTAGCGGTCCATGTAGAGGGCGTTGGCCCGCAGCGCGGGCACGCAGAAGTCGGCGGCGAACTCCTCGCGGGCATCGACGACGACGGATTCGGCCGCGCCGCAGTCGATCGCGCGTCGCCTGATGACCTCGAGGTCCTCGCCGCCTTGACCGACGTCCACGGCGACGGCGATCACCTCTGCTCCCATCTTCTCCGCGAGGAAGGGAATGGCGACGGAGGTGTCCAGCCCTCCCGAGTAGGCGAGGACGACGCGGTCGGTCATGGCGATTCGGCTTTCTGGTGCGATCTTCCGGATTGGCTGCGGGGACGTGCCCGCGTCACGTGGACGCGGGCCAGGTACGTCGGTCCGCGGCCTTGAGCAGCGCGTCGGCGACGGTCCGGCCGCCCTGTGGGTCGCGGCTGATGACCAGGATGGTGTCGTCTCCGGCCACAGTGCCGAGGATGGCCTCCCAGTCGGCGTGGTCGATGGCGGAGGCGAGGAACTGGGCGGCGCCCGGCGGGGTGCGGGCGATCACCAGGTTGGCCGACGCCTCGGCGGAGACCAGCAGTTCCTCGGCGATCCGGCGCAGCCGCGCGGCGGGCGTCTCCCCCGCGCCGACGCGGCGCGGCTGGATGCGTCCGCCGCCCTCGCCGGGCAGGGAGTACACCAGCGAGCCGTCCTCGGCGCGGAGCCGCAGCGCGCCCAGTTCGTCCAGGTCGCGGGAGAGCGTCGCCTGGGTGACCTCGACGCCGCTCTCGGCCAGCAGCCTGGCCAGCTCCGGCTGGGAGCGCACCGCCTGACGGCGGAGCAGCTCGGTGATGCGGGCCTGCCGGGCGGCCTTGGTCATCGGGATGGTCATGACGACCGTTCCATTAAGAACTGGAGCAGCGCCTTTTGCGCGTGCAGGCGGTTCTCCGCCTGGTCCCACACGGCGCTCTTCGGCCCGTCGATGACCTCGGCGGTGATCTCCAGGCCGCGGTAGGCGGGCAGGCAGTGCAGCACGACGGCGTCGGCGGCGGCCTGCGCCAGCAGTTCGTCGTTGACCTGGTACGGCATCAGCGCCGCGACCCGATCGTCCTTGTCCTCCTGGCCCATCGACACCCAGGTGTCGGTGGCGAGCACGTGCGCGCCGCGCGCCGCCGCGGCCGGGTCGGACAGGACCACGACGGACCCGGAGGTGCGGGCGGCGATCGCGGCGGCCTGGTCGAGGATCACGGGGTCGGGCTGGTAGCCGGGGGGCGCGCCGATCCGGACGTGCATCCCGGCGGTGGCGGCCCCCAGCAGGTAGGAGTGGGCCATGTTGTTGGCGCCGTCGCCCAGGTAGGCCAGGCTGAGCCCGGCCAGGCGGCCCTTGCGCTCGCGGACGGTCTGCAGGTCGGCGAGGATCTGGCAGGGGTGGAAGGCGTCGGTGAGGGCGTTGACCACCGGGACGGTCGCCGCCGCGGCCATGGCCTCGATGCGGTCCTGGCCGTAGGTGCGCCACACCACGGCCGCGACCTGGCGCGAGAGCACCCGCGCGGTGTCCTCGACGGGCTCTCCCCTGCCCAGTTGCGAGGTGCCGGCGTCGATGATCAGCGGGTTGCCGCCGAGTTCGGCGATGCCGACCGCGAAGGAGATCCGCGTGCGGGTGGAGTGCTTGTCGAACAGCACGGCCACGGTGCGCGGGCCGTCGAGCGGGCGGTGGCCGTACCGGTCCTTCTTCATGGCGTCCGCCAGGTCGAGGACCTGGGCCTGCTCGGCCGGCGACAAGTCGTCGTCGCGCAGGAAGTGCCTGGTCACGGGTGTACCTCCGACAGGATTGCGGGCAGCGTGGCGACGAACGAGGTCAGCTCGGCCTCGGTGATCACCAGCGGCGGTGCGATGCGGATGGCCTCGGGGGTGACCGCGTTGACGAGGAAACCGGCGCGCTGGGCCGCGGCCTGCACCTCGGGGGCGCGCGGGTCGCGGAGCAGGACGGCCAGCCACAGGCCGCGCCCGCGGACCCCGGCGAGCAGCGGGTGGTCGATCCCGGCGATTCCCCGTGCCAGCGCCGCCCCGGCCGAGTAGGCGTTCTCCAGCAGCCCCTCGCGCTCGATGGTGTCCAGGACGGCCAGCGCCGCCGCGCACGACACCGGGTTGCCGCCGAAGGTGGACCCGTGGTCGCCCTTGGCGAAGAGCGTGCCGGCGTCGCCGAGGCCCACGCAGGCCCCGATCGGCATCCCGCCGCCCAGCCCCTTGGCCAGGGTGAGGATGTCGGGCAGCGGCCCTTCGGCCTGGTGGGCGAACCAGTAGCCGGTGCGGCCGATGGCCGACTGGATCTCGTCGGCGACGAGCAGGGCGCCGGTGGCGTCGCAGATCTGGCGGGCGGCGGCGAAGTAGCCGTCCGGCGGGGGGACCACTCCGGCCTCGCCCTGGGTGGGTTCGAGGAACACTGCGGCGCACTCGTCGGTGACGGCGTTCTTCAGCGCGTCGGCGTCGCCGTAGGGAACGAAGCGGACATCGGTCGGGAACGGCCCGAACTGCTCGCGGATCGCGGGCTTGCCGGTAAGGGACAGCGCGCCCATGCTGCGGCCGTGGAAGCCGTTCTCGGCGGCGACGAAGTAGCCGCGGCCCTTGGCCTTGCCGTACTTGATCGCCATCTTCAGCGCGGCCTCGTTGGCCTCGGTGCCGGAGTTGGCCAGGAACACCCGGCCGGGGGCGTCGAGGAGGTCGAGCAGCCGCTCGGCGAGGAGCACCTCCGGCTTGTGCATGAACAGGTTGGAGGTGTGGGCCAGGGTGGCCACCTGCTGGGAGACGGCCTGGACCAGGGCGGGGTGGGCGTGGCCGAGCGAGCTGACCGCGATGCCGCCGATCAGGTCGAGGTACTCGCGCCCGTCGACGTCCCAGACGCGGCAGCCGAGGCCGCGCGCGAGGGCGACGGGAGGCACCCCGTAGTTGGGCATGAAGACCGCCTCGAAGCGCCTGCCGAGGTCTTCGGTGTTGGCGGGCTGGGCGTCGTGCGGGCTCACGGGTGGACCTCCTGGTCGGCGTCGCCGGTCTTGACGGCGGGGACGACCATGGTTCCCACGCCTTCGTCGGTGAAGATCTCCAGCAGCAGCGCGTGCTGCACGCGCCCGTCGAGCACGTGCGCCTGGGGCACGCCGCCGCGCACCGCGGTCAGGCACGCCTCCATCTTGGGCAGCATGCCGCTGGAGAGGGACGGCAGCAGCAGCGCCAGTTCGTCGGCGTCGAGGGTGCCGATCACCTCGTCGCTCGCGGGCCAGTCGGCGTACAGGCCCTCCACGTCGGTGAGCACGACCAGCTTCTCCGCGCCGAGCGCGACGGCCAGTTCGGCGGCGGCGGTGTCGGCGTTGACGTTGTAGACGGTGCCGTCCTCGCCCCTGGCGATGCTGCTGATCACCGGGATCCGCCCGTCGTCGAGCAGCGCGCTCACCGCGCCCGCCTCGACCTTGACGACCTCGCCGACCTGGCCGATGTCCACCTGCTCGCCGTCGACGACGGCGTACTTGCGGATGGCGGTGAGCAGGTGGGCGTCTTCGCCGGACAGGCCCACCGCGAACGGGCCGTGGTCGTTGATCAGGCCCACGACATCGCGGTTGACCTGGCCGACCAGCACCATCCTGACGACCTCCATGGCCTCGGGGCTGGTGACCCGGAGCCCGGCGGTGAAGGTGGACTCGATGCCGAGACGGTCGAGGTGGGCGTTGATCTGGGGGCCGCCGCCATGCACGACGACCGGTTTGAGGCCGACGTAGCGCAGGAAGACGATGTCCTTGGCGAACGCCGCCTTGAGCGTGTCGTCGGTCATCGCGTGGCCGCCGTACTTGATGACGACGGTCGCGCCGTGGAAGCCCGCCAGCCAGGGCAGGGCCTCGATCAGGGTCGCCGCCTTGCCTCCGGGCACGCTGAGGTCGGTCATGTGGAGTACGCCGAGTTCTCGTGCACGTAGGCAGGGGTGAGATCGGTGGTGTGCACGGTCGCCGACTCCGGACCGGCGGACAGGTCGATCGTCACGGTGACGTCGCGCGGGCGCAGATCGACCTTGTCGCGGTCGTCGCCGGCCGCGCCGCCCCGGCAGATCCAGATGCCGTTGATCGCCACGTTGACCCGGTCGGGCTCGAAGGCGGCGTCGGTGGTGCCGACGGCGGACAGCACCCGGCCCCAGTTGGGGTCTTCGCCGTAGATGGCGCACTTGAACAGGTTGCTGCGGGCCACCGCGCGGCCCACGGCCACCGCGTCGTCCTCGGAGGCGGCGCCGACCACCTCGATGGCGATCGCCTTGGTCGCCCCCTCGGCGTCGACCAGGAGCTGCCTGGCCAGGTCGGCGCAGACCTCGGTGATCTTCTCGGCGAACTCGCGCTCGTCGGGGGTGATCCCAGACGCACCGCTGGCCAGCAGCAGCACGGTGTCGTTGGTGGACATGCAGCCGTCGGTGTCGAGCCGGTCGAAGGTCACCGAGGTGGCCTCGCGCAGCACGGCGTCGAGCCGGTCGGCCGGGAGGTCGGCGTCGGTGGTGAGCACGCACAGCATGGTGGCGAGGCCGGGGGCGAGCATGCCCGCGCCCTTGGCCATGCCGCCGACCATGTAGCCCTCGCCGCGACGGAAGGAGATCTTGGAGACGGTGTCGGTGGTGCGGATGGCGTCGGCGGCGGGCAGCCCGCCGTCCCTGCTGAGCTGTCCGGCGGCCGACTCGACCCCGGCGAGCAGGGTGTCCATCGGCAGCCGCTCGCCGATCAGGCCGGTGGAGCACACCGCGATCTCACCGGCGGAGTCGCCGAGCAGCTCGGCGGCCTTCTCCGCGGTGGCGTGGGTGTCCTGGAAGCCCTCCGGCCCGGTGCAGGCGTTGGCGCCGCCGGAGTTGAGGACCACGGCCACCACTCGGCCGCCCTTGAGCACCTGCTCCGACCACAGCACCGGGGCCGCCCTGACCCGGTTCCTGGTGAAGACGGCGGCGGCGGCGCGCGACGGGCCGTCGTTGACCACGAGGGCGAGGTCGCGCTGGTTGTCCGATTTGAGGCCGGCGACGACGCCCGCCGCCCTGAATCCGAGTGGTGCGGTAACGCTCATGGAGCGACTCCGTTGAGGGGAAGGCCGATTTCTTCCGGAAGCCCGAGGGCTAGATTGGCGCTCTGGATCGCGCCGCCCGCGGTGCCCTTGGTGAGGTTGTCTATGGCGATGACCACGATGACGCGCCCCGCCCGCTGGTCCAGGGCGACCTGGAGGGCGGCGGTGTTGGCTCCGCTGGTCATCGCGGTGGCGGGCCACTGGCCTTCCGGCAGCAGCCGCAGGAAGGGTTCGCCGTCGACCGCCCGCAGGTAGGTCTCGCGCAGCGCGGCCTGGGTGAGGCCGGGCGCGGCGGGCGCGGTGCAGGTGGCGAGGATGCCCCGGCTCATCGGGGCGAGGGTCGGGGTGAAGGAGACGGTCACCGGCGTGCCCGCGACCGCCGAGAGGTTCTGCTCCATCTCGGGCGTGTGGCGGTGGACGCCGCCCACGCCGTAGGCGCTCATCGAGCCCATGACCTCGCTGCCGAGCAGGTTGGGCTTGGCGGCGCGGCCCGCGCCGCTGGTGCCGCTGGCGGCGATGACCACGACGTCGGGCTCGGCGAGCCCGGCGGCGAGGGCCGGGAACAGGGCGAGGGTCACGGCGGTGGGGTAGCACCCGGGGACGGCGACGCGCTTGGAGCCGCGCAGCCGCTCGCGCTGGCCGGGCAGCTCGGGCAGGCCGTACGGCCAGGTGCCCGCGTGGGTTCCGCCGTAGAAGTGCTCCCAGGCGGCGGGGTCGGCCAGGCGGTAGTCGGCCCCGCAGTCGACGATCAGCGTGTCGGGGCCGAGTTCGGCCGCCAGCGCGCCGGACCGCCCGTGTGGCAGCGCGAGGAAGACCACCTCGTGCCCGGCCAGGGTCTCAGGTGTGGTGTCCAGCAGGGGGCGGTCGGCCAGTGCGGCCAGGTGCGGCTGGTGCGCGCCGAGCAGGGTGCCCGCGCTGGACCCGGCGGTCAGCGCACCGATCTCCAGCTCGGGATGGGCCAGCAGCAGGCGTAGCAGTTCACCTCCCGCGTATCCGCTCGCTCCGGCGACGGCAGCGCGCGCTCCCAAGTCGGTTCAGCTCCCTCGGTTCGTATAATCATGCAGTCAAGTGCATGACCTTGCTGAAGAGTATGCACCAGGCAGCATGCCCATGCAAGCCGGGTTCCGAACCGGAAAACCGTTGTCACGCTCCGGTTGCCTGCCCTTATGGCCCGCCCGATACGCTGATCACGTCCCACCGGTACTGGCCGCTCACACCGGGGAGATCATGCGATGGCACTCACCCACGACCGGATCCAGGCGCGGCTCACCGCCCCCGGCGGGCTCTTCGAAATGGACGAGATAGAGGTTCGCGGCCACCCGATTCGCACCTGGAAACACGCACCCCCGCACTTTCGCGCGCTCCTTTCCGGCAGCAGGTCACACGGCGGCAAGCCGTTCCTCGGCTACGACGGTGACTGGATCACCTTCGACGACCACTACCGCCGGGCGGCGGCGCTCGCCCTGTGCCTCGCCGGCGACTACGGCGTGCGCAAGGGCGACCGGGTGGCCATCGCCATGCGGAACTACCCCGAATGGGTCATCGCATTCTCCGCGGTGCTGGCGTGCGGGGCCGTGGCCGTGCCGCTCAACGCGTGGTGGACCCGGCCGGAGCTGGAATACGCGCTCACCGACTGCGGCGCCACGGTGCTGATCGCCGACGGCGAGCGGGCCGTGCGGATGCGGGACACCCCGCTGACGGCCCGCCTCATCGTCACCCGCCCGCTGGAGGAGCCGCCGCCCGGCACGGCCCTCCTGGCCGACCTGGTCGGCGAGCCCGGCGGCGAGGTCGGGCTGCCCGACGTCCGGGTCGAGCCGGAGGACCCGGCCACGATCTTCTACACCTCCGGCACCACCGGGCGCCCCAAGGGCGCGCTGGGCAGCCATCGCAACCTGGGCGAGGCGCCGCTCACCATCGCCTACTCGCTGACCAGGGCCGCCGCCCTGGCCGGGCGCGACGCGGCGCACGCGGTCCGGCGGCGGCGCGTCACCCTGCTGGCCGTACCGCTCTTCCATGTGACCGGCTGCTTCGCCGCCATGATCCCCTCGCTGTTCAGCGGCTCGGCCGTGGTGCTCATGTACAAATGGGACCCGGGGGCGGCGCTGCGGCTGATCGAGACCGAGCGGGTCACCGGCATCGCCGGGGTGCCGACCAACGCCTGGCAACTGATGTCGCACCCGGGGCTCGGCGAGCACGACGTGTCGAGCCTGGGATCGCTGTCCTACGGCGGCGCGCCCGCGCCGCCCCGGCTGGTGGAGCGCATCGCCGAGGCGCTGCCGGGGCGCACGCCGTCCAACGGGTACGGCATGACCGAGACCACCTCCCTGGTCATCCACAACTGCGGCGCCGACTACGCCGCCCGGCCGGACAGCGTCGGCCGTCCCATCCCGACCGTGGACGTGCGGATCACCGGCCCCTCGGGGCACGACCTGCCGCCGGGCCAGGTGGGCGAGCTGCGCGTGCGCGGCGGCCCGGTGATCACCGGCTACTGGAACCGGCCGGACGCCACCGCAGATACGTTCACGGACGGCTGGCTACGCACCGGCGACCTGGCCAGGATCGACCCCGACGGCTACGTCTACCTCGTTGACCGCGCCAAGGACGTGGTCATCCGGGGCGGCGAGAACGTCTACTGCGCCGAGGTCGAGGCGGCCCTGTTCGAGCATCCCGCGGTGGACGACGCCGCCGTGTTCGGGATCCCGCACGACGAGCTGGGCGAGGAGGTCGGCGCGGTGATCCGCCCGCTGCCCGGAGCCGGACTGGAGCCCGGGGAGCTGACCGCCTTCCTGCGTGAGCGGATCGCGCCCTTCAAGGTCCCGGCGCGCTTCTGGTTCCGCGACACCGAACTGCCCCGCAACGCCGGCGGCAAGCTGCTCAAGACCGGCCTGCGGCGCGAGGTGCTCGGCTCCTCGTAGGCCCGGGAAATTGGATTGCCGCCGTACCGGGGCAGGAGTCACAATCTCGTCTCGTGCCGGACTCCGATCGATCGCCGCTAGCGCTGTTCCGTCACCTGCGGATGGACCTGAGACCGCTGCGCGACTCCCGCGACTTCAGGTATCTGATGGGGTCCGGGGTCATCACCATGTTCGGCAGCTTCCTGACCTTCGTCACCATCCCGCTGCAGATGAAGCAGCTCACCGGCTCCTACGTCGCGGTCGGGCTGGTCAGCCTGGCGGAGTTCGTGCCGATGGTCGTGTTCGGGCTGTGGGGCGGCGCGATCGCCGACGCGCTCGACCGGCGCCGGGTGGTGCTGATCTGCGAGGGCGGCCTGGCGCTGATGGCGGCCCTGCTCACGCTCAACGCGCTGCTGCCGCGCCCGCAGGTCTGGGCGCTCTACGTGATCGCCGCGCTGATGGCCTCGCTGGACAGCGTGCAGCGGCCGAGCCTGGACGCCATGGTGCCCCGGGTGGTCCGGCACGACCAGCTCACCGCCGCCGCGGCGCTGACCAGTTTCCGGTGGAACGTCGGCGCCATCGCCGGGCCCGCGCTGGCCGGGCTCATCGTGGCCGGTTTCGGACCGGCCACGACCTACGGGATCGACCTGCTCACCTACGTCGTGTCGATGGCCCTGCTGTGGCGGGTGCGCGCGGTCCCGCCGCGTGAGAACGCCGCTCCGGCCACGCTGCGCAGCCTCGCCGAGGGCGTGCGCTACGCGATGGGCCGTCCGGACCTGACCGGCACCTACCTGGTGGACATGGCCGCGATGTTCTTCGCCATGTCCATCGCGCTCTACCCGTTCCTCGCCGACGAGCTGGGCGCTCCCAAGGCGCTGGGCCTGCTCTACTCCGCGGGCGCGGTGGGCGCGCTGCTGGCCTCACTGACCTCCGGCTGGACGCGCCACGTGCGGCGGCACGGCCTCGCGGTGATCGTCGCGGCCATGGTGTGGGGCCTGGCGGTGTTCCTGGCCGCGCTCGCCCCGAGCCTGTGGGCGGTGTTCGCCTGCCTGGCCCTGGCGGGCGCGGCCGACATGATCAGCGGCATCTTCCGCACCACCATCTGGGACCAGACGATCCCCGACGAACTACGCGGACGGCTGGCGGGCATCGAGCTGCTGTCGTACTCCTCCGGCCCGATGCTCGGCAACGCCAGAGCGGGCCTGATGGCCGACCTGGGCGGCACCAGGTTCTCGCTGGGAGCGGGCGGCCTGCTGTGCGTCGGCGCGGTGGCGCTGATGTCGGTGCTGCTGCCGAAGTTCCGGACCTACGACGCCGAGACCGACGAGCACGCCGTCGCCGAACGCACCCGCAGGGCGGCAGCCCCAGAGCCTGCTTGAGTGCCTGCCTGAGGGCCCGCCCGAACGAAGCGGGGCCGGCGCGCATGAGCGGCCGGCCCCTTCTCTCTCTTGCTCTCTCTTACCCTTGATCGCCCCGAGGTCAGGAGCCCCGCAGGCGGGCTCCGAGGCGGTCGGCGGCGAGCGCCACCGCCGCGTCACGGGCGGCGCTGGTCTCCTCGACGGTGAGGGTGCGGTCGGGGGCCCGGAAGCGCAGGGCGTAGGCGAGCGACTTGGCGCCCTCGCCCACCTGCGCGCCGGTGTAGACGTCGAACAGCCGGATGTCCTCCAGCAGTTCGCCCGCGCCCTCGCGGATCACCGCCTCGACCTCCGCGACCGGGGTGGCGGCCGGGACGATCAGCGCGACGTCCTGGGTGGCCACCGGGTAGGCGGACACGGCGGGCGCCTGCGCGGGGCCGGACATGGCCGCCGCGAGACGGCTCAGCTCCAGCTCCATCGCGCAACTGCGGGGCGGCAGGCCGTACGCCTCGACGACCCTCGGGTGCAGCTCGCCCGCGTGGCCGACCAGCACGTCGCCGACGTGCAGTGCGGCACAGCGGCCGGGATGCCACGGCAGATGCTGGTCGGCGGTGACGGTCACCTCAAGCCCGGCCTGGCGCGCCACCAGGCGCGCCGCCTCCACGGCGTCGGCCCAGGTAGCCGCCCGGCCCGCGCCCCACCAGCCGGACCGCCCGGCCTCGCCGGCCAGCACCACCGCCACGCGGTACGGCTGGTCCGGCAGCGCCGCCTCGATCGCCGCCAGCTCCTCGGCGGACGGCTTGCGGTCCACCGGCAGGATCGGCGCCTTGCGGGCGGACCCGGACTTTGGACGGTAGACCAGCCCGTTCTCGAACAGGGTGACGTCGGAGGCGCCCCGCCCCACGTTGCGGACCAGGGTCTTCAGCAGCCCGGGAAGCAGCGTGGTGCGCAGCAGCGGCTCGTCCTCGCTGAGCGGATTGGCAAGGCGGGTCGCCTGGCGGCGCGGGTCGTCGGCGTCGAGCCGCAGGTTGTCGAGGTCGCGCTCACCCATGAACGGGTAGGACAGCACCTCGACGTACCCGGCGGCGGCCAGCGCCCTGCCCACCCGGCGGCGGAGGCGCTGCCACTCGGTGAGACCCCCTCCCGCCGGAGCCAGCGGCAGCACCGACGCGAGCCGGGAGTAGCCCTCCAGCCGGATGACCTCCTCGGCGAGGTCGTTGGGGTCGGTCAGGTCGAGCCGCCAGGTCGGCGGGCTGACCGTCAGCAGGTCATCGGCGCCCTCGCTGACGTCGAGCTGCTCGCGCAGGTCGCCGCCGGTCACGGTGCCGGTGCCGGCCGCCGGACCGCCGCCCTTGGCCTGGGGGTCGGCGCCCTCGGTGACCGTGCAGCCCACCTGCTCCAGCCGCCTGATCACGGTCTCGCGCGGGTAGGTCATGCCGGCCACCCGGCCGGGGTAGCCCGAGGGGATGACGATCCGGACCGGTTCGGCGTCGATCGCCGCGTGCGTGACGCCCGGACCGGCCGTGCCGCCGCCCAGCTCGACCAGGAGCCGGACCGCGCGCCAGGAGGCGTAGAGCGGCAGCTCACGGTCGACGCCCCGCTCGAACCGCCGCGACGCCTCGCTGACCAGACCGTGCCTGCGGGACTGGCGGGCGGTTCCGGTGGCCGAGAAGTGCGCCGCCTCCACCACCAGCTCGGCGGTGGTGTCGGAGATCTCGGTGTTCAGGCCGCCCATGGTGCCGGCCATGGAGATGGGGCCGGACTCGTCGGTGATCAGGATGTCCTCGGGGTGCAGCTTGCGCACGACGTGGTCGAGGGTCTCCAGCGTCTCGCCCTCGCGCGCCCGGCGCACCACGATCTCACCGGTCAGCCGGGTGCGGTCGAAGGCGTGCAGCGGCTGGCCCAGCTCCAGCATCACGTAGTTGGTGACGTCGACGGCCAGCGACACCGGGCGCATGCCCGCCCGCAGCAGCCGGATGCGCATCCACAGCGGGCTCGGGGCCGCCGGGTCGAAGCCGCTGACCTCGCGCAGCACGAAACGGTCGCAGACCGTGGCGTCGGCGATGGACGCCGGGTAGGCGGACCCGCCCGACGCGGGCAGGTCGAGGTCGGCCGGGTCGCGGAACGGCACGCCGAACGCGGTGGCCGCCTCGCGCGCCACGCCCCTGATCGACAGGGCGTATCCGCGGTCGGGGGTGACCTCCAGCTCGATGACGTCGTCGCGCAGCGCGAGCAGCTCGACGACATCGGCGCCGATCGGCAGGCTCGGCGAGAGCACCAGGATGCCCGGAGAGCTCTCGGCGATGCCGAGCTCCTGCTCCGAGCAGATCATGCCGTCGGACAGCCGGCCGTAGGTCTTGCGGGCGCCGATCTCGAAGCCGCCGGGCAGCACCGCGCCGGGCAGCGCCACCGGCACCCGGTCGCCGACGGAGAAGTTGACGGCGCCGCAGACGATGCCGCGCGGCGCGGCCTCGCCGACCTCGACCTGGCAGTAGCGGATCGGCTTGTTGAAGCCGGTCAGCTCCTCGATGTCGAGGACCTCGCCCACCACCACGTTCTTGATCTCGTGGCCGTGCGAGGTGATCGATTCGAGCTTCAGCCCGGCCGCGGTGAGCCGGTCGGCGATCTCGTGCGCGTTGACGGCGGGCAGGTCGACGAACTCCCGCAGCCAGGAGAGCGGGACCCTCATCAGACCTCCATCCCGAACGGGAGCGTGAAGCGCACGTCTCCCTCGACCATGTCGCGCATGTCCTCGGCGTTGTGCCGGAACATCAGCGTCCGCTCGATGCCCATGCCGAAGGCGAAGCCGGAGTATCGCTTGGGATCGACCCCGCAGGACACGAGCACCCGGGGGTTGACCATGCCGCAGCCGCCCCACTCGATCCAGCCCTCGGACTTGCAGGTACGGCACGGCGGCCCGCCGGGGACCGCCGAGGCGCCCCGGCAGACGAAGCACTTGAGGTCCATCTCGGCGGACGGCTCGGTGAACGGGAAGTAGTTGGGCCGGAACCGCGTGGAGATGCCCTCCCCGAACATCACCTCGGCGAACCGGTCGAGCGTGCCCTTCAGGTGCGCCATCGTCAGCCCCTCGTCCACGGCCAGCCCCTCGACCTGGTGGAACACGGGAGTGTGGGTGGCGTCGAGCTCGTCTGTGCGGAACACCTTGCCCGGCGAGACGACGTAACACGGCACTCCCCGGGCGAGCAGCGCCCGGACCTGCACCGGCGAGGTCTGGGTGCGCAGCACCTTGCCCGAGTCGACCGACTCCACGAAGAAGGTGTCGTGGTCGGAGCGGGACGGGTGGTCGGGGGCGATGTTCAGCGCGTCGAAGTTGAACCACTCCCCCTCCAGCTCCGGGCCCTCCGCGATCTCGTAGCCCATGGCCACGAAGGCGTCGCCGATGCGCTCCTGGAGCGTGGTCAGCGGGTGCCGGGCGCCGCGCGGCACCCGGTCCCACGGGAGCGTCACATCGACGGCCTCCTCGACCAGGACGCGCTCGTCGCGCTCGGCGGCCAGTTCGGCCTGGCGGGCCGACATGGCCTCGCCGATGGCCTTGCGCGCGGTGCCGATGCGCTTGCCGGCCTCGGCGCGGGCCTGCGGCGGCAGGGCGCCGATCTCCCGGTTGGCGAGCGCGATCGGGGAGCGGTCGCCGGCGTGGGCCAGGCGTACCTGCTTCAGTTCGTCGAGGTCGCCCGCCGCCTTGATGGCGGCGAGGGCGTCGTCCCGCATGCGCGCCACCTCGTCGGCGTGCAGCGGGCTCACCTCGACCGGGTCGTAGTTAGACAAGAGAGAGCTCCGATTCAGGGCTTGAGCGGCACGATTCTAGTGCTTTCCACGGCGGAGCCCACCGGGAGGACGACCGCGCGTTCGCTCAGGCGAAGTCGGGCCTGCCGGTGGGCACGGTAAATCGGAACTCCGCCCCGCCCTCCGGGGCACGCTGCACGGTGATGGTGCCGCCGTGCGCCTCGACAAGGCCCTTGACGATGAACAGGCCGAGCCCGGTGCCGCCACGGCGGCGGCCCTGCCCCCGCCAGAACTGCCGGAACACGCGTGTGGCCAGCTCGGGCGCGATGCCCTCGCCCTGGTCCCTGACGGACACGGCCACTCCCCACTCGATCGGTTCCACGACTATTGTCACGGTACCGCGTCCGTGGCGCACAGCGTTTTCCAGGAGGTTCGCCAGGATCTGATCGATCTTGTCCTGGTCTAGCCACATCTCGGGGAGTTCGCCCTCGACGTGCAGCCGGAACCGGCCGTCACGCTCGCCCGCCGCCACCCGCCCGGCGATCAGCCTGCGGGCCCGCGCGGGGATGTCGACGATCTGCCGGTGCAGTTGCAGGCGGCCGGACTCGATGCGCGAGACGTCGAGCAGCTCGGTGATCAGGCGGGTCACCCGGTCGGCGTCGGAGTTGACGGTCTCCAGCATGACGCGCTTCTGGTCGTCGGTGAAGCGCGCCCACTTGGCGAGCAGGGTGGCGGTGAAGCCCTTCACGCTGGTCAGCGGCGAGCGCAGCTCATGGGCGACGGTCGAGACCAGGTCGGCCCTGCTGCGCTCCAGGCGGGCGCGGGCGCCGGCGTCGCGCAGCGTGACCACCACCCGGACCACCTCGCCGCCGCGCTCCGGCTCGCGCACCAGCCGGGCGGCGAGGAGAAGTTCCTGGCCGCCGGGGACCTGGACGTAGCACTCGGGCTGGCGGGTGCGGACCCGCAGCCCGCCGCAGGGGTCGAGCCACTTCCACCACTCGCGCCCGTCGGGGTCTCTGAAGGGGAAGACGTCACGGATGTCGCTGCCGACCGCCGCCTCGGCCCGGACGCCGGTGAGCCGGGTGGCCGCCCGGTTGACGAGCAGGACCCGGCCCTCACGGTCGATGATGATCAGACCGTCCGGAAGCTCGTCGGCGGTGAACAGGCATGCCGCGTCAGGGTGCGGCGTATCGGTGTTCTCGCCCTGCAACGACCCCGCCTCCTCGACCTACAAGGCGACAATAGCGGGTTTCCCGGCCCCTACGGCAGCCTCACTTTTCCCTCTGAGCCCGGGCAGATGCGTACAAACACACCGCTGCGGCGGTCGCGAGATTGAGGCTTTCCGCCTTTCCGTAGATAGGAACGCGGACCACCTCGTCCGCCGATCGGAGAATCTCCTCGGGAAGCCCCCACGCCTCATTGCCGAAAACCCATGCGGTGGGGCCCGAAAGGTCCACGTCGTCGAGCGTGCGTTCGCCGCTGCCGTCCGCGGCGAGCACGGTGAGGCCGCGCTCGCGCAGATGCCCCACGGCCCGCGCCACCGGCTCCCCCATCGCCACCGGGAGGTGGAACAGGCTCCCCGCGCTGGCTCGCACGCACTTGCCGTTGTAGGGGTCGACCGAGGCGTCGGTGAACACCACCGCGTCGGCTCCTGCCGCGTCGGCCGTGCGCAGCACGGTGCCCGCGTTGCCGGGGTCGCGCACGTGGGCCAGCACGGCGACCAGCCGGGTGTCGGCGCCCACGGCCTCGGCCAGCGGCACGTGCAGCAGCCTGCAGACCGCCAGCACTCCCTGCGGGGTCACGGTCTGGGCCAGCTCGGCCATGACCTCACCGCTGACCGGGTGGACGGGCACACCGGCGCGCGCCGCCTCCGTCACGATCTCGGCGTGCCGGGACTCGGCCTCCGCCGTGGCGTACAGCTCGACGGTGACGCCCTCCAGCCGCAGCGCCTCGCGAACCGCCTGCGGGCCCTCCGCGAGGAAGGCGCGGTCGCGTTCGCGGAAGGCGCGTTTGGCCAGGCGCCTGGCCGCCTTCACCTTCGGCGACCTGATGTTGGTCAGTTCCGGCCTGGCCATCGTGCTCCCCTGGAACGAAACAGCGTGCTGAGCACGCCTGCAAAAAAGAAACGCCGTGACCACATGGTCGCGGGATCCTCAGACGATCAGGATCCGCGCGGACCGCGCGATCACGGCGGGCGGTGACGCTGTCAGGCGACCGGCGCGTTGACGTCGGCCGGCAGCGCCTTCCTGGCGGCCTCGACCAGGGTGGAGAACGTGGCGGCGTCGGTGACGGCCAGATCCGCGAGGATCTTGCGGTCGACCTCGATCCCGGCCAGCTTCAGACCCTGGATGAACCGGTTGTAGGTGATGCCGTTCTGCCGGGCCGCGGCGTTGATCCGCTGGATCCACAGCCGCCGGAACTGACCCTTGCGATCCTTGCGGTCGCGGTAGGCGTAGGTCATCGAGTGGAGCATCTGCTCCTTGGCCTTGCGGTACAGGCGCGACCGCTGGCCACGGTAACCACTCGCCCGTTCGAGAACGACCCGGCGCTTCTTCTTGGCGTTGAGCGCCCGCTTCACGCGTGCCATGGCTATCTATCTCCCCGGGGATTCGCTTACTTGGCGAGCAGCTTCTTGATCTTCTTGGTGTCCGCGGCGGACATGACCACATCAGGAGCGAGGCGGCGGGTCAGGGTGGACGGCTTGTGCTCGTTGTAGTGCGCACGGTTGGCCCGGCGACGGATGATCTTTCCGGATCCGGTCATCCGGAACCGCTTCTTGGCACCACTGTGCGTCTTCATCTTCGGCATGGCAGCCGTCTCTCCCTCGTTCCTCGTGCCGTTGCCCCGGGCCGGTTACCCGAGTCAAGGGCATGCCTGACATCGAGACCGTATCGGTCTCGGCTTGGCCCATGGCCGGGGGCCTGCCGGATTACCGGCGGCTAACCCTCGTCAACGGCCTCGGTCGCCGTGTCGTCGTCGCGCCGGGCTTTGGCCGCCGCCTTCTCGGCCTTGGCCTCGGCCTTCTTCTTGTGCGGACCGATCACCATGATCATGTTACGGCCGTCCTGCTTCGGCTGCGACTCGACGAAGCCCAGCTCCGTCACGTCTTCGGCCAGCCGCCGCAGCAGCCGGGAGCCGAGCTCGGGCCGGGACTGCTCACGGCCCCTGAACATGATCGTGACCTTGACCTTGTCCCCGGCTTTGAGGAAGCGCACGACGTGACCCTTCTTGGTCTCGTAGTCGTGCGGGTCGATCTTCGGCCGGAGCTTGATCTCCTTGATGATCGTGTGCGCCTGGTTGCGACGCGCCTCGCGCGCCTTCATCGCGGACTCGTACTTGAACTTTCCGTAGTCCATGAGCTTGCACACAGGCGGCCGAGCGGTTGCCGCGACCTCCACCAGATCCAGGTCGGCCTCCTGGGCCAGCTTCAGCGCATCGTGGATGGAGACGATGCCGACCTGCTCACCGTTGGGACCGACGAGGCGAACCTCGGGGACGCGGATACGCTCGTTGATGCGGGGTTCGGCGCTGATGGGACCTCCTAGGTTTACGATCCTCGGCCGCCTCCACAGGCGACCGCCACGTGCTCGATCGTGCCGGGGTCCAGGTCGCGTCGCCGACGACGCAAAATGCCCCGCACGTCGCGCATGCGGGGCCACCGGGCCCTTTCGAGCCCTCCGGAGCAGATATCCGGTGTGATCCTTGACCCGCCGGCCTTTCGGCCGATCAGGTGGGAGGAAGACCTCCGCTTGCGCATCCGGCAGGCACGCCGGACCGATCGAGTACTTACGTTACCACAACACGGCAGGCACGCTGAATCATCCCGCCGTACGCCGGGCCAGCTCCGCCTCGCCCGCCGCACGCATCGCCTCGACCGGGACGTCGGCCCGGCCGGTCATCAGCTCGACCTGGCGCACGGCCTGGTGCAGCAGCATGGCGAACCCGCTCACGACGGTGCCGCCCCCGGCGGCCACCGCGCCCGCGAGCACCGTGGGCCAGGGCGAGTAGACCACGTCGAGCAGCGCGGGCACCCCGGCCAGCTCGCCGGCCAGCGGATCGGCCGCGCCGGAGGGCAGCGTGCTGATCACCAGCTCCGCGTCCACCGCGACGGAGAGCTTGTCGAAGGAGAGGACCGACAGCGCCATGCCCAGCCGTTCGGCCACCTGGATCGTCTCGCCCGCCCTGGCGGGGTCGCGCGCCACCAGGGTGGCCGCGCCCAGCCCGAGGTCGCGCAGCGCGGCCAGCGCCGAGGCCGCCGTGGCGCCGCCGCCCAGGATCGCCGCAGAGGCCGGCACGTGCACCCCGGACTCGATGAGCGCGGCCACGATGCCGTACACGTCGGTGTTGTCACCGTGCCTGCGCCCGTCGCGCAGCACCACCGTGTTCGCCCCGCCCACCTCCGCGGTCAGGTCGGTCGCGGTGTCGAGCAGCGGCAGCACGGCTCGCTTGAGCGGCATGGTCAGCGACAGCCCGGCCCACTCCGGGCCGAGGCCGGCCAGCAGCGCGGGCAGGGCGCCCTCGTCGCACTCGACGGCGTCGTAGCGCCAGCCGGTCAGGCCGAGCGCCTCATAGGCCGCGCGGTGCAGCACGGGTGAGAGCGAGTGCGCGATCGGGGAGCCGAGCACGGCGGCCCGCGCGGCGGGGGGTCCCGGTGTCGTCATCCGCCCTTGTAGTTCCGTTCGAACTCGGCCTTGAACTGCAGGAACTCGTCATAGCTCGCGGTGTACTTGGTGATGCCCCGCTTGGGGTCGGTCGCCACGAAGTACAGCCAGGGGCCGTCGGCGGGGTTGAGCGTGGCCTCGATGGCGTGGTCGCCGGGGTTGCTGATCGGGCCCGGCGGCAGCCCGAGGTGCCGGTAGGTGTTGTACGGCGACTCGCTCTCCGTCTCGGCCATCGTGGCCATGATGCCGTACTTGTTCAGGGCGTACATGACGGTGCTGTCCATCTGCAGCTTCATCGGCGGCTTCTGGTTGAGCCGGTTGTAGATCACCCGGGCGATCTTCGGCATGTCGGCCGCGTTGCCCGCCTCGGCCTGGACGATGCTGGCGATGGTGAGCAACTGGTGCTGGGTGAGCTTCAGGTCCTTGGCGCCCTCGGCCATCCTGGCCTGTTCGGAGGCGGTGTTGTACCGGTCGACCATGGCCGAGAGGATCTCCGACGGGGTCATCTTGGGGGTGATCTCGTAGGTCGCCGGGAAGGCGTAGCCCTCCAGGCGTCCCTTGGCCGCCCTCGGCAGTTCCAGGCCCTTGGCCGCCGTCTGGAAGTCCTTCTCCGGCAGCTTCGTCTGCGCGGCCAGCTCCTTGATGATCTGGGAGACCCGCAGCCCCTCCCGGATGGTGACCTTGGCCAGCAGCCGCTTGGCCGGGTCGAGCAGGACCACGGCGTCCTTGGCCGCCATCCGCTTGCGCATCTTGTACTCGCCGGGCTGGAGCGAGGCGCTCTTGCCCGCGGCGTCCACCGCGTTGGTGAACGCGCGGGCGCTGGCCACCACGCCCTGCTTCTCCAGCAGGTCGGCGATCTCGGCCGCGCTGGCGCCCTGGCGTACCTCCACCACGATCTCGCCGCTGCCCTGGCCGGTGAAGTCGTCGGGGACCATGGCGTCGCGCAGCCAGTGATAGCCGTAGTAGCCGCCGCCGCCGAAGATGCCCGCCAGGATGATGATGGCGAGCATCGGCGCGAGGAACCCGCCTCGGTTGCGCCTGCGCCTGCGTCGCCGCCCGCGCTTGCCGCGCCCCGATGACCGGCCACGACGCGGCCGGTCATCGCCGTCGTCGGTGCCGAGCAGGAAGTCCATGTCGAGATCGTTCATAGATGCGCTGGCCAATCTCCCGTTACGGGCGGCCCGAAGTCAAGCGAATCCGCCGAACCGGTAGCGGACGCGAGCCGGCCCGTGAGGGCGCTCGGCCCGGCGATTCCGCTCGGCCGCCCCGATGGGATTGGGGGTATCCCTCGGGACATCAGGATGTCCCAAAGCATGTCGGCTCTACCCGGTATCTCACGAACTCGCTCTCTATGTCAGGGAATTTCGCGATTCTATGCTGCGGTCGGCGGGAACCGGACCCGGGCCGAGCGCCCTTGACCGGGTTTGCGGCCGTCACGATTGTGCCTTCCCCCGGAAATTTCCCGCAGGAACCGGCGATAGTCCATGGTTCGGAAAAGTGTTATGGACCACGGGTCTCACCCACGGCCGACAGGAAGCGTCAATTCGGGCCGCCCCCGGCGTCCGGGTCAACGGCCCTGCCGGGCGGGCGCCCGGTGTTGCGCTCGGAGTCGAGCGCGGCCTGCAGCAGCACCACGGCCGCGACCTGGTCGACCACGTCACGCTGGTTCCTGGCCCGCACCCCGCTCGCGCGCAGCCCCTGCTGCGCGGACACGGTGGTGAGCCGCTCGTCCAACAGCCGCACCGGCACGGGGGCCAGCCGTACGGCCAGCCGCCGCGCGAACCCCACCGCCAGCTCGGCGGCCTTGCCCTGCTGCCCGGACAGCGAGGTCGGCAACCCAACCACGACCTCGATGACCTCGTACTCGGCCGCGATCGCGGCGAGGCGGGCCAGGTCGTCCTTGCCCCTGCGCACGGTCTCGACCGGGACGGCCAGCATTCCGGACGGATCACTGCGCGCCACGCCGACCCGCACCGACCCCACGTCGACGCCGAGCCGCACGCCCCGCCTCACCGGGCGCTCCCGGCGCGAACCCCCACACCGGCGGCCCGGCCGGCCGCGCATCCCACCGAGCCGCCCCCGCGGCTCATCACGTGGCGCGATTCGCTCACGCGAGCCGCTGGGACACCGCGGCCTGTACGGCGCGCAGCGCGTCATCAATGGACTCCGGGCGTGCCCCCCCGCCCTGAGCCACGTCGTCCTTGCCGCCGCCGCCGCCGCCGAGCTCCTTGGCCGCGACGCCGACCAGGCGTCCCGCCGAGAGCCCGCGCGCGCGGCCCGGCTCGTTCACCGCGGCGACCACCACCGGCCGCTCGGCGGGCACGCCCGCGACCACCACGACGGCGCCCCGCTCTGCGTGGATCCGGCCCCGCACGTCGAGCGCGAGCTTGCGCAGATCGTCGGCCGAGGTGCCGTCGGGCGCGCGGTGCGTCACCACGGACACGCCGCCGACGTCGGCGGCCCCGGCGGCCAGCTCTCCTGCGACCGCGAGGACCTGCGCCGAGCGCAGCCGCTCAAGCTCCTTCTCCGCGGCTCGCAGCCGGGCGACGATGCCCTCGACCCGCTCGGGCAGCTCCTCCCTGCGGGTCTTGAGCTGCTCGCTGAGCTGGGCCACCAGCACGCTCTCGCGGGCCAGGAAGCGGAAGGCGTCGAGGCCGACCAGGGCCTCGACCCGCCGCACGCCGGCTCCGATGGACGACTCGCCGAGCACCTTGACCAGGCCCAGATGCCCGGAGCTGGCCACGTGGGTGCCGCCGCACAGCTCGCGGGAGTAGTCGCCCACCTCCACGATGCGGACCTCGTCGCCGTACTTCTCGCCGAACAGCGCCAGCGCGCCCATCGCGCGCGCCTCGCTCTGCGTGGTGTAGAACGCGTTGACCGCGAGGTCGTTGATCAGGACCGCGTTGACCTCGTCCTCGACGTCGCGCAGCACGCTCGGCGGCACGGCCCCGGCGGCGGTGAAGTCGAAGCGGAAGCGTCCAGGGGAGTTCTCCGAGCCGGCCTGCGCGGCGGACTCGCCGAGCGCGTTGCGGAAGCCCCGGTGCACCAGGTGGGTCGCGGTGTGGCTGCGGGAGATCGCCCGGCGGCGCTCGACGTCGATCTCGGCCTGCGCGGAGTCGCCCACCCGGACCTCGCCGGTGCGGACCTTGCCCCGGTGGACGGTCAGCCCGGCCAGCGGCGACTGCACGTCGACGATGTCGATCTCGGCGCCGTCGGTGCGGATGACGCCCTGGTCGGCGAGCTGGCCGCCGCCCTCGGCGTAGAACGGCGTGCGGTTGAGCACGAGCTCGACGGTCGTGCCCGCGCCCGCCGCGGGGACCGAGGCCCCGTCGATCATGATGCCGAGGATCTCGCCCTCGGCCGCGGCGGCGTCGTAGCCGAGGAACTCGACCCGGCCCGCGCGCTCCAGAAGGTGGCCCAGCACCGAGATGTCGGCGTTGCCGGTCTTCTTGGCGGCGGCGTCGGCCTTGGCGCGCTCGCGCTGCTCGCGCATGAGCCCGCGGAAGCCCTCCTCGTCGACCCGCAGGCCCTGCTCGGCGGCCATCTCCAGGGTGAGGTCGATCGGGAAGCCGTAGGTGTCGTGGAGCTGGAACGCCTGCGCGCCCGCGAGGACCTCGCCGCCCTTGCGCTTGGTCTCCTCCACGGCCACGTCGAAGATCGCGGTGCCGGTGCGCAGGGTGCCCAGGAAGGAGGCCTCCTCGGCGTCGATCACGCCGTGGATCTGCGGGGCGTCGGCCTTCAGCTCGGCGTACTGGCGGCCCATCACGTCGATGGCGACGGCGGTCAGCTCGTGCATGTAGCGCTCGTCGCCGGAGCCGAGCAGCCGCAGGTTGCGGATGGAGCGGCGCAGGATGCGGCGCAGGACGTAGCCCCGGCCCTCGTTGCCCGGGATCACGCCGTCGGCCACGAGCATGACGCCGGTGCGGACGTGGTCGGCCACGACGCGCAGGCTGACGTCGGCGCGGGGGTCGCGCCCGTAGCGGGTGCGGGTCAGGTCGGCCGCGCGGTCGAGGATCTTGTAGGTGGTGTCGATCTCGTAGATGTTGTCGACGCCCTGCAGGATCGCCGCCATGCGCTCCAGGCCCATGCCGGTGTCGATGTTCTTGGCCGGCAGCTCGCCCTGGATGTCGAAGTCGACCTTGGTGCGGACCTCGGAGAGCTGCGACTGCATGAAGACGAGGTTCCAGACCTCCAGGTAGCGGCTCTCGTCGACGACCGGGCCGCCCTCACGGCCGTACTCGGCGCCGCGGTCGTAGTAGATCTCGGAGCAGGGGCCGCCGGGGCCGGGCACGCCCATGTGCCAGTAGTTGTCGGCGAGCCCGCGACGCTGGATGCGCTCCACCGGCACGCCGACCTTGTTGTGCCACAGGTCGGCGGCCTCGTCGTCGTCTTCGTAGACGGTGACCCAGAGCCGCTCCTCGGGGAAGCCGAACCCGCCGTCGGACTCGGTCCGGGTCAGCAGCTCCCAGGCGAACGGGATGGCCCCGTCCTTGAAGTAGTCGCCGAAGGAGAAGTTGCCGAGCATCTGGAAGAAGGTGGCGTGCCGGGTGGTCTTGCCCACCTCGTCGATGTCGGGCGTGCGCACGCACTTCTGCGAGGTCGTCAGCCGGTCGGCCGGGGGCTTGCGCTGGCCGAGGAAGTAGGGCTTGAACGGCACCATGCCGGCGTTGACGAGGAGCAACGTGGGGTCTTCGGCGACCAGGCTCGCCGAGGGCACGATGGTGTGCCCGCGCTCCTCGAAGAAGCGCAGGAAGCGGCGGGCGATCTCTGCCGACTCCATCTCAGCGGCCGTCCTTCACATAGTGGTTTGTAGTGATATTTCCGTCGAAAGTGTCGAGGCCGTACTCGGCCCGCAGCTCCGACTCGCGTTTCGCCGCGGCCTCCAGCGCCTCGTCCGCGAACTCGCGGACCCCGGCCAGCAGGCCCGTCATCCGGCCCACCGCGCGGTTGGCCAGGTGGTCGGGCTGCAACGCGCGCAACCTGCGCATCACCCAGACCGCGGCGAACGCGCCGAGCGAGATGTAGAAGAGCCGGCGGATCATCGGCGCCGCCCCGCGGTACGGGGCCGCCGATGGGGATCGCGGCGCGCGGAGGCGGCCCGGCGCACGCCGTGGCCGAACGCGGAGACCTTGATGAGGGGGCCGGTGACCAGCGTGGAGGCGATGGCCGAGAGCCTGGCCAGGTGACCGCTGACCTGCTTGACGTCGAGGGCGATGACGTCGAGGGCGGCGAGCTGGCGGTTGGCCTCGCCCACCGTGACGTTGACGTCGTCGAGCAGCGGCACGACCCGCTCGCCCAGTTCGGCGACCATCTTGGTGGTCTCGGTCAGCAGCCGGGCGACCTTGACGAGCACCATGGCGAGGAAGCAGACCAGGATCGCCCAGAACATGGCGACGATCAGGCCCGCGACCTGTCCCGCGGTAAGCATGTGCGGCTCAATCCCCTCGTTGGTTACCCGGCTGACGGCGAGTGGAATGGGAAGACCCTATCGTGCCCGCGCCGCGGACCGTGGCTCGTCAGTCGATGGTACGGCTCCGGCCGCCTCACCCCGGACCGCCACCCCGCAGGAAGTCGCGGATCCTGGCCCACCGGTCGGCGTACCCGGCCTCGGCCCCGTGCCTGGTGGGCTCGTAGTAACGGCGGTCGCGCAACTCGGCCGGGGCGTAGTCCTGGCGGACCAGCCCGTGCTCGTGGTCGTGCGGGTACTTGTAGCCCTCGCCGTGGCCGAGCTTCTTGGCGCCCGGGTAGTGGGAGTCGCGCAGGTGACCTGGCACCTGGCCGATCGCGCCCCGCGAGACGTCGCCGCACGCCGCCCCGATCGCCTTGATCACCGCGTTCGACTTGGGCGCCAGCGCGCAGTGGATCACGGCCTGGGCCAGGTTGAGGCGGCCCTCGGGCAGGCCGATGAACTCGACCGCCTGCGCGGCGGCCACCGCCACCTGCAGGCAGGTCGGGTCGGCCATGCCGACGTCCTCCGAGGCGAAGATCACGATGCGCCGGGCGATGAAGCGGGGGTCCTCCCCCGCCTCGACCATGCGCGCCAGGTAGTGCAGCGCCGCGTCGGCGTCGGAGCCGCGCATCGACTTGATGAAGGCGCTGACGACGTCGTAGTGCTGGTCGCCCTGGCGGTCGTAGCGCACGGCGGCCTTGTCGACCGCGCGCTCGACGACCTCCACGGTGATCTCGTCTTCGAGGAGGGCGGCGGCCTCCAGGTAGGTCAGCGAGCGGCGGGCGTCGCCGCCGGCCAGCCGTACGAGCTGGTCGAGGGCCTCGGGCGCGAGGCGCGCCCGGCCGCCGAGCCCGCGCTCGTCGGTCACGGCCCGCTCAAGGACGGCCGCCACGTCGTCGTCGGACAGCGACTCCAGGGTGAGCAGCAGCGAGCGGGACAGCAGCGGCGAGATCACCGAGAAGAACGGATTCTCGGTGGTGGCGCCGATGAAGGTCACCCAGCGGTTCTCGACGGCGGGCAGCAGCGCGTCCTGCTGGGCCTTGTTGAAGCGGTGCACCTCATCGACGAACAGGACGGTCTGGCGGCCGGTCATGCCCAGCTCGCGGCGTGCCGAGTCGATGGCGGCGCGGACGTCCTTGACGCCCGCCGACACCGCCGAGACCTCGACGAAGCGGCGCTTGGTGACCCCTGCCACGACGTAGGCCAGGGTGGTCTTGCCGGTGCCCGGCGGCCCCCACAGGAAGAGCGACATGGGCGCCTCGCTCTCCACGAGCCGGCGCAGCGGAGTGCCGGGACCGAGGAGATGGCGCTGGCCGAGCACCTCGTCGAGGGAGCGGGGCCGCATGCGCACGGCGAGCGGCTCCTGCCCGCGATGCGCGTCCTCGGCGGCCGAATCGAACAGACTCTCCACTATCCAGACACTACAGGTGCGGGCGGGGTCATCGGGTCCCCCAGACGGCGATCGCACCCGTGTGACCGGCGCGGATCACGTAGAAGCCGACGGCCAGGGCGAGCAGCACGGTCACGCCGGAGAGAACCGCCGACAGGGTCTTGCCGAGCCTGGGCCCGGCGAAGACCATCAGGAGCCCGGCCACGCCCAGACCGACGGTGGTCCACAGCAGCGGCCCGGCGAACCCCTCGTGGTCGCCGATGGGACCGGCCATCTGCGCGGGCGGCCCATCGGGGAACAGCTGCGCCTTGAGCGCGATGCCGCTCTGCCTGGCGGCGAAGACGGCCGCGGGGGCGGCGACCGACAGCCCCGCGACCGCCCAGCCGAGCCGGGTCCGCCAGCCCGGCAGGAGGGCGTAGGCGATCGAGGCCAGTACGGCGAGCGGTGCGAGCACCACCGCCCCGTGGACGATCAGCGGGTGGGCGGGAAGACCGAGGATCTGTTCGAACATGCGCTGCTCCAGGTGCGAGCGGCGAGCACGGTGTGTGCGCCGTGGTGTACAAGCGGTTCCAATGGAATACGGTCGTGGACCCTACGCCGGTTCCCCGTGGCGATCACCTCTTCGTATCTCTCCGGTCACATCCGGCAATTCACATCACTTACGTGTTTCACATCCCACTGCCGGTACGATTCGCCGAGTCGAAAGCACGGCAATCGATCCTGGAGGAATCAGCGGTGAGCGGCGACGACCGCCAGAGCGAACTGGCGCAGCAGCACAAGGAGCGGCAGGCGCAACGTGCCGCCGACGAGCGCAGGAGCGCGTCCAGGGCGAAGCGGAACGTCACCGTCGGGGCGGGGATCGGAATCGTCGTCGTGATCGGCGGCATCGTGGCCGCGACCACGCTGCTCGGCGGAGGCGACGACAAGGACCCGGCCAACGCCGCGGCCGCGACGCCCGGCGCGTCGGCCTCGTCCTCCCCGGCGGTGTCCCCCTCGATCTCGACCTCGGCCGCCCCGGCCAAGCCGGGCGAGTGCGCCTACCGTGACGACGACTCCGGCAGCCCGGCCAAGGACGTCGGCCGGCCCCCCGCCAAGCCCAACCTGGGCTGGAAGACCATGACGCTGGCGACCAACCGCGGCGACATCGTCATCGACCTGGCCACCCAGAAGGCGCCGTGCACGGTCAACTCCTTCGCCTACCTGGCCAAGAAGAACTTCTTCGACGGCACCCGCTGCCACCGCCTGGCCATGCCGGAGGCCACCGGCCTGGCGATGCTGCAGTGCGGTGACCCGCTGGCCAAGGGCGACGGCAAGAGCAAGACCGACGGGCAGGGCAGCAGCGGCTACCTGTTCAACGACGAGAACCTGCGCGGGATGTCCTACACGCGCGGCACGGTGTTCATGGCCCAGGCGGCGGAGGCGGCCAACTCCAACGGCAGCCAGTTCGCGATCTCCTTCGGCGACGACACCACCGCGCTGGACTCGGAGGCGGCGTACACGCCGTTCGGCAAGGTCAGCAAGGGCATCGAGATCCTAGACGAGGTCGCCAAGGGCGGGTTCATCAAGAACGAGGGCGACGTGAACGACACCGGCGGCGCGCACGCGCCCAAGCTCTCGGTGATCATCAAGGACGTCAGCCTGGCCAAGTGAGCGTGCCACGGCCGCCGTCCCCCTCGGGGGGGACGGCGGCCGTGTTCGTTGTCACGGACCCGTCACGGGGATCAGGCGGTGCCGGGAGCCTCCGGCTCGCGCGGCTTGGCGTCCACGCCGGCCTCCTTGCGCTGCTCGGCGGTGATCGGGGTGGGCGCCGCGGTGAGCGGGTCGAACCCGGACGCCGTCTTGGGGAAGGCGATCACGTCGCGGATGGACTCGCCACCGGCGAGCAGCATGCAGACGCGGTCCCAGCCGTAGGCGATGCCGCCGTGCGGCGGCGGGCCGTACTTGAACGCCTCCAGCAGCCAGCCGAACTTGCTCTCGGCCTCCTCCTTGGAGATGCCCAGCACCTCGAAGACCCGCTGCTGCATCTCGGCGCGGTGGATACGGATGGAGCCGCCGCCGATCTCCATGCCGTTGCAGACCATGTCGTAGGCGTAGGCCAGGGCCTCGCCCGGGTGGTCCTGGAAGGTGTCGGCCCACTCGGGCTTGGGACCGGTGAACGGGTGGTGCACCGCGGTCCAGCCGCCCTCGCCGTCCTCCTCGAACATCGGCGCGTCCACGATCCACAGGAACGACCAGGCCGACTCGTCGATCAGGCCGCCGCGCCTGCCGATCTCCAGCCGGGCAGCGCCGAGCAGCTCGCGGGAGTCGCGCGGCTTGCCCGCGGCGAAGAACACCGCGTCGCCGGGGGACGCCCCGGTGGCCTCCGCCAGCCCGGCCAGCTCGGCCTCTGAGAGGTTCTTGGCGACCGGGCCGCCGAGCGTGCCGTCCTGCTGCACCAGCACGTAGGCCAGGCCCCTGGCGCCGCGCGCCTTGGCCCAGTCCTGCCAGCCGTCCAGTTCCCTGCGGGTCTGCCCGGCGCCGCCGGGCATGACCACCGCGCCGACGTAGGGCGCCTGGAAGACCCGGAACGCGGTGCCCGCGAAGTAGCCGGTCATGTCCACCAGTTCGCAGCCGAAGCGCAGGTCGGGCTTGTCGGAGCCGTACCTGGCCATGGCGTCGGCGTAGGTGACACGGGGCAGCGGGAGGGGCAGCTCGTAGCCGCGCAGCTCCTTCCACAGCCGGCCGATCAGCGCCTCGCCGACGGCGATGACGTCGTCCTGGTCGACGAACGACATCTCGATGTCGATCTGGGTGAACTCCGGCTGCCGGTCGGCGCGCAGGTCTTCGTCGCGGAAGCACTTGGCGAGCTGGTAGTAGCGCTCCAGGCCGGAGACCATGAGGAGCTGCTTGAAGAGCTGCGGCGACTGCGGCAGCGCGTACCAGTGACCCGGCTGGAGGCGCACCGGCACCAGGAAGTCGCGCGCGCCCTCCGGCGTGGAGCGGGTCAGCGCGGGGGTCTCGACGTAGACGAAGCCCTGCTCGTCGAGCACCTGGTTGGCAAGGTAGGTGGCCTTGGAGCGGGTGCGGATCGCCTCGGCCACCTGCGGGCGGCGGATGTCGAGGTAGCGGTACTTCAGGCGGGCCTCCTCCGAGACCCCCGTGCTGCCCTCGATGGGGAAGGGCAGCGGCGCCGCCTCGCTGAGCACGCTCACCTCGTCGGCCACCACCTCGATCTCCCCGGTGGGCAGATCGGGGTTCTCGTTGCCCTCCGGCCGCACGCGCACCTCGCCGACGACCCGCAGGCAGTACTCGGACCGCAGGTCGTGGGCGAGGTCGTCCTCGCGGAACACCACCTGGGCCGAGCCCGAGGCGTCGCGCAGGTCGATGAAGACGACCCCGCCGTGGTCGCGGCGACGGGCCACCCAGCCGGCCAGCGTCACCTGCCGGCCAGCGTGCTCCTTACGGAGCGAACCGGCCGTATGCGTGCGGATCACTGAATCTTCCCTTTCAAGGCTTCGACGACCTGGGCCAGTGGCACCTCGGTCTGCTCTGCGGTGGTCAGGTCCTTCATCTGGACGGCCTGCGCCGCCAGGTCACGCTCGCCCAGGATGAGCGCGACGCTCGCCCCGGACCGGTCGGCGCCCTTCATCGCGCCCTTGAGCCCCTTGCCGCCGAACGCCATGTCGGCGACGAACCCGGCGGCCCGGATCTCGGCGAGGAGCAGGAACATCCGGCGGCGGGCCTCCTCGCCCAGCGGCACGCCGTACACCTGGACGGGCGTGCCGGTGGCGGGATCCTCGCCGAACAGCCCCTCGGCCTCCATCGCCAGCACCGTGCGGTCGACGCCGATGGCCCAGCCCACGCTCGGCAGCGGCGGGCCGCCGATCATCTCACTCAGCCCGTCGTAGCGGCCTCCGCCGCCCACGGCCGACTGCGACCCCAGGCCGCCGTGCACGAACTCGAACGTGGTGCGCGTGTAGTAGTCGAGGCCGCGCACCAGCCGGGGGTCGTCGGTGTAGGCGACGCCGGAGGCGGTCAGCAGCGAGCGGACGTCCTCGTGGTAGGCCTTGCACGCCTGGCAGAGGTGGTCGGTGACCAGCGGCACGCCGGTGAGCCGAGCCTGGACCTCGGGCCGTGAGTCGTCGAGCACGCGCAGCGGGTTGATCTCGATGCGCTGCCTGGTCGCCTCGTCGAGGTCGAGGCCGCGCAGGAAGCCCTGCAGGGCGGCCCGGTAGGCCGGGCGGCACTCCTTGCAGCCCAGCGTGTTGAGCAGCAGCGTGATGCCGCCGAGGCCCAGTGCGGCGTATCCCTGGACGCCGAGCGAGATGACCTCGGCGTCGAGCACCGGGTCCTCGGCTCCGAGGGCCTCGATGCCGACCTGGGAGAAGTGGCGGTACCGGCCCCGCTGGGCGCGCTCGTAGCGGAAGTTGTTGCCGGAGTACCACAGCTTCACGGGGAGCCTGCCGTTGTGCAGGCCGTGCTGCAGCACCGCGCGCACGACCGGGGCGGTGCCCTCGGGGCGCAGCGTGATGGACCGGCCGCCCTTGTCCTGGAAGGTGTACATCTCCTTGGACACGATGTCGGTGGACTCGCCCACGCCCCGGGCGAACAGCGCGGTGTCCTCGAAGGTCGGCGTCTCGATGTAGCCGTAGCCGGCGCGTCTTGCGGGCTCGGCCATCGCCTCGCGGACCCGCAGCGCGCGCTCGGAGCGCGGGGGCAGCCAGTCGAAGGTGCCCTTCGGCGATTGGAAAGTCATTCAGATCCCCCTGGTGGGACCGGCCTGCGGCGCGGCCTCCGCCAGATACGGATTGGTCGCGCGCTCCTGGCCGATCGTGGTCTGTGGCCCGTGACCGGGCAGTACCACCGTCTCGTCGGGCAACGGCAGGCACTTGACGGCGAGGCTGCGCAGGATCGCCGGGTAGTCGCCGCCCGGGAGGTCGCTGCGTCCGATGGAGCCCTGGAACAACAGGTCACCGGAGAACATGACCTGCTCGTCGGCCATCCGGAAGCACACCGAGCCCCAGGTGTGGCCCGGGGTGTGATCGACGGTGATCCGCATTCCCGCGATCTCCATCACCGCGCCGTCGGACAGTTCGCGAACGTCGTCGGGCTCACTGAGCGTGATGCCGCCGAATATCTGCGTCGCGGTGGCCGAGAATCCCTTTGCCGGGTCGCTCAGCAGTGAGCGGTCCTCGGGATGGATCCAGGCCGGGATGTCGCGGGCCCCGCAGACCGGCGCCACCGACCAGACGTGGTCGAGGTGGCCGTGGGTGAGCAGCACCGCGACCGGCTTGAGCCGGTGTTCGCGCAGCATGTCGTCGAGTCCGGCGACGGCGTCCTGGCCAGGGTCGATGACCACGCACTCCTCGCCGGCGGCGGGAGCGGCGACGTAGCAGTTGGCCTGCAAGGCCCCTGTGGGAAAGCCGGCGATCAGCATCTGCCTCAGTTGATCTCGTCAAGAATGCGGATGGGAATGTAACCGAAGGGTACCGGTGCCGGTCGCCGGGCTGCGAACCATTAGGCGTTGGCCGATACGATTCGCCCACCTCAGTTAGTTCATCGGCTTGACACTCGAAGGGTGGACGGCAGTGGCAACCGGCAAGGAGCGCCAGCGGCAGCTCGCGCGCGAGCACTACGAGCGCCAGATGCAGCGGCGGATAGAGCGCCAGGCGAAGACCAAGCGCAACGCGGTCATCGGATCGACGATCGGTGTCGTTGTGGTCATCGGAGGTGTGGTGGCCGCCGTCACCCTGTTGGGCGGGAACGACTCCCAGCCACAGGCGGCCAGCAGCAGTCCCGCGGCCAAGCCGGTGGACCCGACCAAGGTGACGTGCTCTTATCCCGAGGAGAGCAAGGGAGAGGTCAAGAAGGTCGGCGTCCCGCCGTCCAAGCCCGACCTCTCCGCCACCCAAATGACCATGAACACCAGCCAGGGCGACATCGTCATCGACCTGCAGCCGCTGAAGGCCCCCTGCACGGTCAACTCCTTCGCGTTCCTGGCGAGCAAGGACTACTTCGACGGCAGCAGTTGCCACCGCCTCGTCAACCCCGACGGCGGCGGGCTGGCCATCCTGCAGTGCGGCGACCCGCTCGCCAAGGCCGACGGCAAGGGCGTCAAGGACGGCCAGGGTGGCCCCGGCTACAGCTTCGCGGACGAGAACCTGGGCGGCATGCCGTACGGCAGGGGCGTGGTGGCCATGGCCAACAGCGGCCCCAACACCAACGGCAGCCAGTTCTTCCTCATCTTCGGCGACGAGACCAAGCAACTGCCCCCGCAGTACACGCCATTCGGTACCGTCAGCAAGGGAATCGACATCCTCGACAAGGTGTCCAAAGGTGGGTTCTTGGCGGACAACACCGCCCCGAAGGTGAAAGTCCAAATCAAAGACGTGACAATCTCTGGCAAGAGCTGACGTAATAGCCACATAGGTCAGGGACTAACAAGTGGAGGACACGGTGAGCACCGACCCGTGGGGCCGGGTAGACGACGACGGCACCGTCTACGTGCGTACGGCTGAGGGAGAGCGAGCCGTCGGGTCCTGGCAGGCCGGTGAGCCAGAAGAGGCGCTGGCCTATTTCCATCGCAAGTACGAGGAACTGGCCACGCAGGTGGAGCTGCTGGAACAGCGGCTGCGCGGCACCGACCTGCCCCCCGCGCAGGCCGAGGCCGGAATCGTCAAACTGCGCGAGGCCATCACCGGCGCCCATGCCGTGGGCGACCTGGACGCCCTGCTGGACCGCCTCGCCACCCTGACCGACCTGGTCGCCAAGCGTCGTGAGGAGGTCAAGGCCGCGCGCGACCAGGCCCGCGTGGAGGCGAGGGGCGTCAAGGAGCGCATCGTCGCCGAGGCCGAGCGGATCGCCAGCGAGACCAGCCACTGGAAGTCCGGCGGGGAACGGCTGCGCCAGCTCGTCGAGGAGTGGAAGGCCGCCGACCGCATCGACCGGGTCACCGAGGCCGCCCTGTGGAAGCGCCTGTCCTCGGCGCGGACGGCGTTCGCCAAGCGCCGCAAGGTGTACTTCGCCGGCCTGGAGGAGCAGCGCGAGGGCGTGCGGGCCGAGAAGGACCGCATCGTCGCCGAGGCCGAGGCGCTGGCCGCCTCCACCGACTGGGGCGCGACGGCCTCGGCCTACCGCGAGCTGATGCGCCAGTGGAAGGCCGCGGGAAGGGCGTCCAGGGAGGTCGAGGAGGAGCTGTGGGCGCGCTTCAAGGGCGCCCAGGACCAGTTCTTCCAGGCCCGCTCCGCGGTGTTCGCCGAGCGTGACGCCTCCCTGCGGGAGAACGCCGACGGCAAGGAGCAGCTCCTGGCAGAGGCGGAGAAGATCCTGCCGGTGACCGACGCCCGGAGCGCGCGTGGCGCGCTGCGCCACATCCTGGAGCGCTGGGAGGCGCTCGGCCCGGTCCCCCGCGACCAGCGCGACCGTCTCGAAGGCGGGCTGCGCCGGGTGGACGAGGCGGTGCGCAAGGCCGAGGAGTCGGAGTGGAAGCGCTCCAACCCCGAGGCGCGCGCCCGCGCGCAGGACACCGTCAACCAGTTGCGCCGGTCCATCGAGCAGCTTGAGGCCCGCCTCTCCCAGGCGCGGGCCACAGGCAGGGAGAAGGACGTCAAGGAGCACGAGGAGGCCCTCACCGCGCGCAGGTCGTGGCTGGAGGAGGCCGAGCGCACGCTCAGCGAGTTCTCCTGATCCCATTTCCCCAGATCGACCCGGCACCCGAGGTGCGGCGCCTCCGCTCCTCGGGTGCACCGGGTCGATGGAGAAAAGGGTCCAGAACGGGCCCTATAGCCCCTTGTGGCGATTTGCGGGGTTCGGCTGGCAGGGGCCAGTGCCGGTGGCGCACCGCCCGCCGTACGGGCCCTCTCGGGGGCGCGACGGGTCAGTTGTTCACGCGGTAGACGTCGTAGACACCCTGAATGTTCCGCACGCCCTTGAGCACGTGGCCCAGGTGCTTGGGATCGCCCATCTCGAAGGTGAACCGGCTGACCGCCACCCGGTCGCGGGAGGTGGCGACCGACGCCGACAGGATGTTGACGTGGTGGTCGGACAGCGTGCGGGTGACGTCGGAAAGCAGGCGCGGCCGGTCGAGCGCCTCGACCTGGATGGCCACCAGGAAGACCGAGTCGTCGCCGGGTGACCAGCTCACGTCGACCAGGCGGTCTTCCTCGGTGCGCAACTGCTCGGCGTTGGGACAGTTGACCCGGTGCACCGAGACGCCGTGGCCCCGCGTGACGAAGCCCAGGATCTCGTCTCCCGGCACCGGCGTGCAGCAGCGCGACAGCCGCACCCAGACGTCCTGGTCTCCGGCGACCACGACGCCGGCGTTGGCCCCCGTGCGGGGACGGCCGCGCAGGCGGGTCGGGACGGCGGCCTCGGCGATGTCCTCTTCGGCGCTGTCCACGCCTCCGATGGACTCGACCAGCTTGCCCACCACCGACTGGGCCGAGACGTGCCCCTCGCCGACGGCCGCGTACAGCGCGGAGACGTCGGGGTAGCGCATGTCGCGGGCCAGCGCCAGCAGCGCCTCGCCGGACATCAGCCGCTGCAGCGGCAGGCCCTGCTTGCGCATGGCGCGGCCGATGGCCTCCTTGCCCGCCTCGATCGCGGTCTCGCGGCGCTCCTTGGAGAACCACTGCCGGATCTTGTTGCGGGCCCGCCCGCTCTTGACGAACTTCAGCCAGTCGCGCGACGGCCCGGCGTCCTGCGACTTGGAGGTGAAGATCTCCACCGTGTCGCCGTTGCCGAGCCGCGACTCCAGCGGCACCAGGCGGCCGTTGACCCGCGCGCCGATGCAGCGGTGGCCCACCTCGGTATGCACGGCGTAGGCGAAGTCGACCGGCGTCGCCCCCTCGGGCAGCGCGATGACCTGGCCGCGCGGGGTGAAGACGTAGACCTCCGACACCGACAGGTCGAAGCGCAGCGACTCCAGGAACTCGCCCGGGTCGGAGGTCTCCTTCTGCCAGTCCAGGAGCTGACGCAGCCACGCCATGTCGCTGCCGGGCTTGACCTTCGCCCCGGCGGGACCGGTGGCGTTGGTCTCCTCCTTGTACTTCCAGTGCGCGGCCACGCCGTACTCGGCCCGGTGGTGCATGGCGTGGGTGCGGATCTGCAGCTCGACCGTCTTGCCCTCGGGCCCGATCACCGTGGTGTGCAGCGACTGGTACATGTTGAACTTGGGCATCGCGATGTAGTCCTTGAAACGCCCGGGCACCGGGTTCCACCGGGCGTGGATCGTTCCGAGGGCGGCATAGCAGTCGCGCACCGTGTCGACCAGGACTCTGATGCCCACCAGGTCGTAGATGTCGTCGAAGGCGACGTCGCGGGCGATCATCTTCTGGTAGATCGAGTAGTAGTGCTTGGGACGGCCCTTGACCGTGGCGCGGATCTTGGCGTCGCGCAGGTCGGCGGCGACCTTCTCGATCACCTCCTGCAGGAACAGGTCGCGGCGCGGCGCCCGCTCGGAGACCATCCGGGCGATCTCGTCGTAGCGCTTGGGGTAGAGCAGCGCGAACGCGAGGTCCTCCAGCTCCCACTTGATGGTGTTCATGCCCAGGCGGTGGGCCAGCGGGGCGAAGATCTCCAGCGTCTCGCGGGACTTCTGCTCGCGCTTGTGCGGCGGCAGGTAACGCATGGTGCGCATGTTGTGCAGGCGGTCGGCCAGCTTGATGACCAGGACGCGGATGTCGCGCGACATCGCGACCACCATCTTGCGCACGGTCTCGGCCTGGGCCGCGTCGCCGAACTTGACCTTGTCCAGCTTGGTGACGCCGTCGACCAGCAGCGCCACGTTGTCGCCGAAGTCACGGCGCAGCTCGTCCAGGCTGTAGGCGGTGTCCTCGACGGTGTCGTGCAGCAGGGCGGCGCAGAGGGTCTCGTCGTCGGTGCCCAGCTCGGCCAGGATGGTCGCGACGGCCAGGGGATGGGTGATGTACGGGTCGCCGCTCTTGCGCTTCTGGTCGCGGTGATGGTGGGCCGCCACCTCGTAGGCACGCTCGATGAGGCGCAGATCGGCCTTCGGGTGCGTCGCCTTCACCGTGCGGAACAGCGGTTCGAGCACAGGGTTCATGGCCCCACCCCCAAAGCGCGAGAGCCGGCCGCGCCGGGGCGTCGCGGCGCGTTCAGCGGCGGGCGCGGGCCCGCCCGCGCCCGGACCTCCCGGACCGGCCGGTGAGACGGCGGGCCCGGGGGCCTCACCGCCTGGGGTCGTCTCTGACGCCACCACGTCGCGGGGCACGCAGACTCCTCACGTTCGAGTCCAGATCCCTCAGTGTATCCACGTGGTTCACCGAGGTGGCGTCCCCCGGGGGATCAGACGATCACAAGAGAGCGCAGGTCGAGGTCCGCGAGCCGCTCACGGCCGGAGAGAAAGGCCAGCTCCATGAGCACCGCGGCGCCTACGACCTCGGCTCCGGCCTCCTTGACCAGGTCCGCCGTCGCCCGTGCGGTGCCGCCTGTGGCGAGCACGTCGTCGACGATCAGGACCCGGTCTCCAGGGTCGAAGGCGTCACGATGCACTTCGACCACTGCGGAGCCGTACTCCAGATCGTAGGACTTCTCCAGGGTTCCAGCGGGAAGTTTGCCCTTTTTCCGGACGGGCACGAAGCCGGCGCCCGCCCGATAGGCGACCGGGGCGGCCAGGATGAAGCCCCGCGCCTCGATCCCGACCACCTTGTCCACACCCGCGCACAGCCCGGCCAGCTCGTCCACCACGGCGGAGAACGCCTCGTGGTCGGCGAGCAGCGGCGTGATGTCCTTGAACACCACCCCCGGCCGCGGATAGTCGGGGACATCGCGGATCCGCCGCAGGATCAGCTCGATCAGCTCGCTCATCATCGGCCCGTCGTTCTCGGAGGGATGGTCGGGCAACGGTACGCGCCCCCGCCCCGGGGACAGCGGGCGGGGGCGCGTACCGTGCGTTACTTCTTGCGCCGCTTGGTGGCGGTGGCGCCGTTGGCGGCGGCCACCGGCTCGCGGGTTTCGGCGTCGGACGGTTCCTTGCCGGGGCCCCGGGACGCCAGCCGCCTGGCGAGCTGCTGGTACTTCGGCTCCCGCTCCTTCAGCGTGACCAGCAGCGGGGTGGCCACGCACAGCGAGGAGTAGGTACCGACGAGCATGCCGACGAACAGGGCCAGGGAGAGGTCCTTCAGGGTGCCCGCGCCGAGCAGCGTGGTGCCGATGAACAGGATCGCCGCGACCGGCAGGATCGCCACCAGGGTGGTGTTCAGCGACCGGATCAGCGTGTGGTTCAGCGCGTTGTTGGCGGCCTGCGAGTAGGTCATCTTGGAGCCCGTGCCGAGCTTCGCGGTGACCTCCTTGATCATGTCGAACACCACGACCGCGTCGTAGAGCGAATAGCCCAGGATCGTCAGGAAGCCCAGGACGGTCGCCGGGGTCACCTCGAAGTCGGTCCAGGCGTAGACGCCCGCGGTGATGATCAGGTCGTGGAACAGCGCGACGATCGCGGCCAGGGCCATCTTCCATTCGAAGGCCATGGTCAGATACAAGATGATCGCCAGCATGAACACGCCGAGACCGATCAGCGCCTTCTCGGAGACCTGACCTCCCCAGGACGCGCCGATGAGATCGACGTCGACCTGGTTCTGCGGGAGCTTGTACTCCGTGGCGATGGCCTTCTGGAGCTGGGTGCCCTGGCTCTCGGTCAGCGTCTCGGTGGTGACCCGCCAGCGGTCGCCGGCCGTCTGCGGGATGGCCTGGTGCACCTGCTGCTTGGTGAAGGTGTCACGGACCTGCTCGATGCTCGCCGTGGGCGCCTTGAAGGAGAACACCGAACCGCCGGTGAACTCCACCCCCAGGTTGAGGCCGTTGATGATCAGGCCCGCGATGGACACCAGCAGCAGGCCGGCCGACAGGGAGTACCAGAGCCTCTGCTTGCCGACGAAGTCGACGTTGATCTCGCCTCGGTAGAGGCGACGAGCGAGCCCGGAACCGAATCCAGCCATGTCAGGCCTCCCTCGGGGCTGTCGTACGGACGGTGGTGTCGAGGCTCATGCGCTCGGCGTCCAGGCCGGATAGCTTGTGTCCCTTGCTGAAGAACTTCAGCCTGGCCAGCAGCGCGACGAACGGCTTGGTGAACATGAAGACGACCACGATGTCGATCAGCGTGGTCAGGCCCATCGCGAAGGCGAAGCCGGCCACACCGCCCACCGCGAGGAAGTAGAGCACCAGCGCGGCGATGAACATCACCGCGTCGGCGATCAGGATCGTACGGCGGGCGCGCACCCACGCCACCTCGACGGCCGCCCTTAGCGACCGCCTGCCCTCCTTCATCTCATCTCGAATACGTTCGAAATAGACGATGAAGGAGTCGGCTGTGATGCCGATCGACACGACGAGGCCGATGATGTGCGGCAGCGAGAGCCGGAACCCGGCGTTGGCGCCCAGCACGACCACCGACTGGTAGGTCAGGATGGTCGCCACCGCGAGGCTCAGCACCGAGACGACGCCCAGCCCCCGGTAGTAGAGCAGGGAGTAGATCACGACCAGGGCCAGGCCGATGCCGCCGGCGATGAGGCCGCCCCTGAGCTGGTCTGCGCCGAGCGTGGAGGAGACCTCCGAGATCGAGCTGCGGACGAACTTCAGCGGCAGCGCGCCGTACTTGAGCTGGTTGGCCAGCTCGTTGGCGCTCTCCTGGTTGAAGGTGCCGGAGATCTGCGCCCGGCCGCCGTTGATGGGCTCCTGGATGACGGGGGCGGAGATCACCACGCCGTCGAGGACCATGGCGACCTGGTTGCGCGGCGCCTGGCTGTTGAAGGCCGTCGTGGTGACCTTGCCCCACTCCTGGCCGCCCTTGCTCTTGAAGCTGAGCTGGACCAGCCACTCGCCGGTGTCCTGGGCCACGCCGGAGTCGGCGCTGGCGATCTCGGTGCCGACCACGGCGGCCTTGTCCAGGATGTAGCGCGCGGCGCCCTCGGCGTCGCAGACCGCGATCTGCTTGGTGGGGTCGTCCTGTGCGCCCTGGCCGCGGTCCTTCTTCGTGCAGTCGAGCTTCTTGAACTGCTCGATCACCGCGGGGTCGATGCCGGTCGGGTCGATGCCGGCCATCGGGTCGTCGGGCTGCGGGGCGGCGGGGGTGGGCGCCGGCGTGGCCTGGCCCTTGTCGTCGCCCTTCTCCTTGCCCTTCTCGTCGCCCTTCTCGCCCTTCTTGTCAGAGGGCTGTGCCGAGGGCTCCGCCGACCCCGTGGGCGTGGCCGCCGGGGTGGGGTTGGTCATCACGGAGAATGAGCGCTTACCGCCGGTGAAGCCGCTCTGGGCGCCGGGGCTGCCGCTCTCGGCCGGATCCGGCGAGCCCGCGCTCTGCGAGGGCGTGGCCGCCGGGGATCCGGTCGGGGCGGGCGCCGGCGTGCCGTTGGGCGACCCGCTCGGGGTCGGGGCGGCCGTGGGCATCTGGGCCGCGGCCGCGGCGATGCCGAGCACCTGTCGGAACCGCAGTTCCGCCGTGGTACCGACCAGCTTCACGACATCTTCCTGCCCCACGCCGGGGACAGAGATCACGATATTGTCGCCCGACCTCGCGACCTCCGCGTCGGAGATGCCTGTGCCGTTGACCCGGTCGCGGATGATGTTGACCGCGAGGTCGAGGCTCTCCTGTGACGGCGGCTGGTTGTTCGACGTCACCGGGGACAGCGTCACGATCGTGCCGCCGGCCAGGTCGAGGCCGAATAGGGGGGCGAACGCCCGCTGCAGGGACATGGTCCCGCCCAGGGCGAGGATGAGGGCCACGAGGAGGAGGAGCATGCGCCCCGGCCTGCTGTGGCTGCTGGTCGGTCGTCGGGCCACTGGTCGCCTGTTTCCTTCGGGTGAAAGGGTTTGTCGTAGCCTAATCAGGGCTTGCCGGTGCTTGATCCCTTCCCGTCGCCGTCGACCGGCTCGGCGTGGTCGGCGTCGCGATCCTGATCGTCATCGGCCGTGGTGTCCGTCTCGGCCTCTTCTTCTTCGACGGGCGTGATGACGCGCCCGATCGCCCCCTTGATGAAACGGCTCTCCACTCCGGGAGCGATTTCCAGGATCACGTCCTCACCGTCGATCGCGACCACGGTCGCGAACATGCCGGTCGTGGTCATCACGCGCGTTCCCGGCGCCAGGGAGTTCTGCATGCGCAACTGCTCCTGCTGGCGCTTGCGCTGCGGCCTGATCAGCAGGAAGTAGAAGACCACCACCAGCAAGATCAGCGGCAGAAAGGAGGTAAGCGCGTTATTGCCGCCCACGATGGGCCACCTTCCATGTGGATGAGACCGGCTCTCGCCGATCGTTTCGTGCGATGTGCGGCCACGCCGCTCAGCACGTCAGCCTACACAGCCAGCCAAGGCAGGGAGTGTAGGCGAGCAGTGCACGGCCCGGCAACGAACCCACGATGCGGCGCGCGGGAAAGTTCCCGCTTCGAGACCCTTGTCATCGATCTGTGATGAGGATAAGGCGCGCCGCGTGCGGTCGGAACGATTCAAGGCTCGCCCGGCGCGGCGACGCCGAACGCGTCGGGCGGCGGGATGAGACCCAGGTGGGTCCAGGCCGCGGCGGTGGCGACCCGGCCGCGTGGCGTGCGGGCCAGCAGACCCTGGCGTACGAGGAAGGGCTCGGCCACGACCTCGACCGTCTCGGGCTCCTCGCCCACGGCGACCGCCAGCGTGGACAGGCCCACCGGGCCGCCGCCGAACTTGCGCAGCAGCGCGGCGAGCACCGCCCGGTCGAGGCGGTCGAGGCCCTCGGCGTCGACCTCGTAGAGGTTGAGCGCGGCGGACGCGATGTCGACGGTCAGCGCGCCGTCCGCACGAACCTCGGCGAAGTCGCGCACCCTGCGCAGCAGGCGGTTGGCGATGCGGGGCGTGCCGCGCGAACGGCGGGCGATCTCTCGCGCGGCGTCTTCCGGGAGCGTGACGTCGAGCAGGCGGGCCGAGCGGTACAGGACCAGTTCCAGCTCGGCGGCGTCGTAGAAGTCCATGTGCGCGACGAAGCCGAACCGGTCGCGCAGCGGCGCGGGCAGCAGCCCGGCCCTGGTGGTGGCGCCGACGAGGGTGAAGGGCGCGATCTCCAGCGGGATCGCGGTCGCGCCCGGGCCCTTGCCGACCACGATGTCGACCCGGAAGTCTTCCATCGCCAGGTAGAGCATCTCCTCGGCGGGGCGGGCCATCCGGTGGATCTCGTCGATGAACAGCACCTCGCCCTCGGCGAGCGTGGACAGGATCGCGGCGAGGTCGCCGGCGCGCTCCAGCGCGGGCCCGGATGTGAGGCGCAGCGGCGCGCCCAGCTCCGCGGCGATGATCATGGCCAGGGTGGTCTTTCCCAGGCCGGGGGCCCCGCTCATCAGCACGTGGTCGGGCGCCTTGCCGCGCCGCAGCGCGCTTTCCAGGACCAGCGAGAGCTGCTCACGCACCCGGCCCTGGCCGATGAACTCGCCCAGCCGCCTCGGGCGCAGCGCCGCCTCGACGGCGCGCTCGTCGCCGTCGGCGTCGGACGAGACCAGGTCGCGGGAGTAGGGCCCGGCCTGCGGGCCGGGCGACCCGGGCGACTCCGGCGGCTCGGGGAACTCGGGGAAGACGTGCGAAGAGTCGGAGGACACCGCCACAACCTAACGAACGCTCAGCGCGCGCAGCGCGGCCTTCAGCAGCAGGGCGATCTGCGGCGCCCGCCCGGCGGCGAGGTCGGCGTCGGCCTGCGGGGCGACGACGGCCACCGCCTCGTCGGCGTCGCGCGTGGAGTATCCCAGCCCGACCAGGCCGCTGTGCACCTGCTCGCGCCAGGGCGGCGCGATCGTCGGCGAGGAATCGCCGGGGATGCCCGTGTCGAGCGGGACGCCGAGCTTGTCCTTCAACTCCAGGATGACGCGCTGGGCGACCTTCGGCCCGATGCCCGGCACCATGGTCAGCGCCTTGACGTCGCCGCCGGCCACCGCGAGCCGCAACTGCGCGGGCGCGTGGACGGCCAGCATGGCCAGCGCCAGCTTCGGCCCGACCCCCGCCACCCGCTGCACCGACTCGAACACGTCGCGCTCGTCGCGCTCGGCGAAGCCGAAGAGGGTGAGGGACTCCTCGCGTACCACCAGCGAGGTGGCGAGCCCGGCGGACTCCCCCACGCGCAGCGCGGCGAGCGTGCCGGGCGTGCAGTGGACCAGCATGCCGACCCCGCCGACCTCGACCACGGCCGTGCCCGGCCCGATCGCCGTGACCCTTCCCGACACCGACGCGATCACGCCCCCACCCCTCTTCCGGCTTTCGCCCTGGCCAGCGCCTCGGCCATGCGGTTCTGCGCGCCCGCCCGCCACACGTGGCAGATCGCCAGGGCCAGCGCGTCGGCGGCGTCGGCCGGCTTGGGGGTGGCCGACAGCCGCAGCAGGCGGGTGACCATGGCGCCGACCTGCTTCTTGTCGGCGGTGCCGCTGCCGGTGATGGCGGCCTTGACCTCGCTCGGTGTGTGCAGGGCGACGGGCAGGCCGCGCCGCGCGGCGCAGACGATGGCCACCGCGGACGCCTGCGCGGTGCCCATCACGGTGCGGGTGTTGTGCTGGGCGAAGACGCGCTCGACGGCGACGGAGTCGGGGCGGATCTCGTCGAGCCAGCGCTCGATCTCCGCCTCGATGGCGACGAGCCGGGCTCCGATCTCGTCGTCGGGCGGGGTGCGGACCACGCCGACCGCCACCATCGACAGCGGTGAGCCCGGACGGCCCTCCACCGCTCCGAGCCCGCATCGGGTCAGCCCCGGATCGACTCCGAGCACCCGCAGGCCGGGCAAGCGCACCGGCACCCCTCTCCACGAACACCTGTTCGGGGGCCGACTCTATCGTGTGCGGCCCCCGCGCGCACCCGTGACACGTCAGAAGTAGTCCAGCATGTACGGCGCGCCGCGGAAAGCCGCTTCCAGCGCCTCGTCCACGGCGGGGCCGCCGCCGTGCAGCCGTCCCGAGCGGCGCAGCGCGCCCGCGGGCACGCCCCCGAACAGGGCCGACAGCCCGCCGATGGACACGCGGGTGCCTTCGCCGCCCTCGGCCCGGGTGGCCCTGCCCTCTCCCCCGGCGACCTCCAGGCGCCAGGCGCCGGAGTTGGCGGGCCGCTGCGGGTCGTCCACCGTGAGGACGGTGTCGAGCGTGACGTTCCCGGGGAAGCCGCGCCCGGCGACGGCGGCGGGCACGTCGATCAGCCGGAACATCCAGCGGACCTGCGCGACCTCGTCGCGGGAGCGCTCGCGCAGCATCCAGAAGACCGGGTCGTCGGGGGCGACGCAGGCGCGCACGGACTTGGCGACCGAGGAGGAGGAGCCGACCAGGGACCACATCGCGCGGGCGGTGGCGTGCGATCCGGCCACCAGGGTGTCGACGTCGATGTCGCCGCCGTCCCAGCGGTAGAGCAGGAAGCCGTCCTCGGCGCCGTAGATGAGGTCGTTCTCCTCGCCGAGCCATTCGCGCCAGGTCGCCTCGTCCCAGCAGACCGGGCCGCTGGCGCGGGCGGCGGAGTGGACACGCCCGATGATCGCGATGACCTCGGCGACGTCGTCGGGGCCGAGCCTGCGCAGCTTGACCGGTTCGTCCGGAGATCCGATGGCGCGCAGGGCCTCGGCGGGGAAGGTCGCGACGTGCTGCGCCCCCACGTGCTCCCAGCCCAGGCCCCGGTAGACCGGGGTGGTGGCCGGGAACAGGACGGACACGGTGTGGCCGAGTTCGGCCGAACGCTCGATCGCGGCGCGCAGCAGCAGGCCGCCGACGCCGCGCCCGCGCTCCTCTGGGGCGACGGCGACGCCGCCGATGCCGGCCATGGAGGCGGGGCGCCCGTGCCACCACTGCCGGAACTCACCGATCCGGCAGGAGGCCACCAGGCGCGGGCCGTCGAAGGCGCCGACGCAGCGGCGGAGCGGGATCTGGCGTAGCATCGCCTGGCGCCAGGACTCGACGTCTCCGTCGGGCACCGGCCCGAACGCGCGTTTGCGGTTGTCGAGCACGGCGTCCAGGTCGTCGGCCGTCAGGTCGCGTATCTCCATGGGGCCCAAAGTTACGCATTCACCGCGCGTTCCGGCGAACCGTTTTAGTCGAGTTTGGCCATCACGTCGTCGGAGACGTCGAAGTTGGCCCAGACGTTCTGCACGTCGTCGCTGTCCTCCAGTGCCTCCAGCAGGCGGAACACCTTGCGCGCGCCGTCCTCGTCGAGCGCGACGCTCACCGAGGGCAGGAACGAGGCCTCGGCCGACTCGTAGTCGATTCCGGCCCCCTGCAGGGACTTGCGGACCTCGACCAGGTCGCCCGCCTCGGACACCACCTCGAAGGACTCGCCGAGGTCGTTGACCTCCTCGGCGCCCGCGTCGAGCACCGCCGTCAGCACGTCGTCCTCGGACAGCTCGCCGGCCTTGGGCACGATCACGACACCCTTGCGGTTGAACATGTAGGACACCGAGCCGGGGTCGGCCATGGAGCCGCCGTTGCGGGTGACCGCGACGCGCACCTCCGAGGCCGCGCGGTTGCGGTTGTCGGTGAGGCACTCCACGAGCACGGCGACGCCGCCGGGCGCGTAGCCCTCGTACATGATCGTCTGCCAGTCGGCGCCGCCGGCCTCAAGGCCGCCGCCGCGCTTCCTGGCCCGCTCGATGTTGTCCAGCGGGACGGAGTTCTTCCTGGCCTTCTGGATGGCGTCGAAAAGGGTGGGGTTTCCGTCTGGGTCGGGACCACCGGTTCTCGCCGCCACCTCGATGTTCTTGATGAGCTTGGCGAACAGCTTGCCGCGCTTGGCATCGAGCGCGGCCTTCTTGTGCTTGGTCGTCGCCCATTTGGAGTGGCCGGACATCGCCCTAGCGCTCCCTACCGTCTCTACGAACCATCTCGACAAAGTACGCGTGCACGCGGCCGTCACCGGTCAGCTCAGGATGGAAGGACGTCGCGAGCAGCGGGCCCTGACGGACCGCGACGATCCTATCCCCCGGGCGGGTGCGGCCCAGCACCTCGACGTCGCCGCCGAGCGTCTCGACCCAGGGCGCCCGGATGAAGACGGCACGCAGGATCCCGCCTCCGGCGAAGTCGATGTCGGACTCGAAGGAGTCGACCTGCCGGCCGAAGGCGTTGCGGCGCACCACCATGTCGATGCCGCCGATGGTCTGCTGACCTGCGATGCCGTCCTCGATGCGGTCGGCCAGCATGATCATGCCGGCGCAGGAGCCGTAGGCGGGCATGCCCTCCTTGATCCGCGCCTTGAGCGGGTCGAGCATTTCGAAGGCGTCGGCCAGTTTCCACATGGTCGTGGACTCGCCGCCGGGGATCACCAGCCCGTGGACGGCGTCGAGCTCCCCGGCCCGCCGTACGGCACGGACCTCGGCGCCCGCCGCGGAGAGCGCGCGCAGGTGCTCCCTCACGTCTCCCTGCAGGGCGAGCACACCGATGATGGGCGCGTTGGTCACGGAACATCCTTCGGGATCGTCTGGAACATCCTCGGCTAAACGTCGCAGCCGCCGTCAATCTTCCCAGATCACACCGTGGCCGGCGCATCGTGCGCCGTGTGGCCCGCGTCCACCCTGGCCAGGGCGCTCAGGTGACGCCTGCGCGCCCTCGGTGAAGACGGTGTTGCACGGCCCGATCGGGATGCCCGCCAGCGCGGCGAAGACCACGACCAGCGCCAGCCCGAGCAGCAGGGTGCGCTTGCCGCCGATCCGGTTGGACACCCAGCCGGTGATCGGCATGGCCACCGCCGTCATCAGGAAGTAGCCGGTGAACAGCGGCGACACCTCGCTCGGCGAGGCCGACAGGCCCTGCGCGATGGAGGGCAGGATCGGGTCCACCAGGCGATGCCCATGAAGGCGACGACGGCCGCGAAGGCCCCGGCCCACACGGCGACGGGCTGGCGCGGGATGCTCGTGTTCCCGGTTGTCATGTTCTCCTTACGAGCGCGGCCAGCGCGGGCAGCGCCGCGGCGATGGCCGCGCGCTCGTCCGGGGTCAGCTCCTGGAGCCGCCCGGCGAGATAGTCGTGCCTGGCCCGGCGAACCGCCGACAGGCGGGCACGGCCCCCGTCGGTCAGTTCGACGGTGCGGACCCTCGCGTCGGCGGGGTCGCCGCCCCGTATCACCAGGCCGGGGTCCTCCAGGCGGTTTATCTGGACCGTCATGGTGGGGAGCTGGACCCCGTGCTCCTCCGCCAGGTCGGTCATCCGTCGCGGGCCCGCCTCCAGGGAGCCGAGGACCGCGTACTGCTGGCTCGTGACCGGCTGCCCGGCGGCGGCCCTGCGCAGCAGCATCACCAGGTGGCGCAGCTCGCGGGACAGTCGCACGGCCAGCTCCGCGCTGTCGGCGGGGTCGGTGGACGTCATACTTAGCCAGTCTAACTTAGCCTGGCTAAGTATTAGCCGGGAGAACGGGCGGCGGCCTTCCGGCCGCCGCCCGTTACGAGGGGGCAGAGGTTCAGGGACGCCTGGTCTCGCGGTCCACGGTCTCCTGGATCGGGTCGCCGACCTGCCTGCGGGCCGACGGGTCCGCGGGGCGCAGGAACGTCTGGTGCACTCCCGGAACACGGTCCTCGATGGCGAAGCTCGCTCTGGTGTGCAGCGGGGAGTCCGGCGTGGTCACCGCGGGCAGTACCCGGAAGTCGGCGTCGATCCGGTCCTGGCCGATCCTGGTGAGCACGTAGCCGCGCTGGTTGTTGAAGAACCGCAGGTGCGGGTTGATGGTGAGGAACGGGTGGGTCGCCGGGTCGGAGTCGGCTCCGTCGCCGCCCGTGCTGATCGAGCTGGTGACCAGCTCGGAGCCCACGGTCGCCGACGTGGGGTCGTCGTAGTCGAGCTTCAGGTCGCTGGCCCAGTGCGCGTGCACGTCGCCGGTGAGCACCACCGCGTTGCGCACTCCGGCGTCCACCCAGCCCCTGGTGATCCGCTCACGGGAGGCGACGTAGCCGTCCCAGGCGTCCTGGCTGGTCACCTTGAGCGGACCGGCGTTGTTGTCGCGCTGGGCGAAGAAGACCTGCTGTCCCAGGACGTCCCAGCGGGACCTGGACAGGCGGAAGCCGCGCAGCAGCCATTCCTCCTGCTCGGCGCCGGTGATGGTGCGGTTGGGGTCCACCGACTCCGGGCAGTCCCGGTAGCCGTCGCCGCAGCCCTGGTCGTCGCGGTACTGCCGGGTGTCGAGCATGTGGAAGGTGGCCAGCCGTCCCCAGCGGATCCGCCGGTAGAGCTGCATGTCGATGCCCTTGGGGACCGACGTGCGGCGCAGCGGCATGTTCTCGTAGTAGGCGCGGAAGGCGGCCTCCCGCCTGGCCAGGAAGTTCGGCTGCGGGACGTCGGGCCGCTCGGGGACCTCGTCGGCCCAGTTGTTGTCCAGCTCGTGGTCGTCCCAGACCACCGCCCAGGGGGCGGCCGCGTGCGCGGCCTGCAGGTCAGGGTCCGCCTTGTACTGGGCGTGGCGCTGGCGGTAGTTGGCCAGCGTCTCGGTCTCTGGGCCTTCGTGGTGGCGGATGTTGCCGCCGGGGATGGTGTAGGTGTCGCGCCGGTACTCGTACTGGTAGTCGCCGAGGTGCAGGATCAGGTCCGGGTTCTCCTCGGCGAGCCGCCGGTAGGCGGTGAAGTAGCCGTGCTCGTACTGCGCGCAGGAGACGAACGCCATGGTCAGGCCGGGGCCGTAGGACAGCGGGTGGGGCGAGGTGCGCGCGCGGCCCACTCCCGAGAGGTGGCGGCCGGTCCGGAAGCGGTACCAGTAGTCGCGGTCCGACAGCAGGCCGTCCAGTTCGACGTGGACACTGTGGCCCCATTCCGGCCTGGCGACGGCGGTGCCCTGCCGTACGACCTTGCGGAAGCGCGCGTCGGTGGCGACCTGCCACTGCACGGGCACCGGACGGCCGGGCATCCCGCCCGCGCCGTCCTCGGCCAGGGGCTGCGGGGCCAGCCGGGTCCAGATGACGAAGCCGTCGTCGGCGGGGTCGCCGGAGGCGACGCCGAGGGTGAACGGATCGGAGCGGAGCTCTCCCGCGGCCGCGGCGGTTCCCGCGATCTCGTCGGGGGTCGGGTCGGCCGAGGCCGCGGCGGGCACGCCCGCGACGGCGCCCGCGGCGAGCCCGGTCACGATGAAGGATCGCCTGCTGAGTGGGGACATGAGGGGACCTCCACGAACGATCGGAGGAAGCGATCAAGCTTCGGGACGACCGCAGCTTGACGAAGGCCGATGTCCGGGAGGTTCCATTACGGTGGCCGCTGACCCAATTTGACCCAACGTTAACTTGTTCAAGAGTCCGACCCGAACGACTTGTAACGTTCCATTACCCCTGAACAACGAAATCCGGCGGAACCGCCTGGGATCCGCCGGATTCGTGGGCCGCCGCCTACCAGCCGCGCTCGGCGAGCCGGTGCGGCTGCGGGATTTCGTCCACGTTGATGCCGACCATGGCCTCGCCCAGCCCGCGCGAGACCTTGGCGAGCACGTCGGGGTCGTCGTGGAAGGTGGTGGCCTTCACGATCGCCGCGGCGCGCTTGGCCGGGTCGCCGGACTTGAAGATGCCCGAGCCGACGAACACGCCCTCCGCGCCGAGCTGCATCATCATCGCGGCGTCGGCCGGGGTGGCGATGCCGCCCGCGGTGAACAGCACGACCGGCAGCTTGCCGAGCTTGGCGACCTCGGCCACCAGCTCGAACGGCGCCTGTAGTTCCTTGGCGGCGACGTACAGCTCGTCCTCGGCCAGACCGGCCAGCCGGCGGATCTCGCCCCGGATGCGCCGCATGTGCATGGTGGCGTTGGAGACGTCTCCGGTGCCGGCCTCGCCCTTGGAGCGGATCATCGCCGCGCCCTCGGTGATCCGGCGCAGCGCCTCGCCCAGGTTGGTCGCACCGCACACGAAGGGCACGGTGAACTTCCACTTGTCGATGTGGTTGGCGTAGTCGGCGGGGGTGAGGACCTCGGACTCGTCCACGTAGTCGACCCCGAGCGCCTGCAGCACCTGGGCTTCGACGAAGTGACCGATGCGGGCCTTGGCCATGACCGGGATGGAGACCGCGCCGATGATGCCCTCGATCATGTCGGGGTCGCTCATGCGCGACACGCCGCCCTGGGCGCGGATGTCGGCGGGAACCCGCTCCAGAGCCATGACCGCGACCGCTCCGGCGTCCTCGGCGATCTTGGCCTGCTCGGCGGTGACGACGTCCATGATCACGCCGCCCTTGAGCATCTCGGCCATGCCGCGCTTGACCCGGGCGGTTCCGGTTGAGGAGGTTTCGGTTACTTCGGGACTGCTGCTCGACACGGGTGCATACCTCACGACGGCGGGCGTATTCATCACTTCCAGGATAGTTGCTCTCAGGGCTGAACCGGCTTCGGGGCGGCGATGACCACCCAGACCTGGCCCCTGGCGAACGGCAGGGGCTCACCGGCCTCCGTGGTGAAGGTGGTCCCCTTCTCCTCCGCCTCGCGCGACCAGCGGGCCTTGTAGGCCTTGCCGTCGCGCAGGACCACCGCCCGGCCCTTGCCCGTGGTCTGGATCAGCGGCGTGTAGCTGCCGGTGAAGTCGTGGAACTGGGAGCGGGTGGTCTTGGCGTACTGCACCACGACGGTCGGCGCCCCGAGCTGACGGCCCTCCGCGCCCATGTCCTTCTTGCCGTCCTGCCAGATCAGCCAGCGCTTCTGCGCGTCGTCCCAGCGGAAGTCGAAGGTGGCCGCCGGATAGCGGACCTTGAACGCCTTGCGCTCGGCGCCCCCTTCCGGGGCCTCGTCGGCGAATGTGTACCCGACGTCGTCCGCCTTGGTCGCCTTCGGCGCCTGGCGGAGCAACTGGCGGGGGTTGGCCACCAGGTTGTACGGCGCGGACCTGCCGGGCTCGCGGTTGTAGGCCGATCCGGCCGCGCTGTCGGAGACGTCGAACAGCGACGCCTCCTGCACGAACGGGATCATCTTGGTCTGGACGCCCGAGTAGGCCAGGGCGGGCTTGCCGAACTGCGGCAGGATGTGCAGGTCGGAGATCCGGGCCGAGCGGACCGGCCCGACCTTGGCCGGCAGCTTGGAGGAGAAGATCGCCATCAGCCGGGTCAGGCCGCCCTCGACCTGCTCGACGTAGACGATGTCGGCGCTGCTCACGCCGATCTGCGGCTTGCCCGCCGCGGTGTTCTCGATCTTCACGGCCAGCACCGGCTTGCGCGCGGCGGTGGGCCTGCCGGTGAAGGGGTGCTCGGGCTGGGGGGTCGGTGTGGGAGTGGCGGCCTCGGAGGTCGCCGCCTGCGGGGCGCTCGGTGTGCCCCCGCCGCTGCCCGACGAGCAGGCCGCGACCGGAGCCAGGACGGCCACCCCGGCCAGCGTGACCGTCATCACCCGAAATGCCCGCACGTGTCATCCCCTCCGCTTTTGCCGTGAATCGGGGACGAGCTTACCGATGTCATCTAAGAGCCAGCTCAAAATAGGGTAACGAAGGTCAACAGACCCCACTTTTCCCGATAACCGGCGATGATCTGTTACTCGGCGGCCATGGACGAGGGCGGGGTGTCATCGATCTCGAAGAAACTGGGGAACTCGGTGCGGCCCGCCAGCCGCAGGGTGCGGGCCAGCCACCGGCGCTGGGCCGTCCGCGTGACGCCCGCCGCGTTGTTGTAGAACCGGCGCGCGTAGACGACCTTGGCCACCGCCTCGTCCAGCTCCTCCAGCAGCACGACGCCCCCGGCGCTCTCGCCCAGCTTCTCCCTGAAGCGCTCCTGGTCCACCGCCGCGCGCAGGGTACCGGACAGGTCGCTCTCGGCGTGCTCGCGCTCCTCGGGGCCCGCCGTGCGGGCCTCGTGCGCCGCCGAGGCGAGCACCAGGGAGGTGGCCGGGTCGAGGAGCCGCGAGGCGGCCAGCTCCAGGCAGACCGCGGCGCGGCGCACCAGGGCCGCGTCGAGCGCCTCCCAGGCCAGTTCCAGGCGGATGTGCAGGCGGTCCAGGCGACCCGCCCGCCAGGAGATGTAGACGCCGGTGAGCACGAGCAGGACACCGGCGATCAGGACGACGATCGTGCTGGTCATGAGGCGCTCGACCGGTCCTCTTCGACGCCGGGCTGATGCTGGGTGACCGTCTCGTACACCCGGACCACGTCACGGGCCACCGTGGACCAGTCGTACTTGCGCACCGCGCGCCGCGCCTCGTCGGACAGGCGCGTCCTGCGCTCGGGGTCGTCGAGCAGCCGCCCCGCCTCCTCCGCCAGCGAGCGCGCGTCGCCGTTGGTGAACAGCGCGCCCGCCTCGCCCTCGCCGAGCACGCGGCGGAAGGCGGGGATGTCGCTGGCCAGCACCGTGGCCCCGGCCGACATGGCCTCGGCCAGGACGATGCCGAAGCTCTCGCCCCCGGTGTTGGGCGCGCAGAAGACGTCGACCGAGTGGTAGGCGCGCACCTTCTCCTCCTCGCTGACCATGCCGAGCAGGGTGACCCGGTCGTGCAGCCCGGCGGGCACCCGCTGGTAGACGTCGCCCGCGTCGCCGGGACCGGCGATCAGCAGGCGCAGCCCCGGACGGCTCGGGGCCAGCAGGGCGAACGCCTCCAGCAGGATCGGCAGGCCCTTGCGCGGCTCGTCCATCCGGCCGAGGAAGCCCAGCGTGTCACCGTCCGGACCCCAGCCAGGCAGGGGCTCCCCCTCGGTGTAGCGGCTCACCGTCACGCCATTGGGGATCAGCACCGTGTCGCCGCCGAACTGCTCGACCAGGCTCTTGCGCGCGGCGTCGGAGACCGCGATGCGCCCGCTCAGCTTCTCCAGTGCGCTGCGCAGCATCGGCTCGGCCACCGCGATCGCCCGCGAGCGGACCCACGAGGCGTGGAACGTGGCCACGATCGGGCCCTTGGCCGCCCAGCAGGCCAGCACGCCCAGGCTGGGCACCAGCGGCTCGTGGATGTGCAGCACGTCGAAGCCGCCCTCGCGGACCCAGCGCCGCACGCGGGCGGCCGACAGGAACCCGAAGGCCATCCGCGCCACCGACCCGTTGTAGGGCACCGGCATCGCGCGGCCCGCCGAGACCACGTAGGGCGGCAGGTCGGCGTCGTCGGAGGCGGGCGCGATCACCGAGACGTGGTGGCCGTCGGCCATCAGCGCCTCCGCGAGGTCGCGGATGTGCGCCATCACCCCGCCGGGGACGTCCCACGCGTAGGGACAGACCAGGCCGATCCTCATGTTCGGTCATCCACGCCGGGGCTCCAGGTCGTCCAGCCACAGCCGCTGCAGCATGTGCCAGTCCTGCGGATGCTCGGCGATGCCCTTCTCGAAGACGTCCATCAGTCCCTGCGCGACGACGGCGATCTTCTCCTGGCGGGTGCCCTCCTCCGGGACCGGGATCTCCGGATGGATGTGGATCCCCCAGTCGTCGCCCTCGAACCACAGGATCACCGGCAGCAGGGCGCATCGGGTCTGTACGGCGAGCAGCGGCGGCCCCGCGGGCACCCGGGTGCGCGCCCCGTAGAAGTCGACCTCGATCCCCTTGGCCGTGAGGTCGCGCTCGGCGGGCAGGCACACCACCCCGCCCTTGCGCACCCGCTGCGCCAGCGTGGCGTAGCTGAGGCCGTCGCCGCCGGTCAGCGGCAGCACCTCCATGCCCAGGCCCTCGCGGAAGCTCACGTAACGGCGGTACAGCGACTCGGGCCGCAGGCGCTCCGCGACGGTCGTGAACGGGTGCCCGACACCGGCCAGCCACGCGCCCGCCTGGTCCCAGTTGCCCATGTGCGGCAGCGCCAGCACCGCGCCGCGACCGGCCTTGACCGCCTCCTGGACGTGCTCCAGGCCGATCGTGTGGCTGCGGGCGACGACCTCGTCGCGGTCCATCGCGGGCAGCCGGAAGACCTCGTGGAAGTAGCGCAGGTAGGAGCGCATCCCGGCTTTGCTCAACTCGCGCATCTCGGGGCTGTCGGCGCGCAGGCCGGTCACCCTGGCCAGGTTGGACTCCAGGCGGCGCACGCCCTTGCCCCGGCGGCGCCACACCTGGTCGGCGGCCACACGGAAGGCGGCGGCCGTCAGCCTCTCGGGCAGCCGGGGGACCACGGCCCACCCGGCGGCGAACCCGGCGGACACAAGGCGCTGGGCCGTCGTCGGCTTGTCAGGCTTGGCGGTCATCGGTGCGGTCATCGGTCTCCCGGTCGGGGGCTGGGCCCGCGGGCACGGCCGCGGCGCCGATCTGGCGGTGGACGTGCAGCACGCGCTGCCCGACGGTCACCACGCTGGCCACCGCGAGCAGCCAAAGTCCCACGCCCAGAATGTACGGTACGCCGAACCCGTCGAGTCCCGCCGCGACCAGCACGATCAGCAGCCGCTCCGGCCGCTCCACCAGCCCGACGTCGCAGGTCAGGCCCAGGCCCTCGGCGCGGGCCTTGGCGTAGGACACCAGCGCGCCCGCGACCAGGCAGAACAGCGCCACGCCCGCCAGGACGAGCTGGTCGTCGAGCACGAACCAGAAGAGCAGGCCCGCGAAGATCGAGGCGTCGCCCAGCCGGTCGAGGGTGGAGTCGAGGAAGGCGCCCCAGGTGCCCCCGGTGCCGGTCAGCCTCGCCAGCACGCCGTCGAGCAGGTCGGCGAGCACGAAGAAGGTGATCACCAGCGTGCCTGCGAGGAGCTGGCCGCGCGGGAAGAAGAACAGTGCCGCCGCCGCCGTGCCGAGGGTGCCGATGACGGTCACCGTGTTCGGGCTGACCCCATGACGGGCCAGCGCCCTGCCCAGCGGGGTCAGGACTCGGGTGACGGCGGGACGCAGGAGTTTCAGCATCGCGGTCCGATCGTAGGACACCCGTGGAGAGGACCGCCCTGGAACGTGTGCGAGCCGAGCACTTTACCCTCTCCCCCTTGTGAGATTCGCCACATCGGGTGTTTGGTGAACACACCGCGTCTTGTCGGTGACCCCGCAAGCTCGGCACAACGGCACGCGTCAGGACACGGTGGCGGAGCCGACCGCGGCCGTGCGCCGTGGGTGGACGAGACGACGCTGGAGGCGACATGGCTGACAAGACGGCCGGCGCGACCACGGGAGCCGCGGGCAGGGCACCGGCGGCCGACCTGCCTGACCTGGTGAGAAACGTGGTGCTGGTCGGCCATTCGGGAGCGGGGAAGACCACCCTGACCGAATCCCTGCTGGCCGCTACGGGCACCGTACAGCGCGCCGGGCGTGTGGAGGACGGCACCACCGTCAGCGACTTCGACGAGGTCGAGGTGCGCCAGCAGCGCTCGGTCAACCTGACCCTGGCCCCGCTCGTGCACAACGGAATCAAGATCAACCTGCTGGACACCCCCGGCTACGCCGACTTCGTGGGCGACCTGCGGGCCGGGCTGCGCGCCGCCGACGCCGCGCTGTTCGTGGTCTCCGCCGCCGAGGGCGTGGACGGCCTCACCAAGATGCTCTGGGAGGAGTGCGCGTCGGTCGGCATGCCCAGGGCCGTGGTGATCACCAAGATCGACCACCAGCGGGCCGACTTCGACGAGGTGCTCACCTCCTGCCAGGACGCTTTCGGCGACGGCGTGGCGCCGCTTTACCTGCCGCACGACGGCGGCCTGGTCGGCCTGCTGTCACAGCGCTTCTTCGACTACTCGGGCGGCCGGCGCACCGAGCGCGACCCCGAGGGCGACCTCCTGGACACGATCGAGCAGTACCGAGGCATGCTCATCGAGGGGATCATCCAGGAGTCCGAGGACGAATCGCTGATGGACCGCTACCTGTCGGGCGAGGAGATCGACGCCAAGGTCCTGGTCGACGACCTGGAGAAGGCGGTGGCCAGGGGCGGCTTCTATCCCGTGCTCCCCACCGGCGCCGGCATCGGCTCCATCGAGGTGCTGGAGCTCATCACCCAGGGCTTCCCCTCCCCGCTCGAACACCCGCTGCCCGAGATCACCACGATCGACGGCCGGCCGGTCGCCGACGTCTCGTGTGACCCCGCCGGCCCGCTGGTCGCCGAGGTGGTCAAGACCACCAGCGACCCCTACGTGGGCCGGATCAGCCTGGTGCGGGTCTTCTCCGGCACGCTGCGGCCCGACATGACCGTGCACGTGTCAGGCCACGGGCTGGCCGACCGCGGCCACGAGGACCACGACGTGGACGAGCGGATCGGCACGCTGTCCTCGCCGCTCGGCAAGACCCAGCGGCCCGCGGCCAAGTGCGTCGCGGGCGACATCGTCGCCGTGGCCAAGCTGTCGCGCGCCGAGACCGGCGACACGCTGTCCGACAAGGACCGGCCGCTGCTGATGAAGGCGTGGACCATGCCCGACCCGCTGCTGCCGGTGGCCATCCGCGCCAAGTCCAAGGCCGACGAGGACAAGCTCGGCCAGGCCCTGGGACGGCTGGTCGCCGAAGACCCCACGGTCCGGCTGGAGAACAACGCCGAGACCCGCCAGCTCGTGCTGTGGTGCATGGGCGAGGCGCACGCCGACGTCCTGCTCGACCGCCTGGCCAAGCGCTACGGCGTGGAGGTGGAGCGGGTCGATCTGCGGGTGCCGCTGCGCGAGACCTTCGGCGGCAAGTGCCAGGCCATGGGCCGCAACGTCAAGCAGACCGGCGGGCACGGGCAGTACGCCATCTGCCATCTGGAGGTCGAGCCGCTGCCGTCCGGCGGCGGGTTCGAGTTCGTGGACAAGATCGTCGGCGGGGTCGTGCCCCGCCAGTTCATCCCGTCGGTGGAGAAGGGGGTGCGCGCCCAGATGGAGCGGGGCGTGCTCGCCGGATACCCGATGGTCGACGTCCGGGTCACGCTCTACGACGGCAAGGCGCACTCGGTCGACTCCTCCGACATGGCCTTCCAGATCGCCGGGTCGCTGGCGCTGAAGGAGGCCGCGAGCAAGGTGGCCACGCTGCTGCTGGAACCGGTGGACGAACTCGCGGTGCTGGTCGGCGACGACTACGTGGGTTCCGTGATGTCGGACCTCTCCTCGCGGCGCGGCCGGGTGCTCGGCACCGAGCCCGTCGGCACCGGCCGTACGCTCGTCCGGGCCGAGGTGCCCGAACTGGAGATCACCCGATACGCGATCGACCTGCGCTCGATGTCGCACGGCACGGGCACCTTCCACCGCGCCTTCCTGCGCTACGAGCCGCTGCCGTCGCACCTGGCCGGCAAGGTCGCCGCCCACAACGACGCCTGAGACCGGCCTCTGGCGGGCGGCGTCCCCCGGACGCCGCCCCTCAGGGGCCCTTCATCACGCAAGCATCACGAAACGATTTCTGTTTTCCGGTCAGAGCATGCCGCCCGCGATGTAAGACTGAGGAACCATGCGCACCGGTAACCAGGAGACGAGCGCCATGCGAAAGGCGCTGCTCGCGGCCGCGGCCATCGCCGTGGCGGCGACCGCCACCGCCTACGTGTTCGGCCCCGACGCCGAGGCCGACCAGCGCAAGCCGCGGACGGGCCAGGCCCGGAGCGCCGCCGAGCCCGGTAAGGCCGGGCAGGAGACACGGCCGCTCAGCACCGCGAGCGGCGCGCCCGTTTGCGAGGTCGATCCCGCCTATCCCAAGCGCCAGATGCGCGGCCTGTGGATCGCCACCGTCAACAACCTCGACTGGCCATCCAAGGCGACCCTCTCGCCGCAGCGGCAGCGCGCGGAGTACACACGCATCCTCGACGCCGCGGCCAAGCGCCGGTTCAACGCGGTGTTCGTGCAGGTGCGCCCCGCCTCCGACGCCATCTACAAGTCGCCCTACGAGCCGTGGTCGAAGTTCCTGACCGGCACCGAGGGCAAGGACCCCGGCTGGGACCCGCTGCCCTTCCTGATCAGCGAGGCGCACAAGCGCGGCCTGGAGTTCCACGCCTGGTTCAACCCCTACCGCGCCGCCTACGACGGCGACGCGAGCAAGCTGCCCGCCTCGCACCCCGCCAGGCGGCATCCCGACTGGGTGGTCAAGTACGACAACCGCCTGTACTACAACCCGGGCCTGCCGCAGGTGCGCGAACACGTGGTCAAGGTGGTGAAGGACGTCGTCAAGCGCTACGACGTGGACGGCGCGCACTTCGACGACTACTTCTACCCCTATCCCGGCCAGGGCGGCCGGTTCGCCGACCAGGCCGCCTTCCGCGAGTACGGCGGCGGCAAGAGCCTGGCCGCCTGGCGGCGCGACAACGTCAACAAGCTGGTCGCCGAGGTGGACGAGGCCGTCCACGAGACCCGGCCCGAGGTGAAGTTCGGCATCAGCCCGTTCGGCATCTGGCGCAACAAGTCGCAAGACCCCACCGGCTCGCGCACCAACGGCATGTCGGCCTACGACCAGATCTACGCCGACTCGCGCCACTGGATCAAGAAGGGCACCGTCGACTACATCATCCCGCAGCTCTACTGGCCGCGCGGCCAGGCCAACGCCGACTACTCGGTGCTCGCCCCGTGGTGGGCCAACGAGGTCAAGGGCACCGGGGTGCAGCTCTACATCGGCCAGGCCCTCTACCAGGTCGGCACCGCGGGCCCCTGGCGCAAGCCCGGCGAACTGCCCGCCCACCTCACGCTCAACGAGGGGCTGAAGCAGATCCGCGGCGACGTCTACTTCAGCGCCAAGTCGCTGCTCGCCAACCCGCTCGGCGTGGTCGACCGCCTGGTCAAGGAGCACTACAAGCGGCCCGCGCTGCTGCCGCTGATCAAGGACCTCGGCGGCCAGGCCCCGCCCAAGCCGGCCGACCTGCGCGTCTCCGGGGGCACGCTGACCTGGAAGGCGTCCGAGGGCGCCCGCTCCTACGCGGTGTACCGCGTGGACGGCGAGCCCGGCCGCTGCGCCACCGCCGACGCCCGCAACCTGGTCGCCGTAGTCTCCGGCGGGCAGAGCGTCGCCGCGGCCAAGCCGGGCACCTATCTGGTCACCGCCCTCGACCGCCTGAACAACGAATCGGCGGCGGCCCGGATCAAGATCTGACCCGGCTCCGTCCCGGAATCTCGCGAATCCTGGACGCGCGGCCCCCGGCTCCCCTACGGTGCCCGTCAGCGTCAGGGTGCCGTGGGGCGGGCCCCGGCAGGCGTACAGAGGGTCAGGGGGAAATTCTGGTGAGGCGGACGATGCTCGCGGTGGTGGCGTTGCTCACCGTGCTGGGGGTGCCGGGCGCCGCGTGGGCGTCCGGCGGTCCTGTGCCGTCGCTGGCGGAGCACGGCGCGCAGGGCCCGGTCGTTGCCCTGATCGGCGTCCCCGGGCTGCGCTGGGAGGATCTCAGCGCGCGAGAGACCCCCAATCTTTGGCGTCTGGCGGGCCAGAGCGCGCTGGGCACCATGTCCATCCGCACCGTGGGCCCCGTCACCTGCCCCTACGACGGATGGCTGACGGTCTCGGCCGGGGTCCGCTCGGCGGTCGGCTACCGCTGCGGCCTGCCGCCGGTCCCGGAGGCGCGCGGAGCGGGCGCGGTGATCCCCGACTACGGCTATCTGCACCACGTCGCGGGCCAGCGGCACGCGGGCGCCCTGGGCGAGGCGCTGCGCGCGGCCGGGCGGTGCGCCACCGCGATCGGGCCGGGCGGCGCGCTGGCCCTGGCCGACCGCTCCGGCGCGGTCGGCGTCTACCTGCCCTCCGCCGACGGCCTCACCGCCGCCGCGCTGGCCCGCTGCCCGATCGTGGCCGCCGACGTGGACGACCTGGCCCGCGCGTACCTGGCGGGAGGGTCTATCGCGAGGGTGGCCGAGCCGCTCTCGGCGGGCGACCGCGCCGCCGCCGTCCGCCAGGCCGACGCCAAGGTGGGCACGGTGCTGGCCGCGCTCCCGCCGGCCGCCACCGTGCTGGTCGCGGGCCTGGCCGACCACGGGTCGATCCCGCACCTGCGGGCCGCCATGCTGCGCGCGCCGCAGGCCGCGGGCCGTACGCTGGGCAGCTCCTCGACTCACCTGGCCGATGTCACGATCATCCCGGACATCACCGCCACGCTGCTGCACGCCGCCGGGGTCGCGCCCCCGGCCAACGTGGTCGGCACGCCGCTGACGCCCGGCACGGGCACGACCGGCCCGGTAGCCGACGCCGCCGCCGCGTTCGAGGCCGACGACGCGGCCGGGCAGACCATCAGGAACACCCTGACCGGGTTCTTCTTCGGCCTGGCCGTGCTGCAACTCGTGTTCTACCTGGTGGCGTTCCTGCTGATGCGGCGCAGGCGGGCGCTGGTCAGGGTCCGCGTGGCCGCGCTCGCGCTGTCGTCGGTCCCGGTCGCCAGCCTGCTGGTCAACCTGGCGCCCTGGGGCGGCGCGTCGAACCCGCTCGCCGCGCACGTCGGCGTCATCGTCGCGATCGCCCTGCTGATCACCGCGGTGGCGCTGGCCGGGCCCTGGCGGCGCGCCCCGCTGGGCCCGCTCGCCGTGGTGGCCGGAGTCACCGGGCTGGCGCTGGCCGCCGACCTGCTCACCGGCACCACCCTGCAGCTCAACAGCGTGATGGGCTACACCTCGGTCGTCGGATCGCGTTACTACGGCCTGGGCAACATCCCGTTCGCGCTGCTGGCCACGGGCATCCTGCTCACCTCCACCGTGGTCGCCCACCACCTGCTGAGCAGGGGCATGCGCGCGGCGGCGGTGGCCGCCGTGCTCGCGCTGGGCGGCGTGGCGATGATCCTCGGCGGCTGGCCGGGCATCGGCAGCGACTTCGGCGGCGTGATCGCCTTCCTGCCGGGCATCGCGGTGACCGCCCTCATGATCGCGGGCAGGCGGGTCTCGCCGGTCAAGCTGGGCGCGTTCTGCGTGGCGGGCGGCGTCGTGGTGATGGCCATCGCCTTCCTGGACTCCCTGCGCCCGCCCGCCGCGCAGACCCACCTGGGCAGGTTCGTCGGGCAGGTGGTCAGCGGCGAGGCCGTCGAGGTGATCCTGCGCAAGCTGGCGGCGATGATCGGCACCCTGGCCAACCCGATCCTGATGCCGATCCTGATCGGCGCCGCCGCCTTCCTGGTCTACGCGGTCCGCAACCCGGGCCAGGCCAGCGCGGGCGTGGTCACCGCCGCCTTCGAGCACTCCCCCGCCCTGCGCGCCGGTCTGGTCGGCACCCTGGTCAGCGGGGTCGTCGGCATGCTGGTCAACGACTCGGGCGCGGCGGTGCTCTCCATGGCGCTGGCGCTGGCCGTGCCGCTGGTGCTGGCGGCCGGGATCTCCGCGCTGCCCGGCGCGGGGCGCAGCCCCTCGTCCGACCCGGTGCTACCGGCCTCCGTGCCCACGCCCGGCCCCGCCTGAGCCCGCCAGGTAGTCCGCCCAGGTGATCGTGCCGGACGGCCGGGCGCCCGTGGTCAGGTGCCCGGCCCGGAAGGCGCGGCCCAGGCGTCCCGGCAGGCGCACGCGCAGCACCGGCCGCCTGACGCCACGGGCCCGCCGCCATGCGCCGAGCGTGGTGTCCACGTCGAGCACCTCCGGCCCGCCGTACTCCCGGATCTCCCCGGCCGGTCCGTCCGCGACGAGCGACAGCAGGGCGCCCGCGACGTCGCGGACGTCGACCGGCTGGGCGGTGATGCCGGGGTCGGCGAGCAGGAAGGGCAGCCGGGCCATGCCGCGCAGCGCCTGGTCCACGAACTCGTGGAACTGCGTCACGCGCATGATCGTCCAGGGCACCCCGCCCTGCCTGACCAGTTCCTCCGCCATGACCTTGGTGCGGAAGTAGCCCCACGGGACGCGGTCCACACCGACGATCGAGAGGTAGACCAGGTGCCGGACCCCGCACTCGCGGGCGGCGGCCAGCAGCCGCCGCGTGCCGTCCAGTTCCACCCGGCCGGTGTAGCGGCCCTTGTAGGGGGCGGAGGCGAGGTGCACGATGGTGTCCGCGCCCGCCACGGCCGGCGCCACCCCCTCCCCCGTGGTCAGGTCGGCCGTGCGCCATTCGGCACCGGCCGAGGAGCGCGGGCGGCGGCTCATCGCGCGCACGGTCAGGCCGTCGCGGGGGAAGGCGTCGAGCAGGGCGGTGCCCAGGCGTCCGGTCGCTCCCGTCACCAGAATCGTTCTCATGCCGGTGCGGACAACCCGCCGCCCCGGAATGTGACATCGCCCCGGCCGGACGAGGGAGTCAGGCGGTGTCTTCGTCCGAATGCCACGCCTGGGCGAGCAGTTCCCGGGTGTCGGCGAGCAGTTGGGGCAGCACCCTGGTGTGCCCGACCACCGGCATGAAGTTGGTGTCGCCGCCCCATCGGGGCACCACGTGCTGGTGCAGGTGGGCGGCGATGCCCGCGCCCGCCACGGCACCGAGGTTCATCCCGACGTTGAAGCCCTGCGCGCCGCCGGCCCTGCGCAGCGCGCCCAGCGCGCGCTGGGTGAACGCCGACAGCTCGGCGGTCTCCGCCGCGTCGAGGTCGGCGTAGTCGGAGACGTGGCGGTACGGGCACACCATCAGATGCCCGGAGTTGTACGGGTAGAGGTTGAGCACGGCGTAGACCGCGGCGCCCCGGGCGACGATCAGCCCTTCGGCGTCGTCCAGCTTGGGGATCTCGCAGAACGGGCAGCCGTCGTCAGGGCCGCTTCCGGCGGGCTTGTTCTCACCCTTGATGTAGGCCATCCGGTGCGGGGTCCACAGCCGCTGGAAGTTGTCCGGGTCGCCCGCGCCTGCCTGCTCGATCGGGTCGCTGTCGTGCATGCCATGCAGCATAGGGCGTGGCGGGGCAGGCGCGGGGCGGTGGGTCAGACCTGGACTCGGCGCGCGACGGCGTCGACGATCTCCTCGACGGCATCGGCGACGGGTACCCCGTTCTTCTGCTCGCCGCTGCGGTAGCGGAAGGACACCGCTCCCGCCGTGACGTCGTCGTCACCGGCCAGCAGCATGAAGGGCACCTTGGCCTTCTGCGCGTTACGGATCTTCTTCTGCATCCGCTCGTCGCCCTCGTCGACCTCGACCCTGATGCCGCGCTCGGCGAGCCGCTCGGCGACCGCCTTCAGGTGCGGCACGTGGGCATCGGCGATCGGGATGCCGACCACCTGGACGGGGGCCAGCCACGGCGGCATGGCGCCCGCGTAGTGCTCCAGCAGGATCGCGAAGAAGCGCTCCACCGAGCCGAACAGCGCGCGGTGGATCATGTAGGGACGCCTGCGGGTGCCGTCGGCGGCCTGGTACTCCATGTCGAAGCGCTGCGGGAGCTGGAAGTCGACCTGGAGGGTGGAGAGCTGCCAGCGGCGGCCGATGGCGTCGCGGATGTGCACGTCGATCTTCGGGGCGTAGAACGCGCCCTCCCCCTCGGCCACCACGTACGGCACGCCGGACTTGTCCAGCGCGTGGTGCAGCGCCGCCGTCGCGTCGTCCCACTCGGCGGGGTCGCCGACGAACTTCTCCGGCCGGGTGGCCAGCTCCGCCTCGAACTCGGTCAGGCCGTAGTCGCGCAGCAGGTCGATGACGAACTGCAGCAGCGAGGCCAGCTCGTCGGCGAGCTGGTCGGGGGTGACGAAGATGTGCGCGTCGTCCTGGGTGAAGCCGCGCGCCCGGGTCAGGCCGTGCAGCACGCCGGACTTCTCGAAGCGGTAGACGGTGCCCAGCTCGAACATCCGCAGCGGCAGCTCCCGATACGACCGCCCGCGCGCCTTGAAGATCGTGATGTGGAACGGGCAGTTCATCGGCTTCGGGTAGTACTTGGCGCCCTCCATCTCCATGGGCGGGTACATGCCGTCGGCGTACCACTCCAGGTGACCGGAGGTCTCGAAGAGCGAGGACTTGGTGAGGTGCGGGCTGACCACGAACTCGTAGCCGGCCTCCTCGTGGCGCACCCGGGAGTACTCCTCCATCACCCGGCGCACCCGGCCGCCCTTGGGATGCCAGACGGCCAGCCCGCCGCCGATCTCGGACGGGAAGCTGAAGAGGTCGAGCTCGGTGCCGAGCTTGCGGTGGTCGCGCTTCTCGGCCTCGGCCAGCATGGTCAGGTAGGAGTCCTGTGCCTCGCGCGATTCCCAGGCGGTGCCGTAGATGCGCTGCAACTGCGGGTTCTTCTCGCTGCCCCGCCAGTAGGCGCCGCCGGTGCGCATCAGCTTGAAGGCCGGGATGACCCGGGTGGTGGGCAGGTGCGGGCCCCGGCAGAGGTCCTTCCAGCGCAGTTCGCCGGACTTGGCGTCGAGGTTGTCATAGATGGTGAGCCCGCCCGCGCCGACCTCGACGCTCGCGCCCTCACCGGCCTCGGCCGCGCCGCCCTTGAGCCCGATCAGCTCCAGCTTGTACGGCTCGCCCGCCAGCTCCTCGCGGGCCTCGTCGTCGCCGACCGGACGGCGCGCGAAGCGCTGCCCCTGCTTGACGATCTCGCGCATCCGCTTCTCGACGCGCTTGAGGTCGTCGGGGGTGAACGGCTGCGGCACGTCGAAGTCGTAGTAGAAGCCGTTCTCGACGGGCGGGCCGATGCCCAGCCTGGCCTCGGGGAACAGCTCCTGCACCGCCTGGGCCATGACGTGGGCGGTGGAGTGGCGCAGGATCGCCCGGCCGTCGGTGCTGTCGATGGCGACCGGCTCGATGGCCTCGCCGTCGGCGACCTCGGCGGCGAGGTCCTTCAGCTCGCCGTCGGCGCGGGCGGCGATGACCCTGATGCCGTCGGCCTCCAGGGCCGCGCCGTACGTCGTGCCCGCCGCCACCACTCGCTCGGTTCCGGCGAGGGTGATGCGAAGTTGCGCCACGGCAGACACGGTTGCTCCTAGATCGCGTTGGACGACTGAGTACACCGCATGTTACCGGGGGCCGAGACCGAGCGCGGTCAGCTCCCGCAGGCCGTCCGGGAACACGTTCAGGTCCAGCGGGCTGTGCGCGTACTGGTGGATCCGCCACGCGCGCCAGGGCGCGGGGACCTCGGGATCGCCCGGCGGCCTGCCAGGGGAACTGATCCACAGCGGGTGCCCGCCGAGCCCGGCGCAGTTGCCCGCCAGCGCGAACGACGCGTAGGTGCGCACGAAGGGGCGCACCCCCGTGCGGCGCTCGACGGCCTCGCACCACGCCACGGCGAAGGCGGCGACCTCCGCCGGGGGCAGGCCGCCTGAGCTCTCCAGGTCGAGGGCGAGCAGGTCACCGGCGGCGAGCCCGCCCGCCGACTCGACGACCGCCAGGAAGTGCCCGGCCGCAGGCTCGGCGCCGGACTTCGGCCTGGCGACGTGGTAGGCACCGCGGACCAGACCGTGCTCGCGCATGGCCGTCCAGTTCCGCCCGAACGACGCGTCGGTGACGGCGGCGCCCTCGCTCGCCCTGGCGAACGCGAACGCGACCCCCGTCCCGGCGTGGGCGCCCCAGTCGGGCGCGCCCTGCCGGTCGGAGACGTCGATGCCGGTCAGCATGCGGATCTCACCCCGTGGCAGGCCGGAGCGCCGCGGTCACCGCCGGGTTCGCGCCGCGCTCAGCTCGGAGAACAACGCCTCCCAGCGTGGCATGACCGAGGCAGGGGCGTAAGTGGTGACCGTCTTGGCGGCCCGCGCCCCCATCCGTTCGCGCAGCCCGTGGTCCGCGATCACGGTCTTCAGCGCCTCCGCGAGTCCCTGGACGTCTTTCGGCGGGACCAGCAGGCCCTCCTTGCCATGGGTGATGACGTCGGCGGGGCCGGTCGGGCAGTCGAAGCTGACGATAGGCAGCGCGTGCGACATGGCCTCGATCATCACCATCGGCAGGCCCTCGAAACGGGAGCTGAGCACGAACACCGACGCCCTGGTCAGCTCGTCGTGGAAGTGCTCGGTCCGGCCCATCAGGAAGGCGTTGTTGTAGAGCCGCAGCCGTTCGATCTGGGCGCGCAGGCGGTCCTTCTTCGGGCCGGTGCCGAAGATCCGCAACTGCCAGTCGGGGTGTTCGCGCACGACCTCCTCCCACGCGGGGAGGAGCATGTCGAAGCCCTTCTGCGGGTAGAGCCGCCCGGCGGCCAGGACGATCTTGCCGGTGTGGTCGGAGTGCGGCTGGTCCAGGGAGTGGACCGAGTTGGGGACGCGTTCCACCCGCGCCCCCGGGATGGCCTCCTGGTACTCCTTGCGGTCGCCTTCGGTGAGCACCACCACCGCGTCGAACCTGTCGTAGAAGCGCAGCACCGCGGCGCGCACGGCGGGCCGGTGCGTGGACAGGTTCATGTGCTCCTGCGCGACCCGGACCACGTCGCGGTTCGCGTAGCGGGCGGACAGCAGGTTGAGCCCCGGCCGGGTGGTCACCAGCACGCCGTCGTCGAGCCCGGCGATCCAGCTCGCCGTGGCCCGCTCGACGGCGGGCGTGAAGTAGCGGGCGGCGAACTCGCCCCTGGGCACGGCCCCGCCGCGCAGCCTGCGCGCCACGCGGGCGGCCAGCGTGGGCTCCTGCACGCCCGCGCGCTGGTCGACCAGCGCCCACAGCCGCACCCGTTCGTCGATGGCGAACTGCGGGCGCTCGCGGCGGCGCACCACGCTGACCAACTCGACGTCGTGCCCGGCGGCGGCCATGGCGTTGGCCTGGGTGATCACCGTGCGGATGGTGCCGCCCATGCCGTACGCGTGCAGCAGCAGGTAGCGGATCTTCAGGCGGTTCACGGCACCCGCCCGTAGTCGATGGAGAGGTTCTCGTTCACCGTGTAGCGGGGACGGACCTCGACGGGCCCGGCCGCCGACTCGAAGGTCTGCGCGGGGTAGATCATGATCGTCGCCTTGTCCCGGATGTCGTCCAGCCGCCTTCCCACCCGCAGCCGGGTGTCGCCGGCGGTCAGGTGGACGTCCCACACCCCTTTCTCCGGGGACTCCGGCGCGGCCAGGCCGGAGATCGGCACGACGGCCTCGAAGTCGAGGCCGGACACCACGGCGGGCCACTCGGCCTTGGGGCCGCGCGGCTCGCGCAGGGTCAGCGTCACCCGCCACCCCTCCTGGGGCGCCTCGCCGGGCAGTCCGTGCAGCCGGCCGAGCACCCGGATGTCGCCCTCTTCCGGCCAGATCCGCTCCACCTCCGCGTGCGGGGCGGGCCCGGCCGGGCGGTCCTGCTCGATCATGCGGCGTATCCCCAGGCCAGGCAGATGCCCTTGAGCGCGGCGGGAACCTCCTCGGGCGTGGGCAGTGCCCTGCCGGGCTGCACGGCGCCGGAACGGATCTTGTCCTTCCAGTCGCCGAGGCCCTTGACGTACTTCGTGCCCTCGCCGCCGTAGTCGAGCATCCCCGCCTCCCAGTCGAGGCCGAGGAACTCGCAGATGCGCCTGGTCTGCGCCTCGGGGTCGGCGGTGAGGTCTTCGTAGCGCACGGTCAGGCCGGTCAGCGCGGCGCGGGCGCGTTCCACCGCCTTCATGTAGCGCAGCGCGTCGGCGATCGCGGCGTCCTTGTCGCGGCGGTCCGGGCTCGCCTCGTGCCAGGACGTGGCGATCGACACCGGATGGCGCAGCAGGAAGACGAACCTGGCCTTGGGCCAGCACGCCACGAGCCTTTTGTAGGCGAAGGCGTTGGCGGGGGTCTTGTCCACGACGATCTTCTTACCGGACAACACGAGTTCCCGGTGCAGGACGCGGTCCCAGAGCAGGTGCTCCAGGTCGGCCTGGTTGTGGCCGAGGGCGTCCATCGCCTTCTCGGCGAGCGCGGTCCCGAATCCAACGGTCAGCCGCCGCACGTGCAGCTCGTGCGGGGCGTGGATCTGGCTGTGGCTGTTCAGGATCACGCGCAGCAGCGTGGACCCCGACCTGACGGGCGACAGCAGGAACACCGGGTCGACCAGGCGGTCGTGTTCCGGGTCGGCGGGCGGACGGACCAGATCGTCGGCCGCGGCCGACGGCCGCTCCGAGAGGGTCGCCACGCGCTCGGGCGCGGTCGTGGTCTGGGCACGGCTGAAGCGGAATCCGGTCAGTCCACCGACGGTTTCGTTGACCTTGCGCTTCCAGTTCATGAACGGGGAGGTTAACAACGGATCCTGAGTATTGCCTGGGTACACCCAAGACGTTATGGAGAGAGGTAGCCCCAGTCCCGGCAGATCTCGACGAGTTGCTCGGGGATCTCGTCCTCTCCGGGAAGCGGACGGCCGGGCTGCACGGTGCCGGTGCGGATCTTGTCGCGCCAGTCGCCGATGCCCTTGACGAAGTCGCCGTGGGAGTGGCCGCCGTACTCCAGCATGCCGCGCTCCCAGTCGAGTCCGAGGAACTCGCAGATGCGCCTGGTCTGCGCCTCGGGGTCGGCGGTGAGGTCCTCATAGGTGAGCCGCAGGCCGGGAAGGTCGCGCATCGCGTCGCGCAGGTACTTCATGTACTGGAAGGTGTGCCGCACCGCCTCGGGCATCGGGCGGGCCTGCGGGTCGGCCTCGTGCCAGGAGGTGGCGATGGACAGCGGGTGGCGCAGCAGGAAGACGAACCGGGCGTCGGGCCAGCAGGCCGCCAGGCGGGGATAGGCGAAGACGTTGCTCGGCGTCTTCTCCACCAGCACCCGCTTGCCGCTCCTGGCCAGTTCCCGGTGCAGCAGCCGGTCCCACAGGATGTGCTCCACGTCGCTGTGGGTGTGGCCGAGCGCCCGCATGGCCTGCTGCACCGGGTCGGTGGCCAGGTTGACGGTGATCCGCCGCACGTGCAGCTCGTGCGGAGCGTGGATCTGGCTGTGGCTGTTGAGCATCACGCGGAGCAGCGTGGAGCCGGAGCGCACCGGGGACAGCACGAACACGGGGGCGACGAGCAGCCGGTCGCCGGGTTCACCGGGTTCGCGTATCTCGTCGTCCGGCATCCTCGGCGGCAGCATGGCGGCGCGCGGCACCTTCGGGGCGGGCGGGGGCGCGCTTCTGCGGGCCGCCTCGCGGGCGGCCCGCTCGGCACGCGTCAGGTTGTACCCCGTGATCCCTTCGAGGGTCGCGTTGACCTTGCGTTTCCAGCTCATGCCCATGGAGGGTAGGAAGTCCCGGTTACCGGAGGGTGAACACGGCCTGTGCGTTAGCGGCCGACGGACGGCGCGGCCCACGGAAGGGCCAGGCCGTTCTCGTCCACCGCCTCGGTGTGCACCTTGTGTCCCGGCACGCCCATGCGCAGTAAACGCGCCGTGGAGGCCTGCACCATGCCGGGCGAACCGCAGATGAAGATCTCGCTGTCGGCGGACACGCGGTGCCGTGTCACGGTCTCGGCGACGCTCTCCCTCGGCGGGTGCGCGGGGTCGTCGGATACGGCGAGGACGAAACGCATCCGGCCGTGCTGCTCGCGCAGGCGGAGCAGATCGGGAAGGTCGTACGCCTGGTCGCGGCGGCGCACCCCGTGGAAGAGGTCCACGGACGGCCGGTCGTGCATCCAGGCGGTCTCCTCGATGATCGCCTTGAGCGGGGCCAGCCCGGTGCCGCCCGCGACGAAGACCAGGTGAGGGGAGTCGCTGCGGCCGAGCACCATCGAGCCCCTGGGCGGGCCGAGCAGCAGCGTGTCGCCCACACGGGTGCGGTGGGCGAGCGCGGTGCTGACCCATCCGCCGGGGACGACCCGCACGTGGAAGGAGAGCAGGTTGTCCTCGCGCGGCGGGTTCGCGATCGAGTAGGACCGCCACACCTTGGGCCACTGCGGGGTCTGCAGGGTGGCGTACTGCCCGGCCTGGAAGGGATAGGACTGCTGGGGCCGGACGATGACGACCGCCAGGTCGTGCGAGCGGAGTTCGTGGCCGACCACCTCCGCGTTCCAGTAAGGCGGAGCGGTCCGCGAGTCCGCCTCGCTCGCCTCGATCATGGTGGTGGCGATGAGGTCGTAGGCGTCCGTCCAGGCCTCGTCGGCGCCGGCGGGCCAGTCGCCCCCGGCGTTCACCCGCATGGCCTTGACCAGGCAGGCGCCGAGGAGGGGGTAGTGCTCGGGGCGCACGCCGTACTTGCGGTGGTCCCGGGCGAGCTGGGCCAGGTAGCCGGTGAGGCCGTCGATCTCGGTGAGGTTCAGCACCACGCGGGTCAGCGCGTGCAGCAGCCGGTCGCGCTGGTGGTCCATCGCGGCGGGGAACATCGATCTGATGTCCGGGTGGCGGGAGAAGAGCAGGCCGTAGAAGTCGGCGGCGACCTTGTCCGCGCGGGGTTCGACGAGGGACCAGCTACGCCGTATCAGGGCGGTGTCGAGGGTCATGGCGTCGGCGTCGGCCGTTCCTCCTCACGTGGGGGTCTGGCGGCCACTTCCCTGGCGAGGCCGAAGTAGTCGCCCGAGGCGGGCCGGGGGCCGTCCTTGCGGTCCTTCCTGGCGAGCCTGGGGATGTGCTTGGAGCAGTGGATGTACGCCTCCTCGACGTCCACCTTGACCCACCGTTCGGCGGGACGGCCGGGCGCGGTGCGGTCGGCGGCGGCGAGGCCGTAGCGGCGGTGGGCGTCCAGGGCGGTGGTGATCGTGGCCCTGCCGTTCACGTGCAACCCGGCGAGGTCGTCGAAGAAGTCCACGAACAACAGGCTGACGTGCGGATTCTCCAGAATGTTGCCCAGGCTGGCGAGGACGCCGTTGCCGCGGAACTCCGGATATATGAGAGTCGTCTCGTCGAGCACGCGGACGAATCCCGCGGGCCCGGATCTGAACGTGGTGTCGCAGTTGCCCGACGCGTCGGCGGTGCCGACGAAGGCCATTTCCTGGCGGCCGATGAACTCGCGCATCGGCACGGTCAGATGCTCGGCGACCTGGCGCCGGTAGAAGTTCTCCGCCCTGGCCCGGGTGTCGAAGAGGGACTGCAGCACATGCTCTCCGTGCGACCCGGGCAGGTGGCCGCCGTCCTGTTCCACGTCGTGACCCACTCACGCTCCCTGGGGGTCGCCGGTCGGCCACTCCTGCTGGAGCGCCTGATAAGTGATGGATCCTAAACCATTACCCACAGACGTCCGGACAATTCTTGACAAAAAGCTGTCTGACCTGCAGCAATAGCTCTAACCAGATGAACTTTCACATTTGACGATTTTGTGAGGGATCCGGTCGAGTGTCCGAAACCTGCCCGCCTGCGTCAGCGAGTGCGGCCGACCAGGTAGGCGGCGTACGCGCGCAGTTCCTGCACCGCGTCGCGATCCAGCACCCGCGCGGCCATGCCCAGGGCCGTCTCGACGTGCTCGACCGCGCGGCGTTCCGCGATCCGCCGCCCCCCGGCCTCCTCGATCAGGCGGACGGCGGCGCGCAGCGAATCCTGCTCCGGCTCCCGCCCGCCGCCGGGGACGTCGGCCAGCAGCCCGGCCAGCCGTCCGGCCTGGGCCTCGCCGGAGGTGAGGGCCGCCACGACGGGCAGCGTCTTCTTGCCGCGCCGCAGGTCGCTCAGCACCGGCTTGCCGGTGACCTCCTGCTCGCCCCAGATGCCCAGCAGGTCGTCCACGATCTGCAGGGCGATGCCCAGTTGCCGGCCCATGGCGGCCAGCCGCTCGACCACGGTGTCCGCCGCGCCGCCCAGCGCCGCGCCCAGCGCGGCGGCGCAGGCCAGCAGCGCGCCGGACTTGCTGCCCGCCATCCGGGCGTACTCCTCCATGGTCACCGCCTCGCCGCCGGTCCAGGCGCGCCGCTCGAAGAGCACGTCGTCGGACTGGCCGTGGACGATCTCCATCAGGCTCGACGACAGGTGGCGGGTGGCGCGCTCGGAGACGGGGGCGGCGGCCAGGGTGCGCATCGCCAGCGCCAGCAGGCCGTCCCCGGCCAGCAGCGCGGGGCCCACGCCGTACTTCTTCCATACCGAGGCGCGATGCCGCCGACGCTCGTCGCCGTCGATGATGTCGTCGTGGATCAGGGAGAAGGCGTGCACCAGCTCGACGGCCACCGCCGCGGGGACGGCGGCCTCGGGCCGTACGCCGACACCCCGCGCGCACACCAAAACGAGCGCCGGGCGTAGTCCCTTACCGCCGCCGGCGACCGAACCGCCCGCGGCCGGGACGCCCTCGCCCGCCCAGCCGAACGCGTATCCGGCGATTTCGGCCTGCCACGGATGCAGGGTGCGCACCGCCTCGCGGAGCGCGGGAAGGACCAGGGTCTGCGCCCGCTCGACGAACGTGGGCGCAGCCGGTGATGCGTCGAGAGACACTGAGCTACCTCACGTTCGACGAGCCGTCTCATAGCGGAGATCCCCAACGTACTCGTCGCGCACACCCCACGATCGAGGGCCCCTCACCTCTCAAACAACCCCCTTCACTTTCATTATGGGATTTATCACCCGTAACAGGATTCGGGTCACAAGAAGGTAGATCTTGTTCACGATCGGTAGATCGTGTGATACTTCACGCAACACACGCGAACCTTGAGTCGAGGATACGTGTCAGGACAGTCAACCGGTCTGCCGCGGCATGACCTCCGCCCGGCGAAGCCGCCCTCGCAGCCGCATGGGCGAAATCGGTCACGGGCCGCGTTCGCGATGTGACGCTACGCATCAGTCAAAGGTGAGGGACCCCCGACCATGCGAACCCAGCACGCCGCACCCGTACGTCACGCAAGATCGCTACCATTTCATCGCATCGTTCCGCAAATGGTCCGGGAGCCAGTCGCGACGCTCGACGGCATCGGCAAGGAGGCGGGGGACGAGATCGTCCAGCTCAATCTGGGCACCTTCCGTCCGTATCTCGTCACCAGCCCCGACCACGTACAGCGCGTCCTCACAGATTCCGGGAGATTCGTACGCGCCGGAGTGTTCTGGAAGCCGCTGCGCCGGCTGTTCGGCGAGGGCAGCATCATGTCCGAAGGCGCTACCTGGTCGTCCAGCCGCCGCACCCTGCAACCGATGTTCACCCCCCGATACGTGGGGACGCTGGCCGATTCGATGGCCGACTCCGTGGCGGAGGCCGTGGAGGAGATGAGCCGCCGCACCGCCTCCGGTGACCCGATCGACGCGGCGACGGAGCTGACCAAGCTGGTCTCCGGCATCCTGATCAGAGACTTCTTCGGAGACACGATCTCCATGCGGGACGCCGACGAGCTGATGGCGGCGCTGGACACCATGGCCACCGCCGTGGTGATCCGGATCATGCTGCCGGTGATGCCCGACTGGGTGCCGCTGCCAGGGGACGCCGCGCTGCGCCGGGTGGTGCGCACCTTCGACGCGCTGGCCGCGCCGCTGATTCGCAAGTACAGCGTCACGCCGAGCCAGGGCGACGACATCCTGTCCGCGCTCTGCCGGGCCTGGAACCAGGACGGCGGGCGCACCCTGCCCAAGAACTGGGTCCGCGACAACCTCGTCACCATGTTCGCGGTCGGCACCGAGACCGCGATCATGGCGCTCACCTGGTTCTGGCCGGCGCTGGCCGGGCACCCCGAGGTGATCGCCAAACTCCACGAGGAGGTGACCCGGGTGACCGGCGGCGACCGGATCCGCGGGTCGCACCTGCCCGACCTCGTCTACACCAAGATGGTCATGCAGGAGGTGCTGCGGCTCTACCCCACCGGGTGGGTCTTCGTCAGGACCGTCGTCGAGCCGACCGTCGTCGGGGACGTGACGCTCAAAGCCGGTCGCAGCGTGATCCTCAGCCCCTACCTGACCCACCGGCTGGAGTCGGCGTTCGAGCGCCCTCTGGTCTTCGACCCCGAGAGGTTCACCCCCGAGCGCGCGCGGCTGCGGCACAAGTTCGCCTACATGCCGTTCGGCGGCGGCCAGCACCAGTGCATGGGCATGCACGTCTTCTATCAGGAGGCGATGCTCATCATCGCCGGGATCATGAGCCGCTTCCGCCCCGCGCTCGCCGACCCGGCCCCCGTCACGCCGGAGGTCGCGGTGACCCTGCGCCCGGCCCAGCAGGTACGTCTCACCCTGACCCCCTTCGAGCCGCAGGGGGCACGGTGACGCCCTCCCCCATCGGGACGGCGGCGGAGACGATCGGAGCACAGGCGGCGCGCAACGGCAGGATCTGCGCCGTCGCGGGACGGATCCAGCGCGAAATGCGCGACTGGTGCGACGCCTATCCGACCCTGTTCTCCGCCAAGCCGTTCGATGCCACGCTGTTCAGCACGCTGTCGGTCACGCTGGCCTTCAGCGGCCACTGGATGTCCGCGGCGGAACTGCGGACCGCCGCCCGGATGACCCTCTGGTCGTTCGGCCTGGACTGGCACATGGACTACCTGGCGTCCTCGCCCGGCGAGGCCCGCGAGACCGCCCTGCGGTGCCTGGCGGTCGCCACGGGAGCACCCGCCGAGCCCGGTGACGACCTCACCGCGTTCCTCGGCGACATCCGCGCCGAGCTCGCCGAGACACCGGCCTTCCCCACCCTGGAACCGGTCTGGCGCGAGGAGTTCGAGCGGATGCTCGGCGGGATGACCCGCGAGTGGGACTGGAGGGCCGCTGAGACGGCGCCGGGGTTCGAGGAGTACCTCGCCAACGCCGACAGTGTCGCCTTCTCGTGCGTCTTCACCGCCTTCTGGATCTCCACGAGCGTGCCGGAGGGGATGCGCGTCGCGGAGGTACGGGAGGCGAGCCACGCGGTGCAGCGGGTGATCCGGCTGATCAATGATCTGGCGACCTACGAGAGGGACGTCCGCTGGGGCGACCTCAACGCGCTGCGCCTCGGCGTCGGCAGAGAGGAAGTGGAACGGCGGGTCGTGGCGCTGACCACGCGGGCCCGCGGGCTGCTGCGTGAGGTCCGCCCGGCCCACCCCCATCTGGCCGACTACATGGAAGGGCAGATGGACTTCGTCGCCGGCTTCTGGCAGGGCGGCGACTACTGGGGAGAGATTTGACGATCGACTCCAGCCGCGCGCCCGGTCCCGGCCTGGCCGGGCGCGCCACAGAGCTGATCACGGGTCTGACCACCGAACCATGGGGGACGGTCTCCCCCTCCACCTACGAGACCGGGCGCATGGTGACGTTCGCGCCCTGGCTGACCGGGCACGGCGAGCGCATCGACTATCTGGTCGGCGCGCAGCGGGCGGACGGCGCCTGGGGCGGTCCCGGCGCCTATGCGCTGGTGCCCACCCTCAGCGCCACCGAGGCGCTGCTCGGCGCGGCGCTCACCCCGCGCGGCCGGGAGGGGCGGGAACGCCTGGCGGCGAGCGCGGGCCGCGGCCTGTCCGCCGCCTTCGGGTGGCTGAACGGGCCGGCCAGTCCGGCGTTGCCGGACACGCCCGCCATCGAGCTGATCACCTCCTCGCTGACCGATCTGATCAACGCGCACCTGGAACGGCTGCGGTCCGATCCTCCGCCCGGGCTGGACCGGTTCGCGGGGAGCGGGCGGCTGCGCCCGCCTCCCCAGGCGGACGGCAAGGTGCTGAAGTCGCTGCGGGCGCGCCTGGCCGCGGGCGGCCGGGTGCCGCAGAAGCTGATGCACGCGCTGGAGGTCGCCGGTGACGGCGCCGCCGGCGCGGCGGGGGCGACGCTCACGCCGATCGGCTCGGTCGGCGCGTCCCCGGCGGCCACCGCCGCGTGGCTGGCCGGGCGCGGGGAGCGGGAGCCCGGCCACCCGGCCAGGCGGCATCTGGAGTCCGTGGTGCGCAGGCATGGCGGACCAGTGCCGTGCGGCATCCCGGTCACCGTGTTCGAGCGCGGCTGGGTGCTGAGCAACCTGGCCAGGGCGGGGATGCCGCTGGCCGTGCCGGAGCACGTGCTGTGGACCCTGTCCGCGGCCAGCGACCCGCAGGGCACGCCCGCCGGAGCCGGGCTGCCCCCCGACGCGGACACCACGGCGGTGGCGCTCTACGCGCTGGCGCTGCTGGGACGGCCGTACGACCCGGCGAGCCTGCTCGCCTACGAGACGCCGACCCACTTCTGCACCTGGCAGGGGGAGGAAGGCGTCTCGCTCACGGTCAACGCGCACGTGCTGGACGCCTTCGGGCAGTACTGCGCGGCCGAGCCCGCGGCCCTGCCCCGCTACGCGGCGCAGATCGCCCGGATCTCCTCCTGGCTGCGCGACCGCCAGGAGACCACCGGGTGCTGGTCGGACCGGTGGCACGCGTCGCCGTACTACGCCACGTGCTGCTGCGTGCTCGCACTGGCGGACTTCGGCGGCGAGCGGTCGGCGCTCGCCGTAGGGCGGGCCGTCGCGTGGGTGCTCGACACGCAGCGCGAGGACGGGTCGTGGGGCAGGTGGTCGGGAACTCCGGAGGAGACCGCCTACGCCATGCAGATCCTGCTGCTGACCCGGCAGGGCCGTAAGGCGGCGCCGGCCGCCGCGCTGGCTCGCGGTCGCGCGTTCCTGCTCGCCGGACTCGACGAGAAGGGGGCCGACCCGGCGTTGTGGCACGACAAGGATCTGTACGCTCCCGGCGCCATCGTCCGGGCGGCGGTGCTCGCCGCCCTCTATTCCTATGACCGCAACTCATTGTGAAGTCACCAGCAAAGGTGCATAACCACGCATTATTCACTCGCTACGACATACCCAGACATCGTCCGCGCGGATCGCCGAGGTGACTTGAGCCGATTTACCGTGATTGCTAAGGTTCCAGGGGTCTGGCGTGGGTTCCGGCCACGCCGTCCCTCGCCCCGGTCGGCAATCGGCAATTGCCATGAACCGTGATGCGGTAAATCCCCTCACGCAGAATGGGTCAGTATGCGTCTGCGCAAATCCCGCGTCGGAACCAAGGTCGTCGCACTGCTGCTGTCCCTGGCGGCACTGTGGGTGTTCGCGGCCTGGGTGACCCTGCGCGAAGGCGTCAACCTGCTCTGGGTGAGCACCCTGGACACCGGCGTCTCCGAACCCACCGAGGCGCTGGTGTCCGAGACGCAGAAGGAGCGGCGGGCGTCGCTCGTCTTCCTTGGCGACCACCGTCAGCGCCAGGCGCTGCTCTCGCAGCGCAAGCGCACCGACGCCGCGCTGGCGAACTTCAAGGAGCGGACCGAGGCGGGCGACGTGCAGCTCGCGGCCAGCCCCGAGGTCGAGCGTCACCTGGCCGACGTCAAACGGATGCTGGGCACCCTGGGCAACACCAGGAAGTCCATCGACGAGCAGCGGATCTCCAGGGACACGGCAGCCAACTCCTACACCGAGCTGGCCGACTCCATGATCTACACGTACGACATCCTGACCACGCTCGACGACCAGGAATTCGCCCAGGACGCCCGGGCGCTCGTCGAGATGTACCGGGCCAAGGAGGTCTTCGCCCAGGAGGACGCGATCCTGGCCGGCACGCTCGCCCGCGGCCGGTTCGAGGCGACGCAGTACGAACGCTTCGTCCAGTTCGTCGGCGTCCGCCGGTACCTGCACGACAAGGCGGTGACCGCGCTGGGCGGCGTGGACGCCGGAGCCTACGACCGGCTCATCAAGAGCGGCGCCCAGGAACGCGTCCGCAATCTGGAGGACCTGGTCATCCGGATCAACAAGGCGGACACGCGCCCGGCGCTGCCGGCCAACCAGTGGCGGTTCGTCACCGAGACGGCGCTGCGCGAGATGGACCAGGCGGTCACCGCGGCGGGCGACCGCCTGGTGGACCGGGCCGCGCCCATCGCCACCGCCGTCATCGTCCGGCTGGTCCTGGCCGGTGGTCTCGGCCTGCTCGCGGTCATCGCGTCCGTCGTGCTGTCCATCACCACGGCGCGCGACCTCGTGCGGCAACTCGACCGGCTGCGCACCGCGGCCGGTGAGCTGGCGCACGAGCGGCTGCCCCGGGTCGTGGCCCGTCTGGGCCGCGGCGAGAAGGTGGACGTCGCGGCGGAGGCGCCGCCGCTGCGCTTCGGCGACGACCAGATCGGCCAGGTGGGCCAGGCGTTCAACGACGTCCAGGAGACCGCGATCCGCGTCGCCGTCGAACAGGCCGAACTGCGCCGGAGCATCCGTGAGATCCTGCTCAGCCTGGCCAGGCGCACCCAGTCGCTGGTGCACCGGCAGCTCGCGCTGCTGGACACCATGGAGCGCAGGGAGAGCGACCCGGGCGACCTGAAGGACCTCTTCCGGGTCGACCACCTGGCCACCCGCATGCGGCGCAACGCGGAGAACCTGATCGTCCTCTCCGGCGCGTCCCCCGCGCGTTCCTGGCGCCGCCCGGTCCCGATGATCGACGTCGTGCGCGGCGCGCTGGCCGAGGTCGAGGACTACACCCGCGTCACCGTGCCGCCCATGGGCGAGGTCTCACTGGTCGGCCGCGCCGTCGGCGACGTCATCCACCTGCTCGCCGAGCTGATCGAGAACGCCGTGTCGTACTCGCCGCCGTACACCATCGCGGAGGTGCACGGGCAGATCGTCGCCAACGGCTACGTGATCGAGATCGAGGACCGCGGGCTGGGCATGAGCGCGGCCGACCTGCAGGCCGCCAACGACCGGATCGACAACCCGCCCGAGTTCGACCTCAGGGACACCTCCCGCCTGGGCCTGTTCGTGGTCAGCCGGCTGGCCGAGCGGCACGGCATCAAGGTGTCACTGAAGGGCTCGCCGTACGGCGGCACCACCGCCGTCATCCTCCTCCCCCCGGACATCGTCCTCGCGGAAGAGGGCGGCGCCTCCCGGCGCGGCGCCGGTTCGGGCCCCGCGATCACCCTCACCGCCGAGGGCGTCACGGGCCCGGGGGGCGGTGACCCGGCGATCGCCCGGAGGACCGCTGTATTGGGGGAGACGAGCAGCATGTCGGAGCCATCGGCGAAGCCGGCCCTGACGGCGACCACCGGCGGGGAGGCGCACACCGACCCCGGCAGGAACGGCCTGCCCGTCCTGCCGGCCCTGCCGCGCAGGCACGATCTGCCGGCCGACCTGCCCGGCGACGATGACGAAGACCTGGGCGACAGAGCCGACAGAGGCGGCTTCGGTGGCGGGGACCGGTCCTTCGGAGGGGAAACCCACCCTCGCCACGACGACGAAACACCGGGCGGAGAGTCCGACCAGCCCTCCTTCACCCCCGGCGGCCTGCCGTTCCGGGTGCCTCAGGCCAGCCTGGCCCCGGCGCTGCGGGCCGAGCCCGCGCCGCCCGAGCCGGTGAGCGAGGCGGACGAGGACGAGCGTGATCCCGAGGAGATCCGCCGGATCATGGGCTCGTACCAGTCGGGGACGATGCGCGGCCGGATGGCCGCCGAGCAGGCCCGCGTGGAGGACTACGGCCACGCTCCCCGGCACAGCGCCGACCGCCGTCCGGGCTGGGACCGTCCCGACTCGCCGTGACCCGCACCGGTCGTCTCGGCGTGGTCATCGGACACGGAATCCCGCGTAAGCACTCATGAGTAAGTAGAAAGAGGACGACGCGTGACCCAGAAGACCGCCTCACCCGCCGACCTGGCCTGGTTGCTGGACGACCTGGTGGATCGGACCAGGGAGGCCAGACACGGAATCGTGCTGTCCAACGACGGGCTGCTGATGGCCTGCTCACGGGATCTGGAACGGGCGGACGCCGAGCACCTGTCCGCCGTGGCGGCCGGCATCCAGAGCCTGGCGAGGGGCGTGAGCGAGCGGTTCGGCGGCGGGAAGGTCCGTCAGACCATCATCGAGCTGCGCCAGGCGTATTTGCTGGTCACCGTGGCCGGTCAGGGCACCTGCCTGGCCGTGCTGTGCGGGCAGGACGCGGACGTGGGCGTGGTCGCCTACGAGATGGCGATGATGGTCACGCGGGTCGGCCAGTACCTCACCACGCCGGCGCGCGGCAGCGAGCCGGTGGGGAGCGACGCGTCACGATGAACTTCAACGAAGAGCCGCCGGAGGACGCCTGGCTCGACGACCAGGCCGGGCCCGTCGTCCGCCCGTACGTCATGACGCGCGGGAGGACCGAGCCGATCAGAGGGGACTTCAACCTGATTTCGCTCGTCGCCTCCATCCGGCCGGTCGGCACCAAGGAGGTCGGCCTCAACCCCGAACACCTCGCCATCGTGCGGCTCTGCCAGGTGCCGCTGTCGGTGGCCGAGGTCGCGGCGCACCTGGACCTGCCGGCGGGCACGATCCGGGTGCTCCTCGGTGATCTCCTGGACAGGGGATTCGTCACGGTGCAGGACCCACAACCCGAAGTCGACATGCGCGACCGGAGAATGTACGAGGCGGTGCTTGATGGACTACGAGCGCTCTGAGCGCGGCAAGCCGGGAAGGAGGCTGCCCACGGCGATCAAACTGCTGGTCGCGGGCGGCTTCGGGGTCGGCAAGACCACCCTGGTAAGCGCGGTCTCGGAGATCCGGCCGCTGCGCACGGAGGAACTGCTGACCAACCGGAGCGTCGGCGTGGACGACGTGGCCGGGGTGGAGGCGAAGAACACCACCACGGTCGCCATGGACTTCGGCCGGATCAGCTTCGGCGACGACTACGTTCTCTACCTGTTCGGCACCCCCGGCCAGGAGCGCTTCTGGTTCATGTGGGACGAGCTGTCGGCGGGCGCGCTCGGCGCGGTCATCCTCGCCGACACCAGGCGGCTCGCCGACTGCTTCCCCGCCGTGGACTACTTCGAGCGCCGGGGCACGCCGTTCATCGTCGCGGTGAACTGCTTCGACGGCGCGCGGCAGTACGACGTGGCGGAGGTCAGGCTCGCCCTCGGGCTGAGCCCCTCGCTGCCGGTCGTGCTGTGCGACGCCCGGCGGCGTGAGTCCGGCAAGGAGGTGCTGATCACCCTGGTGCAGCACGCGATGGAGGTCAACAGCAAGCGGCCCGCCTCGGTGTAGGGCTCACCCCTTCCCGGCAGCGAGGTGGTCGGCGAACGAGATGGGCGGGTGCCCGGCCAGCGTGGCCACGGCGTCGGTGACCAGGTCGAGCTCGCCCTCGGCGATGGCCGTGTAGGAGGTCACCCAGCCCTCGACCTCCCAGTCGGGGGCGCCGTAGCGGGCCCGCGAGGCGTACGCCTCCTCCACGGTCTCGGCCTGGTAGACGACCTCGCGCCCGGTGACGCGGGTGATCTCCTCGGCGACCTCCGTCATGGTCAGCGCCTGCGGCCCGGTGAGGTCGTAGGTAGCGCCGTCGTGGGCGTGGTCCAGGAGCACCGCGGTCGCCGCGTCGGCGATGTCGTCGCGGGCGACCACGCCCGCCCTGCCGTCGCCCGCCGGGCCGCGGATGACCCCCTCATCGTCGGCGAGGGACGGCATCAGGTCCATGTAGAGGTTGTCGCGCAGGAATGTGAAGCCGATCCCGGTCTCGCGGATGTGCTGTTCCGTGTACCAGTGGTCGCGGGCGAAGGTGAACGCGGCGTCGGGGGCCGCCCCGGTGAAGGACGTGTAGACGATCCGCGCCACGCCCGCCGCCACCGCCGCGTCGACGGCGATGGCGTGCTGCTCGCGCCGGTCGGCCGCCTCGGTGGCCGAGACCAGCAGCAGGGTGCCGACTCCGTCGAGCGCCTGCCGCAGGGCCGCCGGGTCCTGGTAGGAGGCGACGGCGACCCCGGCGCCGGGCAGCGACGGGGCTCGCGCCGGGTCTCGCACCACCAACCGCAGCGGCTGTCCTCGCCCGGCGAGCCGCGCCGCGATCCTTCCGCCGAGTTGCCCGCTCGCACCCGTCACTCCGATGACGTCCATTGCCATGGCTCTAGTTTGTCGTCTTTCCGCCGCGCCTGTCCCGTCGGCTCGCCCCAATCGAGGCTCTCTTTGTGTCATGCTGTCGTGTAATGAGCCCGAATCCCGGCGGGGGGCACCGCCGGGCCCGTCGGCACCGCCGCTCCGAGCAGGCGGTTCGCGGAGACCGAGCCGAATCGCTTGCGCCGACGCGGGGCCGTGGTTAGTTTAATTCTTAGTAAGGTTTCCTTTTAATAACCTGCGCCTCACCCCCCAACACCGCAGGAGCACCAGTGCACGTCCGTCTGAAGACCGCTCTCGCGACCACCATCCCGCTGGTCGCCATCGCCGTCGTGCTTCCCGCCACCCCCGCCGCCGCGCACGGTTCCATGTCGAACCCGCCGAGCCGCGTCTACGTCTGCAAGACGGAAGGCCCCGAGACGCCCAAGTCCGAAGCCTGCAAGGCAGCCCGCGCCGCGGGAGGCACCCAGGCCTTCTACGACTGGAACGAGGTCTCCCTGCTCACCGCCGGTGGCAGGCACCGTGAGCTCATCCCCGACGGCAAGCTCTGCAGCGCGGGCCGCGACAAGTTCCGCGGCCTCGACCTGGCCCGGAACGACTGGCCTGCCGTCAAGGTCTCCCCCGGCCCCATGACGATCACCTATCACGCGACCGCGCCCCACGGCGGCAGCAACTTCGAGTTCTACATCACCCGTGACGGCTGGAACCCCACCATGCCGCTGCGGTGGGCGGACCTCGTCCCCCTCCAGAACTTCAACAACCAGAACCCCACGACGTTCACCAACTGGACGCTCAACCTCCCGCAGCGGACGGGACGCCACCTGATCTACTCGATCTGGCAGCGCGTGCTGTACAGCGACGAGGCGTTCTACACCTGCTCCGACGTTGACTTCGGTGGCGGCACCCAGCCGACGCCCACCCCCACGCCGACGCCCACCCCCACTCCCACCCCCACTCCCACCCCGACCCCCACTCCCACGCCGACCCCGACGACGGGCGGCACCTGGGCCGGCGGAACCGCGTACCGCGCGGGTGACCGGGTCACCTACGGCGGCCTGACCTACCAGTGCCTGCAGGCGCACACCGCGCTGGCCGGCTGGGAGCCGCCGAACGCCGCCTCGCTCTGGCAGCGTCTCTGACCGCGTCCGGGCGGGCGGATCCCCTCCCCGTCCGCCCGGGCGCTCGCCATACCCGCACCGCCCGCCTCCCGACCCCCCAGGGGAGCTCCGCATGAAGCACCTGGTCACGGCGTTGACCATCGCCGCGACACTGCTCCTCGCCGGGTGCGCGGGCGGTGCCACGGCCATCGGCGCCGGTGAGCCCACCGCGCCGAACACCTCGGCCTCGGGGCCCGTCAACGCGGCTGACGTGATGTTCCTGCAGATGATGATCCCGCACCACCGGCAGAGCATCGAGATCGCCAGGCTGGCCGCCCGCAAGGCCACCGACCCTCAGGTCAAGACCATGGCGGAGGCCATCTCGGTGACGCAGGCCGCCGAGGCCTTCCAGATGACCGAGCGCCTGTACGCCTGGGAGCAGCCGCTCACCGTGGGCAAGGAGGCCCACGACGCGCACGGCGGGCTCCCCCAGACCGCCAAGAAGAAGATCAAGGCGCTGAACGACGCCCCGCCCGCGGAGTTCGACCGGGACTTCCTGCAACTGCTGATCGCCCACCACGACGACGGCGTGCAGATGGCCAACACCGAGGCCTCGACCGGGACGAACCCGGCGACCGTCGAGCAGGCGCGACTGCTCAGCAGGGGCCTGTCCGCACAGATCGACCACATGCTCACGCTGCTCACCAAGATCGACCCCGCGGCGGGCAAGACCGCGCGTCCCACGCCCTCACCGGCGCTCCCCACGCCCTCGGCGGCCTGAGGCCCCGCCTCCCGGTGTAGCCGGTCGGTCGGACAAGGGCATCCGGGTCGATGACTCCACGCGATCGACCGGATACTTTTCGTGCGGCGGCCGGCGCAGGGCCGGCCATCGGCACCCCCGGGAGCGCGTGACATGCCGACCGAACCCCAGCTGCGCAGGTTCGAAAAGCTCTTCGACCGGCCCTGACCGTGGTCCCGGGCCGGGATCAGGAGGTTTCGGCCCGGATCTGTTCCAGGTAGTTGCAGGCGGTCACCCGCGAGCCGCCGGGCGACGCGGTCCACGGCGCGCTTGAAGGCGCCCTTGCCGTCGAGGAAGCGCGGGACGTCGAGTTTGTCCTCGCGGGTCATCAGGGCGACCGTGCGGCCGGTGGCGGTGATCTCGGCCTCGATGAGGTCGTCCAGCACCTCGGTGATGTCCCGGGCGAAGATCTCCTCGCGGGCGGGGGCGGGCCCGGCCGGCTTGAGGATCTCGTCCAGGCCCGACTCGCCGGAGGGCGGCGGGCGGCCGTCCCGTGATCTCCACTACGCTCGGATGCCCGGCGATGTCTTCTTTCCCGCCGGCACCCCCTGCCGCGCCCGTTTCGACCTCACGGGAGCGTCCAGGTTCGACCGGAGCACGGGAGAGCGGCTCGGTTCCGCATCCGCGAACGACGCGAACGAAAGGTGACACATCCATGCCCAAGAAGGCGATCAGCACGGACCAGGCCGCACCGCCCGGAGGCCCCTACAGCCAGGCGGTCGTGGCCGGGGACCATGTCTATCTCGCGGGCGCCTGCCCGGTCCTGCCCGACGGCACCTGGGTGCGTGGGCCGTTCGCCGACCAGGCCAGGGCCGCGTTCACCAACCTGGCCCGGGTCGCCGAGGCGGCGGGCGCCGACCTGTCGCAGGCCGTGCGGGTCGGCGTCTACCTGCGCGACTTCGCCGACTTCCCGGAGATGAACGAGATCTACGCCGAGTACTTCGGCCACCCCGACCCGCCGGTCAGGACCACCATCCCGGTGGCGCTCAACGGCTTCGACATCGAGGTCGACGCGATTCTCTACACCGGCGAGTGACCGCCCGCGTCCTCGCCGGCCGCGCCGCGCGCCGGCGAGGACGCACCGGGCGGACCGGAGGGCGTTTTCACCACGATAGAGTCCCGCGTAGATTTCCTGCATGCCCGGAGGGCCACGCCGTGCACCACAGCCCCGACCTGAGCCGGCTGGCCATGGCCGTGCTCCAGCCCGGCTTCGACGGCACCAAGCCGCCCGCCTGGCTGCGGCGCGCGCTCGCCGACGGCCTCGGCGGCGCGGTCCTCTTCGCCAGGAACATCGCGGACGAGGCGCAGACGGCCGACCTGGTCGCCGCACTGCGGGCGGAGAACCCCTCGGTCGTCGTGGCGGTTGACGAGGAGGGCGGCACGGTCACCCGGATGGAGGCCCGCACCGGCAGTTCCTGGCCGGGCAACCGGGCGCTGGGCGTGGGCGGCGATACCGGTCGCACCGAACTGGTGGCCCGCCAGATCGGCCGGATGCTCGCCGCCGCCGGGATCACCCTGGACTACGCGCCGGTGGCCGACGTGAACGCCGACCCGGCCAACCCGGTGATCGGCGTGCGGTCGTTCGGGCCCGAGGCGGGGCCGGTCGCCGACCACACCGCGGCCTGGATCCGGGGGCTGCAGAGCACCGGGGTGGCCGCCTGCGCCAAGCACTTCCCCGGGCACGGCGACACCGTCACCGACTCCCACCACGGCCTGCCCACCGTGCGCGCGTCGCTCGACCTGCTGCGCGAGCGCGACCTGCCGCCGTTCGCGGCGGCGATCCGCGCGGGGGTGCGCGCGGTGATGTGCGGCCATCTGCTGGTCCCGGCGCTCGACCCGGACCAGCCCGCGACGCTCAGCCACCGTGTGCTGACCAGCCTGCTCCGCGAGGAGATGGGCTTCGAGGGCATGCTGGTCACCGACGCGATCGAGATGCGCGCCGTGGCGGCCCTGCACTCGCCGGGCGAGATCGCGGTGCGCGCGCTGGCCGCCGGAGCCGACGCCATCTGCGCCGGGGCGCCCTCGCCCGCCGGTGAGAGCGTCCACGCGCTGCGCGACGCGATCGTGGGGGCCGTGCACGCCGGACGGCTGGCCGAGTCCCGGCTCGCCAAGGCCGCCGACAGGGTGCGGGCTCTGGCCGAGTGGCACTCCGCCGCGACCGCCGACACCGCGCCGCCCGATCGCGAGCTGGGCCTGGCGGCGGCCCGAGCGGCCCTTCGGGTCACCGGTTCCCCGGCCGCCCTGACCGCGCCGCCCCTCGTGGTGGACCTCGCCGCCCGGATGAGCCTCGCCGTCGACCCCGGCGCTCCGACGGGCCTTGCCGCCGCGCTAGCCGAGACGCTCCCCGGCACCCTGGCCTGCACCGTCACCGCCGTGGACCCCCGGCTGCCCGATCTTCCCGCCGAGCGCCCGGTGGTCCTGGTCGCCCACGACGCCGCCCGCCACCCCTGGATGCGCGAACTGCTCGCACTGGCCGTCCGGCGACGGCCCGACGCCATCGTGGTCGAGACCGGCGTGCCCGGAGCCCCCTCCGGAGCCGCGCACATCGCCACGAACGGGGTGTCCCGCGCCACGTTCCGCGCCGTCGCCCGGCGCCTCACGACCGGCTGAGCTCCGCGTGCCGTAGCGCGTGCACGGCCACGGCGTGGCGTAGTTCGCGGATGCCCGGTCTGCCGCGCGGGGGTGGACGTTGTTGGTGAGCAGCACCACGGTCAGTGCGCGTTCCCGGTCCACGACCAGCGAGGTGCCGATGAAGCCGGAGTGCCCGAACGCGCAGGGCAGCGGGCCGCTCACGGCGGGGTCGCCGATCCGCAGTCCCAGGTCCTGGCGGAACCCCGCGCCGTCGATCCCCTGGTCGCCGAGCATCTCGGCGGCGCTCGCCGGGCTCAGGACCGGCTCCCCGCCGGTGCGCACGGTCTCGCCCAGGCGGAGTACGTCGGCGGCGGTGGAGAAGATCCCGGCGTGCCCGGCGACGCCACCGCGCCCGCGCAGACGTCCGGGACCGCCACCGCCAAGATCCCGGCCGGCGCGCGATCAGGAGGGCGATCAGGAAGGCGATCAGGAAGGTCGGACATGGTCGGCCTCGGCGGGCAGCACCGCGTCCAGCCGGTCGTCGTGCATCGCCAGCAGAACCCGCGCCGCGCCCGCGTCGAGGCCGTGCCCGATCATCACCACCGCGGTCTTCACGTCCCATCCGGCCGACTCGACGGCGGTGCGCGCCACCTCGGGGTCGGCCCCGGTGATGTCCGCGACCATCCGCACCGCCCGGTCGGCGAGCTTGGCGTTCATCGCGGACACCTCGATCATCCGGTTGCCGTATGTCCGGCCCAGCTTGACCATCACGATCGTGGAGATCATGTTGAGCACCAGCTTCTGCGCGGTGCCCGCCTTCAGCCGGGTGGATCCGGCCACCACCTCGGGTCCGACGACGACCTCGATCGGGTGCTCGGCCGCCGCCGTCAGCGGCGTGGCGGTGTTGCACGACAGGGCGACGGTGAGCGCCCCGCGCCGGGCCGCCTCGGCGAGCGCGCCCAGCACGAACGGCGCGCGCCCGCTGGCCGACACCCCGACCACCGAGTCCAGCGGGCCCAGGCCGAGCGCGGCGATGGCCTCCGCTCCCCCCTCGTGATCGTCCTCCGCCCCCTCCACCGAGCGGGTCAGCGCGGCCGGTCCCCCGGCGATGACGCCGCGGACCAGGTCCGGGTCGGTGCCGAAGGTCGGCGGGCACTCAGAGGCGTCCAGCACGGCGAGCCGTCCCGATGTTCCGGCGCCCACGTAGACCAGCCGCCCGCCGCGCCGCATGCGCCCGGCGACGGCGTCGATCGCCGCGGTGATGGCGGGCACGGCCTCGGCGACCGCCGCGGGCACCGTGGCGTCCGCCCCGTTCATCAGCCGGACGACCTCCGCCGTGGGCAGGCGGTCGATCCGCCGGTAACGGGGATCGCTCTGCTCGGTGGACAGTCCGGCAAGTGGCTCAGTCATGGCATCCCAGGTCGCTAATTTTCATCAAGGGATTCCATTATGCAAAATAGCTTCGTCGCCCGGCCCGGCCGGATGCCTTTCCGCGCCACATCACCGCAGGTCACGGCGATACAGCCAGAAGACCCGCTCGACCCGGGCGCCGACCGCCCTGGCATAGAAGCGCAGCGGACCCACCCACGCGATCTGCGCGGCCGTCAGCCCGGAGTCACGCTGCTCGGCCAGGCAGCGGCGCAGCAGGACCCGGCCGACCCCGAGGCCGCGCGCGGCGGCGGCCGTACCGGTCGGGCCGAACCACGAGGGACGCGAGCCCCAGACCGCGAAGCCGATCACCTCATCGCCCCGGACGGCGTAGTGGCAGCCCGTGGCGTGCTCGGCCTCCCAGGCCCAGGTCTCCTTCCAGTGCTCGCGCGCGAAGGCGACCACCTGGGCGCGCTCACCGGGCGCGGCGGAGCGCACGGTCACGCCGGCCTCCGCCAGGCGCGCCAGCTCGGCCTCGACGCCGAGATCCGCGGCGAGATCGGCGGTCATGTTCCAGGCCGCGTGGTAGCGCTCGTAGCCAAGGCTCTCGGCCAGGCACACGGCGGGGGTGGCGCGCACGTCGATGCCGGGCCAGGCATAGCAGGGCGGGTTCCCGGCGAAGCGCCCCTGCTCTGCCCCGTGGTCGCGCAGCCACTCCTCGGCCGCGCGCACCAGGCGCGTGCCCAGGCCGCGCCCCCTGGCCTCCGGACGCACCCCGATCAGGTCGATGTGCCCGACGGTGGGATCCTTCCCGGACAGGGAGGCGAACACCAGCCCGTCGTCGGAGGCGAGCGAGGTCCACACCCGGCCGGACGGCGGCGCGGACAACCGCGCGACCAGCGCGTGCGCGTCGTGCGCGTCGGCCGGGTCGAAGTCGAGCGCCACGGCGGCCACCTCGGCCAGCGCGCCGAGGTCGCCGGACGGACGAACGGTCATCCCGGGCACCCCTCCCCGAGTCATCGCGAACGCGCCCGGTCACCCCGGGGGCCGCGCCGAGCGCGGAACGCCCCCGTCCCGGCGAACCCGCCGCCCGCGCTCTGGTTCGACAGCCCCACCATACCCAGCCGCCGCCCTTCCCGATCAAGGAGCGAGGCGGCCGGACGGCCGGGCGGTCTCAGTGCCTGCCCGAACCGTTCACGGTGAGGATGGGCTCCGGGGTGACTATCGCGGGGAAGGTGCCGGTGTCGATGATGCCGTGCTCGTTGTAGGCGGCCTCGATCAGCGCGTGGGCCCTGGGCTCCAGCTTCCACAGGGCGCGCCACTCGCGGGCCGTGGCGACCGAGATGTCGGTCTCGGCGGCGATGTCGGCGGCCCGGGGGACGTACTTGCGCTCGATCTGCTCGTCCCAGTAGCGGCGGGCGGCGCGCATCAGCGCGGCCCGCTGGGCGGTGTCCACCGGCTGCTGCGGCCCGGTGTCCTCCACCATCTCGAACTCCTGGTCCTCGTCCTCGTCGATCTGCGGCGGGGTGCCCACCGAGACGGTTCCCGCGGCGGGCGAGGCGGGCAGCGCGTGCGCGACCGGCTCGGGGCGCTCGGGCTCCCACGGCACCCTCGGCTTCAGGTCGATCAGGCCGTTGGTGTTGTACAGCGCGCCGATCTGCGAGAGCAGCGCCTCCTGGCGGACCGGGTCGACGGCCAGGCCGGTGTGCTCCACGGCGCGGTCCATGGCCTGGTCGAGCTTGGCCAGCGCCTGGCGCATCTTGCGGTCTGAGGCGCCGGACTCGCGCAGCGCGCGGGCCCGCTTGGCGGCGAGTGCGACCCGGGTCAGCCTGCGGTGCGCGTCGACCTCGCTGGCGGTGCGGTCGCTGACCTCGGCCAGGCCGATCCGCACCATGATCCGCTCGGGGGTGAGCCGCCAGTTGATCTTGCCGCGTCCGGTGATCCGGTGCCGCTCGATCGCCATCCCGCGCTCCCAGAGCCAGGCGGCGACCAGCGGGGCCGCGAGCCTGAAGACCGCCTCGGGGAGGCTCCGCGCGTCCATGCTGGACAGGACCGCCGTGAGACCGGTGAGCGCCCACACCGCGACCCCGTCGATCCCGGCGGAGAAGTTCTCGCGCATGTTGCGGCGGGCGCGGACCGCGCTGGTGATGACCGCGACCTCGATGAAGGCGAAGAGCAGCATGCGCAGCGGGCCGTCGAAGCCCAGGACGTCGCCCGAGAAGCGCCACATGCCCTGCGCGGACACGCCCGTCGCGATGCAGGCGGCCACGATCGTCAGGATGTCCTCGACGGGACGGGGGGCCACGAAGCGGTTGAAGAGCTGCGCCCCGGTGCGCGCGCCGGCGCGCAGGGCCAGGCTGGCCACGACGAGCAGGGCCAGGGAGATGACGCATATGACGACGGTTCCGACCGGGTTTTCCGCCGCGAAGGTGGTCATTTCATCGATGGAGGGCATCAGTCACTGTCCGTCAGTCTCGTTGTCCGAGTGTATATCCAAGCGATCATGCCAGAAGGTCATGATTTTGTAGGCGGAAACGGGAGTTCACTCGACAGATTGACGAGCTGGAACCCCGCTTGTGCGACCGTACAGGCCTTCTACGACGTATGAGACTACTGGTACGCGGGCACGGGGGCATAAGGGCCTGTATTCCGGGCACAGCCCAGACATGGGACTTGGTGACCTGATCGGCCGCTGGCCGGTGATCCGCCAGCTCCGCGGCCAGGACGGCCGCGGCGCCGCGGCGCGCTCACCGCGCACGGACGCGCTGCGCCCGCGCACCGCCGAGGCCGACTCGGTCGCCCGCTCCGTGTGCCCCTACTGCGCGGTCGGCTGCGGCCAGCTCGTCTACGTCAAGGACGGCAAGGTCACCCAGATCGAAGGCGACCCCGACTCCCCCATCTCGCGCGGGCGGCTCTGCCCCAAGGGATCGGCGAGCAAGCAGCTCGTCACACACGAGGGACGGCAGACCACGGTCCTCTACCGCAGGCCGTACGCCAAGGACTGGGAGAGCCTCGACCTGGACACCGCGATGCGCATGATCGCGGACCGGGTGACGGCCACCAGGCGCGAGAACTGGCAGGAGACGCACGAGGGCAAGGTCGTGCGGCGCACCCTGGGCTTCGCCGGCCTGGGCGGTGCGACGCTCGACAACGAAGAGAACTACCTGATGAAGAAGCTGTACACCGCCCTCGGCGCGATCCAGGTGGAGAACCAGGCGCGCATTTGACACTCCGCCACCGTCCCCGGTCTGGGGGCCAGCTTCGGCCGCGGCGGCGCGACCAACTTCCAGCAGGACCTGGTCAACAGCGACTGCATCGTGATCCAGGGCTCCAACATGGCCGAGTGCCATCCGGTGGGGTTCCAGTGGGTCATGGAGGCCAAGGCGCGCGGCGCCAGGGTGATCCACGTGGATCCGCGCTACACGCGGACCAGCGCGATGGCCGACACCCATCTGCCCATCCGCGCGGGCAGCGACATCGTGCTGCTCGGCGCGCTGATCAACCACGTGCTGCGGGGCGGGCACGACTTCCGTGACTACGTGCTGGCCTACACCAACGCGGCCACCATCGTGTCCGAGGACTTCCGCGACACCGAGGACCTGGACGGCCTGTTCTCCGGCTTCCATCCGGAGACCCGCACCTACGACCCGCGGACCTGGGCCTACCAGTCGGGATCGCCCGACCGGGAGCGGGAGGAACAGGCAAGGGAAGGCGAGATCCACGCCACCGTCGCGGGCGCCGACCAGTACGGCTCCGGCGGCCCCTCGGCGCACCCGGCGCCGCGCACCGACCCCACCCTGAACGACCCGCAGTGCGTCTACCAGATCCTGTCGCGGCACTTCGCCCGCTACACCCCGAAGCTGGTGGAGGAGCTGTGCGGCATCTCCCGGGCCGACTTCCGGTTCCTCGCCGACTCGATCACCGCCAACAGCGGCCGGGAGCGCACCACCGCGTGGGTCTACTCGGTCGGCTGGACCCAGCACACCGTGGGCGCGCAGTTCATCCGGGCGGCGTCCATCCTGCAACTGCTGCTCGGCAACATCGGCAGGCCGGGCGGCGGCATCCTGGCGCTGCGCGGCCACGCCAGCATCCAGGGCTCGACGGACATCCCCACGCTGTTCAACATCCTGCCGGGCTACCTGCCGATGCCGCACGCGCTGCTGCACGAGAACCTCGACGACTACCTCGGCTACGCCGCGGGCGACACCGGCTTCTGGGGCAACAAGCGCTCCTACATGGTGAGCCTGCTGAAGGCGTGGTGGGGCGACTCGGCCACCGAGGAGAACGACTTCCGGTTCGGCTACCTGCCGCGCATCACCGGCGACCACGGCACCTACGCCACCGTGTTCGGGCAGATCGACGGCACTGTGAAGGGCTACTTCGTGGTCGGCGAGAACCCGGCGGTCGGCTCCTCCGGCGGGCACGCCCAGCGGCTCGGCCTGGCGAACCTGGACTGGCTGGTGGTCAGGGACCTGCTGCCCGTGGAGACCGCGACGTTCTGGAAGGACGGCCCGGAGCTGGAGACCGGCGAGCTGCGCACCGAGGAGATCGGCACCGAGGTGTTCTTCCTGCCCGCGGCCTCGCACGTGGAGAAGGAGGGCACCTTCACCCAGACCCAGCGGCTGCTGCAGTGGCGGGAGAAGGCCGTGGAGCCGCCCGGCGACTGCCGCAGCGACCTGTGGTTCTACTACCACCTGGGGCGGCTGCTGCGCGAGCGGGCCTCCGACGGGGAGATGGACGCGCCGCTGCGAGACCTCACCTGGGACTACCCGGTGAGCGGGCCGCACGACGACCCGTCGGCCGAGGCCGTGCTGCGCGAGATCAACGGCACCGGCCCGGACGGCAGAGCGGTGTCGTCGTACCTGGACCTGGCCCCCGACGGCTCCACCCGCTGCGGCTGCTGGATCTACTCGGGCGTCTACGCCGACGAGGTCAACCAGGCGGCGCGCCGCAGGCCGGGCTCGGAGCAGTCGTTGGTCGCGCCCGAGTGGGGCTGGGCCTGGCCGATGAACCGGCGCATCCTGTACAACCGCGCCTCCGCCGACCCGGACGGCCGCCCCTGGAGCGAGCGCAAGGCGTACCTGCGCTGGAACCCGGACCAGGGCGAGTGGACCGGCCCCGACGTGCCCGACTTCGAGGTGCGCAAGCCGCCGGACTACGTGCCCCCGCCGGGGGCCACCGCGCAGGCGGCGCTCGCGGGCGACTCGCCGTTCATCATGCAGACCGACGGCAAGGGCTGGCTGTTCGCCCCGTCGGGCCTGGCCGACGGGCCGCTGCCGGCCCACTACGAACCGGACGAGTCCCCGGTGCCCAACACCCTGTACGGCACGCGCGCCAACCCGGCCAGGAAGATCTACGACCGTCCCGAGAACCCGTCCAACTCCGGCAGGTTCCCGTACGTGCTCACCACCTACCGGCTGACCGAGCACCACACCGCCGGCGGCATGAGCCGGTCCCTGTCCCACCTGGCCGAGCTGCAGCCGGAGATGTTCTGCGAGGTGTCCCCGCAGCTCGCCGACGAGCTGGGCCTGGTCAACGGCGGCTGGGCGACCGTCATCACCAGCCGGGCGGCGATCGAGGCCCGGGTGCTGGTCAGCGAGCGGCTGCGGCCGCTGAAGGTGGCCGGGCGGCCGGTCCACCAGATCGGCATGCCGTACCACTGGGGCTGGGCGGGTGGCGGGCTGGTCACCGGCGACGCGGCCAACGACCTGCTCCCGATCGTCCTCGACCCCAACGTCTACATCCAGGAGAGCAAGGCCACGACCTGCGACGTGCTGCCCGGACGCCGGCCGAGAGGCCCGGCGCTGATCGCCCTGATCGAGGAGTACCGGCGTGACTGAGCGGATGGGGTTCTTCACCGACACCAGCGTGTGCATCGGCTGCAAGGCCTGCGAGGTGGCGTGCAAGGAGTGGAATGACGTGCCGGAGGACGGGTTCGTGTTCCGGGCGACCTCCTACGACAACACCGGCGGGCTCGGCGCGAGCACCTGGCGGCACGTGGCCTTCATAGAGGACTTCACCCGCCGCGACGACAAGTGGCTGATGGCCTCCGACGTCTGCAAGCACTGCACGCACGCCGCCTGCCTCGACGTGTGCCCGACCGGTGCGCTGTTCCGCACCGAGTTCGACACAGTGGTGGTGCAGTCCGACGTGTGCAACGGATGCGGGTACTGCGTCCCGGCCTGCCCGTACGGGGTGATCGACCGCAGGGAGAGCGACGGCCGGGCCTGGAAGTGCACCCTGTGCTACGACCGGCTGCGCGGCGGGCTGGAGCCCGCGTGCGCCAAGGCGTGCCCGACCGACTCGATCCAGTTCGGCCCGCTGGACGAGCTGCGCGAGCGGGCCCAGGAGCGGGTCGAGTCGCTGCGCGCGCAGGGGCGCACCGAGGCCCGGCTGTACGGCGAAAGCCCCGACGACGGCGTGGGCGGGGACGGCGCGTTCTTCCTCCTGCTGGACGAGCCGGAGGTGTACGGCCTGCCGCCCGACCCCGTGGTGACGACCAGGGACCTGGTGTCGATGTGGAAATGGGCCGGGGCGGCGGCGCTGTCGATGGCCGCCACCTGCGCCGTGTCGCTCCTCGCCACGGGCCGGAGGTCGTCCCGGTGACCCGTGAGCGGGCGATGGTGCCCGATCCGGAGTTCCGTTCCTACTACGGTCAGCCGATCATCAAGCCGCCCATCTGGCATGAGCCCCACATGCCCGTCTACCTCTACCTGGGCGGCCTGTCGGGCGCGTCGTCGCTGCTTGCGGCGACCTGCGAGCTGGCGGGCCGGCCCCGGCTCGCCGCCCCCGCCAAGATCACCGCCGCGCTGGCGGGCACGGCGGGCGCCGGTTTCCTGGTCGCCGAGCTGGGCCGCCCGGAGCGCTTCCTGAACATGCTGCGGGTGTTCAAGCCCAGCTCGCCGATGAGCGTCGGCTCGTGGATCCTCGCCGCGCAGAGCGGGCTGGCCGCCGTCGCGGCGGGCTCGGAGGTCACCGGCCTGCTGCCGGTCGTCGGGAACGCCGCCGGGCTGACCACGGGGATCACCGGGCCGCTGATGGCGACGTACACGGCGGTGCTGGTCGCCGACACCGCCGTGCCGTCCTGGCACGCGGGGCACCGCGAGCTGCCCTTCCTGTTCGCGGGCAGCGCGCTGGCCAGCGCGGCCGCGGTGGCCATGGTCGTCGCTCCCCCGGACCAGGCGGGGCCCGCCAGGGGCGTGGCGATCCTGGGCGCGGCGGTGGAGACGGCGGCGGGCGAGGTCATGGAGCGCCGTCTGGGGCTGCTGGCCGAGCCGTACCGGATCGGGTCGGCGGGCAGGCTGATGCGCGCCGCCAGGGCGCTGACCGTGGGGGGCGGGCTGCTCGCGGCGGTGGCGGGGTTCAGCTCCCGCCGCGCCCCGGCGGTGCTGTCGGCCGCCGCGCTGACGGCGGGCGCCCTGTGCACCCGCTTCGCGGTGCTGCGGGCGGGCCGGACGGCGGCCATGGATCCCAAGTACACCGTGGTCCCGCAGCGCGAGGGCCTCGAAAGGCGCCGCCGCGACGCCGCCGGGTGAGCGTCCGGTCCACGGCGAGGGCGGCCCGCGTCGCTATGGTTGGGAGACATGGATCACCGCAGGCTGGTACCCAGGACCGACGTCGTCCTGGGCGATCCGCGGCTCGCGGCCGCGTGCGCCGCGTTCGGCAGGGCGCAGGTAAAGGCGGCCGTCGCCAAGGCCCAGCGGCGGGCCAGGGCCGGTGAGATCGAGCCGGAGGGCGTCGTCGCGGCCACGCTGGAGGCGCTGCGCCCGGCGGCCCCGATGCGGCCCGTGATCAACGCCACCGGCGTGCTGCTGCACACCAACCTCGGCCGCGCGCCGCTCGCGGAGGCGGCGATCGAGGCCGTGGCCGCCGCGGCGGGGGCCGCCGACGTGGAGTTCGACCTGACCACCGGTGAGCGCGCGCGGCGCGGGCGCAGCGCCCTGGCGGCGCTGGCCGCCGCCGTCCCCGAGGCCGGTGACGTACACGTGGTCAACAACAACGCCGCCGCCCTGGCGCTGGCGGCGGCCGCGCTCGCCTCCGGGGGCCGGGAGATCGTGGTCAGCCGGGGCGAGCTCGTCGAGATCGGCGACGGGTTCCGCATTCCCGAGCTGCTGGAGTCCACCGGGGCGCGGCTGCGCGAGGTCGGCGCGACCAACCGCACCACCCGCGACGACTACGCCTCGGCCGTCGGCCCGGACACCGCCTTCGTGCTCAAGGTGCACCAGTCCAACTTCCGGATCGAGGGGTTCACCGGATCCGTCGGCGTCGCGCGGCTGCGCGGCCTCGGCGTGCCTGTGGTCGCCGACGTCGGCTCCGGGCTGCTGGCCCCCGAGCCGCTGCTGCCCGGCGAGCCCTCGGTGCGGCAGGCGCTGCGCGAGGGCGCCGACCTGGTGACGGCCAGCGGCGACAAGCTGCTCGGCGGCCCGCAGGCGGGCCTGCTGTTCGGCGGCGCGGAGCTGATCGGCGCGCTGCGCCGGCATCCGCTGGCGCGGGCGCTGCGGGTGGACAAGCTCACCCTGGCCGCGCTCACGGCCACCCTGCACGCCCCCGAGACCCCCGTCGGCCGCGCGCTGCGCGTGTCCGCCGGGGCGCTGGAGGAGCGCGCCCGGATGATCGCCGGGCGGGTCGCCCGCGCCGACGCCGTGGTCGAGCCGGTGTCGGCCACGGTGGGCGCGGGCGGGGCGCCGGGCGTCCGGCTGCCCAGCGCGGCGGTGAGCCTGCCCGCGCGGTTCGCCGCGGCGCTACGGACCGGCGACCCGCCCGTGGTCGGGCGCGTCGAGGACGGCCGGCTGCTGCTCGACCTGCGCGCGGTCCCGCCGTCCCGCGACGGCGAGCTGTGCAAGGCGATCGGCGCGCTCGGCGAGTGACCTCATCCGA
>NZ_JARLTC010000040.1 GCF_029382225.1 Spongiactinospora sp. TRM90649
CCCCCCCCCCCCCCCCCCCCCCCCCCCCCCCCCCCCCCCCCCCCCCCCCCCCCCCCCCCCCCCCCCCCCCCGCCCCCGCCCCCCCCCCCCCCCCCCCCCCCCCCCCCCCCCCCCCCCCCCCCCCCCGGGTGGGGCTATCCGTCGAACGAAGCCGTGGCCAGCGGCTCGCCGCCGACCGGGCTGGTGACGATGCCGCGCAGCTTGCCGTCGAGCACCAGCGCGGAGGGGCTGCTGGCGATCGGGATCGAAGGCAGCCAGTCGTTGGCCATCTTGCGGTTGATCTCCAGGTACATGTCGACGCGCTTCTTCGGATCCGGCTCGCGGTCCGCCTCCTGGAGGTCGTCGACGAGCTCCTGGCCGAACCCGAGCAGGCCGGTGTCGAACGCGTTGTCGGTGGCGCCGAACAGGATGCCCAGGAAGTTCTGGGCGCTGTTGTAGTGGCCCGTGGTGCCGAGCAGGTAGACCGGGGCCTGGCCCGCCTCACGACCGCTGAGGTAGCCGCCGGCCCAGGGCTTGGTGATCGGCTCGACCTGGACGCCGACGGCTTCGAGGTCGGCCTTGATCAGGTCGAAGAAGCGCTTCGGCTCGGGCATGTACGGGCGCGTGACCTCGGTCGGGTACCAAAGCTGGATCTTGAGCTTGGGCACGCCGGCCTCGGCGAGCAGCGCGCGCGCCTTGTCCGGGTTGTACGGGTACCCCTCGACCTTGTCGTCGTAGCCCTCGACGGAACGGGGGACGAACTGCGTCACGGTCTCGGAGCCCTCGGGCAGCAGCGTGTCGACGATCCGCTGCTTGTTGATCGCCCAGGCGATGGCCTGGCGGACGCGGAGGTCCTTGAGCTCGGGCGCGGTGGTCGCGTTCAGGCCGACGTACATGACGTTGAACGGCGGCCGGGTGACGACCTGGAACCCCTGGTCCTTCAGGCTCTGCCAGTCGCGGGGAGCCGGCAGGTCGTAGGCGTGGATGGTACCGGCCTCAAGCTCCTGACGGCGGGCCGTCTCGTCCGGGATCGTGCGGAACTCGATGCCCGCGATCTTCGGCGCGTCGCCCCAGTACTTGTCGTTGCGCGCGAGCTTGACCGTGCCGGACGAGTCGTCGTACGAGACGAAGGTGAACGGGCCGGTCCCGGTCGGGTGCAGGCGGCCGTACTCGGGGAAGGCGAAGCCCTCGCCCTTGGCCTCGACGTCGTTGGCGTTGTACTTCTCCATCGCCGCCGGGCTCGACATGGCGTAGGTGCCGTGCGCGAGGATGGTGGGGAACTTCGAGCTCGGGTTGGTCAGGCTCAGCACGACCTTGGACTTGTCCGGAGCCTCGCATCCGGCGTACAGCGAGGGGGTCTTGTCGCCCTCGAAGCCGCCGAAGTCGTTCACCCAGGTGTGGGCGACCGCCGAGGTGCGCGCGATCTTGGGCTGCTTGTACCAGCGTTCGAAGTTCGCGCAGACGGCCGCGGCGTCGAAGGCCGTGCCGTCATGGAAGGTGACGCCGTCGCGGAGCTGGAAGGTCCACTGCCTGCCGTCCTCGCTCTGCTCCCAGGAGACCGCCAGGCCGGGGGCGGGGTCGGCGGTGCCGGGCTTGAGGCTGAGCAGTCCTTCGTACATCTGGTTGTTCACCCGGGCGGTCTCGCCGTCCGAGGTGTAGAACGGGTCGAAGAGCGACGGGGCGCCCGCGGCGCCGTAGACGAGGACCTTGGCGGCCGATCCGTCGCCGCTGCCCTGGGCGGCCGGCTCGGTGCCCTTGGCGGACGTGTCACCACCCCACGAGCAGGAGGTCAGGAGCATCACGCCGGCGAGCGTGACGACCCCCCCGGTCTTCTTGAACTTCATCGTTACTCCTGATCTTGGGTGTGGGAGAGGGGAAGTCGCGCGCCGTAGAACCAGAGGCGGGAGAAGCCGCCGTCGGGCAGGGCGCGCACGCGGACCTGCCGCACGTCGGTGTCGGGGAACTCGATGGTGGTCGTCGCCCCGGAGGTGATGTCGAACGTTCCAAGCGCCGCCCAGCCGGAGGTCTCGTCCGCCCGCGCCTCGACGGCGATCCGGGCCGCGCAGTTGCCGCGGAACGGCGTGGCGACGACCTCCAGCGTCCGCAGCCGGACGGGCTCCGGCCAGGAGAGCTCGGCGAAATGCCGGTCCGCGTCGGACCGCCGGGGAGTCTCCCAGCCGTCGTGCGTGTTCCGCGGCATCGCGTGGGAGATCACCGACCACGGGTCACCGAAGGAACCCTCCGACGCGCGCACGCGGCAGCCGAGCCGGATGTCCGAGAGGCGCACTCCCGCAGGCGGGCGGCTGCGGTCGACGTCGACGACGCCGTACGCGCGGAAGCGGGCGACTCCGCCGTCGGGGAAGACGCGCAGCCGGACGAAGGAGGCCGAGCGCCCGGCGTCGGCGACCGGATACTCGTTCACGGTGTTCGGCTGTACCTCGGCGTCGGCGAGGATCTCCTGCCACGGGCCCTCGGCGGCGTCGGAGACGTCGACGCTGATGCTCCTCGGGGCGTTGAAACGGAACCCGGTGGTCTCCAGCTCGACCCGGTCGATCCGGCCGGCGTGGGCGGCGCGGATCACGACCCAGTCGTGGTCGGGGTTGTGCCGGCGGCTCTCCCAGCCGTCGACGTCCGCTCCGCGCAGCCCGTAGGTGCCGGGGCGCTGCGGCGTCGTCGAGAGGAGCAGGGCGTCGGCCGCGCCGAAGAACTCGTCCGAGCAGTCCACCACGGACGCCCCGAGCTCACGGGCCAGCAGGTTGAGGGTCATCGTCGCTCTCCTTCGTCGTTCCGCGCCTCGTCGTCCAGGTGCGCGACGACATCCGCGCCGCGCGTCCACCACAGGCCGTCCATGCCGCGCAGGGCGCGCAGCGCCTCGCGCAGGTGCGCGAACCGGAACGGCTGGCCGATGAGCCAGGGGTGGAGCCCCAGCACCAGCGTCCGGGTGCGGGGGGCGTCCTCTTCGAGCAGCCGCCGCGCGGACGCGGTGACGTTGTCGGCCCAGACGCGGATCGGGGTGCCGCGCTTGAGGTGGGAGAACACGTCATCCAGGTGGATGTTCACCGGGATGTCCACGATGTCGCCCCGGGACGTGGCCAGGATGTTCGGCGCCTCGTCGTTGGGCCAGTCGGCGGTCCAGCGGATGCCGAGGCCGGCGAGGTCTTCCAGGGTCGTCGTGGACTGCGCGTAGTCCAGGCCGCTCCAGCCGGTCGGCCGGACGCCGGCGGCCTCGGCCACGGCGTCGATCGACTCGGCGAGGTAGGCGCGCTGCTCTTCGGCGCTCATCCCGTCGTGCAGGATGCCGGCGCCGTCCAGGCCGTGGGCCGCGAACTCCGCGCCGGACTCGGCGACGCGCTCTACCAGGCGGGGACGGTGCCGGGCGGAGAAGGCGTCGATCGCGACCGTCGGGGCGATCTCCAGCTCGTCGAGGAGGTCGAGGATCCGGAACGCGCCGACCCGCAGCCCGTACTCGTGCTGCGACGTGCTGTGCACGTCCATGATCTGCGGGTACGGCCCGCGCATGGCCACGCTGGACGGCGGGAGGCCGGGCGCGGAGCCGGGGAGCGCGGGCACGTGGTCGAGGTGCATCAGCACGACCACGGCCAGGCGCGAGCCACCGGGCCAGCCGCGGTTCGGGGCGAGGCGGGAGCCGCCTTCGGCCTCGTGCAACGGTCTCACAAGCCGCATGTCAGCACCATCCGATCGCATCGACGTGGGCGGCGATCTGCTCCGGCGTGGTCCACCAGATGTCGTCCCGCGAGCCCAGCCGCTCGAACATCTGCGCCAGGTGGCCGATCCGGTGGGGGATGCCCATGTACAGGGGGTGGAGCGCGACCGTCATGACGTACGCGGTGTCGCGTTCGTGGGCCTCGGCGGAGAGCACCTCGTACTGCGACTGGACGATCTCGGCGAAGTAGTCGCTGTCGAGGCCGAACATCGGCGACCCGGGGAAGATCAGCGCGTCGTTGACCTCGCGGGAGTAGGGCACGCCGATCAGCCGCCCGCCGCTCGGCCCGTCGAGCCGGAACGGCTGGTCGTCGATGAACCAGTCGGTCGTGTAGGTCATCCCCGCCTCGGCCATCAGCCGGTAGGTGGCCGGGGTGGCGCTGAACGACGGCCCCAGCATCCCCCGCATGCGGTAGCCGGTGAGCTCCTGCACGGTGGAGATGGTGTAGTCGTAGAACTCGCGTTCCGCGCTCTCTGACTCGCCGAACAGGAGCCGGCTGTTATAGGTGCCGTGGCTCATGAAGCTCCACCGCCGGTCCACCATCGCCTCGGCGATGTCCGGGTACAGGCGCAGTACCTCGCAGTTGAGCGAGCAGGTCACCCGCACGGGGGAGTCGTCGAGCACCTCCAGCATCCGCCAGAAGCCGACGCGGTTGCCGAAGTCGCGGAACGCGTAGCCGACGATGTCCGGCTTGGCCGGCACGCGGTAGAAGTAGTCCCGGTGCGGGTTCGTCGGCGGGAGATACTCGTAGTGCTCGATGTTCATCACCACGTTCACGGCGACGCGCTTGCCGTCGGGCAGGGGCAGGCGTTCGCGCCGGTCGAGTGGCCGGTAGCTGAGGAACTCGTCCATCACTGGTCCTTTACGTATCCGCTTCAGGGCACGGTCGCGGGCTGCGGGATCAGCGCCTCGACGACCTCGTCCAGGCCGCGGACACGGCCGAGCTGCGGGAAGACGGCCCGCACCGAGTGGTGGTGCTGGTCTGCGGTGTAGGCCGACATCGCCTCGGGAACGAAGACGATGTTGTAGGCGTGGTCGTACGCCGCGCGGGCGGTCCCCTCGACACCGAATCCGGTCGAGATCCCAGCCATGATCACGGTGGTGATCCCGCGACGGCGGAGCTGCAGGTCGAGGTCGGAGCCGTGGAACGCGTTCCAGCTACGCTTCACGATCACCGGCTCGGTGGGCAGCGGATCGACGCCGGGCAGGAAGTGGTCCCAGCCGGGCCGCCTTACCGGGCGTGCGGGGCGCTCGACGTCGGTGAGCAGCTTGCCGCCGAGCGAGTCGCCCTCGTCGGGCAGGAAGCTGGTGCGCACGTGCACGACAAGGCCGCCCGCGTTCCGAGTCGCGTCGATCAGCCTGAGGCAGCGCTCGACGACGTCCCCGGCGGGGTGCGGGTGCACGGGGTGGTCGGCGTTCGCGCCCTGCAGGTCGATGAGGATGAGCGCGGTGCGCAGCGGATCGATGTCGGTCACACCATTTCCTTCCATGGGATACGAGGGGATACGGGGGGCTATTGGGGGATACGAGTGGGTCAAGCGCCGAGGATCTGGCGGGTCATGCGAAGCAAGGTCTCCTCGGAGCCCGTCCCGGTGGCTTTGCAGAGCAGCCGCAGGCCGTCGAAGTCGCCCCCGGTGATGCGGGCGGTCGGGCACAGCGGCTCCAGTTCGAGCCCGGCGCTCAGGCTCGTGCCGCCGAGCTGCTGGACCAGCGCCGTCGTGGTCAGGCCGCCGCTGGCGATCACGCCGAGGCACTTGTTCTCGCTGCGGGCCGAGGCGTCGAGCAGGCCGCGCACCGCCTTGGCGAGCTGCTCGGCGACGACCCAGCGGTCGGGGTCGTCGCGGTCGGTCTCGTGCAGCGCGAGGATCCGGTGTGAGGCGAGCACCTCGTGCGCGGCGTCCGCGCCCCAGCTCGCGGCCTCGGTGGCGGTGGTGATCAGCGCGCGGGGGCCGTACGCCGCTCCGAGCCTGCGCAGTTGCGCGCGGTCGATCTCGTGGTTGCCCGGGGTGACCACGACGACGAAGCCGTCGCGGCCGAGGTCCGGGTAGAACCTCAGCCAGCCGCCGGTGCTGGCGGTCGCGACGGCGTGTCCCTCTTCGCGGAGCCGGGTCGCGGCCTCCGCCGCGCTGCCCAGGTGCGCCTCGACGGTGCCGTCGAGGACGAACCGCCGGATGCCGCGGGCGCGGGCGTCGAGGATGTGCGCGGTGACGGCGTCGGCGCCCTGGTTCAGCACCGTGAGCCCGATCAGCTCGGCGTCCTCGGTGCGGATCGCGGCCCGCACGTCGACGTCGAGCCCGTTGCCCACCGGCATGGGGGCGAGCAGATGGCCGTCGACGCAGACCCGGCCGGCGGTCGGATAGGCCGGGACGACGAGAAGGACGCCTTTGCCGTCCTGTCCCGCGTCGATCCCGGCGATCAGCGCGTCCGGGGATCCGCGCAGCTCGGCGTTGAGCTTCACCTCGACCCGCTCGCAGCCGTGGTCGTCGAGCCAGGCCGCCCACTCGCGGATGCGCGCCTCGGCGGCGCCCGCGGCGTGGTGCAGGTCGAGGTCGACGACGATGGCGTCCGCGTCGGAGACGACGGACGCCGGGTCGCGCACGATCACCGGGTCGAGCCCGCGCTGGCGCAGCCGGGAGGCTACCGCGACGGCTCCCTGCAGGTCCTCTGCGAGGATGCCCATGGCCGGCCCACGGGGGGGACGCGGCGTCTTCGAGGGGGCCATCGGCGGGGTTTCCGTTCTCGACGTCGACAAGTCCCCCGAGAGTAATGATGCCGATGACCAGCAGTCATTCGACGAATGTCGCACGTTCTCCGGCGACGGACGTCACGACCGGCCGACCCCCTGAGGGGCGGGGCGAAGGTGTGCGTGATCGACTTGACGTCGCCTGTCGATCGCCCAGAGGGCCAGCGCGCAGGCCGCGAATCCGGCCCCGAGGAGGGAGGAACCCGCCCAGCCGTAGGCGGTGTGGACGGCGGTGGTCGTGGCCGCGCCGAGGGCCGAGCCGAGCGAGTAGAAGACCATGTTGGCGCCGATGACGCCGCTGGTGCCGTCCGGATTCGCGGCGGTGAGCACGTGCTGGTTGCTCACGTGCACGGCCTGGACCGCGAAGTCGAGGACCACGATTCCGGCCATGAGCAGCCAGAGCGACCACGGCAGTTGCGCGATCGCCGCCCACGAGAGGATGAGCAGGGCGAGCGCGAGGCCGGTGACCCGGGTCGCCCGTCCGGCGTCCGCCCAGCGTCCCGCGCGTGCCGCGCCGAGCGCGCCGGTGAGCCCGGCGACGCCGAACAGCCCGATCCGGGTCTCGCTCAACTGCCATGGCTCGTCCGCCAGCGGCAGGGACAGCCCGCTCCACAGGGTTCCGAAGGAGGCGAACAGGAAGAACGTGATGAGCCCGCGCGTCACGAAGAGGCGCTGCCTGAACAGGCCGAAGAGCGAGCCGACGGCCCCTCTGTACCCCGTGGACGGCCGGGGACACCGCTCCGGCGGCAGTGCGACGAGGACGAGGGCCATCAGCCCGAGTGACAGCACGGCGAGCACGACGTAGACGCTCCGCCAGCCCCACACCTCGGCGAGCGTGCCGGTCAGGACCCGCGCTCCCAGGATGCCGACCACGACGCCCGAGGTCACCACGCCGATGGTGCGTCCACGCTGGTCGGGCGGTGAGATCGACGCGGCGTAGGCCACCGTGGTCTGCACCACGACCGCGAACACCCCCGCGGCCGCGAGCCCGGCGAACGCCACCCACGCGACCGGCGCCACGGCGGTAAGGATCATGCCCGCCGCGGTGAGCGCGAGGTGCGCGGCGATGAGCCGCCGCCGGTCGGCCACGTCGCCGAGCGGCACCAGCAGCACCAGTCCCGCCAGGTAGCCGAGCTGGGGGGTCGCGACGATCCATCCGGTGAGCTCCGCCGGCACGCCGAGATCGCGTCCCATCGGCTCCAGCACCGGCTGGGCGGCGTAGATGCTCGCCACCGCCACACCGCACACCACCGCGAGCAGCCACCGCCACCACGCGTTCATCGCACCCGACTCCGATCAGTAGCAAATTGCAACCAAGCTGACCATAGGACATAATGGTTTCAATCTGCAACTCATCTGGAGGTGGCCATGCTCGCCCCGGACCCCGGCTGGACCGACGCCGACTGCCCCGTCGCGCGCACGCTCGACCTGGTCGGCGACCGGTGGAGCCTGCTCGTCGTCCGCGACGCCATGGACGGCGCGCGATCGTTCACCGAGTTCCAGCGACGCACCGGCATCGCCCGCAACATCCTCAGTGACCGCCTCCGCAAGCTCATCGCCCACGGACTGCTCGCCCAGCGCACCGCGGCGTCGGGCCGCCGTCAGGAATACGTCCTCACCGACGCCGGCCGCGCCCTCTTCCCCGTCATCCTCACGCTGCGCCAATGGGGCGAACGTCACGCCTTCGCCCCGGACGAGCCCCACTCCACCCTCGTCGACGAGCACGGCGTCCCCGTCCCCGAGGTCGTGCTGACCGGCAGGAACGGAGCCCCCCTCGACTCCGACACCACTCAGGTCCGAAAGACCCGATGAGGCCGGGCCGCTGCTGGCCGAGCGGAAGGCGGGGCGGATCCGCGCGGCCCTGGACCCCGACGCCGGGGCGTTGCTGCTGATCGGGACGGCGCACCAGCGGGCCTTGCATCAGTATCTGCCGGGCCCGCTGGCCGCCCGCTTCCTGCCGCCGGTGGAGGCGGTCGCCGAGGCGCTGCTTCCGGCCTTCCGGCATGAGTGAATCCGGAGACCCGCCTAGCCGCGCCTTGTCTTCCGGTCGCTTCCGATCACAGGTGCTCGGTGAACCAGTCGGCGGCCACGAGGGCCGTCTTCCTGCGTACCTCCGTGTCCTGGTAAAGGGTCAGGTGGGTGGAGCGGGGCACGACATGGAACTTCTTGCGCGGGCCGGGGATCTCCTCGTACGCGTGCGCCGCGAGGTCCCAGTGGGTGTGGTCGTCGCCCTCGGCGACGCACATCAGCGTCGGGGTGGCGACCAGGCGGGACAGGAAGGGGCGGACGCTGTAGGCGAGGAGCATCTCGGTCGACTGCGCGGTGGCGTCTCCCACGTAGCCCGGCGCCTCCGATTCCTTGATGCTCGCGAAGACCCCCCGGCTGGCGGGGAACGGGAACGTGCCGACCGCGCCCAGTTCGACCGGCTGGTGATCGATGTAGGAGTGCTCGCCCGTGTCGTACAGCCGCTGCCGGGCCGTCTCAAGGGCCGTCCCCAGCGCGCGGAAGCTCACCGTTCCGTGGGCGAGGCGCAGGTTGTCGTACCCGTCGATGACCGGGACCACTGAGCAGACGGCGCGGACCCGGGGGTCGAGGGCGCCCAGGATGAGCACGTGGCCGCCGCTGTAGGAGATGCCCCAGGCGCCGATCCGGCCGGCGTCCACTTCGTCGCGGGCCTGCAGGAAGGAGACCGCGTTCCGGTAGTCCTCGATCTGCTTCCACGGGTCGATGTGCCGGCGCGGCTCGCCGGTGCTGCCGCCGAAGTACCGGTAGTCGATCACCAGGGCGGCGATGCCCGACTGTGCGAACACCTCCGCGAACAGCGGTTGCGCCACCTCCTTGACGTAGCACCAGCCTCCGGCCAGCACGACCGCGGGATGGGGGCCAGGCCCGTCCGGTAGATAGAGCAACCCGCTCAGTCGCTCACCCTCGCTCGGCACGGTCACCGGCGTCGGCGTCACCGTACGTGGTTCTGACATTCCCGCCTCCATAGTCGTTTAGCGGCAAGGTATCACCAATACGCGCGACTGCCCGCATAGTGAACACAACTTCTTGCGACGGCATCCAGGGCGCGGAGGCCCCCCTAACTGCCGAGAAAGCCGGGGATCATCAGGTCTTCCGCAGGATGGCTCGATCCTCCGGCCCTCGTGGAAGGCGCCGGGAGGCCTTGACGGTCCCCCGACTCGATTCTCATAATACGTACCTATGTTCACAGAACGTTCGTATCGTCAAGTTGGTCGCCGTGCGTAGCGAACCGGTACGCATCGGAGTCTGCGGTCTCGGCAGCATCGGGCGTGAGGCCACCCGCCTGCTGCTCGACCACAGGACGGGGTTCGAGATCGTCGGCGCGGCCACCAAGGAGCCGGACGCCGTGGGACGGCCGCTGCACGAGGTGGTAAGCGCGTCCACGGCCACGGGACCCGTCGTGGTGAGCGACCTTCGGGAGGTGCTCGCCGCCGGGCCGGAGATCATGATCTACGCGACTGGATCGTTCCTGCGCGACACGACGGACGACCTCATCGCCTGCGCGGCGGCCGGAGTCGACGTCGTCTCGCCCTGCGAGGAACTGGCCTTCCCGTTCGGACGCTTCGCCGACGCGGCGGCCGGGATCGACGCCGCCGCCAGGGCGGGTGGCGCGACCCTCCTCGGCACCGGGGTGAATCCGGGCTTCACCTTCGACTCACTTCTCATCGCGGCCACGGGCTCCGCCTGGGACGTCCGCGGCGTCCGCGGCCGCCGTACGGTGGACGTCGCAGGTTTCGGGCAGAACATCCATCTTCGCCTGGGCATCGGCTACACCGACGCCGAGTTCCGTGAGGGTCACGAGGCCGGGACCATCGCCGGTCACGTGGGTTTCCCCGAGTCCATCGAGCTGGTGTGCGAGCGGCTCGGGCTCAAGCTGGACGCTCCGGTCACGGAGGAGTTCGAGCCGTACATCGCCGAGACCCCCGCGCCCACGAAGTACGGCAACGTCCCGGCCGGGCGAACCGAGGGCTTCCTGCAACGGGCCACCGGCATGGTGGGCGGCAGGCCGTTCATCCAGCTCGAACTGGTCCTGCACCTGCGTCCGGCGGACGCGGGGTTCGAGACCACGGACTCCTTCTCCGTCGAGGGCGTCCACCCGGTCAACCTGGTGATGTCCCCCGGCATGGACGCGATCCCCGCGACCTCCGCGCAGTTGGTGAACAGCATGCCGGGGGTGCTGCACGCGGCGCCCGGCCTCAAGACCGTCAAGGATCTGCCGGTCGCCGGCGCATGGCACGACCTCCGGATCGATCCCTTCCGCTGAACATCGATCCCTTCCGTTGAAACAGGTGCGCATGTCCCATATCGAGTCCCCTCCGGCCACGCCGGCGGTCCCGTTCACGGGGCTGCCGATCGGGGCGGCGGAGCAGGATGAAGCCCACGACTTCTACCGCCGCATGTCGATCGTCCGCGCGGTCGAACTGGAGATAGAGAAGATGCACCGCCTCGGGCGGATGTCCGGGTCGTTCCACTCGTCGATGGGGCAGGAGGCGGCGGCCGTCGGCGTCTGCGCCGCGCTGCGTCCGGCGGACCTGGTCACCAGCACCCACCGGGGCCACGGGCACGCGCTCGCCAAGGGCGTCCCCATCGAGGGGGTCTTCGCGGAGCTGTTCGGCCGCGCGTCCGGCGTCAGCGGCGGGCGCGGCGGGTCGATGCACCTGCACCACCGCCCGTCCGGCTTCCTGGGCGAGAACGCCATCGTGGCCGGCGGTGTCCCCTGGGCGGCCGGCGCCGCCTGGGCGCGCAGGCGGCAGGGAACCGACGACATCGGGGTCGCGTTCATCGGGGACGGCGGATTCGCGCAGGGCGTGACGCACGAGACCCTGCTCATCTCGCGGTTCTGGAACAGCCCGTGCCTGATCGTCTGTGAGAACAACGGCCTCGCCCACTCGATGCCGTCCGAGCGGCTCTTCGGCCCGCCCGGGTCGATCGCGCGCATGGTGGAGGCGACCGGAGTGCGCTCCCTCCACGTCGACGGCCGCGACGTGATGGCGGTCGCCGAGGCCGCCAGGGAACTGGTCGCGGAAGTACGGCGCGGCGTCCCGGCCTTCCTCGAATGCAGCGTCTTCCGGGTGCGGCCGCACAGCCTCTCCGACCCCGACTACCGCTACCGTCCCCGGCGGGCCGGGCAGGACTGGCTGGCGCTGAACGACCCGATCGCCAACCTCCGCGCGCGGCTGGCGCCCCTTCCCGCCAACCGCCTGGCGCGCATCGACGCCGAGGTGGCGGAGGAGATCGCCGGGGCGCTGGAACGGGCCGAGGCCGCGTCGCGTCCCCCCGCGTCGGCCGCCACGTCGTTCGTCTATTCCTCCCCGGAGCTGCAGAACCATGCGTGAACTCAAGTACGCCGAGGCGATCCGTGCCGCCATGGAGGCCGAGATGGCGATCGACGACACGGTCGTGGTCATGGGCGAGGAGGTCGCCGCTCTGGGCGGCGTGTTCACCACCACCCAGGGCCTGGCCGACAAGTTCGGGGACCACCGCGTGCTCGACTCGCCCATCTGCGAGGCGGGCGTGGTCGGGTTCGCCATCGGCGCGGCCGTCGAGGGGATGCGCCCGGTCGTCGAGATCATGTTCTCGGACTTCGTGCTCCTGGCCCTCGACCAGATCATCAACCTGGGCGCCAAGGCGCGGTTCATGAGCGGCGGCCAGTTCGGCATGCCGCTGACGATCCGCATGCCCGGCGGCGCCGGCACCAACCACGGCCCGCAGCACTCCCAGAGCCTGGAGACGATCTTCGCCAACGTGCCGGGCCTCGTGGTGGCCATGCCCGGCAACGTGTCCGACGCCTACTGGATGCTCCGCCACGCCATCCGGTCCGATGATCTGGTGATCTTCCTGGAGAGCAAGAACCTCTACTTCAGGGAGACGGGGCGGATCGACGAGCAGAGCGGCCCCGAAGGGTACGGCGCCCGGGTCGTGCGCGGCGGTGACGACCTGACCGTCGTCTCCGCCGGCCGGATGGTCGGCCGTTGCCGCGAGGCGGCGGAGGAACTCGCCGCCGAGGGCATCTCCTGTGAGGTCGTCGACCTGCGCTACCTGTGGCCGATGGACACCGCGACGATCGAGGCGTCGCTGCGGCGGACGGCCAAGCTCGCCGTGGTCTACGAGGCCGTCGAATTCTGCGGCTGGGGCGGAGAGGTGGCCGCCTGGGCCTCCGAGCACTGCTTCGAGAGCCTCGACGGGCCGGTGGTGCGCATCGGCTCCGAACGCGTGCCGATCCCGTTCGGGCACCACCTGGAGGACGAGATCGTGCCCACCACCGGACGCATCGTCGCCGAGTTGCGCAAGCTGGCCAGTTACTGATCGTCGCCACGGCGACCTAGGAGCGACATGAGATTCGCAGTCGACACCGGTGGTACGTTCACCGACCTCGTCATCGAGGACGACGACGGCCGCCTGAGCATTCACAAGAGCTCGACCGTGCCCTCCGATCCGGTTCGCGGCATTCTGGACGCGTTCGAGGTGGCCGCGGCGGACCGCGGATGCACGCGGAGGGAACTGCTCGGCCAGGGCGGCATGCTCGTCCACGGCACGACCCGGGGGCTGAACGCCGTCCTGACGCGGAACGTGGCCAAGACCGCGTTCCTCACCACCGACGGCCATCCCGACATCCTGCTGCTCCGCGAGGGGGGGCGGCGGGACATCTTCAACCAGCGGCAGCCGTATCCCCAGCCGTACATCCCCCGCTCGCTGACCTTCGAGGTGCCCGAGCGCATCGGGTCACAGGGCGAGGTTGTGCGGGAGCTCGACGCGGCGGCGGTGATAGAGCTGGCCGCGCGGCTGCGGGAGGCGGAGGTCGAGGCGGTAGCCGTCTGCCTGCTGTGGTCGATCGTCAACCCGGCTCACGAGCTGCGGGTGGGGGAGCTGCTGGAGGAGTTCCTGCCCGGAGTTCCGGTGACGCTGTCCCACAAGGTCAACCCGTGCGTCCGGGAGTACCGCCGGGCGTCCGCGACCGCCATGGACGCCTCGCTCAAGCCGCTGATGACGCGGTACATCGACGGCCTGCAGGGCCGTCTCGCCGAGGCGGGATTCTCCGGCCGGCTCCTCATCGTCACCTCCTCCGGAGGCGCGCTGGACGCGGAGGACGTGGCGGAGGCCCCGATCCACTCGCTCAACTCGGGGCCCTCGATGGCCCCGGTGGCCGGTCGTCACTACGCGGGCATCGACGCCGCCTCGAAGATGGCGATCGTCGCCGACACGGGCGGGACCAGCTACGACGTGAGCGTGGTCAGGCACGGGCTCATCCCGTGGACGCGCGAGTCCTGGATCGGCCCGCCCTTCCAGGGGCACATGACCGGTTTCCCGTCCATCGACGTCCGCAGCGTCGGTGCGGGTGGCGGCAGCATCGCCTGGGTGGACGCCGGCGGCCTGCTCCGGGTGGGCCCGGACAGCGCGGGCGCCGATCCGGGGCCGGTGTGCTACGGCCGGGGCGGAACCCGTCCCACGATGACCGACGCCTGCCTGGTGCTCGGCTACCTCGACCCGAAGTACTTCCTCGGCGGCAGGTCCGAGCTGGACCTGGACGCGGCCCGGGCCGCCGTCCAGGCCGAGGTGGGCGATCCGCTGGACCTGGACGTGATGGAGGCCGCGGCGGCCATCTACCAGCTCGCGACCGAGCGGATGGTCGGCGCGATCGAGGAGATCACCGGTCAGAAGGGCATCGACCCCGCTCAGGCGGTCCTCGTCGGCGGCGGCGGCGCGGCCGGATTCAACACCGTGGCGATCGGACGGCGGCTCGGCTGCCCCGAGGTCATCGTCCCGGTGATGGGCCCGGCCCTCAGCGCGGCCGGGGCGCTCATCTCCGAGCTCTCGCGCGGCTTCGAGATCACCTGCCGGACCAGCGACGAGTCGTTCGACTTCGAGCGCGTGAACGCGGTGCTGGCCGAGCTGGCCGAGCGGGCCCAAAGCTTCATCGACGGACCGGGGGAGGGGGCCGTCGAGAGCACGATCGAGTTCTCGGTGGAGGCCCGCTACCCGCACCAGGTCTGGGAGCTGGAGGTGCAGCTCGGCACGGACGGCGCACTGGACGCGGACCGCCTCACCAGGCTCTCCGCCGACTTCCACGAGGCCCATCGGGACGCCTTCGCGGTCGCCGACCCGGACTCGCCCATCGAGTTCGAGAGCTGGCACGCCCGCGCACGCTGCCGGATCACCGAGCCGCGCCTGCCCGAGGCCGACTTCGGCGACGCCTCCAGGCAGGAGCGCGAGATCTACCTGCCCGGCGTCGGCCCGGTTCGCGCGGACGTCTGGCGGCTCGGCTCCATGCCCGTGGACAAGGAGCTGCGGGGACCGGCCATCGTCGAGACGGCGACCACGACGATCGTGGTCAACGACGGCGCCTCGTTCTCCCGCAGGAGCAGCGGGACGGTTCACATCGTGCCCGGGGCGCGGGCGAATCAGATCGTGCCCGGGGCGCGGGCGAATCAGATCGTGCCCGGGGCGCGGGCGAACGCCGCCCACCCACCCACCGCGGACAGCATCACCCCCTGAAGGAGGGACCGACTATGGACGGCGTTCGCATGGCTGTCATCAGCAACCGGTTGAACGTGGTGGTCGAAGGCATGATGAACACGGTCTTCCGGTCAAGCCGGTCCGGTGTTCTGAACAGCGCCCACGACTTCTCCTGCTGCATCGTCAGCGCCGACCATCGACTGGTGATGGGCGCTGAGAGCCTTCCCATTCACATGATGAGCGGGCCCGACCTGATCTCGCGGGCCATTCTCGACGTTTACCCCGAGATGCGCCGGGGCGACGCCTTCCTGCACAACTCCCCGTACAACGGCAACTCGCACGCGGCCGACCACGCCATGCTGGTGCCGATCGTGGACGACGACGGCGTGCACCGCTTCTCCGTGCTCGCCAAGGCCCACCAGGCGGACTGCGGGAACTCGCAGCCGACGACCTACCTGGCCTCCGCCCGCGACGTCTACGAGGAGGGTGCGCTGCTGTTCGACGCCTGCCGGGTACAGGCGGACTACCAGGACAACGACGACATCCTGCGGATGCTGCGGCTGCGGGTCAGGGTGCCCGACCAGTGGTGGGGCGACTACCTCGCCCTGCTCGGTGCCGTGCGCCTGGGCGAGCGCCGGATGACCGAGCTGGGCCGGGAACTCGGGTGGGACGTGCTCGACGAGTTCGTGGGCGAGTGGCTGACCTACAGCGAGACGCTCATGCGCGCGGCGATCTCCAAGCTGCCCGCCGGACGGCTGACGGTGACAACGCGGCACGACCCGTTCCCCGGCATCCCGGACGGCCTGGACCTCAAGATCGACATCGACGTGCGCCCGGAGACGGAAGAGATCCACGTCGACCTGACGGAGAACGCCGACTGCCTGCCCAACGGGCTGAACCTGACGGAGTCGACCGCGGCCACGGCCGCGATGATCGGCGTGTTCAACTCGGTCGGGGAGGGCGTCCCGCCCAACGCGGGCAGCCTGCGCCGGGTCGGCGTGAAGCTCCGGGAGAACTGCGCGGTGGGCATCCCGTCCCATCCGCACAGTTGCTCGGCGGCCACGACCAACCTGGCCGACCGGGTGGCCAACGCCGTGCAGCGCGGGCTGGCCCAGCTCGGCGAGGGCATGGGGCTGGCGGAGTGCGGGGCGGTCATCCCGGCGGCGGCGGCGGTCGTGTCCGGCACCGACCCGCGGGCCGGTGACCGTCCGTTCGTCAACCAGATCTTCCTCGCGGTCACCGGGGGAGCCGCCACGCCGTGGACGGACGCGTGGCTGACGATCTTCCACGTGGGCTGCGCCGGGATGCTCCGCCGCGACAGCGTGGAGATCGCCGAGATGACCCACCCGATCCGGGTCCACCGGCAGCGGCTCGTCCCGGACACCGAGGGCGCGGGCCGCTATCGCGGCGCTCCCTCGGCGGAGGTCGAGTACGGGCCGGTGGACACCAGCATGACCGTGGCCTACGGGGCCGACGGCGCCGTCCACCCTGCCCTCGGGGCGCGCGGCGGCCTCGCCGGGGGCCTCACCCGGCACCTGCGCCGCGACGCGTCCGGCGACCTGACCGAGCTGCCCTCGCAGGGTCTCGTCGAGCTACGGGACGGCGAGCGGATCGTGTCCATCACTGCCGGTGGCGGCGGCTACGGCCCGCCGGTGGAACGCGAGCCCGCCAGGGTGCGGGAGGACGTGCGGGAAGGCTGGATCACTGCGGGGCGCGCGCGTGACGTCTACGGCGTCGCGCTGTGCGAGGACCTGTCGATCGACGAGGCGGCGACCGCCCTGCTGCGCGGTGCGGCGGCTTCTTCGTCCAGCGAGCGATAGGAGTCCTGCGCACATGGTCGTCTCCGTCACCATGCCGCTTCTCGGCGAGAGCGTCGTCGAGGGCACCGTCACCCGATGGCTGAAGAAGGAGGGTGAGCGGGTCGAGGCCGGCGAGCCGCTGCTCGAGGTGTCGACCGACAAGGTCGACACCGAGATCCCGGCGCCCGGCGCGGGAACGCTCCGAACGATCAAGGTCGGCGAGGACGAGACGGTTCCCATCGGCGCCGAGCTCGCGACGATCGACGGCGGAGCCCCGGAACCCTCTCCCCCCGCGCCCGTGCCGGTACCCGCACCGGTGCCGGTGCCAGCGCCCGCACCAGCGCCAGCGTCGGTGGCGGTGGCGGTGGTCACGCCCGTCCCTCCCATCTCCCCCAGGCCGTCGGCGAGGACCGGAGGCGGCGGGCCGTTCCTGACCCTGCACGTCCGCAGGCTCGCCGCCGAGCGCGGCGTGGACCTGGGCTCGCTGAAGGGCACCGGCGCCGGCGGCCGGATCCGGCGGCAGGACGTGCTGGCCGCCACCGCCACCGCAGTCACCGCCCCTGCCACCACCAACGCCGTCGCTGTTGGAACGGAACCGAGCCCCCGGCGCGGCACGACCGAGAAGATGAGCGAGCGGCAGCGGGCGAGGGCCGCCCGCCTGGTCGATTCGCTCCGGGAGAGCGCGCAGCTCACCACGGTCGTGGAGGCGGACGTCACCCGTATCGCACGCCTGTGCGAGGCGGCGGGGCCCGGCTTCAAGGCGCGGGAGGGCGTCGAGCTCTCGTTCCTCCCGTTCCTGGCGCTGGCCGCCGTCGAGGCGTTGCGGGCGTATCCCGTCGTCAACAGCGGCGTGGACCGGGAGGCCCGGGAGATCCGCTACCACGACGGCGAGCACCTCGGCATCGCCGTCGACACGGACCACGGCCAGGTCGTGCCGGTGATACGGAACGCGGGAGACCTCGGTCTCACCGGCCTGGCCCGCAGGTGCGCGGACCTGGTGGAGCGGGCCGGAGCGGCCCGTCTCACGACGGACGAGCTGACCGGGCGCACGTTCACGCTGATCGACGGCATGGCGCGGGAAACGCTGTTCGACACCCCGATCCTCGACCGGCCGCAGGCCGCCCTCCTCGGAGTGGGAGCCGTGGTCAAGCGGCCCGTCGTGGTGACCGACCCGGAGCTGGGCGAGGTCATCGCGGTGCGGTCGATGGTCCACCTGGCCCTGACCTACGACCACTGTGTGATCGACGGGGCCGACGCCGCGCGCTTCCTGACCACGGTGAAGCGACGCCTGGAGGCAGGGGACTTCGCGCCCGGCATCCAGGAACCACCAAGCAGGCGCACATATTGACCAGGAGGATTTCATGAAATTCGGACTCGCCGTCTTCTCGACGGATCGCGGCCTGATGCCAGGAGATCTCGCCCGGACGGCCGAGGAGAACGGGTTCGAATCGCTCTTCTTCCCGGAGCACACCCATATGCCGGTCCACCGAACGGCGCACTTCCTGCCCGAGGGCGGCGACGTCCCGGTCGAATACCGCCGGACCCTGGACCCGTTCGTGGCGCTCACCGCCGCGGCGTGCGCGACCCGCGATCTCAAGCTGGGCACCGGCATCTGCCTGGTCACGCAGCGGGACCCGATCACCACGGCCAAGGAGGTCGCCACGCTGGACCACATCTCCGGCGGGAGGTTCCTGTTCGGCGTGGCCGCCGGATGGAACCGGGAGGAGATGCGGAACCACGGCACGGACCCGCGGCGCCGGCTGTCGGTGATGGCCGATCGCATCGCGGCCATGCGGGCGATCTGGACCCAGGACGAGGCGTCCTACCAGGGGCCGTACGTCTCCTTCGACCGGATCGAGTCCTGGCCGAAGCCCGTGCAGGCCGAGGTGCCGATCCTGATCGGCGGTAACGGCCCGACGGTCATCGACCGGGTGCTGTCCTACGGAACGGAGTGGCTGCCGGAGTCCCGGCCCGACCTGGTCGGGCGCATCGCGGAATACCGGGCCCGAGCCCGCGAGGCGGGCTGGGAGGACGCTCCGGTCACGGTGTTCGGCTGCGATCCGGACGACGTGGCCCGGTACGAGGAGGCCGGTGTGCACCGCTGTGTCTTCTGGATCCCCCCGAACGACGCGTCCGCGGCTCACCGGCGGGTCGGGGAGCTGACCGAACGGCTCGGCCTGGACCGCCCGGCTACGCGGTCCTGATCGTGCATGTATTCACGAAGCGAACACCATTGTGGTGTCCGGCTGCCCTGACCCGGTTGCTTTAACGCTTCCTATCAGGTTCTTCATCCAAAAAGTCAATCCTTGACCTTCCTTCCTCCGTTCATTAATTTCTGGTTCATATACCGAGCGTATGCCCGGATATCGATCTAACTGGGAGGTGCGATGTCGCACCCACAAGGCTTGCGAACAAGAAACCTGAGTCTGCTGGCCATCAGCCTGTTGTCCTTCGGGGTCGTGTCATGCGGTGCGGGCGGCGGCTCGGCCGCCGAGGCGGGCAAGGGCTCCCTGGAGTGCCGGGACGGCAAGATCCTCATCGGTGTCGCGAAGGCCGAGAGCGGCTTCGCGTCCTTCTTCGACGTGGCCGGCGAACGGGGGCTTGAGGTCGCCGTCGACGAGATCAACGCCAAGGGCGGCATCAAGGGATGCCAGATCAGCATGATCTCCGGGGACACCAAGTCCGATCCGGCGATCGCCGCCGAGGTGGCCCGCTCCCTCATCGAGAAGGGCGCGCAGATCCTCGTCGTCGCCGACGACTTCGACACCGGCGTGGCCGCCGCGCGCGTCGGCCAGAAGACCGGCCTGCTGACGCTGTCGCTGGCCGCCTCCTCGACCGTCTTCGGCAAGGCGGTCGGCGACCTCTTCTTCAGCGGTGGGATCACCACCACCGAACTCGGGCTCGCCCAGGGGAAGTACGCCCTGGACAAGCGCTGGACGAAGACCTTCCAGATCCTCGATCCCGGCCTGGCCTACTTCACCGAGCAGGACGCCGCGTACCGGAAGATCTATGAGGCGGGCGGCGGAACGGTCACCGCCGTCGAACGGGTGGACTCACTCGGCGGCCAGTCCGACTTCAGCTCCACCATCTCCAAGATCAAGGCCGCCAAGCCGGACGTCGTCCAGGCGCTGGCGGTCTTCCCCGCCGTCGGCACGTTCGTGAAGCAACTGCGCGCGGCGGGCGTCGAGACCCCGGTCGTCGGCAACATCACGCTGCAGACCCGGGAACTGCCCAAGCTCGTCGGGCCCGGCCAGTCCAACGCGATCCACTACGCCGCGCAGGTCTACTTCGACGGGGCCGGCATCGACTCGGCCATCGATCCGGCAATCGCGAAGTTCGCCGAGGCCTACGAGAAGAAGTTCGGCCAGTTCCCCGAGCAGGCGAACGCCCCCGGCGCCTACCAGACCTTCATGGCCGTCAACGAGGCGCTGCAGCGCAAGGAGGTCACCGACGCGAAGTCGGCGGCCAACGCGATCCGGGCCCAGAAGGGGCTGAAGGTCCCCGGCGGCACGCTGGACAGCTGGAAGGACGGCTACGCCATCTGGAACCCGACGATCGTCGGGCTGAACGAAGGCAAGTTCAAGCGGCTGATCGACTACGACGCGACGGCGCTCAGAAGCGAGGGGGCGTGAGCGCGTCCGCCCTGGCGGGAACGGCGGGCCGGGGCGCCGGCGCCCCGGCCACGCCGCTCCTCGAAGCGTCACGGATCATCAAGCGCTTCGCCGGTGTCACCGCGCTCAACGGAGCCGGACTCACCCTCGCGGCCGGCGAGGTGCTCGGGCTGATCGGGCCGAACGGTTCGGGCAAGACCACCCTGGTCAACTGCGTGTCCGGGGTGCTGCCGATCGACGGCGGCGAGATCCGGCTGAAGGGCCGGGCCGTGACGCGCGCGTCGCGGGTCGAGCGGGCCAGGCTGGGCATCGCCAGGACGTTCCAGAACCTCAAGCTGTTCGGCGAGCTGACCGTGCGGGACAACGTCATGGTGGGACGCAACGCCTCCCGTACCCGGGGGTCGGATCGCGACGCCGTCGAGGCCCTGCTCGCCGACCTGCACCTGACCGACCTCGCCCGGGAGGTCGTGTCCGCCCTGCCGTACGGTCACCAGCGCCGCGTGGAGATCGCGCGGGCCCTGGCCGGCGACCCCGACGTCCTCCTGCTCGACGAACCCGCCGCGGGCCTGAACGACGGCGAGACCGCCGAGCTGCGCGGCCTGCTGCACCGGGTACGGCGGGAACGCGGGTGCGGCATCGTGCTGATCGACCACGACATGAACCTCGTCCTGGGCGTCAGCAACCGGGTCCAGGTCCTGGACGAGGGACGGATCATCTACGAGGGCGCCCCCCAGGACGCCTTCAAGCAGCCCGAGGTCGTCGACGCCTACCTGGGGTCCGCATGAGCGCGCGTCCGCTGCTGGAGGTCAAGGACCTCAGCGTCGGGTACGGCTCGACGAAGGTGCTCAAGGGCGTCTCGCTCACGGTCGAACCCGGCGAGGCGGTGGCGGTGCTCGGCGCCAACGGCGCGGGCAAGTCGACGCTGATGAAGGTGATCTCCGGGTTGCTGACCCCGTGGGAGGGCACCGTCACGTTCGACGGCCGGGACGTCACCCGGATGCCCGCGGAGGAACGCGCCGGGCTCGGCGTCGCCCTCGCCCCCGAGGGCCGCGGCATCTTCGCCACGCTCTCCATCGAGGAGAACCTCCTCATCGGGGCGACCAGCGTGCAGGGCCGCATGTCGGCGCGCGACTTCCGCCGGCACAAGAAGGAACGGCTGGACCGGGTCTACGCCACGTTCGACGTCCTCGCCAGAAGGCGGACGGACAAAGGGTGCAACCTGTCCGGTGGCCAGCAGCAGATGCTCGCCATAGGCCGGGCGCTGATGGCCGCCCCGACGTTGCTCGTCCTCGACGAGCCGTGCCTGGGACTCGCTCCCAAGATGGGAAACGAGGTGTACTCGGTGCTTCACGATCTACGGCAGGCCGGGCAGAGCGTCATCGTGGTGGAGGAATCGTCCAGGCGGGCGCTCGACTTCGTCGACCGGGCCTGCTGCCTCAAGCTGGGGGAGAAGGTCCTGGACGGCAGCGCCGCCATGATGAAGGCCGATGACCTGCTGCTGGAGGCGTACTTCGGGGTCAGCGGAGCCGAGAAGTCATGATCAAGATCGTCCAGAACCTGCTCGACGCCCTGAGCGTGGGGGCCACCTACGCCCTGCTGGCGCTCGGCCTGACGCTGATCTTCAGCGTCATGAACCTCATCAACTTCGCGTACGGGCTCCTCCTGGTCTGGGGGGCGTACGCCGCGTACGCTCTCGGCGCCGCCGGAGTGCCGTTCGTGCTCGTCGTCCCGCTGTGCGTCATCTTCGTCACCGTGCTGTCCATGGTGATGGGGCGCGTCGCCTTCCGGCCCTTCATCGGCGCGCCGCCGATCACGTTGCTGATCACGTCGTTCGGGGTGCTCCTCGTCGGCCAGTACCTGGCGATCCTGATCTTCGGTGAGAAGCCGCACGTGCTGGAGGTGCCGGCCTTCCTCAACAGCGTCATCACCGCGGGGGAACTGCGGATCCCCGCCCTGCAACTGATCACCATCGCGAGCGGCGTGCTCATCGTCGGGGCCTTCTACGCCCTGCTGAACCGGACCGCCTTCGGCGCCCGGTTGCGGGCGTCGGCGGAGCAGCCGGAGACGGCGCGTCTCATGGGGATCAAGCCCGACCGTGTGCTGATGCTGGCGTTCGCGATCAGTGGTGTGATCGCCGGCGTCGTCGGGCTGCTCTGGTTCGTCAAGGTGGGAGCGGTGACGCCGCGCTCCGACCTCGAACCCACCCTCAAGGCGTTCATCGCGCTCGTGCTCGGAGGTCTGGGGCGTGTCTCCGGGGCGATCCTCGGCGGTCTGGCACTCGGCGCGATCGAGGTCCTCATGAACATCACCCTGCCGGCCGGCGCGATCGTCTACGCCCAGGCGATCGTCTTCGCGATCGTCATCGCGATCCTGGTGCTGCGACCTGGCGGACTCGGCGGCACTCGGACGGAGGCGGCATGAAACTCCCGTTGACCCTGCGTAGGGACCATCTGCCCGGGCCGATGGGACGGCTCGGCGCGATCGTCGGCCCGGTGCTGGCCGCCGGGCTGGTCACCGTGGTCGGCGCGCTGCTCTCGCTCGATCCGACCATGTCCGAGATCGTGCTGCTGTTCGGCATCAACGCGATCCTGGTCGTCGGCTTCCAGGTGTTCGTGGGCAACACCGGCATCGTCTCCTTCGGCCACGTCGCGTTCATGGCCCTCGGCGCGTACGCCGGAGGCGTCGCCGCGATGCCGGTGGTGGACAAGCAGATGATCCTGCCCGACCTGCCGGGGGTGCTGGCCGGCGTCGAGGTGGGGTTCGTTCCTGCGCTCCTGGTGGGCGGCGCGGCCGCCGCCGTGGTTGCGCTCGTCACCGGACCGGCCCTGCTGCGCCTGTCCGGGGCCGCCGCGTCGATCGCCACCCTCGGCCTGCTGGTCATCGTCAACAACGTGCTGGCCCAGGCGACCCCGCTCACGAGGGGGCCGCAGGCGCTGTTCGGCGTCCCGGAGAACACCACCTTCGCCGGGGTGTTCGGCGCGGTCGCCGCAGTGGTGTGCCTCAGCGCGTGGTTCAAGTGGTCGCCCGCCGGACTTCGGGCCCGCGCGGTGCGCGACCAGCCCACGGCGGCGGAGTCGGCGGGAGTGCCGGTGCTGCGCGCCCGCCTGTGGGCGTTCGTGCTCTCCGCGTTCATCACCGGTATCGCGGGGGCCCTGTACGCCCAGCTTCTCACCGCCTTCTCGCCGGGCTCCTTCTACATTCCGCAGCTCGTGCTGGTGATCGCGATGGCGATCGTCGGCGGCGTCGGCAGCGTCAGCGGCGCGTTGCTGGGGGCCGCCGTCATCACCGTGCTGAACGAGGTCCTCCGGCGGGTGGAGAACGGGATGTCCATCGGCGACTTCGAGATCCACGCGGCCACCGGCATCTCCTCGGCGGTGCTGGGCGTGGCCTTGATCCTCATGCTCCGATGGCGGCCGAACGGGCTGTTCGGATCCCTGGAGATGCAGGTCGAGCCGCCTGCCGGTGACCGGCCCGCCGATGATCAGCCCGCCGGTGACCGGCCCGTGGTGCACGCGCGCACCCAGGAATGAACCCCCCGGAGTCTCCACGGGGAGAAGAGGACGGTCTCCGCCCGCCGGCCCGGCGGGCGGAGATCAGCGCGTCGTCACAGGTCCAGGGTGATCTCCGGAGTCCACGCGCGGGACACGCACGAGTGCATCCGGTCCGTCGTGCCCTCGGGCAGCAGCGAGTCGCGGTGCTCGGGCACGCCGTCCAGCACCCCGACCGAGCAGGCGCCGCAGACCCCGCGCAGGCAGGACCCGGGGGCGGGCACCCGGTTGCGCCGCAGCGCGTCGAGCAGGCTGGTGCCGGCGGGCACCTCCACGCGGATCCCGGAGCGCGCGCACAGCGCGGTGAACGGCTCGTCCGGCCGTACCGACCGCGCGACGGGCGCGAACCGTTCGGTGTGCAGGCTCGCGGCCGGCCAGCCGGCCATGGCCTGCTCCAACGCGGTGATCAGGCCGGACGGCCCGCAGCAGTACACCCCGGTGCCCTCACGGGGCGCTCCCAGGGCCGCCCGCAGGTCGAGCAGCCCGCGCTCGTCGGACGCGTGCAGCCTGACGCCGCCGCCCAGCCGGGCCAGCTCGTCCCGGAACGCCGCGTCCTCCGGAGTCCGCACGGTGTAGATCAGCCGCCACGGGACACCCGTGCGCTGCGCCTGCTTCACCATCGGGAGTATCGGGGTGATCCCGATGCCGCCGGCGACGAAGACATAGCGCTCGGCCGCCTCCAGCCGGAAGTGGTTCCGCGGCTCCCACACCCGCACCTGCTTGCCCTCCCGGAGGTACGAATGCACGTATTCCGAGGCGCCACGGGACAGGCGCTCCTTGAGCACCGCGACGCGGTACCGCCGCGTGTCGCCGGGGTCGCCGCACAGGGAGTACTGGCGAAGATGACGCGTGATGAGCTGGACGTCGATGTGGGCGCCCGGCTCCCAGGGCGGGAGTTCGCCTCCGGCCGGATCGACCAGCCGCAGGGCCACGATGTTCCGGGCCTCGCGTTCGATCGCCTCGATGGTGAGCCGCCGGCCGCCTTCGTTGACCATCATCTGCTTCTTCTCCCGGCCCTCAGTACAGGTCCTGGTAGCCGGACTCGAAGACCTGGTTCATCTTCTCCGCGCTCATTTCCGGCGTCGCCGCCGCGTCCGCCCAGAACTGCCCGGGCGAGGGGATCTCCCCGGCCAGCTCCTGCATGTCCGGCTCCCACAGCCGGGACCTCAGCAGGGCTCGTCCGCAGTGCAGGTAGACCTCGTCGATCTCGACGACGAGGGCCAGGTCGGGGCGGACGTGATCCTGTTCGAGCATGGTCCGCAGGTCCTCGTCGTCGGTCAGGTAGGCGCGCCCGTTGACGCGCAGGGTCTCGACCGTGCCCGGGACGAAGAAGAGCAGGCCGACGTGTGGATTGTCGGCGATGTTCTCGAAGGAGTCGGCGATCTTATTGCCGATCCGGTCCGGAACGACGATGGTCCGTTCATCGAGGACTCGGGCGAATCCGGGATAGTCGCCCCGGGGCGAGCAGTCCGCCAGGCCGGCCGCGTCCGCCGTGGCCATGCAACAGAACGGTGAATGCGCGAGGAAGGTCATGCAATTACGGTCGAGATGATTCAGGATTTTCAGGAGGGTCACATCGTCGGGTCTGCCGACCAGCTCCCGCATCTCCTGCCTGCCGAGCCGCCGGTAACCCGTGCTCCACGGCGTCTCCGCGGTCGTGCCGGCGTCCGAGGGGCGTTCCGCTCGCGGACCGCGCCTGTCCTCCTCTTGACGGTCAAGCAAATGTTCGCCAAGCGACGCATCGTTCATATAGTGAGCGTAGCTGACCGTCGTCGACTCCGGAAGCGGGGTGGGGTGCCCGGCTCGTCCGGCTCGTCCGGCGACGGTCGCGGGGGGGGCGGGGGGCCCCCCCCCCCCCGGCCCCCCCCCCCGGGGGGGGGGGGCCCGGGCGGGAACGTCAGCGTCCGTGGCGGTTGCCCTGGGAGCCGAAGGAACGGCGGTCCTGGCGGTAGCCGCCACCG
>NZ_JARLTC010000041.1 GCF_029382225.1 Spongiactinospora sp. TRM90649
ACCGGACGGCGGGCCGAGGCGCTCACCCTGTACGCCGACACCCGGCGGATGCTGTCCGCCGAACTGGGCGTCGAGCCCGTGCCCGCCAGGCCCGACCCGCTGACCGACCCGCTCGGCTCAACTCCGGGCGGCCGCTTCGGCGGCAGGCCCGACCCGCTGGCCGGCCAGCCGTCGTCGGCGCGGACCCAGCGCATGCCCGCGCGGGCCGAGGTCGCCCCCGATCCGCTCACCGACCCGTTGTCGGCCGATCCGCTGTCCACGGGCAGGCGGAGCCGTCCCACGCCCCGCTCCCACGAGCCGGCGTCCGATCCGCTGGCCGGCGACCCGCTGTCCACCGGGCACCTTTCCACTGGCCACCTCGCCGCCGGGCGCATCTCCGGCGACCCGCTCTCGACCGGCCCGATCCCCGGCCGCCCGGCGAACGCGCCGAGCGGACGGTTCCCGGCCGGCGACCCGCAGCCCACCCCGGCCGCCTCCCGCCAGGAGCAGCCGCAGAGCTACGCGTGGAGCGGCACGGCCGACATCCTCGACGATCCCGCACCGGCGACCGGGCCCTGGCCGGCGCCGCCCGCGCAGGCCGTCCAGTCCTTCCCGGCGGTCGGGCAGGGCGGGGGCCGTCCGGGCGGCGAGTCCTACGGCGGCAGCTCCTACGAGGTCCGCGCCGGTTGGGCGATGATCGACGAATCCGACACCGTCACCGGCCCGTCGCCCGCGATGTCCACGCCGACCGGCCCCAGCAAGATCGTCTCTCCCACCGGCTACGGTTACGGCTCTCCCGGTGAAGACCTCCTTTCCGGTCACACCGAGCGGCGGCCCTCCCCCGCGCCGGGCGAGCCGGGCGCTCCCGGTTCGAACAGCACCTGGCCCACGTACAGCGAGCTGTACGGCCAGCCCGAGGCCGGAGCGAGCTCCGACGCCGGCCGCGGATCCGCCGCCGGACGCAGCGGCAACCACCGCGCACCCGACCCGGACTATCCCGACTATTACCGTTAAGACTCCGATCTCCCCCCGCGGTCTGCAAAGGGATCCCGCAGGCCGCTGAAATCCCCATGCCCAGGGGCATAGGGTCTGCAGCATGACAGCGAACACTCAGCGTGATGGTGCGGTGTCGTTCCGTCACCTCCGCTCCGTGCTCAGACACGACCTGCCCGCCTCCCTGGTGGTCTTCCTGGTGGCCGTGCCCCTGTCGCTGGGCATCGCGGTCGCCTCCGGCGCGCCGCTCATCGCCGGACTGATCGCCGCGGTGGTCGGCGGCGTCGTGTGCGGCCTCTTCGGCGGCTCCGCCGTACAGGTCAGCGGCCCCGCGGCCGGTCTGGCCCTGGTCGTCTTCGACCTGGTGCGGACCTACGGCTGGCGGGCCACCTGCATGATCACGCTCCTGGCGGGCGTCCTCCAGCTACTCCTCGGCCTGTTCAGGGTGGCCCGCGCGGCGCTGGCCGTCTCACCCGCCGTGGTGCACGGCATGCTGGCCGGGGTCGGCGCGGTGATCGCGCTGTCCCAGCTCCACGTGGTGCTGGGCGGCAGCCCGCAGCGATCGGCGATCGAGAACATCTCCGAGCTCCCCGCCCAGCTCCTCACCGACCATACCGACGGCGTGTGGGTCGGCATGATCACCGTCGCCGTGCTGGTGCTGTGGGCCAAGGCCCCCCACCCGCTGCGCGCGGTGCCCGCCCCGCTCGCCGCCCTGCTGGTGGCGGCGCTCGCCACGAGCACCCTCGGCCTGCAGGTCACCCGGGTCGACCTGGCGAAGAGCATCCAGGGCTGGCAGTCCCCGATCTGGCCGCAGGGCGACTGGCACGCGCTGGCCGGGGCGGTGCTGCTGGTGGCGCTGCTGGCCGGAGTCGAGTCGCTGCTGTGCTCGGTCGGGGTCGACAAGCTGCACGACGGCCCGCGCGCCGACCTCGACCGCGAGCTGACCGGTCAGGGCCTGGCCAACCTGGTCAGCGGGGCCCTGGGCGGGCTGCCGGTGGCGGGCGTGATCGTGCGCAGCACCACGAACGTGCGGGCCGGTGGCCGCAGCCGCTGGTCCACCATCCTGCACGGGTTCTGGGTGCTGGTCTTCACCACCAGCCTGGCCTGGGCCGTCCAGCTCATCCCGATGGAGGCGCTGGCCGCGCTGCTGGTCTTCACCGGCATCAAGATGATCGACCTCGGCCACATCCCGCACCTGCGCGGGCACGGCGAGGTGCCGGTCTACCTGGTCACCTTCTTCGGGGTCGCGCTGCTCGGCCTGGCCGAGGGGGTGCTGCTCGGCCTGGCGCTGGCGGCGCTGCTCGCGCTGCGCAGGCTGACCTGGGTGACCATCCAGGTCACCCCCGAGCCGGAGGGCCGCTGGCACGTGCTGATCGGCGGCTCGCTGACCTTCCTCGGGGTCCCGCGGATCACCGCCGGGCTGTGCCTCGTCCCCGCGGGCGCAGCCGTCGATCTCGACCTCAACATCGACTTCATGGACAACGCGGCCTTCGAGGCCCTGCACGCGTGGCGGCTCGGTCACGAACGGTCCGGCGGCACAGTGGACATCGACGAGATGCATGACGAGTGGTACGCGATGGCCGCCAGCGGCGACCGGATGTTCCCGGCGAAGACCCCGCCGCTGATCCCCGAACGCTGGTGGCTCCCCCTGGGCCACCGGCAGCGCAGGCGGGCGAGCGGCCCCGGCGAGACGCCGCCGGCCTCCGCGCGTGGCGAGGGCGCCGCACCGGTGGCCACGACCGGCCGGGAGCTGCTGGCCGGGGCGGGCGAGTTCCACCGTCGCACCGCGCACCTGGTCCGGCCGTTCCTCACCAGGATGGCCCGCAAGCAGGAGCCGGGGCATCTGTTCATCACGTGCAGCGACTCCCGGATCGTGCCCACGCTGATCACCGCGAGCGGGCCCGGTGATCTGTTCACCGTGCGCAACGTGGGCAATCTGGTGCCCCGGCGCGGGGCCGAGCCGTCCGACGACTCCGTGGTGGCCGCGCTGGAGTACGCGCTGCGGGTGCTCAAGGTGCGCACCATCACGGTGTGCGGCCACACCGGATGCGCCGCGATGACCGAGCTGCTGGAGGTCGGCGACGACCCCGCGGGCGAGCTGCCCGGGCTGCGGCGGTGGCTGCGGCACGGCCGTCCGAGCCTGGAGCGCTTCGCCACGGCGGTCGACGAGGGCGGCGGCACCTCGCCCATCGACCGGCTGTGCCGGCTCAACGTGCTGCAGCAACTGGAGCACCTGCACACCTACCCGATGGTGGAGGAGCTGGTCGCGGCGGGCCGGCTGGAGCTGGTCGCGCTGTACTTCGACATCGCCGCGGCGCGGGTCCACGTGCTGAACCGCGAAAGGTCCGACCCCGCGCCCGCCCCGGAGCCGGGGGCCGGTGAAGGTGGTTCCGCCCGCAGCGGACGGCTTGCGCTGGGGGTGAAATCCCCTGCTCATCAGCGGCGATCGCCCGAAGAATGACCCGTATGCGAACTTTGATCATCGGTGGAACGGTGTTCCTCGGCAGGGCGATCGTCCAGGAGGCGCTGCGGCGCGGGCATCAGGTCACGACCTTCAATCGCGGCGCCAGCGGTGCCGACGCACCCGGGGTCGAGGCGGTGCACGGCGACCGGCAGGTGACCGCCGACCTGGAGCGCCTGGCCGAGCGGCGCGAGTGGGATGCCGTGATCGACGTCTGCGGCTACGTCCCCCGGGTGGTCGGAGAGTCGGTGCGGCTGCTGTCCGGACGGGCCCCGACCTACGCCTTCATCTCCAGCATCTCGGCGATCTCCGAGTTCCCCGCCAAGGCGGTGAACGAGGAGTCGGCCCGCTTCGAGTGCGCCCCTGACGCCGGTCCCGACGACGGCGACTACGGCACGCTCAAGGCCGGGTGCGAGCGCGCGGTGGAACAGGGCTTCGACGGGAACCGGCTGATCATCGAGCCCGGCCTGATCCTGGGCCCGCACGAGAACGTGGGGCGGCTGCCGTGGTGGCTGACCCGGATGCAGCGGGGCGGGCGGGTGCTCGCCCCGGGCGATCCGGCCAAGCCGATGCAGGTGATCGACGCCCGCGACATCGCCGCGTTCACCCTCGACCAGGCCGAGGCGGGCACCGACGACCGGTTCCTGACGAGCGGGGAGCAGGGCAACACCACCTACGGCGGCTGGCTCGCCGAGTGCGCCCGGGTGACCGGCTCCGACGCCGAGCCGATCTGGGTGGACGACGACTTCCTGCTGGAACACGACGTGGAGCCGTGGACCGAGTTCCCGCTGTGGGTACCCAACAAACCCGACATGAAGGAACTCTGGGATATGTCTTCGGCCAAGGCCGCCGCCGCGGGGCTGCGCTGCCGCCCGGTCGCCGAGACGGTGGCCGACACCTGGGCCTGGCTCCGTGACATCCCTGTCGACCAGCGCAGTTTCCGCACGTCAATGCTGACCCACGGCATCGAGCCGGACAAGGAGGCGGCCATCCTGGCCGCCTGGGCCGCCCGCTAGGGGGACCATCACGCGAAACAACAACATTTCCTTCCTTCTTTTCAAAGGTGCTTACTTCCGGTGAGAAAAGGGGAAAGATTGTGAAACTGGGACCGAAGGGAGGCGAGTAACGATGGCGACACCGAAGATGCCGGAAGGCAAGCACCCGCCGCGCGTCCACGCCAAGCGACGCAAGGGTCGCGGCGAGGCCGCGGAGCGGACCTGGCACAAGCCCGACTACCAGATCGTCGAGGCGTCGATGGAGATGACGGCCTACTTCCTCACCCGGTGAGCGCGGGCCCGCCGTCCGGACTCCCGGACGGCGGGCCCCCGGCCGCACGACGACGAGGGGAACCACACATGCCCGTGCGACTCCCGGCCCCCGGCCCCGGCCTGCCGCGGCCCGTCTGAGGAGGCCGCGATGCGGTTACGCGTGCTCGGCACGGCGGCGGGCGGTGGCGTCCCGCAGTGGAACTGCGCGTGCCCCGGCTGCCGGGGAGCCCGAGCCCATCCGGAACGGCGGCGGCTGCACGCGTCGCTGGCGGTGGAGGCCGCGCCCGGCCGGGCCTACATCGTGAACGCCACCCCCGACCTCGGGGAGCAGGTCGAGTCGTGTCCCTGGCTGCTGCCCGGCCCCGGCCCGCGTGACACCCCGCTGGCCGGTGTGCTCCTCACCGACGCCGAACTCGACCACACGCTCGGCGTGCCCCGGCTGCGCGAGGCCGACGAGCTGGAGATCTGGAGCACCCCGGCGGTCCGCGAGGCGGTCGCCGAGCGGCTGGGCCTGGACGCGCTACTGGCGCCGTACGTGGGGCTGACCTGGCGCGGCCTGCCGTCCGGGGATGACTTCGAGCCGCTCGGGGGCCCCGGGGGCCCCGAGTGCACGGTCGAGGTGAGTTCGATCCCGCTGTCGGACAAACGGCCGCGCTACGCGGCCGGTCCCGGATCCCCGGAGGGCGACTGGGTGGTGGCGCTGTGGCTGCGCGACCGGGCGACGGGCGGGTCGCTGCTGTACGCGCCGGCGATGGGCGTCTGGCCGCCCGCGCTCGACGAGGCGGCGTACGCGAGCGACTGCGTGATCGTCGACGGCACCTTCTGGGACGACGAGGAACCCCTGCGGTCCGGCTTCTCCAAGCGCACCGCGACCCAGATGGGGCACCTGCCCGTCACCGAGACCGCCGCGCGGCTCACGGCGCTGCCGGGACGGGCGCTCTACACGCATCTCAACAACACCAGCCCGCTGGTCGATCCGGACTCGCCGGAGCGCGCGGAGCTGGCCGCGCTGGGCCTGGCAGTGGCCGAGGAGGGCATGGTGATCGAGCTGTGAGCACGGCCGAGGCGTGGGACGCCGCGGAGTTCGAGGCGCGGATGCGTGCCGTACCGGCGGCCCGATACCACCACCTGCACCCCTTCAACATGCGGATGCACGCTGGCGACCTGAACCGGGACGAGATCCGCGGCTGGATCCTCAACCGGTTCCACTACCAGCGGCACATCCCGATCAAGGACGCGCTGATCCTGAGCAAGCTGGACAGCGCCGAGCTGCGCCGTTCGTGGATCCGGCGGCTGCACGACCACGACGGCACCCGCGAGGGCGAGGGCGGCATCGAGCGCTGGCTGCGCCTGGGCGAGGCCGCAGGTCTCGACCGGGAGCTGCTGCTGTCCGGCGAGGGGGTGCTGCCGGGCGTGCGCCTGGCCGTCGAGGGTTACGTCGGCCTGTGCCGGCTCGGCTCCCCGCTGGAGGCCGTCGCCGCCTCCCTGACCGAGCTGTTCGCCCCCGACATCATGCGTACCAGGATCGCCGCCTTCGAGCGGCACTACCAGTGGGTCGCCTCCGACGGCCTCACGTACTTCAAGAACCGCGTCCCGCAGGGCTCGCGCGACGGCGTGGAGGCGCTCGCCCTGGTCCTGTCCTGGGCGGACGGCCGCGCCGAGCAGGAGCGGGCGGTCGCGGCGCTGTCCTTCAAGTGCGACGTGCTGTGGTCGCTGCTGGACGCGGTGGAACGGGCCTACCGATGAGCGCGGCCCCCGGCTGGCGGCCCCGGCTGCGCCGCGCGATCATGCTCCGCCACGACCCGGTTCGCGGGAAGGACCTGCTGGTCATGCCCGAGCGCATCGTGGTGCTCAACGAGGAGGCCGCCGCAGTGGTGCGCCTGTGCGACGGCGACCGCACGGTCACCGCCATCGCCGACGAGCTGGGCGCGGCCTGGCCCGGCGCGCCCGTGGACGACGTCGCCGAGTTCCTGACGCGGATCAAGGGCGAGGGGTGGGTGGAGTGAGCGAGGTCGCGGCCCCGTGGGCGATGCTCGCCGAGCTGACCCACGCCTGCCCGCTGCACTGCGCCTACTGCTCCAACCCCGTCGAGCTGATCGCCCGCGAGCGCGAGCTGACGACCGCCCAGTGGGAGCGGGCGATGGCCGAGGCGGCGGCGCTCGGCGTGGTGCACGCCCACCTGTCTGGCGGCGAGCCGCTGTTGCGGCCCGACCTGGCCGCGATCGTGGCGGCGGCGGCCCGGTCCGGGATCTACACGCAGCTCGTCACCAGCGGCGCCGGACTGCGGCCCGCGCGCATGGCCGATCTGGTCGCCGCCGGGCTGCACAGCGTCCAGCTCTCGGTGCAGGACGCCACGCCCGACGCCTCGGACCGCATCGCGGGCGGCCGGTGGTTCGCCGCCAAGGAGCGGGCGGCGGCGCTGGTGCGCGAGGCCGGCCTGCCGCTCGGCCTGAACGTGGTGCTGCACCGCCACAACCTCGGTGCGGTGGGCGAGATCATCGACCTGGGGGTCCGCTGGGGCGCCGAGCGGATCGAGCTGGCCAACACCCAGTTCTACGGGTGGGCCATGCGCAACCGCGACGACCTGATGCCCGGCCGCGAGCAGGTGAGCCGGGCGGAGGAGATCGTCCGGGAGCGGCGCGAGCGGCTGTCCGGGCGGGTGGAACTGGTCTGGGTGGTCCCCGACTACTTCGACGGCGTCGCCAAGCCGTGCATGGGCGGCTGGGGCGCGATCTCGCTGACCATCGCGCCCGACGGGCGGGTCCTGCCCTGCCCCGGTGCCTACGTGCTGCCCGGGCTGGACTTCCCTGACGTCAGGGAGCATCCGCTGCGCTGGATCTGGGAGGAGTCCGCGGCGTTCAACGCCTACCGGGGCACGGCGTGGATGGGCGGGCCGTGCGCGGGCTGCCCGCGCCGGGAGGAGGACTTCGGGGGGTGCCGCTGCCAGGCGTACGCGATCACGGGGGACGCCGCCCGCACCGACCCCGCCTGCTCGCTCTCCCCCGACCACCACCTGATCACCGGCATCGCCTCGGCGGGCGGGCCGGGACGGACGGCGGTCGTGGCCGATCGGAGGATGCCGGGCGACACCTGACGGCGGGCGGCGCTTGTGTGCACAACGCCGCGGAGCCGTGCCCGGTCGTGTCCTATCGTCGTGAGCGCTCGCCTCGGTTCTCGTCCCCCGAACACCGGGGCGAGCCCAGCGCGGGGGACAAGGGAGCGATTTCCCTCTAAGATCGACCTCTCCGGAATCCGCTTACTGGTGCGCAGGGAGCCCGCAGTGGCCACCAACCCCTTACCGAGGGTCGACACCACGTTTCCCAATACCGCGCGTATATACGACTACCTGCTCGGCGGCAAGGACAACTACGCCGCCGACCGCGCCGCCGCGCAACGCATGGTCGAGGTGAACCCGTCCGCCCCCCGCACCGCGCTGGCCAACCGCGCGTTCCTGCGGCGGGCCGTGCGCCACGCGGCCACCGAGGGCGGGGTGCGGCAGTTCCTGGACATCGGCGCCGGGCTGCCCACGCGCGACAACGTGCACCAGGTGGCGATGCGCGCGGCGCCGGAGTCACGGGTGGTCTACGTGGACCGAGATCCCGTGGTCGTGGTCCACGGGCAGGCGCTGCTGGCCACCAGCCCGCAGGTCACCGTGATCCAGGAGGATCTGCGCGACCCCGGCGACATCCTGGACCACCCGGAGACCCAGCGGCTGATCGACTTCGAGCGGCCGGTGTGCCTGCTGCTGGTGGCCGTGCTGCACTTCATCTCCGACCGCGAGGATCCCCTGGGCATCCTGGCGCATCTGTGCGGCGTCCTGGCCCCCGGCAGCTATCTGGTGATCTCGCACACCGTCGATGAGTCTCCCGCGCTGGTGATGAACGCCGCGCGGCGTGGCTTCCAGAACGCCGGTACCCCGCTCAGCCCGCGCGCCAGGCCGGCCGTGGAGCGCTTCTTCGACGGGTTCGAGCTGGTGGACCCCGGTCTGGTCGAGGTGGATCGGTGGCGGCCCGACGACCCCGTCCCGCCCGCTCTGTCGCCGTCGCCGTGGGTGCTGGTCGGCGGGGTGGGCCACAAGCCCTGACCGACCCGATCGGTCGTCCCGCTGGCCGGGTGCGACGCGTCTCGCTTTACTTACTTGGGAGACGAGGGGACCGGCGATGCGACTCGCGATCCACCGCCTGGCGGCGGCGTTAGTGACCATGCTCGGCACGACCGGCGTCGCCGTCGCGGCCGACGCCCCGCGCGACGCCGTCGCGGCGGCACGGGATGAGCCGGCCCCGGTCATGCTCGTCCTGGACGCCTCCGGCTCGATGGCCCAGCCGGCGGCGGACGGCGAGACCAAGATGGCCGCGGCCCGGCGCGCCGTGCGCTCGGTGGTGGAGGGCCTGCCCGCCGACGCGCGGCTCGGCCTGACCGTCTACGGCACGGGCACCGGCAACTCCGACGCCGACAAGCCCGCCGGGTGCCGCGACGTGAAGGTCCTGCACGAGGTCGGCACGCCCGCCGCCGAGCTGGTCGCCACGGCCGACGACATCGGGCCGCGCGGATATACGCCGATCGGCCGCGCGCTGCGCGCGGCGGCCGGGGCGCTGCCGTCCGAGGGCCCGCGCTCCATCGTGCTGGTCTCCGACGGCGAGGACACCTGCGCGCCGCCCGACCCCTGCGAGGTGGCCGCCGAGCTGGCCGAGAACGGCGCCGACCTGCGCGTCCACACGATCGGCTTCGACGTGGACGCCAAGACCAAGAAGCAGCTCGCGTGCGTCGCCCAGCAGACCGGCGGCTCATACACCGACGCGGCCGACGCCCGCGACCTCGCCCCCGCTCTCGACCGGGTGACCGGCATCGCGCTGCGCAACTACGAGCCGACCGGCACACCGGCGCGCGGCGCGGACTCCCCCGAGGGGGCCCCGCTGCTGCGGCCGGGCGACCACCTCGACCAGATCGACACCGGCGAGGCGAAGTACTACACGATCGACGTGCCGCCCGGGAACACCGCCTGGTTCGGCGCGACCGGGGTGTTCCCGGCGGCGTCCTCCGCCAGGGAGTCGGTCATGATCTCCCGTTACACGCCGGACGGCACGCGCTGCGCCTGGCGCGACACGGGCCACAGCAGCGCGGGCGATCCGGTCGTCCCGCTGGTCCGTAGCTGGACCACCGCCGATGGCGCGGACGCCCGTCGGCCCTGCGACCGTCCCGGCCGGTTCGTGGTCATGGTGGAGCGTGAGACCAGGCCCGCCACCGGCGACCCGGCATGGCTGGAGCTGGGCGTCCGCCTGGAGGCCCCCGTCCCGGGCGACCCCGGCCCCGCGAGGGGGACGGACGAGGTCGCCTTCGCCGAACCCTCGGGCGACGCCGCCACGGACGTCACCGGCGGCGGGTCGTTCGCCACCGCGGGCACCCTGTCCGGTCCCGGCCGCTACGCCGACACCGTGCACCCCGGCGAGTACGTGTTCTACCGGGTGCGGCTGGACTGGGGCCAGGGCCTGGCCTACCGGGTGCGGCTGCCCGAGTCGGCGGAGTTCGGCGCGCGCGTCCTGACCAAGACCTACCTGTACGGCCCCGCCCGCGCCCAGCTCGCCGAGTCCGGCACCGTCTGGTACGACGGCCGGACCGCCACGCTGCCCCCCGGCGGCGACGCGATGGCCACCCGGCCGGTCCGCTACCTCAACCGCGAGCTGACCGCCACCAGGGGCCAGGCCGTCGCCGGGTGGTACTACATCGCGGTCAAGTACGGCAGCCGCCCCACCCTGCGCGGCGAGGTCGCCTATCCCCCGGTCGAGATCGGGCTCGACGTCTCGGTGACCGGCGAGCCCGAGCCGGGTCCCGCCTACGAGACCGCGCCCGCCGTCCCGCCGTCCTCCGATCCGCGGCCTTCCGCTCCGGCGACCGAGCCGCCGACGCGGCCCGCACCCTCGCCGGCGAATGGGGGCGCTTGGGGGGCTCTGTCCGATGCCGGGCCGGTGGTGTGGGCCGGAGTCCCGCTGGCCCTGCTGGCGCTGGCGGGATTGATCGTGATTCTGGTCCGCCGACGTCCCCGTTAGCGCCATGATCACGTTACGCTGTGCCATGATCCGGCACGGCCCCGCCGGACGCGCGCGAGGGAAAACGGGTGCACCACATGTCAGACGACCTCCACGAACCGAGCGAGAACCGCGCCAAGCGGCAGCGGGTGGTGGAGGGGATCGACCACACCAAGCCGAGCGTGGCCAGGGTCTACGACTACCTGCTCGGCGGCAAGGACAACTATGCGGTCGACCAGCGGGTGGCGAGCATGCTGTTGCAGCTCGCGCCCGACGCCCCCGAGGCGGCCCGCGCCAACCGGCAGTTCCTCGGCCGGGTGGTGCGCCACCTCGCGGTGAACGCGGGCATCACCCAGTTCATCGACATCGGCTCGGGCTTACCCACCCGGGGCAACGTGCACGAGATCGCCCAGTCGGTGCTCCCCGAGGCGCGGGTGATCTACATCGACAATGACCCCACCGTGCTGGCGCACGGCCGGGCGCTGCTGGCCAAGACCCTGGGCACCGCGGTCGTGGACTGCGACCTGCGCGAGCCGGAGACGCTGCTCCACGACAGCCAGGCGACCGGGCTCGTCGATCTGTCCAAGCCGGTCGGGATGCTCCTCTTCGGCATCCTGCACCACCTCAACGACCACGAGCGGCCCGAGGTGATCGCCGCCGGCCTGCGCGACGCCCTGCCGTCCGGCAGCCACTTCGCCCTCTCGCACTTCTGCAATCCGGGGGCGGCGCATCCAGAGGTGGCCGAGCACGCCAGGGCCGCCGAGCGGGTGTTCAACCAGCGGCTGGGCACCGGGCGCTGGCGCAGCCGGGAGGAGATCCTGGCCTACTTCGGCGACTGGGAGCTGCTGTCCCCCGGGCTGGTGCCGCTGTCCGAGTGGCGTCCCGCGCCAAGCGACGACACCCGGCAGTCGATCACCTACCACGACTTCGTCGGGGGCGTCGCGCGCAGACCCTGACGCGATCGGGGCCGCCTGGCCCGGCGGCGATTCCTGGTGGCCTGCCGTCCATGTACTTCTTCACCCGAAACTGACCACCCGTCCGCGACACGAGGCGAACCAGGCGCCGCCGGGCCTGCCGTCGCCATCGGCCACGGTCTGGTGCCCGCGCACGTGCAGCACGTCAGCGTGTCGGGGTCGCACCCGCACATCGCGGTGCTCACCCCCAGATGGGACCGGTGACCGCCGGGGGCGGGATCAAGTCCGCTGCACCTGCGCCAGCAGCCGGGCCTGCTCCCGCTTCAGGGTGGTGAAGGAGTGCTGCACGTAGGGCCACAGGCCGTTCCGGGGGAAGTCGATCAGCGAGATGTGGTCCTTCCAGTCGGCGGAGTCGAAGCCGTCCTCCTGCCAGTGCGCGAGGACGGCCTCGTAGCCGATCACGTGCGCGCACAGGTCCTCCAGGCACTTGGGCAGGTGGTCCTCCACCAGCAGGTCGGCCCGGGTGATGACGATCTCCGCCATCCGGCGGTTCAGCGGCATGTAGACGTGCGTCATCCACCGCCGCCACGTCGCCATCTGTGACGGCGTCGGCCGGGGCGTGCCGGGCGCGAAGCTCTGGCGCGGCCACATCTCGCCCCACAGCCGGTCGCTCGCCTCCATCAGCGCGAACAGCGGCCCGTAGAACTCGGCGAGCTGCCGGCTCACCCGGTCGAGCCGGTCCTTGCGCCGTGCCAGCCGCAGGTTCGTCACGTAGGTCACGATGAGGCCGGCGACCGCCAGCAGCACCGTCACGCCGAGGGTGATCGCCGCCTCCAGTCCCACAACAGGACAAGCTAGCCCTCCCCGGCCCCGTGGTCCACCGCTTAAATTAATGCTTGACTTATATAAGGCTGGACTGACATTCTCGATGCCATGCAGGCCTTCGAGGTGCTCGGCGACCCGGTCAGGCGCCGCATACTGGAGCTTCTCGCCGACGGCGAACGGCACGCCGGGGCGATGGGCGGAGTCATCCGGGCGGAGTTCGGGATCTCCCAGCCCGCGGTGTCGCGGCACCTGCGGGTGCTGCGGGAGTCCGGATTCGCGAGCGTCCGCCCGGTCGGCAACCGGCGTCTGTACGCCGTCGAGTCCGCCCCGCTGCGGGAGATCGACCTGTGGCTGGCGCGCTTCCGCCGCTACTGGAACGCGCGGCTCGACGCCCTGGGCGCCGAACTGGCACACGGCAGGCATGCGCACCGCGCGGAAGGACCGCAGCGGGCAACGCAACCGGAACACGAGGAAGACACATGACCGACATCGTTCAGCAGGTCAACGCCACCCACCGGGAGATCGGCGACCTCGCGACGAGCACCGGCGCTGGGCGTTCACTGCTGCTGCGCCGCACCTACGACGCCCCGATCGAAGACGTGTGGAGCGCCTGCACCGAGGCCGACCGGATCGGCCGCTGGCTGGCCCCCGTCGAGGGCGACCTCCGGCTCGGCGGCACCTACCAGCTCAAGGGCAACGCGGGCGGCGACATCCTGCGCTGTGAGAAGCCCAGCCTGATCGCGGTGACCTGGATCTTCGGCGAGGGCATGCACACCGAGCTGGAGGTCCGCCTGACGCCCGGCGCCGACGGCGGGACCGTGCTGGAGCTGGAGCACACCTCGTCGGCCGAGATCGTCGACGCGCTGGTCCGCGCGCATGGTCCCGGCCACACGATCAGCATGGGCTGCGGCTGGGACCTCACCCTGCTCGGCCTCGACATGCACCTGCGGGGAGACGAGTTCGACCCGGCGACCTGGGGCGGCACCCCCGAGGGGCGGGACTTCTCCATCCGCGCCTGCCACGCCTGGGGGCCCGCCGTCCAGGCCGCCTGGTCCACCGACGACGACGCCCTCGCCGCCGCCATCGCCTTCAGCACCCGGCACTTCGTCCCCGCGCCCGCGGACCCCTCGGGCGACTGACCCCGGCCGCCCCTGGGTCGTCGTCCGTCAGCCCGAGGAGGACCGACAGCGGGCCGGGCCGGCTCGGCGGGCAGGTGGTGGACGCGGTCGGCCAGGCCCACGCGTTCGATGGCCCACATGGCCGCCAGCGGGTCGGCCCGGCGCCCGGCGAGCAGGTGCGGCAGGTTGACGTTCTGGAGCACGTCCAGGGACGGCATCAGGTTGTAGGACTGGAAGACGAAGGCCGCCCGCTCGCGCCGCAGGACGGTGAGCTGATCCTCGGTCGGCTCGCCGAGCGGCTGGTCCGCCGGCGTCACGCTGCCAGAGGTCGGCGTGTCGAGGCCCGCCGCGCAGTGCAGCAGGGTGCTCTTCCTGGACCCGACGGGCCCATCACCGTGGCCCCCTAGACGAAGACCACTCCGCCATCCCCGCCCTCGGCGAACTCCTGGCCGACCGCGGCCTCACCCTCGTAGCCGAAGTCCTCGCCTCCGGCCTCTACCAAGAACCCCCCGACCGCACCAACGACACCGACTTCACCTTCGGCCTGACCCGAATCATCGCCGGCATCGAAGCCCTCACCCCGCCTCCCCCACCCGCCGCCTGAGCCCGCCAGAGGAATTCAGTCCTCCGGGGCACCGCACGATCAGGCTTTCTCGTGGCCAGATGGAGATTCGGGGATCGTCGGCGAGGCGCCGACACCCCCTCGGCCCCAGGGGCGTCCCATCAGAGGCGCGCCTCGCCCTCCCCCGGCGCCACCGGCACGTGAACCGACTGCCGCCACTCCAGTGCCTCCGGAACCGTTTACAACGTACCGTGATCAGAACCGCCGACCGACTCGGATGTGCCCGTTCTCGTTGCCCTCTCCGGGCTGGATTGGGCGTGCGGCGGGTCCAAGCGCCCGGCCGGGGTGGACGGCGGAACAGCGGCGGGACGGGCGGGGGCAGGAGGCCCACTGGGGCCTGTCCGTGCAGGGGAATGTGGGGAAGGCGGACGAGTCGGCCTGTAGGCCGGGTTTTGTGCCTGCCCCGTAGGGCGGGCGGCGGCCATCCATCTAGGGCCGTCGTTGCCGACGGCCTCAAGCGGTCTACCCGCGCGGCATCGGGCGGGCAGCCCTCGAACGTCGCGCGCGGGGTGGTCCTTTCGGGCCGCCCCTTCTTGACCTTGCTCCGGGTGGGGTTTACCTAGCCGCCCACGTCGCCGTGGGCGCTGGTGGTCTCTTACACCACCCTTTCACCCTTACCTCCCGGCGGGCCGGGAGGCGGTCTGCTCTCTGTGGCACTGTCCCGCGGGTCGCCCCGGGTCGGTGTTACCGACCACCCTGCCCTGTGGAGCCCGGACCTTCCTCGGCGGGCCCCTTACGGGACCCGACGCGACCGCCCGGCCGGCTCGTCCGCCGTCCTTTCAGCTTAGCGTTTCTCAAGCGCGTTCCAACCGATCAACAAGCGCGGACCGGTCGAATGGGACAGGTCACCGGCCGGGAGGGCGGTGGCACGAGCGGCGGTCGTGCCGGCAGCCCCGGAGTCCGGCACGACCGCTTCTTGGGCGGGGGAATCAGCGCAGGTGGGCGGTGTCGTTGAAGGACTTCACCACGGCGGGCCCGTCGGCGTAGTACTCGATCATGGACAGGCAGGCCAGGTCGAGGTGCATGCGGTAGAGGGCCGCCGGGGGCGCCGCGAGGGCGAGGCGGAGCAGGGTCTTGATCGGCGTGACGTGCGACACCGCGAGCACGGTCTTGCCCGCGTGGTCGGCCAGCAGGCGTTCCAGGGTGTCCTGAACCCTCTCGGCCACGGCCTCGAAGCTCTCGCCGCCGGGCGGGGCGGCCTCGGGGTCGGCGAGCCAGGCCTCGAAGGCGTCTGGCCAGCCGCGCCTGATCTCGGTGAAGGTGCTGCCCTCCCAGTCGCCGAAGTCGGTCTCGCGCAGGCCGTCCTCGATGATGATGGGCAGGCCCGAGCGGGCCGCGACCAGTTCGGCGGTGGCCCGGGCACGGGCCAGCGGCGAGGACACGATCACCTCGATCTCGTACGGCTTGCGGGCCAGCCGCGCCGCCGCCGCCTCTGCCTGGGCCACGCCGTTCGGGGTGAGCCCGACGTCGCCCTTGCCGGAGAAGCGGCGCTCTACCGAGAGCGGGGTCTCGCCGTGCCGCAGGAGCAGCAGGGTGGTGGCCGCCGTGGTCGGGCCGCGCCAGCCGGTGCCCTTACGGGACAGCGGGTCGGTCTCCTCCTCGGCGAGCAGGGAGGCGACCTCGGACTCCTCGTCGGCGGGCCGGGCACTGGCGCTCCAGGCCAGGCCCTTGGCCGCGGCGTCCATGGCCTCGTTGGCCAGGCGGTCGGCGTGGCCGTTGCGCTCACGGGGGATCCAGGTCCAGGTGACGCGCAGGCGCCGGGCGAGCGCGGCGGCCTCGACGGCGAGCGGCCGCAGCCCCTCGTTCTTGATCTTCCAGCGCCCGGACATCTGCTCGACGACCAGCTTGGAGTCCATCCGGACCTCGACCGCCGAGCCCTCGCCGCCGAGCGACAGCACGGCGGCGAGGCCGGAGATGAGACCTCGGTATTCGGCGATGTTGTTGGTGGCGACCCCGATGGCCTCGGCGTTCTCGGCCAGGACCGCGCCGCCGGGGTCCTTGACCACGGATCCGTAGCCGGCGGGGCCCGGGTTGCCCCGGGATCCGCCGTCGGCTTCGACCACGAACTCCGTGGCGGAGGCGGCAGGGCTCACAGACCGGACTCGGGGGTGCGGACGAGGATGCGGCGGCACTCCTCGCAGCGGACGACCTCGTCGGGGGCGGCGGCCCTGATCTGGTTGAGGTCGGCGATGGACAGGGAGACCTTGCACCCCTGGCACCGCCCGCCGCGCAGCATCGCCGCGCCGACGCCGTACTGGCCGCGCAGCTTCTCGTAGAGGGCGAGCAGGTCGGCGGGGATGTCTGTGGCGATGCCGGAGCGCTTGCCATCCGTCTCGGCACGCTCCTTGTCGATCTCGGCGAACGCGGTGTCGCGGCGTTCCTCACCGGCGGCGCGGACCGTGGCGGCCTCGTCGCGCTCGGCGGTCAGGGTGGCGACGCGGGCGTCGGCCGACTCGCGGCGTTCCATGATCTCCAGCACGACCTCTTCGAGGTCGCCTTGCCTGCGCCGCAGGGAGGTGATCTCGGACTGCAGGCCGGCCAGTTCCTTGGGGGATCCGACCTGGCCGGAGTCGAGGCGCTTCTGGTCGCGCTCGGCGCGGCTGCGCACGGCGTCGACGTCACGCTCGGCCTTCGCCTGGTCGCGGGCGAGGTCGCCGGACTCCGTCTCGGCGCTGATCACCTGTGTGGACAGGCGGGCCTGACGTGCCGCCGCCTCGTCGATCTCTGCCAGCTCGGGCAGCGTGCGGCGGCGGTGGGCCAGCCGGTCGAGGATGGAGTCGAGCTCCGCGAGCTGGAGCAGTCGCTTCTGGGCTTCCGGGGCTGCTTTCACTTCGTATCCTCGCACTGTGCTGTTGTGGTCCAGGCGTCTGTGACCGTCGGGGAGACGCGCGTCTCAACAGTAATCCCCCGCGCGGCGAGGCGGGACGCCAGACGGGCGGCGGCGTCGGCCAGCCACGGCCATTCGGTCGCCCAGTGCGCGGCGTCGAGCAGTGCGGGCCCGCCGTCCTCGACGAACTCGCTCGCGGGGTGGTGGCGCAGGTCGGCGGTGAGGAAGGCGTCCACGCCCGCGGCCCTGGCGGTGCTCAGCAGGGAGTCGCCGGCGCCTCCGCTGACCGCGACCTTGTGCAGGACGCGTTCGGGGTCGCCCGCCACGCGCAGGCCCCAGGCGGTGCGCGGCAGGCCGTTGGCGGCGTGGGCGGCGAACGCGGCCAGCGTCATGGGGGCGGGCAGGCAGCCGATCCGGCCGAGGCCGCGCGTGGGGTCGCCGGGGGTGGGCAGCAGCGGCACGAGGTCGCCGGTCAGGCCGACGGCCCTGGCCAGGGCGTCGGAGACGCCGGGGTCGGCGGCGTCGGCGTTGGTGTGCGCGGTGTGCAGCGCGATGCCGTTCCTGATCAGGGTGTGCACGACCCGGCCCTTGGCGCTGGTCGCGGCGACGCTGGTGGTGCCGCGCAGGTAGAGCGGGTGGTGGGCGACGATCAGGTCGGCGTTCCAGGTCAGTGCCTCCTCGACGACGACCGCGACCGGATCGACGGCGAACAGCACCCGGTGGACCTTCGCGGCCGGATCACCGCAGACCAGGCCCACCGCGTCCCACGACTCGGCCCAGGCGGGCTCGTACATCGACTCGATCTCCGCGACCACGGCGGCAAGCGTTGCTCCTGGCACGTTGCGCACCTTACCCGGCGCTCATACTGTAAGCGCATCCTGACACGGGAGGGCGGGCATGCCCACTGTCGCGATCATCGGCGCGGGGTTCGGCGGACAGTGCACGGAGATTCGGTGGCGAGCCGCTGGAATCGCGTCGTTCACGGTTTTTGAGAAGGCCGATCGGATCGGCGGCGAGCGGCGGGGCAACGCGCATTCAGGATCGGGGTGCGATATCCCATTCCATTTGCATTCTTACTTTTTTGAAAAATATTCCACCCGGACTCGCCGCCATTACGCCGCGGGCATTCCCACGGGTAACGTCGTCCCCGGACATGCCAAGGACCTGAGGAGGGGCTGAACGCGATGCCGCCCGAGGAGCCGCCCGGCGTCCCGCCGGACATGCTGGCGGACCTCGCGGAGCTGGTGCTCTGCGAGTCCTACTCCGCCGACCTGGCCGCGGTCGCGCGCAGCGCCGCGACGGTCGCCGCCATGGGCCGCCGGATCCTCGGCGAGCCGCCCGAGTCGATCCTCATCGACGGCGTGACCCACCTGCGCTGGAGCTTCGGCGCGCCGCGCGTCCTGGTGCTCGGCCACCACGACACGGTCTGGCCGATGGGCACGCTGTCCACCCATCCATGGTCGGTCACCGACGGCATCGCGCGCGGCCCCGGGGTCTTCGACATGAAGTCGGGGCTGGTCCAGGCGTTCCACGCGCTGGCGGCGCTGCCGTCCCTGGACGGCGTGACCCTCCTCGTCACCGGCGACGAGGAACTGGGCTCGACGACCTCCCGCACGCTCATCGAGGACTGCGCGCGCGGCCTCGCCGCCACGTTCGTCCTGGAGGCCAGCGCCGACGGCGGCGCGCTGAAGACCGCCCGCAAGGGGGTCTCGCGCTATGAGCTGGTGGTGCGCGGCCGGGCCGCGCACGCGGGCCTGGAGCCCGAGCAGGGCGTCAACGCGGGCGTCGAGCTGGCCCACCAGGTGATCGCGATCGCCGCCATGGCCGAGGGCGCGACCACCGTGACCCCGACCCTCCTGTCGGCGGGCACCAGCCCGAACACCGTGCCCGCCACCGCGCGGATCAGGGTCGACGTCCGGGTGCCCGACCAGGCCGCCCAGGAGCGGGTGGACGCGCTGATGCGCGGCCTGACACCCACGCTGGCCGAGGCGCGGCTGGAGCTGATCGGCGGCCCGAACCGCCCGCCGCTGGAACCGGCCTCCTCACGGGCGCTGTTCGAGCTGGCCGAGGGGATCGCCGGCGACCTCGGCATCGGGCCGCTCACCGGCATCGCCGTGGGCGGCGGGTCCGACGGCAACTTCACGGCGGGGATCGGCTGCCCGACCCTCGACGGCCTGGGCGCGGTGGGCGGCGGCGCGCACGCCGACCACGAGCACGTCGTCCTGGCGGAGATGCCGCGCCGTACGTCCCTGGTCCGCGAGCTGGTCAGGGCCGTGCTCGACGGCGAGACCGGACGAGGGGCCGGATGACCGGCGAGACACCCGGCACGGAGCGGGGCGAGGGCCCGCGACCGTCCGGGGTCGAGGTCCGCGAGCTGGACGACCTGGACGAGTTCGAGCGGGTGTATCGGCTTTTCGATGAGATCTGGCGGTTCGGCTCGGGCGCCGCGCCGGTCACCGTCGAGCTGATGCGGGCGCTGGCGCACTCCGGCAACTACGTCGCCGGGGCCTACGCGGACGGCGAGCTGGTGGGCGCGTCCGTCGGCTTCCTGTCCGCCCCGGCCGGGCGGGCGCTGCACTCCCACGTGACCGGCACCCGCGAGGGCGGCGGCACCGGGTTCGCGCTGAAGCTGCACCAGCGCGAATGGGCGCTGGCCAGGGGGCTGGACACGATCACCTGGACCTACGACCCGCTGGTGCGCCGCAACGCGCACTTCAACCTGACCAAGCTGGGCGCGCTGCCCACGGAGTACCTGCGCGACTTCTACGGCGTGATGGACGACGCGATCAACACCGGCGAGGAGTCGGACCGGGTGCTCGCCTCATGGGACCTCAACGCGCCCCGCGTGGCCGCGTGCTGCTCGGGCGTGCCGTACCGCCCGGCGGTGTCGCTGGAGGCCGCCGTCGCCCTGGAAGATCGCGGCGGGCGGCCCCTCGCCCAGTTGACCGGGGCCGACGTGGTGCTGGTCGCGGTGCCCGCCGACATCGAGCTGACGCGCCGCCGCGATCCGCTGCTGGCCAGGGAGTGGCGGCTGGCCGTGCGCGAGACGCTGGGCGGCCTGATGGACGGCGGCGCGCGGGTGACCGGCTTCCATCACCGGACCTACTACGTAGTGGAGAAAGCGTGAAGATCACCGGAGTCGAGCTGCGCCGGATCGCGATGCCGCTGGTCTCGCCGTTCCGCACATCCTTCGGCACCGAGACGGCCCGCGACGTGCTGCTGGTTCGCGTGGTGACGCCCGAGTCGGAGGGCTGGGGCGAGTGCGTGGCGATGTCCGAGCCGCTGTACTCCCCCGAGTACGCCGACGGCGCGGCCGACGTGCTGCGCCGGTTCCTGATCCCCGCGCTGCCCGAGCACGTGGACGCCCGCTTGGTCGGCGCCGCGCTGGAGCACGTCAAGGGGCACCAGATGGCCAAGGCGGCGCTGGAGGCCGCCGTGCTGGACGCGTCGCTGCGCGCGTCGGGGGAGTCGTTCGGGCGGTTCCTCGGGGCGGAGCGCGACCGCGTGCCGTGCGGCGTCTCGGTGGGGATCATGGATTCGATCCCCCGGCTGCTGGACACCGTCGAGGGTTACCTGGCGGAGGGATACGTAAGGATCAAGCTGAAGATCGAGCCGGGCCGCGACCTCGCCCCGGTGCGCGCGGTGCGCGAGCGCTTCGGCGACGACGTGCTGCTACAGGTGGACGCCAACGCCGCCTACACCCTGGCCGACGCCCCGCGCCTGGCCCGGCTCGACGAGTTCGGTCTGCTGCTGATCGAGCAGCCGCTGGCCGATGACGACCTGGTGCAGCACGCCGCGCTGGCCCGCCGCCTGGCCACGCCCATCTGCCTGGACGAGTCGATCACCTCGGCCGCCCAGGCCGCCGCGGCGATCACGCTCGGGTCCTGCTCGATCATCAACATCAAGCCGGGCCGGGTCGGCGGCTATCTGGAGTCCCGCCGGATCCACGACCTGTGCCGCGCGCACGGGGTGGCGGTCTGGTGCGGCGGCATGCTGGAGACGGGGATCGGGCGCGCGGCGAACGTGGCGCTGGCCGCGCTGCCGGGCTTCACGCTGCCGGGCGACACCTCGGCCTCCGGCCGCTACTTCGCCACCGACGTCACCGAGCCGTTCGAGCTGTCGGACGGGCATCTGGAGGTCCCGCGCGGGCCGGGGCTGGGGGTCGAGCCGCTGCCCGAGGTGCTGGCCGAGGTGACCACGGCCACCGAGTGGATCCCGCGTTAGAGGCGGCCGCTAGGAGGTCCGTTTGAGGTAGTCGTCGCGGACCTTCGACCTGCTCAGCTTGCCGGTCGGGGTGCGCGGTAGCTCGGCCACGAACTCGATCGTCTTGGGCCGCTTGTAGCGGGCGATCCGCCGCGCGCAGTGGCCGAGCAGTTCGGCGACCAGGGCGGGTCCGGGTTCGGCGCCCGGCGCGAGCTGCACCAGGGCGACCACGTTGTGGCCCCACTCCGGGTCGGGCACGCCGATCACGGCGGTGTCGGCCACCGCCGGATGCTCGAACAGCGCGGCCTCGACCTCGGCGGGGTAGATGTTGACCCCGCCGGACACGATGAGGTCGGTGCGCCGGTCGCACAGGAACAGGTAGCCGTCGGCGTCGAGGTAGCCGATGTCGCCGGGGGTGTACCAGTCGCCGCGCATGCTGGCGGCGGTCTTATCCGGGTCTTTGTGGTACTCGAAGGAGTTGGCGGTGGACCTGACGTAGATCAGGCCGGGTTCCCCCGGCGGCAGTTCGGCGCCGTGGTCGTCGAGGATCCTGGCCTCGAAGGTGGGCGCGGGCCTGCCCACGGTGCCGGGCCGCAGCAGCCATTCGTCCGGCTTGACGGCGAAGGCGATGGCCGACTCGGTGGAGCCGTAGTACTCGTAGACCACCGGCCCCCACCAGTCCATCAGCGCCTGTTTGACCGGCACCGGGCAGGCCGCCCCGGTGTGCACGACCTGGGCCAGCGACGACACGTCGTATCCGGCGCGGACCCGCTCGGGCAGCCGCAGGATCCGGTGGAACATCGTCGGCACCATCAGCGTGTTGGTGACCCGGTGCTCCTGGATCAGGCCCAGCACGGTCTCGGGGGCGAACCACGGCGCGATGACCACGGTGTGCCCCATGTGCAGGGCGAAGACGGTGTGCGCGCACGGCGCGGAGTGGTACATCGGCGACGTCACCAGGTGCACGCCGTCGCCGGGGCGCAGGTCGAGGACCTCGCCGAGGAACCAGAGGTGCAGCGGGAGCACCTGTTCGGGCTCGGCGTCGCGCGGGGTGCGGCGCACGCCCTTGGGGCGGCCGGTGGTGCCGGAGGTGTACCACATCATCGTGCCGGCCCTGCGGTTCTCCGGGGGGCGGGCGGGCATGCCGGCGGCGAGCGCGGCGACGCCGTCGAGCACGGGCGTGGCGCCCGCCGCGCGGCGTACGGCCTCCGCGTACGGCCCGGCCGTGATCACCGCCCGCGGGTCGCAGTCGTCCAGGATGTAGGCCGTCTCGGCGACGGTCAGGTGCCAGTTGACCGGTACGTAGTACATCCCGGTCTGCCCGGTGGCCAGCGGCAGCGCCACGGCGTCGAGGCCGTTGGGCAGCACTCCGGCGATCACGTCTCCGGGGCCCGCCCCCATGGCGCGGAGGCCGTGGGACACCCGGTCGACCAGGGCGCGCAGCTCGCCGTAGCCGGTGACCGTGCCGTCGGGCCCGATCACGGCCCGGCGACCGGGATCGGCCTCGGCGATGCGGTAGAAGCCCGGCAGGGAGGCGATATCACCCTTGTCGCCCATATCACCCAGGTCACCCATGGCTCACGGCTCCAGAGGCTCGGCGAGGTGCGCTCGTGGATCAGGTGCGCGTCTGCCCACAGATATACCCCATGCCGACGCGGCGGGGTTCGGTATGGCGAGACGCCGCCATCCAGATGAAAGCCGACGTATGCCAGGAATGGGAATTTTACCCATTCTTAGAGCTGAATCTCCCTGACTCCGAGCAGCATATCCCTAACGTGATCACCTGATTACCGGGGGCTCGGGTGAGCAGAAGGCACAGATGGTCCATCAGGACGCGGCTGGCCGTCGGCGCCGGTCTCGTCATGGGACTCATCTGTCTCGCGGCCTCCGCGCTCGTCCTGCTCGGGGTGCGTCAGATGGCCTTCGGCTACCAGCAGGAGCGGCTCATCACCTCGACGCTCAACCTGGCGAACCACATCCAGGAGGGGGACGTGCCGAAGCCCCTCACCACGACGGAGCCGCCCGCCGTACAGGTGATCGACCCGCAGGGGCGGATCGTCTCGGCCACGCCCCGGGTCATCGGGGAGCCGCCGATCGCCGCACTCCCCCAGGGGCACAGGTACCACGACCTACGCGGCCAGTGGCGGCGCTGCGACGTGCCCGGGTTCCCCCGGCAGTGCATGATCGTGATCGGTTACCGGGTCCACAACCCGAACGGCGACTGGACGGTGTACGCGGCCGACGACGACGTCCCGTGGTACGTCGACGTGCGGTTGCTGGGCGCCCTGGCCGGCACCTCGCTGCTGCTCGCGGGGGTGATGACGGCGGGCACCTACCGCACCGTCCGCAAGACGCTGGCCCCGGTGGACGCCATCCGGGCCGAACTCGACGAGATCAGCACCACCGACCTGGGCAGGAGGGTGCCGGTCCCGCCGTACCAGGACGAGATCCGCCGCATGGCCGAGAGCGTGAACCGCACCCTGGACCGCCTGGAGACCCTGGTGGAGAAGCAGCGGCGGTTCGCCTCCGACGCCTCCCACGACCTGCGCAGCCCGATCACGGCGATGCGCACGCAGGTGGAGGACGCCCTGCTGCATCCGGGCGACACCGACTGGATCCAGCTCTCGCGGACCCAGCTCGGCAGCCTGGAACGACTGGAGGCCTTGGTCAGCGACCTGCTCATGCTCGCCAGGCTGGACGCGGGCGCGCCGTCCAGGAGAGACCGGCTGGACCTCTCCGAACTGGTGCGCGGCGAGCTGGACCGGCGGCGGCGGCGGGTGCGGGTGGTGCCCAGGCTGCAGGGCGGCGTGGAGGTGCTCGGCGACCGGCTCCGGCTGGCCAGGCTGCTGACCAACCTGGTGGACAACGCGGAGCGGCACGCCGCCTCGGAGATCGTGGTGACGGTCAAGTCCGAGGACGGCACCGCGGTCTTGGAGGTCCTCGACGATGGCTCGGGAATCCCGGAGGAACAGCGGGAGGTGGTGTTCCAGCGGTTCACCAGGCTCGCCGCCGCGCGCAACCGGGACGCCGGTGGAACGGGCCTCGGCCTACCGATCGCCAGGGAGATAGCCGAGGAGCACGGCGGCACCCTCACCGTGCGGGACAGCCCGAGCGGGGCCAGGTTCGTGGCCCGGTTCCCGTCGGCGCGCGCGTGAGGCACCCCCCTCCGCCGCGCGCGCCGACGGGGGTCACTTGGCGTCCGGGTCGGCGGGCATCATCCGATCCAGTTCCCGCAGTTCCACATCGAGCGTCTCCAGCGTGGCCAGCAGGTCGTCGGGCTCCTCCCGGCGCTCCCGCTCGGCCCCGCAGACCACGGCCAGCAGGGGAGCGCAGCGCTCGATCTGCTCCGGCGTCGCACGCAGCCGGACCACCTCGATCGCGTTCTGCACCATCTGGTCCACGATCGACTCCCCGTGTCGCTCCCCCGGCGGTCCTACGCCCCCGAGATCTCCCATGTCCGCGGGCATGACGCCGGTCCGGGGCGGGCCGCCCGTTCTCGTGCCGGGTGAGTGCGGTGGCCGGGAAGGCGCCGCACGGTACGGCACGGCCCCCGTCCCGCGGTCGGCGGACCACTCGTCGCGGGCTCCCTCCTCCTGCAGGGCGCGCAGCACCTCCGAGGCCCGCCAGCGGATGCGCAGCAGGTTCTCCCTCGGTTCCCCGGTGACACGCGGCGGCGCGGGCCGCCCGGCGGCGGGACGCCGTTTCGGCACGACCCCCGGCAGCACGACGAGCAGCATGGCGAGCGCGACCATGGCGCCCCCCACGACGACGCTGACGGTGAGCGGCTCGCCGTACACCAGGACCGACAGCAGCGCCACCCACAGCGGCTGCGACGACAGCAGCACCGCCGCGGGCACCGCCCGCACGTGGGCCTGGCCGTAGGTCCTGGCCAGGAAGCCCAGGGCGCACGAGACCACGGCGAGGTGGGCGAGGACCGCCCAGTCGGTCCCCGTCGCGGGCAGGGTGAGACCGCCGGGCAGGGACAGCGCGCCGGTCATGACCGCGATCGTGGCGAGCTGGATCACCGTGATCGCGTAGCCGTCCGCCGGGCGGTCGGTGGTCAGCCGCCCGAGGACCAGGGTGTGCGCGGCGTACAGCGCCGCCGCGCCGAGCGTGGCCGACAGCGCCAGGAACGAGACGTCCTGGCCCTCGACCCCCCGCAGCAGGGTGAACACCGCCATCGCGCCCGCCGACAGGGCGACCGCGACCCACACCCGCCGGGAGATCCGCATGCGCAGCACCAGCAGGCCGAGCACCGGCGTCATGACCACGTTGCAGCCCACGGCGAAGCCGGAAACGGAAGAAGGCAGGCTGTGCAGCGCGACGGCCTGCGCGGTCTGGCCCACCCCGAAGAGCAGACCGAGGACGACCCCCCGGGACCAGGTGGCCCGGGAGAGCCCGCGCAGGCACGCGGGCCTGAGCGCGAGCAGTACGAGGACCCCGATGCCGTAGCGCTCGGTGAGCAGGTCGGCCACGGGTATCCGGATGATCAGATCTTTCATCAGTGGAAACGCCGACCCCCAGGCGGCACTGACGAACAACAGAAGCGCGGCTCCCAGTAGGGGGCGGGAAGCTACTACTGCCATGACCAGCAGGATTCCATTACCATTCGCGACCGGCCGGTGACGTATCGCGCGGCGGTTTGGTCCTGTACCACTCGGAGTGATTCACCCTCAACCGGGGCTGATACCAGGGGCGCGCCGTTGAGCCAAATTGATGACTAGCGCACAGTCTTAGAGGTGTTATTAGATGGGCCGCCCAATTGGGCCCCCTGGTGGCGGTCCGCCGGGGATACTTGCGGCATGATCAGAAGCCATCCGCATCGCCCCGCGCCCGCCCGTCCGGGAGGCGGCGCGTGACCCGCGCCGCCGTCGTCACCGGCGGCGCGTCCGGTATCGGCCTGGCCTTCGCCCGCGAGCTGGTCCGGCGCGGCGCGCACGTGACCCTCGCCGACGTCAACGCCGAGGGCGTCGCACGGGCCGCCCGCGACCTGGGCCCCCTCGCCGCGGCCGCCCACCTCGACGTCACCGACGCGGAGGCGGTCGCCGGCCTCATGACCTCGGTGCGCGACCGGCACGGCAGGCTCGACCTGGTCTTCAACAACGCGGGCATCGTCGTCGGCGGCCGGGCCGAGGAGTACACCCTGGAGCACTGGACCAGAACCGTCGAGGTCAACCTGCTCGGTGTGATGCACGGCGTGCGCGCCGCCTACCCGATCATGCTGGCGCAAGGGCACGGGCACATCGTCAACACCGCCTCCGCGGCCGGGCTGGTCCCCGCGCCGATGATGATCCCCTACACCGCCACCAAGCACGCGGTCGTCGGCCTGTCGCTGGCGCTGCGCGCCGAGGGGGCCGCGCGCGGCGTGAAGGTCACCGTCGTCTGCCCGGGGTTCACCGACACCCCGATGCTCACCGCCCCCAACCCGGGGCTGCCGCGCACCTCGGCGAACGGCCGGGCGCGCGCGGCGGCGCTCCGCTTCCAGCGCCGCCTCTACCCGGTGGAAGATCTCGCCGCCGACATCGTCAGGGGCGTGGCCAGGAACCGGGCGATCGTGGTGGTGCCCGGATCGGCGCGGCTGGCCTGGCTCGCGACCCGCCTTTCGCCCGCGCTGGCGGTCCGCGGCGCGTCCGCCGTAGTGCGCTGGGCCTCCCGCTGACGCCGGGCCCCCGGGAGATGGCACCATTGGGGGGGTCGTGCAGACCTCTGGAAGGGATGAGGGCTCCGGTGAGGCGGATTCTGGCGGGGCTGATCGTGCTGCTCGCGTGCTCGGCCCCGGTGGCCGCCACCGCGACGGCCGCGCACAACGTGCTGATCGGCAGTTCCCCGAAGGACGGCGCGCGGCTCGACGCGCCCCCCGAGACCGTGGTGCTGGAGTTCGACCAGACCGTGCGGCAGGGGTTCGCGCGGATCACGGTCACCGGCCCGGACGGCACGCGGCCGGAGACCGGCGAGCCCGAGGTGCGCAGGTCCAAGGTCACGGCCACGCTCGGCGGGGCCGACCGGCCGGGCGACTACGTGATCGGCTACCGGGTCCTGTCCTCCGACGGCCACCCGATCGCCGGGAAGATCACCTTCAGACTGACCGCCGCGCCCGCCTCCGCGGCGCCCGCATCGGAACCGGCCGCGCAACCGCCCACAGAACCGGCCGCGCAACCAGCCACGCAACCGGCGGCGGCTCCGGCCGCCGTTGCGGCGGACGAGGACCTCAGCGCCCGGGCGGCCGAGGCCGCCCAGAACGGCGGCGCGGGCATGGCCGTCCTGTGGATCGGCGCGGCGATCGTGTTCCTGGGCGGGGCGACCATCGTGGCGATGCGCCGCACCCGCGTCACGGCCGACGAGTGAGCGGGCGAGCGATCCGTGTTCAAGCGTGACGATCGGCCCACGGCCGCCGTGGGGGCCCCGGCCCGTGTCCCGTACGCGCTGACGGGCGGCCTGGTGGGCGGCGCCGTCGTGGCCGTGCTGGCCGGGACGATCCTCACCGCCGAGGAGGCCGTCCCCGGAATCCCCCTGCCCGGTCCCGTGGTCGCCTACGGCCTGCCCGTGGTGCGAGTCCTGCTCGACGTGGCGGCCCTCGCCGTGGTCGGGCTGTCGCTGCTGCCGAAGCTGATCGGCTTCGACTCCCCGGAGACGAGCGAGCCGGTGCTGCGCCGGGTCCGCCCGGCCACCGTGTCCATGGCGTGGGCGTGGGCGCTGCTGGCACTGGTCACCGTGGTGTTCCAGGCGGCAGAGCTGACCCCGGGGGTCTTTCCCACCCCCGCCTCCGTCGCCGGATACGTGAGCGAGGTCGGCGCGGGACAGGGCCTGGTGATCAGCGCGGCGTGCGCGCTGACCTGCGCCGGCGTCGGCCTGCTCGCGGTGCGCTTCGGCGAGGCCGTCCCCGCCGAGCTGCGCGTCGTGGTGGCGCTGTTCGGGCTGCTCCCCATCCCGGTGACCGGCCACGCGGTGAACTCCGTGTGGCACGACCCGATCATGATCTCCATGGAGCTGCACGTGATCGGCGCCGCGGCCTGGACCGGCGGGCTGCTGATCACGGTGGTGTACCTCGCCGCGCGGCCCGGCCTGCTGGCGATCGTGCTGCCGAGATTCTCCAGGCTGGCCACGATCTGCCTGGTCCTGGTGGGCGTGTCAGGCTTGGTGTCGGGTCTTTCCACGATGGCGCTCACCCCCGGCGTGGAACTGCCGGGGGCGCTCCTCACCAGCGGCTACGGCCTGCTGGTGGTGACCAAGACCGCGCTGCTGGCGCTGCTGCTCCCGCTGGCGGCCCGCATCCGGTTCGTGCTGCTGCCGCACGTGGCGCGCGGACGCGCCGCCGGGGTGGCCGCCTGGGCGGGCGCGGAGCTGACCGTGATGGGCCTGGCCTACGGTGTCGCGGTGGTGCTCACCCGGGCGGCGATCGGCTGACCGGCCCGCCGGTGCAGCACCGCCACCGCCAGCCACAGCACGGCGAGCAGCGCGGCGGCGACCGGCGCCGAGGTCATCGCGGGCGGCGGCGCGGCGAGCACCACCCCCTGGACGGCGAGCCCGCCGTACGCCACGGCGGTCGCGAGCACCGCCCCCACCACGGCGCGCACCGCGAACGGCCGGACGACGAACGCCAGGTCCACGCAGAACGCCGCCGCCACCAGGAAGAACGGCACCGCCGAGGGCGGGAAGTCGGCCGCGGTCAGCAGCGGCCAGATCAGGCACCGGTAGACCGCGTAACCACCCGCGACGGCGGTCGCCGTGAACGGCCTGCCGACCAGCTTGCGCGCCACCACCAGCACCAGCAGCCCCGCCACCACCGCGTACACCGGATACAGCCACTCGGGCATCGGCATCGAGAACTGCAGCACCATGCCCCGGTCGACCGGCCGCTGGAGCTGGTCGGCGGCGAACCGCAGCAGGATCGGCTCGGCGTAGGGGGTGCCGTTGTCCCAGGCGGTGATGCCCAGCACGCCGTACTCGTGGTGCTGGTTCGGGAAGAGCATGTTCTCGAAGAAGCACAGGAAGAACGCACCGAGCGTGAGGTCACGGCGTCGGCCGGGGGCGGCGCCCAGGTGCCAGCCTCGGATCACGCCCGCCATCATCAGCGCGGTGCCGACGTACAGCATCATGTGCGACGGGCTCCACGCGGTGATGTCGAGCCCGTTGACGGCGTGGTTGATCAGGTCGAGCGGCACGGCGATGAGGAACACCCCGGTGCCCCACTGGATGAGCCGCAGCGCGGCCCGGTCGACGCCGTAACCGGTGTACCCGTGGATGATCGTGAGGGCCACCGCGATCACGGTGCCGACGGTGTTGATCAGGTGCGGCGGGGCCAGGTCGTCGCGCAGCCACTTGAAGTGCCACGAGACGTCCCACGACGAGCCGAGGATCTTCAGCGCGAAGGCGGCGAGCCACCCGGCGTAGAGCAACCGGAACAGGTCGGCCGGAGTCTCACGCCCGGGGATTCCGCGCGTCCAGTACGGCTTCGCCCAGGCCAGCAGGCGGGCGGGCGCTCCGGTGAGCGCGGCAGTGGCTTTCACGCGGTGAATGATGCCCGCCCGTCCTCGTTCTTCGCAATCGGGGATGACCCTGGGATGTCACGCGTGGGCCCCCGCCGGGGGCCATAGGATGTGCCCGTGACACACGGCCCGGATGACCTGCGTCCGGTGGACCTCTTCGACGAGGAGCCACCGCTGCTGGACGAGCAGACCAGAGACGACACCGACATCGGCTGGGGCGCCCTGTTCGACGACTCCGGCGACCCCGACGACACGGCCCGGCTGCTCGAGGAACGCCCGCCGCACTGGGGCTGACCCGCCCTGGTTCGGCGACCGGCCGTCCTCCGGCCGCTCAGGACACGATGTCCTTGGTGCGGAAGCGGCGGAAGGCCACGGCGACCAGGATCACCGAGTAGCTCACCGACACCGCCACGCCGCGGATCATCCCGCTCCAGTCCGGCTCGGGCGCGAGCGCGTCCAGCCACGCCGTGTTCCAGAACGTCGGCAGCAACTGCCTGAGCTCGCCGAGCACCTCCACGGCCTGCAGGATGTTACAGACGATCACCAGCCCGACCGCGCCGCCCACCGCGCCGAGCGGTGAGTCGGTGACCGTCGAGAGCAGGAACGCCAGCGAGGCCACCACGAGCTGGCAGACCAGCACGTAGCCGATCACCACGCCGAACTTCCACAGGGCCGAGGCGGCGGGCACGATCTCGCCGGTGCCGGGCACCTGGATGTCGTCCCAGCCGAACGCGAGCGTCCCGGCGAGCAGCGCCATCACCGGCAGCGCGATCACGGCCGCCGCGGCGTAGCCGAGCGCGACGACCAGCTTCTGCCGCAGCAGGCGGTCCCTCGGCACCGGGGCGGCCAGCAGGTAGCGCAGCGACGACCAGGTGGCCTCGCCCGCCACCGTGTCGCCGCAGAACAGCGCGACGGCCACGACCAGCAGGAAGCTCGCCGACACCGACAGGGCGAAGGCGGCGAAGTTCAGCCCGCTCGCCGTCGCCAGGTCGGACATCCGCAGCCCCGAGCCGACGGCCTGACCGGGCTGCGGCTGCCCGGCACCGAGCTGGAACGCCACCACCAGCACCCACGGCAGGGCGAGCAGCAGGCCGAACATCACCATGGTGCGCCTGCGCCGGAACTGCCGGACGATCTCCACCGACAGGGGCAGCGTGCGCCCCGGGGAGTATCCCGGCGCGGTGACCGTTCCGGTGTTCGTGCGGTTCACGCGTGGTCTCCGATCAGGGTCAGGAAGACGTCCTCAAGGCGGCGGGGCGAGCCGTTGGACCGGGGGGCGGTCTCCAGCAGCTCGCTGACGGGCCCCGCGGTGACCAGGCGGCCCCGGTGCATGACCACCACGTGGTCGCAGGTCTGCTCGACCTCGGCCAGCAGGTGGCTGGAGACGATCACCGTGCGGCCCTGCGCGGCGTAGCGGATCAGCACCCGCCGCATCTCCCTGATCTGCGGCGGGTCCAGGCCGTTCGCGGGCTCGTCGAGGACCAGCAGGTCGGGCAGACCGAGCATGGCCTGGGCGATGGCCAGCCGCTGGCGCATGCCCTGGGAGTAGGTGCGGACCGCCCGGTCGAGCGCCGCGCCGAGCCCGGCGATCTCCAGGGCCTCGTCCATCTTCGCGTCACCGGCGGGCCGTCCGGTGGCGCGCCAGTACAGCTCCAGGTTGGCCCGCCCGCTCAGGTGGGGCAGGAAGCCGGGTCCCTCGACGAAACAGCCGATCCTGGACAGCACGGGCGCGCCCGGGGACACCTTCCGGCCGAAGATGTGGATCTCCCCCGCGTCCGGCCTGATCAGTCCCATCAGCATGCGCAGGGTCGTCGTCTTGCCCGCCCCGTTCGGGCCGAGCAGGCCGAGCACCTGGCCGCGCTCCACACGGAACGACAGGTCGTCCACGACCCGTTCGCCGTCGCGGTAGCTCTTGGTGAGGCCGCTGATCACCAGCGGGGGCGCGTCGGCGCCGGGAGCCGCGTCGCCGTCGGCGGTGCGGCGGCGCCGTCCGGTGAGCAGGATCAGCGCCGCCACGGCCAGCGCGGCGAGCGGCATCGCCCAGGTCCACCAGACCGGGCCCGCCGCGGGCGCGCTCAGCTCGGCCGTGGGCAGCCTGAGGCCGCCGCCGTCCGCCGGCAGCCCGATCGTGTGGACGGCGGGCGCGGCGGGCATCGCGTAGCCCAGGTCGGTGGTGCCGACGCTGAGCCTGATCCGGTGACCGGCCGCGAACAGGTGGTCGATGGCGGGCAGCCGCACGGTGACCTCGCCCCCGCCCTCGGGGACGACGACCTTCAGCGGCGCGACCAGCCCCTTGGGCAGGACCGGCGGGCGGGTGCCGCCGGTGACGTCCTGGAGCCTGGCGAACAGCGTCACCTCGCGCCCGGCCGCGTCGGTGTCGGCCACCCGCACGGTGACCGACGGGCTGCCCGTGACACGGACCGGGCGCTCCAGGAGAGCGGTCTCGAAGCTCGCGCTCTGGCCCGGCACGTCGGTGGCCGCGCCCAGGTTGCCGGCCGCCACGTCGCCCAGCACCCCGCCGAAGCCGGGGACGGTGGAGACGGCGGCGGGCGACCCGCCGGGCGGGGTGGCCACCCGCTGGTCGGGGCCGGACAGCGGCAGTTCGGTGGAGGCCGAGCCGGACAGACCCGGATAGCGGTCGGTGGCGGCGTGCAGTTGGACGGGGCGCCGGGTGCCGGGGTCGCGCCCGCCGTCCCTGGTCACCTCGAAGCCGCTGCCCGGGATGCCCGAGCCGCCGTCGCGCGCCAGGAAGTGGTCGAACCAGGCGGTGGTGCGCTCGTGCACCCAGTCCGCCTCGCCGTCGCCGCCGTCGTGGCCGCCGTCGAACCACGCCACCTGGACCGGCGCCCCGGTGGCCGCGACGGCCCTGGCGTTGGCGTCGGCGTGCTCCAGCGGGAACAGGGAGTCGCGCTGCCCCTGGAGCAGCAGCGTGGGGATCTTGATCCGGCCGGGCACGGACACCGGGCTGGAGCGCCGCAGCAGCTCGATCGCCTCGGCGGTGGCCTTCCCGGTCTCCGCGACCTGCCGGTAGAGGTCGCAGATCTCCGGCAGGAAGCGCCCGCAGGCGGCCTGCTCCCCGGTCAGCGGCGCCGGGGGGAACGCGCGCGCCGCCGGGGCGCCCGGCTCGCGGACGACGTCCTGCGCGCCGGACCTGCCGAAGAAGATTCCGGCCCACATGCGCTTGAAGACGCCGTCCTCCGGCCCCTTGCCGTCGGCGGCGTTGGGGAAGAGCGCGGCGGCCAGGTCGTACCAGGTGATCTGCGGGACGATGGCGTCCACGCGGGGGTCGTGGGCGGCGGTCAGCAGGGCGATCGACCCGCCGTACGAGCCGCCCGCGATGCCCACCCGGGGGTCGCCCGCGGCGTCGAGCCGCACCTCGGGGCGCTTGGCCAGCCAGTCAAGCAGCGCCCGGGTGTCCTTGACCTCGTAGTCCGGGGAGTTCAGCGCGATCTGCCCGGTGGTGCGGCCGAACCCTCGCGCGGACCAGGTCAGCACCGCGTATCCGGCCTCCGCCAGGCGCTCGGCCTGGTCGCGCACGCTGCGCTTGCTGCCGCCGAAGCCGTGGGCGAGCAGGACGGCGGGCGTCTTGCCCGCGCGCGCCGGGGTGAAGAACGTCGCATCGATCGTGACCCGCTGATCGCCCGCCGGTCCGTCCATGACGTCGATGGCCGTGTCCACCGCCGTCACGGACGGTGACGACGGCCAGAACGCCCATGCCGCGGCCGCGCACACGACCACGACGACCAGCGCGGCGATGATCCCGCGGATCCCGCGCCTTCCCCTACGACTCATGCGGTGAGCCTACTCAGGGGTGCTGAGAGATCGCTGAGATGATTTGTCCTGATTATTTGCTCCGTGCGAAAAACCTTGTCACCGCATTCCGGCGCGAGCCCGTGCGTCCGCGGAGACCCGGAGTACGATGCGCAAGCAGGTGTCAGCTACCCCCCGGTGAGGCGGCCATGGCAGCCCCAGCAGGATGGCGGCGTGAAGGCAATCTGCCCGCGGAGCTCACCAGCTTCGTCGGGCGGACCCGGCTGCTGACCAACCTCAAGCGCCACCTTCATGAGTCACGCCTGGTGACGGTGACCGGCATCGGCGGGGTCGGCAAGTCCCGCACGGCGCTGCGTCTCGCCCACCAGGTCCGCGGCCAGTACGCCGACGGCGTCTGGTTCGCCGATCTCTCGCGCCTGCAGGACTCCGGCATGGTCGAGCACACCATCTCCGCCGCGCTCGGCATCGCCGACCAGTCGGCCAGGCCCGAGACCGACCGGCTGACCGAGTGGGTCGGCAAGCGCGAGATGCTGCTGATCATCGACACCTGCGAGCATCTGATCGAGGCGTGCGCGCGGCTGGTGGTCCAGCTCCTCAAGCAGGCGCCCAACCTGCGCATCCTGGCCACCAGCAGGCAGTCGCTCCAGGTGCCCGGCGAACACGTGATGCCGATCCCGCCGCTGGTCGTGCCCGGCGACGATCCGGCGGAGAGTCTGTTCACCAACGAGTCCGTGCAGCTCTTCGCGGCCCGCGCCGGGGCCGTGGTGCCCGACTTCACCCTCGACGAGCACACCATCGGCCCGGTCGCCGAACTGTGCCGCAGGCTCGACGGCATCCCGCTGGCCATCGAACTGGCGGCGGTGCGCCTGCGGGCGCTGTCCGTGCAGCAGATCCTGGCGCTGCTGGCCGACCGGTTCAGCCTGCTCGCCGGGGCCAGCCGTACGGCCCTGCCCCGGCACCAGACGCTGCGCGCCGCCATCGGCTGGAGCCACGAGATCTGCGAGCCCGCCGAACGCCTGCTCTGGGCCAGGCTCTCGATCTTCTCCGGCGACTTCGAGCTCGACGCGGCGCGGGCCGTCTGCCACGACGAGGTCAGCCTCCCGGAAGACCAGATCATGGATCTGGTCGGCGGCCTGGTGGAGAAGTCCGTACTGCTGAGCCACAACCAGAACGCGGGCGTGCGCTACCGCCTGATCGACACGCTGCGCGACTACGGCGAGGAGTGGCTGAAGAAGCTCGGCCAGATGGAGGACATGCGCCAGCGCCACCGCGACTACTATCTGCGGCTGGCCAAGACCGGCGAGCACGCCTGGTCCGGGCGCCGCCAGCTCTACTGGTTCATCCGGATGCGGCAGGAGCACGACAACGTCCGCACCGCGCTCGACTACTGCCTGACCAACCCCCGGCACCACAAGGTCGCCCTGGAACTGCTCACCGCGCTGTGGTTCATGTGGGTGGCCTGCGGCTTCGCCCGCGAGGGCAGGCTGTACCTGGAGCGGGCCCTGTCCGCCAACCCCGAGGCCAGCAAGGAGCGCTGCAAGGCGCTGTGGGTGCTGTCCTACGTCTGCAGCGCGCAGGGCGACATCGAGGCCGCGCAGCACTGGGCCGAGCAGTGCAGCTCCGAGGCGGTCAAGGTGGGCGACTCCGGCGCGGTCATCCTGGCCACCAAGATGCAGGGCACCGCCGCCGCGCTCGCGGGCGACCCGCAGAAGGCCACCGCGCTGCTCGGCGTGGCCATCGAGTTCAACCGCTCAGGGCCGGAGCTGAACCCCGGCCTGCTGCCCGCGATCCTGGAGCTGGCGTTCGTGCTCATCGCGCAGGGCGAGCCGAACGAGGCCGAGGCGTTGCTGCGCGACCTGCGGCACACCTGCGACCAGCGCGGCGAACTCTGGCTGCGCTCCTACGCGCACTGGGCGACCTCGCTGGCCCAGCGGGCGCTGAACCGACCGTCCGACGCGCTGGACAACGTGCGCGAGGCGCTGCGCATCAAGGAGCACTTCCACGACGTGCTCGGCGCGATGATGTGCCTGGAGGCCATGGCCAGCATCGCCGCCGACTCCGGGCACGCCGAACGGGCCGCGCACCTGCTCGGCGCGGCGGAGACCAACTGGCCGCTGTTCGGGCTGCCGCTGCTGGGCTCGCCCTTCTTCGGCGCGGAGCACGAACAGTGCGTCAAGGAGTGCAAGAAGCTCATGGGCGAGAGCGCCTACGACGAGTGCTTCCTGCAGGGCGCGCGGCTCAACCTGGAAGAGGCCATCGCGTTCGCACTCGAAGACGACACGCGCTCCCCTTCGGTGTGAAGCGTGCCCTGCCGGGTGTTTGCGCCGCCGTCAGCGCCCGAAGAGATCCTCCAGCCGGTACCCCGCCCCGGTGACCTGACTGACGTCGCCGGCCCTGCGGTAGCGATTGGTCTCACGCTGCCACCGCTCGTATCCGCTGATCCAGGCGGCCAGCGCCGCCGCGTAGCGGCCGACGGTCTCCGTTTCCCGTGACGTCAGCGCCAGCGCCGCGCAGACGTCCGCGAGCTCCGCGCGTAATTGCACGAACCTGGTGACCCGTCCTTCGACGAATCGATAGGCGCGCGCTATCGCGTCGTCGAGGGAACACTCGCATTCGTTGCCGATGACCAGCACGAGATTGTCGGTCTCCCCCGCCGCGATCTCCTTCTCCAGGGAGGCCAGGTCATTGGCGAGATTGACGAAGTCGGCGGTGAGACCGCGCATGATCCGCAGATGCGGAATGTTGAAGGCGACCGGCGGCACCTCGAACTCCCCGGCGACCTCACAGGCATCGGTGAACTGCTGCATGGCCCCCGTGACCAGGCGCTGCTCCAGATAGCAGTCCAGCGGCAGATATCCGCCCCGGCGGCGATTCGCCGACTCATGGACGAGCGAGGCGAAATAGCGCCGCCAGCTCTCGGCGGCACGCGCCCGCCAGGCGGGCGACTTGCCCGCGCAGGAATCCCGCCACACCTCCGAGAAGGCCGCCCGCAACGGGCTCGCCGACGGCCCGCCGACCCCGGCGCCCGGTTCGAGCAGGACCGCGAACCCCTCGGCGATCTCCCGCGCGGCGACCGGGTCACGACCGGCGGGGCCGTCGAACTGGTCGTCCAGCAGCGTGCACACCGAAACGATGCGATTGGCCAGGTCGAGCCCCCGATCGGTGGCACCGGGAAAGGCGTAGCCGACCAGTCGCTCCGATTGGAAGAGGGTGTAGAGGGCGAGCGTCGCCTCGCTGAGCAGCCGGCGCTCCGCGAGCCAGGCGAGATTGCGCTCCCCGGCGGCCTGCCAGCCTTCGTGCTGTTCACGGGGTAGGGGAATATCAAAGGTCACGTCAGCGGGCATTGCGTCGCTCCAGGATCGCCGCTATCAGTGGACCGGGATGTCGTCGACCCCTGCCACGGAGCCGGGAAAGGGAAAGCGCCCGAAGCCATACCCCGGCTCTCATCGGGTAACCCCGCTCCGGTGAATCTGTTTCATCGGGTGAGCCGGGCTATTGGTGTGGTGTCACGCGGTTGTCCGTTAAACACGAAGCGCTACTATCGCCTTTCCGAAACCCTCCCAGGGCCGGTCGCCCGCCGTCCCGGTAGTCCCGGACTCGCGGACCAAAGGTCGCGGGTGCGCCCGCCCGCGTTCCTCCGGCCGGTTGCGCGCGAGCCAGCGCCGCCGGTGCTCGTGGCCACCACGGACGCCACCGACGTCGCGGGCGGCGTCCTTCCCGGGCAACGACTACCTCTGGGTCGCGCTCAACCCCGGCTGGGGGGCCATCGCCGCGGTGCGGGCGGCGGCCGGTTCGAGATCATCACCGGATCCGCGGCCCCGCGCGAATGGCGCCACACCCTACCCCCACCGGTTGTAGAGCCTGCGTGCCCACAGGTATCCGGCCAGCGCGATGACCGCACTCCAGAGCGCCGCCGCCGCGAAGGTGGATCCCGCGGGCTGCCCGGCCAGCAGCGCGCGCAGGGTTTCGATGACCGGCGTGAACGGCTGGTGTTCGGCGAACCAGCGCAGCGGGCCCGGCATCGACTCCGGCGGGACCACGCCGCTGCCCAGGAACGGCAGCAGCATCAGCGGCATCGGCAGGTTGCTGGCCGTGGCCACGTTCTTGGTGACCATGCCCAGCGCGGCCGACAGCCAGGTGATGGCGAAGGTGAACATCGCCAGCACGCCGATCACCCCGAGCCAGTCCAGCGCCGAGGCGGCGGGATGGAAGCCGATCAGCAGGGCCGTCAGTGTCACGGCCGTGATCGCGATGAAGTTCTGGACGAGCGCGCCGAGCACGTGCCCGGTCAGGACGGAGACGCGGGCGATGGCCATGGTCTTGAACCTGGCGACGATGCCCTCGGTCATGTCCATGGCCACCGAGATCGCGGTCCCCTGCGCGGCGCTCGCGATCGTCATGATCAGGATGCCGGGAGTGACGAAACCGACATAGGCGGCGCGGTCGCCGCCGATCCCGGTGCCCATGATGCCGCCGAGGACGTAGACGAACAGCAGCAGGAACACCACCGGGACAGCCACGTAGGTGAGGATCAGGGTGGGGTAACGCCACATGTGCCTGATCTGGCGGCGCAGCATCGTCGCCGAGTCGGTGATCGCTCTCATCGGGCGGACTCCTCGGTCAGGGCGAGGAAGACGTCGTCCAGGTCGGGCGTGTGCATCGATAGCTCGGCGACGGCAATGGCCTGTGCGTCCAGCCATTCCAGGAGCTTGCGCAGCGCCCCGAAGCCGGTGTCGGGAATCTGCACCGTGAGGGACTCCTCGTCGCGCGAGGTGGCCCCCACCTGGGAAGCCGCCCTCAGGTAACCGTCGGGGTCGGCGAAGCGCAGGATCAGATGCCCGCCGGGGACCAGTCGTTTGAGCTCGCCCGGCGTCCCCTCGGCGACGAGGCGGCCCCCGTTGAGCAGAGCGATGCGGTCGGCGAGTTCGTCGGCCTCCTCCAGGTATTGGGTGGTCAGGAAGATGGTCACGCCGTCCTGCTGGACGAGGTCCCTGACGATCTGCCACATGGTGCGGCGGCTGCGCGGGTCCAGGCCCGTGGTCGGTTCGTCGAGGAAGATCAGCTCGGGGGTGCCGACGAGGGTCATGGCGAGGTCGAGGCGGCGGCGCATGCCGCCGGAGTAGGTGACCGCCGGCTTGCGCCCCGCGTCGGTCAGGTCGAAGCGCTGGAGGAGTTCGCGGGTACGGCTGCGGCCTTCGGCGCGGCCGAGGTGGAGCAGGTCGGCCATGAGGCGCAGGTTCTCCTCGCCGGTGAGGAATCCGTCGACGGCGGAGAACTGGCCGGTGACGCCGATCGCGGTACGCACCTTGTCGGGTTCCTTGGCCAGGTCGTGCCCGGCGACCCGGATCTCGCCGGCGTCGGCCTTGATCAGGGTGGACAGTATCTGCACCGTGGTGGTCTTGCCCGCGCCGTTGGGGCCGAGCAGCGAGAAGACGGTGCCCTGCGGGATGGACAGGTCGATGCCGTCCAGGACGCGGTGGGTGCCGTAGGACTTGTGCAGCCCTGTCACCGAGACGAAGGGGGATGGAGCGACCGGCTCGTCGCGATAGTACGCGTTCATCATGATTGAAAGCTACGTTGCTTTCAGAAATTCCGTCAATCGACCAATGCATATATTCGCAGGTCAAGACCGTCAAATTGATGCGCTGACGGTGAAGCTGAATGCAACGAAACATTGCATTGCGTGGTGCCGAACGCAATAGTGGTGTCATGTCAGCCGGAAGATTGACCCTGCAGGACCGCCGGCGCATCGCGACCGGCCTCGCCGAAGGCCGCTCCTACGCCGAGATCGCCAGGCGGCTGGACCGGCCGACGTCGACGATCAGCCGTGAGGTCGGCCGTAACGGCGGCCCCGGCGGCTACCGCCCCGAGCGGGCGCACCAGGCGACGGCACGGCGAGCACGGCGCGGCACCCTGGCAGGTTCACCCGTGGCCGAACCCCGGGGCCACGAGACCTTCGAGATGGAAGGGAGCGCCGTCGAGATGGCGGTCGGGATGGGCCTGCCGAAAATGATGGCGCGCGTGCTCATCGGCCTCTGGCTGAGCGAGGAAGGCAGGCTCACCGCGGCCGAGCTGTCGCGCGGACTGAAGGTCAGTCCCGCCTCGATCTCCATGGCGGTGGGCTACCTGGCCCAGCAGGGGCTGATCAGGCGCGAACGTGATCCCCGGCGGCGGCGCGACATCTACGTGGTCGACGACGACGCCTGGTACCACTCGACGGTGATCGGCTCCCGGCAGACACTCGCGGCGGCAGAGCTCGCGAAGGCGGCGGGACAGGCGCTCGGGCTCGACACGCCTGTGGGACGCCGCCTGGCCAGGGGCGGCGCGTTCCTGGAACGGATCAGCCTGGACGGCCTGGCGTCGGCTGAACGCTGGCGCGACCTCCCGCCGTGATCAGGCCGCAGGGGGCTGCCCACGCCGCAGGCCGCGCAGAAGATCGGCCACCGCCTCCGGAGTGTCGAGGGCGGCGTTGATGAATTGCCATAAGGCAGTCGGGATCAAATGACCAGCGTTGAGCACGGGGGTCACCTAAGCCGATCCCGGCCGATGACCGAGTCATGGTTCTCATCGGGCGTGCCCTCATGACCAGGAATTATCCATTGCGTTTTACAAACCCGCCTTCACTCAGCGGGAAAGTGGCGGGAGCCAACACGTTCGCGCAGGTCATGGTCCTTACCCAATGCTCTTTCACAGAAGAGACAGCATTGCCGGAACGTCCCGATCGGCGTCCCGGCGACCAGAACGTCGGGCGAAAGCCCCGACCCGGATCATACGACCGAGCGGACGGCTAAGAGGTCCTAACGAAATGATCTCTGTTGTGGTTTGATCTCTCGCTGGAGCCGAGCGAGAGGGGGCCGGGCAGCCAAGCCAAGCCGCTGATCCCCGAACACCGGCGGCGGTTTCGGCACCCGGGCCGCAGGCGGCTCGATGACCGCCTGGCATTGCAGGGCATTCCGTTCGTGCCGCACACCGGCATCGCCTGCGTGCCACCGACACCCTGGACCTGTTCCCGCGCCGCGGTGGACTCCTCCCACATCAGGGCCCTGAAAGGGGGGCACAGACCGGCCCGTCCCCGGTCGACCGGTGACGGCCGGGCAGTAAGCACCACCTGATCACCGACGCCTCCGGCATCCCGCTCGCGGTCATCCTGACCGGCGGCGACCGCAACGACGTCACCCGGCTCCCGCCGCTGCCGCACGCGATCCCCAAGATCCGCGGCAAGCGCGGGCGTCCCCGCCGACGCCCCGGATCGTCCTGGCCGACCGCGGCTACGACCACGACAAGTACCGCCGCATGGTGCGCGGGTCGCAGATCCGTCCGGTGATCGCCCGCCGCGGCACCGAACACGGCTCCGGCCTCGGCAATCACCGCTACGTCGTCGAGCAGACCTTCGGGCTGCTCCATGTCTTCCGTCGCCTGCGGATCCGCTGGGAGATCCGCGCGGACGTCCACGAAGCATTCCTCAGCCTGGCCTGCGCGCTCATCTGCCGGCGACGACTCGCTTCATCGTGTTGGGAGCTCCAAGAGTGATGAGGGTCGAGGGCACGATGGCGGCCACCAGTCGGACCCCAGGGCCGCCTGATGGCGCTACCCCGACGCCGACGGCGGGGAGACAGAAGGGAGCCACCGCGATCTGCGGGGCGCGGCCCTCCGGTCCCGAGCGCAGCGAGGACGGCTCGCACGCCTGAGAAGGAACTGTCCGAGCGCAGCGAGGGCGATCAGACGCGCGGCAGCGCGACCCTCGGCAGGCCGGGGGTGAGGAAGCCGGACCTTCAGGCGAAATGCGCAGGGGCAGTGCGTTCCCCCCGCAAGGGATGAGGGCGACGGCCCGGCACCCGGACCGATGTGAGAGGGCCCATGGGCATGCGGTGGCCTGCTCCTTCGGCGGTGGGGGTGACGGCCCGGAACTCAGCCTGACGGCCAAGGCGGACGGGGCATATGGCGGCGCATTCCTCGGGGCCAAGGTGGGGCGACGCCCGGAACCCAGACGGGCGCGAGGGCTGGGGGCAATGCGGCGGCGTGTTCCTCTGCGAACGGCGACCGCGACCGTGACGGCGGGCATGACAAAGGCGGGGGCGGGGGCGAGCGGGCGCGCTTACGCTCGGTTGGGGCTTGGCCGGGGTGCCGGGGGTCCGTTGGGGAGCAGGGATGGAGTGTCAGTAGGAGTACGAGCGGGCGTAAATAGGGCGTACCTGACATAAGGTTCGAAGATTGCTAGAGCATGACGAATCATGATTGATCCACTCCCGAGAGGGGTATGGCCGCTTCCAGTTTTACGGACTTATGCCCTATTTACTCCTTTCGCACCAACGCACGTTATATGGAGGTTTGCGTGGATAGTGTCGTGTTGCCCGATTTGTGGATACCGTTCCCCTCGCGGATCAATCCGTTCGAGGCGGAGGTGGCCGAACACACGACCGAATGGGCGAACCGATTGGGTCTCATCACCGGGGAGACCGAGGCGGTGCGGTTCGCCGGCGAATCTTATGCTCGCCTGGTCGCACGGTTGTACCCGGAGGCGTCGCTGCCCGATCTCGCGCTGGCGGCGGATCTCAACAGTTGGTTTCACGTCTTCGACGACCAATTCGAATTAGCTGACGTTGGCCGGAACCTCCATCTCACCCGGCTGCTCGCCGAGCGGACCGAGGCGTTGCTGCGTGGCGAGCCGCCAGGCCCGGCCGCAGGGCCGTTGTTGCTGGGTGTGGCCGACCTGCGGGCGCGGATGCGGATCAGGGCGAGTGACAACTGGTGGGCCAGGTTCTCCGCCGATCTGCGGCAGTGCCTGGACGGCGCGCTGTGGGAGGTGGACAACCGCATCTCCGGCAAGGTGCCCGACCCGGAGTCCTACGTTCACCGCAAGCTCGACATCGCCTACGTGCCCCCGTCCTTCGACCTGATCGAGCTGATCGAGCACTTCGAGGTGCCGGCCGCGATCCGGCACTCTCCCGAGTACACGACGCTGCGGCACGAGGCCGGGCACGTGGTGGTCTGCACCAACGACGTCATCGGCCTGCGCAGGGAACTGCTCCAAGGCGAGTTCCACAATCTGGTCATCGTGCTCTGGAAGGCGAACGGCGGAACCCTCCAGGACGCCGTGGACGAGGTCGAGCGCACCATCCGCATCCGGATCGGGCGCTATCTGGCGGCCAAGGACGCGCTGGAGGACCGGTTCGACGCGCTGCGCGCGAGCGAGCAGGTGCGCGTGGCGACCCGCCGCTGTGTGACCGGCTTCGAGGACTGGATGCGCGGTTACCTGGACTGGGCGCTGGAGACCCGCAGGTTCACCGACGCGGTGCTGCCCGGCGAGGTGGGCAGTTTCCACCACGAGCTCATCGACTGAACCAGCTCAGGTACTCCTCGTTGCCGAACATCCGTGCCGTGTCGGCCGCCGACGGCGTGCCCGCGTGCGGATCCGCTCCCGCTGCGAGGAGCGCCCTGACCACTTCCGGTTCCTTCTTGAACACCGCGCCGGCGAGCGGCGTCTGTCCCCGGTCGTTGGCGCGGCCGGGGTCGGCGCCGCGCTCGGCGAGGGCGCGCACGGTCTCGGCGTGACCGTGGTAGGCGGCCAGCATCAGCAGGGTGTCGCCCTTGCCGTTGGTCAGGTTGACCGGCACTCCGGCGTCGACGTAGGCGGCCAGCGCGGCGGTGTCTCCCGCCCTGGCGAGGTCGAACATCCGGGTGGCGAACTCCTGGACGTCTTCCGCAGGCTCCTCCGGCTCCATGCTCGCCATTGTGCACCGGTAAGGTGCGCACGGCGGAATTGACAGGCGCGCGGCGTAGGTTGAGGGGAACAGGACCTCACGAAAGGGTGGGAGAACGTGTTCGACCCGACGGATCTCTATCGGCTCGGCGAGGAGCTGCCAGAGCTGACCGATCCGGTGCTGCTGTACCACTTCGACGGGTTCGTGGACGCCGGCGGAGCCGGCCGGCTCGCGTTCGGCCACCTGCTCGACGAGCTGGAGCACCGGGTCGTGGCGACCTTCGACGTGGACCGGCTGCTCGACTACCGGTCACGCCGTCCGATCATGACCTTCGACACCGACCGATGGGTGGAGGCCGAGACGTCGCAGCTCGCCGTCCACCTCGTCCACGACACGACGGGCACGCCGTTCCTGCTGATGACCGGGCCGGAGCCGGATCGTGAGTGGGAGCTGTTCATCCAGGCCGTGGGGCAGGTCGCCGATCGGCTCGGGGTGGGCAAGATGGTCACGGTGCACGGCATCCCGATGGCGATCCCGCACACCCGGCCGCTCGGCCTCACCGCGCACGCGACGCGTCCGGAGCTGATCAGCGGGCAGAACAGCTCCTTCGGCAGGGTCCAGGTGCCGGGGAGCGTGGCGGCCATGCTGGAGTTCCGGCTCGGCGCCGAGGGCCGCGACATGCTCGGCTACGCCGTCCACGTGCCGCACTACCTGGCGCAGGCGGAGTACCCGCAGGCGGCGGTGGCGGCGCTGGAGGCCGTCACCAAGGGCACCGGGCTGGTGTTCCCGACCAACGGCCTGCGCGGTGCCGCGGAGAAGACCACGGCGGAGATCGAGGAGCAGATCCAGGGCTCCGCCGAGCTGTCCACGGCGATCACCGGCCTGGAGCAGCAGTACGACGCCTTCGCCGAGGGCGCGCTCCAGGAGAACCTGATGGCCGAGACCACGCCGATGCCCACGGGCGACGAGCTGGCCGCCCAGTTCGAGCGCTTCCTGGCCGAGCGAGACGAGACGGAGAGCTGATTTCCCGAGGTCACGGCCATGATCCGCGCATGATCGGCGGATGGTGATCCTCTATGGTGGTGGCCATGGGGTCTGAGGACGTGCGGGCGGGGCTCATCGGGTACGGCACGGCGGGCGAGTTCTTCCACGCCCCGCTGATCGCCGCGACCCCGGGGATGAGCCTCGCCGCCGTGGTGACACGCGACGCCGGGCGGGCCGGGCGGATCGCCGCCGTGCACCCCGGTGCCCGCGTGGTGGACGCGGCGGAGCGCCTGTGGGAGCTGTGCGACCTGATCGTGGTGGCCACGCCGAACCGCACCCACGTGCCGCTGGCCACCGCCGCGCTGCGCGCGGGCCTGCCCGTGGTGGTGGACAAGCCGCTGGCGGGCACGTCCGGCGACGCCGCCGCGCTGCTCCGGCTGGCCGCCGAGCGCGGGCTGATGCTCACCGTCTTCCAGAACCGCCGCTGGGACGGCGACTTCCGCACCCTGCTGGCGCTGGCCCGCTCGGGCGAGCTGGGCGAGATCCGGCGGCTGGAGTCGCGCTTCGAGCGGTGGCGGCCGGCCCCCAAGGGCGGCTGGCGCGAGTCGGGCGGTCCCGAGGAGATCGGCGGGCTGCTCTACGACCTCGGCAGCCACCTGGTGGACCAGGCGCTCACGCTGCTCGGCCCGGTCTCGGCCGTGTACGCCGAGTCCGACGCGCGCCGTCCCGGGGTGTCGGGCGACGATGACATGTTCATCGCGCTCACCCACGCGAACGGCGCGCGGTCGCACCTGTGGGCGAGCGCGGTCGCGCCGCATCTCGGCCCGCGCTTCCGGGTGCTCGGCTCGCGCGCCGCCTACGTCAAGCAGGGCCTCGACGTCCAGGAGGAGCGGCTGCGCGCGGGTGCGCACCCGGATGAGACGGGTTTCGGCGACGAGCCGCCCGAGCGCTGGGGCGTGGTCCGCGCGGGCGACGAAAGCCGCAGGGTCCCCACCGAGCCCGGCGCGTACCTCGCCTTCTACGAAGGGGTGGTGGCCGCGTTGCGGGAGGGCGCCGCTCCCCCGGTCGATCCGGCGGACGCGGTCGCGGCGCTGGCGGTGCTGGAGGCCGCCCGGGCGTCCGCGGCCGGGCGGAAGGTGGTCACCCTGCCCTGAGGCCGTCCTTCGGGGGGTCGACCAGCCGGGTGCGCAGCGCCTGGGTGTCGTCGTCGGTCCAGCCGTTGGCCTTGAGCCAGGCGAGGGGGCCGCCGAACCGGGTGTCCAGGGTGGTGAGGAACTGTTCCATGTAGGGGGCGCGGGGCAGGTAGTAGTCCTCGGTGGCGTGCCGGTCGAGGTCGGCGCGGTAGGTATCGCTGGCCCGCAGCCGCGCCAGGATCCGGTGGATGCGGTCCCCGGTGGCCACGTAGTCGTCGATGATCGCCTCGCGGGTGGCCCCGGCGACGGACAGGGCCAGCGCGCAGACGACTCCGGTGCGGTCCTTGCCGGCCGCGCAGTGCACGATGGCCGCGCCGCCGTGACCGGCCAGCACGCGCAGCGCGGCGACCACCGAGTCGGGACGGTCGCGCAGGTACGAGTAGTAGTAGCCGGTGATCTGCAGTTCGGCGAGGTCGGCCGCGTCGCGTTCCTCCGTCCAGGGCAGGACGCGGTCGATGTCCACGCCCCCGGCCTCGATGTCGGTGTGCAGCCCGGCCTCGGCGAACAGGGTGTGGTGGTGGATCGTCACCCGTGCCGCGCGGGTGAGCGGCCCCGGCCCCTCCAGTGAGACCTCCGCCACCGAGCGCAGGTCCACGACCCGCCGCAGGCTGAGGTCGCCGACCAGCCGGTTCACGTCGCCGGGCGTGAGGCCCTGCAGGTTGTCCGAGCGGAAGATCCGGCCCGGACGGGTGGCCCCTCCGTCGGCCGTGGGCAGTCCGCCCAGGTCACGTACGTTCACGGCGCCTTCGAGGTCGATCCATCGCGTCACGGCACCCATCCCCTCCTATGCACGCTATGAGCTTCATTAGGCTATATGTGAAATTCGGCCGGGTCCCTAAAAGGTGGGTTGGCGGGGAAATAATCGAGGTTCTCACTAAGCTCCTTCTCAACTGTCATATATCCGCGGTCATCGGTTAGGACAGAAGGTGGCGCCCGTCGGCGGCGCGTGCCGTACGGGGGTCCTCAGGAGAACGGCGGGACGGGAGGACCGGTGGATCCCGAAGCCGGTTATCGGCAGTGGCGTGAGAACCGGGCACCGCGCGTGGCGGTCGATCCGTCGCTGGACGACGAGGTGCGCGAGACCCTGCGGGCGGGCCCGATGGAGCTGCGCGCCGCCAGGGGGCGGCCCGCCCAGGGCGCGGAGCCGGAGCCCGCCTCCCTGGCGCGAGGTCGCGGCGGACGGCGGGCGGGCTCCCCCGGCGTGGACCCGTTCACCCTGTTCTCCCTCATCGGATTCCTGGTGCTGGTGGCCGGGCTGACCAACCTGCGCGGCCTGTTCGTGGCGCTCATCGTGATCGGCGGGGTGGCGGTGGCGCGCCGGGCGGTCATCCGGTCCAGCGGCAGGAAGGAACGCGGCCGGGTACGGCTGGCCGTCCAGTACGCCGACCATTACGTGCTCCCCGAGGAACTCGACCGGGACTGCGCCGACCTGCTCCGCCGCGCCCAGGACGCCGCCGACTCCGTGTTGTCCTCCCACGTCAACGCGGCCGGACTGATCGACACCATCGACAACGCGGTCACCCTGCCCGAGGAGGTGTGGCAGATCGCCAGGCGGCTCGCCCGGGTCTCGGCGATGTCGGCCGAGCACCGCAGGATCGTGCCGCGGGACCTGCCGTACGAGGTCTCCGCGGCCTTCACGCCGTACGACGAGGCGCTGCAGGCCGCGTTCACCGCGCTCACCGAGCGGGTGCGGACGCTGGAGGACTACGCGGTGCAGGTCTACCGCGCCGACCAGGTGTACCAGGCCTTCCAGCGGCTGGAGGTGCTGGCCGAGCGCGCCCCCGACTATCAGGACCTGGTGGCCGACACGGTGAGCGACGGCAGCGCGGGGCCGCGCATCGAGCGACTGTCCGACCAGGCCGCGCACGTGCGGGAGATGTTCCACCAGAGCGTCGAGGAGGTGCGGCGGACCGGCGCGGGCCTGCTCACCACGGGCCACGACCTCAGCGAGAATCCGGAGGATTACCGCCGGGAACCCGGTTGAGGTGCTCGCGGACCCTGCCCATAGCAGCCCGGTCCCCCAGGCTCTCGAAGATGTCGTACGCCTCCCGCAGCGGCTCGTCGGCCGCGCCAGGCCGCTTCGCGTCGATCCGCACCCGGCCCAGGTAGTAGAGCGACTGCGCGGCCCACCAGCGGTCGCCCAGCTCGTCGAAGGCGCGCTGGGCGCCGCGCAGGGTCTCCTCGGCCTCGGCGAACCTGCCCAGCCGGGCGTGCGCCCGCCCGGCCGAGACCAGGGTGCGCGCCACCCCCCAGGAGTCGCCGAGCGAGCCGAGCATCTCCGCCGCCCGGCGCACGTGCTCCAGCTCGCGCAGGCCGTGCTCACGCCCGGGGTTGCCGACCTCGCCCGCCGCGCGCAGGCAGCGGGCCTCCTCCCACAGCTCGCCCCTGGCGCGGAACATCTCGGCGGCCCGGTGCAGGCTCAGCCCGGCCTTGGTGAACGCGCCCTCGGCCCCCGCCGGGTCGCCGCCGTCTCTGCGGGTCCTGGCCTGGGCGGCGAGGACCTCACCGTACACGCGCAGGGTCTGTGCCTCGGAGTAGCGGTTGCCGTCGGCCTGGAACACGTCGAGGGCCTGTTCGAGCAGTTCGGCGGCCTGGTCGAGGCGCGGCTGGCGCAGCCGCAGCTCGGCCAGGTTGCGCTGGGAGCGGGCCGACCACCAGCGGTCGTCCTCGGCCAGGAAGGCGTCGATCGCCTCGGTCAGGTACTCCTGGCCGCGGTCCATGTTGCCCTCGCTGGACAGCGTCATGCCGACCGCGCGCATGGCGCGGGCCGCCCACCAGGTCTCGCCCAGCCCGGTGAAGATCTCCAGGGCGCGCTCGGCGTCGGCCAGCGCCTCGCGCCGCAGGCCCAGGCCGCCGGTGACGGCCGAGCGTTCGAGCAGCGCGATGCCCAGCGACCTCGGGTCGTTCATGTGCTCGGCGGCCTCGCACAGCACGTCGGCCACCGCCCGCCAGTCGGTCCAGTAGGCGCGCAGCGAGTGGCACAGCGAGCAGAAGGCCCGGCCGAGGGCCCAGGCCGGCTCCCACAGCGCCAGGTTCCTGGCCTGGCCGATCACGGCGACCAGGCTGAGCCGTTCGGCGTTGAGCCAGTCGGCCGCCGACGCCTGGACGCGGACCGCGCTCTGCCCGTCGGCGTGCTTGCCCGCCCGCGACCAGTCCTGCGGCCAGCGGGCCATCGCCGCGTTCTGCGCGCGGTGCCGGTATCCGGAGAGCACTCGCTCGATGGCCGCCCTGCGGTGCTCCTCCTGCTCCTCGGCCAGGGCGATGTCATGGGCGAACAGCCGGACCAGCTCGTGCAGCCGGTAGCGCAGCACCCCGGCGGCGTCCTTGCCAGAGCACTCGGCGAGCTGGGCGTCCATCAGCGCCTCAAGCTGGTCGGCGCCCTCCAGCGGCGAGATGCCGAGCAGCTCGCCCGCCACCCAGCCGGGGACGTCGGGTGCCGCGACCTGGCTGAGCAGCCGCAGCAGGCGTTTCTGGATGTCGGTGCAGTCGGCGTAGCTGAGCCGCAGCGAGGCGCGCACGCCCTTGTTGGGGGCGAGTTCTAGCTGGTCGAGGCGGCGGCGTTCGTCGTCGAGGCGTTCGGCCAGCTCGGCGAGCGACCAGTTCTCCCGGGTGGCGAGCCGGCCGCCGCAGATGCTGATGGCCAGCGGCAGGCGCTCGCACAGGCCGACGATCTTCTGCGCGGCGGGAGGGTCGGCGTCTACCCGCTGGTCGCCGGCCAGGCGGGCGAGCAGTTCCACGCCCATGGCCTGGCTGAACACCTCAAGGCGCTTGTCGTATGTGTTGAGCAGGAAGAGCGGCTGCCGGGAGGTGACGATGACGGCGCAGCCCGGCTCGGCGGGCAGCAGGTGCCTGACCTGGTCGCCGTCGTGGGCGTTGTCCAGGCCGATCAGGATGCGGCGGCCCCTGGTCCAGGTGAGCCAGAGTTTGCGCAGTTCGTCCAGGCCGCCGGGGTCGGTGGTGAGACGGACCCCGAGGGCGCGCAGGAAGCCGGTGAGCACCTCTTCTGGGGCGATGGGGGCGTCGACGCCGCGCAGGTCGGCGTACAGGCGGCCGTCGGGGAACCAGTCGCCGACGTGGTGGCCGAACATGGCGGTCAGCGCGGACTTGCCGACGCCGGCCCTGCCGTACACGGAGACCACGAGGGACGCGGTGGCGTCGTCCCTGGGGGTCCGGCCCCGTCCGCTGAAGCGTTCGGTGAACACGCCGCGCAGTTCGGCGAGGGACTCCTTGCGGCCGGTGAAGTGGGCGCTCGGCGGCGGCCACTGGTCGGGGGGCCGCCAGGACGCGCCGGGCTCGCCGTCCGGCTGGCCGGCGCCGCGCCCGGCCGGTCTGGTGGTGGCCCAGGTGAGCAGGCCCACCAGCAGCCCGGCCGTGATGGTCGCGCCGATCTTGACCTGGGTGGGGAGGTCCCACACGTCGAGTGAGGTGGCCAGGATGCTGGCCGCGGCCGCGGCCACGCCCGCGGCTGCGGGCGCGGCGAGAGGAACACCGCGGCGGCCACCCCCGCGCCTGCCGGACCATTTCGACGCCCCGGGCATCAGCCCAACCTCCGAGGGAGAGATCGGCCTCTGTCTTGATTCAACCAGATGCCCGGGGGACGAGCGCGCCGTCGGACTCGCGGATTCGCCGGAGCGGCTCAGCGGGTCCGTGCGAGGCAGGTGGCGGTGGCGGTGCGGCTCGGGTCGCTCTCGGAGGTGGCGTTTAGCGTGATCTTGCCGTTCCTGTCGCCTCCGGACCGCTTGGCGTCCACGTACACCTGGACGGTGCGGCCGGCCTCCGCCGTCGCCAGCTCGTTCGGCAGCGACACCGACCAGCCGCGCGACTCCGCCTTCGCCGACAGGCGGTAGACGTCGGAGTTCAGGTAGGAGGTGACGTCCTCGGGGTGCTGTCCCGGCTTGGCGCCGCCCTTGCCGCTGTTGCGCAGCGAGAAGGAGCACCTGGCCCAAGAGCCGCCGGTCGGAGCGCCGTTCGCGTGCTGGAGCTTGACCCCGCGCCGCTGCTGCCCGGCGCCGTCCAGCGACCGGATCGCCACGGTGTAGGAGAGCACGCCCGCCTTGTCGCGCTGGACGTCGAGGACGTAGAAGTGCAGCCGGTTGGCCTGGTCCACGTACTCGTATTCGCTGCCCGAGCCGGTCCCGGCGTGGAACAGCGCGTCCGAGAGCTGCCGGTAGTCGCCGACGGTGATCGGGACCTGGGTGCCGTCCGGCAGCACGTAGTCGGTCATCCCGATGTCCTGCGGGTTGGCGTCGATCACCCACTCGAACGGCTTGAACGGCGTGACCTCCTTGTTCCTGGTCTTGGCCAGCAGCACGCCCGAGTCCGGGGTGAAGGAGTCCGCGCCCATCCGGTCCACGACCTCGACCGTGTAGTTGTCGTAGCCACCGGCGTCGCAGAACGGGTCGGTGTTCACGTCGCAGGCCGGGCTCTTGTCGCCGCTGTCGAAGGCGATGTTGATCCCGGACAGGCCCCTCTTGCCGGGCTGGACGACCCGCGCGGTGACCTTGGCCACCACGAGGCCGGAGTCGTCGAGGGCGTCACGCGACAGGCGCAGCACGTTCGCCTCGTCCACCATGCCGAGCTGGATCTTGTTGCGCAGCATGTGCTGGGCGCCCATCGAGCCGCCGCCCGTGGGCGGGATGGCCCAGCGGCTGTGCGGGCCGCCGGGGCCGTTGAAGCTGCCCCGGCTGAGCATCTCCCAGATGCCGGTGTAGGCGCGGCGGCGCGGCACCGAGTATGGGTTGTTGTAGTTGTCGCCGATGCCCAGGATGTGGCTCAGCTCGTGGGCGAAGACGCCCTGGCCGGAGCTCTCGGCCTGGGTGGAGGAGCCGCCTCCGGCGTTCGGCCACAGCGAGGAGGCCGACGCCCAGGAGGTCCATTCGACGTACCTGGTGGGCGCCCAGTTGGGCATGGTCTCGTCCGGCGGGCCGAAGTCGTCGGTGACCTGCTCCTTGGCCGGGAACTTCATCGAGCCGAACTCCTGCCAGGTGGCCGACTCGTCCTGCCCCGCGCTGAGGAAGAAGACGAAGTCGAAGCCCGCGGGCACCTCCTGGCCCACGTCCGCCACCCAGGCGGCGCGGCCGTCCGTGCGGATGTTGCGGTTGCAGGAGTCCCCGGGCGGGCAGGTGCTGGGGTTCTGGAACTCCATGCCGTACTCGTGGTCCTTGCCGGGCATCTGGTACGGCCCGAACTCGGTCAGGTCCACGCCGTAGCGCCCGCCGGAGTCCTCCATCCAGTACTCGTGGATGGTGTGCCCGCGGTTGACCTGGTTCGGGGTGTTGAGGAAGTCCTTGTAGAACTTCGCCACCTGGGCGCGGGGCACGTCGTGGGCCTCGGCGCTCGGGTTCTTGAACACCGTCGAGCCCTGCGGCTGGGTCACCACGAACGGCTGGTTGGGGTAGTCGAGCAGCACCAGTGCGCCCTTGAAGGTGCGCGTCGAGCCCTTGACCGACGGGTCGGCCCAGTTGGTGCCGGGCGGTTTCTTGTAGTCCGCCCACGTCATGTTGTCGGGGTTCTTCCAGTTCTGCGGGTCGATGGGGGCGGGTGCCCCCGCCTCGCGGCGCAGCGCCGCGACCTGGCCGTCGCTCTGCCACGGCTGCTGCTGCGGCCAGTGGTCGTAGCGCCAGGGATGTTCGGGCGGGGCCGGCGGCTCGGCGGCGGCGGGGACGCCTGCCCCGGTCACCGCCAGGGGCGCGAGCACGACCGTCGCGATCAGCAGCTTGAGGAACTTCCGGCCGGTCACAGCATCATCCCTCCGCCGTACGGCACGCGGCAATGAGCGGGTACCACGACACGCTCAGCGAAGGACGCTACAGACGGTCTTGACGGAGATCATCGAACAGTTGTAGGGAAGGTTCGCAGCCATATTTCCGGCGAATGTCGAAAAGGGCTGATCGGAGGTGTTCATGGCCGGTGATCTCCAGTCCCTCGTGGACGATCTCGCCTCCCGGTTACGCCGCCCGCTGCTGCTGGAGGACCGGCTCCAGCGGGTGGTCGCCTACACCGAGCAGGACGGTCCGATCGACGACATCCGCCGCGACTCGATCCTGCGCAGGCACACCACGCCCGAGGTGCGCGAGTGGCTGCGCGGCGCGGGCATCCACGACGCCCCCGGCCCGCTGCGCACCCCCGGCGCCGAGGCCCTCGGCCTGCTGCCCCGGGTGTGCCTGCCGGCCAGGCACGGCGGACGGCTGCTCGGCTTCCTGTGGTTCATCGACACCGAGCCGCGCATGACCGACACCGAGGTGGAGATCGCCGCCGCGGCGGCGCCGGGCGTCGCGCTGGCGCTGTTCCGGGAGAGCATCGCCAGCGGGCTGGCGTCCCGGCGGGAGCTGGAGGCGGTGACCGAGCTGCTGATCGGCTCGGCCGGAGGCGCGGCCAGGACGCTGATCGAGGCGGGCGCCTTCCCGCAGGGCGGGCCGGTCACCGCGATGGTGGCCCGGCCCGCGTCGGGCCGGGAATCCGACGACGCGACGCGGCTGGCGCTGGAGCAGGGGCTGCTGGCCGTACGGCGCAAGGCGGGCTCGCGCGGGCTGCTCCACCTGGTCCGCTACGACCACGGGGTTCTGCTCGCCGCGGCGGGCAGCGCGGTCCGGCCGGAGGACGTGCACGCGGTGATGGGCCCGCCGGTGGTCGTCGGGGTCGGACGGCCGCGCCCCGAGCTGCGCCAGGCCGCCGCCTCCTATCTGGAGGCGGCACAGGCCGCCGAGACCGCCGTGCGGATCGCCGGTCTGGGCCGCACGGTGGAGTGGGCGGACCTCGGCGTCTACCGGCTGCTCACCCAGTTCCCCCGGGGCACCTTCGGGCTGCACCCCGGCCTGGAGCCGCTGCTGGCCGACGCCGCCCACCTGCCGCTGCTGGAGACCCTGGAGACGTACCTGGACCTCGCGGGCAGCGCGGTCGCCACCTCGCGGACCCTGCGGCTGCACCGGACCTCGCTGTACTACCGGCTGCAGCGCGTCGAGGAGCTGGCGGGGACCGACCTGAAGGACGGGGCGGAACGGCTGACCCTGCACCTGAGCCTGAAGCTCGCCCGGCTGTCGGGCCGCTACCGGCCGAGGACGCCGGAGGCTAGAGAACCCTGATCGCCAGCACGCAGATGTCGTCCTCGGTGCGCTCGTCGCGCAGCAGCTCGGTCAGCAGGTGGTCGAGCACCCGCTCGGGGTCCTCCCCAGGACCGGCGGAACGCGCCGCCGCGAGCAGCGCCTCGATCCCCTCCTCGATGTCCCGGCCGCGCCGCTCGACGATCCCGTCGGTGTAGAGGATGACCAGATCGCCGGACTGCAGGACGGTGCTCTCCAGCTCGTACTCGGCCGACCGCTCGGCCCCCAGCAGGGGACCGGGCCTGACCGGGAGCAGGACGGCCGTGCCCTCCCTGACCAGCACCGGCGCGGGATGGCCCGCGCACGCCCAGGCCAGCACGTGGGTGGCCGGGGCGAAGTGACCGACGATCGCGGTGCCGGTGGCGGTGATGCCCGCGGTGCTGTGGTAGATCAGCTCGTTGAGCCAGGTGGTGAGCCGGTCGGCGGAGGCTCCGGTGTAGGCCAGCCCGGCCAGGCCGCTGCGCATCTGGGCCATCAGGCTCGCCGCGGTCAGCCCGTGGCCCATGGCGTCGCCGATGGCGAGCAGCACGTGCCCGTCGGGCATCTCGCGGGCCTTGTACCAGTCACCGCCGAGCCGGTCCACCTCCTCGCCCGGGTAGTAGCGCAGGCCGACGGTCAGCCCCGGGAGGTCGATCGTGCCGCGCCGGATCGGCAGGATGCTGTCCTGCAGCCGGACGGCCACCCGGCGCTCCTCCTCGGCTCGCCGCCGCGCCCGGACGACGCCGGAGTGCGCGGCGGCGAGGGCGCGCTCACGGCGGCGGCTCGCCGTCACGTCCAAGGCCAGCACCCTGATCGCGATCAGCAGGCCCTCGCTGTCCAGCACCGGCTCGCTGACCATCCGCACGTGCCTGATGCCGTGCCGGTGCATCACCCGGAACTCGGTCTCGGCGGCCTCGCGGTACTCCAGCAAAGTGCGCAGGCCCTCGTCCACCACGCCCCGGTCCTCCGGCACGACCTGGCCGGGGAACTCCTCGATGGGCAGCGGCCCCTCGGGGTCCTCGCGGCCGAAGATCTCGTACATCTGGCGGGTCCAGCGGATCCTGCCGGTCGCCAGGTTCCACTCGCCCCAGCCCAGCTCGGCGATGCGCTGCGCCCGTTCCCAGCCCGCGACCAGGCGTTCCTCGTCGTCGTGGGTGCGCCAAGAGACGAGCAGGCCGTCGCCCGCGGGGACGGCACGCGCCGTGATCGACGCCGGCCACAGTCGGTCCTCCATGATCTCGACGTACTCGAAGGGCCCCCGGTACATCGGCTCCCCGGTCTCCATCACCCGGATGAACGCGTCGTACAGTCCCGATCTGACCGAGCCGGGACTGCCCATGGTGAGCCGCCGCCCGAGCAGGCCGTGCGCGGACGACCCGGTCACGTCCACCGCGGCCGGGCTCACCGCGGCGTAGTGGAAGTCCACCACCCGGCCCGACCGGTCACGGATGGGCAGCAGGTAGCACGCGGACACGTGCACGACGTCGAGGGTGACCCACACCCAGTGGGGCACCTCGACCCTGGCCTCCTCGGGCACCGGCGGCTCGCCGCCGCGCATGGACAGGGCGACGTCCAGGACGTCCACGCCGCTCTCCCTGGACAGCCCGGTGAGGTATTCGAACGCCTCGCGCGGGCGGATCTCCATCCTGGCGGCCAGCTCGCAGGTGACCGCGTCGACCACGGCCTCGCGGCGCATGCCGGTGCGCAACCTCTCCAGTTGCTCGCCGATCAGCTCACCCGCGGAGTGGCTCCCCCCGAGCCCGTCGTACGGCCCTGCGCTCATCCTCCTCCTGTTCCCCGCCCGCGGTATGCGACCTTCCGGCGGGGAGCCAAGTTTCGGCCGGGGCCCGCCCGCGATCAGTTCTCCCGGGGCCGGTACGCCTCGATGAGCAGCGCCTCGGCGTCGTCCAGGTAGGACTCCAGCGCGCGGGCGGCCCGGTCGGTCTCGCCCGCCGCCAGCAGGGCGACCAGCTCCTGGTTGCGCGGCACGAAGGGGCCGTGGAAGGAGCGGGGGTCGATCATCACGTGGAAGACCAGGCGCAGCTCGGCCAGGAGCTGGCGCATCACGTCGTCGAGCCGCTGGCTGTCGTTCATCCTGGCCAGGGCCTGGTGGAAGCGGATGTTGGCGGTGCCGACGTCGCGCCAGCGCTTCTCCTCGGCGGCCTGCTCGCCCTCCCGCAGCGCCTCGCGCATCGCGGCGATGCCCTCGGGGGTGGCCCGGCGCACGGCCGCGCCCTCGATCACCCGCCGCACCCGGTAGACGTCGGAGACGTCGCCGGCCGACAGGACGCGGACGAACACCCCCCGGTTCAGCTTGTGTTCGAGCAGCCTCTCGTGCGACAGCAGCCGGAACGCCTCCCTGAGGGTGTTGCGCGAGACGCCGAGCGCCCGCCCGATCGCCTCCTCCGACAGCCGCTCCCCCGGCGCGAAGAATCCCTCGGCGATCCGCTCGCGCAGGATGTCGGCCACCTTCTCCGCGGTACTGCTCCGGCCCAGACGTTCCCGATCGTGCTCCAGCGCCGTGACGTGCTCCATGCTGCCAAGAAATCATCCAACAAACCTCTTGTCGAATTGTTGAACAATTCATATGTTGAAAAAAATCCCCCCGACAGGAGCGGACGCGATGACAGGCTCCCGGCCCCACGCACGGCGGGTGATCACCGCCAGCCTGATCGGCACCTCACTGGAGTGGTACGACTTCTTCCTCTACGGAACCGCCGCCACCCTGGTGTTCAACAAGCTCTTCTTCCCGACCTTCGAACCCCTCACCGCCACCTTCCTCGCCTTCACCACCTACGCGGTGGGGTTCGTCGCCCGGCCCGTCGGCGGCGTCGTGTTCGGCCACTTCGGCGACCGGGTGGGCCGGAAGAACATCCTGGTCATCACGCTGCTCATCATGGGCGTGGCGACGGTCCTGATCGGGCTGCTGCCCGGCTACGCCACGATCGGCGTGGCCGCCCCGCTGCTCCTGGTCGCGCTGCGCTTCCTGCAGGGCCTCGGGCTCGGCGGCGAGTGGGGCGGCGCGGTGCTGATGTCCATCGAGCACGGCGACCCGCGCAGGCGCGGCCTCAACGCGAGCTGGCCTCAGGTCGGCGTGCCCGCGGGCAACCTGCTGGCCGCCGCCGTGCTCGGCCTGATGGCGGCGACGCTGCCGGAGGACGCCTTCCTCTCCTGGGGATGGCGCGTGCCGTTCCTGATCTCCGGCGTGCTGGTGCTGGTCGGCCTGTGGATCCGGCTCAGGATCGCGGAGTCGCCGCTGTTCGCCGAGGTGGAGCAGGCGGGCAGGAAGGCCCGGATGCCGGTGTTCGACGTGTTCCGCGCCCACCGCCGGGCGCTGCTCACCGCCATCGGCGCGCGCATCGGGGTGGACGTCGCCTTCTACACCTTCGCCCTGTTCATCGTGCAGTACGTGGCCAACACCCTCGACCTGCCCCGCACCGTCGGGCTGAACGCGGTGCTCGCGGGTTCGGCGCTGCAGCTCGTGCTCATCCCGCTCTTCGGCGCCCTGTCCGACCGGTACGGCAGGCGCCCCGTCTACGCCGCGGGCGCCCTCGCCGCCGCCGTGTGGATCTTCGCCTTCTTCCCGCTGCTGGACACCCGCTCCACCGCGCTGATCACCATGGCCGCGATCGTCGGCCTCGCGGCGCACGCCGCGATGTACGGCCCGCAGGCCGCCTTCATCGCCGAGCTGTTCAGCACCCGCCTGCGCTACAGCGGCGCCTCGATGGGCTACCAGATCGCCGGGGTGCTCGGCGGGGCGCTCGCGCCCATCATCTCGCTGGCCCTGCTGGAGGCGACCGGCACCACGGTCGCGATCTCCCTGTACGTGCTGGCCATGCTGGCCCTCACCGTGGCCGGGCTGGTCGTCGCCCCCGAGACCCGTGACCTCGACCTGGCCGCCGATCCCGGCGACCGCACGCCTCTTCCCGGCTGACCGGCGGCCCGCCGCGCCCGGCTCGGCGCGCGGTCCACGGGGGCCCGCGCGCCGCGGGCTCAGCGCCGGGCGGCGGGCCGGAAAGCGGCCACCGGCACCGCCACCGCGAGCCCGAAGGTGAGCAGGCCGAGCGGCACATGGGTGGTCACGTTGCCCATCCCCCCGACCGCCGACTGCGCGAAGCCCAGCAGCAGCAGGATCAGGCTGACCGCGGCGGGCCAGCCGGGCCCCCGTCCCGCCCGCCAGTAGACGACCGCCAGCACGAGCTGGATCAGTCCGAACAGGTGGACCGCGAACGCGCCCATCCCGTGCACGCCACGGGTGTCGGCGCCGCCGATCAACTGGCCCGCCGTCACCGCCTGCACCAGGATGGCGGCCACCTGGAGGGCGGCCGCGACCCGCAGGGAGGTCAGCACCGCCCCGCCGCCTCCCGCCGTCCGCGTGGAACCGGCCGTTGCCGTCATGAGACGCCCCTTCCCGATGCTGCCTTCGCTGTCACGCATGCCAGCATCGCGGACGGTCACCCGGCGCACATCTGCCCTGGGGCGTCGGCCCGGCTACACCCTGGGTCGTACGCGGCCGTCGGCGAGTACGGTGATGAGATCGTCGAGGCCGTCGATCACCACGTCGGCCTCGGCGGCATCGGGCAGGTCGCCGTGCAGGAAGCCCCACGGCCCGCGGCGCAGCAGCGCCGTCCGCATCCCGGCGCGCCGGGCGGGCAGCACGTCGTTGTCGAGGCGGTCGCCGACGTAGAGGATCTCCTCGGGCTCCCGCCCGGCCACCGAGACCACCTTGGCGAAGAACGCCGGGTCGGGCTTCTCCACGCCCCACTCGGCCGAGGTGTGGATCGCGTCCACCGGCAGGTTCATCGCGGCCAGCGCGTCACCGGCCTGCGGCGGCTGGTTCCCCGCCAGCACCACCTGGTATCCGGCCTCGCGCAGCGCCCCGAGCGCGCGCCGCGCGTCGGGGTAGAGGTCGGCGGCGTCGAAGTTCTCCCGCATTCCCGAGGGGTCGTCACGCCGCCAGGCGGCGAACTCCGCCTCCAGGTCGAAGTCCGGGCGCACCAGGCGCAGGGCGTCCATCTGCGAGCGCCCGAGGGCGGCCATGCCCCCGATCAGCCCCATCAGGGTGAGCCTTGGCACCCCCAGCCGGTCGGCCCACCGCGACCACACCCGAGTCTCGTCGATCAACGTCTCGCCGACATCGAACACCAACGCCCGAATCACCGTCATTCGAACACCCTAACGGCCGCGTACGACAGCCTCACCGGCGATACCCGGCGAATCTCCCCGGCCACTCTAAGTGATCTTGTCCATGGCCTTGCGGATGCGCTTCTCCGAGACCGGGTACGGCGTGCCGAGCGTCTGGGCGAAGAAGCTGACCCGCAGTTCCTCGATCATCCAGCGGATCGCGGCCGCGTCGTCGTCCTCGCGCCGCTCCGGCGGCAGCCGGTCGAGCAGGTCGGCGTAGTCGTCCTCGACCCGGTGGACGGCGATCATCCAGTCCTCGTCGCGGAACGGGTCTTCCGGCAGCTTGGCCAGGCGGCGCTGGGCGGCCCGCAGGTAGCGGTTGACGTCGGGCAGGCGGCCCAGGCCGGTGGCCGTCACGAACCCAGGATGGACGAGCGCGCCGATCTGGTCGCGGACGTCGTCGACGGCGGCCGACGGGCGCGCCGCCGACAGGGCCATCGTGACCTCGTGCCACACGCCGAGGATGCCCTGGACCTTGGTCACCACGTCGAGCGTCACGTCGAACAGCTCGGCCCGCACGTGGTCGCGCACCCGGGCGAAGCCCGCCTCGTCCCACGCCGGGCCGCCCGCGTCGGCGATGAGCCGGTCGGCGGCGCAGTCCACGCAGTCGTCGAACAGCGCCGCGGCGCCGGCGTGCGGGCTGCGGCTGAGCAGCAGCTTCTGCGCGTTGTTCAACTGCCCGAGCACCCACTTGGCCGGGGACGGGCTGCCCAGCAGGACCATCCGCCGGGTGCCCGCCCACATCGCCCGCCGCTGCTCGGACTCGGTCTCGAACATCCGCACCGACACGCTCTCGCCCTCGTCGGCGAGCGCCGGATACGCCTTCATCCTGCGCTGCTCGAAGGTCTTCGGCAGGGTGCCGAGGTCGTCCCAGCCGCGCAGGCCGGTGCGTTCGAGCCCGCCTCCGGCCTTGGCGAGCGTGGCCCGCAGCCGGGGGGCCAGCCGCCGCTTGAGCGCGTCGAGGTCCTTGTCCTCGGCGAGGGTGCGCTTGCCCTCCACCACCCGGAACGTGATCCGCAGGTGGTCTGCGACCTGGGCCAGGTTCCAGTCGTCGGCGGTGAGGGTCACGCCGGTCATCTCGCGCAGCTCCCTGGACAGCACGGTGAGCAGCGGTTCCTCTCTCGGCCGCACCCGCGCGAGCACCTGCCGGGCGAACTCGGGGGCGGGCACGAAGTTGCGGCGCAGCGGCTTGGGCAGCGAGCGGATCAGCGCGGTCACCAGCTCGGCGCGCAGGCCGGGGATCTGCCAGTCGAAGCCGTCGGGGGACGCCTGGTTGAGCAGGGAGATCGGGATGTGCGCGGTCACGCCGTCGGCGTCGGCTCCCGGCTCGAACTGGTAGGTCAGCGCGAAGCGCAGGCCGCCCTGGCGCCAGGCGTCGGGGTAGTCCTGCTCGCTGACCTCGCCCGCGCGCTCGCTGATCAGCATGGACTTCTCGAAGTTCAGCAGGTCGGGGTCGGCCTGCCGGGCCTTCTTCCACCACGCGTCGAAGTGGCGGGCGGAGACGACGTCCTGGCCCACCCGCTGGTCGTAGAAGTCGAACAGGGTCTCGTCGTCGACCAGGATGTCGCGGCGGCGGGCGCGCTCCTCCAGCTCCTCGACCTCGGCGAGCAGCTTGCGGTTCTCCCGGTAGAAGGCGTGGTGGGTCTCCCAATCGCCTTCCACGAGGGCGTGCCGGATGAACAGCTCGCGGCACAGCTCGGGATCGACGCGGCCGTAGTTGATCTTCCGCTGGGCGACGATCGGCACGCCGTACAGGGTGACCTTCTCGTAGGCCATCACCGCGCCCTGGGACTTCTCCCAGTGCGGCTCGGAGTAGGTGCGTTTGATCAGGTGCGCGGCGATCGGCTCGACCCACTCGGGCTCGATCTTGGCGTTGACCCTGGCCCACAGCCGGGAGGTCTCCACCAGCTCGGCCGACATCACCCACTGCGGCTGTTTCCTGGCCAGCGCCGAGCCGGGGAAGATGGCGAAACGGGCGTTGCGGGCGCCGATGTACTCCTGCAGGGGGCGGCGCGGGCCGTCGGCCTGCTTCTTGTCGAGGTCCTTCAGCCCGATATGGGAGAGCAGCCCGGACAGCAGCGACACATGGATCTTGTGCTCGTCCCCCGGGTCGCTGTTCAGCGTCACGCCGAGCGACTTGGACATCTGCCTGAGCTGGCCGTAGACGTCCTGCCACTCACGGACCCGCAGATAGTTGAGGAAGTCGGCCTTGCACTCGCGGCGGAACTGGCCGGAGGACAGTTCCTGCTGGCGTTCCTGGAGGTGGCGCCACAGGTTGAGGTAGGTGAGGAAGTCGGATTCCTTGTCGGCGAACCGCCGGTGCTTCTCGTCGGCGGCCTGCTGCTTGTCGGCCGGCCGCTCGCGGGGATCCTGGATGGACAGCGCGGCGGCGATCACCATGACCTCGCGGACGCAGCCGTTCTTGTCGGCCTCCAGCACCATGCGGGCCAGCCGGGGATCGACCGGGAGGGCGGCCAGCCTGCGGCCGAGCCCGGTGATGCGCCTGGCCTCGTCGAACGCGCCGAGCTCGCGCAGCAGGTTGACGCCGTCCTTGACCTGTCGCTGGTCGGGCGGGTCGACGAAGGGGAAGGCCGCGATGTCGCCGAGCCCGATGGAGGTCATCTGCAGGATGACCGAGGCCAGGTTGGTGCGCAGGATCTCCGGGTCGGTGAACTCCGGGCGGGACACGAAGTCCTCCTCGGAGTAGAGGCGTACGCAGATGCCGTCGGAGACCCGCCCGCAGCGGCCCTTGCGCTGGTTGGCCGACGCCTGGGAGATCGCCTCGATGGGCAGCCGCTGCACCTTGGTGCGGTGGCTGTAGCGGGAGACGCGGGCGAACCCGGGGTCGACCACGTACTTGATGCCGGGGACGGTGAGGGAGGTCTCGGCCACGTTCGTGGACAGCACGACCCGCCGCCCGGAGTGCCGCTGAAAGACGCGGTGCTGCTCGGCCGCCGACAGCCGGGCGTAGAGCGGCAGCACCTCGGTATCGCGCAGGTTCTGCTTGGCCAGCGCGTCGGCGGTGTCGCGGATCTCCCGCTCGCCGCTGAGGAAGACCAGGATGTCGCCGGGCCCCTCGGCGCACAGCTCGTCGATCGCGCCCGCGATCGCGGAGATCTGGTCGTCCTGGTCTTCGTCCACGGGCCGGTAGCGCACCTCGACCGGATAGGTGCGGCCGGACACCTCGATGATCGGGGCGTCGCCGAAGTGCCGGGAGAAGCGCTCCGGGTCGATCGTGGCGGAGGTGATGATCACCTTGAGGTCGGGCCGCCTGGGCAGGAGCTGCTTCAGGTAGCCCAGGATGAAGTCCACGTTGAGGCTGCGCTCGTGCGCCTCGTCGATGATCAGCGTGTCGTACTGGTCGAGCATCCGGTCGCCCTGCAGCTCGGCCAGCAGGATACCGTCGGTCATCACCTTGACCAGCGTCTCGTCGGCCACGTGATCGGTGAAGCGCACCTTGTACCCGATCGCGTGGCCGATCTCGCCGCCCAGCTCCTCGGCTATCCGCTCGGCCACCGTGCGGGCGGCTATCCGGCGGGGCTGGGTGTGACCGATCAGGCCGTTGACGCCACGGCCCAGCTCCAGGCACATCTTGGGGAGCTGGGTGGTCTTGCCGGAGCCGGTCTCCCCGGCGACGATCACGACCTGGTGGTCGCGGATCGCCGCGAGGATGTCGTCGCGCCGGGCGCTGACCGGCAGGGCCTCGGGATAGCCGATCTCGGGCACGGCCGCGCGGCGCGCCGCCACGCGCAGCTCGGCGGCGTCCACGTCGGCCGCGATCTCCGTCGCGATCTTGTGCTGCGCGGCGCGGTCGCGCACCTTGCGGGCGCCCTCCAGCCTGCGGCGCAACCGCCGCTGGTCGCGAAGGGTCAGCTCGGGCAGGCGAGCGCGCAGCTCGTCGAGCGGAGATGTCACAGAAGAGGTTCCCATGGTCGCTTTACAGGCCGCCCACGCACGGCCGTCCCTAGCAAGGATAGGCAAGCCACCACGGGTCTTCCCAACGGTTATCGGCGAGGGCGGGTCACGGGCGCGGGAGCTGCCCCAGGTAGAAGCGCGACCCCTGGTCGTCGGCGCACTCGGCGAGCAGGCCGTACGGCATGGCCTGCGGCTCGCCCGCCGTCCCGTCGAGGTTCCAGATCGTGGCGACGGCCGAGCGGATGTCGTCCACCGCGTACATCGGGACCACGGCCGGCCGTTCCGCGCCGCCCGACATTCCGGTCATGGGGCTGATCTCGGCGCCGTCCCTCCGCACGGCCCAGCCGTCCCGCACCGATCCGCGGATGAACTCCCAGCCCAGCACGTGCCCGTAGAAGGCCCGCGCCGCCGCCGAGTCGGGGACCTCGATGGTGACGTAGGCGAGGTCGCCCTGGCGGGCGTGCTCGTGGACGGGGCGCGGATCACCCGCCGGTTCGTAGACCGCGAACCGCAGCCCCTGGTCGTCCAGGCAGTGCGCGATCAGCCCGTACGGCTTGCGCACGGCCGGCGACGCGCCGCCCCCGGCCTCCCCCACCCGGCGGACCGCCTCGGCGACGTCGTCCACCGCGAAGCACGGCAGCACCGTGTTGTCCTCCCCCTCCCACACGCCGAACGACGGCGTGACGCCCTCGACGCGCCTGCCGCGCGGCGAAGGCCCGTACTCCCAGCCCAGGACCTCCTCGTAGAAATCGGCCGCCCGGCCCACGTCGGGGGTCAGCAGCGAGGCGTAGCCGATGTCGCCGTGCCGCAGGCCCGTACCGGTAGCTGTGGTCATGTCATCTCCTCTCCAGACGGTCGTGGGGTCGAGCACGGCCCGCTCCAGCGCGGCCCGGAGCCGCTCGGCGAACAGCGGGTCGGGATCGACGGGCCCGGCCGGCTCGCGGAGGACCTCGAACGGATCGGTCATCGGTCCTCCTTCCCCTCGACCGTGTCGTGCCGGATCTCATGCCGGACGTCGTGATGGATCTCATAGCGGACGCGGAACGCCCGGCGGGCCCTGACCAGCAGGGCCTCCGTCGCGTGGACGGTCCGGCCGAGGAGCCGGGCGACCTCTGGGACCGGGAGGCCGTCCAGGTAGCGCAGGGTCAGCACGGCCCTGTGGTGCGCGGCGACGTCCGCGAGCACCTCGCGGGCCACCAGCGCGTCCAGCCGCACGTCCCACGGATCCTCCATGTCGTCCGGCCACAGCCCGCCGACCAGGCGCAGGCCGCGCTCCTCGCGCTCGGCCCTGCGCCAGTGGTCGACGAGCTTGTTCCTGGCCACGCCGATCAGCCACGACGTGCGCAGCCCCTCCGGCGGAGGTCTCCTGCGCACGGCCTCGACCGCCGCCAGGAAGGTCTCCGCCGTGAGGTCCTCGGCCAGTGACCGCTGCCCGCAACGGGCGAGCAGGTAGCCGTAGACCTCGGGCAGCGCCGCGTCGTAGACGTCGAGCAGCGCGGTAGCCGGGTCGGGCTCCATACCCGCTGGTCGTTCCACACCCCTCCATCGCCCGGGAGCGCGTTCCTCCGACGGGGCAAGCCAGAGAAATCTCGGAAAAGACCGGTTCCCGGGCGGGCGGACACTCCCTCCCGGGAACCGGTGGATCAGAACCGGATCGGTATCGGCCGGGGATCAGTGCAGACGCGGCGCCGGGACCGGGAGGTTCACCCTCGGCGGGCCGCGCCACGTGTCGCGCTTGGACAGGTCAGGCGTGGTCAGCGTCCTGGGCACGACCAGCGGCACGCTCACGGAGCTGCGGGACAGGTCGACGGTCACCACCGCGCCGGTCGCGGCCTCCTGGCTGAAGTCCGCGTCGGTGCCGGCCAGGACGAGTCCCAGGCGGTGCCCCTTCTTGAAGACGTAGTCCTGGGGCAGGGTGTCCCAGCGGACGTTCGCCCACGCCCCCGGCTTCAGCGGCGACGGGTCGCTCAGCGAGTTCCGGTTCTGGACGTCGAGCCAGCCCCTGGCGACGACCTCCAGGGGACGGTTCGCCGTGTTGGTGACCGTCTTGCGGTAGCAGCCGTCGTCGAGACCGGCGCTCTCGCCGTGGCAGCTCTCCTCGGCCAGGGTGGAGATGCCCTGCCCGACGCGCCAGTCCACCCGGATGCCGGCGCCGTAGTCGACCAGGAGGGCGGTCAGGTTGGAGGTCGGCTTGTCCAGTTTGAGCTTCAGATCGACCTTGGGCGTTCCGGACAGCCGCAGGTCGACCGGCAGCTCGCCGGTCACGAACGCGGCCCGGCCGGGCTTCTGGGTGCCCACGTCGGCCACCATGGCGTCCTCGGGCTGCCGGATGTCGGTGAAGCCCGCCTGGAGGCCGCGGCGTTCCGGACGCAGGCCGAGGGAGCCGTCGGCGCCGGGGTAGAGGGATACGTCGGCGGAGTCGGGGGCCGGCCAGTCGGACTGGGTGATCCAGGTGTCGGGGCCGGTCTGCACGTCGGCGCGGGGCTCGCGCATGATGCCGTTCTGCACGCCGTACAGCCAGTGGTCGAACCAGCGGTGCAGGGTGTCCACCCAGACGTCGCGCCGGAAGTCGAACGGGTCCACGTGGTGGTACTGCCCGACCCAGACCTTGCGCGGCACGCCGCGCTTGGCCAGGGCCTGCCACCAGGTGGAGAACTGGTCCGGCTTGACGTTCATGTCGTTGACGGTGTGGACGGCGAACACGCTGGCCCGCACGTTGCGCACCGAGGCGAGCGAACCGGCCAGGTAGTCGCGGTCCTTCCAGAACGGGTTGTAGTCGCCGGTGGCGTCGCCGTCCTGGGCGTCCATCGCGGCCCGTACGGCGGCGCACTTGGCCGGCGGGTCGGTGTCCACGTAGTCGGCCAGCCAGGACATGTAGTCGTAGCCGTAGACGACGCCGTTCATCCGCTGGTACCGGTACCAGGAGCTGATCGCCGAGATCGGCACGATGGTCTTGAGCCCTTCGACGCCGGTCGCGGCGACCGCGTTGGCCAGGGTGCCGTCGTAGGACTTGCCGATCATCGCGGCCTTGCCGTTGGTCCAGCTCGCGAGGGCCGGGGTGCCGTCCTCCCGGAACGCCTTGGCGCGCCCGTTGAGCCAGTCGATGACGGCCTTGCCGCCCAGTACGTCGGAGCGCCCGCCGGTGTCGGGACAGCCGTCGGACCTGGTGGTGCCGAGCATGTCCACGTTCAGCACGGCGTAGCCGCGCGGCACGAAGTAGTTGTCGTAGTACAGCGGGAATCTGGCGACGTCGCCCGCCTCGTCGTAGAGCTTCCGTTCGGCTTCGTTGCCTCTACCCGAATTGTCGTAGTAGGGGCTTTCATCGATGATCACCGGCACGCGTAACGCGGGGCCGGACTCCTTGGGCCGGATGACGTCCACCCGGACCCGGTCTCTTCGGCCGTCGCCGTCGCCGTCCACACTGGACTCGACGTAGACGTGTTCACGGATGGCGTCGGCGTAGGAGTACACGGGCTGGGTGCGCCCCTGCTCGATCTTGACCTCGGGTGAGGTCTCGGCCCGCGCCGGCTGGCCGAGCGCGATGCCGATGGCCAGGGCCAGGGGCAGGCACGCTAAGCGGCCCCGCCGTCGTTGGTGAGACATGCGTTTCCTCCCGGGACTGTTTTTGACGAGAGTGGGAGAACCAGCGCAATGTCTCATGTAACACACGGCACGTCCACGACCGGGCGCTCCTCCGGCGCCCGGCCGCTTCCCGCGCGTGACCGCGCGGACGTGACGCGCGCGGGACTACGCGCGGGCGGGCAGTCCGGCGAGCGGGCCCGGCAGGTCGCCGTCGTGGACGACGCCCAGGCGGCGGGTGGTCCTGGTGAGCGCGACGTAGAGGTCGTTCAGCCCACGGACCGACTCCGCGACGATCCGCGCCGGGTCCACCACGATCACCGAGTCGAACTCCAGCCCCTTGGCCCCGGCCACGTCGAGGACCACGACCGGTTCTGCGAGGTCGGGGGCGCCCGCCGTGCCGCCGAGGACCTCGGCGCTCAGCTCGTCCAGCCGGGAGGACGGCACGACGACGGCCAGCCGTCCGCGCCCCACCAGGCGGGCCTCCTCGGCGGCGATCCCGGCGACGTCGCGGGACTTGGCCTGCCAGGGCGACTCGCCGGTCTCGCGCACCGAGCGCGGCACCGGCAGCGTCGGGTCCAGCTCGGCCAGCACCCCGGCCGCCACCGCCATCACCTCGGCGGGCATCCGGTAGTTGACGTTGAGCACGGTGAGCGACCAGCGGTCGCCGGTGTAGGGGGCCAGCGCCTCCCGCCACGACGCCGCGCCCGCCGGGCTGCCGGTCTGGGCGATGTCGCCCACCAGGGTCATCCACCTGGTGGGGATCCGCCGCATCAGCATCCGCCAGGCCATCTGCGACAGCTCCTGCGCCTCGTCGACGATGACGTGCCCGAAGGTCCAGGTGCGGTCGGCGGCGGCCCGTTCGGCGGTGGAGCGGTCGTCGGCGCCGGCGTGCCGTTCGGCGAACCGCTCGGCGTCCACCAGGTCGGCCGCCGACAGCACCTCGGCGTCGCCGTGGCCGTCCACGTCCATGCTGCGCGAGCCCTCGGAGATGTCGAGCACGCCCTGCGCGTAGGCGACCCGCCGGAGGCGCTCCTCCTCAGCGGCGGCCCTGGCCGCGCGGTCGTCCACGCCGAGTATCTCGGCGGCCTCGTCGAGCAGCGGGACGTCGGCGGCGCTCCAGCCGCCGCCCGGCGCGCGCTCCAGCAACTCCCGCCCGGGGAGCCCGGGCGCGGCGGCGGCCAGCCGGTCCGCGGACGCGAACAGGTCCGTCAGCAGGCGCTGCGGGGTCAGCACCGGCCACAGCAGGTCGATCGCCGCCCAGATCTCGCGGTTGTCCTCCAGCAGTTCGCGGCGCATGGCCTTGAACTCCTCGTCGTCGATCAGGTCGTGGCCGCCCTCGATGCCCTCGCCGAGCCGTTCGGCGAGCTGGCGGGTGAGCACGTCGGCGACGCCCTTGACCACCAGCGGCCTGGCCTCGTTGTGCAGCAGGGAGGTGGCGCGGACCTGGCTCCGGACGCGTTCGCACACCTCGCGGGTGAGCACCAGGGTCTGTCCGTCGTGCACGATCTCCAGCCGGTCCTCGGGCACCCACTGCCGGTCGAGCACCGCCTCGGCCAGCACGCGGGCCATCTCCGGCCGCCCCTTGACCTCGGCCACGGCCGGGTCCTCCCGGCGGTCGCCGGTGACGCCGGGGAACAGCTCGCCGACGGTGGCCAGCAGCACGCCCGTCTCGCCGAGCGAGGGCAGCACCTCGCCGATGTAGCGCAGGAACGTGGCGTTGGGTCCGACGATCAGCACACCGCGCTTGGACAGCAGGTCGCGGTGGGTGTAGAGCAGGTAGGCCGCCCGGTGCAGCGCCACCACGGTCTTGCCGGTCCCCGCGCCGCCCTGCACCACGAGCACGCCCCGGTGGGGCGACCTGATGATCGCGTCCTGCTCGGCCTGGATGGTCTCCACGATGTCGCTCATCCGGCCGGTACGGCCCGCCGTCAGCGCGGCCAGCAGCGCCGCCTCGCCGGTCAGCGCCTCGGGGTCGGCCGAGGTCAGGTCGAGCGTCTCGTCGCTGATCGCGGTGACGGTCCGCTTCCTGGTCTTGATGTGCCTGCGGCGGCGCACGCCGTGCGGCGACGCGCCGGTGGCGACGTAGAAGGGCCGGGCCGCCGGGGCGCGCCAGTCGAGCAGCAGCGGCTCGTAGTCGTCGCCGGTGTCGTCGTGGATGCCGATCCTGCCGATGTGGTAGCGCTCGCCGTCGATCAGGTCCAGGCGGCCGAAGCAGAGCCCGTGCTCGGCGGCGTCGAGCTGGGCGAGCCGCCTGGTGTACCGGGTCGCCGCGGCGTCGCGGTCGACGAGCGCCTGCGCGCTCTCCCCTGGTTCCCCCGTCATGCCGCCGTCGCGCAGCGCCCGGGAAAGGCGCTCCTCAGCGGTGTCCCGCATGTCGTCGAGGTGGCCGTAGAGCATTGACAGATATGCCTGCTCTGCGGCGATCTCTTCGGTTGACAATGCCCGCCCCCAATGGGATAATACAATCGAGAGAGTTGTCTGTTTCTATTGCGAACCAACTCCTCAATCTATCGCCGACCGCCGACTTTGGCCAGTCGACCTTTTCGGCCGGTTTTTTCGGCCAGACTCGAAGCCATGCCGATCAGAAACCTGCGGCGAGGGCTCGCCATCTCCCTGATGCGGGCGGCCAGGGCCGCCAACCGCGCACGCGTGGTCCGCGTGGTGCTGCGCGGCCGGAGCGTCCGCCGCTTCCCCGTGGTCAACACCATCTACCACGCGGTGTTCCGCGCGGGGGTCACCGGCGAGCGCGCGAGCGAGGTCACCGCGACCTACCGGGGCGTCACGCTGACCGGTCCCGCCTGGGACCGCACGATCATGCCGTCGGTCGCGGGCGGCTACTACGAGGAGTTCGAGGTCGGCCTGTTCGAACGGCTGGCCGCCGGGTCCGGCACGATCCTCGACGTCGGCGCCAACATCGGCGTCTACGCCTGCACGGGCGCGTCCCACCTGCCAGAGGGCGGCCGGCTCGTCGCCTTCGAACCGGTCCCGGAGAACCTCGGCTACCTGCGGGCCAACATCGACCGCAACGGCCTCGGCGACCGGGTCACCGTCGAACCCGCCGCGGTGGGCGCCGCCCCCGGCGAGCTGACCCTGCACCTGTCCGGCGAGCAGTCCGGCAAGCACTCCGCCTCCGCGGTCAACGCGGGCGAGGCGACCGGGTCGGTCAGCGTGCCGATGACCTCGATCGACGCCTATCTCGCCGAGGGCGGTCTCCGGCCCGACATCATCAAGATCGATGTCGAGGGCTATGAGGGGTTCGTGCTGCGCGGGGCCGCCGAGACCCTGGCGGGCCTGCCCACCCTGCTGTTCGAGGTCCACCCGGAACTGCAGGCCAACTGCGGCTGCCCCGCGCCGGAACTGCTCGACCAGGTCTTCGCGCGCTACGAGTGGGTCTTCGTCGTGGACGAGCTGAACAACCGCCTGCTCCCGCACACCCGCGCCCAGCTCGACGAGCCGGACGCGATCGGCCTCTACCGCTCCAACCTGGTGGCCGTGGGACGGCGCGAGCATCTCGACGCCCTCGCCGAATGGCACGGCGTGCGCCCGTGAGTCCGTCGCCCCCGGGCGCCGCCGTGACCGCTCACCTCCCTTCGCCGTGGGGAGTGAAGTCTCCGAACCGCCCCCGGTGGTAGAGCAGCGGGCCTGCCGCCTCGCGCACGCCGACGCCGGTCACCAGGCCGATCACCAGCACGTGGTCGCCCACTGCGATGGTGTCGTGCGGGCGGCAGAACAGGTGGGCGGAGACGTCCTGTAGCAGTGGTGCGCCGAGCGGCCCGGAGACCCACCGCGTCGGCGCCGCGAACCGGTCAATGCTCCGCCGGGCGAACCGCGCGGCCAGTTCGGCCTGGTCGCTCGCCAGGATGTTGACCACGAAGTGGTCGGCCGCGCGCATCCACGGCCAGGTCGTGGACGACTGATCGACATAGAAGGAGACGAGCGGGGGTTCGAGGCTGACGGAGGTGAACGATGTCGCCGTCAGCCCGACCGGCGCGCTCTCGTTTCGTGCGGTGATGACGACGACCCCGGCGGCGTGTACGGCCAGCGCCCGCCGGAATCGCTCCTGGTCCACTGCCAGGTCGGGCAGGGTCTCGGTCATGGGTCGTCCTCGAATGCCGCGATGCGGTGTTGGCCCTGGCGCATACCTCGACGCTACGATTCCGGCGTTCTAAAGTCAATATTTCCTACTGGATATACATAAATTTAGGCCAGTGCCCGTCTTGCGTACGCGCGTACGTCCGCGTCCGGATCGCTCAGCGCGTTGCGCAGCGCCGCCGCGACCCGCGGGTCCGTCCCCGCCCAGGCGGCCAGGGCCTGGACCACGGCTTTACGGACGTCCAGGTTCTCATCGCCCAGCGCGGTGATCAGCGTGTCGGCCAGCAGGGGGGCCGCGGTGCCGGCGCCGGAGGCGGCCAGGCACCGGGCCGCGCCGACCCGCACCTGCCAGGCCGGGTCGGCCAGCGCGGGCACCGCGGCGGCGGTGAGCGGCGCGCCCGTCGCGCCCGACGCCTCCAGCGCGGCCGCGCGCACCAGCGGGTCCTGGTCGCCCGCCAGCGTCTCCAGGGCGGCCGAGGGCTTACCGATGGTCCCCAGGCCCTTCGCCACCCACACCCGGACCTCTCTGGAGGGGTCGGCGCGGGCCTCGGCCACCGGATCCGGCTCGTCCAACGACACCAGTCCCCTGATCCCCTCGATCCGCACCCGGTGGTCGGCGTCGGCCAGGGCGGCGGCGAAGACGTCCCGGCCGCCCAGCCGGAGCGCCCGCAGCACGTCCAGGGCGGTCGCCCGGACCACGGCGTCGGGCGCGTTTGCCCGCGCGGCCAGACCTCCGGCCAGTTCGGGGGTGGCGGGGAGCACCTCCACCAGTTCGCGCAGCCCGGCGGCGGCGGCGTGCCGTACCGTGCCGTGGCGGTCGGCCAGCGCGGTCACCAGGGCCGGGCCCGCGCCGTCGGGGGCCGACTCGGTCAGCGTGGCGATGGCCGCGCGCCGCACCTTGGGGTCGTCGTCGGCCAGGTAGGGGACGAGCCGGTCGAGGCCGGGCTGCTCGTCGGCCATCCGGTTCAGCTCCAGGATGCGCGGCGAGCGGCCGACCGCCGCACGCTCGGCGCGGGCCGTCTTCGCCCGCTCGCCGGACACCGGCGCGAACCCGGCCACCACCACCGGCTCGGCCTGCACCGGCAGGAACTCCGGGACCGGGACCAGGTACGGCTCGACCGGGCGCTTGACGAACTCCATCCCGCCGTCGGCCCGCTTGCGCAGGTTCAGGTGGTAGAGCCACTCGCCGTCGTCTCGCGCCGGCAGGTCCGCCCGGTCGTGGTAGAGACCCCAGCGGCTCTCCGTGCGCACCAGCGACGACCTGGCCGCCATCTCCGCGCAGTCCCTGATGAAGTCCACCTCGGCGCAGCGCATCAGCTCGTGCGGGGTGCGCGCCCCCATCGCGGCGATCTCACCGCGCATCCGCTCGAACGCCTCCAGCGCGATGTCCAGCTTGGCCCCGGTCTTGGGCGGGGCCACGTAGTCGTTCACGAAGCGCCGCAGCTTGTACTCCACCTGCGGCTGCGGCGGGCCGTCCGGGTTGCGCAGCGGCCGGTAGATCAGCTCGTGCGCGGCGGCGACCTGGTCCGCGGCCGGCGCGGCCGGGGTCTCCACCAGGCCGGTGGCGGCGTGGGTGCCCGCCAGGTCGCCGAACACGAACGCGCCGATCATGTAGTTGTGCGGCACGCAGGCCAGGTCGCCCGCCGCGTACAGGCCGGGCACGCTGGTCGCGCCGTGCTCGTCCACCCACACCCCGGACGCCGAATGGCCGCCGCACAGCCCGATCTCGGAGATGTGCATCTCCACGTCGTGCGTGCGGTAGTCGTGGCCGCGCCCGGCGTGGAAGGTGCCGCGCGTGGGCCGCTCGGTGGAGTGCAGGATGTTCTCCAGCGCGCCGATGCTCTCCTCGGGCAGGTGGGTGAGCTTGAGGTAGATCGGCCCCCGGGCAGAGGCGATCTCCCCGGCCACCTCGGCCATCATCTGGCCCGACCAGTAGTCGGAGTCCACGAACCGCTCGCCCCGGTTGTTGACCTGGTAGCCGCCGAACGGATTCGCCACGTAGGCGCAGGCCGGGCCGTTGTAGTCCTTGATCAGCGGGTTGATCTGGAAGCACTCGATGCCGCTCAGCTCGGCCCCCGCGTGGTAGGCCATGGCGTGCCCGTCCCCGGCGTTGGTGGGGTTCTCGTAGGTGCCGTAGAGGTAGCCGCTGGCGGGGAGGCCGAGCCGTCCGCAGGCGCCGGTGGCCAGGATCACCGCGCCCGCCGAGACGGTGACGAACCGCCCGCTGCGGGTGTCGAACCCGGCCACGCCGCAGGCCCGGCCGTCGGGGCCGGTCAGCACGCGCACCGGCATCACCCGGTTCTCGATGCGCACCTTCTCCCGGATCTCGCGGCGGCGCAGCACCCGGTAGAGGACCTTCTTGACGTCCTTGCCCTCCGGCATCGGCAGCACGTAGCTGCCCGAGCGGTGGACCCGGCGCACGGCGTACTCGCCGTACTCGTCCTTCTCGAACTTCACGCCGTACCGCTCCAGGCGGCGGACCATGTCGTGGCCACGCGTGGCGGTCTGGTGGATCGTCCGCTGGTTCACCACGCCGTCGTTGGCGCGGGTGATCTCGGCGACGTAGTCCTCCGGGGTGGCCTTGCCGGGGATCACCGCGTTGTTCACGCCGTCCATGCCCATGGCCAGCGCGCCGCTGTGCCGGACGTGGGCCTTCTCCAGCAGCAGCACGCGGGCGCCGTGCTCGGCGGCCGAGATGGCGGCCATCGTGCCCGCCGTACCGCCGCCGACGACCAGCACCTCGCAGTCCAGGTGGAGGGCGTCCGCGATCGAGGGAATCTCCATGTGCTCCTACAGCTCCTTCACGATCTGGTCGCGGGTCGCGCCGGTGAGCGAGCGCAGCCCCCCGGTACGGCCGAGCGCCACCACCCGGTCGCCCAGCAGCAGCGCCTCGTCCACGTCGTGGGTGACGAACACCACGGTGGCCGAGGTGTCCCGCAGCACGTCGAGCAGCAGCCGCTGCATCCCGGCGCGGGTCTGCGCGTCCAGCGCGCCGAACGGCTCGTCCATGAGCACCGCGCGCGGGGCGCCGACCAGCGCTCTGGCCAGTTGCACCCGCTGGCGCATCCCGCCGGACAGCTCGCGGGGCAGCCGGCCCTCGGATCCGGCCAGCCCGACCCTCTCGATCCAGCCGCGCGCGGCGGCGCGGCGGGCCGTCCGGTCCACGCCCCGGATGACCAGCGGCAGTTCCACGTTGCGCAGCACCGACCGCCACGGCAGCAGCCCGTCCTCCTGGAAGACCATGGCCCGGTCGCTGGACGGGCCGGTGACCGGCGCGCCGTCGGCGAGGATCCGGCCCGAGTAGGGCGTGAGCAGCCCGGCGAGGCCGCGCAGCAGGGTGGACTTGCCGGATCCCGACGCGCCGACCACGACGACGATCTCGCCGGGCGCCACGTCGAGACGTACGTCGCCGAGCACCGTGTCCCTGCCGTAGCCGAGGGCGGCGCCGTCGAGGGTGAGCCGCAGGCCCCTGGTCGCCGTGGTGGTCATCCGCCGGTCCCTTCCGCGCGGGGCAGCCAGCGGGTGGCCCGCCGCCCGGCCAGTTCGATGGCTGCCGAGGTGAGCCACCCCAGCGCGCCGATGGAGACCATCCCGACGACGGTCGCCGGGTAGTCCACGAGCGTGTACGCCTGCCAGGTCCGGTAGCCCACGCCGAACTCGCCGGAGATCATCTCGGCGGAGATCACGCAGATCCAGGCGACGCCCATGCCGACCGACAGCCCGCCGAAGACCCCGGGCAGCGCGCCCGGCAGGACCACGTTGACCAGCACGTGCCGCCGCGAGCCGCCGAGGGTCAGCACCACCTCCTCCCACAGCGTGGGCAGGGCCCGCACGGCGTACCGGGTGCTGACCATGATCGGGAAGAAGGCGGCGGCGAACGTGATGAACACGATCCCCTGCTCGTCGGTCGGGAAGAGCAGGATCGCGATCGGCACCAGGGCGATCGCCGGGATCGGCCGGACCGCCTCCAGCAGCGGGGACAGCACGTCGGACGCGCCGCGCGAACGGCCGACCAGCACGCCCACGGCCACCCCGGCCACGGCGGCGAGGCCGAAGCCGGTGAGGATGCGGATCAGGCTCTGCAGCAGGTCGAGGTAGAACACGGAGGTGCCGAGCTGCCCGGCCAGTTCGGCGCCGATCTCGTCCAGCGTGGGCAGCCGGTCGAAGCGCAGCCAGATCCGGGCGTCGGTGACGGTGAGCGCCTGCCAGGCCAGCCCTGCCCCGGCGACGGCCGCGAGCCGGACCGCCCACCTGCGCCACCTTCCGCCGCCCGTGCGCGGGGACGGCTCCGGCCGGGACGGCGCGACGGGCGCCGGGTCGGCCTCCCGCACGGTTCCGGTGCCGGTCATCGATTCGGTCATCGGTCCGCGACCTCCGCGAGCGCGTCCTGGTAGGACACCGGTTCGGCGCGGGCATGGGCGGCGCGGTAGGTGTCGGCGCCCGCCTGGGTGGTGAAGGGCAGGTAGCGGGCGTTCTCCTTGGCGCCGGGGTCCTTCAGCCAGACCGACTTGGCGGCGAACCAGCGGGTGCCGGTCGTGGTGTCGGGCACGTACGCGGCGCGGACCCGTTCGCCGCCCTCGGCGGCGATCTGGCGCAGCAGGCAGGTGGGGGTGGCGGCCGGGCGCGTGGCGGCCTCGCCGGTGAGCCACAGCTCGGAGGCGGTGGCGGGGTCGTCCACGGAGGTCCGGCAGGCGGGGTCGGTCCCGGTGATGCGGGCGGGGTTGACCGTGGTGGCGGCGTCGGCGTCGTAGGCCGGGCCGTACGCCCTGCGGAGGTAGGTGTCGTTGACGAACCGGTTCAGGTCCACGCCGGAGAACCCGTCGCCGATCCTGGCCAGGTACGGCACGTCGTGCTCGTGCGCGGCCCGCAGTGGCCGCTTGAGGGTGACGTCGAAGGTGGAGACGCCGCCGGGGCCGTTGTAGAGGTAGACCACCTCGGGCGGCAGCCCGGTGGTCTTCGCCACCGACTCCGCCGCCTGCAAGGGGTGCTCGTGCAGGTACCGGGTGGCGTCGATCTGCGCCTTGAGGAAGGCGTCGACCACCTCGGCGTGCTCCTTGGCGTACGCCTGCCGGACGACCACGCCGTGGAAGGTGGGCACGCCCAGCGCCGAGCCGTCGTAGACCAGGCGGCCCTTGTCCTGGAAGACCAGCAGGCCCGGCCAGGCGACGAACTGGGCGTAGCCCTGCACGCCGCCCGACTCGAGCTGGGATGCGCCCACCGGCGGCTGGTGGTTGACCACCTGCACGTCGGTGGCCGGGTCGAGGCCCGCCTTCTCCAGCGCCTGGACGAGGGTGCCGTGCCCCGCCGAGCCGAAGCTGGCGGAGATCTTGGCGCCCTTCAGCCCGGCCAGGTCCCCGACCTTGGAGGAGGGCGCCACGACCACCATGTTGAGGCCGCCGCGCAGGTTGTAGCCGGTGATGGAGACCAGTTCGGTGCGGGAGGACTCGGCGCCCTGGGTGCGGGAGGCGTTGATCAGCAGCGGGTAGTCGCCCATGGAGCCGATGTCGATCTTCCCGGCGACCATCTTGGCGGTGATCGGCGCGCCGGTGTCGTGGTCCTGCCACTCGACGGCGTACTTGTCGCCGAGCCGCTTCTCCAGGTAGCCGAGCGAGCGCAGCAGCGTGCCCGCCGTCACGGTGTTGATGGTCTTGGACTGGTAGCCGATGACGACCCTGGTCTTCCCGCCGCTCTCCCCCGCGACGCCGGACACCGAGCATCCGGCCAGGGCGAGCGCGGCGAGCAGGGCGGCCGGCGTCGAGTACCGGGCTCTACGCATGGTCTTCCTCATCGCAGCAGGTAGGGGATGTTGATGGTGACGGCGTCCACCGGGCACCTGGCGGCGCAGGGCCCGCAGTACCAGCACTCGTCCACGTGCATGTACGCCTTGCCGGTGCCGTCGTCGATGGCGAGGGAGTCGAGCGGGCACGCCTCGACGCACAGCGTGCAGCCGGCGATGCAGAGCGCCTCGTCGATGGTCACCGGGACCTCGACGCGCTGTTCGGCCAGGGCCATGGGTCATTCCCCTTCCGTGTCGCGGCGCAGGTGGCCGCGCATGGTCAGCCGGTCGCCGCGGAACCGGATGAACTCCAGGTCCACCGGGCGGCCGTCGGCCAGGTGGGTGAGCCGTTCGACCATGAGCAGGGCCGATCCGCGCGGCACCTCCAGGACGGCGGCGGTGTGCGGGTCGGCGTTGACCGCCTCCAGGGTCAGCTCGGCCATGCCGAGCGGCTGCCCGGCGAAGCGTTCGAGCAGCACGAAGATGTCGGTGCGCTCCAGGTCGGCGTCGAACAGCGGCTCGCCGACCTCCCTGATCAGGTAGGTGAGGTCGAGCGAGAGCGGCAGGCCGTTGAGGCTGCGCACGCGTTCCACGTAGACGACCCGCTCGCCCGGCATGAGACCGAGCCGTTCGCGGACGGCGGCGGGCGGTTCGATGTCGCTCATCGTGCGGACCCGGTTGGTGACCTCGCCGTGCTCGCGCAGCGTCTCGGCCAGCCCGAGCAGCCGGTGCAGCCCGTGCGGGTACTTCTCCGCGGCCACCGTGGTGCCCACCCCGGGGCAGCGTTCCACGAGGCCTTCCTCCCGCAGCAGCCCGAGCGCCTCGCGCACGGTGTTGCGCGAGGCGCCGAACTCGCGGGACAGCGCGGTTTCCAGCGGCAGCGCGCCCTGCTGGAAGCGCCCCTGCAGGATCTCCCTGCGCAGCAGGTCCGCCACCTGGCGCGCGCGATCCGCCCGGGGCCTGCGCGTTTCGACCATTCCCATGCCCACCTCCCTGAACCCGATAAGCCTAGCTATCAGGTAGGAATACAGGGATAACGATGGGATTGCGCCACTCACGCCTTCCGGAAACCTCGCGTGAGCTGGGCGGACGGGCCCGCGCAGGCAAGATCTGCCAGGCTCAGGAGGGGCCGAAGGGGACCAGCGACGGGGTCACGGCCTCCCGGCCGTACGGCGGAGCCCACAGCGCGCCCCGCTCCAGCAGCGGCAGGACCCCCTCGCCGAACCAGTACGCCTCCTCCAACGTGGTCAGCCAGGCGTCCTCGCACCACACGCCGGTCGGCGTGAGCGCGCCCTCGAATCCGAGGTCCTCGGCGCCGCGCGCGATCTGCCCGAGGTAGCTTCGCGACGGCGGCCGGTCGCGGGCCGCCGTGCCGGGCGGCGCCGCGCCGTGACCGCCGCCGACGATGTCGCGGCTGTCCCCGTTGGTGGGCAGGAACCAGTGGAACCTCATCCGAGAACCTTCCCTTTCAGGTCTGCAACGCCTCGGCCAGCAGCCGATACGAACGCACCCGGTCGGCGTGCTCGTGCGTGATGGTGGTGATCAGCAGCTCGTCGGCCCCGGTGACCCGGCGCAGCACCCGCAGCCGCTCGGCCACGGTCGCCGGGCCGCCGACGAACTGGGTGTCCACCCGGTCGGCCACCAGCGCCCGGTCCTCGGGCGTCCAGTCGTGCTCGCGGGCCCGCGCGGGCGCCTGGTAGGGCTGCGCGCCCCGCCCGGTCCTGATGTCGTGCACCCACAGCGCGTACGGCTCGGCCAGCTCCCTGGCCGTGGCGTCGTCGCGGGCCACCACCACGTCCGCCGACACCATCACGTACGGCTCCGCCAGCGACGGCGACGGCTTGAACGCCTCGCGGTACGCGGCGACCGCCTCCAGCACGGTCGCCGGGCTGACGTGGTAGTTCGCCGCGAACGGCAGCCCCCGCTCCCCCGCCACGCGGGCGCTCTGCCCGGCGCTGCTGCCCAGGATCCACAGCTCCACGTCGGAGCCCTCCCCCGGGATGGCGTGCGCCGCGAAGCGCCCGTCCGGCGAGCGGAAGGTCCCGCGCAGGAAGGCGGTCACCTCGTCCACCTGCTCGGCGAAGTCCGGGGTCACCGCGCCCGGCTGCTGGAGCAGCGACGCCTGGAAGGTGAACCTCGGCGACCCGGCCGGCGCCGCGAAGCCGTGCGCCCTGGGGATGAGTAGGCCGTCCACCGTGCGCGGGCCGGCGGGCGGCTCGGGAGGCGGGCCCGACCTGGCCGGCTCCGCCCGGCGCTGCCCGGAGCGGCCCAGGCCGAGATCGATCCGCCCCGGGTGCAGGGCCTCGATCATGCCGAACTGCTCGACCACCGACAGCGGCGTCTGGTGGCCCAGTTGCACCGCGCCGGAGCCGACCCGGATCCGGCTGGTGGCCGCCGCCACCGAGGCGATGAGCACGGCGGGGGCCGAACTCGCCACGCCGGGGGCGAGGTGGTGCTCGGCCAGCCAGTAGCGGCGGTAGCCGTACCGCTCGGTCCTGCGGGCGAGGTCGAGGGTGTTGCGCAGCGCGTCGCCCACGCCGCCGCCGGCCGGCACCGGGGCGAGGTCGAGCACCGACAGCGGGATCGTCATACGGGTACCTCCACCGGCTGCGGGAACGGCCTGCTCGGGATCTCCGCGCGCAGCACCGGGGCGATCTCGCTCTGGAACAGCTCCGGCGCGGCGCGGTGCCGGCCGGACGGCTTCGGCGTCGGCGTCGGCGAGCGCCACGAGCGCCACGAGCGCCGCAGGGTGATGGTCAGGAACTTCACCGGGCGGCCGTCCGCACGGCGCTCACCGGCTGGGTGACGGCGGGCCCCGGGACGGCGGGCCCGGTGGCGTAGCGGCTCGCGGGGCGCGGCAGGCCGAGCAGGCCGCGCAGGGTGTCCGCCTCGTACCCGGCGCGGAACGCGCCGCGCCTGCGCAGCGCCGAGGTGACGCCCCTGGCGACCCGCTTGAGGTCGATCGGGATCCGGCCCGGCCGCAGCCGGAACCCGTCGATACCCGCCTCACGCCAGTCGAGCAGCAGGTCGGCCAGGTCCTCGGCGGTCCCGGCGAACACGGCGGCGTCGGAGACGAAGCCGACTCCGTCGAGATCGTCCAGCCGCGCCTTGCGTTCCGCCGCGTCCGCGCCGAGGAACACCACTATGTCGGCGAAGACCTTCAGCGGCTCGCCCGTCCGGGGCAGGCCGCGCACCTCCGCCACGATCCGCCGCGCGTCCTCCCGGTCGTATGGGGTGACGAACACGACGTCCGCCGAGCGGGCCGCCAGTTCGTACGGCAGGCGCGAGTGCGCCAGCACCGCCACCGGCGGCTGCCCCTGCGGCGGCCTGGGCGTGATCGACGGCCCCCGCACCGAGAACCAGCGCCCCTCGAAGTCGATGTGGTGCAGCCGGTCCCGGTCGATGAACCGGCCGGTGACGGCGTCGCGGATCTCCGCGCCGTCCTCCCAGCTGTCCCACAGGCGCCGGGCGACCTCCACCGCGTCGCCCGCCTCCTCCAGCAGCTCGGCCAGGCCGGGCAGGCGGTCCCTGCGACCGAAGTGGGCGCTCTCCCCCGCCCGCGACGAGACCTGGGGCCGCCATCCGGCGCGCCCGCCGCTGACGTGGTCCAGGGTGGCCACGCCGATCGCCACGTGGAAGGGCTCGGTGTGGGTGGTGGTCGCGGTCGGCATCAGGCCGATCCGCGAGGTGGCCGGGGCGACGCGCGCGGCGATGAGGACCGCGTCCAGCCTGCCGCCGGGGGCGCCCTGCGACCACACGTCCAGCGCGTCCTCGAAGGTGACGAAGTCCAGCAGGCCGCGTTCGGCCTCGGTGACCAGGTCGGTCCAGTAGCGCGCGCCGAACACGTCCAGTGGGCGCGCGGTCTCCTCGCGCCAGGATGCCGGGTGCCAGCCGGTCCCGTCGAGGGCGACGGCGAGGTGCAGATGTCCGCTCATGACCCTTCTTCCGGTGGTTTCAGGCCCAGGTGGTCGCGCAGGGTGGGCCCGCCGTACTCGGCGCGGAACACGCCGCGTTCCTGGAGCAGCGGCACGACCCTGTCCACGAAGTCGTCGAGGCCGCCTGGGGTGAGGTGGGGCACGAGGATGAACCCGTCGGCCGCCCCGCCCCGGACGAACTCCTCCATCCGCCGGGCGACGGTGGCGGGCGAGCCGATGAACGATTGACGGCCGGTCATCTCGATGACCAGGTCGCGGATGCTCAGGCCCTTCTCCTGGGCCACCGCGCGCCACTTGGCGGCGACCGCGGCCCGGTCCTTGACCGCCACCCGGCCCTGGGAGACCCCATCGCCGGTCTCCGGCTCGATGTCGGGCAGCGGGCCCTCCGGGTCGTAGGCGGTCATGTCCCGGCCCCAGATCTGCTCCAGGAAGGCGATCGCGGTCTGCGGGCCGACCTGGAGCCGCCGGATCTCCGCGGCGTTCTCGGCGGCCTCGGCGTCGGTGTCGCCCAGCGCGAAGGACACCCCCGGCATGATCTTGAGCTGGTCCGGTTCGCGGCCGTGGCGGGCCAGCCTGCGCTTGACGTCGGTGTAGAAGGCCCGGCCCTCCTCGAAGGTGCCGTACCGGCTGAAGATGACGTCGGCGGTGCTCGCGGCGAACTCGCGTCCCTCGTCTGACTCCCCGGCCTGGATGATCACCGGGTGGCCCTGCGGGGGGCGCGGGACGTTGAACCGGCCCTCGACGCCGAAGTGGCGGCCCCGGTGGTGGAACGACTTGACCCCTCCCGGACGCAGGTAGACGCCGGTCTCCTGGTCGGCGGCGACCGCACCGGGCCGCCAGGAGTCCCACAGCCTGCGGGAGAGCCGGACGAACTCCTCCGCCCTGGTGTAGCGGTCGGCGCGGTCCAGGTAGCCGCCGCGCCGGAAGTTCTCCCCGGTGAAGGCGTCGGAGGTGGTGACCACGTTCCAGCCGGCCCGGCCGCCGCTGAGGTGGTCCAGCGAGGCCAGCCGCCTGGCCAGCTCGTAGGGCTCGTTGAAGGTGGCGTTGACCGTGGCGGCCAGCCCCAGGCGCTCGGTGACGGCGGCCAGCGCGGCGAGCACGGTCAGGCTCTCCGGACGGCCGACCACGTCGAGGTCGTGGACCTGGCCCTTCAGCTCGCGCAGCCGCAGGCCCTCGGCGAGGAAGAAGAAGTCGAACCGGCCGCGCTCGGCCGTACGGGCCAGGTGGATGAAGGAGGAGAAGTCGATCTGGCTGCCCGACCGGGGGTCGGTCCAGACGGTGGCGTTGTTCACGCCGGGAAAGTGGGCCGCCAGGTGGATCCGGATGGCCCCGTCCGTAGTGCTCACCCCGACCCCAGCCGCTCGCGCCCGTGCGGTTTGTCCCAGTCGGCCGCGAACGGCTCGACGGTGATCCGGCGCGGCCCTCCGGCGGGCGGCGAGCCCGGGCGGTAGACGCCGAAGTCGGCGGTCTGCCGGAAAGCGGGCCACTGGTAGAGGTCGCGGGCGTAGCCCCACAGGTTCGGGAAGTCGGTCAGGGACCGCTCGCTGATCTTCCCGGCCGGGTTTTGGGCCAGGTCGAAGCGGACCAGGGTCGGCCACAGGCGGACGTCGGCCTCGGTCACGCCGTCGCCCACCAGGAACCGGTGGTCGGCCAGCCGTTCGTCCAGCCGCTCCAGCGCGCTGATCACCCGGTGCCGCCGGTCCTCGTACTCCTCCTGGTCGCGTGCGGCGGCCACCTGGTGGACCCCCGCGTTGACGTCCCGGTAGATCTCCTCGTTCAGCCCGTCGATCTCCGGGCGCAGCTCGCGGGGGTAGAGGGCGACGGTCGGGTCGCCCCAGCGCTCGAACGCGGTGCCCAGGTCGATGGTGATGCGGGGAAAGTCGTTGCTGACGATCCGGCCGCTCACGCGGTCCCACAGCACGGGCACGGACAGGTGGCCGGGATAGCCGGGTTCCGTCGCGTCGTACGCCTCCTGGAGGAAGGCGAAGCCGTTGACCGGGTCCGGCCCCCGGCGCTCCCGGAAGGCCCAGCCCCGGTTGTCGCGGTCGTCGTCCACGTAGGACAGGGACACCACGCCGGCCAGGCCCTTGAGCAGCCGGACGATCGCGACCCGCTGGGCGAGCGGGCACGTCCAGGCCGCGTAGACGTGGTAGCGGCCGGGCTCTGCCGGGTATCCGCTGGATCCGTCGGCGGTGATCCGTCCCTGGAATGGATATCTCGGTCGGTTCCAGCCCGTCCCGGCGTCGAGACGGCCCGGCCCGTACGGTCCGTATCTGTCGATGTCCGCCGGGCTCGCGTAGACCGGCGCGCCGGTGGAAGCAGTCATGCTGACCCCTCTCCCAAATGTCTAGTTTAAAAGTAGGAAAATAGGGGTTTCGCTGTCAACGGAGTCACGGCGGGTCTGTTCCGCCGGCCGGTCGCGCCGGTCAGTCCCGGGGGCCCGTCCTGCGGCGGATCACCGCGAGCCGGTAGGCGGCGTCCTCGTGGCCGCAGTTCGCCGCGAGTTCGAGGAAAAAGGCCCTGCTCATCGCGACCTGGGTGCTCACCACCGGGCGGATCCCGCCGGGGCCGCCCGAGACGATGACGCGCGAGGAGCTGATCGAGTTCTGGGCCGACGAGCGGACCGTGACCGGCTGACCGGCCGCCCCCGGGCGGTCAGCCGGTCAGCGCCGGTCATCGTTCAGGACAGGCCGCCGACCACGGTGGGCGAGTCGGCGTCGGGCACCAGCAGGCGGGGCGCGCCGCCGTCCAGCGGGGCCACCCACACGTCGGCGGTAGTCCTGCCGCCCGCCGTCTTCGGCACCGCGTACATCACCCGCTCATCGTCCAGCCAGGCGACCTGGTCGTCCACGCTGCGCCGCTCCCCCAGCGGCCGTTCGGCGCCGGTCCGCAGGTCCAGCCAGTGGAACCGCCAGGCGTCCTGCGAGGTGTCGTTGACCCGCTTCTTGTAGACGATCTTCGTCTGGTCCGGCGAGAGCGACGGGCACTCGGCGTTGTCCTGGATCGCGGTCAGCGTGCGCGCCCGCAGGTCGCCCCTGGTCAGGTAGGTACGGCCGGACGCCGCGACCGTGGCGAAGAACGTGCGTGAGTCGGCCGCGAAGGTCACGCCCCACACGTTGCGGTCGGTGCTCTCGTCCCGCTTCCCGTTGATCGTGAAGGCGAACTCCTCCAGGTCGCCGAGCACCTTGCCGCCGGTCTCGTAGATCACCGTCTCGGTCGAGAACCCGAGTGAGATGTAGTCGTGCCCGCTGACGAACACCGTGGTCGCGTAGTGCCGGCCGTCCGGTGAGACCCGGGCGCGGCTGGGCACGCCGTTCAGGGCCTCGTCGCCGGTCTCCCGCAGCCGCTCGTCCAGGCCGGCCACCTCGTACGGCTGGCTCGGCACCCGCCCGGCGCGCAGGCACACCGCCCGCCGCCCGGCCGCCGCGACCCGCAGGCAGCGCGGCCCCGCGACCCGCCTGGCCTCCGCCCTGCCCGCCTGGCCCGGCTCCACGTATGCCACGCGCCCCTGGTCGGGCCCCTGGCTCAGGGAACGGAACACGATGTGCTCGTCGTCGAACAGGCCGGGGTCGGCCGCACCGGCCGCGGACGTCCCTGCCCGGCCCAGCACCGAGGTCAGCACGGTGCCCACGGCCACCCCCACCAGCAGCACGGCCAGTGAGATCATGATCTTGGATCGGCCGTTCATCCGGCGCTCCTCTCCCCGCGGCCCAGCATGGTGGGCGCGACGACCAGCAGCACGACCACCAGCGCGGCGGCGAACCCCAGCAGCGCGGGCGACGGCCCCGTGACCGCCCACAGCGCGCCGAACGCGAGCGCCGCCAGACCCCGGCCGAGCGCCACGCAGGTCTGCAGGGTCGAGATCGCGGTGGCCCGCCACTCCCCGGGGACCATGGCGGCCGTCGCCGCGGGCAGCACCCCGTCGGTCGCGGCGTAGTAGAGACCGAGCAGACCGAGGGTCAGTCCGGCCATCGGGAGGGCGTCCGCGCCGCTCGCCACGACGTAGGCCGCGACGATCGCCGCGTGGCCGGCCAGAAAGACCCTCGGCCTGCCGTACCGGTCGGCGAGGCGCCCGAGCGGGACGGCGGCGGCCAGGTACACCGCGCCGGTCCCGAGGAACAGCAACGGGAACACGTTCGCCGTGACCGCGCCGCGGTCCAGCAGGGTCAGATAGATGAAGGCGTCGCTCACCGTGAGCCCGGACATCAGCGCCGCCGCGAGCACCATCCCGCGCACCCGGGGCCGTCCGAGCACCAGCCGGACCGCCTCCCTGGGCCGGATCGACGCCCGCTCCGCGCGGCCGGCCGGCCGCTCGGCGACCTTGCCCAGCAGCAGGAGCACCCCGAGCCCGGCCACGCACATGGACACGGTGAACACCGCGTCGAAGTCGCCGGGCACCGCCATCAGCAGGTAGAAGGCGACCACCGGCCCCAGCAGCGCGCCGAGCGTGTCCAGCGCGCGGTGCACCCCGAACGAGCGGCCGAGGGCCTCGGGCGGGCTGCACCCGGCGATCAGCGCGTCGCGCGGGCCGGTGCGCAGGCCCTTGCCGATCCGGTCGAGGCCGAGCGCCCCCGACAGCGCCACCAGGCCGCTCGCCGGGAGCAGCAGCGCCTTGGAGACGATCCCGAGGCCGTATCCGACGGCGGCGACCGCTCTCGGCCGCCCGAACCGGTCGGCCGCGTAGCCCCCGCCGATCCGGGCGGCGGCGGTCGCCGCCTGGTAGAAGCCGTCCAGGACCCCGAAGGCCAGCGGCGACAGGCCCAGGCCCACGGTGACGAAGAGCGGCAGCACCGCGGTGACCATCTCCGTGGAGATGTCCGTGAGCAGGCTGACGAACCCGAGGGCGACCACGGTGCCCGGCACCCGGCCCGCCGCGCCGGACCCGGCCGGGGACGGCGTGCCGCGAACGCTTATGTACAAGGGACGCACCTTTCATCGCATGCGGCTGATCGCGACGGTCACCGGGAGGCCGCGCGGCCTCCCGGTGACCGGCTCACCCCTCCCTCACCGGGGCTCTGACTTCGCTCCCTGCACGCCGGGAAGCGGCGCACCCGACGTGAACTTCTTCAGCACGTTCTCGGTGATCCTGGTCATGTCGTTGTCGTAGCCGTTGTTGTAGAAGGCGCCGCTCCACACCATCGAGGCGGCGGAGAAGACCGCGCCGCCGTTCGGGTAGTGGATCAGCGTGACGTCGCCGCGCACCATCGGGTTGGTGTCGCCGCCCTCGAACAGCGAGGAGGTGTTGATCTCCTCGACCACGTGCATGTACTGCTCGCCGAAGGGCTGCGAGGTGCCGAGCACGATCGCGTTGGCCGGGGTGCCGAGCGCGTAGTCCACCCGGTCCACCTCCTCGCCCATCGGGCCGCCCTGGCTCTGCAGGCTCGGCAGGTCGCCGCCGATGCCGTCCTTCTTGGCGACTCCCTCGAAGACCCAGGACCCGGCGTCGGCGTAGCTGGCCGCAGACCGGTCGAAGGGCTTGTTGTAGTTGGCGCTGCCGGTCGGGTGCCCGAAGCCCTGGGCGGCGAAGCCGACGCCGACCAGTTCCTGGGGCGGGGTGCCGCGGAAGCGCCACAGCCCGCCGTACTCGCCGTCGGTGCTGTGGTAGTACTCGCCCGGCGCGGCCTGCCAGGCCTCGGTGCCGTCGTGGCGGCGCAGTTCGCTGTGGTTCCGGTTCCTGTCCAGCGCGGTCACCCAGTAGAAGCCGTTGCCGCCCAGGTACATCAGCCGGCCGCCGTCGCCGAGCCAGCCCTTGATCGACTCGAACTCGGTGGTGGAGATGTACTCGGGGTGGGTGCCGGTGATCACGGTCTGGTAGGGGTCGAGGATCTTGCGGCCCTCGCGGTCGACGTCGTGGTCGGTGATGTAGTCGACGTCGAACTTCCTGGTCTCCAGCCAGTCGAAGATGTGCGTGTCGGCCTCGAAGGCCCACGGGCGGCCCTCGCCGTTCGGGCCGGTGGTCAGCGGGCGCAGGTTGACGATCGGGCGCAGGTGCGTGGAGTAGACGTATCCGCTGCCGTCGGCGTGGTCGGAGTACTGGCTCATGGTGCCGCCGGTCTGGCCGTACGCGAGGTAGGTCAGGGTGGGCACCAGCATGGCGATCTTGGCGGTGGGCTTCTTCGGCCGCACCACGAAGGTCGCGTGGTAGACGCGGCCCGCGGCCTCCAGGCGCGCGGCGTAGACGCCGCTCCTGGCGTTGTCGGGGACCTTCCACGTGAACGACGGCCGCCAGGCGGCGTCGCCGAGGTCGTCCTCGTGGAAGTGCATCGCGCCCCACTGGCCGGGGTCCTGGTTGTAGTTCATGGTCTTGCGGTCCCAGCCGTGGCCGGTCATCGCCCGCACCGGCAGGTTGACCGCCCGGCCCGCCGGGCCCTGGCTCGCGGCGACCTGGTCACCGTCCATGTTCCGGGAGAAGTCCCAGGCGCCCGCGGGCTTGGGCCCGCGCGCCCGCCCGCCCCCGGCGACCGTGTCGATCTCGCGCTGCGACAGGGCGCGGTCGTAGACGGCCGGGGCCTCGATCTTGCCGTTGTAGAAGCCCGACGGGTGCGCGTCGCCCGGCCGGTTCCAGTAGGCCGCCATGAGCAGCGGGTCGGAGGTGTGCGCGAGACGGCCGTCGCCGACCTGCTTGGTGGTGGTCGCCCCCGAGTCGTCCGGCATCTGGGAGACCGGCCGCTGAGTGACGGTCGCCTTGCGGGTCCGCGCGTCGTAGGACGCCGCGACGAAGTACCAGCCGGAGTTGTTCACGTGCATCGGCCGGGGGTTCTTGTTGGGGAAGTACATCTCGGGGCCGCCCATCGCGGGGGCCCACGGCTTGAGCTTCACGCCCGTCGAGACGGTGTCCGCCCCGATGCGCAGCGCGAGCGCGCCCTGTTCGTCGATGAACAGGCCGTATCCCTTACGGTCGGTCTCCGACCACTTGGTGACCAGGCCCTGGGCGCGCGGGGTGCCGACCGGGGTCCGCTTCAGGGCGGTCCGGTTGTACGGGGAGCCGGGGATCGTGGACGGCGCGATCCACGCGGTGATCGTGAAGCCGTCCGACGGCCGCAGCTTGCGGTCGTCCGGCACGCGGACGTACGAGCCGAGCGGCAGCCGCTGGTCCACCCCCTGGTAGGTCTTGGCGGGCTCGATGACCTGCTCCTTGAGCCCGGGGCCTGTCGGGTCGGCGTCGCCGTGGGTGACTCTGACCATGGAGGAGGTGAAGGTCGGCGCCCTGGTGCTGACCATGATCTTGACGGATTCGCCCGGCCGTACGCTGAGCCGGTCGGGGTAGCCGGTCACCCCCAGCGCGTCCAGCGACTGCTGCGGCGGGACGGGCTCGGTGGGCAGCGGCTCGTCGGGGACGTACTCCACGGGCGCGGGGGCCGCCCGTGGCCCGGCGACCGCGTGTGACTGCGACAGTCCTGGCATTGCGGTGACGAGGACGGCCACCGCCAGGACCGTCGTCGTTCTCGGTCTTCTCATCGCGATCTCCCGAGGAGGCCCCGGACTTCGGTCCCCCGGATGAATCGGCGGCGCTGGAAGGCCGTCAGGGCTTGAGTGCTGCGGTGACCTTGCGCTTTTCGTCTCACGGCGACCTCTTGCGTGTTAGCGTTCTGGTGTTCGAACGGGCGGGTGGTGACTGAGCCGGTCCGGGCGGACCTACCGCCGGGCGGGCGGGATGTGAAGCCTGTGGAGGCCACGTGAGACCGGTCGCGTACCTGCGGGTGCGTGTGGGCCATCGCCGGTGAAGCAGGAAGATCCGGCCTGTGAGGGTTGGAATCCCCCGGCATCGGCCGTGGGGAGGATGTCAACCGCGAAAACCTCCTTGCAGGGGGGACGACGCGCCGGAATTCGAGGAGAGACAGAATTGAGGAGACACCGGGGGATGCGGGATCTAGGTTGAGAGTCCGCCGAGTCACAGATGACCGAAAGAGGGATATCGGGCCGGAGCGGTGAGCGGTCCCGCGGCCGCGGCCAACACGCCGCACGGCATCGGCGAACGGTCGAAACCCCGCGATGAGCGGCAAATCCAGTACTTCTTCGGGATATCGGGCGTCAATCCCGACACACCTGGTCAGGGGCCGGAGTCAGGCATGACAAGCCAGGCGGGGGCTGTCAGGGATTGAGCCACGACCAGACGCGCTCCGGGGTCAGGGGCGTCCGGTCGATCAGGTCGGCGATCTCCGGGAGGGCCGCGGCCACCGCGTTGCCGATCGCGGCGGGCGGGCCGATCGTACCCGCCTCGCCGATCCCCTTCATGCCGCCCGGCGTGACCGGCGACGGCGTCTCCATCAGCTCCACCACGATCTCGGGCACCTCGCGGGCGGTCGGCGTCAGATAGCCGGGCGCGGGCCGCCCGTCCGCCGAGTAGACGATCTCCTCGGTCAGCGCCATGCCGATGCCCTGCGCCACCCCGCCGCGCACCTGCCCCTCGGCGATCGCCGGGTTGATCACCACTCCGGCGTCGTTGACCGCCCAGTAGCCCTCGACCTCCACCGCGCCGGTCTCCGGATCCACGGCGACGGCCGCGGCGTGCGCGCCGTACGCGTAGGTGAAGTCGGCGGGATCGTAGGTCACCCGCTCCTCAAGGCCGGGCGGCACGCCGTCGGGCAGGTTCCAGCCGCGCCACGCGGAGACGGCGATCTCGCGGAGCGTCAGGCTCGCCAGCGGGTCGCCCTTCACGCGCACGGCGTCGCCGTCCGGCTCCAGGTCCTCAGGCGCGACTTCGAGCCGGTGCGCGGCGATGGCCACGATCCGCTCGCGCAGCCGCGCGGCGGCCCGGATCAGCGCCGCGCCGCCCAGCGCCGCCGACCGGCTCGCGATCGCCCCGACCGGGGAGTACGGCGTCGCCGCCGTGTCGCCGAGGACCACGCTGACCCGTTCCAGCGGCACGCCCACCCGGTCGGCGGCCACCTGCGCGAGCGCGGTCTCGATGCCCTGGCCGATGCCGACCACCCCGGCCGTCACCACGACCGAGGTGTCCGGTTCCATCCGCACCAGCGCGCTCTCGAAGCCGCCCGACTCCATCCCCATCGCCCGCATGGCCATCGACGGGCCGAGACCGGTGCTCTCCACATGGCAGGAGTAGCCGATCCCGCGTCTCCTGCCGTCGCCGACCGGCGGGGCGAACGCGGTCGCGAGGGCACGCACCCGCCGCAGCGCCTCCGGGTAGTCGCCCGAGTCGTACCGCTGCCACAGCCGAGAAGCGACCGGCAGTTCCTCGGGCCGGATCATGTTCCGCGCGCGCAGCTCCACCGGATCGGTCCCGAGCAGCCGGGCCGCCCGGTCCACCAACCGCTCCCTGGTCCACGTCGCCTCCGGCTGGCCGAACCCGCGGTAGGACCCGGTCGGGGTGGTCGTCGTCACCACGCCGCGCACCCGCGCCGCCGCCCGCTCGAACCGGTACGGACCCGGCAGCATCGTGGCGGTCACCGCGAACGGCGAGATCCCCACATTGGAGGGATGGGCGCCGAGATCGCCGACGATGTCGGTGTACAGGGCGACGAAGCGCCCGTCGCGGTCGAAACCCAGCCGTGCCCGGTGCACCGCCTCGCGTGAGGCCAGCGTGGCGGTCAGCCGTTCGCCCGGGGTCTCCGTCCAGCTCACCGGACGGCCGAGCCGGACCGCGGCCAGGCACACCAGCAGCTCGTCGGGATAGACGTGCTCCTTGGCGCCGAACCCGCCGCCGGTCTCGTGGGCGACCACCCGGACCCGGCCCACGGCCAGCCCCAGCGCCTCGGCCACGTGCTCGCGCACGTGGTGCGGGGCCTGCGTGGAGATCCGGACGGTCAGCTCACCGTCCGCGCAGTCGGCGACGACCGACCTGGGCTCCATCGGAAAGGGCGACACCCGGCCGAACCGGAACGTCGCCTCCACCACGTGGTCGGCCGCCGCGAGGACGGTCTCGCAGTCCTCGTCGCCCATCGTGAAGTCGGTGACCACGTTGCCCGGGTAGGCCGCGTGCAGGCGCGGCGCGTCCGGGTGCAGCGCGTGCTCCACGCCGATCACCGGCGGCAGCCCGGTCAGGGCGGGCTCGACCAGCGCGGCGGCGGCGTGCGCCGCCTCCGGCGTCTCGGCCACCACGACCGCCAGCGGCTGGCCGACGTAGCGGACCGCCTCGGCGAGCGCCGGGTAGGACGTCTCCTCCTGGCCCGGCGCGATCATGACGCACGGCAGCCGGAGCGAGCCCGCCTCGCGGATCGTCATCACGTCGAGGACGCCCTCGGCCGACCTCGCCGCGCGCACGTCGCACCCGGCGAGCCTGCCGTGCGCGATCGGGCTACGGACCACCGCCGCGTGCGCCGCGCCCGGCGGCCCGCCGTGCGCCACGAACCTCGCCCTGCCCGTCAGCAACCGGGCGTCCTCCCGCCGTGCGGCACGCGCCCCCACATAGTCCGCCATGGCTCGATTGTGCGTGAGCGGCCCCCGGCGGCCAAGCGCTTCCGGCCTGACCCGCCCGGTATGGAACGCGATGGAACGGTCTGTCACGCCGTTACGGCGAAGGCATGATCGGATCCACGGGGGGACCTCGAATGCGCAGCCCACGGGGGCTCAGCGTCCCGCTCCGCCTGGAGCGGGACCGGCCGGAACCACTGCAGGACCAGCTCGCGCGGCAACTGCGCCGGGCGATCGACACGGGGCGGCTCGCGCCCGGCGCGCGGATACCGTCCACGCGCGGCCTGGCGGCGATACTCCAGGTGTCGCGGGGAGTCACCCTCGCCGCCTACGAGATCCTCTTCGCGCAGGGCTACATCGACGGGCGGCACGGCTCCGGCACCTACGTCACCATGCCCGGCGGGGACGACCGCGAGGACCCGGCCGTCCACGGACCGCGCGCCACGGGGCGGAGCGACGCGCCGGTGGACATGCGGCCCGGCCGTCCCGCCTCCGAGGCGTTCCCGATCGCGGCCTGGCGCGCGGCGTGGCGGCACGCCGGGCACGCCCCGCCGCCCAGCGAGGAGCCGCCGCCGCCCGGCCTGCCCGAACTGCGGGAGGCGGTCGCGGCGCACCTGCGGGAGACCAGGGGGCTGGTCCTCGGCGAGCACGAGGTGATCATCACCGGGGGGCACGGGCACGCGCTGCTGTCGCTGCTGCACGCGCAGGCCAAGGAGTCGGGGCGGACGGCCGCCGGGCTGGAGGACCCGGCTCCGCCGCGCCTGCGGGCGGCGCTGGGCGGGCACGGCGCGGTGCTGCCGGTCCCCAACGACGGGTCCGGGGCGCGGCCCGACCTGATCCCGGCGGCCTGCGGCACGGTCGTGCTGATGCCGGAGCGCAACGACCCGCTGGGCACGCGCATGCCGACGCGGCGGCGGCACGCCGTGGCCGCGTGGGCGGCCGAGCGTGGGGGCCTGGTCGTCGAACCGGCCTTCGACGGCGTGCTCAACCCCTCGGTCGCGCCGCGCGCCAGCGTGATGGCCCTGGGCGACCCGGCGCACACCGCCATGACCGGCACGTTCTGCGACGTGCTGACCCCGGCCCTGCGGCTGGCGTACGCGGTCGTGCCGCGCCGCCTGGCCGCGGCGGCCGGCGAGGCCGTCGCCGCCGCGCACGCCCAGCCGTCGCTGCCGTGCCAGCGGGCGGTCGCCCACCTGCTGGCCTCCGGCTGCGTCGCGCGCCGCGCCGAGCGGCTGGCCGTGCTGTACGCCCCCAAGCGGGCCCTGGTACGGCAGGCGCTCGACGCCTGCGCCGGCGTCCGGCTGGTCGGCGCGGACACCGGCTCATCGGCCACGCTCCTGCTGCCCGCGTCCGTCCGGGCCGCCGTGATCGTGCGCGCGCTGCGCGAGCGCCACGTGCTGGTCGCCGACCTGAGCGCGTACTACCAGCGCGCCGCCGGGAACGGCATCGTGCTCGGCCACGGCCACCTGCGCGAGGCCGCGCTGCACCGGGCGCTGCGCGTCGTCGCCCGCACGCTCGGCGAGCACGGCCTGGCCCGCGACACCGCCGGGAGGTCCGTGGCCTGAGCCTCACCCCCGGGCGCACGAGCAGGTCATCGCCGCGCGCTCGGCGGGCCGGGGACGGCGGTGCAGGACCATCGCCACCACCATCGGCGTGAAGACCAGCGAGTTGTAGAACAGGTGCAGCTCCACCCGGGGGATCACCAGTTGCAGCACGCTGGTCGGCGCGGCCCTGCCGAACAGGAACATCCCGCTCTGGGCCTGGTAGAGCAGCAGCAGATGCTCGATGTGGTGCCACACCTGGATGCCCAGCGAGATGTTCCACCAGACGCGCGCCCGGCCCGTGAACCCCTTGCGCAGCGCGATCAGCGCGATCAGCATGATCAACGCGTAGCCGTAGTGCATGGCCTCGGAGGTGACCAGCCAGGGGAACCACAGCCCGAGCACGCCGCGTGCCTCGGGCAGCGGCCAGCCGAGCACCCAGATCTGGATCGCCTGGACGATGTGCTCGGCCCAGTGGGCGAGCACGATGAAGAGGAAGACGTCGAGGGCGATGCGGTGGCCTCTGCCGTTGAGCGTGGTGCCGAGGCCTGGCCGCGCCGGTATGGCGGTCATGGTTACCTCCCGTCCGGGTAGTGCGCACAGGTTGTACGTGGCGGGACCCCTTCGCGGATTCACGCGTTCACAAATGTCACCCTGACGGGTCGTGGACCGCTAGCGTGTGGCGATGTCGCGCATCGAAACGCCTTGGGGAGTGTGGGAGGCCGCGCCGCTGAGCGAGGCCGAGAAGCTTTTCGCGGGGCTGCGGGTTCCCTGGTGGGTCGCGGGAGGGCACGCCGTCGAGCTGGCCGTGCGCCAGGCGACCGGGGCCGTCCTCGACTACCGCGAGCACGCGGACCTGGACATCGGCGTGCTGCGCCGCGACCACCTGGCGGTCCGCGAGCTGCTCGCGGACTGGGACTGCCAGGTCGCCGAGCCGCCGGGCACGCTGCGGCCCTGGGTTCGCGGGGAGCCGCTGCCGGACGGCGCGCACGATGTCTGGGTGCGCGAGCACCCCGAGGGTCCGTGGCGGATCCAGGTCATGATCGAGGACTCCGACGGCGACGAGTGGGTCTACCGCCGCGACCCGCGCGTCCGCCGTCCGCTCGGCACGCTCACGATCGCCGACGACGGGCCGCCCCGGCTGTCGCCGGAGGTCCAGCTCCTCTACAAGGCCAAGTGCCCGCGCCCCAAGGACGAGATCGACCTCGCCCGGGTGCTCCCGCTGCTCTCGGTCCTGCAACGGCGCTGGCTGGCGCGGGCGCTGCGCACCGAGCACGGCTCCCACCCCTGGTGCGCGCTGCTGGACTAGGCCGGGGTTGCACGAGAAGTGATGCATCATTTATCGTGTAACCATGCCGGAGCCCAGGAGAGCCGAACTAGGCACGATCAAGGCTCTGGCCAACCCCATCCGGCAACGCATCCTCGAACACCTGCGAGACGGTCCGGCCACGTCCACGACCCTCGCCAGAGCACTCGGCATCACCACCGGTGGCACCAGCTACAACCTGCGGGTGCTGGCCCGGCACGGGCTGGTGGAAGAGGTGCCGGAGCTGGCGCACGGGCGTGAACGCTGGTGGCGGCACGTCCCCGTGGACCTGCGGTTCGAGCCGCGCGACCGGCGTGACAAGGACATGCGCACGGCGCTGGCGGAACTGGAACGCGGCTTCCTGGCCGCCGACCTGGACCTGTTCGATCGCTTCCAGCGGGCGCGCGGCGACATGGGGCCGTGGGGCGACGCCATGCCGTACTCGCGGGGAGAGATCCGCGTGACGCTGGAGGAGCTGGCCCGGTTCTTCGAGGAGTACATCGAACTGATCAAGCGTTACACGCCCGATCCCGACCAGGCGCCGCCCGGCGCCCGGCTCGTACAGACCCGTTTCCTGGCGTTCCCCGACCCGGGGCCGCCGGAAGACGAACCCGAGGAGTGATCCGGGCCCGATGAGACACGGGGCCGCCGAGCGGCAACTCGGCGACCCCGTCAGGCGAAAGCCGCATCACCTCGCCGCGAGGCGAGTCCTTACGTGAATCGACCCTCAACCAGAAAGGAGAGCACTCCGTGCTGTCCTTACGCAAATCAACGATCGTCGCGGTACTGCTGGTCGCGCTCACCGCGCTCTCGGCGCTCTGGGTGCCGCCCGCCACCGCCTCTACCGCCTCCACCGCCGGTCAGGTGACCCGGACGCCGGTGACCCTCCAGAACGGCGACGTGAGCCTGCGCGGCATGATCTACGCGCCGTCCGGCGGCGGCCCGCCGCGACCGGCCATCGTCATGGTGCCCGGCGCGGGCCCACGCCGGTTGGAAGGTCTCGCCGACCAGGCCGAGGCGTTCGCCCGGCAGGGCGTCACCGCGTTGGTGTACGACAAGCGCACCACCGGCTACAGCCAGACGAACAGGTCCTTCTCCGACCTCGCGGACGACGCCCTCGCCGGGATCGGGGTCCTGCGCGGGCAGCCCGACGTCGATCCCGGCCGAGTGGGCGTCTGGGGCTTCAGCGAGGGCGGCTGGGTGGCCCCGCTGGCCGCGTCCAGGTCGGCGCAGGTCGCGTTCCTCATCACGGTCGGGGCCGGCGCGTACACCCCCGAGCGGGTGCAGGTGTGGAGCAACGCCAACTACCTCGCCCACGCGGGCGTCAGCGGGCCCCGGATCCGGCCGCTGGCCGTCAACCTCACCCGGGTGATGGTCGCCGCCGGGATGTTCGGCGCGTCCGGCCACGAGCCGGTGCCGGTCCTGCGTAAGATCCGCCAGCCCGTCCTGGGGCTGTGGGGCGAGCACGAGCGCAGCGTCCCGCCCGCTGACGGCATGCGGGTGTTCGCCGAGACCCTGCGCGCCGCCGGCAACGACCGGTACACCCTCAAGGTCGTACCCGGCGCCGACCACTCGCTGGAGGGCAGCGACGACGGCTTCTCCACGGACTCGCGGCTCGTCGCCGGGTATGTGGAAACGGTCGTCTCCTGGATCGACGGCCTGGGCTCCCGGGGAGCGCGGACCACGACCGCCTCCGCCGATCCACCGCCGGCCCAGGAGGTCGCCGCCGACCCGGTGCCGCCGCTGGCCTGGTGGGAGTCGCTGCCCGTGCAGCTCGGCGCGCTGATCCTGCTCCTGGTCGCCTTCGCGGCCTATCCGGCCGCCGCGACCCTCCGGCGTCGCGGCTCCCGGGGCGGCCCGGCCCGGCGCTGGCCCGCGCTGCTCTCCCTCACTGGGACCCTCGCCGTCTTGGGGGCCGTGCTCTACCACGGCTACCTGCTGGCGACGGCGGCGGGCGCGCCCGGGCCCGTGCTGCTCGGACGGCCAGTGGTGTGGCTGATCCTGCAGGTCATGGTGCTGTGCGCGGCGGGGACGGCGGTCGGCACGGCCCTGACCCTGGGGCGGACCAGGCGTACCGCCCGTTTCACCCTGGCCGGGGGCATCCTGCTGATCCCCTGGGCGCTCTACTGGGGCCTGCTCGTCCCATGATCCCCGGCTTTCTCGTGGCCGGTCACGGGGGCCGGTCACGGGAGGTACGGGTCTCATCCTGGGCGGTCGCTCAGCCGGGCCAGGCGGCGCAGGGCCAGGCGGAAGAACGCCTCGCCGAGCGGCCTGGCCAGCTCCCAGCCGAGACGTCCGGCGGCCCCGAACGGCGGGCGCAACCGCTCCTCCCACACGATCGTGCTGCCGCCCGTCCGCCGCGCGACGATCTGGAACGTCCCCGTGCCGCGTACCAGCCATCCGGTATGTCGGACGGTGACCTGATTAGGAGGATCCCATCCGGTGATCTCCATGGTGTCCACGAATCCCAGCGGCCCCAGCCCGGTGAACGCCGCCAGGTGGCTCCCCGGGCTGCGACCGTCACCGGAGGTGACCTCCGCCCTGGTCAGCGGCATCCACTCGCGATGTCGCGGCCAGTCGGTGAGCACCCCGAACACCCGCTCAGGCCTGGCCCGCGAGTCCACCGACACCCGCACGCGCGTCTCATCCGTCACCGCGCCCGCCCTCCTCCGGCCGTGCCGCCAGACAACCGGGGGCGCGCCCGGAGACCGGCCAGACGTACGGCAGGTCGTCCGGCTCGTCGCCGAACACGGGGCGGTAGTGGCTCGGATCCTTGCGGAGCAGGGCCGAACGATGGCTCAGGTGGAAGGCGGGGTCGCCGAGCCAGGGCGGCAGCTCACCGGCGGCGGCGAGGCCGTCCTGGTCGCGCACCTCGGTGATCGCGCACGACGTGGCGAGCTCCCTGATCATGGTGCCCGCGCAGGTGTCGGCCCGCTCCATGGCGAGCCACCTCTCGCAGACGTCGAGGCCGTACCGCACCAGCGCCTCCTCATAGCCGGCCCACATGGCGACGACGGGGTGGTGCCGCCAGCCGTACCCGGGCACCGTCAGCGCCCGGAACACCTGCAACGCCTCCACCCGCTGCTTGCCCAGCCGCAACGGATCGAGCACGCCCGCCGAATCCCGGAACCCCGCGTACGGCAAGAACGTCTGCATCGGCCCCCTCCCCCGAACATCCCCGACCACCCCACCCCACAATCCCGTCTCACCAAGGAATGTCGGTGCCATCCCTCATGATCATCACACCCGAGTCCGATACCCGTTCGAGGAGCGCCATGGCCGAGATCATCAGGGTCCTGACCACCGGCAAGATCGGCAAATACCTGGAGGGAGTCGTGGACGTCGAGGACGACGGCACCGTCCACGGCCTCGACGCACGAGGAGAGCGGTGGGCCGACATCGCCGACAACGCGATGGCCCTGGAGGGCCTCTCCTTCGACGACGCCCTCATCAGGTACGAACTGTGGGACGGCACGCCGACCACGCCCCAATGGGACGAAAGCCTCTCCGGCCGCCTGCACCTGGCCACCGGGAAGGTCGCCGCACTCAGTTGCTACGGAGGTGAGTGCGACCTCCAAGAGGAGTTCGACCTGGGCCGTCCTGACCACGAATGGCATGTCAGGATCCACCGCAGGCTGCTCGCCTTCGAGGAGTTCACGCCGAGGATCATCGGCACGGCGCTGTTCAAGTTCCAGTTCTGGTCCGCGGCGCCGGATTCCCGCGAAGCGGGCGCGTGACCCGGTGACGGTCTCCCGCCTTGAATCGGAGACCGTCACCAGGCCGGGTCACCGGAAGAAGCCGTTCACGACCAGCGGCAGGCTCGCGTCGAGGCCCGCCACGTTCAGCACTCCGGCGTCCCGGGGGTCGCCGATCGTGTGGCCGGCCGCCGTCATGGCCGCGACGACGACGCGCGCGTCCGGATTGACCGCCGCGCGGTAAGCGTCGAGCGCCTGCGCGGGGTGCGAATCCCCCGCCCAGGTCTCGTTGTCGGTGAGGACCACGACACCGTCCGCCTCGAACCCCTTGCGCCGCGCCCAGTCGAACGGCAGCGCCAGGTTCGTGCCGCCGCCCGAGGGCCGCCACGAGACGATCTCCCGCAGGTTCGTCCGCCGCGTCACCCTCGACCTGTGCACGGCGGTGTCCACGTCGATGACGTGCGCGCCGCCCCGCTCCAGACGGCAGAGCATGACCGCCATCGCGTTCGCCACCTCGTACGGGGTGCCGATCCGCGACCCGCCGACGATGACGGGTTGGTATTGCATCGACCCCGAGGAGTCCACCGCGACCAGCAGCCGCTTGCCCGTCGGCTCGACACCGCCGAACGACAGTTCGTAGGTCTCCTCCAGCGCGTCGAGGATCGCCGGGACCGGCTCCCAGCGGTGCTCCTTGGCGCGTGCGTCCGGCCTGCTGTGCCCCGAGGCGTAGACGCGCATGGCCAGCCAGGCGTCCATCGGATGGATCCGGGCCCGCAGCAGCGCCCCGGCGTCCGTGAGCCGCGCCACGGCACGGCGGGTGGCGCCGGACCGCGGCCCGAGCGTGCCGATGCGGGTCATCCGTGCGAGGTTCCGCAGCAGCGCGGTCATGCCCACGGTGCCCACCAGGGCGTCCCACACCACCGGCTCACGCAGCATCGCGTCCGGAAGGAACTCCCACGGCACACCCGCCTCGGTGACGACCCGCACGGCCTGCTCGGCCGTGGTGACCGCCTTGGCGGTGAGGAACCGGTCGATCGCCGGCAACTCATCACGGGCCTCGTCGTCGCTCACGTTCCCGGCGATCCACCCGAACAGCGTCGCGCGCTCCTTCGAGTCGGCGACCGGGTGGGCGATGCGCAGCACGTCGCGCATTGAGAACGACTCCCCCTGCGGCGTCCTGCGCTGCGCGGCCTTGCACGCCCGGAACGCCACGTCGTCAGGGGTGCCCTGGAGCAGCCACGACCCGAGCGCGGTGCGCAGCGACCGCCCGGCGACCGGCGCGACGCCACGCGAGGTCGGCTTGCCGCCCTGGTTCTTGTAGTGGCCGAAGAACTGCGCCAGGTGGTCGGTCGTCCGCGCCACCTTGGTCAGCGCCGCCGTGGCCGCCTGGCGGGTGTCCGCGTCGCCGCGCGCGTAGCAGGCGGCCAGCGCGAACAGCGCCGGGCGGTTCTTCGGCGCGCGGGGCGGCCGGGCGGTGGAGATCTCGGTGAGCATCGCGACGACCCGGGGACCGTCCTGCGCGATCGCCTCGAACAGCACGGCCACGTTCTCCGCGGTCAGCCGGTCCTCGCCCACGTAGTAGGTGCCGCCCGTGGTGCCGAGGATCAGGAAGTCCTCCACGCGGGTCCACAGGTCCTTGGCGAAGACATGGCCGCCCCCGGAATTGCGCACCTGGTCGCTGCGCCCCGGCATGCGCCGGTTCTGCGGGGTGGTGAACGCCGACACGGCGGCGAGGGGATCGCGTGCCATGGTGAAAGCTCCTTCGACTCTGGACGGAGCGGATATGGGAGTGTCCACCGGACGTGAGCCAGAAGCGCTACCTGACTGCGCCACCGCCCGGCGCCACTGCCTGGGCGGGCAGGATTCGAACCTGCGACCCTCTGATCAGATGACCGATCGACTTCGACCCGCTCCTCGCGCTCATCGCCTCCGCAGGTGGCACGGATATGGCTGCACCGACCGGGTATTGCCCTTGACCTCTGGGCGACAGACCGCGAACGGCCCGGCAGGATTCGAACCTGCGTAACTCAATCGGTCAGATAACCGATCGGATTCGACCCGTGCCACCAACGGAAACGATGAGCCTTCTCATTTGTTCTGCATATCCGCAGGACTCATGAACTACTCCATACGGTACCGATCATCGGGACGCGCCACATCACAATTTTTCGGTGAACAGGGCGCATGGAGCGGCCCCCCGGACTACCCAAGCCGGGGGGCCTGTGATGTGCCGCCACGTGAGCGCCGGCGGCGTTTAAGAGGACAGGTCAGTTATTACGATGTGCGCTCTACCATTGGGCCACCGCCGCAGGTGGAGCGGCGGGCCGGATTCGAACCGGCATCTCAACATTCATGGCCCGTCCTCGGTCGATCCGGCGCTCGACGGCGATGCTGAATCTGGAGCGAGAATCTGAACTTGAACGGCTGCCTCTGCCTGTTGGGCTACCCGGACCGGGGTGTCCGGAGGAGGACTCGAACCTCCGCTCGGGCCGTGATCAGCCTCAGCCTCAGCCTCAGCCTGCGCTCCTCGCGCACCCTCGCACTCGGGCGAGGGGGTCTGGGGGCGGGTCAGGCGAGCAGGTAGGCGAAGACCCTCTCGCCGATCCGCTGCTCGACGACCTCGGTGCCGTTGGCCTCCTCACGGGCGTACTTCACGGCGTCCTGCAGCTTCTGCACGCGGGCCAGCAGTTCGTTGACCCGGCGCTGCGGCAGCGCTCCGGAGAACGCGACCTTCGTCCAGTAGCCGACGACGATGTCCTCGTTGTAGACCTGCACCTGCGCCGGGTGCTTCTCCGTCGCCTCGGCCAGCACGTGGTTGCGCGGGACCTTCTTGGTGCGGGTGGTCTTCACCGGCTCGGTACGCCAGGAGTCGGTGTGCTCGTCCTGCGCCCAGGTCTCCGCCGGATCGAGGGTCGGCAGCTTGGAGATGAACGTGTGCACGTCCGTGAGCTGCTTTTCCAGGAACAGCAGATAGGTGACCGGCACGTCGGCGAGCAGCACCGTGCCGTCGACGGTCACGTCCGCCCGCGCCGAACAGTTCGCCCAGTCCTTCGTCGCCGTGACGTCGAACAGCCGGGTCAGGGCCTGCCCAACGCCCTTCAGCACGGCGTCGGTCTGCACCTGCACACGGGTCGACTCCGGCGGTAGCTGCTCGCCCTCATCGTCGATCGGCTGGTAGGTCCGGGAAATGCCCGACAGCAGCGGCGCCTTCTGTATCTGGTGATACGCGTCGGTCACCTTTCGCTGGACGTCGGACTTCACGCCCTTCTCCACTGCGAGGATCTGGTTGAGCTTCGTCACGGATAAGACCATAAATGGTCTTGGGACGCCTCACATCTGATTATTCGTCAACGCAACCAGCGCATGGCCGCGTCGGCGCAGTCCTCCGGAGAGCGGTTGAAGGCGATGGCGGCGTCGGGCGCGTGCCGTCGCACCAGGTTGACCGCCTTCTCGAAGAGTTCGAGCAGCGGCTCCTCCTTGCGAATCCCGCCCCCGATCACCACGCAGGCGTACTTCCCGCCGGTCAGCGCCGCCGCGATCGCCCCTTCGGGATCGGCGTCGGGCTCCACCAGGCACCAGTCCGACTCGACACCGTAATCGTCGAACCGTGCCTTACCCCGCGCTATCGCCGTCTGGACCGGCTCCGGATCCCAGCCTTCGAGTTTGGCGGGATCGAGGCCGACCACGAGTACTCGTGCCACTGTCACCCGCCTACGCTATCCCGATCCCGGTCAGCGGAAGCCGATCCAGACATTGGTGAGGGCGTGGCACCCCAGGGAGGCGCCGCTGATCGACGAGGGTTCACCGCCCGGCGAACGCCGCACACCGGTGACCGGCTTCAGGTACGGCTGAGCGGCGGTGACACACGTGGCGCCCACCCAGTATTCACTGTCACCCGACGCGCACTGGGCGTATGCCGTATTGGTCTCCGTGACGCTGTAGTACGAACAGCCGGAGACGCCCGCCTGGGTGGGTGCGGCGGCCGTACCGACGAGACCCGCGCCGAAAATCACGCCTGCGGCGACAATTCGTTTGACCAGCATTTCCGCACCCTTCGGAGATTTCGATTTCGCGAAGATTAGCATCGCGCCGCTGGGCCGAAAGAAGGAACCGGGGTCGCCCCCGAGAGCTAGGGGTCATCCCCTTTGCCGCACAGGTGACCAGAAAATGAGCAGAGAACGCGATGTCGAATGGGCACCGCCGGCGTCCACGGTCTCCTCGACGGCAACGGCGCCGGAAACGTCTACACCCTCGCGCCGAACTTCGAAGGCGATCAGAACTGGAGTCCGAAGTACTAGCCGATCGGCCTGATCGGCCCTGATCGGCCCTGATCGGCATGGCCGTGCCCGGTATCGCGCACGGCCCAGAAGGCGGCGATCAGGGCGGGAAGGACGGCCCCCGCCTTACGGCGACGCCGGGCGTCAGAGCCGCGCCGCGCCGATCCTCTTCAGCCACTGGTCGCAGTTCAGGCACGCTCCCCGAGCCTGCCACTTCGACTTGTCGTAGTTCCAGGTCACCGCGTGGAAGTGCAGTACGCCCTTCGGGATCTCCGACATCTTCGCAATGGTGCCGCTGTTCAGGAACGCGTTCAGCGCGTCGACCTCTCCGCACGCGGTGACCTCCCACTCCTCCGCCTTGTGCACACCCTTCAGGACCTCTTTCACGACCGGATGCTGCTTGGCGGCGATGGAATAGCCTCCGCTGGTCCCCCACCAGGTCTTGCCCGTCCCGGAGTGCGCGATCACGGCGATCACCGTCCCGACCTTGTCGCCCGGCCCGGTGCTGTACTTCCCGACCAGACGCCGCGACTCCACCAGCGCGTTCCCGGCGAGCGACCGCTTCTCCTCCTTCACCTTCTCCTTTTCCAGCACGGCCACCTTGTCGGCCACGTACCCCATGAAGGATTCCCATTCACGCGTCAGATACTGGGTTTCCACCCACGAGATGAACGCCTCCCGCCCCTCGGCTTCGCTCTTGTCGTGCTCACGCACGTGGGCGGCCAGGATCGATAACCGCTTGGCGATGCTCTCGAAGGGGTCCCGCGTCAAAGCCCGGTCGGGCAGGGTCTTGATGTACTCGTGAAGGTGGGTCCTGGCGTACCCGGCCCAGGTCTGGAAGTCCTTCTCGGGCACCTGGTCGGCGAGGGTGGGTTTGATCGGCTGCTCGCTCATGGGGGTCCTCTCCCGTCGGTCTGAGCCGCGACACGGCTGCGCCGGCCTACCCCCGATCGGCGTGTGGCGCCGACATGGCCGCCGCGAACGGCGACCTGCCTCCCCTTGAGTGTCGGGGCTCGCGATGAACGACCGATTGCCGCCCGATTGGCGGTTCAGGATCATCCGCCCCATGGGTCAGGGCGTCCGGGAAGGAACGCCCCGGCCGCCCTGAGTTCGCGGACGATCTGCACGAAGGCGAGAACGACGGGATCGGTGGTGTCCCGCCGCCAGACGAGGCGCTGGTCGGCGAACGGGACCGGCTCGGTGAAGGGTCGATACACCACACCGCCGTAGGGCCGGGACGCGGCGGAGGCCGCGACCGTGATCCCGATCGCCGCGCCGGCGAAGACCAGCGGCAACAGCAGATCCAGGCTGGAGATCTCCTGGTGGATCGCCACCACTGCCCCATGGTCCCGCAGGTGGCCGACGATGTGGTCGTACAGCCAGGGGTTGAGGTCCCGCTCGTGCACGATGATCGGCTGGTGGGAGAGCCGCACCGGATCGACGGCGGCCTCGGCGGCGAGGGGATGGGCGGCGGCCAGGGCGAGAACGAAGGGCTCGCGGACCACCAGCAGCGAGTCCAGGCTCGATCCGGCCTCGAAGTTCCAGCAGAAGCCGATGTCCAGGCAGCGGTCGTCGAGCGCGGCGAGCTGGTCGATGGTGGTCATCGGGCACGGCGCCGGCCGTACGTCGGGCAGGCGGGCACGCAGCGCGGGGATGGCGAGCTGGAACAGTCGGAGGCCGAGGTCCGCGGCGTGACCGATGCGAAGCTCACCCGCCGGGCCGACCGCGGCGCGGCGGCCGACGTCGAGCGCGTAGCGTGCGGCGGTCACCGCCCGGCGGGCCTCGGGCAGGAACGCCTCGCCCACCGCGGTCAGGGTCACCCGGCGGCTGGTGCGAGTGAACAGCGGGGCGCCGATCTCATTCTCCAGCCTGCGGATCTGCTCGCTGACCGACTGCTGGGCGACGTGCATCCGGGCCGCGGCCCTGCCGAAGTGCAGTTCCTCGGCGACCGCGATGACGTACTCAAGCTGGCGAAGATCCACCCTTTCATGATCCCAGTGGATTGACAGAATTGGACACGATCAACAGGCACAGCCTGTCGGACATACGCGGATCCCTAGTTGATCACGCCCTTCTCCTGAGCTGTCATAAGTCAACGGCCCCGTACCACCGGTCGAAACACTTGATCGGCCCGTGCCCAGACAGAACCGCCGGGTTGAGGTTTCGGATTTCCCCCCGGGCCGCCGGGGCCGTTCCGCAACGCCTTCGATCGGAGGACTCATGAACCGGCTCCGAACATCCGCCACCGCCGCCGCGGCGATCATCATCTCCCTGGTGGGCATCACATCCACCGGGACGGCGAACGCCGCCTCGGCCCCCCTCTCCCAACCTGGGAGCGGAACCGAGGTCTCAACGAAGTACCCCGGCTGCGAGGTGTCCTACGAGGACCCCCAGGTGGTGAACGGCAAGGTGCGCTTCACCGGCACCGCTCGATGCGCGGAATCCGCCCCGGCTACCGTGGACTGGCTGGTCATCTGGCTCACGCCGCGGAACGACGCACCCTACGAGGAGTGGTTCGGTGACGAGGCGGGCTCCAAGAAGTCCCACTCCGCGAGCAGTACGGTGCCATGCGTCAGCGGCACCTACCAGGGCAGCATCTTCGCCTCGCTGTACGGGGACGAGGGCGGCGAGCATGTATGGGTGGACCGCGAGGTGACCATCACCTGCTAACCGGCCCCACTCGGCCACCGATGCGACCGGTTCGCTCCCGCACGATGCGACCGTTCGCCTGAACGCTCACCTTCACTCCGTTCTGGGCCGGACACCAGAACGGGCCGAGAGGCAACCTGTCATACGAACATGGCGGCTGGGCATCGGCCCCGACCGGAACTGGAACCCGTTCACGCCGGGCGAGCACCCCTTTCAGCGGCACGCTGACCCCGTCGGCGACGGCGAGGCCGACTTCGCACGCATCCCCTCGAACGGCCAGATCACCGCGTGGCTCCACTTGCCGCCTCGGCCCATCGCGATGATGGGATCGACGAACGCGGCCCCCGACCGCACGTGGGCGGCGGCCACCCTAGCCACGGCCGGGTGAGCAGCGGTCCGGCGATGCACCCGCCGCGCTCGCATCGGTGCTCGTCCGAGGAAGCCGCAGGATGAAACACGCGCCAGGTTGGGCGTCGGTCACACACAGGGTGCCGTTGCGGCCGGTGGCGATGGCCTTGGCGATGGCCAGCCCCAGGCCGGCTCCTCCCACTTCCCTGTTCCGCGCGTTGTCCAGGCGGGTGAAACGTTCGAAGACCCTGTCTCTGTCCTCTTCCGGGATGCCCGGCCCGTCATCGGCGACCTCCAGCACGACTTGGCCATGGCCCGCGCTGAGCCGCACGGTGATCTGAGTCCGGGCGTGCCGTTCGGCGTTGTCCAGCAGGTTGGTGATCAGCCGTTCCAGTTGGACGGTGTTGCCGTGGACGACCGCCGGAACCAGCCGGGTGCTGACCATGGCCCGGCGCGCACTCTGCCTGGCGACCAGCGCCGACAGGTCGATCGGTACATGCCTGGTGGGCTCCTCCGCGTCCGCGCGGGCCAGCAGGAGGAGATCGGCCGCCAGGCGCTCCAGCCGTCCGGCGTCGTGCAACGCCTCCCTGATGGCGGCGCGCCAGTCGGGCCGGCCGGGGTCGTTGAGGGCGAACTCCAGTTCGGTGCGCAGCGCCGCGAGCGGGCTGCGCAGTTCGTGCGACGCGTCGGCGACGAAGCTGCGCTGCTGTCGCAGGGCCCGATCCAGGCGTTCGAGGGTCGAATTCATCGTGACGGCCAGGCGGCCGATCTCATCGCGGGTGGCGGGTTCGGGGACCCGCCGGGTCAGGTCGCGGCTGGTGATGTCGGCGACGGTCGCCCGGATCCTCTCCACCGGCCGCAGCGCCCGCCCGATCGCCGCCCACAGCACCGCCACCACGAGTGCCGACAACACGAAGATCGTCAGAACCACTGCCGCGCCGAGAAGGACCAGTTCCCGCTGGATCTCGTCCAGTGGGGCGATGACCGTGACCGCTTCCCCGCGCGTGGTGACGGTGGTGCGGGACAGGACGTTTCCTGTGGCGGTGGAAATCGGCTCGCCGGGACGGCTGATGCGCACCCGGTCGGTGATCCTGAGCGAGCTGCCGAACTCGAGCTGGTCGGCGACGTTGTCGGCCAGCAGTTGCGCCTGCGTCGCCGTCCCCGACAGCAACGTCGCCCGCACCGTGGCCAGCAGCATCACGGCCGCGGCGACCTTCGCGCTGCCCTGTCCCGGCGACGAGGGTTGGGGGCCGGACGGTGCGGAGGAGTCGGCCCAGAGGCTGCCACGGATCAACCGCTACATGAGCGAGCTGCGGGGCAACGCCTGAATCACCGGCCCAAAGGCGGGCCTGGTCCTACCCACAGGACTCAGCTGGCTACACCGGTGAGGTGTGCTTGCGGGTGGGCGGTACTGGGTTCGAACCAGTGACCCCTCGCTTGTAAGGTAATTCGAACATATGAGCTATACATGTGACGGGGGCCTCTGGCCTTCCACCCATCGGGCGCTACCGTCCACCAACGTCCACGGTCATCCGTGGCGGTTGTCACGCAGTTGGTCACTCATCTCCGGTCGGGCCTCAGCGCATGCCGTCCGGGTTAACAAGGTGCTCCGCACGCCTCTCTTGATCGCGCTTCGCGCGTAGAACGGCTGTAACATCCCGAATCCCAGGTGTTGCAGCAGTCCTTCGGCGCGAAGCGCCATTGCGCGGAACGCGCCAGACAGACGCGCGAAGCTCCCCGTTGCCCGTGTCCCCATCTCGCCGTCGGGGACACCCGGGGACATCGGATAGCGCCGAGCGTCCCCCACGATCAGACAGATTTTCGCAGGTAGATACAGGTTCGGGGACAGCGGGGACGCCGGGGACACCTTCCTTGCAGGCGCCCTCGTCAGAGAAGGCGGCTCGTGAACCCTGCGGCGATGAGCCCCCTATAGGCGGCATCGACCTGGTCCGGATACGGCTGCTCGATGGCAAAGCCCCTTGCGGCGTACTCGGTGATCCGCTGAGTGTCACCAACCAACATATTGATCACCCGATCCACGTCTCCGATGCTCGCCACGTAGTCATCCAGCGAGAGCGGCAGCGAAGCGCACAAAACTTCCAGCTCGGGCCAGACCTTCCTACAGGTGGCGTAGGCACGCCGCTGCTGGTACGGCCGGGAGATGAGAATGGCGGACGTCACGGCGATCCCCTGCTCAGCGAGAAGATCCCGGGTGTATGAGAAGTTCTCCCCCGTGTTGGTCGCGCGTGGCTCCACGAGGACGGCGCCCACGGGGACACCCAGCTCAACAGCGCGCTCCTTGTAGTGGACCGCTTCGCCCCGTGGAAACCGGCTGACGGTGGTAGGTGCGTTGGCCCCTGTGAAGACGATTCGCGGGAACATCCCCTGCCGGTAGAGGTCGGCCGCGCACGTCGCCACTCCGAGATCATGACTTCCCAAGCCGATGCCCACATCTGACGGACGGAGCGTGTGGTGCATGTCGTGGTAGTCCCACAAAGTCTCGACATCAGCGCGGAGACTTTCGGGCACGTGAACCTTGGTGGTCATGACCTCTACCTGTCCCCTCAGTCGGGAATCTTGAACGTGTAGGTCCACGAGAACCGGGATGCTGCATGGACTCCCCGGGCGACTTCTACCAGTCGGCCGTCTCGGGTGAAGGTGTGCCGCAAGAGGATCATGACCGGTTCGCCCGCCGGTAGTTGAAGGGTCTCAGCCTCGTCCGGCGTAGGCATGCGGGCATGAACGGTCTCCGTCATGCTGTCCGGCTCCAGCCCCTGAAGCGTGAGGACGGCAAAGCCTCCGCCTCGCCCGGCGGGACCGGGTGTGGGATCGACAAGCGGCGTGCCCGCGACATCTTCTGGGCGGTAGTAGCTCGTCAAGGTGTGCGTGGGTGAATCCCCCTCCTTGACCAGCCGTCCCCGCTCGTAGACCTGAGCACCTTCGGCCAGACCGAACGCTGCGGCAACTTCTGCGTCCGCATCCATCAAACGAACCGTTTGAGTCTGGTCGGTCGCTTTCCATGCCCGTCCGGATGCTTCACGGTCGGCCGCGAACGCGACGAGGCCGCCGAACTTCCACTTGCTCTTGGCGTAGCGCTCAACACCGAGCCGCTTCATGGGAGGGCGCTCGCGAACGACAGTGCCTCTCCGGCGCACTGGGGTAACCAGTCCCTCAGCTTCGAGGAGCCGTACGGCCTGGCGGACGGTCTTGATGTTGACGCCGTGCTGCGCGGCGATCTCTTCCTGCTTCGGCAGCGTCTCTCCCGCCGGATAGTCCCCTTGCAGGATGCCAGTGCGAAGGACTTCGGCCAGCTCACGGTAGCCGACTGTCATGTCCCCTCCTCAACTTGAGTGCCACCCATTAAGGGTAGCGGTATCCCTTTCACAACCCCAGACTGAAGCAATAGAGCTGGCTCTATTGACACTCGCCGAGGCCGCCAGTCTTAATAGAGCTACCTCTAATGAGGTGCGTACCTGGCACAGCCGGAAGCCCTGGAAGGCGGCGCAAGCCGCGCGCCAGGCGGGCCGTCGCGCTGGCTACTGGACAACTGCATGGGCTACCGCCTCCCCCGAAAAAGGCGGCCCGCGTCGGCACCGGTCCGGCGCAACGAGCGTGCTCTGATCCTCCACACCACATGCCCCGGGGACGGCCCTCATCCGCCAAGACAACGGGCCGCCCCCGGGTCCTCCCATCTCAGAGAGGTGATCTCATCATGACCGATGAACCTGTAACCGGTCTGCCCTTGTTCGGCGGACGTGAGCTGTCCGCCCTGCTGAGTGAGCTGCTCAGGTCGGAACCTGCGTGCAACCCGGTCGATGCCGTTACCTTCACCGGCCCCGACGCCGACGAGTCCGGCGCGGCGCGGCGAGCTCGCGAGAACGCGGCCAGGGTCACCTGTATCGGATGCCCGGCGCGATCGGCGTGCATGGACTACGCGCTCACGATGCAGCCGGACGACGGGGTGTGGGCGGGCTACACCGCCGACGAGATCCGCGGGATGGCTGGGGTTCTCAGTAAGTTCGGCCTGCTGGACCTGGCGGAGGTGGCCTAATGACGGCTTCCGCCGTGGTTTCGGTGCTGGTCTGCCTGCTGGTGTTCCTCGCTGGGTTCATCGCGTGCGACCTGGTGCGCTTCGGTCAGGAGCGCTACCGGCTCTACCGGATCACCCGCGCCCTGATCCGGATGGGCGACGCTGCCGAGATGGTCTGCAAGGAGTGGGCCGAAGACCCGGCGAACTGGTGCAACCGTCCCGGTTGCCCGCGCTGCTGGGGAGGGTGGGTCCGCTCATGAGCCGTATCCGCGCCCGGTTCTGGGATCCGGCCGGTACCCGGCACGGCATCCCTACCTACCCGTGGCAGATGGCCCCGCCGCACCTGCTCACCCGCCGCCAGCTCACCGCGCGCGGGTTGCGGCCCGGCGGGCAGGGCGTACAGGCCCAGATCCTTTGGCGCTCGCGCCGACACGGCGCGCCCGGTGTGCGGGCCGCCTACTTGTACGACGTGCGGTTCGCCCTCCCCAAACGGACGCCGAGCCCGGCGCAGCTCGCCGCGCTGGCCAAGGCGAACGCCGCCCGCCGTACCTGCCCTGACTGCCGCCGTGACGTCGGCTATGTGCTGCCGCGCCACCTGGGAACGTGCCTGGACTGCGGACAGGAGCGTGCCGCATGAGTGCCCTCACGTCCCTTCCGGCTCCTGACCCGGACCCCGACGACGTCGCGCGTGGGCTGGCCGATTTGGAACGGCATCTCGCCGGGCAGGCCCCGCCCGTCCCGCCGTCTGCCGTCAAGCCCACGCCCAGCGCTGCGGAATCCAAGCGTGTCCGGCGGCTACGTGCCGAAGTAGCCGAAGCACACGCATTGGCCGACCTGCTCGGCGATGACACGCCGTTGGTGCTGGACTCGGTGAAGGTCCGCAAGCGACGTAAGGCGGCCCAGCAGGCGGCCCGGTTGCACACTCTGGCCCGTGATCCGCAGATGCGCGCTTTTCAGGCCGCGCGGATGCGCCGCGTGCTGGTCAGCGCCGCATTGACCTCGCTCACGCTGGCGCTGGCGTGGTCCACCGCTGGTGTGCAGCGCTTCGCCTCCGAGGGTGCGTCCGTCTGGTCGCCGGGGTGGTTGTTCGCCTGGCTGGTCGAGCCGTTCCTGTCGCTGGCCCTGCTCGTGGTCGTCGGTGCCCGCGCCTACATGGGCACCCGTGGCCAGCCCATCCGTAACAAGACGCTGGCGCGGATCGAGGGGTTGTTCCTGGCGCTCACGCTCGGCATGAACGCCTGGCCCTATCTGCCGTGGTCCATCCCGGACGGTGCGGCGTTCAGCCTGTCGGCTCTGGTGCTGCATCTGCTCGGGCCGGTCGTGGCGGTGGCCATCGTGACCGCGCTGCCCATCATTCTGGCCGCGTTCGCCGCCCTGGACCACGACGAGCACGACGACGCTGGCGCGTCCGACGCAACCAGTGGTACCCCTACCGCCGCCGCGTACAGGCACAACGCGACCGCGACCGAGGCGCTTACCGCCCGCGCCCGGCACCTGATCGCCACCGGCGAGCTTCCCGCCGACGCCGGTGCCGACAAGATTCGCCGCGCCCTGGGGTGCGGCATGGACAGCGCCCGCGCCGTACGTGACGCGCTGCGCGCCCAGGCCGTTTAGGAGGCCGCCGTGTTCGTCTTCGCCCTTGCCTGCCTCATCACGCTGGGTTGCGTGACCCTGGTGGTCGGCACGTTCGTCCGGATGCTGCTCACCAGCCCGCACCCGCGCGTCCCCGCCAACACCGGCACCAGCACCGGCACCGCCCTGCGTCCCTGCCCGAACCCCTCACCAGACTGCGCACGGCCCGCCCGTGAACGCTGCGATAGGTGTGGAGCATGACCGGCCGCATACCGGCCCGGCCCCGGGTCCGGACCCGCCGCCCCGCCGCCGGCCGAATCGGCGGGGGTGGCGCGCTCGCCACCGTCGTCATCGTGGCGACGCTGGCCGGGTGGGGTCACACCCTCCCGAACCTGCCGCCGCCGGTCGTGCTGGCCGCCGGGTTCTTGATGGGCGTCGGCGCCTCGCTGGCCGTCTCGCTCGGCGCGGTGCGGCTGTCGCGCCGTCTGGGCGTCCGGATCACCCGGAAGGGACGCCGATGAACCCCCGCACCCGTTCGCGCGCGCTGGTGCGCGTCCGCCGCGCCGTACAGGTCGCCCTGGCCGCGCTCATGCTCGCCATGGTCCTGCTCGGCCACGTCGCACTGCTGACCCTGGGCGCTCTTGACGCGCTGGTCGCCGCCGCGATCGGTACCCGCCGTATCGGCCGGATCGCCTGGGAACTGGCCACCGTGATCCGTACCACCTACCTCAAGGAGACGCGCCGATG
>NZ_JARLTC010000042.1 GCF_029382225.1 Spongiactinospora sp. TRM90649
GGGTGGTCGACTTCAAGAACACGGTCATCATCATGACCACCAACCTCGGCACCCGCGACATCTCCAAGGGCATCGGGATCGGCTTCGCGGCCGGAGACGGCGTGGAGGGCGACTACGACCGGATGAAGGCCAAGGTGGGCGAGGAGCTGAAGCGGCACTTCCGGCCCGAGTTCCTCAACCGTGTCGACGACACCGTCGTCTTCCATCAGCTCTCCCGCGAGTGGATCCTGGAGATCGTCGATCTGATGCTGGCCCAGGTCAACGAGCGGCTGAAGGACCGTGACATGGAGCTGCGGGTGACCGACGAGGCCAAGCGGCTGCTCGCCGAGCGCGGCTACGACCCGGTGATGGGCGCGCGCCCGCTGCGGCGCACCATCCAGCGCGAGCTGGAGGACACGCTGTCGGAGAAGATCCTGTACGGCGAGCTGCGCCCCGGCCAGATCATCAAGGTCGCCGTCGCGGACGCGGCGTTCACCATCACCGGCGAGAACAGGCCGGGCGCCCACCGCCGCGCCGAGCCCGCCCAGCTCTGAGCGGGGGAGCTGGTTCAGCGGAGCCGTAGCGAACCGGTCGCCGGGTCGCGGTGCAGCGTGAGCAGTACCGGGAGGTAGTCGTACTCGGGACGGCCGCTCGCCGCGAGCCTGGCCGGTCGCATCATGGCCCACGCCTCGCCGGGGCAGGCGCGCAACGTCTGGACCAGGCTCACCAGCGCGTTCGCCGGATCGTCGGTCACGCCGGAGACCTCGCGGTGCACGTCGTGGACCTGCCAGACCACCAGCAGGGTCTCGGTGGGGAGGGGCCGTTGGGCGCACGTCGGGTTCAACTGGGGTTCTCCTCACGCGATGGGTCGCCATCGAACGGGGGGTGGGATCTCCGCAAGGGACGTGTGAGTGAGTGCGGAGATCCCACGCAGGCGGGCCTGCCCTGCCATAGTGGCGTTGTCACGATGCGTTGATCGGCGATTACCCGCCGCCAACCCCGGCGGCGTCGCCCTGGCGACAGCGGAGCGCGCGATGAGTGATCCGATTCCGCCCGACGCGGCTCGCCGGCTGGCCGCCGAACTGCGCCGCCTGCGGGGCGACACGCCGCTGCGTGAACTCGCCCGCACGACCCACATCCATCACAGCGCGCTCTGGCGGTTCGAGCAGGGGGTGCGCATCCCGCCGCGAGACACCGCGGCCCGTCTCGACGGGGCGCTCGGTGCCGGTGGCGAGGTGATCAGCCTGCGGGAATACGCGGTCGAGGAGAGGAAATGGGCAAGTAGGGGCGGAGATACGGGGAACGATGATGATATGGAACGCCGCAGCTTGATCCAGGCCGCCGCCGTGGGCGTCGGCCTGAGCGCGCTGGAGACCCCCGAGCGGGTACGGCGACTCCTCACCATGGACACGGGCGACGACGGCCGCCCCGTGGACGAGTGGGAGCGAACCTGCGAGGACTTGCGGTACGGGCTGTGCGTATGGCCCGCCGCCCGATTTCGCGACGCGGTCGAGATCGAACTGGCCGCCCTTGTCCGGCAGCGTCACCGGGCCGCCGCCGCCGAACGCCTCGACCTGCTCCGCGTCCAGGCGGCCCTGGGCCTGCTGTACGCCAACGTGCTCGGGCGGCTGAGCGAGCACGACGCCGCCCTGCGGTGGTGGCGCACCGCGCGCGCCGCCGCCGACGCGTGCCGCGATCCCTATCTGGGGGTGGCGGTGCGTGCCGAGGAAGCGGCGCACGGGCTCTACGGCCAGCGACCCATGGCGAGCGTCATGCGGCTGACCCAGGAGGCGTGTGATCACGCCAAGGGGGTGCCTTCCTGGAGCCTGGTGTTCGCGTTGTGCGCGCGGGCCCGCGCGGCCACCGTGCTCCAGCGGCACGACGAGGCGCGGGACGCGCTCCGGCAGGCCGAGGCCCTGGTGCAGGGTCCCAGACTGCCGGCGGCCAGCGTCATGCCCTCCTACTGGCGTGATGGCCGCCCCACCCAGTGGACCGGCAGCCTGGTCCACGCCGGTGCCGGTGACGAGGATCGCGCGGCGGAGGTCAGGAAGCTGGTCTCGGCCCATCGCGACTATCAGTACCGGGCCGCGGCCCAATTGCACGCCGCTCTGTGCACGGTGGCCAATGGAGGGATCAAGGAAGGGCTGGAAGAGGCCACGCGGGTGTTCGACGACATCCCCGCCGCGCACCGGACGAATACCGTGCGGCACACCGGGCTGATCCTGCTGCGTGCGGTGCCCGAGGAGCACCGTGACTCCCCGGCCGCCGCCGACTTCCGTGCCGTCCTCGGTGATCGCGAGGCGAGCCGCACTGCCTGAAGGCACCACAATGGGCGAGGGCCGGTCCCCGAAAACCGGCCCTCACGTCCGTTTTCGGCTGCCCATCGAGGGAATGATCGCGTGCGGTTCAAGCTTCTTGAGCAGAGAGGCCGGCGGCTCGCTCGCGAGATCGCGAGTTTCGGAGCCGTCGGTGGTGTGGCCTTCGTCCTGAACATGGCGGTCACGAACCTGTTATGGGCGGCATGGGGTGATTGGGGAACCCTGACCGCGCCCGTGCTGGCGACCGTGGTGACGACGACGTTCGCCTATTTCGCCAACCGCCACTGGACCTGGCGCGGCATGGGACGCCAGGGGCTGGCCCGCGAGTACTTCGTCTTCTTCACCCTCAACGGCATCGGCCTGTTGCTGGAACTGCTCTTCGTCGGTTTCGCGCGGTACACGCTGGACACCGACGACCAGTTGCTGCTGAACCTCGCCAAACTGTGCGGGGTGGCGCTCGGCACCGTCTTCCGCTTCTGGTCCTACAAGAAGTGGATCTTCGTTCTGGAGCCCGACCAGCAGGTCAGCCGCGCAGCGAAGAAGTGACCGCCTCGAAGACGCGCTGGCTGAGGCCGCCGAGGGCGCTGACCGCGTCGCTGCGGTGGCGGGCGCGGGTGGCCAGCTCGACGGGACCGGCCGTGGGGGCGGACGGCGCGGTCAGGGCCAGGCTGTCCAGGCGGAGCAGGGGCAGTGCCTCGGCGGTGGCCTCGTAGGTGCGGCAGATCAGCCGCAGCTCCTCCTCCTGGGCGCGGGTGATCACCGGCAGATGGCCGCCCGCCAGGCGCACGGTCTGGATGTAGTCGGCGACGCGGTCGCGGAAGGTCTCGACCAGCCTGCGCAGCAGCACGGCCACGCCCACCGCCTCGAACAGCTCGCGGGAGGCCAGCCGGCGGCGCAGGCGGGCCCCGGCGCCCGCCGGGTCGGCGAACCCGGCCCGCAGCCCGGCGTCGATGGTGCCCAGCGCGCTCACCGAGGCCAGGGCGCGGTCGAAGTGCTCGGCCACCGGCGGGGGCAGCGCCGGGGCGAGCGACCGGGGGGCCTCCTCGCCCGTCGCCCGCGCGGCCAGCGACGAGTGCAGGCTGCCGACGCTGCCGCTGAGCGCCTCCAGCATGCTCTGCGTGGACGACTGCTGGAGGCTGAGCCGCTCCAGGTTCCGGCTCAGGCTCTCCAGCGTGTAGCCACGTTCGCCGCGGTCGAGCCGCCGCACCGCGTTGTGCGTGACGGTGCGGAAGTCGTCGCCGAAGCGGGCCTCGTCGAAGACCACCGGCTGCCGCCCGATCAGGTGGGAGATCGCGCCCTGCAAGGTGGTGGAGACGTATCCGTTGACCACCACGATGATCTCCGCCGACGGCGTGGCCACGCGGACCGCCTCGATCTGCTCCCGCAGCCCCTCGACGTCTTCGGCACGCAGCAGCGAGCTGGAGGTCAGCACGGCCACGCCCGCGCCGCCCTCTCCTCTGGAGAGCCAGAAGTCGATGGTGGTGTTCTCGTCCAGCATGACGTCGGTGTGGAAGTCCCAGCCGCCCGCCTCGATGAGCCGGCGGATCGCCGCGAGCAGGTAGTCCATCGACGCGCGCTCGTAGTGGCGCCGCACGGCGGCCCGCACGATGGCGGGGGTGATGAGCTCCGAGCCCTGCTCCTCGGCGAGGTCGACCGCCCGGCGGTGCAGGGTGAGGCTCATCCGGGGCACGCCCCCGGTGAGCGCGCGGATGTAGTCGGCGATCTCCAGTGAGACGTCCGGCTGGCCGGGGGAGCGGCGTTTGCGCAGTAACCGCAGCGTCTCGTCGGCGGTGAGCGGCGACAGCCGGGTGATGCCGATCCGCTGGTGGATGCTCTGCGGCAGCTTGTACAGGCTCTCCGGCATGCCGCAGAACACCAGCAGGCCGCCGACGTCGATGAAGACCTTGATGAGCTGCTCGAAGGCGTTGACCGAGCTGACGTTCCACTCGCCGGGATGGCCGAGCAGCTTCTCGTACTCGTCCACGATGAGCACGACCCTGCGGTTCTTGCGGCCGTACAGGAAGGTCAGCACGCTGAGCGCGTCGTAGGCGTCGAGGTCGCTGGCGATGCGGTCGCGCACGCCGAGGGCGCGCAGCTCCTCGGCGGGCGGCTCGCCGCTGAGCCACTCCCACACGGCGTCGGCGTAGCGGTCGGTGGCCATCAGCGCGAGCGCCCGGCCGAACTTGGCGTACTCGACCTCGGTGCGCAGCCGCCGTCTCAGGTCGTTCTGCAGGGCGGGCGCGGACAGGTGCAGGCTCGCCACGACCTTCTCCGGGTCGATGGTGCGCTCGCGCAGCCCGGCGGCGATGCCGGGCGCCACGGTGCGGAAGATCTGGATCTCGTCGAGCGTGCTGGCGACGACCTCGGAGAAGTAGTCGGTCACCAGGTCGCGCACGTCGGCCTTGCCGAGCATGTCGAGGATGGTGTTGCGGTACAGGTAGCCGAAGCGGCGCTGGGAGGCGTCGATGGCGAGGATCTTGGCGTCCGGGAACTCCGCCGAGGTCTCCCTGATGCCGATCGCCAGGTGGGTCTTGCCGCTGCCGTAGTCGCCCACGACGGCGAGCGCGCGCCCGGCCTCGGCGGGGGAGTGGCCCGGAGAGCCTCCCAAATAAGTTGTGACATAGTCGAGTGCGCTGCGGAATGCAGGGGTTTCAACCGTTATCTGACGCAGGCTCTGCTGATCGGCGAGGCGAGTGGTGAATGTGATGGGAAGATCCATGTGGTCGCCCCCGGACACGCTCATGCCTCATCCTCCCGGAGTTTGCGCCCCAAATCAGGCCACGGGATTATTCTCTCGTGAAACACCGCGTTGAAGAAGTCACTGTCTATGCACCGCACGTTCTTCTCGATGGCGGTGTCGATGAGGATCTTGAAAAGCTTGTCGAAGATCTTGATGACCGGCTCGCGCAGGTAGCTCATCGTCTCGATGATGTAGGCGAGGGTCGGCGCGGGGATGTCCGGGAACGCGTGCGGCAGGTCGGTGCGGTCGCGGCGTGAGCTGACGAAATCGGTCACGTCGCCGTCGCGCAGCGCGCCCACCCTGGCGTAGAAGGTGGTCCGGAACTGCATCGACCCCACGGCCGAGTCGAAGTCGGCCCTCCCGACGTCGTCGCCCTCGGCCAGGAAGAGCACGCGCGGCCAGGCCATCCGGAGGAATTCCTTGATCCAGTGCAGCGGCGTGCGCTGGGGGAGCAGGACGACCGCAGCCGAGACGTGCCGCTGCAGGATCACGCTGAGCCGGTGGAATCCCTCACGGGGGGTGGCGCCCTGCAGGCTCGCCCATTCCTCGTCGGTCAGCCAGAGTCCGGTCTCCCCGACGGCAATAATTGTCACGATATCGTCGTATATTTCCCGGCAAAATGCGTCGAGCGTGACCGGCGGCTGTTTCCGGAGAATCGCGGAAACGCTGAGATCGACGATCCTGACGGTGGTCGCCGTCTGCCGTCCCTTGTCGTCGGGCTCGCGCGGCGGATTGCACAATACGTGATTGGCGCACTGGTGGGTAAAACTCGACTTTCCCGACCCAGTGGGGCCCGCCACGTATGCGACATGACCTTTCACCAGCAATCGCCCGCCGTCCGCGTACATGGCCTTGAACAGCTCGAACTGCGCGGAGGTGTCGTCGAGGTACACGAAGAGGTCGTCCGGGATCCCGGCCTCCCAGATCCGCAACGGCGAATCGGAGGCGCTTCCCGCGACGCCCGAGGGATGAAATGGATTGCACCAATCGCCGGCCGTCACGTGGCCGCCCGCTTTCCATGCCGGTCCGCGCGGCGCATGGTCGGATGCGGCAGCCACGGTCTTCGCAGCCGGACGGCGACGCCGCCCACCCGCGCGGTCAGCGCGGCGACCGCCTCGCCCTCGCGAGCCGCCAGGGCGGCGCGGTCCGCGAGGGCCTCGTTCGACCAGTCGTTGGCCGACCGGGAGGTCACCGCGGCCAGCGCGGCGAGCAGCCGGGCGGGCTCCCGCCAGGAGGGACGGGCCAGCGCGACGCCGCGGATCTGGGCGGCCAGGGCGTCTCCGGCCGCCTCCAGGGCCCCGGTGTCGGACCTGCCGCCGCGCCATGCCGCCAGGAACTCCCGGTGCGCGGCGGCGAACGTCAGCGCCGCGTCGTTCAGCTCGCCGCCCGCCTGGGCCCCGGCGGTGGCGGCGGCACGCCACTCGGTGGTGGCCATGGCCAGCGCCGCGCCCACCACGACCGGCAGGAGCACGGTGAGCAGCAGGTCGAACGGCCCCGGCTCCCCGGTCGTGCGCAGGTCGGGGTCGGCGGCCATCAGCGCCCGGCAGGCCCGGTCGAAGTCGCCGGGCCGGGCCGAGCGCCACTGCTCCAGGGTGAGCGCGCGGCCCGCGAGCCGTACCTGCTCGCGCGGGGCCCCCGGCGTGGCCAGGCCCAGCGTGACCGCCGCCTCGGCGAGCCCGGCGCGCCGCTCCTGGCCCAGGCAGTAGACCAGGCGCTTGTCGATCTCCTCGGGATCGGCGGCGTGGGCCGGGGCGGCCAGGGCGAGGGTGACCACCACGACGATCATCGGCCCCGATGCGCCCAGCCGTCGCATGCCACCGCCCTCTTAGCCGCCGTCCAGCCGCCGCTGTCAGGAGAAAGATATCCTTCCGGTCGGCATTTGTGGCGGAATCCAGTGGCGTGCTACAAGGTTGTGATACATGAGCGCGATCAGGGTTATTGGACAGCTCATTTTACCGGTTGATAAGTCGTTTATCAGGGATCGTGCCGTTCGGTGAGGCCGGACACGATGCGCTTCGCCGGACCCCAGGCGGATTCGTCGTCGAACGTCTTCTCGAAGGCCGCGTGATAGGTCTTCACCGCCTCCTCGACCGGCTCGATCCAGCGTGGTTCGAGGCCGCGCTTTTCCAGCGCGAAACGCACCCACGCGCGCAGCGCCGAAGGCAGGCGCTCGCGCTGCTCGGCGTCGAGGACCACCTTGCGCGGCAGATGGTCGGCCAGGAACAGCGCCACCCTGCCCGGACTCCACGCCAGCGGCCCCGGGCGGATGTAGCCGTCGCCGTAGTCGAGGAACAGCCCGGCCAGGGAACGGGTGACGTCGTCGTAGGGCAGGCCGCCGCGCTCGGCGAACTCGCCGGTCAGGCGGTCGCGCTCGTCGCTCGCGGTGGGCGTCCAGTCGGGCCAGGGCGCGAGGTCGTCGCGGCAGCGCGTCCACGCCAGCGCGCGCAGGTGGGAGTAGTCGCCCTCGGCGTCGCGCGGCCACACCAGGTCGGTCTCGCGCATCGCCATGGCCAGCTCCGCCAGGACGGCGGAGGGCTCCGCCTCGGCGATCGGCATCGGCGGGGTGGTGTCGTCGACGTCGCCGTGCTCGGCGCGCAGCTCCTCCCAGCGCGCGGCGGTGCCCGGCTCGACCAGGCGCAGCACGCCCACGGCGGCGTCGCCGTCGTCGGCGATCACGGCCATCAGCGTGTGCGGGCGCCCGGCGCCCGAGTACTCCACGAACAGCACGCGCTCGTCCAGCCAGACGTCGGCGCCCCGGAACGCGGCGACGGGCTCCCAGGCGGGCCCGGACGCCCACGCGGGCCGGGGGCGTGAGGACGAGAGGATGTCGACGGCCTGGGCCAGCATCTCCCGCTCGGCGACGGGCGCGACCCGCTCCAGGGCGGCCACGGCGGCCATCGCCGGGTCGGAGTGCCGTGCCGTGGCACGTCCGGCGACCTCGGTGCACAGCAGGTGCTCGGGTTCGGTCTCACCCAGCGGCGCGGCCCGCCACACCTCGCCGAGCCACCGGCTCGCCCACGCCTCGGCGTCGAGCGCGTCGGCGTCGGGTCCGGTGATCCCGCGGGCGTCGAGCAGGACCTGCTCCGACAGTCGCAGCCTGGCCACCGTGCGCTGGGCTGGTCTCGGTCTGCCTCGCCCCTTGGGGCGTCCGCGGCTCTTGGGACTCATACCCCCGAGTCCATCACATCCGGGGCCCCGCGCACGGCATCCCGGCCGTCAGCCGCCCAATCTCGGGTTGGCGATCGCGGTGACCAGGCAGTGACCGATCGGGCCGTACTCATCGTGAACCACGCAAAGGCCGCTCGCCACGCCGTCGGCGCCGAGCTGGCCGGTGGCCTCCAGGCCGATCGCCTCGCCGCGCGGAGTCCTGGCGAGGGTCAGGGTGTAGTCGGCGTTGATGAACTGGAGGCCCTGGGAGCCCGAGTGGCTCAGCGGGCTGGCGAAGTCGGCCGCCATCGCCACGCGGATCAGGGGCGTCAGCGGCTCGCCCGCCACCAGCGCGTAGGTCTCGCGCAGCCAGGCGGCTCTGCGATCGTCGGGGCCCGTGGGAGGCCACCAGAGGGCGAACGACGGCTGCCAGCCGCCCACCGGGCCGGAGGGGTCGAACAGCCCGGTCGGCGGGGGCAGCGGGGCGGGCGGTTCGATCCACACCTCCCCTGGAGGGTGCGCCGAGGTGCGGAGCAGCACGATCGAGACCCGGCCGATCACGCCGTCGTCGTTGGCGATCTCCACGTCCACCAGGCGGATCCGCCTGCCGTCCCGCACGCGGCGCGAGGTCACGCGCAGCGGCGTCAGCGGCGCGTTGCGGAACAGGTCCACGGTGACGCGCGCCGGGGTCAGGCCCTCGGCCGCGTGCTCGCGCTCCACCGCGCGGGCCGCCAGCCCGCCGATCAGCCGCCCGTGGAGCATGTTCCGCGCCCAGGGGCTGCGCGCGATCGGGAAGGGCACGAACTCCCCGTTCCGCTCGGTGAAGAACGCCGGGCGCTCGCCGGTCTCCGCCATGTGCTCCCCTCGCCCCTTTCGTTGTCCGGATGCACGACCACCGCATCCTAGAACGACGCCTCAGGTGGCCCACCACGCGGTGCCATACCGGGTCAACACGTACTATCGTGACCTCCATGGAGAATGCCCCCGAACACCGTGACCGGCGGTCGCAGGTGCGCGCCACCGACAACAACAGGGAGCAGGCGGCCACGATGCTCGGCGAGGCCATGGCCACCGGGCAGCTCAGCCACGAGGAGTACTCCCAGCGCCTGGACACCCTCTACGCCGCCAAGACCCTGGGCGAGCTGGACCTGCTCACCGCCGACCTGCAGCTCGACCGGCAGGTGGTCCCCGCGCCCACCGGCGCGCCCGTCTCCTACGCCGCCCCGAGCGGTGAGCAGGAGGACCGGATGTTCGCGGTCTTCGGCGGCGCGGTGCGCAAGGGCGCCTGGCGGGTGCGGTCCCGGCTGCGCGGGCTCGCGATGTTCGGCGGCATCGAACTCGACTTCAGCGAAGCGGTGTTCGAGTCGCGGCAGATCGAGGTGCACATGATCGCCGTCTTCGGCGGGGTGGAGATCACGGTGCCCGAGGGGGTCGAGGTCCGCTCCAAGGGCAGCGGCATCTTCGGCGGCTTCGACGTCAGGGGCGGCGACACCCCGGATCCGTCCGCGCCGGTGCTCGTCGTCAAGGGGTTCGCGGTGTTCGGGGGAGTCGGCGGCAGGCCGCGCAAGCGCAAGCGCTGACGCTATTTCGCGTCGCCGGGCTCCTCGCCGCTCTCCCCGGACCCGTCCTCCTCGTCGGGGGCGGTCAGGTCCACGATCTCGACGAGGCTGTCCAGTGAGACGATCCTCGCGACGTCGTCCATGGTGGCGCAGTAGGCGATGAAGTACCCGTCCTTGCTCAGCCGGAAAGCCTCACGGCCCTTCAAGATCGTCGTTTCGATCTCGACGCCGTTCTCTCCTGCCCAGCGTCTCGTAGCCACTCGCGTTCCTCGCCGTTCCCCACACACCCCGTACGACCAGGGTAAATGATCAATCGGTGTCCTATTTGTGGGGACAATTAAGCTTATCTCCTGAGGTTCCGGCTGGCCAGAACCGCGTCTCTCATCGGTGTCAGGCCACCGTAAAGGGGCAGTGGCAGTCCATGAACGAATGGATCGTGGTAGCGACCGACGGTTCCGAGGCTGCCTCCGCCGCGGTGGAGTGGGCGGCCGAGGAGGCGGCCCTGTGGGAGCGCGGCCTGAAAGTGCTGCACGTCAGCGGGCCGGATGGCCTGGAGGCCCCCTACGCCGAGATCGCGGGCCTGGCCGAGGCGCTGACCGGGGAGACCGAGGAGATCCTGCACAAGGCGGCCGAACTGGCCGGATCGCGCGCTCCCGGCCTGGAGGTGGTCACCCAGGCCCTCGTGGGCGCGACCGCGCCCCTGCTGATCGAGGAGTCGGCGGGAGCGAGTGAGATCGTGATCGGCAGCCGGGGGCGCGGCGGCCTCACCGGGCTGCTGCTCGGCTCGGTGAGCCTGAGCGTGACCTCGCACGCCACCTGCCCGGTGGTCGTGGTCCGCGAGCCCCCTGGCCCGCCCAAGGGCGAGATCGTGGTCGGCTTCGACCTGTCCCCGCACTCGGAGGTCTCGTTCGCCTACGCGGCGCGACAGGCCGAGCGCCGGGGCGCGCGGATCCGGGCGGTGCACTCCTGGCGGCCTCCGGTCGCGCCCGGCATGATGACCCACTACCCCGACCTGACCCAGGACGTGCATGAGGCGGAGACCCGCGCCGTGGACCGGGTGCTGACGGCCTGGCGGGAGCGTCACCCCGGCCTGGAGATCGTGGAGAGCGTGGCGGCGGGTCACCCGGTGCTGGCGATCAGCGAGGCCGCGGAGAACGCCGACCTGGTGGTCGTGGGCGCCCGCGATCGCGGCGAGCTCGCCAGGGCCGTGCTCGGTTCGGTCGGGCACGGCGTGCTGCACAATGTCAGCCGCCCGGTCGCCGTGGTCCGCTGACCGCGTTGACGATGCGGGTGGTGGAGCGGCCGGGGATGGCGGTCAGCTCCCAGCACTCGGCGGCCAGCGCGCCGGCGGCCGCGCAGCGGCCCTCGGCGTGCGGGTCGCCCGCCGTGTGGGCCAGGGCCCCCGGGTGCATCGGGGCGAACAGCTTGATGTACTCGGCGGGCACGTTGCGTTCGGGAGGGCCGGTGACGATGAACACGCCGTCCACGAAGCGCAGCGCGGCCAGCACCTCGGCGCGCTCGGCCGCGGTGTGCAGGGGCCGTCCGGGGCCCTTCCAGTAGGCCACCCGGGGGTCGTCCTCGACGCCGACGACCAGCGGCAGCCCGCGCTCCCTGACCGCGCGGAGAAACCGGACGTGGCCCACGTGCAGAATGTCGAACGCCCCCGTGACCACGGCCGCTCCCGGCCGGTCGTAGGGCATCACCCAGACCGCTTCCAGCCCGCTCACGAACCGTATCCCCTTTCCGCCGCGGCCCGGCGCGCGAACCCCGCAGCCCGGCCCCGCCATCTCGCGGACACTCCGCAGACTAGCGCCCGCGCCCGATCGCCTCGTCCGCCGGGGACCGCGCTCGCGACCGTCACCGGTCATGGATGCTTACCCGCTGGAGATCCGATTCCTACTTTTTCGTGACATCGGGGCTGGTCATCCCGGCGTCCATAGGAGGACGGCTCGTGTACGGCGGGGGCGATCGGGAGGGTCACAATGGACGGTGTTCAGCGCGGCAGGGTGGTTTCGGAATCCGCATCGGCGACGACCAAGGCGGGCACGGCCCCGGGAGACAGCGTATTCCGCCTGGCGGGCACCATGGACCAGGTGTCCAGGGCGCGCAGGCTGGTCTCCAGGGCGCTCGGCAGCGACCACCCGCTGCACGACGACTGCGTCCTGCTGACCAGTGAGGTGGCCACCAACGCGGTCGTCCACTCGCGCTCGGGGCGCGGCGGATCCTTCACCCTCAGCGTCAGGTACTCGGCGAACCTGGTGACGATCAGCGTCCAGGACGACGGCTCCCTCGACCCGCCGTGCACCTGCAAGGCCAACGTCTACGCCTCCGGAGGACGCGGCCTGCCCCTGCTGGACGCCCTGGCCCGCAGGTGGGGCCTGAGCCGCGAGGCCGGATCGAACCGGGTGTGGTTCGAACTGGCCCTCGACCTGGTCGGGCTCTCCTCCGCTCCGCCCAACGGCAAGCTCTTCAACCGCTAGGAGGAACCGGCATGTCCAGCCTGCACAGCCCCTCGGCCAGCACCTTGGTGGTCAGGCGCGTGCGGCTGTCACAGCCGAGCTTGGCGAAGATGTGCTCCAGGTGCGTGGTGACGGTGCGGACGCTCAGCACCAGCGCGGCGGCGATTTGCGGGTTGGAGTCGCCACGCGCGACATGGGTGAGCACGTCCAGCTCCCGGCCGGTCAGCTCGTACGGCGGCGCGCACGGCCGTTCGGCGATCACCGCGCCCTGGATCGCCCCCTGGAAGCCCACCCCCGCCCGCAGCAGCCGGACCTCGCGCCACGTGCCCCCTGGATCGAGCCACAGCCCGCGCCGGTTCAGCTCGCGCGAGTCGATGAACTCCCTGGCGAGCGCCGCCATCCCGGGCCCGGCGGCGACCGCCTCGGAGGGCGGCACCCCCGCCACCTCGCGCCGGGTGCCGCCCCGGTCGAAGGCGACCGCGTGGAACCCCGGCGGCAGCCCGATCGGGTCGATGTGGCACCGCCGCAGGTCGGTGACGTGCGCCAGGGTGGGCGACACCGCGTTGATCAGCACGGCCGCCCGCTCGCAGAGCGCCTCAGGATCGCGCGCGTTGAGGTGTAACAGCCCGGTGTAGCGGCCCTCCTCAAGGAAGAGCGGCGTGGTCAGGCCGGCCCGCCACCCGTAGGGCTCCAGATGCCGCCGGTAGTAGCGCTCGGTGCCGGGAGAGCCCATCAGCAGCGGCTCGCGGCCGGCCATCGCGGCGCGGTAGGAGTCGAGCCGGACGTACTCCTCGGCCGCGTCGGAGTCGAGGCGGGCGTAACCGTCGGAGACGAGGCTCTGGTGGCGCCCGCTGGCCGGGTCGAAGGCGACGAACTCGTAGGCGTCCATCGGGACGACGCGCCGCAGCGCGGTCATCGCGCCCTGGGCCCCGCCCTGGCCCGCCACCTGGAATCCCACCTCGGTGAAGGCGTGAAGGTGGCGCGGGCTCAGAGTGATCTGGTCCATGGTCTCCTCCCGCCGGGCCACCGGCCGGGGACCTGTGCCCGTCCCCTCCGGAAGGTTCGGTCGGGCCCCGGCGAAGACCCTTCCGCCCAAGCGTGCCCGAGTGCGGGAACGCCTGGAATACGTAAACCTTCCGATGTCTGAGCTTGAACTGCTATTTACCCTCTCCGGCATTACGCCGGAGACATGGAGAGGCGGACATAACGTGACGGTCTTGACGAGGACGAGAAGCGCCGCCGTCCTCCTGTCGGCGGTTCTCGCGCTCGGCGCATGCGGAGGCAACGATACGCCCGGTGAGCGCTCCGCGACGGGCGGAACCGCGGGCGCGGCCAAGGGATTCTCGGTCGCGCTCACCGAACCCGACCACCTGACCCCCGGCAACACGTCGAGCAGCTACTCCATCGCGGTGATCCAGGCGCTCTTCGACACCCTCGTGGTCATTGACCCCGACGGCCGTCCCCAGATGCGCGCCGCCGAGTCGGTGACCAGCCAGGACCAGAAGGTCTGGACGATCAAGCTCAGGGCCGGGCAGAAGTTCCACAACGGCGAGCCGGTCACCGCCCAGAGCTTCGCCGACGCCTGGAACGCCGCCGCCTACGGCCCCAACGCCTGGACCAACAACTACTACTTCGGGAACGTCGAGGGCTACGACAAGCTCAACCCGGAGGCCCCCGACGGCTCCGAGGAGCCGCCCAAGCCGGAGACCGACAAGCTGAGCGGCCTGAAGGTGGTGGACGACACCACCCTTGAGGTCACCCTGACCGCGCCGTTCAGCCAGTTCCCGATCACGCTCGCCTACACCGGCTTCGCGCCCATGCCCAAGGCCGCCTTCCAGGACCCCAAGGCGTACGACGTGGCGCCGATCGGCAACGGCCCGTTCGCGATGGACGGCCAGTGGGAGCGCAACAAGCTGATCAAGGCCAAGCGGTTCGACGGCTACGCGGGGCCGCGCCCGGCCAAGTCCGCCGGGATCGACTTCAAGATCTACGCCAGCAGGGAGACCGCCTACACCGACCTGCGCGCCGGCGCCGTGGACCTGCTGCAGACCATCCCGCCGCCCAGCGCGCCGGAGGCCAGGTCGCTGTTCGGCGAGCGCTTCCTCAGCACCCCCAGCGGGACCATGGACTACCTCGGCTTCCCCGTCTACGACAAGCGGTTCGCCAGCGCCGACCTGCGCAAGGCGATCTCCATGGCCATCGACCGGCAGGGGATCGTGAACGCGGTCTTCAACGGCACCTTCAAGCCGATGTCCTCGCTGGTCGCGCCGCTGGTGCCCGGCTACCGGGAGACCGCCTGCGGGGAGGCGTGCGTCTACGACCCCGCCAAGGCCAAGCAGCTCTTCGACAAGGCGGGCGGCTTCACCGGCACGCTCAACCTCTACTTCTCCAACGCCGACCCCAGCTACGAGCAGTGGATGACCGCCGTGGCCAACCAGCTCAAGCAGAACCTCGGCGTCGCCGACGTCAAGTTCCGCAAGATCCCCGCCACCGACTACCTGTCCACGCTGCGGGCGCACAAGCAGGACGGGCCGTACCGCAACAACTGGGTGATGGACTACCCGAGCCCGCAGAACTACCTGGAGTCCATGTGGGGGGTGGACAACCGGATGGGATGGAAGAGCGACGAGTTCCTCGACCTGATCAAGCAGGCCAACTCGGCCCCCACGATGGAGGCCAGCATCCCGCTCTACCAGAAGGCCGAGGACCTCGCCCTGGCCGAGCTGCCGATGACCCCGCTGTGGAACTGGCAGGATCAGTCGGGCTACTCGGAGAAGATCACCAATGTGCGGATCGACGCCTACAGCCCCAACCTCGACACGATCACGGTCAAGTGACCTGGTCCGTCCCCGATCGGTGAGTGCCCCGTAGATGAGATACGCCGCGCAGCGCCTGGCGCAGGCCGTCCCGGTCTTCTTCGTGACCACCTTCCTGATCTACGCGATGGTGTTCGCGCTGCCGGGCGACCCGATCCTGGCGCTCGCGGGCGACAAGCCGATCTCCGACGAGACCCTCCACATCCTGCGTGAGCGCTACCACCTGAACGACCCGCTGATCGTCCAGTACGGCCGGTACATGCTGGGCGTCTTCTCGGGCGACCTCGGGGAGTCGTTCACCGGGCAGCAGGTCTCCGACATGCTCACCGGGCGCTGGGAGGTGACGCTCAAGCTCGCCCTCACCGCCTGGATCTTCGAGCTGGTGGTCGGCGTGCTGCTCGGCGTGGTGGCCGCGCTGCGCAGGGGCGGCCTGGCGGACACCGCCGTGCTGGCGGGCACCACGTTCGTGATCGCGGTGCCGGTGTTCGTGATCGGCTACGCGGCGCAGATCGTGTTCGGGCTCAACCTGGGGCTGTTCCCGACGGCGGGGACCGAGCACGGCTGGCCGTACAGCTACGTGCTGCCCGGCATGGTGCTCGGGTCGTTCAGCCTGGCGTACGTCGCCAGGCTGACGCGCACCAGCCTGGCGGAGAACCTCCGCGCCGACTACGTGCGGACGGCGACGGCCAAGGGCATGCGAAGACGCCGGGTGGTCGGACGGCACGCGCTGCGCAACTCGCTGATCCCCGTGGTGACCTTCCTCGGGGTGGACTTCGGGAACCTGATGGCCGGTGCCGTCGTCACCGAGGGGATCTTCAACCTGCCGGGCGTCGGCCAGCAGGTGTTCCAGTCCATCCAGCTCCAGGAGGGCGTGGTCGTCGTCGGGGTGGTCACCGTGCTGGTGATGATCTTCATCCTGGTCAACCTGGTCGTGGACCTGCTCTACGGCGTGCTCGACCCGAGGATTCGCCGTGCCTGACACCATCCCCGGCCCCACCACGGTCCCCGAGACCGAGGCGGTCCCCGTCGCGGCCAACACGCGCGGCGGCTCCCTGTGGTCGGACGCCTGGCACGAGCTGCGCCGCCGGGCGGTCTTCTGGCTGTCGGCGGTCATCCTCCTGCTCGCCGTCGCGATGGCCGTGGTCCCCGGCCCGTTCGCCGCGCTCAGCGGCCCGGAGCGCCCCTGCGACCTGCGGATGTCCAAGCTGCCCCCGGCGGGCGGCGCGCTGTTCGGCTACGACCTGCAGGGGTGCGACTACTGGTCGCAGATCGTGCACGGCGCGCGGGCCTCCATCCTGATCGGCCTGGCCGTCACCGTCTTCGCGCTGTTCATCGCCGTCGTCCTGGGCCTGCTCGGCGGCTACTTCGGCGGCTGGGCGGACGGCCTGATCTCCCGGATCACCGACGTCTTCTTCGGCATCCCCTTCGTGCTGGGGGCCACGGTCGTCCTGGTGGCCTTCCCCGGCCGGGGGATATGGGCGATGACGCTGGTTCTGGTGGTGCTCGGCTGGACCACGATGACGCGGCTGATGCGCGCCCAGGTCATCGCGGTGCGCGACGCCGACTTCGTGACCGCCGCGCGCATGCTGGGCGCCGGGCACCTGCGGATCATGTTCCGGCACATCCTGCCCAACGCCATCGCCCCGGTGTTCGTGCTGGCCATGCTGAACGTGGGCAACGTCATCGCGGGGGAGGCCACGCTGGACTACCTCGGCGTCGGCCTGCAGTACCCCGAGGTGTCCTGGGGCCTGCAGCTCAACACCGCCAGGGCGTTCTTCGCCGACCACCCGCACCTGCTGATCTTCCCGTCGCTCTTCCTGACCGCCACGGTGCTGAGTTTCCTCATGCTCGGCGACGTGGCCCGCGACGCCTTCGACCCCCGGCTGCGCTGAGCCCGGCCCGCCTCAGCGTGACAGGAACAGGTTCGTCAGGCCGTCGCGGGCCAGCAGGAAGCCGATGATGGCCATCGCCCAGCTCAGCATGCTCGCGGCATGGCGGGAGAACCAGGCGCCGAGGCGGCCCAGCAGGCCGTCCAGGCGGTCGCGCAGGGCCAGCCGCGCCAGCAGCAGGAGCAGCGCGGGCAGGATCATCACCACGTTGTAGGCGGCCAGGACGGGCGCCCACACGGCGGGCGAGAGCGCCGCGTTCAGCAGCAGCCCGATCGCGGCCAGGTAGGGCAGCATGGTGGCCACCTCGATGCCCGCCGCCGTCACGCCGAGCAGCGCCACCCCGGCCGTGGACCCGCCGACCCCGGCCACCCGGTCCGACGCCCACGACGACCGGTCGGGCCCGCCACGCTTCGCCCGGCGCTTGGGGTCGAAGCGGAAGCTCAGCCCGAACAGCAGGACTCCGGCCACGGCCTCGGCCCACCACAGCGCCGGCCCGCCGACCGCCCCGCCCATCGACTCGATCAGCGGCATCAGCCCGAGCATCAGCGCGGCCCCGACCGCGAAGTAGAACACCGCGACCGTCAGCAGGTAGACCAGCACGCGCCGGCCCAGGGCGCGGTCCCGCGAGAGCATCAGGAAGATCGGTACGACCAGGGTGCCGATGCTGGTGCTGTCGATGAGCGCGAGCACGGCGAGCGAGCCGAGCAGGGCGGCGCTCACGTGCGGGAACAGGGGGAGAAGGGATTCGGGCGCATACCTTCGATACTGTCCGGCGGGGCCCGCGCGCTCATCGTCGCGGCGGAGGATAACCCGGCTACATCCTTCGATGCACCCGCTCAGCCCAGCAGGCGGTCCAGCACCCGCACGCCGAACTCCAGGCCCTCGACCGGCACCCGCTCGTCCACGCCGTGGAACATGCCGAAGTAGTCCAGCCCGGGATCGAGCATGAGCGGGGCGAAGCCGTAGCTCGGGACGCCGATCCGGGAGAAGGACTTGGCGTCGGTGCCGCCGCCCATCACGTACGGGACCGGGCGCGCCCCGGGGTCCTCGGCGACCAGCGCCGCGCACATCCGGTCGAAGAACGGCGAGGGGTAGGGCGCGGACGGCGCGCCGCTGAGATTCACGAACTCCCTGGTCACCTTGGGCCCGAGGAGCTTGTCCACGGTCTCCAGCAGCTCCTCGCGGTAGCCGGGCAGATAACGCCCGTCCACGTGCCCCTCGGCGCTGCCGGGGATCACGTTCACCTTGTACCCGGCGTTCAGCATGGTCGGGTTGGCGGAGTTGCGGATCTGCGCCCGGAACAGCGCGCCGATCCGGCCCAGCCGCAGCGACTCCTCCTCCAGCCGGTCCAGGTCGATCGGCTCGCCGATGATCTCCGACAGTCCGTTGACCAGGTCGGCCACGGCCGGGATGAGACGCACCGGCCAGCGGTGGTCGGCCAGCCGCGCCATCGCCCGGCACAGCTCGGCCACCGCGTTGTCCACGGCGGGCTTGGACCCGTGCCCGGCCACGCCCTTCGCGGTCACCTTCAGCCACGCCGTGCCGCGCTCGCCCACCGCCACCGGGTAGATCCGCGTCCCGGGGTCACCGGGGACCTGGACGCTGAACGCGCCCGACTCGCTGATCGCCTCGGTGCAGCCGGTGAACAGCTCGCGGCGGTAAGTCACCGCGTAGCCGGAGCCGTACTCGCCGGTGGCCTCTTCGTCGGCCAGGAAGGCCAGGACCACGTCACGGTTCGGCCGTACGCCGCGCCGCGCCCAGCCGCGGACGGCGGTGAGGGTCATCGCCAGCGTGCCCTTCATGTCCACCGCGCCCCGGCCGTGCACGCAGCCGTCGGCGATCTCGCCGGAGAACGGGTGGACGCGCCACTCCAGCGGGTCGGCGGGCACCACGTCGAGGTGCCCGTGCACGAGCAGCGCGTCGGGCGAGTCGCCGGGGACACGCGCCACCACGCTGGTGCGCCCAGGGGCCGACTCGAACACCACGGGTTCGATCCCCACCTCGTCGAGCAGCCCGGCGACGTACTCGGCGGCGCGTCGCTCGCCGGCGCCGGGGTTCGTCGTGTCGATCCTGATGAGATCGGAACAGATCCGTGCGACCTCGCTCATGGTGGGCGACCACTCCTTGTTTCGGGTGCGGGCGGCGGGGGGTCACCTGCGGGCATGCCCGATGTCACCGGGCTCTACCCTTCTCTTACCCTCCGGTCACCCCGCCGCCGGGGCGGTTCAGCTCCAGCGGGGGCACCTCCGGGGTCGGGATGCCGAAGATCAGGCCGTAGAAGGCCAGCTCGGCCTCCAGCACGGCTACGATGGTCTCCTCGCGCCGCCAGCCGTGCTGCTCGCCGGGGAAGGCGTGGTAGGCCCACGGCACGCCGTGGCGGTCCAGCTCGCGGACGAACCGCTCCGCCTGGGCCGGGGCGACGATGGCGTCCTCCAGGCCGTGCAGCAGCAGCGCCGGGCCCGAGGCCCGTGCGGCGTGCAGCAGCGGGGAACGGGCCAGGTAGCGCTCGCGCGTCTCGGGCAGCGGCCCGATCAGGCCGTCCAGGTAGCGGGACTCGAAGTCGTGGGTCTCGGCGGCCCAGGCCTCCGGATCGGTGATCGCGTAGTGCGCGACCGCGCCGCGGAACACGTCGCTGTGCACCAGGGCGGCCAGAGCCGTCCAGCCTCCCGCGCTGCCGCCCCTGATGGCCACGCGGGAGGCGTCGGCGTGGCCGCTCGCCACCAGTCCGCGCGCGACGCGCGCGGAGTCCTCGACGTCCACGACCCCCCACTGGTGGCGCAGCCGCTCGCGGTAGGCGCGGCCGTACCCGGTGGACCCGCCGTAGTTGACGTCGGCGACGCCGATGCCCCGGCTGGTGAAGTAGGCGATCTCCAGGTCCAGCGTCAGCGGGCTGACCCCGGTGGGGCCGCCGTGCACGAAGACCACGTAAGGGGAGGGGCCCTGCCCCGCGCCGAGCGGCGGGTAGACGTGCGCGTGGACGCCGTCGATCGTGACGGCGACGGGGTCGGGGAGCACCGCGCGGGCGGGCAGCGCCTTGGCCGGGGACAGGACCGTGCGCGTGCCGTCGGGCAGGGCGATCTCGGTCACCTCGAACGGCGTGTACGGCGAGGCCGCCACGCCCACCACCCGCGTGCCGTCCGCCGAGACGGTCGGCGCCCAGTAGGTGGCCGAGCCGCCGATGTCGGTTATCCGGCCGGTCTCCGGGTCGAGCACGCCCAGGTGACGGCCGTCGGCCGTGCCGTACATCACCACCAGCCGGTCGCCCGCGATCGCGAACCACGAGGCGCCCAGCTTCCAGGGGGCGTCGCCGAACTCCAGCGGCAGCGGGGCCAGGTTGCGCGCCGGGCGGCCGTCCAGGCCGACCAGGTGGACGTTCCACCAGCCGTCCGGGTCGGTGATCGCGTAGAGCGTGGCCGCGTCGCGCCACTCCGCCTGGATGACCGACTCGCGGGGGCCTCCGGCGATCACCCGGTGCGGGCCCGCCGTGCCGTCGCCGGCGTCCAGCGGGGCGACGCACAGCTCCGTGCCGTCCCACGGCATGTTCGGGTGATCCCAGCCGATCCACGAGACGTGGCGGCCGTCGGGGGAGACGCGGGGGTTCATCAGGAAGTGATGGGCCGTGATCACGACCCGTACCCGCCCGCCCGGCCGCAGCGGCACCGCGACCAGGTCGCGGCGGACGCCCTCGCCTGGGAGGGCGGACTCGCGGACCGCCCAGACCTCGTCACGGCCCGGCGGCAGGTAGAGGTCGGCGTAGCGGTACGGCCCCTCGGGAGTGAGCGGGACCGGGTTGCCGTGGCCGCTGTAGAGGTGCACGCGCTGGTCGGCCCAGTCGGTGAAGACGACGGAGCCGTCAGGGGTGGGGCGCCAGGAGCGCCCGCCGTACTCGATCACGCGGTTGCGCGCGTTCCACCCGGCGGGCAGGGCGTCGCGGATCCGGCCGTCCGGGCCGCGCCGCACCACGCAGCGCCGCCCGCCCTCGTGCGGGCGCGGCTCGTCCCACCAGACCTCGTCGCCGTGGATCTCCACCCACAGCGGGCGGTCGTCCACGCGGGCGACGTCGACGGGACGGATGGGGGAGGGGTTCGACATCGCTCACCAGTTGCCGTCGGAGGGAGGAAGGGGGACGTCGGGCGGGTGGACGATGTAGACGATCCCGCCGCTGCTGGAGCCGCGCAGCCAGACGTTCTCGAACGCGGCCCTCGGGTAGACCCGCCGCACCGTCTCGTCGCGGGGGGCGGCCGGGTCGTTGGCGACGACGTCGCCGTCCTCGGTGAAGCCCACCACGACCATCAGGTGCCCGCTGGTGGAGTAGCCGGAGCCGGGCAGCTCGTGCTCCCTGAAGGACTGCGAGGTGATCACCGGGACGCCCGCGCCGATCAGCCGTTCCAGCTCGGCCAGCGAGCGCAGCCGGGTGACGAACCCGGTCAGGCCGTACCGGCAGGCGTAGGCGATCCCGAACGGCCAGTTGCCGGTGCCCTGGTAGCTGTGGTCGTACATGTGCCGGGCCGCGTGGTCCACGGCGGGGCAGGGGTCGGCGGGGTCCACCCACGACAGTTCCTCGGGGCCCGGGCCGCGTCCCCAGTACTCCAGCAGCATCGTCACGGCGGCCGGGCCGCACCAGGACTCGCCGCCGCCGTCCCACTGCGGGTGGTGCCCGGCGTGCACGTTCTGCGAACGGCGGGGGACCGGCAGCTCCGTGCCCGGTGCCTCGCCGGGGCCCGCCGTGCCGTCGCGCACGGGCCCGGCCCGTACGGCGGAGGCCATCACCTCCGCCGCGCGCACCTCGGCGTCGCCGTCGCCGTACAGGGTCAGGCGCAGCCGGAAGGCCGTCCACGGCCGCCTGGCCACCAGCGTGTCCACCGCCACCTCGGCGTCGTCGTCGCCCTGCCCTGGCAGGGAGGTCCGGTGAATGGCGTCCTCGTCGTGGGCCCAGCGGCCCATCACGTACCACTTGGTGCGGGAGCCGTCGGCGGTCCGGCCGCTCAGCTCGACCTCCAGCCAGGTGCCGGGCGGCGTCACCGCGTCCCAGGACGGCACCAGCTCGGTGGCCGGGAAGCCGATCTCGCACTCGCCGGAGACCCACCGCCGGAACGGGTAGGCGGCCGTGCCGTCGCCGAACGGGTCGAGGTAGTCGGCCGTGCCGCGCTCGCCGGGCCGCACCGGGGAGAAGCGGTGCAGCACGACACGGCTCAGATCGGCAGGCAACACGGTGACCACCTCGCCGATTCTGGTTTCGCATGGTTCATGGCACATCGGATGGTTTACGTATCCGACCTGTCGGCCCCCGGCCAGGCGTCTCACCAGGGGATCATCGCCTGCTGAGGGTGCCCGTGTAGGTCGTGCCGAGGCCGAGGCCGTCGAGCCAGGTATAGGAGAGCCCGTCGCCCTGGCGGACGAGCGTCACCGTGCCGGGGACGCACTCGCCGACGTCGCGCAGGTCCATGACCACCATGCCGGTGCCGGACCCGGTGGCGTGCAGGGTGCCCTCGCAGCCGGAGCTGGGCTCGTACCATTTGCCGGTGTCGCGCCCGGCGCGCAGTTCCAGCCGCACGTCGTGCTCCTTGAGCCCGAGCGCGACGCTCGGCACGATGTGGCCCGTCCACGTGCCCGCGACGGTGGACGGGATCTCCTTCGGTCCCGTCGCCTTGACCGGCGGGGCGACGGTCGCGGGTGCCGAGGGGACCTCGGTCGTGGTGGTCGCCATCCCCGCCGGAGGCGACGCGGAACGGGTGGGGTCCGCGAGGGTGTCGTCGCGGAGGGACAGCCAGGCGACCACGCCGCCGGTCAGCAGCAGCGCGGCGACCACCGCGATCCCGGCCGGCAGCGCGCCGCGCCCGCGCCGCGACCCCTGGGTGGCCAGCGGGGAGGCGGGATGGCCGCCGCCCGGCTGCGTGACGCCCGAGGCGATCCGGCTGCCGCGCTCGGCCAGGTCCCTCGGCAACGGCTCCGCGGCCACCGGGGGAACGCTCGCGCCCGAGGGGTCCACCAGGCTGACCATCAGCGCCCGCGCCGTCGGCCGGGCGGCCGGGTCCTTGCTCAGGCAGGCGGCGATCAGGCCGTGCAGCCGGGGCGGCAGCGCCGAGAGGTCCGGCTGGTGGCTGACGATCCGGTGCAGGACGGCGGGCACGGTGTCCGCGCCGAACGGCGACGAGCCGGTGGCCGCGTAGAGCATCGTCGCGGCCCACGCGAACACATCGGACGCCTGACCCGCCGGGGAGCCGCCGATCTGCTCCGGGGACAGATAGGCGGGCGTGCCGATCAGGCCCGAGGTCATCGTGGCCGAGCCCTCGGCGCGCGAGATGCCGAAGTCGACCACGCGGGGGCCGTCCGGGCCGAGCAGCACGTTGGCGGGCTTGAAGTCGCGGTGCACGACGCCGGCCGCGTGCACCGCGGCCAGGGCGGTGGCCGTCCCGACGGCCAGGCGCTCCAGGTCGCCGCCGCGCAGCGGCCCGCGCTCCTTGACCCGCCGGTCGAGCGCCGGGCCGTCGACGAACTCGCTCGCCACGTAGGGGCGCGGCCCCTGGACGTCGGCCGTCAGCACCCGCGCCGTGCAGAATGAGGCCACGCTCTCCAGCGCCGACAGCTCCCTGGTCAGGCGGGCCCGGGACTCCGGATCGACCCTGGTGAGCAGCTTGACGGCCGCCGCCTCGCCGGAGGGGGCGTATCCGAGGTAGACGACGCCCTGCCCGCCCTCCCCGAGCCTTCCCGTGAGCCGGAATTCGCCGAGGGAGGTCGGATCGTCGGGCGTGAGCGGCACGAGCATGCGGGATACGTTACAGATAGTGGTGGTTTGGTGGGGCCGAGTGGCCGTGACGCCTGTACCGTCTGATGCGTGCGGACGATCGACTGGATCAACGGCGGCATCGAGCTGATCGACCAGACCCTCCTCCCCGGACGGCTGGAGATCGCCCGGATCGAGACGGTCGACGCCCTGATCGGCGCGATCCGGCGGCTGGCCGTGCGCGGCGCGCCCGCGCTCGGCGTCGCCGGGGCCCTCGGGGTCGCCCTCGCCGCCTCCTCCGAGCCCGGCCCGGCCGAACGCGACGCCGCCGTGGCGCGGCTGCGGGCCGCCCGCCCGACCGCCGTCAACCTGGCCTGGGGCGTCGACCAGGCGGCGGCGTGCCTGCCCGGCGGCTTTCCCGGCGTCCTCGCGCGGGCGCTGGAGATCCGCGACGACGACGTGGCGGCCTGCGTGTCGATGGGCGTGTACGGCGCCGCGCTGCTGACCGAACTGGCCCCCGCCCGCGACCGCCTCGCCGTCATGACGGTGTGCAACACCGGAGGGCTGGCCGCCGTCGAGCGGGGCACGGCCCTCGGGGTGATCCAGACCCTGCACGAACGCGGCGCTCTCGCCGAGGCGCTGGCCATGGAGACCCGCCCGCTGCTGCAGGGCGCGCGGCTCACGGCGTGGGAGCTGGCGCGGATGGGCGCGCCGTACCGGCTGGTCGCCGACTCGGCGGGGCCGTTCCTGCTCGCCAGGGGCCACGCCGACGCGGTCGTCATCGGCGCCGACCGCATCGCCGCCGACGGCGACACCGCCAACAAGATCGGCAGCTACGCCCTCGCCCTGGGGGCCCGCCGCGCGGGCGTGCCGTTCGTCGTGGTGGCGCCGGAGACGACGATCGACATGAGCACCCCCACGGGCGCGGCCATCGCCATCGAGGACCGCCCGGCCGGGGAGATCACCGAGATCCGCGGGGTGCGGCTCGCGCCCGACGGGGCCGCCGCCCTCAACCCGGCCTTCGACGTGACTCCCCACGACCTCATCACCGCGATCGTGACCGACCGCCGTGTCATCCGGCTCGACCGGGGCGAGACGCTGGCGACCGTTTCGCCGGGATCGCGGGCGGTGGAGGGCTCTGGTCTGCGATAGTCATACCTTTCTCGGCGAAACGCCGATGACCGGTGGCGCACCAGAGTTACGCTGAGTTGTACCTCGATTACTTTCAGGAGACCCCCGTGCCTATCGATCTCGTGTCTCGCGAAGAATGGGGTGCCCGCAAGCCGAGCGGGTCCTACACCGCATTGAGCTCCACGAAGGGCGTCAAGGTCCACTACACCGGTGGCCGGGTAGAGCCCGCGATCGCCGATGATCACGACAAGTGCGTCGCCATGGTCCGCGCCATCCAGAAACAGCACATGGACGGCAACGGCTGGATGGACATCGGCTACAGCATGGTCGCCTGCCCGCACCGGAAGGTCTTCGAGGGCCGGGGGCCGAAGCACCTGCCCGCGGCCAACGGCGCCGGGCTCAACTCGGGCCACTACGCGGTGCTCGGCCTGGTGGGCTCGTCGGGGCTGCTCACGCCGCCCGACGACATGCTCCTCGCCATCCTCGACGCGATCGACCACCTGCGCGCCAAGGGCGGGGCCGGTAAGGAGATCAAGGGCCACCGCGACGGCTTCGCCACCTCCTGCCCGGGCGACAAGCTCTACGCCTGGGTGAGGAAGGGCGCGCCCCGCCCCGGCGGCGACGAGGAGGAGACCCCCGACCCGCCCAAGACCGACAAGGCCCCCGCGTGGCCGGGCCGCGTGCTGAAGTACCCGCCGATCATGCGCGGCGACGACGTCCGCAAGTGGCAGGCGCAGATGCGCAAGCGCGGCTGGAGCCTGGAGACCGACGGCGCCTACGGGGCCCGCTCCCGCGACGCCTGCAAGGCGTTCCAGAGCGAGAAGGGCCTGTCCTCCACCGGCACCGTCAACAAGGCCACCTGGGCGGCCACCTGGGAGAAGCCCATCACCTGAGCCCGCCGCCCGCCCTGCGGTCCCGCGCATCCCCGGCTGATCGGGGTGTGATCGGGGCCGGTCGGGGGTGCGGGCAGCCCCTAGCGCACCGTTATTATGCCGATCCCGAGGGGAATCGCCGAAAGGTCACCGCATACCATCCGAACATGACGGTGCCACCGCAGGAGTACACAACCGAGGAACTCGCGCTCGCCGCGAACTTCCCGGCGGCCTCCCGGGATGAATGGCGTGAGGCCGCGCTCGCGGTGCTGCGCAAGTCCGGTGCCGAGCCGGACGATCCGGAAGAGGCGCTGGCCACGACGACCTACGACGGCGTGCGGCTGCTTCCGCTGTACGACGCCTCCGACTCCCCGGGCGAACAGGGGATTCCCGGCGCGAAGCCGCACACCAGGGGTGGCCGCCCGCTCCCCGGCTGGGACATCCGCCAGCATCACGCCGTGGCCGACCCCGAGGCGGTGCTGGCCGACCTGGAGAACGGCGTCTCCTCGGTTTGGCTCACGCTGAGCCCCGGCGGCATCACCCCCGCCGACCTTCCCCGGGTTTTGAACGGCGTTTACCTCGACTTGGCCCCCGTCGTCCTCGACGCGGGCGCCGACACCCGGGCCGCCGCCGAGGCGCTGTTCGCGATCGCGGGCGGCGGAGGTGTGTCCGGCAACCTGGGCGCCGACCCGCTCGGCCTGGCCGCCCGCACCGGCGACGCCTCCGAGGCCGCCGTGGCGCGGCACACCGCGACCGCCGCCGAACTGGCCGCCCGCTGCGTGGACGCCTTCCCAGGCCTGCGGGCGCTCACCGTGGACGCCACGCCCTACCACGACGCGGGCGGATCCGACGCCGAGGAACTCGGCTGCTCGATCGCCACCGGCGTGGCCTACCTGCGGGCGCTGACCGACACCGGGCTGAGCGTGGAGCAGGCGCTCGGCCAGCTCGAATTCCGCTACTCGGCCACCGCCGACCAGTTCGCCACCATCGCCAAGCTGCGCGCCGCCCGGAGGATGTGGGACCGCGTGGCCGAGGCGAGCGGTGCCGGAGCGGGTAGGGGAGCGGCGCAGCGGCAGCACGCGGTGACCTCCTCGGCCATGATGACCGTCCGCGACCCATGGGTGAACATGCTGCGCACCACGCTGGCCTGCTTCGCGGCCGGGGTGGGCGGCGCCGACGCGGTGACGGTCCAGCCGTTCGACGCGTGCCTGGGCCTGCCCGACGGCTTCGCCCGCCGGATCGCCCGCAACACCCAGTCGCTGCTCCAGATGGAGGCCCACGTCAGCCGGGTGGCCGACCCCGCCGGCGGCTCCTGGTACGTCGAGCGGCGAACCGACGACCTGGCCCGCGCCGCGTGGGCGTGGTTCCAGGAGATCGAGGCCGCGGGCGGCATGGCGCGGGCGCTGCGCACCGGGCTCGTCGAGACCCGGCTGGGCGAGACCTGGGCCCGGCGCAGGCGCGACATCGCCCGTCGGCGCGCCCCGATCACCGGCGTCAGCGAGTTCCCGAACATCGGCGAGAAGCCGGTGGTCCGCGCGGCGGCCCCGGCCGTATCGGAGGGCGGGCTGCCCCGGGTGCGATACGCCCAGGACTTCGAGGAACTGCGCGACCTGGCCGACGCCCGGCCGGAGCGCCCGTCGGTGTTCCTGGCCACCATCGGGCCGGTGGCCGCGCACACCGCGCGCGCCACGTTCGCCGCGAACCTGTTCCAGGCGGGCGGCCTCGCCACGCCGTCCGCGGGGCCGGGCACCGACCCGGCGGCGATCGCCGAGGGCTTCGCCCGCAGCGGATCGCCGGTCGCCTGCCTGTGCGCGAGCGACCGCCTGTACGGCGAGCACGCCGCCGAGGTCGCCGCCGCCCTGCGCGCCGCGGGCGCCCGGTACGTCTGGCTGGCCGGCAAGGGAGAGCACGAGGGCGTGGACGGCAACCTCTACGCCGGATGCGACGCGCTCGGCGTCCTCCGCACCACCTTCGACCACCTGGGAGTGAGCCGATGATTCCAGATTTCACCGGAATCGAGCTGGATTCCGGGCAGACCGCGGCCGACCTGCCGGGCTGGGTCGAGGCCGTGCGCGAGGAGACCGGCAAGGACCCGTCCGACCTGCTCTGGGAGACCCCGGAGGGCATCGGCGTCAAGCAGCTCTACACCGCCGCCGACCTGGAGGGGCTCGACTTCCTGGCGACCTACCCGGGGCGCGCGCCGTTCCTGCGCGGGCCGTACCCGACGATGTACGTCAACCAGCCTTGGACGATCCGCCAGTACGCCGGTTTCTCCACCGCCGAGGAGTCCAACGCCTTCTACCGGCGCAACCTGGCCGCCGGGCAGAAGGGCCTGTCGATCGCCTTCGACCTGGCCACCCACCGCGGCTACGACTCCGACCACCCCCGCGTGGCCGGCGACGTGGGCATGGCCGGGGTGGCGATCGACTCCATCTACGACATGCGCCAGCTCTTCGACGGCATCCCGCTGGACCGGATGACCGTCTCGATGACCATGAACGGCGCGGTGCTGCCGGTGCTCGCGCTGTACATCGTCGCCGCCGAGGAACAGGGGGTGGCCCCCGAGCAGCTCGCCGGGACCATCCAGAACGACATCCTCAAAGAGTTCATGGTCCGCAACACCTACATCTACCCGCCCGCCCCGTCGATGCGGATCATCTCCGACATCTTCGCCTACACCAGCGCGCGGATGCCGAAGTTCAACTCCATCTCGATCTCCGGCTACCACATCCAGGAGGCCGGGGCCACCTGTGACCTGGAGCTGGCCTACACGCTGGCCGACGGGGTCGAGTACCTGCGGGCCGGGGTCGACGCCGGGCTGGACATCGACGCCTTCGCGCCGCGCCTGTCGTTCTTCTGGTGCATCGGGATGAACTTCTTCATGGAGGTCGCCAAGCTGCGGGCGGCCCGGCTGCTGTGGTCGCGGCTGGTCGCCGGGTTCGACGCGAAGAACCCCAAGTCGCTGTCGCTGCGCACGCACTCGCAGACCTCCGGCTGGTCGCTCACCGCCCAGGACGTCTTCAACAACGTGGCGCGCACCTGCGTGGAGGCGATGGCCGCCACCCAGGGGCACACCCAGTCGCTGCACACCAACGCCCTGGACGAGGCCCTGGCGCTGCCCGGCGACTTCTCCGCCAGGATCGCCCGCAACACCCAGCTCCTGATCCAGCAGGAGTCGGGCACCACCCAGGTCATCGACCCGTGGGGCGGTTCCTACTACGTCGAGCGCCTCACTTACGAGCTGGCCAAGAAGGCGTGGGCGCACATCGGCGAGGTGGAGGCGGCGGGCGGCATGGCCAAGGCCATCGACGCCGGGCTGCCCAAGCTGCGCATCGAGGAGGCCGCGGCCCGCACCCAGGCGCGGATCGACGCGGGCCGTCAGCCGGTCGTCGGCGTCAACGTCTTCCGGGCCGAGGCCGACGAGGTCATCGACGTGCTGAAGGTGGACAACACCGAGGTACGCCGCCGCCAGCTCGACAAGCTGGCCCGGCTGCGGGCCGAGCGGGACCCGCAGGCCGTCCGGGCCGCGCTGGACGCGCTGACCTCGGGCGCGGCGGGCGGCGAGAACCTGCTGGCGCTGGCCGTCGAGGCGGCCCGCGCCAAGGCCACCGTGGGCGAGATCTCCGACGCGCTGGAGAAGGTCTTCGGACGGCACGCCGGTCAGGTCCGTACGATCAGCGGGGTGTATCGCGAGGAAGCGGGCTCCGGCGTCGAGACCGCCCGTACGGCCTGCGCCGAGTTCCAGCGCGCCGAGGGCAGGCGCCCCAGGATCCTGGTCGCCAAGATGGGCCAGGACGGCCACGACCGGGGCCAGAAGGTGATCTCCACCGCCTTCGCCGACCTCGGCTTCGACGTCGATGTGGGCCCGCTGTTCCAGACCCCGGAGGAGGTCGCCCGCCAGGCGGTCGAGGCCGACGTGCACATCGTCGGCGTCTCGTCCCTGGCGGCCGGGCACCTGACCCTGGTGCCCGCGCTGCGCGCCGCCCTGGCCGACGCCGGCCGGGCCGACATCATGATCGTCGTCGGTGGGGTGATCCCGCCGGGCGACCACGACGAGCTGCGCGCCGCCGGGGCCTCGGCGATCTTCCCGCCGGGCACGGTCATCTCCGACGCCGCCCTCGACCTGCTCCGTGAGCTGTCACATCGGCTGGGTCATGACGCTTGACGACTACGTGGCGGGGATCAAGGAGGGCTCGCGGGCCTGGATCGCGCGGGCGATCACCCTCGTCGAGTCCTCCCGGTCCGACCATCAGGAGCTCGCCCAGCGGCTCCTGGTGGAGCTGACCCCGCTGGCCGGTCAGGCCCGCAGGGTCGGCATCTCAGGGGTGCCGGGCGTCGGCAAGTCCACGTTCGTGGACGCCCTCGGGGTCCGCCTGACCGGAGAGGGGCACCGGGTGGCCGTGCTGGCCGTCGACCCCTCCTCCACCAGGAGCGGCGGCAGCGTGCTCGGCGACAAGACCCGCATGGCGCGCCTGGCCGCCGACCCGTCGGCCTTCATCCGCCCCTCGCCCACGGCGGGCACCCTCGGCGGCGTGGCCAAGGCCACCCGCGAGGCAATGGTGGTGGTCGAGGCGGCCGGATTCGACACGGTGCTGGTGGAGACGGTCGGCGTCGGCCAGTCCGAGACCGCCGTCTCCGACATGGTCGACACCTTCCTGCTGCTGACCCTGGCCCGCACCGGCGACCAGCTCCAGGGCATCAAGAAGGGCGTGGTCGAGCTGGCAGACGTGGTCGCGGTCAACAAGGCCGACGGCGAGCACGAGCTCGCCGCCCGCAAGGCCGCCCGCGAGCTGGCCGGGGCACTGCGCATGCTGCGCTCGGAGGGCCCGCCCCCGCCCGTGCTGACCTGCAGCGGCATGACCGGCGCCGGGCTCGACGAGGTGTGGGCCCAGGTGGTCGCCCACCAGGAGCGGATCGACCTGGCCGCCAAGCGCCGGGGCCAGCAGGTCGGATGGACCTGGACCCTCGTGCGCGACCGCCTGCTCGGGCGGTTGCGCGACCATCCCGGCGTGGCCGCCGTCGCCGGCGAGGTGGAACGCGAAGTGCTGGCCGGCACGCTCACCCCCGCACTGGCCGCCGACCGGATCCTCGCGGCGTTCGGCCGCTGATCGGCCGCCGCTCGCCTGCTGCTCGTCTGGGGAGGGGTTGCCCCTCCCAGGGTAGAAGGCAAGGCATCCGCGAAGTGGTATTCCGCATCCCGCTCCCGTAACCGTTCGCCCGCACTATGTGACGATTACCGGCGAACCGATCACGGGAGGCCGGTGTGGAGAAGGATCCACTGCTGCCCGGGCAGGTCGCGCGGGAGCATGACGAATACCGGGAACTGCTCGCCGAGCACGGGCTCACCTGGGGTGAGGACCCGATCGCCTACGTCCAGCAGATCAGAACGAGCCCGTACCTGACCGCCGAGCACGATTTCTGGGGCGTGCTGGTCGATCATCTCCGCGCCGCCGCGGCGGGCGCGCACCCCGGGCCCGACCCCGGGGTGGCCGCGGTGGACATGGACGAGGTGATCCGCGACGCCCTGCACGGGCAGGTCATGGACAACCTGGCCGTGCTGCGCATCTCGCACGAGCGCGCCGTGGTGGACGCGCTGCCGCGGGCGGTGCTGCACGGCGGCACGCTCGCCACCGATCTGCTCGTCGACTCCTCGCGCGAGCGCCCGGTCGTGGTGACCGTGGACGGCGAGAAGCACGAGGTCAGGGCGGGCGGGGCGCGGATCCTCCGGGTCACATCCGACGCCACGGTGAAGGTGGACGGCGAGGCCGTCCGGCTCGGGGCGCTGACCCGCCGGGCGGAGGCGGCCACCCTGCGGGTGCGGGCCGGTTTCCCCTGCCGCTGGACGGTCGTCGGCGGCAACGGCCAGGGCTGGTACCCGCCGGGCGCTCCCCACCGCCGCGACTACCACCGGATGCCGTACTTCCACGGCGACGACATGGTGCTGGACGTGCCCGCCGAGCCGCTGACCGTGCGCGTCACCCGGGGCATGGAGTACGGCGTCGCCGAGACCGTGGTGTTCCCGTCCCCCGGCAGGGAGACGCTGGTGGACATGACCCCCGAGCGGATCTACGACGCCCCCGCGCGCGGCTGGTACGGCGGCGACATGCACGTCCACCTCAACTGGGCGGGCGACGTGGTGGGCACGCCCGCCGACGCCGCCGCCGTCCAGCACGGCGAGGACCTGCACGTGCTCAACCTGGTGGCGGGCAACGTCGCCACCGACCGCGTCTACGACGCCGAGGCGCTGCGGCACTGGGCGGGCCGCGACCTGCCGTGGTCCGACGCCACCCACATCGGCAGGATGGGCGTGGAGTACCGCAATGACCTGCTCGGCCACTTCTTCGCCTTCGGCGTGACGGCCCCGCCGCGCCGGTTCCACAGCGGCTTCACGGGCGACCGCGACTGGCCGCCGAACCACACCGCCTGCGCGGAGCTGCGCGGCCTGGGCGCGGTCACCGGCTACAGCCACCCGTTCCACTGCTCGTCCCTCGACGAGCTGGACCACCAGTTCGGCTCCGGCCGGAGCTGCTCGGCCAGGGAGATCGTGGCGGACGCCGCGCTCGGCCTGATCGACGCCCTGGACGTGGTGAACCACTCCTCGATCACCGGCACCGCCGTGATCTACCGCAGGCTGCTCGGCGCGGGCAACCGGCTGGCCGCCACGGCGGGCACCGACACGATGCTCTCCTTCACCCGGCGCGGCAGCCAGTCCGCGCCGCCCGGCTGGGGCCGCGTCTACGCCAAAGTGGACGGGCCGCTCAGCGCCGCGTCCTTCGCCGACGCGATCCGCAGGGGCCGCACGTTCGCCACCACCGGCCCGTGGCTGGAGCTGAGCGTGGCCGACGCCGGGCCGGGCGACACCCTCCGGCTTCCCGGCGGCGGCGGCCGGGTCGGGGTGACCGTCCGGGCGATCGGCCCCGAGGTGGAGCGGCTGGAGATCCGCACGGCCGACGGCATCGCCGCCGAGGGCCCGCCCGGCGAGCTGTCCGTCGTCCTCGACGTCACCGAGCCGACCTACGTGCTGGCCGTCGCCTCGGGCGGGCCGCACCCGCGCGCCATGCGCGCCGACGCCTACGCCTGCACCAGCCCGGTCCACATCGAAGTGGCGGGGCGGTCCGTGGCCAGGGAGGAGGACCTGCGCTGGTGCCTGGCCTGGCTGGACCGGCTGGAAACGCTGATCAGGACGGAGGGCGGGCTCGCCGGTCCGGTGCAGCTCAGCGATCATCTCGCGCTCTACGACAGGGCCAGGGCGGTCTACCGCTCCCGGCTCCCGGGACACTGACAGTTAGCCGCCTGCGAGGCGGGAAGTAGTCGGGGTATGCGGAGGATGGGGATACGGTCCCGGCTGGGCGCGTTGGACCGGCGGCTGTTCGCCGCCGTGGCGCGGGCGCACTGGCCGGGCGGTGAGCAGGTACTGCCCAGGCTGTCCAAGGCGGCGGACAACTCGCTGCTGTGGGCCGGGTTCGCCGCCGGGTTCGCGATCAGCGGGCGGCGCAGCCTGCGCCGGGCGGCCACCAGGGGAATGCTCGCGGTCAGTCTGGCCAGCCCGCTGGTCAACCTGGCCACCAAGCAGGCGTTCGGCCGCAGCCGTCCCTCCGACGTGAACCTGCCGCTGGCCCGGCTGCTGGCCATGCCCACCTCGACGTCGTTCCCCTCGGGGCACTCGGCGTCGGCGGCGGCGTTCGCCACGGCGGTGGCGATGGAGGCCCCCCGCCAGGTGGCGCTGCCGGTGGCGGTGGTCGCGGCGGCGGTCTGCTTCTCCCGCGTCTACACCGGCGTCCACTACCCGGGCGACGTGCTGGCCGGGGCCGGTATCGGGATCGCTACCGGGCTGCTCACCCGCAGGCTGTGGCCCGAGGCGGCCGAAGCGGGGCGGGCGCGGGCCGTTGCCACCGCGCCGCTGCTCGACCTCGACCCGCGCGGGCGCGGGGTGGTCGCGGTGATCGACCCGGCGGCCGGGAGCACGGCCGGGGCGCTGCGCGGGGAACTGCCGGACGCCGAGCTGGTGGAGCCCGCCCCCGGCGCCGCCATGTCCGAGGCGACCGAGGCCGCCGCCGCCCGCGCGACCGTGCTCGCGGTGACCGGGGGAGAGGGCACGGTGGCGCGTGCCGCCGCCGCCGCGCTGCGCCACGGCAGGCCGATGCTGGTGGTGCCCACCGGTACGGCCGGGCGGTTCGCGCGGGCCCTCGGCATCGAGACGGCCCACGAGGCGGTCTCGGCCTACCGGTCGGGCGGGGCCGTCGCCGTCGATGTGGCGGAGGTCGGCGGGCAGGTGTTCCTCAACGAGGCGGGGCTGGGGCACTACCCGGCGCTGGCGGAGCGGCGCGAGGCCCGCGAGCACCGGATCGGCAAGTGGCCCGCCCTGCTGTGGGGGCTCGCCGAGGTCCTGCGCGCGGGCGCGCGGCCGGTCGAGGTGGAGGTGGACGGCACGCCGTACCGGGCCTGGCTGGTGTTCGTCGGCAACTGCCGCTACGAGGCGCGCGGCGCCGCCCCCACCCGGCGGATCCGGCTGGAGGACGGCCTGCTCGACATCCGGCTGCTGACCGCCGCGTCCCGGTTGCCCCGGCTGCGGGCGTTCACCAGCGTGATCGGCGGACGCCTCGGCCTCTCGCGCCACTACCGGCAGTGGAAGGCAGACCATCTGCGCCTGGACACGCCGTCCGGTCGGGTGCGGCTGACCTGCGACGGCGAGACCTTCACCGCCCCCGGCCCCGTCGAGTTCGGCAAACGTCCCCGGGCGCTTGTGGTGCTGCGGGACATCGGGTAGCGTGTGTGGGTCTTATTGCCGTCTCCAGGGGGAGTCAGTGAGGATCTGAGGTTCGGACACCGCGCCGGTGGCCCATTCGTTCGGCCCGAGCGCGTCTGACCTCAGTGGAATCCTCCTGATATCGGCGGAGATCTCCCACGTCGGGCTTCCGTTGCCCGCGGTGTCCATTCGGTACCGAATCTTTCGCGATACCTCGTGGGGAGCCGCCATCATGTCATTCGCCATCGTCTGTGATGACATCTCATTCGCCTGGCCCGACGGCACGCCCGTGATCGACGGGCTCGACCTCGCGCTCGGCCCCGGTTCCACCGGCCTGATCGGCGTCAACGGGGCGGGCAAGTCCACCCTGCTGCGGATCATCGCCGGTGAGCTGCGCCCGCGCTCCGGCACCGTCAGCGTGGCCGGGCAGGTCGGGTACCTGCCGCAGAACCTGCCGCTGGGCACCGCGGCCACCGTGTCCGACCTGCTCGGCATCACCGAGCGACGGCGCGCCCTGCACGCCATCGAGCGCGGCGAGGTCGGTGAGGAGAACTTCACCGCGCTCGCCGACGACTGGGACGTGGAGGAACGGGCCAGGGCCGAACTCGACCGGCTCGGCCTGGCCGACGTCGAACTGGACCGCACGGTCGCGACCCTGTCCGGCGGCGAGACCATCATGGTCGGGCTGGCCGCGCAGTTCCTGCGCCGGCCCGACGTCCTGCTGCTCGACGAGCCGACCAACAACCTCGACCTCGCGGCCAGGCGGCGGCTCTACGCCGCCGTGCGCGCGTGGACCGGGGTGCTGGTGATCGTCAGCCACGACCGGGCCCTGCTCGACATGGTGGACCGGGTGGCCGAGCTGACCGAGTCGGGGGTCCGCGTCTACGGCGGCAACCTGTCCGCCTACGAGGACGTGCTCGCCGCCGAGCAGGAGGCCGCCGAGCGGATGGTCCGCACCGCCGAGGCCGACGTCCGGAGGCAGCAGCGCGAACTGGTCGAGGCCCGGACGAAACTGGATCGCAGGGTGCGCTACGGCAAGAAGATGGAGGCCAACAAGCGCGAACCGAAGATCATCATGGGCCTGCGCAAACGCCAGGCCCAGGTGTCGGCGGGCAAGCACCGCAACATGCACATCGAGCGCCTGGACGACGCGCGCCGCCGTCTCGACGCGGCGGAGGAGGCGGTCAGGGAGACCAAGGAGATCCGGATCGACCTGCCGGGCACCGAGGTGCCCGCCGGGCGAACCGTGCTCACCCTGCGGCTGGCCGAGGACCGGGAACTGATCGTGCGCGGGCCCGAGCGGATCGCGCTGCTCGGCTCGAACGGCTCCGGCAAGACCACCCTGCTGCGCATCGTGGCGGGGGAGATCGCCCCCGGCGAGGTGACGCACGGGGTGCCGGTGGAGTCGGTGACGCTCGGCGTGGACGGCGTACGCTACCTGCCCCAGCGCCTCGACCTGCTCGACGACTCGCGGAGCGTGCTGGACAACGTGCGCGACCACGCGCCCTCTGCCGGTGAGAACGCGATTCGCGGGCAGCTCGCGAGGTTCCTGTTCAAGGGCGACCGGCCCGACCGGCTCGCCGGGACGCTGTCCGGCGGCGAGCGGTTCCGGGCGGTGCTCGCGGCACTGCTGTGCGCCGAGCCGCCGCCCCGGCTGCTGATGCTCGACGAGCCGACCAACAACCTCGACCTGGCCAGCGTGCGCCGGCTGGTCGAGGCGCTGTCCGGCTATCGCGGGGCTCTCCTGGTGGCCAGCCACGATCTGGCGTTTCTCGCCGAGATCGGGATCACCAGGACGTTGCGTATCGGCCCGGACGGAGAACTGAGCGAGACGACCGACGCCGTCGAGGCCGAATGACAGGCGCGCGGGCGATCCCGGCGATTCCCGCTGATCCCGCCGATTTCTGGCGTGACACCGGGATCGCCCGCGCGACCTGGCTCAGCTTGAGAAGAGCATGCCCACCCAGCTGCGCTGGCGGTGGTGGCCATGGTGGTAGCCGCCGTGCGGGGCGCCCCAGGAGGGCGAGCCGTGCACCGGAGGCGGCGGCGGAGGCGCCGCGTGCTGCTGAGACCACTGGGTCTCCATACGGGTGAGGGTCTCCAGCTCGCCGTAGTCGAGGAAGATTCCGCGGCAGTTCTCGCACTGCTCGATGTGCACGCCGTTGCGTTCGTAAGTGCGCATGTTGCCGCGGCACTTAGGGCACTGCATCAATCGTCTCCTTGCCCTCGGGCTCAGGGGTTCCGTCCACAACCTACTGCGTGCGGACCTGCCGCGGGCGTGGATCGATCCCGGCAATCCGGTGACAGGCGTCCAAGAGCATCTCCTCGACCTCGTCCACCGGTCGTCCCTCGCGCCTGGCGGTGGCCACCGCCGCCGCGGCGAGCTGGACGGTCAGCGCCCTGGCGGGGCCGTCCAGGCGTTCCCAGGGGTCGGCGAGCCCGGCGAGCGCCGGGCCACCGGCCTCCAGATAGGCCGCCAGGAACCGGTGCCAGATCTGCGGCGCGAGGAGCCCACAGGCGAACCAGGCGGCAGGGCGGGCCAGGTCCCACGCCTGGTCGCCCAGGCCGAGGTCGTCCACGTCGATCAGCACCCACGCGCCGCCGTCCGGTGGATGCCGGACGAGCTGGCCCATGTGCCAGTCGCCGTGGGTCAGCCCCGCCGGGACGCGTGCGGGCGGCGGCAGCGAGGCCGCCGCCGCCCGCACGGCACGTTCCTCCAGGTCGTCGCCGGTCAGCCGGGCCACCATCTGGGCGACCCGGCCGGGGCCTCCGGCGGCGGGCAGCGGCGGCAGCGCGCTCGCCGGCACGGCGTGCAGCGCGGCCAGCAGCCGCGCCGCGTCCTCCCAGGGAGCCGCGTCGGGGTCTGCGGGATCGACCGGCCGCCCGGCGGGCCACACCGTGACCAGCCGGCCGTCCACTGTCTCCACCGTCGTGGCGGCGGGCGGCAGCATGACGCCGCCCAACCGGGCCGACGCCGACGCCGTGACGCGGGGCCGCAGCAGCGCGGCCTCCATACCCGGCGCGTGCGCCTTGACCACGATCGTCCCGACTCGGACGATCAGCACGTCGGGCCGGGTCGGCACCACCTCGGCGACGGCGCCGCGCTCCGCGTGCGCCATGCCGATCTCGGCGAGCCTGTGCTCCAGGGGGGTCGTGGGGGAGCTACGCATGCGGGCCAATCTAGATTGGCCCGCATGAGGATCGGATACGCGGTACCCGTGTCGGGCCCCTGGGCCACGCCGGAGAACATCGGGCGCGTCGCGACGCGCGCGGAGGAACTGGGCTACAGCGACCTGTGGACCTTCCAGCGCCTGCTGGCCCCGGTCGGCCGTGAGATGGGGACGACCTACCGCAGTGTGGCCGACCCCGTGGTGACATTGGCGTATCTGGCGGGGGTGACCCGGCGGATCGGCCTGGGCGTGGCGGTGCTCAACATGCCCTTCCACTCCCCGGCGCTGCTGGCCAAGCAGCTCGGCACGTTGCAGACGGTCTCCGGGGGACGGCTCACCGCCGGGCTGGGCCTTGGCTGGATGCCCGAGGAGTTCGCCGCCTCTGGCGTGCCGTTCGAGCGCCGTGGCGCGCGCGCCGAGGAGTACCTCGACGTGCTGCGCAAGCTGTGGAACGACGAGGTCGTCGAGCACGAGGGGGAGTTCTACCGGATTCCGGCCGCCCGTCAGGAGCCCCGGCCGGTTCCCGGGCCGCCGCGAATCCTGCTCGGCGGAGGCGCGGACGCCGCGCTGCGCCGCGCCGGACGGCTGGCCGACGGATGGGTGAGCGCCAGCCGGGAGGACCTGCGGACGATCGGCGAGAAGATCTACATCGTAAAGGAGGCGGCTCGTGAGGCCGGGCGCGACCCCGAGTCGCTGCGGTTCGTCTGCCGGGGCGTGACCACCCCCAGGCCCTCGGGCAGACCGGGCCGGGCCCCGCTGACCGGCTCCTATGACGAGATCCGCCGCGACGTGGCGGATCTCGCGGCCAGCGGCGTCACCGACGTCTTCCACGACCTGAACTTCGTGTCCGAGGTGGTCGCGCCGGACGCCGATCCGGCCGAGGCGATGCGGCTGGCGGAGGAGATGCTCGTGGAGCTGGCCCCTGACCCGCGAACCTGAAGGCCGCCGCTACGGCATGCGCAGCACCGCCGCGCCGTTGATCCGGTCGGCCGCCAGGTCGGCCAGGGCCCGGTCGGCGTCCTCGAAGGCGTAGTCCACGGTGGTCACGCGGGGCGGGCGGGCCACGGCGGCCTCCAGGTAGGCCCGGCCGTCCGCGCGGGTGTTGGCGGTCACGCTGCGCAGTGTGCGCTCCTGGAACAGGTGGCGCTCGTAGTTCAGCTCGGGAATGTCGGTGAGGTGGATCCCGGCGACGGCGAGCACGCCGCCCCGGTCGAGCGCGGCCAGGGCGACCGGCACCAGGTCGCCGACCGGGGCGAACAGGATCGCGGCGTCGAGCGGCTCCGGCGGTTCGTCGCGGGCGCCCGCGGCGGAGGCCGCGCCGAGGGCCAGGGCCAGTTCCCTGGCGGCGGGGGAGCGGGTCAGGACGTGGACGGTCGCCCCCTGGGCGATGGCGACCTGGGCCGTCAGGTGGGCGGACGCGCCGAAGCCGTAGATGCCGAGCCTGCCGCCGGGGGGCGGCTCGCTGCGCAGCAGCGCCCGGTAGCCGATGATCCCGGCGCAGAGCAGCGGCGCGAGCGGGCCCGGCGGGCGGTCGCCGGGCAGCGGGTAGACGTAGGCGGCGGGCGCGACCAGGTGGGTGGCGTATCCGCCGTCGGCGTCCCAGCCGGTGTAGGTGGAGTAGGGGCAGAGGTTCTCCAGGCCGCGCCGGCAGTACCGGCACCGGCCGCAGGTCGAGCGCAGCCAGGCCACGCCGACCCTGGTGCCCACCGGCAGCGTGCCCTCCGCCGCCTCCACCACCCGGCCGACGGCCTCGTGCCCCGGCACGGTGCGGGGACGGCGGGGCGGCAGGTCGCCCTCCGCCAGGTGCAGATCGGTACGGCAGACCGCGCACACCTCGACCCGCACCAGGACCTCGCCGGGGCCGGGACGCGGCATCGGCAGCCGGACGCGTTCCAGCGGTCGCGTCTCGATCGGCCCGGGGCGCGCCACCACCCAGGCGTCCATCTCGGTCTCCACGCCTCGATCCTAGGAAGCGCGCGCGGGTTCCCAGACGAGGCGGCGTCCGATCAGCGTGGCGCGGGCGGCGGGACCACCGGGCGGGGGGTTCGGCCGCCCGGCGGCCTACGCGCTATTCGCCCCAGGCCGGAATCGTGCTCGCGAGCCTGCGCGAATAGTCCTTCATATCCTTCACGATGATGGCGGGAGGCTGGGAGACGACGTCACCGAGTTCCTGGCAGGCGCCCCACAGGTCGATGACGAAGGCGTCTTCGTTCCACTCGGATAATTTGCCGCCGAGTTCGCCGGAATTTCGCCCGGCCACCAGAATGTAGTGGTTGTCGAACCCGCCCTTCTTCAGTTCGACGACCTCGATGGGCACGGCGAACTTCGCGGCGTTGGCCTTCAGTGCGTAGACGCACAGGTGGGCGAAGAGCACGCAGGTCAGCGGACGGGTGGCGTCCTTCTTCAGCGCGGCGGCGACGATCTCGCCACCGGCGATCCAGTACTCGGGCGTGGACGGCCACGTCTTGAGCGCGGACACGGTGAGGTTGTCGGTGTCGGAGGGCCGGACCAGCGCGATCCTGCGTTCGAGTTCCCCGGCGGCCTTTATCTTCTCCATGTTCGGCGTCTCGCTGACCGGATTCGCGACCTTCGTGTCGGCGTAAATGCTGAGCACCTTGCGGGTGACCTCGACGCTCATTGAGCTGACCCTTTCATTTACCGCGGTAGCGTTACTCCGGCCCCCGACGCAAAACCGCGTAAGCCCTAATTCTGTGCAGTCGGCACGGTACCGTGAGTATCCGAACCGCCACATTTCGGTGGCGGGAGGTGGGTGCGCAGGCGCCGTGCGCCACCTGGCTAGGATGGCCGGGTGAGCGATCGGGGACCCATCAAGAGCTGGCTGTCCGACATGGACGGCGTGCTGGTCAAGGAGGGTGCGCCGGTGCCCGGCGCCGACGAGTTCGTCGGCAGGCTGCGGGCGTCCGGGCGGCCCTTCCTGGTGCTCACCAACAACTCCATCTACACGCCGCGCGACCTCGCGGTGCGGCTGCGGGTGGCGGGCCTGGACGTACCCGAGGAGTCGATCTACACCTCGGCGCTGGCCACCGCGCAGTTCCTGCACGACCAGCGGCCCGAAGGCTCGGCCTACGTGATCGGCGAGGCCGGGCTCACCACCGCCCTGCACCGGGTCGGCTACGTGCTCACCGACCTCGAACCCGACTACGTGGTGCTCGGCGAGACGCGCAACTACAGCTTCGAGCAGATCACCCGGGCGATCCGGCTGATCGACGCGGGGGCGCGGTTCATCGCCACCAACCCCGACCCGGTCGGGCCCTCGCCCGAGGGGTCGATGCCGGCCTGCGGGTCGGTCGCGGCGATGATCACGCGGGCCACCGGCGTCGAGCCGTACTTCGTGGGCAAGCCCAACCCGATGATGATGCGCAGCGCGCTCAACGCCATCGACGGCCACAGCGAGAGCACCGCCATGATCGGCGACCGGATGGACACCGACGTGGTCTCCGGCATGGAGGCCGGCCTTTACACGATCCTGGTGCTGTCCGGCGTGACGCCGAAGGAACAGGTCGACCGCTTCCCGTTCCGCCCGTCGCTGGTGGTCGACTCGATCGCGGATCTCATCCCGCTCCTCGACTGAACCTGCTTCCCCGATTTCCCCCTCCGGCGGGCGCTCCTGGCGCGTACGAGCGCGACCGGGAGCCCTCCGGGTGGGAGCAGGGTTACCGCATCCACACGAACCGGTGGGCGTCGGGGCGTTGCACGCCTGCCTGCCCGGCCCGCTGTGGGAGGCGTTCGTCGCCTCCGCGAGCCCGGCCGGGCCCGGCATGGGCTTCTGGACGCACCGGCTGCGCACCCTCACCCTTGTGCCCGCGAGCCTGATGAGCGGCGACCTGAGCACGCCGAGCGTGCCGGCCAGATCCGGCACCAAGGCGTGGCTGCGGCTGTGCGAGGCCGTGCCCGCGATCAAACGGAGGAGCTTCGCCGGGCAGTGGACGCCCAGGTGAAGACCTCCGACTGAGGGGCGACTCGCCGGATACCTGCCAGGTGCTGTCAGGTCCGGATGCCAGGCTGTACGCATGCATCGCGTCTATCTGGAACTGGGTCCGAAGAAGGTGTTCGCCTGCTCGGCCGACTGGCCGGGCTGGGCCAGGATCGGGCGGTCGGAGGAGGCGGCGCTCGCGGCGCTGGCCGACTACGCGCCGAGGTACCGCGTGATCGCCGAGCGCGCCGGGCTCGGGTTCGAGCCCGGCGACCCGGCGGTGGCCGAACGCGTGCGGGGCGGCACCACCACCGACTTCGGCGCGCCGGAGGCGGTCGCCGCTCTGCACGGGGAGCCTGAGGACGAGGCCGGGGCGCGGCGCTCGGTCGCGCTGCTGCGCGCCGCCTGGGACACCTTCGGCGAGGTGGCGGCGGTCTCGCCGGAGGAACTGCGCAAGGGGCCGCGCGGCGGGGGCCGGGACCGCGACCGCATGGTCTCGCACGTGGTGGAGGCCGAGCGCGCCTACGCCCGCAAGATCGGCGTCCGGCACCGCCCGTTCGCGCCGGACGACCTCGCGGCGCTGTCGGCGATGCGCGACGAGATCGCGGACGTGCTGGCGCGGCCGTCCGGCGGCGAGCCGCCCGTGCCGAACGGCTGGCCGCCGCGCTACGCCGTCCACCGGATCGCCTGGCACGTGCTGGACCACCTGTGGGAGATGCAGGACCGCTCGGAGCCCGGCTGAGGCGAGCCGCCATTCGAATGGGCGTCATCCCGTTGGCGCATGATCGGTGCCCGCGCGGCGCGGCGGCGGGTTGAATCGGCACCGTCGTGACCGCGTTCGGGAAAGGGCGGCTGTGAGCATGTACGAGCCGCCGGGGGAGATCCACACGCTCGCGGTGCCGGACGACTGCCATGAGATGATCACGTTCTTCAACATCTCGGGCGCCATGGTGTACGTGGACGGGGACGGCGCGCAGATCGGCTACGAGGACACGCCGCAGGGCAGCAGGGCGTTCAGCACGACGAGGTCGCCCTCGGCCAGGCCGGTGACGCCGGGCCCTGCCCTCTCGACCCATCCGGAGATCTCGTGCCGTGCCAGCGCACTGCTGGCATGCGTTCCCGTTTCGTCTACTCGTCACGCCGGGCGGCCGTCCCTGGGCAAACAGGAATAAGCCATACCCATTTCTATTCACTGGATGATATGGGCATCGCCTGCGACGATTGGGTACGGGCAGACGGGAGGCTTCCGCAATGCCATCTGGTTTCATCCCCGACGGCCCATGGAGCTGGGCCGCGACCTTCTTACTGGCCACGGTCTCGGCGACGGTGTTCCTCCTGTTACGTTGCCAGCGCGTCGGCCGGCCGTTCGGGAGGACGAGCCGCTGGACGGCCCTCGCCGTGATCGCCCTGACCGGCGTGGCCTCCACCGTGGTGACGGTGGTGGTGAGCACGATCGTCAGCGCGACCCTCCAGGAGTTGATCGGGCTGATCGTGCCCTGCGGGATCTGGCTGGGACACGTGCGTGGCGCCGAGGACGGCAAGCGCGGCATCGCCAGGGAGGTCTCCACCGTGTGGCTGTCCTCGCTGCTGAAACGCCTGCACCAGGAGATGGCCCTGGACCGCGAGCGCTGGTGCGAGGCGCGGGTCGATCCCTCCTGGGACGTGCACCGGCTGAGCATGGCCGCCGGGCACTACCACGAACGGATCCACCGGCTCCTGCCGCCGGAGGAGCGCCGCCAGGAGCGCGTCCAGGCCCGGCTGCAGGCCATCGAGCGCCGCCTGGACGTGGCCGCGCTGATCGAGGACGGGGCCTCCAGATCCAAGATCGTCGGTGCGCTCAACGGATCGAGGGACACCAAGAAGGTGCGCTACGAGCGCTATCTAGGCGACATGGGCCGGTTGCACGGCGTGCTGCGCAACGACGCCGAGCAGGAGCTGCGCCGCCTGCTCGACGTGGCCTATCGCCGCCGGATCCGCGCGCTGCCGCTCTACCGGCACCCGGCGCGCGACGGGCAGCCGATGGGCACGCACCCCTGAGCCGGGGGCCGCGAACTACAGGTCGTCCACCAGTTCGGTGGGCTCCTCGACCGGCCGCAGCCCGATCTCGAACCGCGCGCCCAGCGCATCAGCCACGGACCCCAGGGTGCGCAGCGTCAGATTCTCCTCGCCGGACAGGATCTGGCTCACCCGGCCCGCCGAGACGCCCATCGTGGACGCCAGCTCGGCACGGGAGATCTTGTGCTCCCGCATGTACCAGGTGATCTCGTCGATGATCTCGACGGGGAGGCCGCCGGGGTCGTCGTGCTCCTCGCGGGCGAGGGCGCCCGTCCTGCGCCTGAAGGCCACCACGAGCCCCCCAAATCCCATCGACGGTTCGTACTTCGAGCTTAGCTCTACCTAAACGTTTAGGCAAGGCTAAAGTCGAGGCGTTGTGTCTCAGGCGTCCGCGTCGGCGGACATGCGTCCGGTCTCGCGTCTGTTCTCGCGTCCGGTCTCAACGGTCTCGGCGGGCGAGTCCGCCCCGAGCGTCGCGCGGCTGTCCGCGATCGAGTGTTCGAGCAGCTCGCGCAGCAGCCGGTTCGGATCGGCGACGCACGCGTTGGCGATGCCGCGCGCCGCGAGCTGGACCGTGTTCGGCGCGGCGAACCTGCGGAAGCCGCGCGAGGAGACGCGGATGCCGCGCCGTAGCTTGCGGGCGCCCTCGGCGGCCAGCGGGGCCTGTTCGAGGGCCCGCGCGCTCATCTCGCTCAGGTCGTCCTGCGGGCGGCCGTCCAGTTCGGCCAGGATCTGCTCGGCGGCCAGCACCGACACCGCCATGGCGAGCTGCAGGTCCGCGGCCACGACGGGTAGCGCGGTGCAGGCGGCGCGCAGCGCGATCCGGGCGTCGACCCGCAGGTCGTCGCCGTTCAGGCCGATGACGGACGGGATGAGCGGGGCCAGCCGGTGCCTGGCCTCGTCAGAGGTGAAGTCGTTGACGAGCCGTGCCAGGGCGGCCAGCAACGGGTGCGTGCAGGCGGGGTGGTCGCTCCAGCGCTCCCCCGCGAGATAGGAGGCCATCTCCATGAAACATGCACCCTTGCGCGGGTTTCTGTGCCTGCCCCGCGACAGCACGGGAACGAGAACGGGCATCTGAGTCTGCTGACTGTGCACGGCACACTCCATGCGTATTTGCCCAGTGTTGTCACCTTCCAGTCTGCGATCCGTACCGCATATGCGCCAGTGCCGGAAGTGCTTTTCGGGTCTTATGTCCGGCCAGCCGACACGGGACGGCAAAGCCTTCCCGACCGCCCGGCAAAGCCCGGCCGGCCCTTCGCCGAAGGTTCGCCCGCCCGAAGCGAAACCGCCCCGGACGGAGTCGTCCGGGGCGGTTTTCGGGGAGCGCCGCTCAGCGGCGGGCGTCCGGGGCCACGCCGATCTGACGGCGGGCCAGGAAGCGGACGGCCTTGCCGTTCGCGGTGAAGTGCGCGGTGGAGGTGAACCGCCTCGGCGCCGCCTCGCGCGACGGCGGGGTGACCCTGAAGACCAGCCGGGTGGACGCGCCGGGCTGGAGGGTCTTGCCGCGCGTGCTGCCGCGGACCCGCCAGCCGTCGGGGGCGTCGAGGTGCACCCGAAGGCCGCTCCAGGCGACCTTGGAGCCGTTGTGCAGGGTGACCACCAGCTCGTGCGGCTCACCGGCAGGGGTGTCGGGCCGTTCGATGAGCCGCATGCCGTACGGGACGCGCGGGTCGGGGCCGACCGAGGCGTCCATCAGCGCGTTCAGCTCCGAGGCGATGTTCGGCCGCTTGGCCGCCAGGTCGTGCCGCTCGCCGCGGTCGGAGCGCAGGTCGTACAGCTCCAGCCGCCCGTCCGGCCCCGCGCCCGCGATGCCGGGGGAGAACCGCACGGCCTTCCAGCGGCCGCGCCGCACCGCCTGCGCCTTGCGCGGACGGTTCCAGAACAGGTGCTTGTGACCCGCGAACCCGGCCCCGGTGAACAGCCCGCGCATGGACAGGCCGTCCAGGTGGTCGGGCATTGGCAGGCCGGCGAGGTCGGCGAGGGTGGGCAGCACGTCCCAGAACGCCACCGGCTCGCTCTCCACGCCGCCCCTGCGGATCATCGCGGGCGACCAGGCGATCATCGGGATCCGGATGCCGCCCTCGTACACGTCGCGCTTGTCCGCCCGGTAGGGGCCGTTGGAGTCGAACAGCCAGGGCGTGACGCCCTTCTCCCGCTGGGGGCCGTTGTCACCGGCGAACAGCACGATCGTGGAATCGGCCACGCCCGCCTCGCGCAGGGTCGCGATGATCTCGCCCACGTGCGAGTCGAGCCGGGTGACTTGCGCGGCGTGCCTGCGGTTGGGGCGGGTCCACGGCTCCTTCTCGTAACGGCCCGCGGTTCCTGGCACCTCGCTCGGAGCGTGCGGCAGCGTCGTCGGGAAGTAGAGCAGGAACGGATCGCCCGACTTCGCCGACCCCTTGATGAAGCGCTTGGCGCGGTCGAGGAACAGGTCGGGGGCGTAGTGCTTGCCGCCCAGTTGCACCCGCTCGCGGTTGTGCCACAGGTACGACGGCCAGTACTGGTGGGCGTGGCGGTGCCCGATGAAGCCGAAGAACTCCCCGAAACCGCGCGTGTTCGGGTGCGAGGGCTGGTGCGGCTGCTCCGGGCCGAACCCCCACTTGCCGATGCACGCGGTGCGGTAGCCGCCCAGCTTGAGCAGCCCGCCGAAGGTGAGGTCGGCGGAGGTCATCGACAACTGCGGCCCGCCCTCGGGGTTCTCCCGCACGGTCGAATGGCCCGTGTGCAGCCCGGTCAGCAGCGAGGCGCGCGAGGGGGCGCACAGCGGGGCGCCGGAGTAGGCGCTGGTGAAGCGGATCCCCTCGGCGGCGAGCCGGTCGAGCTGCGGGGTGACGATCTTCTTCTGGCCGTAGCAGCCCAGCTCGCCCCAGCCGAGGTCGTCGGCCAGGATGATCACGAAGTTGGGCCTGTCGGGGAACCCGGCGGCACGGCCGGCGACACCGGCGGCCGCATGGGCGGCGGCGGGAAGCGCGCCCATGGCCGAGGTGGTGGCTAGTCCGCCGGCCCCGGCCAGGAAGGCACGGCGGGTGGGGGAGAGGTCGTTCATTGGCTCCGCTTCGATCTGGAGGGTCGGCGGGAGTGTAGCGATTGATCGTTAACCACAGGCGGCGTCAGCGCGAAGAGCGGGTGTCACGCCGGCAGGGGTGGGCAGCCGCTCATGCGCAGTCTCCTTCCGCGGGCGTGGGGGCTCCGCCGCGTGGCCCGGGAGCCGTTTCGGCCGGAGTGAAACGAAGAACCACCCGGATTATGGCCCCAACAGGCGGGGCATGCGATCGGAAGGTGCGCTCTTTGCATACGTGTCGCGCACATGACCGAACGTGCGTTTGAATCAGTGCTCTATAGTGGGCGAATGACCGCCGCTTTCCAAGAGTCTCTGCTCGATCTTGGCCAGGAGGCCGGTCCCCGCGCGCTCGGCCCGTCGGTGCGGCGCACCGCCCTCGCCCACGGCGCCTGGATCGACCACCGGCCCGCCTGGCTCGCCGGGGCCGACGCGCTGTTCCACCGCCTGCGCGACGCCGTCCCATGGCACGCCGAACGCCGGCGCATGTACGACCGCGTGGTCGACGTACCCCGGCTGCTGAAGTTCTACGAGGACGGCGAGCCCCTGCCCGACCCCGCGCTCGCCCAGGCCATGCGGGCGCTCAACGCGCACTACACCTCCGAACTGGGCGAGCCGTTCCGCACCGCTGGGCTGTGCCTCTACCGCGACGGCCGCGACAGCGTCGCCTGGCACGGCGACACCATCGGCCGGGGCGCCACCCACGACACCATGGTCGCCATCCTCAGCGTCGGCGCCCCGCGCGCCCTGCACCTCCGTCCCCGCACCGGCGGCCCCGCCCTACGCTACGAACTGGGCCACGGCGACCTCCTCGTCATGGGCGGCACCTGCCAACGCACCTGGGAACACGCCATCCCCAAGACCGCCCGCCCCGCCGGCCCACGCATCAGCATCCAATTCCGCCCCCACGGAGTTCGATGACCCCACTGCCGGTCGCCGTCGTGGCGTGGGCGGTCAGGGCGGCGTTGAACTCGGTGGGGCGTTCCAGGTTGGGCATGTGTGCCGCGCCCTCGATCACCACGAGGCGTGAGCCGGGGATCGCGTCGTGCATCAGGCGGGCCTCGGAGATCGGGGTGTACTCGTCCTCGTCGCCCACCACGATCAGGACCGGCACGTCGGCCTGGGAGAGCGAGCCGAGATAGTCGGGACGGATCGCCCGGCCGCGCAGCGCCGCCGCGGCGCCCTCGGGGGAGGTGCGTCGCATCATGCCCAGCACGTGCTCGGCGACCTCCGGCAGGCGCTGGATGTTGGCCGGGGAGACCATCTTGGCGATGACCTCGTCGGCGTAGCCGTCCATCCCCTCGCGCAGCAGGCGTTCGGCCATCTCCTCGCGGGCCCGCCGTCCCTCTGGGGTCTCGGCCTGAGCCGTCGTGTCGGCGAGCACCATACCGAGGACCCTCGCCGGGAAGGACCGGTGGAACTCCATGACGATCTGCCCGCCCATGGAAAGGCCCGCCAGCAGCGCGCGCTCCATGCCCAGGTGGTCCATCAGGGCGGCGATGTCGGAGGCGAAGCCGGACAGCGGGGTGATGCCCGGCACGACGGCGCTGCCGCCGTAGCCACGCAGGTCGGGGGCGATCACCCGCAGCCCCTCGGCGCGCAGGCGCTCGACCTGCGGGCGCCACATCGTCCGGTCGAACGGATGGCCGTGGACCAGCACGACCGCGGGCGCGGCCGGGTCGCCCTCGTCGTCGTAGGCGATGGTGATCCCGTTGATGGTGATGGTCTTCGCAGTAGGCATGCTCCGATGCTATTCGGTGCAATATCTCATAGCAATTGCGAAAATGCTCTCGGTGCAATATAACCGACGGTATGGCAGAGGATTACCGGGCCGTCGCCGACGCGATCGCCGCGCGCATCGCGTCGGGCGAGTTGCGGCCGGGGGAGCGGCTCCCCGCCCAGCGTGCGTTCGCCAGGGCCCATCGCATCGCGAGCAGTACCGCCGCCCGCGTCTACGGCGAGCTGATCCGGCGCGGCCTGGCCGTCGGCGAGGTCGGGCGGGGCACCTTCGTCCGCGCGGCGGGCGCCCCGTCCGATCCGCCGCTCGCCGAGCCCGCCGCCGCCCGCGTCGATCTGGAGCTCAACTTCTCCGTGCTGCCCGAGCAGCCCGCGCTGCTGGCCCCCGCGCTGGACGGCATGCTGCGCCCCGCCGCCCTCGCCGCCGCGCTTGGCCCCCTGGGCGTCGCCGGCACCCCGGCCGCCCGCGACGCCGCCGCCGGGGCGCTGTCACGCGGCGGATGGTCCCCCGACCCGCGACACCTGCTGTTCGCGGGCAGCGGCAGGCAGGCCATCGCCGCCACTATCGCCGCGCTCGTCCCGTCGGGTGAGCGGCTCGGCGTCGAGGCCCTGACGTACCCGATCGTCAAGGGCGTCGCGGCCCGCCTGGGGATCACCCTGGTCCCGCTGCCGATGGACGAACACGGCCTCGACCCCGACGCCGTCCGCGCCGCCCTGCCCCTGCGCGCCCTCTACCTGCAGCCCGCCCTGCACAACCCGCTCGGTGTCACGATGCCGGAACACCGCCGCCTCGACCTGGCCCGGCTGCTGCGCGACCACGACCTTGTGGCGATCGAGGACGCCGTCTACGCCTTCCTGCGCGACGACCTCGCCCCGCTCGCCGCTCTCGCGCCCGAGCGCACCGTGGTCGTGGACAGCCTGTCCAAGCGGATCGCGCCCGGCCTCAGCGCCGGATTCATCATGCCCCCGGGGCCGCCGGCCCCGAAGATCGCCGCCGCCCTGCGATCGGCCGGGTGGGCGGCCTCGCCGTTCGCGCTGGAGGCGGCGACCCGATGGATGACCCAGGGCGTCACCGCCGTGGTGGAGGCCGCCAAACGCGCCGACGCGGCCGAACGCCAGCGCCTGGCCGCCGAACACCTGGCGGGCTTCGACCTGCTGGCCGACCCGGCCGCCTACCACTGCTGGTGGCGTCTCCCCGAACCCTGGCGTGCCGACACCTTCGTGGCCGCCGCCGCCCGGCGCGGCATCGCGGTCACCCCGGCGGCCGCGTTCGCGACCGGGCCGGGCCACGCCCCCAACGCCGTCCGCCTGGCCCTGGCCTCTCCACCTCTCCCCGTCCTCTCAACCGCCCTCGACGCCCTCGCCACCCTCGCCGAGGAAGACGACACAGGCGTCGAATGACCCGGCCGCCGGGCCGGAGTTCGGTACGTTGGGGCGGATGAGCGAGCAGGCAGCGGACAACCGAACTCCCCGGCGGGTCATCGTCTCCGTCTTCGCGGCGGTGGCCCTGGCGACGGCCGGGTGCGGCGTGACGGCACCGTCCGACGCGGCGAGCCGTACCCCCGCCCCGACGACGCGGGCGGCCACCCCGGAAGACCGTCAGACCACCCCCGCCACGCCCGCTCCCGCCGAGGATCCGCCGCCCGCCCCGGGCGTCGCCCTGCCCAAGGCCCCGGCCGACCTCGCCGACGCACTCACCCGCACCACCAGGGACCTGCGCGCGGCCGTCGGCGAGTGGGCCGGAACCGACGACGAGTCCCGCCCGCCCGAGCGGGTCGTACTGCTCGCCCTGCACCAGCAGCGGATCTACCGCCACCTGGCCAGGAACCCCGGCACCGCCACGCGCACCTACGCCCGGCTGTCGCGCCCTCTGGCCAAGGAGGCCAAGGACAACGTCACCGCGGCCCGCGACCTGCTCTCCCTGGTGCGTCCGCTCAAGGGCGGATCGACCCTCCGGGTCCGCGCCGCCGAACCGGCCGGAGCGCTGATCCGGCACTTCAAACGGGCCGAGCGCCGGTTCGGCGTCTCCTGGCAGGTGCTGGCCGCCGTGATGTTCGTCGAGACCAAGTTCGGCCGGGTCCGCTCGCCGAGCCACACCGGGGCCAAGGGCCCGATGCAGTTCATGCCGGGCACCTGGGCCGCGTACGGCATGGGCGGCGACGTCAACGACACCGGCGACGCCATCCTCGCCGCCGCCAACTACCTGCACGCCTCGGGCGCTCCACGCGACTACGAGAAGGCGCTCTACGCCTACAACCACTCCCGCCGCTACGTGAACGCGGTCCTGCTGCACGCCGGTCAGATCAAACGCGACGTGCGTAATTACTACGCGTACTACAACTGGTCCGTATTTGTAGTGACCACCGAGGGTGACCGCCGCCTCACCGGCCCCGGCCGCTGACCCGGCAGCGGCCGGGGAAGCGTCGCGTCGCTGCGGCGGTCCCCCTCGGCACCGGCCCTGCGGGCTTCCCGGTCAGAATCCGGGCGGCGGGGACGCGCCGGGGCCGGGTACGACGTGCAGGACGATCACCCCGTCGTTGTAGGTGTCCCCCTTGGCCACCTTCCAGGTCGGATCGATGCGCGCGGCGGGCACGTTCTCCTCGAATTCGTAGCCCTCGCCTCCGCCCGCGCCGTGCGACGGCCAGTCGAGGCCGTAGGCGACGGCCAGGCCGCGTTCGCGCACCACCCGTACCGCTTCCGCCACGGAACGCCCCTGGAGCCGCACCCCGGCGAGCGCCTCTCCCGGCCACTCGGCGTCCGCGGGGAAGCCGTACTTCTCCCCGGGCTTCGCCGGACGGGCCAGCCTGACCTCCGCGCGCGTCTTGATGTCGGCCGTGACGCGGAAGGCGGCGACACAGCCGTTGACATCCGTGGGGCAGTCGCCGCCGACGAAGGTCGCGAGCGAGTCGTCGCCCGGATCCGCCTTGTCGAATCCGAACACGGCGCCGGGCTGCCGCGGCGACACGGGGATGAGCGTCACCGTCAGGTTGTCCAGGCCGACCTTGCGGAAGGCCCGCTGCAACTCGGCCGGGTCGGGATCTCCTTCGGTGAAGTAGAAGGCGTACTCGTCGCCCACGCGGTCGATGGTCACGGCCTGGCCGGCGTACACCCGCTCGGACACCCTGAGCAAGGACGGCCCGACCACGATGGCCGTGGCCAAGGCGGCGGCCGACACCATGCCGATCAACACGCGGCGCGGAGAGAACGCGCGCCGTCGCGGGGCGGGATCGTGTTCCAGCGCGACGATCCGTGTCAGCAGGGCGTCGGCCCCCGCGGCGGACGCCCGGCCGGCCAGGTCCTCGTCCCGTACCCGCGCCCGGTCCTGGAAGAGCTGGTCGTTGTTCACCGTGTCTCCTCGATGAGCGGTCGTGACGCGAAGCGGGCCGATGAGCGGGTCTTCGCCAGGGCCTTGGCGAAGCGCCCGCGGGCCCGGTGCAGGCGGACGCGGACGGCGTTGCGCGAGCAGTTCAGCACCTCGGCGATCTCGCCGGGGTCGAGCCCTTCCCAGAGGGCCAGGCCCAGCACCTCCCGATCGCGGTCGGAGAGCAGGTCCATGGCGTCGTCCACGTCGTCGGGGCCGTCCGGTGGCGAGGGGCGGGCGTAGAGGTGTTCGATCTCCGCGGTGAGTTCGGTGTGCCGGGTGAGCCTGCGCCGCTCGCCGCGGCGGTGGTTGGCCAGGACGCGCCGGGCCACGCCGTACAGCCACAGCTTGCCGGCCTCGCCGTGGGGAAGGTCGGCGATCCGCCGCCAGGCGATCGTGTAGGTCTCGGCCACGATGTCGGCGGCGTCCTCCGGAGAGGAGCACCGCCGCACGGCGTATCCGAGGATCTGCTCATAGGTCTGCCGGTACACCGTCTCGAACCGGGAAGGCCGGTCGTCTTGTTCACTCACGGGTCATCCTCGTCAGACCTCTCCGATCGTTGTGGGTTGCATCTCTTACGTGTCAGCGGGCGGCGGCAGGATTTCAGCCGGCCGCGCCGGCGGGGTGGACATGTGGGAAAGATCGGGCATTTGGCATGGGGTTGGCGGGACCTTCGCCCCTGGGAGGGGGCGGAGGCCCGCGATGGGATGTGGTGACGAATCAGGGGAGGAGATCGCGGCGAGGCGGTGCGGCGTGTCGCGGCACTTCCGGCGGGCGTGATCGGCGTGACGAGGCGGATGAGATGAGTACTGAGACCGGCACCGGCGGCACCCGTCGGCCGGCGTTGATGCTGGCGGTGGCCACCGTCGGGTTCGCGGTGAACTTCTGGGCGTGGGCGCTGCTCAGCCCGCTGGGGCCGCGGTTCAAGGAGCTGCTCGGCCTGTCGGCCGCGCAGCAGGCGTTGCTGGTGGCGGTCCCGGTGATCGTCGGCTCGCTGGGACGCATCCCGGTGGGGGCGCTCACCGACCGGTACGGCGGCCGGGTGATGCTGCCGCTGGTCTCGGCGGCCACCATCGTGCCGGTGTCGTTCATCGGCGTGGCCGGGCAGGGATCGCTGCCCGCGCTGCTGGCGGGCGGGTTCTTCCTGGGCATCGGCGGGACGGTGTTCGCCGTCGGTGTGCCGTTCGTCAGCGCGTGGTTCCCGCCCGAACGACGTGGCCTGGCGCTCGGGGTGTTCGGCATGGGCATGGGCGGCACCGCGATCAGCGCGCTGACCACGGTGCGGCTGATCAGGACCGGCGGCTCGGCCGCCCCGTTCCTGATCACGGCGGGCGTGCTCGCCCTCTACGCGGTGGTGGCCTGGCTCCTGCTGCGCGACGCGCCCGGCCGTACGGCACCGGCCCGCTCGACGACGGCACGCCTCGTCGCGGCGGTGCGGTTGCCGATCACCTGGCAGGCGTGCGTGCTGTACGCGGTGGCGTTCGGGGGATATGTCGCCTTCTCCGTGTATCTGCCGGTCTACCTGCAGTCGGCCTACGGGCTGGAGCAGGCCGACGCCGCCAACCGGATGGCCGGGTTCGTCGTCCTGGCGGTCGCGCTGCGGCCGGTCGGCGGCTGGCTGTCGGATCGGTTCGGGTCGGTTCCCGTCCTGGGCGCGGTGTTCGGCGTGGTCGCGCTCTGCGCCGTCGTCCAGGCGTTCACCCCGCCGCTGATGATGGCGGGCACGGCCGCGTTCCTGACCATGGCCGCCGCGCTCGGCGCGGGCAGCGGGGCCACGTTCGCCCTGGTGGCGGCGGTGGCGCCGGCCGACCAGGTGGGCGCGGTGACGGGACTGGTGGGTGCCGCCGGAGGGCTCGGCGGGTTCGTGCCGCCGCTGGTGATGGGGTTCGTCTACGGCCTTTTCGGTTCCTACGGCCTGGGGCTCGCGCTGCTGGCGGCGGTGTCGGCGCTGACGCTGGCGCTGACCGCCACCGTGGTCCGGGCCACGGCGCGCCGCCGCGAGGTCACGCGGCCGATGCCGGCGCCGTCCCTGCGGTGAAAATTCACATATCAGGGGATACGGGCCCGCCGGATCGGGACTTTGGTCCCTGCCCGCCGGCCCGGGACGCTGACAGGCTGGCGGCATGGAACACGACACGGCCGGGACGCCGCACCACAGGGCGGTGCGGTGACCTGGTGGACGGCGGTGCGCTTCGCCCACGTGCTCTCCGCGATGCTGTGGGTCGGCGGCCAGTTGACCGTCTCCCTGGTGGTGCTGCCGCCGGCCCGGCGACTGCTGGACGAGCGAGGACGCCGCCGGGTGCTCGACGCGGTCGGCCGCCGGTTCGGCCTGCTCACCGTCGCGGCTCTGCTGCCGGTGCAACTCGCCACGGGCGTGGCCCTGGCCTGGCACAACGGGGTCACCTGGGCCGCGCTCGCCGGGCCCGGGTACGGACGGCTGCTCGCGATCAAAATGGCGCTGTTCTGTGCGGTCATGGTGGCGGCGGCACTGCACGGGTGGGCCACCGGCGCCGGGCGCGCCGGGTTCGCCCGGGGCATGGCGGTGGCGTCGCTGGCCGGCTCGGTCGGAGTGGTGCTGGTGGCGACCGCCCTGCCCGGTTCCTGAAGGCCCCGTGTCCTGGGTTACCCGTCAAGATTTTTGGCCATAAAGGCGTGAATAGCGGATATGTCCGGTACGCCATCGAAGTGAGGAGTCAGACCTATGGCGGGTATGGACGGGCCGGTCGGTGACGCCCTCCTGAAACTGGGCCGCCACCTGCGATCCGGTGCTGTCTCCGCGGACCTGCGGACCTTGCACCAGATCGGCGGCCGGCAGGGCGACGCCTTCTACCGTGACCGCTGGAGCCACGACAAAGTGGTGCGTTCCACCCATGGCGTGAACTGCACGGGTTCGTGTTCCTGGAAGGTCTACGTCAAGGACGGCATCATCACCTGGGAGGCCCAGCAGACCGACTACCCGAGCGTGGGCGGCGACCGGCCGGAGTACGAGCCGCGCGGCTGCCCCCGGGGGGCGGCGTTCTCCTGGTACACCTACTCGCCGACCCGTGTCCGCTTCCCTTACGCCAGAGGCGTGCTGGTGGAGATGTACCGGGAGGCCAAGGCCCGGCTGGGCGGCGACCCGGTCGCCGCCTGGGCCGAGATCACCACCGACCCGGACAAACGCGCCCGCTACCAGAAGGCCCGGGGCAAGGGCGGCCTGGTCCGCGTCGCCTGGGACGAGGCGACCGAGATCATCGCCGCCGCACACGTGCACACGATCAAGACCTACGGACCCGACCGGGTCGCCGGGTTCTCCCCGATCCCGGCGATGTCGATGGCCTCGCACGCGGTGGGCGCCCGGTTCGTCTCGCTGCTCGGCGGGGCGATGCTGTCCTTCTACGACTGGTACGCCGACCTGCCGGTGGCGTCCCCGCAGGTCTTCGGCGACCAGACCGACGTGCCCGAGTCGGCCGACTGGTGGGACGCCGCCTACCTGATGCTGTGGGGCTCCAACGTCCCGGTCACCCGCACCCCCGACGCGCACTACATGGCCGAGGCCCGCTACCGGGGCCAGAAGGTGGTCGTCCTCGCGCCCGACTACAACGACGCCGCCAAGTTCGCCGACGAGTGGCTCGCGCCGCGTCCGGGCACCGACGGCGCGCTGGCCATGGCCATGGGGCACGTCATCCTCAAGGAGTTCTTCGCCGAGCGGCCGACGCCCGCCTTCACCGGTTACGTCAAGCGATTCACCGACCTGCCGTTCCTGGTACGGCTCCGCGAGCGCGACGGTTCGTACGTCCCCGACAAGTTCCTCACCGCCGCCGACCTCGGCCAGCAGGGCGAGGAGGCGGCGTTCGCCACCGTGCTGCTCGACGCGCGCGACGGCGAGCCGGTCGTCCCCAACGGCTCGCTCGGCTTCCGCTTCTCCGAACGGGGCCAGGGCCGCTGGAACCTCGACCTCGGCGAGGTGGACCCGCTGCTGTCCGCGCTGGGCGAGGAGTCGGTGCCGGTGGCGCTGCCCCGCTTCGACGACGGCGGGAACGCCGGGGGCGTGCTCACCCGCGGCGTCCCGGTACGCCGCGTCGGCGGCCACCTGGTGACCACCGTGTTCGACCTGATGCTCGCCCAGTACGGCGTGCCCCGCGACGGCCTGCCGGGCACCTGGCCGTCCGGCTACGACGACGCCGCCGAGCCGTACACCCCGGCCTGGCAGGAGGCGATCACCGGGGTGCCCGCCGCGGCGGCGGCCCGCATCGCGCGGGAGTTCGCCCGCAACGCCGAGGAGTCCGGCGGGCGCTCGATGATCATCATGGGCGCGGGGACGAACCACTGGTTCCATTCCGACACGATCTACCGCTCGTTCCTGGCATTGACCACGCTCACCGGCTGCCAGGGCGTCAACGGCGGCGGCTGGGCGCACTACGTCGGCCAGGAGAAGTGCCGCCCCATCACCGGCTGGGCCCAGCTCGCCTTCGGGCTGGACTGGTCGCGCCCGCCCCGGCAGATGATCGGCACCGCCTACTGGTACCTGCACACCGACCAGTGGCGCTACGACACCTACAGCGCCGACGTGGTCTCCTCCCCGCTCGCCGACGGGGCGTTCACCGGCAAGGCCACCGCCGACCTGCTGTCGCAGTCGGCGCGGCTCGGCTGGATGCCCTCGTACCCGACGTTCGACCGCAACCCGCTGGACCTGGCCGACGAGGCCGCCGAGGCGGGGGAGGAGGCCGGGCCGTACATCACCCGCCAGATCGCCGAGAACCGGCTCGGCTTCGCCTGCGAGGACCCCGACGCGCCCGCCAACTGGCCGCGGGTGCTCACGGTGTGGCGGGCGAACCTGCTCGGCTCTTCGGCCAAGGGCAACGAGTACTTCCTGCGCCACCTGCTGGGCACCGACGCGGCCGTGCGCGCCGAGGAGGCCGCGCCGGGGCAGCGGCCGGAGAGCGTGGCCTGGCCGTCCGAGGCGCCGCAGGGCAAGCTGGACCTGCTGTTGTCGCTGGACTTCCGGATGACCTCCACCACGTTGTTCTCCGACATCGTGCTCCCGGCCGCCACCTGGTACGAGAAGCACGACCTGTCGTCCACCGACATGCATCCGTTCGTGCACGCGTTCACCCCGGCGATCGACCCGCCGTGGCAGACGCGCACCGACTTCGCCGCCTTCCACGCCGTCGCCAAGGCGTTCAGCGCGCTGGCCGAGACCCACCTGGGGACGCGCACCGACGTGGTCGCCGTGCCGCTGCTGCACGACACCCCCGACGAGCTGGCCTGCCCGCAGGGCCGGGTGCACGACTGGCGGGCCACCGGCAGGGCGCCCACGCCCGGACGCGACTTTCCCAAGCTGGTCACGGTGGAGCGGGACTACGGCGCGGTGGCGCGGAAGATGGCCGCGCTCGGCCCGCTGCTGGAACGGCTGGGCGCCACCACCAAGGGGCTGACGTTCGACGTGTCCGGCGAGATCGACCGGCTGCGCCGCGTCAACGGCGCCACCGCCGACGGGCGTCCGTCGCTGGCGCGCGACACGGACATGTGCGAGGCCATCCTGGCCCTGTCGGGCACCACGAACGGGCACCTGGCCGCGCAGGGGTTCGCCACGCTGGGCCGCCGCACCGGGACCTCGTTCGACGGCCTGGCCGACGAGCACAAGCAGATCACCTTCGCCGACACCCAGGCCGGACCGGTGCCGGTGATCACCTCGCCGGAGTGGTCGGGCAGCGAGAGCGGCGGACGGCGCTACTCGGCCTTCACCATCAACGTCGAGCACCGCAAACCATGGCACACCCTCACCGGCCGCCAGCACTTCTACCTCGACCACGACTGGATGCACGAGGCGGGCGAGGCGCTGCCGGTCTACCGGCCGCCGCTGGACATGACCGCGATGTTCGGCGAGCCCGGCCTGGGCGACGGCGGCGAGAACGGTGTGACCGTGCGCTACCTGACCCCGCACTCCAAGTGGTCCATCCACTCGGAGTATCAGGACAACCTGCTCATGCTCACCCTGTCGCGCGGCGGGCCGACGATCTGGATGAGCCCGGCGGACGCCGCCAGGGCGAAGGTCGCCGACAACGACTGGGTGGAGGCCGTCAACCGCAACGGCGTCGTCGTGGCCCGCGCGGTGGTCTCGCACCGCATGCCCGAGGGGACCGTGTACATGTACCACGCCCAGGAGCGCGTGGTGGACGTGCCGAAGAGCGAGACCTCGGGACGGCGCGGCGGCATCCACAACTCGCTGACCCGCCTGCTGGTCAAACCCACCCACCTGATCGGCGGGTACGCCCAGCTCAGCTTCGCCTTCAACTACCTCGGGCCCACCGGCAACCAGCGCGACGAGGTCACCGTGATCCGCCGCCGCTCCCAGGAGGTCGACTACTGATGCGGATCATGGCGCAACTGGCCATGGTGATGAACCTGGACAAGTGCATCGGCTGCCACACCTGTTCGGTCACCTGCAAGCAGGCCTGGACCAACCGCGCCGGCGTCGAGTACGTGTGGTTCAACAACGTCGAGACCCGTCCCGGCCAGGGCTATCCGCGCACCTACCAGGACCAGAAGAAGTGGCAGGGCGGCTGGGAGCTGAACGGGCGCGGACGGCTGCGGCTGCGGGCGGGCGGGCGGCTGAAGAAGCTGTTCACCATCTTCGCCAATCCGCTCATGCCGTCCATCAAGGACTACTACGAGCCCTGGACCTACGACTACGACCGGCTCTTCTCCGCCCCCGCCACCGAGGACACCCCCGTGGCCCGCCCCAGGTCGCTCATCACCGGCCGGGAGACGAAGATCACCTGGAGCGCGAACTGGGACGACAACCTGGCCGGCTCGCCACAGCTCGCGTCCGCCGACCCGGTGCTGCGCAAGCTGTCGGACCAGGTGAAGCTGGAGTTCGAGCAGGCCTTCATGTTCTACCTGCCGCGCATCTGCGAGCACTGCCTGAACCCGTCGTGCGTGGCCTCCTGCCCGTCCGGCGCGCTCTACAAGCGGTCAGAGGACGGCATCGTGCTGGTCGACCAGGACCGCTGCCGGGGCTGGCGGATGTGCGTGACCGGCTGCCCCTACAAGAAGATCTACTTCAACCACCGCACCGGCAAGGCCGAGAAGTGCACGTTCTGCTATCCGCGGGTCGAGGTCGGCATCCCCACGGTGTGCTCGGAGACCTGCGTGGGACGGCTCCGCTACATCGGCCTGATCCTCTACGACGCCGACCGCGTGGCCGAGGCCGCCTCCGTCGCCGACGAGAAGGACCTGTACGAGGCGCAGCGCGGCGTGCTGCTGGATCCGCACGACCCGGAGGTGATCGCCGCCGCCCGTGCCGAGGGCATCCCGGAGGACTGGCTGGAGGCGGCCCGCGAGTCCCCGATCCACAAGCTGATCTTCGAGTACGGCGTGGCGCTGCCGCTGCACCCGGAGTACCGCACGATGCCGATGGTCTGGTACATCCCGCCCCTGTCGCCGGTGGTGGACGTGCTGACCGGCACCGGCCACGACGGCGAGGACGCAGGGAACCTGTTCGGCGCGATCGACGCGCTGCGCATCCCGATCGGCTACCTGGCCGAGCTGTTCACCGCCGGTGACCCTGAGCCGGTGCGCGGCGTGCTGCGCCGCCTGGCCGCGATGCGCTCCTACATGCGCCGCATCAACCTCGGCCAGGACCCCGACGAGTCGATCGCCGCCTCGGTCGGGATGAGCGGGCGGGGGATCGAGGAGATGCACCGGCTGCTGGCGCTGGCCCCCTACGCCGAGCGTTACGTGATCCCCAAGGCCCACGCCGAGCAGGGCAGGCAACTGGAGGAGACCGCCACCGGCTGCTCCCTGGACTACGAGGGAGGCCCCGGCATGGGCGGGCCGTTCGGGGAGGCGTCCGGCACGCCCGCCCCCGTCGCGGTGGAGAACTTCCACGCGCTGCGCGAACGGCAGGAGGGCGACGCCCACGACCTGCGCGGCCGGGTGAATCTGCTCAACTGGGACGGCAAGGGCACCCCCGACGGCCTGTTCCCCAAGCGCGACCGGGAGCGGTGATGATGGGCGAACACGACGTGCGGACCGCGCACATGGTGGCGTCGGTGCTGCTCGGCTACCCCGACGAACGCCTGTACGGCGCGCGCCCGGTGCTGGCCGAGGCGGTGGCCGGGCTGCCCGCCGGGCAGGTGCGCGACCGGCTGGCCGCCTTCCTGCGGCACGTCGAGGTCACGGGTCAGGGCGAGCTGGCCGCGCACTACGTGGCGACCTTCGACCTCAAGCGACGGTGCTGCCTCTACCTGACCTACTACGCCTACGGCGACACCCGCAAGCGCGGCGGGGCGCTGCTGCGCTTCAAGCACGCGCTGCGGGCGGCGGGGTTCGAACCGGCCGACGGCGAGCTGCCCGACCACCTGGCCGTGGTCTGCGAACTGTCGGGGCGGGGCGCGGTGCGGGAGGCACGCCGTCTGCTGCGGGAGCACCGGGCGGGGCTGGAGCTGCTGCGCACGGCGCTCACGGCGGAGCGCTCGCCGTACGCGGACGTGGTGGCCGCCGTGACGGCGACGCTGCCCGCCGCCGGGCCGCGCGAGCGCGAGGCGGCGCTGCGCCTGGCGGCCGAGGGGCCGCCCGCCGAAGAGGTCGGACTGGAACCCTACGCGGTCATGGAGGCGTCGCGATGAGCGTCGTGCTGTGGGTGGTGGCACCGTACGTGGCGATCACGGTGTTCGTGCTGGGACACGTATGGCGTTACCGCTACGACAAGTTCGGCTGGACGACCCGCTCGTCGCAGATGTACGAGTCGCGGCTGCTGCGCGTCGGCAGCCCGCTGTTCCACTTCGGGATCCTGGTCGTGCTGCTCGGCCACATCGGCGGGCTGGTCGTCCCGAAGAGCTGGACCGAGGCGGTGGGCGTCGGCGAGGAGACCTACCACGTGGTGGCCGTGGTGCTGGGCACCGTCGCGGGCGTGGCCACGGTGGGCGGGCTGGCGATCCTCATTTACCGGCGGCGCACGGTCGGGCCGGTGTTCACCGCGACCACCCGCAATGACAAGCTGATGTACGCGATGCTCGGCCTGACCATCGTGCTCGGCCTGTCGGCCACGGTGGCGGCCAATGTGGTCGGCGGCGGCTACGACTACCGCACCACCATCTCCCCCTGGTTCCGCTCGGTGTTCTACCTCAGCCCGGATCCGGCGCTGATGGCGGGCGCGCCGATCCTGTTCCAGCTCCACGCGCTGAGCGCGCTGGCGCTGTTCGCGATCTGGCCGTTCACCCGGCTGGTGCACATGCTGACCGCGCCCGTGGGCTATCTGACCAGGCCGTACATCGTCTACCGCAGCCGCGACGAGCAGCGCGCGGGAGCCCGCGCGCCCCGCCGCGGCTGGGAGCCCTCCGGGTGACAGCAGTGATCGTGGACGGCCTCGATGGTCGAACGGGTGACACTGATCATCGACGCCTTCGAAGGGCGTTTCACACATCTCACGCTGGAGGACGTGGCCCGGTGCACCCGCCTGCCGCGCTCCACGGCCCACCGCATCCTGGATCAGAGGTCTTCTACCTGGACAAGGTCGGCGGGCGGTTCGCCCTGTCCGTGTCCTCGCGGGTGGGAGGCCGCGCCCCGGCGAGGAGGACGCGGACCTGTGCCGGGTAGAGGTGGGCATCACCCTGCAGACGCCGGGCGGCGGCGCGCTGGAGATCTTCCACGGCGCGGCCCTGGACCACAGTCCGCTCGGGACGAAGTTCGGCAACCGCAAGTGGGACTGGGGGGCGTGACCAGACCCCCGCGGGCACCTTGACGATCACATTGGCAGGCACATTGACGGACACATTGACGAGCACCTTGACGGTGGGCCCGGAGGCCGCTCCTCCTCCGGGCCCATCGTCGTGTTCACCCGAGGCCCACCGGCGCTAGATGACCACATGCGGCCATTTGTGGCGCTAGGTGTGGCATTGGACCGTTTTCAAAGCATTAATCGTCATAAGTCCCGAGGTGATCAGGGGGCACCACGGGTTGCGCCGGTTCACCTGTGGGGAGTTCTCGTGACGCGTGTTCGCCGTGCCGTCCTTTCCATCGTGCTGCTGATGACGGGCCTGGTCGGGCTCACCGCGGCACCGGCCGCGGCGCTGCCCGCGCACTTCGAGAAACAGGTCGCCTTCAGCGGCCTCGTCCAGCCGACCAACGTGGAGTTCGCCGCCGACGGCCGGGTGTTCGTGGCCGAGAAGAGCGGGCTGATCAAGGTGTTCGACTCGTTGTCCGACACCACCGCGACGGTGTACGCCGACCTGCGCACCCAGGTGCACAACTTCTGGGACCGCGGCCTGCTCGGCATGGCCTTACATCCGGATTTCCCAGACGATCCACGGATCTACGTGCTCTACACCCGCGACGCCGTCCCCGGTGGGAACGCTCCGCGCTGGGGCACGGCGGGCGTCTCCGCCGACCCCTGCCCCACCCCACCGGGACCGACCGGCGACGGATGCCTGGTGACCGGACGCCTGTCGGTCATCTCGCCGACCGGCGCGGAGACCCCGCTGATCACCGACTGGTGCCAGCAGTACCCCAGCCACTCCGTGGGCGACCTGCAGTTCGGCAGGGACGGCGCGCTCTACGCGTCCGCCGGTGACGGCGCCAGCTTCAACTTCGCCGACTACGGCCAGGACAACCTGACCGGCTCCGACGTCACCCCGGACAACCCGTGCGGCGACCCGCCGTCCCCGACCGGCACCGCGCTGACCCCGCCGACCGCCGAGGGCGGCGCGCTGCGCGCCCAGGACGTGCGCACCGCCGACGACCCTGCCGGGCTGGACGGCGCGCTGATCAGGATCGACCCCGACACCGGCACCGCCGCCACCGGCAACCCCAACGCGGGCAGCGCCGACGCCAACGTGGCCCGGATCGTCGCCAACGGCATGCGCAACCCGTTCCGCATCACCAACCGGCCGGGCACCGACGAGATCTGGTACGGCGAGGTCGGCTGGAGCACCTACGAGGAGATCGGCAGGGTCGTCAACCCCACCGGCTCGGTGCAGAACTTCGGCTGGCCCTGCTACGAGGGCCCGAACCGGCAGGGCGGCTACGACAACCTCAACCTGACGCTGTGCGAGAACCTCTACGCCCAGGGCGCGGGCGCGCACGCCGCGCCGTACTTCGCCTGGAACCACAACGCGCGAGTGGTCCCCGGTGAGCCCTGTCCTTCCGGTGGCTCGTCCGCGAGCGGGGTGGCCTTCTACGAGGGCGGAGACTACCCCGACACCTACGACGGCGCGCTGTTCTTCTCCGACTACAGCCGCGGGTGCGTGTGGGTCATGCCCCGGGGCGCGAACGGCCTGCCCGCTACCGGCTCGGTGGCCACCTTCGACTCCGCCACCCCGGTCGTCGAACTGGAGACCGGCCCCGAGGGAGACCTGTTCGCCGTGGACCTCAACGGCGGGCGGATCCTGCGCTACATCTACAACAACACCCCGCCGGTGGCCGTGATCTCGGCGAGCGCGACTTCCGGGGCGGCCCCGCTGACGGTGAACTTCTCCGGGACCGGCTCCACCGACGCCGACGGCGACCCGCTCACCTACGCCTGGGACCTTGACGGCGACGGCGACCTCGACGACTCCACCTCGGCCACGCCCTCGCGCACCTACACTCAGCCGGGCTCCTATCCGGTGCGCCTGCGCGTGAGCGACGGCAGGGGCGGGCAGGGCGACGCCACGGTCACCGTCAACGTGAACAACACCGCCCCGACCGCCCAGATCACCACCCCCACGACCAGCACGGACTGGGCGGTGGGCGAGACCGTCGGCTTCTCCGGCAGCGGCACCGACGCCGAGGACGGCACGATCCCCGGCTCCCGGATGAGCTGGACGCTGATCATGCACCACTGCCCGAGCACCTGCCACGAACATCAGATCACCACGTTCACCGGGCAGAGCGGGTCCTTCCAGGCACCCGACCACGAGTACCCGGCCCACCTGGAACTACGGCTCACCGTCACCGACACGCAGGGGCTCACCGACACCGAGAGCGTCCTGCTCCAGCCGCGCACGGTGAACCTGACCTTCCAGACCGTGCCGTCCGGGCTGCGGCTCGGCTTCAACGGCGAACAGACCACCGCGCCGTTCACCCGGACGGTGATCGTCGGTTCCAGCAACTCGGTGGCCGCCCCATCGCCACAGGGCGACCAGGGCTTCGTCTCCTGGTCGGACGGCGGCGCGGCGGGCCACAACGTCACCGCCCCCGCCACCGCCGCCACCTACACCGCGACCTTCCAGACCGTCCAGCAGCCCACCGGCCTGGTCGCCGCCTACGGCATGGACGAGGCGACGGGCGCCGCGGTCACCGACGCCTCGGGCAACGGCCACAACGGCACCGCCCGCGACGCCACCCGAGTCGCCACCGGCCGCCACGGCGGAGCCCTGTCCTTCAACGGGTCGTCGAGCTGGGTGCGGGTGGCGGATGCGGCGGGCTTGCGGCTGACGAGTGGGATGACGGTGGAGGCGTGGGTTCGTCCGGTGGCTGTGGGGAGTTCGTATGACACGGTGGTGTTGAAGGAGCATCCGAGCGGGTTGTCGTACGCGTTGTTCTCTTCGACGGATGGTTCTCGGCCGTCGTCGGTCGTGAGTGTGTCGGGTGAGACGGAGACGTTCGGTTCGTCGGGGTTGGGTGCGGGTGTGTGGTCGCATCTGGCGGCGACGTACGACGGGTCGGCGTTGCGGTTGTTCGTGAACGGTGTTCAGGTGGGTTCGCGGCCGGTGACCGGTGACATCCGGGTGTCGTCGGGGCGGGACCTGTTCATCGGCGGGAACGAGTTCTGGGGTGATCACTTCGAGGGGCTGATCGACGAGGTCCGGATCTATGACCGTGCGTTGTCGGCGGCGCAGATCCAGGCCGACATGAACACCCCGGTCGGCCCGCCGCCGGAGCCGGACACCCAGGCCCCCACCGCGCCCGGCTCGCTCACCGCGATCGGCGGCCCCGGCAGCGCCCAGCTCACCTGGACCGCCGCCACCGACAACGTGGGCGTCTCCGGTTACAACGTGCACCGCTCGGCCACCGCGGGCTTCACGCCGTCCGGCGCCAACCAGGTGGGCTCCACGCCCGGCACCGCGTTCACCGACTCGGGCGTCGCCCCCGGCACCTACTACTACCGGGTGGTGGCCTTCGACGCCGTGCCCAACCAGGGCCCGCCGTCCGGTGAGGCCACGGCGACCGTCACCGAGCCCCCGGTCAACAGCGGCCTGGTCGCCGCGTACGGCATGAACGAGGGCGCCGGCACCTCGGTGGCGGACGGTTCCGGCAACGGCCACGGCGGCACGGCCCGCGACGTGACCTGGACGGCGAGCGGGCGCTACGGCCAGGCGCTCTCCTTCAACGGGTCGTCGAGCTGGGTGCGGGTGGCGGATGCGGCGGGCTTGCGGCTGACGAGTGGGATGACGGTGGAGGCGTGGGTTCGTCCGGTGGCTGTGGGGAGTTCGTATGACACGGTGGTGTTGAAGGAGCATCCGAGCGGGTTGTCGTACGCGTTGTTCTCTTCGACGGATGGTTCTCGGCCGTCGTCGGTCGTGAGTGTGTCGGGTGAGACGGAGACGTTCGGTTCGTCGGGGTTGGGTGCGGGTGTGTGGTCGCATCTGGCGGCGACGTACGACGGGTCGGCGTTGCGGTTGTTCGTGAACGGTGTTCAGGTGGGTTCGCGGCCGGTGACCGGTGACATCCGGGTGTCGTCGGGGCGGGTGTTCATCGGCGGGAACGAGTTCTGGGGTGATCACTTCGAGGGGCTGATCGACGAGGTCCGGATCTATGACCGTGCGTTGTCGGCGGCGCAGATCCAGGCCGACATGAACAGCCCCGTCAGCTGACCCCCGTGGGAGGAAGGCCGCCCGGCCTTCCTCCCGCCGCGAAGTGGTCCTGCAGCTCGGCGTGCCGGAACTGGTAGACCGGCCCGACGACGCGGAGCAGGCCGAGCCGGTGGGCGTCGTCGAGGACGGCCGTCAGCCGCGACGGCAGCCGCCGGCGCGACCTGGTCGCCAACGAGGCGGCGTAGCAGACGGCGGCGTGGCGGTCGCCCGCGAGCAGGCCGACCGCCAGTCCCAGCGGGACCACCACCGTGAGGCCGCCGGACACCCGCGCCGCGACCGCCGCGGCGACGCCCACGGATACCACGCGCAGCAGCGCCAGGCGGCCGTCCGCGCGCAGCGTCGAGGCGGGCGTGCCCGCCTCCGTCAGCGGCGCGGGCCGGTCGGCCCAGTTCAGCACGCCGAGCGCGACCCCGGCCGCGATGCCGCCCGGGATGCCGAAGGCCACGCCGAAGGCGAGGGCGAGCGTGACCCGGTAGACGAGCGGTTCCGGCAGCCGCCCGAGCCGGGCGGCGGTGCGCGTCCTGGCGGGGCGAAGGGCGGTGGCCAGGGCCCCCGTCATCGCGCCTGGCAGGCCGCCGGCCAGTGCCAGCAGCGTCAGGTACGCGGCGTCCCGGACGGGAGAGCCGGCCATCCCCGGCGGCTCGCCGCCGATGGGCAGGCGGACCACCAGGTCCATCCGCAGTCCCTTCAGTGCTCCCGCCATGATCCCGCCGAAGTCGGTGCCCAGCCAGGGGATCGCCCCTCCCACCGCACCGCAGACGGCCCCGGCCGCCACGCCCTCGCCGACCCGGGCGGCGAGCGGGCCGAGCCGTCCGCGCAGCCGCAGGTCGGCGTAGCCGGGCCGCTGCCTGAGCCAGCCGGGGGCGACGATGCCGGCGAGCAGACCGGCGGCCACGCCGCCCGGCACCGCGCCTGCCGGCCCCGCGGTCAGCCCGGCGGTCAGGCCGAACGCGGCACCGGTCACGAAGCCGAGCATCGCGCCGAGCAGGCGGGGCGACAGCACCCGGCGGGCCAGGTGCCACCAGGCGAAGTCGCGGGTACCGGCCGCTGAGAGGTGGCGGGCCAGCCGGGTCAGGCCGTCGTCCAGGGTCGCCGTGTCGTGGGCGCGGCGGGGCCGGAACGGCACGGCGGGGTCGGTGGACGGCGGCCGGATCTCGACCAGGGCGGGGACCAGCTCGCCGAGCAGGTGCGCGCGCAGCTCGGCGGGGGAGGCGAAGCGCGTGCCGTCGAGCAGGACGGCCGGGTCGCGGCGGCCGTCGATGTGGACGGCGCGGACCAGCCACAGGCCCAGCGGGCCGGCCGTCACGGCGGCCAGGACCGGAGCCCGCCCGGCCCGCAGCTCGGCCAGTACGCGTTCCCAGGGCCCGCCGGTCCGCCCGCCGAGGCATCCTTCCAGGTAGCCCGCCGCGGCAGGGGCGGTCAGCGGCTCGGGCTCGATGACCGCCGCGCCCGCGATCACCTCGCCGCGCACGGTCTCGTGGTACTCGGCCGTGCGGCACGTCAGCACCAGCCGGTCGGCCTCGCCGAGCGACCGGTTGAGCGCGGTCACCACCCGCTCGCGGGCCTGGGGCGGCAACTCGTCCAGCCCGTCGAGCACCGGCAGGATCTCGCCCCGCGCGGCCAGTGCCCTGGCCGCGCCGGGACCGAAGGCGGGGGAGCGCAGCGCGGGGTAGGTCTCGGCCAGCCGGGCCGCCAGCCAGTCGTGCAGCCGCGGATGTTCGACGGTGTCCCAGCCGGTCAGCGTGAGCAGCACCGGGACCGGCTCGTCGGGGTCGCGGCCCGCAGGGCGGAGCAGCTCCACGACCAGTTGCACGGCCAGCGTCGTCTTCCCCGAGCCGGGCGGACCGGTGATCACCAGACGCCGCCTGCGCAGCGCGGCGAACTCCCGCACCAGCGCTTCGATCCGGTCGCCGCGCCCGCGCAGCGTGGCCGTGCCGATCCACCGAGGCAGGTCCATGACCTCCGGCCCGGCCAGCCGCCACACGACCGGCATCGGCTCCGGACGGCCGAGCGAGCGGGTCCGCGCCTCGGCCTCCCACTGCTCGCGCACGAGCCGCGCCAGGATCTCCTTGGCCTCGGCGAGCTGGGCGGGGGTGGTGACCTCGTGCCGGGTGCGCCGCCACCAGGCGACCAGGGTGACCGCGAGTGGTACCACGGTCAGCGGCAGCGACACGAGCTGAGCCACGACGGCGGCGGTCTCCAGCCCCCGGTCCCGCAGGGCGAGGGTCAGCGCGCCCAGGCACGCGCCGAGCAGCAGCGCTCCGCCCCACAGCAGCGGGGTCGCCCAGCGGGACGAGGGTAAGCCCACGCCCATATTCTGCCGTGGCCGGGCGGCTGCGGAACGATGGGGGCATGAGCATCAGCACTCACCCCGTGAATCCGTGGATCCGCGTCCACCGGCGGCGGCCGGACGCGATGGTACGCCTGGTCTGCCTGCCGCACGCCGGAGGGGCGGCGAGCTTCTTCCGCGACTGGGGCCCCCGGCTGCCGGAGTGGGTGGAGTTGCGCGCCGTGCAGTACCCGGGCAGGGAGGACCGGCTGGCCGAGGAGCTGATCGGCGAGATCGGCGCGCTCGCCGACGGCGTGGCCGAGGCGGTCGCCGCCACCTGCGTGGGGCCGGTCGCGCTGTTCGGTCACAGCATGGGCGCGGCGGTCGCCTACGAGACGGCCCGCAGGCTGGCGCGGGATCCGGCCGTCGCGCCCGTCGCGCTGTACGTGTCCGCCTGCCCGGCGCCCGGCCCCCGGATGGACAGCGCGCTGCACGAGCTGAGCGACGACGGGCTGGCCGCCGACCTGCTGCGGCAGGGCGCGACCGACCCGGCGGTACTGGCCGACCCCGAGTTGCGCGAGATCGTGCTCGACGTCGTCAGGAACGACTACCGGCTGATCGAGACCTACGAGACCGACGAGGTGACGGCTCTGCCGGTGCCGGTGACCGCGTTCTGCCCGCAGGACGACGACACGGTGGACGCCGCCGGGATGGCGAACTGGGAGCGCGCCACGGCCAGGGCGTTCAGCCTGCGGCGGGTGCCGGGCGACCACTTCTATCTTGTGCCGGGGCGCGATGCCCTGTTGCGGACGATCGCGAATGATCTGGAGGGACATGTCGGCCTTCGTTAGCTTAGGCTAACCTCAGATCCGTGTCTCCCTCCGAAGACGGCCGCTCCGCGTGAGGGGCTTACTCCCGGTCGGCCGGCCGGCCGGGCTCGGGGCGCTGGCCGTGCTGCTGGTGCTCACCGGGCTGGCCAGCGTCATGATCGGCACCCAGCACATCCCCGCCGCCGAGGCCCTGGCCGGGCTGCTGTCCCCCGACGGCTCGGAGAGCGCGCTGATCGTCTGGGAGCTGCGCGTTCCCCGCACCCTCCTCGGGCTGGCGGTCGGGGCCGCGCTCGGCCTGGCCGGGGCGCTGATGCAGGCGCTGACCCGGAACCCGCTGGCCGAGCCGGGCCTGCTCGGCGTGAACGGCGGCGCCGCCGTCGCGGTGGTGACCGTGATCGCCCTGTTCCGGGTGGACCAGCCGCTCGTCTACGTCTGGGCGGCGTTCCTCGGCGCGGCCGGGGCGGCGGCGCTGGTCTACGCCATCGGCTCGCGCGGCCGGTCCGGGGCGACCCCGGCCCGGCTGGTGCTCGCCGGCGCCGGGATCAACGCCGTGTTCAGCGCGCTGACCTCGGGCATCATGCTGCTCGCCCCGCACGACTTCGGCGCGTTCCGCTTCTGGCAGATCGGCACGCTGTCCGGCCGTGAGCTGGGCGTCTTCTGGCAGGTGGCGCCGTTCCTGCTGGCCGGGACGCTGCTGGCGCTGGCGCTGGCCCGGCCGTTGAACGCGCTGGCGCTGGGCGACGACGCCGGGCGGGCGCTCGGGGCGCGGGCCGGGCGCACGCGGGCACTGGGCGCGCTGGCGATCGTGGTGCTGTGCGGGGCGGCCACCGCGGCGGCAGGTCCGATCGCGTTCCTCGGGCTCGCGGTGCCGTTCGTGGTGCGCGGGCTGGTCGGCTCCGACCAGCGGTGGGTGCTGCCCTACTCGCTGCTGGCCGCGCCGGTGCTGCTGCTGGCCGCCGACATCATCGGCCGCGTCGTGGCCGCGCCGGGCGAGCTGGAGACCGGCATCGTCACCGCGTTCCTCGGCGCGCCGCTGCTGGCGTTCATGGTGCGCAGGGGAAAGGTGCCCGCGCTGTGAGCCGGGTGCTGCGCGCGGGCGCGCTCTCCCTGCGCTGGGAGCCAAGGGCGGTGCTGGTGTGCGCGGGGCTGCTCGGACTCGCGCTCGGCGCGGCGGTCCTGGTCGTGGGCACCGGCGACCTGCCGATCCCGGTGCCCGACGTGGTCCGCGCGCTGACCGGGCAGGGCGGCGGCGCCACCGAGTTCATCGTGACCACCCTGCGGCTGCCCAGGGCCGTCGCGGGGCTGGCGGCGGGCATGGCCCTGGGCATCAGCGGGGCGATCTTCCAGACCATCACCCGCAATCCGCTGGGCAGCCCCGACATCATCGGCTTCACCACGGGCGGCGCGACCGGCGCGCTGGTGCAGATCCTGGTGCTGGGCGGGGGCGCGCTCGCCGTCGCGGCCGGTTCGCTGCTCGGCGCGCTGGCCACCGCGCTGATCGTCTACCTGATCGCCTACCGGGGCGGGGTGAACGCCTTCCGGCTGCTGCTGGTGGGCATCTCGGCCGCGGCGATGCTGGAGGCGCTGAACGGCTACCTGATCACCCGGGCCGAGCTGCGCGAGGCGTACGAGGCGGCGTTCTGGCTGACCGGCAGCCTGAGCGGCAGGGGGTGGGACCACGCCGCGCCGCTGGCCGTGGGGGTGGCCGTGCTGGTGCCGATGGCGCTGGTGCTCGGCCCGCACCTGCGGATGGGGGAGCTCGGCGACGACGCCGCCCACGCGCTCGGCGTGCCGGTGCAGCGCACCAGGGCCGCGCTGGTCCTGGTCGGGGTGGGGCTGGTCGCGGCGGCCACGGCCGCCGTGGGGCCGGTGCCGTTCGTGGCGCTGGCCGCGCCGCAGCTCGCCCGCCGGCTGGTACGGCGGACCGGCCCGCAGCTCGTGCCCGCCGGGCTGATGGGCGCGGCGCTGCTGGTGATCGGCGACCTGATCTCGCTGCGCCTGCCCATCCCGGTTCCCGTCGGCGTGGTGACCGGCGTGCTCGGCGGCGTCTACCTGATCTGGCTGCTGGCCGGAGAGGAGCGCAGGGGCCGGGTGTGACCGGCCCGCGCTCCCCTCTCCATTGACTGCTCCTTGGACCCTAATTTAGGTTAGCCTTACCTGACTTAGGGAGATCTCAGAGTGCTGACGAGGGAAGAACTGCGCGACTCGCTGACGGATCTGCTCGGTGAGCGGGTGGAGCCCGGAGACAACCTCATCGAGCTGGGCATGGACTCCATCCAGTTGATGGGCCTGACCGGCCGCCTGCGGCGGCGCGGCATCGAGGTGGGCTTCGCCGAGCTGGCGGGCCGCCCCACGCTGGCCGAGTGGTGGGAACTGCTGGCCGAGCGCGGCGCGATCGAGGCCGAAACCCCGGCCGAAACCCCGGTTGAGACCCTGGTCGAGATCCAGCCCGGCTCTGAGACCCCCGAGCCGGACGGCCCGTTCCCGCTCGCGCTGATGCAGCACGCCTACTGGATCGGCAGGGACGCCGGTCAGGCGCTCGGATCGGTCGCCGCCCACCTCTACGTCGAGCTCGACGGCCGGGACATCGACCCTGACCTCCTGGCGCGGGCCGTCACCGCCCTGACCGGGCGGCACCCGATGCTGCGGGTCGCCATCGGCGACGACGGCACCCAGCGCGTACTGCCGGAACGGCCTGGCGACCCGGTGACCGTCCACGACCTGCGATCCGTCCCGGACGCCGAGGCCGCGCTGCTGCGCGTCCGCGAGGAGATGTCGACCCAGCGGCTCCCGATCGACACCGGCAGGGTCTTCGACCTGCGGCTGAGTCTGCTGCCCGGTGGATCCGCCCGGCTGCACCTGGACGTGGACATGGTGGCCGCCGACGCGATGAGCTACCGCACCATGCTGGCCGACCTCGCCGCGCTCTACGAGGGGGACACCCCGCCCCCGATCGGCTACTGCTTCGCCCGCTACCTGGCGGCCGACCCGCGGGCCGCCGCCCGCGAACGGGAACGCGCGTGGTGGGCCGACCGGCTCGGCGACCTCCCGGGGCCGCCGGAGCTGCCGGTGGTGCCCCGGCCGGGCGGCCGGGTCGTCCGCCTGCACCACTGGCTGGACCCGCGCGAGCGGGAACGGCTGATCTCCAGGGCGCACCGCGAGGGTGTCACCCCGGCCATGGCGCTGGCCGCGATCTTCGCCGAGGTGATCGGCGGCTGGTCCGCGACCCCGCGCTTCCTGCTGAACCTGCCGCTGTTCAACCGCGAGCCGGTGCACCCCGACGTGGACGCGCTGGTCGGCGACTTCACCGGCTCGATCATGCTGGACGCCGACGTCTCGCGCGAGGCGCCGTTCACCGAGCGGGCCAGGGACGTCCAGGCGCGGATGCACGCCGCCGGGGCGCACGCCGACTACTCCGGCGTGGAGGTGCTGCGCGACCTGTCGCGTTTCAGGGGCGAGCAGGTGCTCGCGCCGATCGTCTACACCAGCGCGCTCAACCTGGGCGAGCTGTTCGGCGAGCGGGTGCGCCGGGTGTTCGGCGAACCCGGGTGGATCGTCTCCCAGGGCCCGCAGGTGCTGCTCGACGCCCAGGTGACCGAGGTGTCCGGCGGGCTGCTGCTGAACTGGGACGTCCGCGACCCGGCCTTCCCCGAAGGGGTGGCCAGGGACATGTTCGCCGCCTACACCGGCGCGATCACCCGGCTCGGCGCGGAGGGGGCCGACTGGTCCGCGCCGCTTCGGATCGGGGCCTCAGCCGAGAGCCTGCGGCTGCGCCACCGGCTGAACGCCACGCCCCCGCCGTCCCCGCGGACCCTGCACGAGGAGTTCTTCGCCCGCGCCCGGCGCGAACCGGACCGGCCCGCGCTGCACTGGGGCGACGACGGCGTCCTCACGTACGGCGAGCTGGCCGCTCGCGCCCTGGCCACCGCCGCCCACCTGGCCGCGCAAGGGGTGGAGCCGGGCGACCGCGTGGCCGTCGAGCTGCCCAAGGGCCCGGACCAGGCCGCCGCCGTGCTCGGTGTGCTGGCGGCGGGCGCCGCCTACGTGCCGGTCGGCCCCGCCCAGCCCGCCGCGCGCCGGGAGAAGATCCTCAAGGCGGCGGGCGTGGTGACCTCGCTGACCTCCGCCGTGACCCACCCCGAGCCGCTCCGCGCGCCGCTGCCCGTCACCCCTGGCCAGGTCGCCTACGTGCTGTTCACCTCCGGCTCCACCGGCGAGCCCAAGGGCGTGGAGGTCTCCCACCGCGCGGCCATGAACACGATCACCGACCTGATCGAGCGGTTCTCGATCGGCGCGGACGACGTCTCGCTCGGGATCTCCGCGCTCGACTTCGACCTGTCGGTGTTCGACCTGTTCGCCCTCTGGTCGGCGGGCGGAGCGGTCGTGCTGCCCGCCGACGACGAGCGCCGCGACGCCGCCCGCTGGGCGGAGCTGGCCACGCGGTGGCGGGTGACCGTGCTGAACTGCGTACCCTCGGTGCTGGAGATGCTGCTCGCCGGGGGGAACGCCCCGCACCTGCGGCTGGTGCTGCTCGGCGGCGACTGGGTGGGCGTGCACCTGCCCGGCCTGCTGCGCGAGCGGGTGCCCGGATGCCGCTTCGTGGCGCTCGGCGGCACCACGGAGACCGCCATCCACTCCACCGTCATGGAGGTCGGCGATGAGGTCCCCGGCGACTGGACCGCCGTCCCCTACGGCGTGCCGTTGCGCGGCGTCGCCTGCCGCGTCGTGGACGAGGCGGGCCGCGACCGCCCCGACTGGGCCGAGGGCGAGCTGTGGATCGGCGGCCACGGCGTCGCCGACGGCTACGCGGGCGATCCCGCGCGCACCGCCGACCGGTTCGTGGTGCACGGCGGCGTCCGCTGGTACCGGACCGGCGACCTGGCCCGCTACCGCCCGGACGGCACGCTGGAGTTCCTCGGCCGTCGCGACCACCAGGTGAAGGTGCGCGGCTTCCGCGTGGAGCCGGGCGAGGTCGAGGCCGCGCTGGAGATCCACCCCCGGGTGCGCCGGGCGGTCGTCCTGCCCGTCGGCGGCGGGCTGGCCGCCGCGCTGGTGCTCGACGGCGGCGGCGTCGAGGGCCTGCCGGAGCACGCGCGGGCCCTGCTGCCCGAGTACATGGTGCCCGAGACGCTGCTGCCGCTGGCCGAGCTCCCGCTCACCGGCAACGGCAAGGTGGACCGCAAGGCCCTGGCCGCGCTCGTGGAGCTCGACCGGGGCGCGGGCCGGTACACCGCGCCCGGCAGCGCGCTGGAGACCGTGATCGCCCGCGTCGTGGGCGACGTGCTCGGCCTGGAACGGGTGGGCGCGCACGACGACTTCTTCGCCCTGGGCGGTGACTCGGTGCTGGCGACCACCGTGCTCGCGCGGCTGCGCGGGGCGCTGGACACCGCGTCGCTGCCGCTGCGGGCGCTGTTCACCGGCCGCACCCCGGCGGGTGCGGCCACCGCCTTCGCCGCCGCCGAGCCGGTCCCCGGCAGGCTGGAGGCGGTCGCGGGGATCTGGGTCGCGGTAGAGGGCATGTCGGACGGCGAGGTGGCCGCCCGGCTCGGCCCGCCGGCCGGATGAGACGCGGGGACTCTCCCGGACGCACATTCGCAAGCTTCTTTGGCGAACTCAAGTCAATCCCGAGTGGAAGGTACCTCCGTGCAGCGGACGCTGATGAACGGAAAGATCCACCGTGCCACGGTGACGCAGGCGGACCTGCACTACGTGGGGTCGCTCACCATCGACGCCGACCTGATGGCCGCGGCCGGCATCGCCGACGGCGAGCAGGTCCACGTGGTCGACATCGACAACGGTGAACGGCTGATCACCTACGCGATCACCGGCCCGGCGGGCAGCGGGGTGATCGGCGTCAACGGGGCGGCGGCCCACCTGGTCCACCCCGGCCACCTGGTCATCATCATCACCTACGCGGCGCTGGACGAGTCGGAGGTGGACGGCCACCTGCCCAGGGTCGTCCACGTGGACGCCGCCAACCGGATCGTCGCGCTCGGCGGCGACCCGGCCGAGCCGGTGCCCGGCGCGCCGTCCCAGCTCGCGGGGCGGTGAACCATGCCGGACGGCTTCACCCCCTGGCCGGACGACCTGGCCGAGCGATACGTCCGCGAGGGCTACTGGAGCGACCGGCTGCTCGGTGACGTGCCGCGCGGCGGAGACCCCGCCGCGACGGCGCTGGTCGTCGGCGACGAGCGGCTGAGCTACGCCGAGCTGGACCACCGCGCCGAGCGCGCCGCCGCCGGATTCCTGCGACTGGGCCTGCGGCGCGGGGACCGCGTCGTGGTGCAACTGCCGAACACGGTCTCCTTCGTCGTGGTGTTCCTGGCGCTGACCCGGATCGGCGTCGCGCCCGTCCTGGCCCTCCCCGCGCACCGGGCCAGCGAGATCGGCTACCTGTGCGAGCTGTCCGAGGCCCGCGCCTACGTGATCCCTGCCGTCCACGGCGGCTTCGACCACCGCGAACTGGCGCGGGGCCTCGCGGTCGAGCACGTCGTCGTGGACGGCGACGCCCAGGAGTTCACCCCCCTCGCGGTCGTGCTCGACGCCGAGCCGGTCGAGCACGACCGGCCGGAACCCGCCGACATCGGGGTGTTCCTGCTGTCCGGCGGCACCACCGGGCTGCCCAAGCTGATCCCGCGCACGCACCGCGACTACGTCTACAACCTGGAGGCCAGCGCCCGCGTCTGCGGCTTCACCCGCGACACCGTCTACCTGGTGGTGCTGCCGGTGGCGCACAACTTCGCGCTGGCCTGCCCGGGGGTCCTCGGCGTCTTCGCGTGCGGCGGCACGGTCGTGCTGGCCCCCTCCGGCTCGCCCGACGAGGCGTTCCCGCTGATCGAGCGGGAACGCGTCACGGTGTGCGCGGCGGTGCCGCCGATCGCGCTGCTCTGGCTGGACGCCGCGACCTGGTCTTCCGAAGACCTCTCGTCGCTGGAACTGCTTCAGGTGGGGGGCGCCAAGTTCGCCGCCGAGCGGGCCGCGCAGGTGCCCGAGGTGCTGGGCTGCGCCGTCCAGCAGGTGTTCGGCATGGCCGAGGGGCTGCTCAACTACACCCGGACGGACGACCCGCCGGAGATCGTGGCGATCAGCCAGGGCAGGCCGCTGTCCCCGGCGGACGAGATCCGGGTGGTCGGCGCGGACGGGCTCGACGTGGCGCCAGGCGAGGTGGGGGAGCTGCTCACCCGGGGGCCGTACACGCTGCGCGGCTACTACCGCGCGCCGGAGCACAACTCGCGGTCCTTCACCCCGGACGGCTTCTACCGCACCGGCGACCTGGTGCGCGTGCTGCCCTCCGGCCACCTGGTGGTCGAGGGCCGGGAGAAGGACCAGATCAACCGGGGCGGCGACAAGATCTCGGCGGAGGAGCTGGAGAACCACCTGCTGGCCCATCCGGCGATCCACGACGCCGCCGTGGTCGGCCTGCCCGATCCGGTGATGGGCGAGCGGACCTGCGCCTTCCTGGTCGTCAGGGGGGAGGCGCCGAAGCTGCGGGAGATCAAGGAGTTCCTGCGGCAGCGGGGCGTGGCCGCCTACAAGTTCCCCGACCGGGCCGAGGTGGTGGACTCCTTTCCCCGGACCCCGGTCGGGAAGGTGAGCAAGAAGGATCTCGCGGCCCGGCTCGGATGAGCCGGGCCGGTGCCCCCGGCTCAGCCCAGGGGCACCACGTGGGGGGCGATGCTGGACAGCTTCTCGCAGGTCTCCTCGTACTCCCGCTCGGGGGTGGAGCCGGGCACGATCCCGGCCCCGGCGCGCAGCCAGGCGCCGTCGCGGTCGCTGTAGATGGCGCGCAGCACCAGCGCGGCGTCCAGCTCGCCGTCGTGGGAGACCGACAGCACCGCCCCCGCGTACAGGCCGCGCGGCTCCTCCAGCCGGGCGATGGCCTCGACCGCCCCGGCCTTGGGGATGCCGGAGGCGGTCACGCCGGGGAACAGCGCGTCCAGCGCGTCCCAGCTCGTACGGCCCGCCGCCAGCACCCCGCTCACGCTGGACCCCAGGTGCTGCACGCTGCCGCGCTCCTTGACGGTCATGAACCCCGCGACCCTGACGGAGCCGGGCGCGCACACGCCGGACAGCTCGTCTTGGGCGGCGCGCACCGAGACCGCGTGCTCGAAGATCTCCTTCGGGTCGCTCTCCAGCTCCCGGCGGGTCGCGGCGTCGGCGTCCGCGCCCCTGCCGAAGGCGCGGGTGCCCGCCAGCGGCTGGGTCAGCACCGTGCCGGACCCGTCCACGCCGACCAGCACCTCCGGGCTGAACCCCGCGGCCTGGAACCCGCGCAGGCCGAGCAGGAACGAGCGGGCCGGGGTGTTGGCCGCGCGGCCCCGCACGAACGTGGAGACCACGTCCACGGGGTAGGGGATCGGCAGGCGGCGGGAGACGATCACCTTCTGGTAGAGGCCGGCCCCGATCTCGGCGACCGCGCGGGCGACCCGCTCCCGGTAGGGCTCGCCGCCCGGGCGCACGTCCACGGGGGAGGACGGGGGGACCCGCCCGATCACCGGGTCCGACAGGAGTTTGACGATCTGGGCGGCGTGGTCGGCGTCCACCGCCGTGACCCGCGCCCTGCCGTCCTGGACGGTCACCTCGGCGCGGGGGACCAGCAGGTGGGCCAGGCGCGCCGAGGACGGCGCGGGCGCGGCCGACGCCGCCGCGAACTCGAACGCGATCCAGCCGTAGGCGTTCCAGGCGGGCCAGGGCGCGGTGGCGAACGCGGCCCGCAGCGCCGCGGCCGGACGGCCCGACCACGGGGTCCGCGTCTCGGGCTCACCGCCCCACCGGCGGATCACCGAATCGCCCTCAAGCACGACCTCCCCGAGCGTGCCACCGGCGTACGTCCAGCGCCCCGGCCGTTCATAGACCACGTAGTCCTCGAACGGCCCGGACGCCGCCAGGCGGGCGACCACATGCAGTGGATCCGCTGTGACTTCGACTGTCAGATCCGTGACTGCGCGGACACCGAGCGACAAGGAAACCTCCAGGATGCTGACAAGAGCCGCAAAATCCGGGATAAAGGAATTTAGGTTAGGCTAACCTTGCATATAGAATTAGGCAAGGCTAACCTAAGTTCCGTTTGCGGTCATCACGCCCGATCCGGGCCACAACGGAAGAGTTGAGGGTGCAGGAGCAGACGGCAGCGCGGCGCGAACTGATCCGGCGGATGATGGCGGAAGCGGGCCTCGGCTCCGGCGACCGCGAAGACCGGATAACCCCCCGACCTCCTGGCGACGCACCCCTCTCGTACGCCCAGCAGAGCATGTGGCTGCACCACCGATCCTTCCCGGAGAGCCCCGCCTACAACGTGTGCCTGCTGGTCCGCATGTCCGGCCCGCTCGACACCGACGCGCTGCGCGAGGCGCTGCGCGGACTGCTGCGCCGCCACGCCGTGCTGCGCACCGTCTACGCCGACACCGACGCCGGTCCCGTGCAGCGGGTGAGCGGCGACGACTCCCTCGACCTGCCCCCGCTGGCGCACCCCGACCCCGCGCGGCGGGCCGCCGAACTCGCCGCCACCCCGTTCGACCTGCGGGTGGACCGCCCGATCCGGCTGGAACTGCTGAGCACCGGCCCCGGCGAACACGCCCTGGTCGTCGTCGTCCACCACATCGCCTGGGACGGCATGACCTGGGGCTCCCTCTCCCGGGACCTGTCGGCGCTCTACCGCGCCGCCGTGAACGGGGAGCCCCCGGAGCTGCCCGCCCCGCCCGCGCAGTACGCCGACTTCGCCGCCTGGGAACAGGCCAGACCGCTGGACGCCGAGGACCTCGCGCACTGGCGGCGCCGCCTCGACCCGCCGCCCGCGCCCCTGGACCTGCCCGCCGACCGGCCGCGCGCGGGCACGCCGTCCGAGCGGGGCGGGCGGCGCGCCCGCCGGTTCGACGACGACGTCACCCGCGCGATGCGCGACCTGGCGGCCCGCGAGAACGTGACCCCCTTCACGGTCATGCTCGCGGCCCACGCCGTGCTGCTGCACCGCTACACCGGAGCCACCGACGTCTCCATCGGCTCCTCGGTGATGAACCGGGGGCACGCCGAGGTCGAGCGGCTGGCCGGCAACTTCGGCAACACGCTCGCGCTGCGCACCGACCTGTCCGGCTCGCCGACGTTCCGCGAGGCGCTGCGCCGCGCGGCGGAGACCTGCGCGGAGGCGTTCGCGCACCAGGCGCTGCCCTACGACGCGATCGTGCGGGAGCTGCGGCCCGCCCGGGGGCGGGGGCGCTCGCCGTACTTCGACACCATGCTGCTGTTCCTCGCCCAGGAGATCGGCGAGCTGGACCTGCCGGGCGTCCGGACCAACTGGACCCACGTGCACAACGGCACCACGCACTTCGACCTGTCGCTTGAGGCGTTCGCCCGCCCGGACGGCATGGTGGTGGAGGCCACCTTCCGCCGCGAACTGTTCGACGACGAGCGGATCGACGCCCTGCTCGGCCACCTGGAGACGCTGCTGGCCTCGGCGGCGGCCCACCCGGACACCCCGATCGGCGACCTGCCCCTGCTGTCCGCGGGGGAGGAGGCGCGGCTGAGCGAGTGGAACGCCACCCACCAGCCCCTACCGGACACGACGGCGGTGGCCATGCTCGCCGAGCAGGCCGCCCGCACCCCTGGCGAGGTGGCGGTGACCGGGGACTCCGGCACCCTCACCTACGCCGAGCTGGACCGCCGCGCCTCGGGACTCGCGGGTGTGCTCCGCGCCCGGGGCGCGGGTCCGGACCAGGTCGTCGCGATCGCCCTGCCACGCACCCCCGACCTGCTCGTGGCCCTGCTCGCGGTCCTGAAGTCCGGAGCCGCCTACCTGCCCCTCGACCTGGACCACCCGGCGGACCGCCTCGCCTACACCATGACCGACGCCGCCCCCCTGTGCGCCATCGCCACCCCGGCCACCGCCACCCTGCTCCCACCAGGGACGCCCGTCGTCGATCCCGGGGATCAGGGGGCGGAGAGCATGGCGCGGCCCTCGGAGGGCGACCTCGCCTATGTGATCTACACGTCGGGATCGACCGGGCGGCCCAAGGGGGTCGGCGTGCCGCACTCGGCGCTGGCCGCGTTTCTGGGCACGGCGCGTGACCGGCTCGCGCTCGCGCCAGGCGACCGGCTCGTCGCGGTCACCACGATCGCCTTCGACATCGCCGCGCTGGAACTACTCGCACCGCTGACCTGCGGCGCGACCGTGGTGCTCGCCGGGCGGGAGGCCGTCCGCGAGCCCGCCGTCCTGGCCGGGCTGCTGAAGGGCGCCACCGCCGTGCAGGGCACCCCCTCGCTGCTGGGCACCCTCGACCCGGAGGCGTTCCGGGGGCTGCGCGTCCTGGTCGGCGGCGAGGCGCTGCCCCCGGCGCTCGGCGACGCCCTGGCCGCCACGGCGGCGAGCGCCGTCAACATGTACGGCCCGACCGAGGTCACCGTCTGGGCGACCGACGCCCCGCTGCCCTCCACCGGGATCGGCCGTCCCTTTCCCAACACGCGCGCCCACGTGCTCGACGCCCGGCTGCGTCCCGTGCCGCCCGGCGTGCCCGGCGAGCTGTACCTCGCGGGCGTGCAACTCGCCCGTGGCTACACCGGCAGGCCCGGCCTGACCGCCGAGCGGTTCGTCGCCGACCCCTACGGCCCGCCCGGGACCCGCATGTACCGCACCGGCGACCTCGCCAGGTGGCGCCGCGACGGCACGCTCGAATACCTGGGCAGAACCGACGACCAGGTGAAGATCCGCGGTTTCCGGATCGAGCCCGGTGAGGCCCAGGCCATCCTCGCCGCCCGCCCCGATGTGGCCCAGGCCGCCGTGGTGGTCCGCGAAGACCGTCCCGGCGACCCCCGCCTCGTCGCCTACCTGGTCCCATCCACCCCCGAGGACAAGGGTGGGGTGGGGCCGGATTCGGCGGCTTGTCGGGCGGCGTTGGCCGCGGCGTTGCCGGAGTACATGATTCCGGCGGCGTTGGTGGTCGTTCCCGCGTTGCCGAGGACCGTCAACGGGAAGCTGGACCGGGCCGCGTTGCCCGCGCCCGAGGCGGAGGCCGGCGCGGCCGGCGGGGAGCCTCGGGACGCGCGGGAGGAGGCGCTGTGCTCGGTGTTCGCCGAGACGCTCGGCCTGCCGGGGGTCGGCGTCCACGACGACTTCTTCGCGCTCGGCGGGCACTCGCTGCTGGCCACCAGGCTCGCCGGGCGGATCCGCGCAGTACTCGGCGCGGACCTCACCATCGCCGACGTGTTCGAGGCCCCCACCGTGGCCGCCCTCGCGCCCCGCCTCGTCACCGGGCCCGCCCGGAAACGGGTCCGCGAAGTGACCAGGCCGGACACCGTCCCGGCCTCGCCCGCCCAGCGCGGACTGTGGTTCGAGGAGCGCCTGCGCGGCCCGTCGGCCTCCTACTCCCTGCCGCTCGGCCTGCGGCTGGCCGGCCCCGTGGACGCCGCCGCGCTGCGCGCCGCGTTGTCCGACGTGGTCGCCAGGCACGAGGCGCTGCGCACCTTGCTGGTCGAGGACCCGGACGGCCTGCCCGCGCAACGCGTGCTCACCGACCCCGCCGTCACCTTCACCGAGGTGGACACCTCGGATATGTCCCCCCAGGAGCGGCGCACGGCCGAGACCCGCGCAGCCTCGCACGTCTTCGACATCGGCGCCGACGTACCCATCCGGGCGACCCTGCTGCGCGCGGGCGAGGACGAGTCGGTCCTGGTACTCCTGCTGCACCACGCCGCCGCCGACGAGTGGTCCTTCACCCCGCTGCTCGCCGACCTGTCCCGTGCCTACGCCGCGCGGCTCGCGGGCACCGCACCGGCCTGGCCGCCGTTGCCCGTGCAGTACGCCGACTACGCCGTGTGGCAGCGGGAGGAGGGCGTCGCCGCCGACCGCCTGGCGTACTGGGAACGCGCGCTGGCCGGGCTGCCCGAGGAGACGACGCTCCCGCTCGACCGCCCACGGCCGCCGGAGGCGACCCATCGCGGCGGGCTCGTGCCGTTCCGGCTGCCCCTCGGCGGGATCCGCGACCTGGCCCGGCGGACCGGCACGAGCGTGTTCATGGTCCTGCACGCCGCCGTCGCGGCGGTGATCGGACGCGCGGGCGCGGGCGACGACGTGGCGCTCGGCACCCCCATCGCCGGGCGCGCCGACGACGACCTGGCCGACCTGGTGGGCGTCTTCGTCAACCTGCTGGTGCTGCGGGCCGACCTGTCCGGCGACCCGACCTTCGCCGAGCTGCTGGAGCGCGTCCGGCGCACCGACCTGGCCGCGTTCGCCAACGCCGACGTGCCGTTCGAGCGGGTGGTGGAACGCCTCGCCCCCGAGCGGACGCTGGCGCGCGGCCCGCTGTTCCAGGTGATGATCGTCCACCAGCGGCTCGACGACGTGCGGCTGAGCCTGCCCGGCGTGCGCGCCGAGCCGTTCCTGCCGGAGACCGGCGGCGTCAAGTTCGACCTCGACCTCTACTTCGCCGAGGGCGAGCAGCACATCGAGGGGTTCGCCGCCTACGCCACGGACCTGTTCGACGCCGAGACCGTCACGGGGCTGCTCGGCGACCTCGCCGACCTGCTCGGGCGGGTGACCGGCGACCCTGCGACCAGGCTGTCGGCGCTCACCGCGCCGTCCTCGGCCCGCGCCGCCGTCGCGGCGGCCGACCTGCCCACGGTGGCCGCGCAGGTCGAGGCCCAGGTGGCGCGCACCCCGGACGCCACCGCCGTGATCTTCGGCGACACCGCGCTGACCTACGCCGAGCTGAACGGCCTGGCCGAGGCGATGGCCGCCCGGCTCGCCGCCGCCGGAGCCGGTCCCGAACGGGTCGTCGGCATCGCCCTGCCCCGCTCGGCGGACTTCGTCGTGGCGCTGCTGGCCGTGCTCAAGACAGGCGCGGCCTGCCTGCCGATCGACGTGACCTACCCGCCCGCGCGGGTGGACCTGATGCTCGCAGTGGCCGGGCCGCTGCTGGTGATCGGGCGCGACGAGCTGCCCGCCGCGCCGTCCGCGCCGCGTCCCCGTCCGCTGGTCCTCCCGGGGAACCTCGCCTACGTGATCTTCACCTCCGGGTCCACCGGGACGCCCAAGGCCGTGGCGGGTACCCAGCGGGCGCTGGCCAACCGGCTGGCCTGGGGGAGGGGGCTGGCGGCGCCGGGCGTGCGGGTCGCCAAGAGCTCGCCGTCCTTCATCGACGGCACCACCGAACTGCTCGGCGGGCTCGTGGCGGGCGACACGGTCGTGGTCGCCGACGACGACACGGCCACCGACGCCGTCGCCCTGGCCGCCCTGATCGACCGTCACGGCGTCAACCTGGTGACCGTCGTGCCGAGCCTGCTCACCGCCCTGCTGGAGACCGGCCCCCTCGCGTCGGTGACCACCTGGATCAGCAGCGGCGAGGCGCTGCCCGCCGGGCTCGCCGAACGGGTCCCGGCCCGGCTGGTCGACCTGTACGGCTGCTCGGAGGCGGCGGGGGACAGCCTCATCGCCGAGAACGGCGGGCTCGTGCCGATCACCGGCACCACCGCGTACGTGCTGGACGCCTCGCTGCGCGAGTCCACCGTCGGCGAGCTGTACCTGGGGGGCGAAGGCGTCGCCCGGGGCTACCTGGGCGATCCGGCCCGCACCGCCGAACGGTTCGTCGCCGACCCGTTCGGGCCGCCCGGCGGACGCCTCTACCGCACCGGCGACCGGGTGCGCCGCCGACGTGACGGCGCGCTGGACTTCCTGGGCCGGGCCGACGACCAGATCAAGATCCGTGGCTTCCGGGTCGAGCCCGGCGAGGTCGAGGCCGCGCTCGCCGCCCTCCCCGGGGTACGGCGAGCCGCCGTGGCCCTGCGCTCCGGCCCGCGCCTGGTCGGCTACGTCACCGGCGAGGCCGGGCTCGACCTCGACGCGCTGCGCGACGCCCTCGGCGAGGTCCTGCCCGCGCACCTGGTCCCCTCCGTCCTGGTCGCGCTGGACGAGCTGCCGCGCAACCCGAACGGCAAGCTCGACCGGCGGGCGCTGCCGGAGCCGGAGATCCGCGCGGGCCGTGCGCCGCGCACCCTCGCCGAGCGGGAACTCGCCGCGCTGGCCGCCGAGATCACCGGGCACCGCGAGTTCGGCGCCGACGACGACTTCTTCCGCTCGGGCGGCGACAGCATCGGCGCGGCCCTGCTGGTGGCCCGCGCCCGCCGCGCCGGGTTCGCGCTGGGCGTCCGTGACGTGTTCCGGCTGCGCACGGTCGCCGCGCTCGCCCGCGCCGCCGTCCGCCAGGACGCGCCCGCGCCCGTGACCGAGCCCGCCGGCGAGCCCGCCGAACTGCCGCTCTCCCCGCTACAGGAGGGGCTGCTCTTCCACCTGCTGCTCGCGGGCGACGGCCGCGACGTGTACGTGCAGCAGGCCGTCGTCACCCTCGCCGGGCCCGTGGACCCCGGCCGGATGGCCGCCGCCGCGCGTGACGTGCTGGGCAAGTACCCCAACCTGCGGGCCGGGTTCCGCTCCGACGGCGCGCGGACCACGCAGTTCGTCCCCGATGAGTGGGACGTGGACTGGACCTTCGCCGAGGTGGACGACCTGGAGGCGTTCGCCGAGGCGCAGCGCGCCCGCCCGTTCTCGCCGGACGAGCCGCCGCTGATCCGGTTCGGGCTGGCCAGGCTGGGGCCGGAGGACCACCGGCTGGTGCTGACCTCCGAGCTGATCCTGCTGGACGGCTGGTCCGGCGGCCTGCTCGTCACCTCCCTGCTCGGCTTCTACACCGACCCCGCCGCCGAGCGCGCCCGCCCGGTCACGCCGTTCCGCGCCTATCTGGACTGGGTCGGCGCCCAGGACCGCGAGGCCGCGCTGAAGGCGTGGCGCCGCCGTCTGGACGGGTTCGAGGAGCCCGCCCTGCTGCGGCCCGAACTGGCCGACCGCCCCGCCGACCTGGCCACTGCGGGGGAGATCCACCGTGCCCTGCCCGGCGACCTCGCCGCCCGGATCGACCGGGCCGCCAGATCCGGCGGGACCACCGCGGCCACCTTCTACGAGACCGCCTGGGGCCTGCTGCTGATGGCCCTGACCGGCCGCGACGACGTCGTCTTCGGGGTGTCGGTGTCGGGCCGCCACCCGGACGTCGAGGGCGTGGAGTCGATCGTTGGCCTGCTGTTCAACACCATCCCGCTGCGGGTCACCGCCGGCCCCGCCGACCCGCTCGGGGCCGTGCTCGGGAAGGTCCAGGACACCACCGCCGAGCTGTTCGACCACTCCTACGTGGCGCTGGCCGACCTGCAACGGGCCACCGGCGCGGGAACCCTGTTCGACACGCTGTTCGTCTACCAGAACTTTCCCGGCATGCCCACCGATCGCGCCTTCGGCCCGGACGGCGACCTGCGGGTGCTCGGCCGCGAGGTGCGCGACGCCACGCACTACCCGGTCACCATGGTCGTGGACCCGGGCGCGGGCCTGCGCGTCATGCACCGGGGCGACGCCTTCACCACCGCCGAGATCGAACGCCTCACCGACCGGTACGTGGCGATCCTGGCCGCGCTCGCCGACGCCCCGGACACCCCCTGCCACCGGCTCGACCCGCTGCTGCCCGCCGAGCACGAGGCGCTGCGCGCCGAGTGGGCCGCCGCCGAACGGCCGGTGCCCGATCTGACCATCGCCGAACTGCTGGCAGAGCAGGCCGGGCGCATCCCCGATGAGATCGCGCTGGTCTCCCACCCTGGCGTGCGCCTCACCTACGCCGAGCTGAACACCCGGGTGAACCGGCTGGCCGCGCTGCTCGCCGAGCACGGGGCCGGACCGGAACAGGTCGTCGCGCTGGCGCTGCCCCGCTCGGCGGAGATGGTGGTGGCGCTGTTCGCGGTGCTGCGGACCGGCGCCGCCTACCTGCCGCTGGAACTGGACTACCCCGCCGACCGGCTGAACTACATGCTGGCCGACGCCGCCCCCCGGTGCCTGGTCTCGCACCGCGCGATCGCCGAGGGCCTGGACCACGGCGGCGCGACGGCGATCCTGCTCGACGACCCGGCCGTGCAGGACGCGCTGGCCGGGCGGCCCGACACCGGGCCGCCCGCCTTCACCGGGCCGGACCGGATGGACCACCCGGCCTACGTGATCTACACCTCCGGTTCGACGGGACTGCCGAAGGGCGTGGTCACACCATACCGGGGCCTGACGAACATGCAGTACAACCACCGGGCCAACATCTTCGACCCGGTCGTGGCCACCGCCGGGCGGCGGCTGCGGATCGCGCACACCGTGTCCTTCTCCTTCGACATGTCGTGGGAGGAACTGCTGTGGCTCATCGAGGGCCACGAGGTGCACGTCTGCGACGAGGAGCTGCGGCGCGACGCCGAGGCGCTGACCAGGTACCTGCGCGAGCACCGGATCGACGTCATCAACGTCACCCCCACCTACGCCCAGCAACTGCTGGAGGAGGGCCTGCTCGACGGCGGGCACCGGCCCCCGCTGGTGCTGCTCGGCGGCGAGGCGGTGCCGGCCTCCGTGTGGGACCGCCTGGCCGAGGCCGAGGGCGTGCTCGGCTACAACCTGTACGGCCCGACCGAGTACACCATCAACACCCTGGGCGGCGGCACCGAGGACAGCGCCACCCCCACCGTCGGCAAACCCATCTGGAACACCCGGGGCTACGTGCTGGACGGCTGGCTGCGCCCGGTCCCGCCGGGCACCCCCGGCGAGCTGTACATCGCGGGCGCGGGCCTGGCCCGGGGCTACCTGGGACGCCCCGACCTGACCGCCGAACGCTTCGTGGCCGACCCCTTCGGCGGCGGCCGGATGTACCGCACCGGCGACCTCGTCCGGGTCCGCCCCGACGGCAACATCGACTTCCTGGGGCGCACCGACGACCAGGTGAAGATCCGCGGCTACCGGGTGGAGCTGGAGGAGGTGGAGAAGGCGCTGGCCGCCGAGCCGGGCGTCGGGCAGGCCGCCGTGATCGCGGCCGACACCGAGGTCCCGGGGATCCGCCGTCTGATCGGGTACGTCGTGCCGGACGGCACCGCCAGGACCGGCGCCGACGACGAGCACGTGGCCGAGTGGAGGCAGATCTACGACGCCGAGTACACCGAGATCGGCACCGCCGTCCACACCGAGGACTTCGCGGGCTGGAACAGCAGCTACGACGGGCGGCCGATCCCGCTGCCCGAGATGCGCGAGTGGCGGGAGACCACGCTGGCCCGCGTCGCGGCGCTGTCGCCCCGCCGCGTCCTGGAGATCGGCGTCGGCACCGGCCTGCTGCTGTCCGGGCTCGCCTACGGGCCTGGCTCGGCCGTCGAGGAATACTGGGGCACCGACTTCGCCGCCCCGGTCATCGCCAAGCTCGCCGCGGACCTGCCCGAGGGGGGAACGCCCGCCGTACGGCTGAACCACCGCGCCGCGCACGACACCACCGGCCTGCCGGAGGGCCACTTCGACACCATCGTGATCAACTCGGTGGCGCAGTACTTCCCCGGCGCGGGCTACCTGCTCGACGTGATCGGCAAGGCGATGGACCTGCTCGCCCCCGGCGGCGCGCTGTTCCTCGGCGACATCCGCGACCTGCGCACGGTGCGCGCGCTGCACGCGGCGATCCAGCTCGGGCGCGGCGGCGGCGACCTCGCCGAGATCGACCGCGCGGTGCGGATGGAGAAGGAACTGCTCGTGCACCCGGCCTTCTTCACCGCCCTGCCCGGCCCGGCGCGCGTCGAGATCCGGACCAAGCGCGGCGCCGGGCACAACGAGCTGACCAGGCACCGCTACGACGTGACGCTCTGGAAGCACCCGGCCGCCGTCCCCGCCGCCGACCCGGAGGTGATCGAGTGGGCCGGGCTCGGCGACCTGGCCGCGCGGCTCCCCGGCCCGCTGCGGGTGCGCGGCATCCCCGACCCGCGCCTGTCCGGCGAGCTGGCCGCGCTGCGCGCGCTGGAGGACGGCGCGAGCCCCGCCGAGGCGCGGGCGCTGCTCGACGCGGCCCCGACCGGCGTCGAACCGGAACTGCTCTATGCGCTCGACCCCGCCGTGGTGACCACGCCGTCCGACCTTCCCGGCCACTACGACGCGGTCTTCGGCGGCGGGGCCGCCTGCCTGGCGGCCGAACCGGGCCGCCCGCCCGCCGCCTACGCGAGCAACCCGGCGGCGGCCCGCGACCGGAGCGGGCTCGCCGCGCGCGTCCGCGAAGGACTCAAGTCGCGCCTGCCCGGCTACATGGTGCCCGGCGCGATCGTCACCCTGGACGCGCTGCCGCTGACGGTCAACGGCAAGCTGGACCGGCGGGCGCTGCCCGCCCCGGGCGAGGAGGGCCCGCGCGGCGCGGGCAGCCCGCCGCGCACCCCCGTGGAGCGGGTGCTGTGCACGCTGTTCGGCGAGGTCCTCGACGTGCCGGGGGTGGGTGTCGAGGACGACTTCTTCGACCTGGGCGGCCACTCGCTGCTCGCCACCCGGCTGGTGGGCAGGGCGCGCGCGGCGCTGCGGACCGAGCTGGCCATCCGCGACCTGTTCGAGGCGCCGACGGTCGCCCAGCTGGCCACGCGGGTGCACCAGCGGGCCAAGGCGGAACTGCGCCCGGCCCTGGCGGCGGCGGCGCGGCCCGAGCGCGTGCCGCTGTCGCACGCGCAGAACCGGCTGTGGCTGCTGGACCAGATCCTGCGCGAGGACGACGGCCCGCGCGAGGCGTATCACCTGCCGCTGGCCGTCCGGCTGCGCGGGCCGCTGGACCTGGCCGCGCTGCGGGCCGCGATCCACGACGTGGTGGCCCGCCACGAGAGCCTGCGCACGGTCTTCCCGTTCTCTGAGGAGGACGGCAGGCCCTACCAGCGGATCCTGCCGCCCGGGCAGGCGCGTCCCGAGGTGGAGACCACCGCGAGCGGTCCCGAGGAGGTCGTCGCGCGGCCGTTCGACCTGGCGGCGGAACCGCCGCTGCGGGTCGCGGTCTTCAAGGAGAACACAGAGGGGCCGGACGAGCACCTGCTGCTGGCGGTCTTCCACCACATCGCGTTCGACGAGTGGTCTTTCGGCCCCTTCGCCAGGGACGTGGCGCGCGCCTACACCGCCCGCCTGGACGGCGCCGCCCCCGGCTGGGAGCCGCTCGCCGTCCAGTACGCCGACCACACGCTGTGGCAGCGCGAGCTGCTCGGCGACCCGCTGGACCCGGGCAGCGCGCATGCCCGCGCGCTCGCCTACTGGGCGACCGCGCTGGCCGGCGTCCCCGAGGAGATCCCGCTGCCGGTGGACCGTCCCCGGCCGGGCACGGTCGGGCAGCGGGGCGGGACGATGGGCCGGGACCTGCCGCCGTCGCTCGTCACCCGGCTGCGGGCGGTGGGCAGGGGGTCCGGGGCCAGCCTGTTCATGGTCTGCCAGGCGGCCGTCGCGGCGCTGCTGCACAGGTCGGGCGCGGGCGAGGACATCCCGCTCGGCAGCCCGGTCGCCGGGCGCACCGACGAGGCCGCCGCCGACCTGATCGGCTTCTTCGTCAACACCCTGGTGCTGCGCGCGGACGTGTCGGGCGACCCGGCGTTCACCGAGCTGCTGGCCCGGGTGCGCGACACCGTGCTGCACGGCCTGGCCAACCAGGACCTGCCGTTCGAGGCGCTGGTGGAGGCGTTGCGCCCGCGCCGGGTGCCCGGCCGCAACCCGCTGTTCCAGGTCATGGTGGGCTATGAGAACCAGGACGCCGGCGAGGTCGTCTTCCCGGGCCTGGAACAGCGCGCGGCGCTGTTCAGCCCGCCGGCCGCCAAGTTCGACCTGGACTTCATCTTCCGCGAGCAGGGCGAGGGCCTGCGGCTCATCGTGGACTACTCGGCCGAGCTGTTCGACGCGGGCACCGTGGAACGCGTGATCGCCGCGCTGGCCGCGCTGCTGGAGACCGTGGCCGCCGACCCGTCGATCCGGATGCGCGAACTGCCCGCCGGGCTCACGGCCAGGCCCGTGACCGGCACGGGCACGGGCACGGGGGTGGAGACGGAGCCGGGTCCGGCGGGCGACGGGGACCGCGAGGCGCTGCTGTGCCGCATCTTCGCCGACGTGCTCGGGGTGGACGCGGTCGGGCCGCACGACGACTTCTTCGACCTCGGCGGCCACTCGCTGCTGGCCATGCGCCTGGTGCGGCGGATCAGGCAGGTGCCCGGCTGCGCGGACCTGAAGATCGCGGCGCTGATGACGGCCCCCACCCCGGCGGGCGTGGCGAGCCGGTTCCCAGGGAGCTTCACGGGGAGGCAAAAGCACTGCTAAGTTAGGTGAGCCTTACCTAAGAGAGGAACAGTATGTCCAACCTGAAGCGCCGGCTGGCCGCGTACGCCGTGGTCGCCCTCGGCCTCGGCCTGACGGCCGCCTGCGGCGGCGGGGGACAGCCCGCCGACGCGCCCGCCTCCTCCCAGGCCGCCGCTTCCCCCGCCTCCGGCTTCCCCGTGACGATCACGCACAAGCTCGGCACCACCACGGTCCCCGCGCCGCCCAAGCGCGTCGTCGCGCTCGGCGAGACCGACCAGGACACGCTCCTGGCCCTGGGTGTGCAGCCGGTCGGGATGGCCGAGCTGACCGGGATCCAGCCGGACGGCCTCACCCCCTGGAGCGCCCCCAAGATCAGCGGCACCCCGCCGAAGCTGCTGAAGGCCGGGGAGGCCGGGTTCTCGATCGAGGAGATCGCCGCGCTGCGGCCCGACCTGATCCTCGCCGCCGGCGACTACTACATCGACAAGGAGTACGCCAACCTCAGCAAGCTCGCCCCGACCGTCGCGTACGAGACCGGCCCGGCCGAGGACACCTGGCAGTCGGTGGCCCGCCAGGTCGCCAAGGCGGTCGGCAAGCCGGCCGAGGGCGACAAGCTGGTCGCCGACGTGGAGGGGCGGATCGGCGCGGTCAAGGAGGAGTACCCCGAGCTGGCCGGCAAGTCGTTCGCGCTGACCAGTGTGTTCCCCTCGGGCAACATCGGCGTGCTGAAGTCCGCGGCCGACACCAGCGTCAAGCTGTTCGGCGAATTCGGGCTGGTGCTCCCCGAGCAGGTCAAGGCGCTGCCGGGGGAGGGCTTCGCCGCCGAGCTGAGCATGGAGAAGGTCAAGATCCTCGACGTCGACGTGCTGCTCAGCCACTACAACGACGATCCGGCCACCCAGCGGAAGATCGAGGCGAACAAGCTGTTCGCCGGGCTCGACGTGGTCAAGCGGGGCTCCTACGTGCCGCTGGACCTGAAGTCGTTCTGGCCGCTGCGCACGCCGACGCCGCTGGCCGTGCCGTACGTGATCGACCAGATCGTCCCGAAGGTCGCCAAGGCGGCCTCCTCGTCCGCCTCCTGACAATCCCCCGCTCCGGCAGCATCGAAAGGCGAACATGTCGATACCTGTGCACGGCCCGGTCCATGATGTCGTGGGCATCGGCTTCGGCCCCTCCAACCTGGCGCTGGCGGTGGCGCTTGAGGAGGAGTACGGCTCCGGCGTGAACGCGGTCTTCTTCGAGCGGCAGCCCGGGTTCGGCTGGCATCGTGGCATGCTCATCGACGGCGCGACCATGCAGGTGCACTTCCTGAAGGACCTGGTGACCCTGCGCAACCCGGCCAGCGGCTACTCGTTCCTCTCCTACCTGCGCGAACGCGGCCGGTTGGTGGACTTCATCAACCACAAGACGATGTTCCCCACCCGCCTTGAGTTCCACGACTACCTGGAATGGGTCGCCGCCTCATTCGAGGGGCTGGTCCGCTACGGCTCCGAGGTCGTGTCGGTGCGCCCGGCGGATGACGACACGCTGGAGGTCGTCGTGCAGCGCGACGGCGAGCTGCACACCTGCCTGACCCGCAACATCGTGGTGGCCGTGGGGCTGGAGCCGGTGCTGCCGGACGGCGTGCGCGCGGGCGAACGGATCTGGCACACCGAGGACCTGCTGACCCGCCTGTCGGCCCTGCGGGGGCCCGACCCGCGCCGGTTCATCGTGGTCGGGGCGGGCCAGAGCGCCGCCGAGGCCGTCGAGCACCTGCACCGCACCTACGCCTCGGCGGAGGTCTGCGCGGTGTTCACCAGGTACGGCTACTCGCCCGCCGATGACAGCTCCTTCGCCAACCGCATCTTCGACCCGCTGGCGGTGGACCACTTCTACGCCGCCCCCGACGAGGTCAAGCGGATGCTGTTCGCCTACTCGCGCAACACCAACTACTCGGTGGTGGACCTCGACCTGATCGACGAGCTGTACCGGCGCTCCTACGCCGAGAAGGTCGCGGGCCGCGAGCGGCTGCGCATCCTGAACGCCTCCCGCCTGCTCGACGTGCGGGCCGACGCGGACGCCGTCCGGGTCAAGGTCCACTTCCTGCCCACCGGCGAGGTCACCGCCATCGAGGCCGACGCCGTCGTCTACGCCACCGGCTACCGCGAGCGCGACCCGCTCGACCTGCTCGGCGAGGCGCGGGCGCACTGCCGGGTCCGCGAGGGCGGCGGCCCGGTGGTGGAGCGCGACTACCGGATCGCCACCGACTCCGACCACACCTGGGGCATCTACCTCCAGGGCGCGACCGAGGACACGCACGGCATCGCCTCGTCGCTGTTGTCCATGACCGCCGTGCGAACCGGGGAGATCGTGCAGTCGATCGCCCGCCGTTCCGCACGCGTACCCGAGGGAGCACAGCAGTGAGCAGTCCGGTGACCAACCCCTTCGACGACACGGCGGCCGACTTCCGGGTGCTGGTCAACGACGAGGGTCAGTACTCGCTGTGGCCGTCGTTCGCCGGAGTGCCCGACGGGTGGGCGAGCGTGTTCGGCCCGGAGAACCGCGCCGCCTGCCTGGACTACGTCACGGCCAACTGGACCGACCTGCGTCCGCGTAGCCTGAACGGCTTCCATGTATAACAAGTAGGAAAAATTGACTTAGTGATCGAACGGTCGTAGGTTGACCGCATGGGCAGCGGAGCCATCGCGGTCATCGGTGCGGGCCCCACGGGTACGTGCCTGGTCGAGCGGATCTGCGCCAACGCGTCCGAGGTCCTCGGCGACGGCGCGGCCGGGGACCTCGACGTGCACGTGATCGACCCGCACCCGCCCGGCGGGGACCGGATCTGGCGGGCCGGCCGGCCCGGGCGCGCGCTGATCAGGCGGGCCGTCCCCCCGGTTCGCCGACCGGCTCGACCTCGACCGGCTCGACCGCCCGCTGCGCGGGATCCGGTTCGGCGACTCCGCCGGGCTGCAACGCCTGGACGGTCGCGGGCCGCGCCGCCGCGGGCTTCGCCCGCCCCCGCTTCGACGCGCCCCTCTTCCGCCACGCGGACGCCCTGGCCAGGCTCGTCCTGGCCGAGACGGCGGGCCGCCGGCTCACGGCCGGCGCGTGAGCGAGGCTGGCTCGTCCCCGCGCGACGCCGCTTCAGCGGGTGATGTGCAGGGACTTCCAGGTGCCGGAGTACAGGCAGGTGAGGGACGGCGTGGCGCGCCTGGCCTCGCCGCACACCTTCAGTCCGACCAGATGGACCCGGTTCCCGGTGAACGCGAATCTCTTCGGCGGGCCGCCGCACGCGCGGATCGTCCGATGCACGAAGGGCAGCGAGCCGTCGGACTTCAGGTAGGTGATCCGGAAGACCGCGTATCCGCAGGCGGGCCCGGCGACGCGGTCCCGCAGCACGCCCCGGATCCGGACGGTCGCCACGGGCGGGATCGTGCCGGTGTCCAGCCGTGAGACCCGCAGGTCGCCCGAGACCACGGCCTTGCCCGCCGGGGCGCGGTAGGGGCCCCAGGCGCGCTCGGCCGTCATGGCCTGGGCCTGCGGCGCGGACACGAGCAGCGCCAGGGCGGGAACGAGGACGGCGGCGGCCCGCGCGGCGGCGGTGCGGGGCCTCATCCGGCGTCTCCGTCCGCGCGCTCCTGCAGCGTGTAGAGGCGGATCTCGATGCCGTCCGGGTCGGTCACCCCGGCGATCAGCCAGCCGATCGAGCCCTCGGTGACTCCCGAGTGCGCGACCTGCTGGGTGTCCAGGTGATCGGCCCACATCCGCAGGTCGGCAAGGGTCGGGACGCCCAGCGCGACCGGGTCGAAACCGTGCAGCCCGGCGGCGACGCCGGGCTCCTCGCGTAACGCGAGCATCAGTGTGCGGCCGGGGTCGCGCAGTGCCACGCCGCGCAGCACGCCGTCCTCGTTGAATTCGATCGCCACGTCCAGGCGCAGCGCCCTGCCGTACCATTCGACGCTCTTGCGCACGTCGGATACGGGGAGCTTGACGTGGTGGAAACCGCCCAGCGCGGTCATCGCCCCTCCAGTTTTTGTAGCTTTACTCTAGAGTGATACTCTAAATACATGCCGGACGTCAAGGGATCGAATCGAAGGTCCGCCCCGACCAGGCGGCGCGTCATCGCCGCCGCCCACGGGCTCTTCGTCGAGCACGGCTACGCCGCGACGACCTTCCAGCAGGTGGCCGACGCCGCGGGGGTCTCCGTGCAGACCGTCTACTTCCACTTCGGGAACAAGAGCGGGCTGCTCAAGCACGTGATGGACGTCGCGTCGGCGGGCGACGACGCCCCCGTCCCGCTGCTCGAACGCGACTGGTTCACCGCGCTGCGGGAGTCGAGCGACCCCCGCGAGGTGGTCGCGGGCTGGGTCACCGCCAGCGGGGTCATCCTCGATCGGGTGGCCCCGATCCTGGCCGTCGTCCGCGACGCCGCGCCCGGCGACGCCGACATGGCCGCGCAGTGGGAGGTCAACGGCGGCCAGCGCCGCAGCGCGCACGGGGCCTTCGTGGCGATCCTCACCGGCCTGGGCGCCCTGCGCCCCAGGCTCGGCGTCGAACGGGCCACCGACGTCACCGTCGGCCTGCTCTCACCCGACCTGTTCCTGGTGCTGACCCGCGAGTGCGGCTGGAAGACCGGGGAGTGGGCGGCGTGGACGACCGGCCAACTCGCCTACGCGCTGCTGGCCGATCCGCCGCCCGCCGGCTGAGGTCCTGCGTCGCGGCCATCACCGGCGACTGCCACAGGGTGATGAACAGCGTCCCCAGCGGCGCGCCCTCCACCGCCTTGGCGCCGGACGGCGCCGCGCTCGCCGCCGCGACGTCCGCCCGCACGTCCAGGTTCAGCAGCTCGCTACGCAGCCGGCCGGTCAGCTCGTCCAGCTCGCCGTCGTCCAGGCCGTCACCGATGATCACCGCCTTGATCCGCCTCGGCCGGTCGTCCATCGCCGTCTCCTCCGTAAGCGTGCGCCCCTCGCCGCACGGGGGCCAGGCCGCAACGGTGGCACATCCCCATGGCGGCGCCGCCGGGCAGATAGGGGTTCTCAACTAGGGGCCCCGATGCTTGTCTGGGAGAGAACACCCAGTTCAGGCCGCTGTCCTCGGCATGCCCGGCGGCCGATCCCACCGTGTGGCCCGTCTTGAGGAGGGGTGGATGTCGATCGAGGACGTCAAGGGCATTGAGGCCATCGAGGGCATCGAGGCCATCGAGGCCATTGAGGGCACTGTCCGCGACCGCGGCCTGCCGGGCGTCTCGCGGCGGTCCCCGTCGCGGGGCCTGCCGCGCCGCCGTCCCCGCAAGCCGGCGGCATCGGCGGGAGCGCCGAGGCCCGCGCCCGCTCCACGTCCCTCCTGGACGCGGCGGACGCGGGAGCACGCCGACGCGGTGCTCGCCGCCTACGGCATGGCGGGACGCCTCTACCGCCGCCTGCTGCTGGTCGCCGCCGTGACGATGATCCCCGGCGCGGTCGCCTCGTCGGCCCTTGAGACGTGGCTGGACGACCGGACCATCGGCATCGACGGCCTCCCTCTCGTGGCGATCCCCGTGGTCCCGGTGCTGACCCCGGTGGTCTCCGGCCTGATCCAGATGGTGGGCCTGGTCGCGGGCTGCCGGATCGTGCTGGACGACCTGGACGGCGGGCCCGTCTCACCCGCTCGGGCACTGCGGTGCGCACTGCGCCGATGGCCCGCGCTGGCCCTGCTCGCCGGGCAGTTCACGCTGGCGATCACCCTGATCGCCGGCCTCGCGGTCGCGGTCGCGGTGGCGCTGGACTCGTTCGCGGCCGGAGCCGTGCTGGCGCTGTGCGGCGGGGTGCTGCTGCTGCCCGCGCTGACCTCCTGGGCCGCGCTGGCCGACGGCGAGCCGCCGCTGCGCACCGCGCTGCGGATGGCGCGGGGCGACGCCTCCTCGGCGTTCATGAACCCGGGCCTGGGGTTCGTCCTGCTGCCGACGCTGATCCACCTCGGGCTGTGGGCCCTGGCCGGGTCATGGCCCCTCGTGCTCGGCCTGTCGCTCGGCGACCTCATCCGGCTGGCCGGGGGCGTGCTCCTCGCGCCCTTCCAGGCGGCGGCGCTGGCCTGTTGTTATGGCCGTCTCAAGGGATCGATCGACTACTAATCGTGCGAGCGTCGCTACTTAAGGTTACGGTATGTAAGTAACCAGCAACCCCGTATTCGATGGGCCGCGACGCCGGGCCGTCGTCGCCCAAGACCCCGAGGTGATCATTTTGAGCGACGACAACAAACGCGCGATCCGCACCGCCTTTCAGACCTTCATCGGCGTCGCCGTCGCGCTGCCCGGCATCTTCGACGCGGTCGGCGTCAGGGAGTCGATTCCGTGGCTGGCGGGCTCCCTCGCCCTGGCGGTGGCCGGGGTCCTCTCCCGGGTGATGGCACTGAGCAGTGTGCAGCGGCTGCTGCCACCGTGGTTGCGCATCGACGCGCCCTCCTCCAGTGATCAGACGAGAGACTGAGGCCCCGGCCCCGCCCCGGGCGGTGAGCCGCCGCCGGGATCACCCCGGGTAGGGCGGCAGGGTCTTGTCGATCTTCTCCCAGCGGGCGCGCAGGTCGGCCAGCAGGCGCGGGTCGCGCTTGGCCTGGTCGGCCTGCCCGCGCTGGTCGGCGCCGAGGAGGACGTCTGGAAGATCGTCGCGACGTACGCCGACGGGCCGCAGTCCATCTCCATCGTCGGCGTGACCGACGTGCCCGGGAGGACTGCGCCTGCGCCTGCGTGCGATGGCGCACCCACTGCCCGGCCGGGCGTGGAGGCGATGCCGAACACGGCCGGGGGGTTTCGGCGGTGGGGAGGACGCGGCGGCGTGTGCTCCGCGCAGAGAGGGGGTTAGGGGGTGGTGCGCTGTACGGCGAAGGTGAGGGAGGTGCGGATGCCTCTTTCGCGGACGGTGGTTTTGCGGAGGGTGATGCCCGGGAGGGGGCCGTTGAAGAAGGGGAGGCCGGTGCCGAGGACGACGGGGACGATGTCGAGGCGTAGTTCGTCGGCGAGGCCTGCCGTGAGGATCTGGCGGGAGACGTCTGCTCCGCCGACGACCTGGACGTCCAGGTCGCCTGCGGCGGCCTTGGCGCGGGTGACCGCCTCGTGGATGTCGCCCTCAAGGAAGGTGAAGGTCAGCCGGTCGTCCTGCTTCGGGGGGATCTGGGGCGGCTGGTGGGTGAGGACGAAGATGGGCACCTGGAACTCGTACTGGCCGAGGTAGGAGTCGGAGTCGCCCATCTGGAAGGTGCGCCGGCCCATGATTACCGCGCCGGTCTCCCTGATCGTGCGTGCCATCCACGGGTCCCGGACCATCTCGGCGAAGTCGGGGTAGACGGGCGACGCGCTGCCGCTCGCGTCCGCGATGAAGCCGTCCAGGGAGACGGTCATTCCGGTGATCACTTTTGCCATCCTGGCCTCCGTCGTGGTGCGGTCCCTCACCCGTCGGTCGGATCAGAGACCGCGTTCTCGACACGCGAGGGCCAGGTTCACGAGGGAATGTCGCCGTGGCGCAGCGCCCGTTCCAGGTTGGCGGGGAAGGACCCGCCGTCGTTCAGGTGGGGGAAGGGCTCGTCTGGGACCTCGGCGCCGAGGAAGTCGCACAGCGGTTCCCAGCCCTGCCGGGCCTCGAAGATCAGCAGGCGGTCGGCGGGGAGGCTCCGCCGTACGGTCTCGATGTGCTCGCCGAACACCCGCACCGCCAGCTCCTCTGAGGGGAAGCCCTCATTCCGGCCGAAGGTGCCGAAGGTCTCGCGGCCGATCCGCTGCAGCAGGGGGAACAGCCTGCTCATGGTCTCCCAGCCGGGGGGAAACCGCTCGGGCTCCTCCGTGGGCACCATGGCCCGGAAGCTGGTGTACCACCGATGGGGGTCGCGGATCGTGAGGATGACCTTGGAGTCGGGATACCGGGCCGCGAGTTCCCACCAGTAGTGGCTGGCCGGATAGTCCACCGCCGAGCGGTAGCCGGTGAACAGGTCGTCCCAGTTCACCGCCTCGCCGGAGGCCAGCGGGAGCCAGTGGTCCACCTGGTCGGTGTGGGCGAGCAGCTCCCACATGTGGAAGCAGGGGCCGAAGCCGAGTCGTTCCAGCGCGGCCTTGAGCGATGTGGTTCCGGTGCGGGGAAAGCCCGCACCCACAACCGTCAGCATCGTGAAATCCCCCGCTTTCTGACAGCGTTGGTCAACACTTCCGACTTTACGCCTCGGGGGTCGCGCCGGGCAGGGTACGGCGGGTCAGCTCCGCGAGCGCGGCGGCGATCCGCTCCGGCGAGAGACCGCGTTCGCGCTGGTGCGCGTAGACCTCCGCCGACAGGGGGGCGAGCAGCGCGTCCGTCATCGCGTCGGGGTCGGGCACGTCGCCGGCGACCAGGAGTGCGCGCAGGTGGGCACGCCAGAAGCCGTAGGCGCCCGTGGTGAACCGGGAGCTGCCGGATTCCGCCCCGAGGAGCAGGTGACCGTGGGCCTCCAGCAGGGCGACCATGGCGGCGTAGAAGGCGGCCAGCCGCTCCCCGGGCGGAGCGCCGGGGCCCAGCGGCGGTTCGCCGCGCAGCAGCCGTTCCTGAAGGTCGCGCTCGTGCTCGTCGAGCAGCGCGACGGCGATCGAGCCCGTGTCGGGGTAGCGGCGGTAGAGCGTGCCCCGGCCCACCCCGGCGGCCCGGGCGATGTCGTCCATGGTGACCGTGCGCGGGTCGCGGGTGGCGAACAGGCCCGCGGCGGCGCGCAGCACCTTGGCCCGGTTGCGGGCGGCGTCGGCGCGCTCGGGCGGCCTGTCGTCCTCGCTCGCGGGGCGTCCCGTCAGCAGGTCGGTACGGCGATCCATGCCGGTGACTGTAACCGAATGAGCTAAGTGGACGCTATGTCCGCTTAACTGTATGCTCCAATTAAGCGGACAGAATGTCCACTTATCCCTTGGGAGTGAGTCGCATGGCCGCACTGCTGCACCTGGACGCGAGCGCCCGCCGTCGCTCGGTCAGCCGCCGATTGGGACAGGCGTTCGCCGACGCGTGGAAGGCCGCGAACCCCGGCGGCGCGTACACCTACCGCGACCTGGGGGAGAACCCCGTGCCCTTCATCGGGGAGGCGTGGACCGAACTGTGCGACTACGTGATGGAACACGGCATCACCGAGATCGACCGCCTGAAGGAGGCGGTGCGCACCCCGGAGCAGGCGGCGGCCTGGGCGATCGTCGAGCCGCTGCTGGCCGAGCTGGTCGCCGCCGACGTGGTGCTGATCGCCACGCCCATGTACAACTACGGCGTCCCGGCGACCGTGAAGGCGTGGATCGACCAGGTCACGTTCCCCAAGATGTCGCTGGCGGGCCGCCGCTTCGTGGTCGCCTCGGCCAGGGGCGGCGCGTACGGCCCGGGCACGCCCAAGGAGCGCTTCGACCACCAGGAGAGCTTCCTGCGCGACTTCTTCGCGGGCCACTTCGCCGTCGAGGACACCGTCTTCGTCAACGCGGAGCTGGCCAACTCGCGGATCGACCCCCTGCTGGCGCACCTGCGCGAGGCCCACGACGCGTCCTACGCGGCGGCCCTGCGCGTCGCGGCCGAACTGGGGGGTGAACCGTCGTGAACTGGGTGCTGCTGGTGCTGGCCGGGATCGTGGAGATCGCCTGGTCGCAGAGCATCAAGCCGACGGAGAACTTCACCCGCCCGCTGCCCACGCTGCTGTGCTTCGCGCTGGCCGCCGCCGCGGTCTACCTGCTGTCGCTGTCGATGCGGACGCTGCCGGTGGGCACCGCGTACGCGGTCTTCACCGGGATCGGCGCGGTGGGCGCGATCGCGCTGGGCATCGTCGTCCACCGTGACCCGGTCGCCCTGGTCAGAGTGGCCGCGCTGTCCCTCATCGTCGGGGGCGTCGTGCTGGCGCGCGTCGCCGATCCCGGCTGAGCGCCCGAGGGGATCGCGCCGCGCTCAGGGTTTGACGCCGATGCCCGCCCACACCCACGGGTGACCGCCGGGGATCTCGGGCACCTCGCCGTCAGGCCGCCAGTGGGACGCCTGCACCACGCCCGGGGGAAGCAGGTCCAGGCCGTCGAAGAACCGGGAGACCTCCGCGTGGTCGCGGGCGATCAGTGGGGCCGTCGCCTTGTCGTACGCGGAGGAGGCCCCCTTGGCCGCCGCCTCGGGGTTGAAGTCGGCGGTGAAGTGGGAGAGTGCCAGGTGGCTGCCGGACGGCACCGCGTCCATCAGCCGGGCGACCACGCCGTGCGGATCCTCGGCGTCCGTGCAGAACTGCAGAACCGCGACGAACAGCACCGCGACCGGCTTGCGGAAGTCGATGGTGTCGCGCACCCGTGTGTCGTCCAGGATCGTCTCGGGCCGCCGGAGATCGGCCTGGATGATGCTCGCCGCGCCCCCGCCGCTCATCAGCGCGCGGGCATGGACCAGGACGATCGGGTCGTTGTCCACATAGGCGACCCTGGCCCCCGGCCGGACGGCGCGCGCCACCTCGTGCACGTTCGGCGATGTCGGGATGCCGGTGCCGATGTCGAGGAACTGCTCGACGCCCGCCTCGGCGAGCTCGCGCACAGCGCGCACCAGGAACGCGCGGTTCTGCCGCGCACCGGCGCGCACTCCACCCCGGGTGGCGGCGATCATCGCCTCGCCGGCGACCCGGTCGGCGGCGAAGTTGTCCTTGCCGCCCAGGTAGTAGTCGTAGATCCGCGCGGGATGCGCGACGCTCGTGTTGATCTCCGACCGCCGGGACGGCCCTGGGGGAGGTGGTGCCGTCGCGTCGGGCATTCAGGACCTCCGGTCGAAATGGTGATCATTTGGTCCCGGAGCATATCCGCTTCCGCCAACGTCGTCATCGGGCTCGTTGCCCGATATGTCGGGAGAGCGCTCCCATTTGTCCCCGGTTTGAAAACCGGCCGGGGGGGGGGGGGGGGGGGGGGGGGCGCGGCCGGGGGGGGGGGGGGGGGCGGGGGGGGGGCGGGGGGGGGGGGGGGGGGGGGGGGGGGGGGGGGGGGGGGGGGGG
>NZ_JARLTC010000043.1 GCF_029382225.1 Spongiactinospora sp. TRM90649
CGCACCGCGAGCCCGGCGGCGGCGAGGCCGGTGAGCGCGCAGACCGCCGCCTCCAGGCTCAGCCCGCCGACCGGCAGCCGCACGCCGTCCGGCGACCGCGCGACGGCCACCGCGATCATCGCGCCCCAGCCCGCCGCCAGCGCGGCGAGGACCATGCCGGTGCGCGCCCACTGCCGCGCCCAGCGGGGCACCGGGAGCGCCCCGGTGCTCCTTCCCATCGCGTCGACCAGCGCGAACCCTCCGGCCGACGCCATCAGCAGCGCCACGGCGCGCAGCACCAGGGAGGCGTTCACCGGATCCAGGTCCTTCCCCGGCGACACCAGCGAGACCAGGGCCAGCCCCGCCGGGACCGCCAGCGCCACCGGAAGCCAGTCGACGGCCCGCGCCAGCGGCCACAGCAGCGAGACCACGACTCTCATGCGCACGGCCGTGCCTCCGGTCGTCCGGCGGGGAACTCCTCGCGCAGGCCGAGGAGCGGCAGGGCCTCGCGGAGGGTGGTCTGCGGGCGGGTCAAGCGGTCCCAGTTGGCCCACACCCGTTCCCGCGCGTCGGGGCGTTCGAGCAGCCTGCGGGCGTACCCGGCCTCGGCGTCGCCGTAGCGGGAGCCGCCGAGCTGGGAGAAGGCCCGCGCGGTGCCCTGGCCGAGCCATACCTGCACCGGGCCGGTGGGCAGCAGCGGGGCCGATCTCCCGGCGAGCCACAGCGCGACCACGGTCCGGGCCTGTCCCCTGGCGTCACAGCCGTTCCCCTCCGCGGACCAGCGACGCCCCGGCCGTCCGTCGCGCAGCCCGACGATCGTGGCGGCGGTGATCCCGGCGAGATAGGCCCGATGCGGCTGGGCGGCACCGGCCGCGGACAAGGTCATGTAGACCCGCACACTCGCCCTCGGGTCATCACCCCCGTACGGCTCGCTCAGCGTCTCCTGCCGGACGACCGGTACGGCCTGCCTGGCCCCGTGCGGCACGGCGGCGGCCACCGGCTCCACCGCGCCCGCCCATTCCGGGATCCAGGCCCGGTAGTCGGAAAAGGCGCACACGTCCACCAGGCCCGGCTTCTCGCACACTTGGTCCGCGTACGCGTACCCGGGCGCGCTGTTTCTCCGCCCCGCCCCATCGGCTCCCGTCCAAGGGGCCTTCGGGCTGTCGCGCACGGACACCGCCCCGGCCGGTACGGCGACGGCCAGCGCCGCCACCCCCGCGACCACCGGAAGCGGCCGGAGCCCGTGCCGCAGCAGGGCCAGCACCCCGGCGAGCACGGCGAGCGCCACGACGTAGGCGAAGTGCGCCCCCGACGGGCGCTCCCCCCACTCGGGGCTGTGGTAGGCCATCACAGGCGCCAGCCATGCGGCGAATCCGAGCGAGACGCCGAACAGCGACAGATATCCCAGGACCGCCAGCGCGAGCGGACCGGCGACCAGCGAGGGGATCCAGCGCCCCAGCGCGACGCCCAGCACCCCGAAAAGCGCCGTCACGGCCATCGCGCCGAGCACCTCGAAGGGGTCCAGGCGTCCCGCCACCGGCGTGGCCGACAGCGTCCTGGCCAGTAGGTGCACGCCGACGACGAGCCCGGTCACCAGCGTCCCGGCGGCGCCGGCGGCCAGGGCGGCCGCGAGTGTGCGCGCCGCCGGTGATCCGGGAACCGCGCCGAGGGTCTCCGGCAGGCCGCCGCGCCGGTCGCGGGTCCCCGCCAGGTCGCCCAGGATCAGTGCCGTGGCGGAGATCAGCAGCGCCGTACCGCCGGTGACGATCGGCTCCACCTCAAGGTCCGTCAGGTAGCCCCAGGTCAGGTAGGTCCGCAGGGCGAGTACGGCGAGGGCCGCCGTCCACAGCGCCGGGTTGCGCAGCATCCGGCCGACCTCGAAGACGAACAGCGCCGCCCATACGCGTGCCGGGCGGGTCGGGACCGCCGCCGCGGGCGGTGACGAGGTGAGCGTCGTCACGCCGTCACCTCCGCGCGCTCCCCGAGCAGCAGCAGGTAGCCGTCCTCCACGGACGGCTCGGCCGCCGACGCGCCGGGCGGCGGCTCGCCGAGCGTCCGATAACGGCCGTCGGCGGTCCGCCAGAACAGCCGGGCGTCGCCGGTCGGCGGGTCGGCCGACAGCCACACCTGCCCTTCGGCCGCCGAGGCGATGTCCTTCGGCGCGCCCTCGAAGAGCACCCGGCCGCGGTGCATCACCACGACCCGCTCGCACAGCGCCGCGACGTCCTCCGTCTGGTGTGTGGACAGCAGCACGGTCCGGCCCTCGCCCAGCCGGGACACCAGCGCGCGGAACCGCATCCGCTGCTCGGGGTCGAGCCCCACCGTGGGCTCGTCGAGGATCAGCACCTCGGGCTCGCCGAGCAGGGCCTGCGCGAAGGCCAGCCGCTGCCGCATCCCGCCGGACAGCTTGCGGACCTTGACCTGCGAGCGGTCGGACAGGTCCACCTCGGCCAGCACTCGCCTGACCTCACGGTGGCGGGTCCGCCGGTCGGTGATCTCCTTCAGGATCGCCACGTAGTCCACCAGCTCGAACGCGGTGAAGTGCGGGTAGTGCCCGGGATCCTGCGGGAGGTAGCCGAGCCGCCGCCGGATCTCGATCCGCTGCGCCCGGTCGGCCGGGTCGCGGCCGAGCACCCGGACGGCGCCCGCGTCCGGGGCCAGGGTGGTCGCCAGGCAGCGGAGCAGGGTGGTCTTGCCCGCGCCGTTCGGGCCGAGCAGGCCGGTGACCCCCGGCCCGATGGTGAAGTCCACGCCGTCGAGCACGCGGGTCCTTCCGTAGTCCTTGCCGAGGCCGTGCACGCTCACTGTCGCGTCCAACGCGTCTCTCCATGGCTCAGGCGGCCGCGCCGCAGGTATACGAACAGGGCGAGGAAGGCGGCGGCCGTGCCGTAGCCGAGCTGCGCCGCCGGGGCGAAGGGCAGGAAGCGGTCCTCGCCGGCCACCACGATCGGGATCACCACCGCGAGCCACACCGCGCCGGGAAAGCCCGCGGCCGTCGCGATGGGCAGCCGGGCCGACAGGACCAGCGTGGTCAGGCTGAGCGCCAGCGCGGGCAGCAGCCAGGCGACGGCGGCCCCCGTGCTGCCGGGGAGCAGCGGCGTGGCGGCCCCGGTCATCGCGATCGCGGTGACGAGCACCGCGCCCGCGCGCAGCAGGAGCAGCCTGGGGCCCGCCATCGGGGTGGCCGCCTGCAGCTCGTGGGCGGGGTCCACGTGCCTGCCGTAGGCCAGCGCGATACCGGCGACGGGGAGCACCGGGGCGGCGACCAGGAACCCCAGCAGGGCCTGGGCGTCGATCGGCTGGAACCGCCCGGCCACCGCGGCGAGCGCCAGCACGAAGGTCACGGCCGACAGCCACGCACGGCTCAGCGCCGGGGTGGCGGTGAGCAGCCTGGCCAGGTGGCCGGGTACGCCCAGGCGTTGCAGGAGCCGCTCGGCCAGGCGGGTCCTGGGCCGGTCCACCTCCTCGCGCAGCCGTTCCCAGCTCCGGGCCATCCACTCCGGAGGGCGGGGCGCAGCCGCCCGGCAGCGCGCGCATCCGGCCACGTGAGCCTCCACCGACATCACCTGCGCCGGGGCGAGCCCGCCCGTGGCGTAGCGCTCCATCAGTTCCGGCGGCACATGCCAGCTCATGACAGCTCCTCCCTCAGCCGGGCCTTCGCCCGCCGTACGCGGGTCTTGACGGTGCCTTCGGGCACGCCGAGCAGCCGCGCGGCCTCCCGCGTGGTCAGCCCGTCGAGCACGGTCGCCTGGACGGCGGCGCGCAGCTCCGGCGAAAGCCGGGCGATCGCCGCGCCGAGGTCGCCGTGCTCGACCCCGAGCAGCACGACGTCCTCCGCCGACTCGGTGATCGCGTGCCGCTCCCCCGGTTCCGCGCCGTCGCCGATCCATCGGTGGCCGCGCCCGCGCAGCGTGGAGATCAGCCGCCGCACGGCGATCGTCCAGAGCCATGCCGCCGCGTCCCCGCCGCCGGGTGGCGCGCGGAACCGCCCGGCCGCGCCGCGCCAGACGGCCACGAACGTGTCCTGCAGGGCGTCGGCCACCACGTCGGGGTCGGCGCAGCGCCGGGCCAGCCGGATCCGCAGCCACGGCGCGTGCCGGTCGTGCAGCACGCGCAGCGCCGTCACGTTCCCCTCGGCCACCGCCGCGAGGAGGGCGGCGTCGTCGCTCTCCTCGCCGACCGGGGACGGTTCCCGCCTTCTGCCGAAGATTCTTCGCACATTCCGGTTTATCGCGACACAACCGGTTTGCGGTTTCCCGTCGAGGAGTAACGGGCGACCCGAACGGCGATGATGGCCCTATGAACGAGCGGCGCGACGAACGCGCGGGCCGGCCCGAGAGTCCTCCCACGCGCGACACCGGAGACCGCCACATCAGTCTGGGCACGTCCGCGGGCCGATGGGTGCTGTTCACCACGGTCCTCGCCTCCGGCATGGCGCTGCTGGACAGCACGGTGGTGAACGTCGCGCTGCCGACGCTCGGCAGAGGACTGCACGCCGACATGGCCGGGCTGCAGTGGACGGTGAACGCCTACACCCTCACCCTGGCCGGGCTGATCCTGCTCGGCGGCTCGCTCGGCGACCGGTACGGCAGGCGGAAGATCTTCCTCATCGGCGTGGTCTGGTTCGCCGCCGCCTCGGCGGCCTGCGGACTGGCGCCGAACATCGAGGTGCTGATCGGCGCCCGCGCCCTGCAGGGCGTCGGCGGCGCGCTGCTCACCCCGGGCTCACTCGCGATCATCCAGGCGTCCTTCGCCAGGAGCGACCGGCCGAAGGCCGTGGGCGCGTGGTCCGGCCTGGGCGGCGTGGCGGCGGCCGTGGGGCCGCTGCTCGGCGGCTGGCTGGTGGAGTCGGTGGGCTGGCGGTGGGTGTTCCTGATCAACCTGCCGGTGGCGGTGGTCGTGGTGCTGGTCGCGGTCAGACACGTGCCGGAGACCCGCGACCCCGGCGCGGGCGGCCATTTCGACGTGCTGGGGGCGGCCCTGGCCGCGCTGGCGCTGGCCGGGGTGACCTACGGGCTGATCGAGCCCGGCACCGGGAAGGTGGCCCTGATCGCGGGCATCGCGCTCGGCGCGGCCTTCGTCTGGCTGGAGATCCACCGCTCGCCGCGCGCGCTGGTGCCCGTGGGGATCTTCGCCTCCCGGGTGTTCACCTCGGTCAACGTCGTCACTCTGGTGATGTACGCGGCGATGGGCGTGCTGACGTTCATCCTCGTGGTGCAGCTCCAGGTGTCCTCCGGGTTCAGCCCGATCGAGGCGGGCACGTCGATGCTGCCGCTGACGGTGCTGATGCTGCTGCTTTCGGCCCCGGCGGGCGAACTGGCCAAGCGGATCGGTCCGCGCACGCCGATGACGCTGGGCACGCTCGTCTGCGCCGGGGCGCTGCTGCTGCTCAGCCGGGTGGGGGCCGGCGCGTCGTACTGGGTGGACGTGCTGCCCGCCGTGGCCCTCTTCGGGCTGGGGCTGGCGGCGACCGTCGCCCCGCTCACCGCGACCGTGCTCGCCTCGGCAGAGGAGCGGTACGCGGGCGTGGCGAGCGGCGTCAACAACGCGGTGGCGCGGACCGGCGGCCTGCTGGCCGTGGCCGCGATCCCGCCGCTGGTGGGGCTCACCGGCGCGTCCTACACCGATCCAAGCGACTTCACCGCCGGATTCCACGCCAGCATGCTCAGCTGCGCCGCCCTGATGGCCGCGGCGAGCCTGATCACCTTCCTGTTCATCCGGGGCAACGTGCTGGCCGACCCCGAACGGCACGAGCCGGAGCGGCGCACCTACTGCCCGGTGGACGCGCCGCCGATCGAGGAGGACTGCGAGAAGCGGTCGCCGGCTAGAAGCTGAAGCCCTGGGAGCGCACGCTGTTGTCGAAGTTGGACAGCAGCAGCTCGGGCTCCCCGGTGGCCCGCAGGCCGGGCAGGCGGGTCAGCAGCTCGCGGAACATCGTGCGGATCTCCTGCCTGGCCAGGTTGGCGCCCAGGCAGAAGTGCGGGCCGGGCCCGCCGAAGCCGACGTGCGGGTTGGGCTTGCGGGTGATGTCGAACCGGCCCGCGTCGGGGAACACGGTCTCGTCGCGGTTGGCCGAGCCGTAGAACAGCACGACCTTGTCGCCCGGCTTCAAGTGCAGCCCGCGCAGGTCGTAGTCCTGCGTCACGGTGCGGCGGAACTGCATGATCGGCGAGACGTAGCGGACCATCTCCTCGATCGCGCCGCCGATGTGGGCGTCGAAGTCGCTCACCAGCAGCTCGCGCTGCTCGGGGTGGTCGGTGAGCAGCTTGACGCCGTGCGCCATGGTGTTGCGGGCGGTCTCGTTGCCGGCGACCAGCAGCAGCGCGAAGAACGAGCCCAGCTCCCGCCAGGTCAGCCGCTCGCCGTCCACGTTGGCGGTGACCAGCGCGGAGACCAGGTCGCCCTGCGGGGCGTCGGCGCGTTCCCGGCCCAGCTTGATCACCAGCCGTTGCAGCGCGAGCAGGGCGGCCATGTTTCGGCCCGCCATCCGCATCGAGCGGACCAGGCTGGGACGCACCCCGGTGTAGGCGGTGGAGACGTCCACGTGATCGTGGACCTTCGCCCGCATGTCGCCGGGGATGCCCATCATGTCGCAGATGACGTGGATCGGCAGGCGGGCGGCCACCTGGGAGACGAAGTCACGCGGCCCCTCGGCGAGCACGTCGTCCACGATTCCCGTGGCCGCGCGCTCGATGTCGCCCTGCAGGCCGGAGAGCATCTTGGGACTGAAGGCCCGCGAGACGATGCGGCGCAGCCGGGCGTGGCGGGGGTCGTCCATGTTGACCATGGACTCGCCGAAGACGTGCTTGACCCAGCCCGGCGGCTCGGGGTTGGTCACGGCCGGTTCGCTGGAGAACACCTTGGCGTTGCGGCTGGCCTCGACGACGTCGGCGTGCCGGACCAGGGCGTAGAAGCCGCCCCCCGATCGGAGGAGGGGCACCCGGCGTTCGGCGAAGAACACGGGGTGTTCCCGCTGCCGCAGCCGGGCGAAGGCCTCATGGCGGGCGGCGGGCGGCATGCGCCAGAAGGACAGGTCGGCCAGGTCGGTGGAGGGGGCAACCGCTGTTGTCACCGTCTTATCCTGACACGTCGGTACAGCGGTCCGAGGTGACCCCGGACCGTAACGGGGATTTCATGTTGTTGTGGGCCAGGTGTCCGGTTTCCCGGAAACCATCGTCGGTATGAGCCTCCCCAAGGCCCGTGCGGGCGCCGCCCTGCTGGCCGCGGCGACGGCCGCGTGCCTGACCACCGCCGTTCCCGTCACGCCGGACGCCCCGGGTCCCCGGGCCCGGCCGGTGGCCGCCGCCGTCCCCGCCGGGGCACAGCCGCACACAAACGCGGCCTGTCCTGAGGGACGGCCGTCCTCTCCTTCCGACTTCGACGGCGACGGGCGCGCCGAGCTGGCGGTGGCCGCGCCGTACGCGTCGGCGCACGGCCGGGCGCGGGCCGGCTCGGTTCGCGTCCTGTACGGCGAGCGCGCCGCCGAGGACCTGACCCAGCCTCCCGGCGAGGCCGAACTGGGCGACGCGTTCGGCTCGGCCCTCGCCACCGGCGACTTCGACGGCGACTCGTGCGCCGACCTCGCGGTCGGCGCGTCGGAGGAGTTCGCGGGCAAGCGCGTGCCCGGCGCCGACGGCGAGGGCGTGGTCCGGATCTACCACGGCTCGCCGGACGGCCTGCGGCCCGGCGCGGAGATCGACGTCACCGACTTCGGCGGAACGCGCGGCGCGGGCCGGTTCGGCGCCGCCCTGGCCGCCGCGGACCTCGACGGAGACGGCGACGACGAACTGGTCATCGGCGCCCCCGGCCAGGGCGTGGGAGGCGCGGTCGGCATCTACGGGATGAAAGGCCGCGAACCGTACCTGTTCACCCAGCGCACCCGGTGGGTGGGCCAGCGGGCGCTGCCCACCGACCAGTTCGGCGCGGCCGTCGCCGCGGGCGACTTCGACGGCGACGGCCGGGCGGAGGTCGCGGTCGGCGCGCCGGGCGACACCGTGCTCAAGGACGGGCAGGGCTCGGTCACGATCGTCGATCCCCGGCGTCGCCGGGCCACCACGCTCACCCAGAGCACGCCGGGGATAACCGGCGCGGCGGAGAAGTGGGACGGCTTCGGAGCCGCGCTGGCCGCCGCCGACTTCAACGCCGACGGCCGCGACGACCTGGCGATCGGCGTGCCCGGCGAGGGCCTGACCGGCAACCAGCGGGCCATGGACTACGGCGACGGCACCGTGCACACGATCTACGGCTCGGCGGGCGGGCTGCGCCCCGCCACGACCGAGTCCTGGTCGCAGAACACCCTGGACGGCAAGCCGCGCTACTTCGACCGCTTCGGCGCCGCGCTGGCCGCGGCCGACCTCGACGGAGACGGCGACGCCGAGCTGGCGATCGGCGTGCCCGGCGAGAACGCGGTCCAGGTGATCGCGGGGACCCGCTCGGGCGGCCTGACCAAGGCCGGCGACGTGCTGATCAAGGGCGGGGGCGGCGGTTTCGGGTCGGCCCTGGCGATGGTCCCGGCGCGCGAGGCGGCCAAGAACGGCAAAGCAGGTAAAGACGGTAAAGGCAGCAAAGGCGGTAAGGGCGCTCGGTTCGACCTCGTGGTGGCCTCCCCCGGCACCGGGCGGCTGACCCTGGTGCCGGGCGGGCGCGGCCGGCGCGGCGAGGACGCGTCCACCGGAGTGCGCGCCGGAGGGCTGCGGCCCCTGCCCGAGGGGGCGTCCCGCGACCTGTACGGCTACGCGCTGGCGGCGGGACGCTCCGGGGCTGGGTAGTCTGAAGCCATGATGTCGGGTTCCAAGCAGCGCATCGTGGTGCTGGTGCTGATCCTCGCACTGGTCGCGACGAGTGGTCTGAGCGTGCTCATCGGCTGGCTGTCCGCCTGACGCGGCGCCGGGTCAGGCCCGGTCGTCGTCCGCGGGCACGGTGAGACTGAACGAGGTCTTCGCGGGCGCGCCGCGCCGCGAGATGTAGTCCAGGGTGCGGAAATCGGCCCGCAGTTCCCGCGCCGACAGGCGGCAGACGATGTAGCCCCGCCGCTGGTCGAGGTAGGAGATGTGCGGGTTCTCCGCCACGATCTCGTCCACGCGTGCCTGGTCGCGGTAGCCGTCGCCGTCGCTGGCGACGCTGGAGGTCACCAGTTCCACGGCGGCCTTGGGCGAGTCCGGGTCGTCGAAGTCGGGGCGCAGGTCGGCCGCGTGGTGCATGTGGGCGTCTCCGGTGAGCACCACCGGGTTGGCGGCTCCCGAGGTGAGCAGGCCGTTGAGCAGGCGGGTGCGGTCGGCTGCGTAGCCGTCCCAGGAGTCCATGCTCAGTTCCTTGCCGGGGCCGGGCTTCCAGTCCCGCTGGGCCATCAGGACCTGCTGGCCGATCAGGTTCCAGCGGGCGGGCGAGCGGCGCAGGCCGTCCAGGAGCCAGGCGCGCTGGTCGTCGCCGAGCAGGGTGCGGCCCCCGGCGAGGCGCTCGTCGCAGCCGGAGCGCAGGCCGTCGGCGCAGGCCTGGTCGTCGCGGAACTGGCGGGTGTCGAGCAGGTGGAAACGGGCCGCGCGGCCCCACTCCACCCTGCGGTGGACGCGGATCGACGCGCCCCCGGTGACGCTGGTCCGGCGCAGCGGCATGTTCTCGTAGTAGGCGCGGAAGGCGTCGGCCTTGCGGCGGGCGAACCCGGCATCGGCGGTGCTCGACACCTTGCCCGCCCAGTTGTTCTCCACCTCGTGGTCGTCGAAGGCGACCAGCCACGGCGCGACCGCGTGCGCCTCCTGCAGATCGGCGTCGCTCTTGTACTGCGCGTGCCGCATCCGGTAGTCGGCGATGGTCCGGCAGGTGCCCTCGGTGTGCCGCCGCACCCGGCCCTCGATGGCCTTGTAACCGTCGGGGCCGTACTCGTACATGTAGTCGCCCAGGTGAACGACCAGGTCGGGGTCCTGCTCGGCGAGCCTGCGATAGGCGGTGTAGTAGCCGTGCTCGTAGTGGGCGCAGGCGGCCACCACGAAGGTGAGCGGGGACTCCCCGGCGGGGGCCGTCCGGGTGCGGCCGGTCCGCGACACGTGCCCGTCCACCCGGAACCGGTAGAAGTACTCACGGCCCGGCCGCAGCCCCACCGGTTCCACGTGCACGCTGTGCGCGTCGCGGGGCGACGCGGTCTCGGTGCCGGAGCGGACCACCTTGGCGAACCGCTCGTCCTCGGCCACCTGCCAGCGGACCTCCACGTCGCGAGACGGCATGCCGCCCCGGCCGTCCCCGCCGAGCGGGTCGAGGGCCAGCCGGGTCCACAGCACGAATCCGTCGGGGGCCGGGTCGCCCGAGGCGACTCCGAGGGTGAACGGGTCCCGCGCCAGGGCGCGGGACCGCGCGGCGGCGGGAGCGCCGGTCGCGACGGGCAGGATCAGGCCGCCCGCTCCGGCGGCGGCCGCGGACATGAACACTCTGCGTGACGGTTTCCGCTCCACACCCCAAGTGCAGAAGATCGGGATAGCCCGGCCGTGACCTGCGCTTCAAGGTGAAGTGAACAGCGGTTGCACAGGCAATCGGATTACCCGCCGTCGCTGAACCCACCTCCAACGAGGGACGACGATCCGGCCACGGTCAGGCGAAGGTGCGGTTCGTGCCGCCGGAATCGCCGGAATCCTCCGTGTCCGGCTGATCGAACTCGTCGAACTCGCCGTCGTCCTCTTGCTCCTCCGCCATCCGGAGCCGGATGTGGTCGGCCAGCTCACCGGCCTCGCGGGCCGCGTCCTCCGCGCCGATGGCGGTGAAACCCTCGGCGATCTCCGCGCACCGCCGCAGCGCGGACTCCCACCTGCCCAGCCAGTCCAGCGCCCTGGCCTCCTCGAAGCCGATCCGGCACGTCTCCCACACCACGGCCGGATACGCGGTGGGCAGGCCGGCCAGCGCGGCGCGGGCCGTGGCGAAGATCTCCAGCGCGCGTTCCTCGGCGCCGTCGATCTGGTAGACGGCCATGCCCTTGCGGCGCAGCAGGCGCGCGGCGTTCAGCGGGTCGTCTTCGTGGGCGGCAGCGGCCTTGGCATAGGCCTCGGCAGCCTCTTCGTGCCGGTTCAGCCCCATCAGCACGTGGCCGATCGCCTCGGTCACCCCGGCCGCCTCGATCCGCCGCCCCCTGGCCAGCAGTTCCGCCTCCACGGCGGCGTAGTCGGCCAGCGCCGCCTCGCGGTCGCCCATCTCGCCCGCGTCCGCGAGGTCGCGCTGGGCGTCGGCGCGCACCCACCGGGCGGTGAGGCGTTCGTCGGTCTGCCCCTCGGGCAGCATGGCCAGGGCCTCCTCGGCCGCCTCCGCGGCGTCGAGGGGACGGCCGATCGCCAGGTAGGCCCGGCAGAGGTCCACGCGGACGGCGGCGGCCTGCTCGGTCGCCCCGATCGAGGTCAGCGCGGCCACGGCCTCGATCAAGTCGTCGGCCGCCTCAACGGAACGATCGACACCGAGCAACGCCTCCCCCCGCCCCGCATGCGCGAACGCCCGCAACGCGACATCGGCCCGAGGCGCGGTCGCCAACGCCTCCCCATACGCGGAGACGGCAGACGCCAACCGCTCCCCGAAGACCGACCTGGCGAAGGCCCCACCCTCCCCATCGGCCTCACCCGCGACTTCACCGGGGCTGTGGGAATCGCCAGAATCGCCGAGAACACCGGGGGCGCCGAAGGGGCGGGGATCGATGGTGGGGGTGGGCTCCTCGTTGGGGGGGTCGGTGGGGTGGTAGGCGCCCTCTCGGAGGAGTCGGGCGTGGAGGAGGCAGGCTGTGGCCAGGCGGATACCGCCGGAGGGGCGGAGGGCCTCGCGGGCGCGGGCGGCCGTGGCGGTGGCGATGGTCCACTTGGCCGGGTCCTCGGCGAGGATCTCGGCCAGGCGCAGCAGGGGCCAGCCCGGGTCGGGGGCGGTCTCGGTGTGCCGTTCGAGCAGGCTGATCGCGTCGTCCACCCGGCCCGCCTGGCGGTAGGCCTGTGCGAGCCGTCCGGCCGCCGCCGTGGCCTGGGCGGGCGTGCCGTGGCCGGACAGGTGGGCGGCGGACGCCTCGGCCACGGCGATCCAGTGGCCGTCCTCGTCCTGGGTGAGGCGCAGCAGGGCCAGGCGGCCCAGGGCCACCTGACGCCGGACCTCGTCGCCTGCGGCCTCGTAGGCGAGCGCGGCCCGCTCCCACTCGGCTGCGGCACCGGCCGGGTCGTCGTGCACCATCGCCAGGCCGCGGCCGTCGGCGCGGCGGGCGCGCTCGACCTCCGTGACGCCTTCGGGCCCGGCCTGCTCGTACAGCTCGTCGAAGCGGCCCCAGGCGGCCAGCGCCGCGCCGAAGTCGGCTTCGTCCCAGGCCCGTTCGGCGAGGTCGAGCAGTTCGCCGGGGGTCGCCCGCTCCGGTACGGCGACGGCCGGCGGCGCGGGCGGCGGCACCGTGACGCGGCGCGCGTGCGGGGTGAGCGGCAGATGGTCGATCATCGGCGCGGCGGTGAGCGTCTCCTCCACCCGCCGCGACTGCTCGGCCGTGCCGTTGCGGGCGTCGAACCTGGCCGCCAGGTCGCGTGCGGTGGCCTCCATCCGAGGACGCAGCTCGTGCACGGTGAGGTCGCCGTCCGGCCGCCGCACCACGGCGTCGCCGTGGCCGATCTCCTCCAGCCTGCGCATCAGCAGCCCGGCCGCCGAGGCGAAGCGCATCGCGGCGCGCGGGCTCGCCGCGCGGTCCAGCAGCGGCGACTCCCGCTGCAGGATCTCCAGGCCGCGCGCCTCGTTGCCGGTCAGCGCGCAGAACTCGATGTGGTCGCCGAAGTCGTCCACGTAGTTGGCGTCGCCGGTGACGATGCGGTAGGCCCGGCGGTGCGCGCCCACCGCCTCCGCGAAACGCTCGGTGCGCAGGTACGGCAGCAGCAGCCTGGTCAGGATGCCCTGCGGCTGGACGTGGCAGGTCAGGTCGCCCGCGACGACGGGCGCGGCCAGTTCGACGGCCTCCTCGTCGCGTCCCATCCACGCCAGGTGCCACACCTTGCCGCTGGGGTCGCAGCCCTCACAGTCCGACAGCGCGTCGCGGGGCGTGGTCACCCACCGGTGGAACCACTCGTCGGCCGCCGCCTGGTCGCCGATGTGCTGGGCCAGGTAGCACCGCTGGGCGTACACGGCGTGCAGGCCGAACCCCGACTCCTGGTAGCGGCGCTCCATCTCGGCCAGGGCGTCCTGGGCGCGGCGCAGCGGGATCTCGGGGAAGCGGGTCATGTCGCTGATGATCCACTTGAACTGCCAGAGCAGGTTGTAGGTCTCCCACTCGCCGAACCTGCCGGGCTCGGCGTCGTACTCGGCCAGGCAGCGGCTGAAGGTGGTGAAGCTCTTGGCCGGTTCCGCGCCGTACTGGTACGCCTCGGTGAGGCTCAGCCGCACCTGGAAGACGACGTCACGCGCACGGGCCCCCTCGGCCAGCGCCAGCGCCCGCTCCAGCAGCACCGTCTTGGCCTGCCCGTACGGCATGTCGGTCGCGCGCTTGATCAGCGCGAGCACCTCGCTGTCTTCGACGGCCACGCCTGCTCCCTTCTACTCCTTGCCGAGGACGGCCCAGTCGAGCAGGCCCAGGAACGATCGGTTGAGCGAGGCCGTGTCCGCCGCCCTGAGCGGATGACGGCCGTGCAGCAGCGCCATGCCGTACAACGCCTCGACCGCGGTGGCGGCGAGTGAGGCGTCGGGGAGCGTGACGATCCGCCGCACCAGCGGGTTGCGGTGGTTCAGGACCAGCCGGGGGCGGTCGGCGGCGACCACGTTCTCGATCGCGCCGAGCACGTCGGCCCACAGTCCGTCGCTGTCCTCACGGGCCTCGCGCAGCTCGGCCTGGTGCTGGGCGGCCCTGCTGGTCAGGTAGAGCGCGGGCAGCGAGGCGGGGTCGAACTCGCGCAGCACGACCTCGCAGCCGAGCGCGTCCAGCGCACCGGCGGCGGCCACCAGGAAGGGGCGGGCGGACAGCTCGGTGTGCGGGTCGACGGGGGCGAGCCGGGTGGCCAGCTCGGCGGGGTCGAGCGGGCGCAGCCGGATCTCCGGGTCGAGCCTGGGCAGGCGCGACAGGATCTCGCTGTCGTAGACGTATCCGGCGTTGACCAGGCCGACGCCCTGGGCGCCCGCGACGCCGGAGAGCTGGCGGAACTCGTCGACCCCCGAGGTGTAGCGGCCCTGCGGGTGGCGCACGCGGAACTGGGCCAGGGTCATCGGCCCGTCGCTGGTCTCGAACTCCAGCCAGCGGTCCACCAGGCGGAGCATGTCGTCGTCGTGCAGGGCCAGCGCCTTGACCCCGAGGTGGTGCAGGCGCAGGAAGGCGCGCAGCCGGGCCGGGTCGGTCTCGGCCAGGGTGACCAGCCAGGCGCGCAGGCTGGTGCCGAGGGCGTCGCGCGTGTGCTCAAGGAGGTCGTCGTCGTAGAGCGCCTCGCGGCTGGCGGTCGGGCGCAGTTCGCCGGCGTCCACGACGCAGCGGGCGAAGAAGGCCCATTCGGGCAGCAGGCCCTCGGTGCCCTCGGCGAGCAGCATCCGCTTGAGGTAGACCCGGTGGGAGGAGCGCACGGCCGGGTTGGCGGGGGTGGGCAGGATGAACGCGACGCCCGTGAGCCCGGCCTCCGGCACGTTCAGATCGACCACGTCGAAGGCGGAGAAGCCGAAGGCCTCCGCGCCGTAGGCGGTCAGCGCGGCGCGGCGCGCGTCGGGGGTGGCGTGGCGGGCGGTCCAGGGCGGGCCGTCGCCGCTGATCCGCCGTCCGGCGACGTGGACCTCGACGGGCAGCAGCGAGCCGTACAGGGTGGCCAGTTCGGTGACCGTGCGCTCGCCGACCCATTCCCCGGCGTCGGCGCGCGGGCTCAGGGTCACGGTGGTGCCGGGCTCGGCCCGCTCCTCGGAGGCCTGCTCGACGCGGTAGCGGCCGTCGGCGAAGCCGGTCCAGCGGACGGTGGGGCCTCCGGTGGCCGAGCGGGTCACCACCTCGATCGCGTCGGCGACCAGGAAGCCGGACAGCAGGCCGATGCCGAACTGGCCGAGGAACTCGTGCCGGGCGAAGCCCAGCTCGTCGCGCTTGGAGGAACGGCCGATCGTGGCGAGCAGGGTGTGGACCTCCTGCTCGGTGAGCCCGATGCCGGTGTCGTGGACGCGCAGCGGCCCGCCTGGGGCGATTTCCAGGTCGATTCGGGCCGGGGCCCCGGGGTCCGCGGCCTGGCGCGCGGTGATCGCGTCGACGGCGTTCTGCAGCAGCTCGCGGACGTAGACCCGGGGGCTGGAGTAAAGGTGCCTGCTCAGCAGGTCTACAACTCCCCGCAGGTCTACTTGAAAGGCGCTTTCCACCCGATTCCCCTCGTTCAACGACGATGGGGAATCACCCTAGCGGCCCGGACCGACGCTGTCGGATCGGTTTACAGGTACGGCCCCAGGAAGGGGTTCAGCGCCCCGCAGCCGAGGTACTTCCGGACCGTGTGAAAGTCGATCCAGTCGAGGTTGACGAGACCGTCGTGATCGACCCCGGTGAAGCAGCCGCGTAACGCGGGCGGGATGGCGGCGATGTCGTCCTTGTCGGCGATGTTCACCCAGCGCCGCACGCCCTTCGGACGCACGCCCCAGCCGCCCGCCGGAGCGGGCATCAGGCGCTCGAAGACCACGTTTCGCATGCCCAGCGGGCTGCCGAGCGTGATCAGCAGGTCCACCCGCAGGTCGGGGTAGGCGTGCAGGGTCTCGTAGGTGACCACGCTGCCCAGCGAGTGGGCGATCACCACCTTGGGGCGGTTGCGGCGGATGGTCTCGGCCACCGCCTCGCGGGCCCGCGCGCGGGCCGGGCTGGCCACGCTCTCCAGGTAGACCGCCACCTCCGGGCAGAACATGGTGGCGAAGGACACGGCGCGTTCCTCCAGGCGGCCGAGCAGCCACTCGGTGGCCCGTTTCAGCGCGCCCGTCAGCGACTCTCCCGCCGCCTCCCTGACCCCTTCGAGCTGGGTCGCCCAGTCGAAGAAGACCCGCTGGGCCTCGGCGTCCATGACCTGGGCCGCGCGCGCCCGCCGCGAGACGGGCTCGCGCCCCGGCGGCGGGGCGAGGTGATGGGCGTAGTAGGCCATCTCGGTTATGTAGCTCTGGCCGGAGTGCCTCCCGCCTCCGGTCAGACCGGAGTGCAGATATCCGTTCCATTTGCCGCGAATCGCCTCCGCGGCCTTGGCCGCGGAGTTTCCGGCGTCCGCGTAGTAGTGGTACTTCCCGATTCCGTGCACTCCGACGATCACGGCCACGACGCTTCCTCCCGTGAAATCCTGGGCCGTGAAATCTTCGGCCACAAAAGTCAAGAATTATACGGTTAGCAAGCCAGCCGATACGATGCCGGACTCCGGCCGCGACCACAAGTGAGCGAACTTAACCATTTGATCACCCATCAGGGGTCATGGGTAAGCTGCTTATCGGCCCGAACCCACACCGTCCATGGAAGGAGCCGCGGATCATGTCCGGCCCGCTCGCCGTACGCGCCTCGGTCGTCATCCCGGAGGCCGAGCTGCGCTGGCGCTTCTCGCGCTCCTCAGGCCCGGGAGGACAGGGCGTCAACACCACGGACAGCCGTGTCGAGCTCACCTTCGACCTCGCGGCCACGCGCGCCATCCCGCACGCGATGAAGTCCCGCGCCCTGGAACGCCTCGGCCCGCGCCTGTGCGACGGGGTCGTGACGATCGCCGCCTCCGAGTACCGCTCCCAGCTGCGCAACCGCGAGGCCGCGCGCGACCGCCTGGCCCGGATGCTCCTCGACGCGACCGCGCCACCGCCCAAGGCCCGCCGCGCCACCAAGCCCGGCCGCGCCTCCGTCGAACGCCGGATCGCCGCCAAGAAGCGCCACTCCGACCTCAAGCGCCTCCGCCGCACCTTCGACTGAGCCCTCGGGCTCAGCGCGGGCGACGCACCGGCAGGCCCGCCGCAGCCCAGGCGTCGAAACCGCCCGTCATGTCCGTGGCGTGGCGCAGGCCGAGGTCCTGCAGCGACGCGGCGGCCAGGCTGGAGCTGTAGCCCTGGCGGCACATCACGATGATCCGCAGGGCGTGGTCGCGGGCCACGGGCAGCCGATGGGGCGAGGCGGGGTCGAGACGCCATTCCAGGACGTTGCGGTCGATGACCACCGCGCCCGGCACCTCGCCGCCCTCCTCGCGCTGCCCGGCCGGGCGGGTGTCGACCAGCAGGCCGCCCCGCGTCATCGCCGCCGCCGCCTCTTCCGGCGTCAGCCTGGACAGCCGTGCTCTGGCGGCGGCCAGCACGTCGTCGATCGTCCGTCTCGTCATGGAATCCCCCTCCGCCGATTAGACCCGAGCGCGGCCGGCGCGGCCCGGCACGACGCGCCGGGGCCGTCAGCGGGCGGTGCGCGGGCGGTCAGCGGGGCGGGCGAGGCTCGGCGGCATGAATCGGATCTCCATCGTGGCCGGTGGCCGCCATTCGTTCATGACGGTCCGCCACCTCGTCGTGCGGGGCGACGACATCGCGATCGGCCGGGCGCTCGCCGACGAGGCCCGGATGGCGGCCGACTGGGTGCCCGCCATGGTGGATCCCGTGGTCAACCGGGCGCGGTGGACCTGGTTCGAGCGCAACTGGCCGCAACAGCACGCCCGGATGTCGGGGGTGGCCGCCGCCTTCGGGCTCGCCCCCGACGACGACACCGCCGCGCTGGACGGCATCCGCGCCCTGCCGGTGGACCCCGGCTGCTCGGCGGTCTGGTGCCCGCCGGGGCGGAGCACCGACGGGCGGGGCAGGCTCGCGGGCAACCACGACCGCGCCGTCCCGGGCGGGACCGCGGTCCAGCCGTACGTCATCACGACCGTCCCCGACGACGGCCTGGCCAGCGCCGTGATCACGATGTCCGAGCTGGACGGCTGCACCGAGGGCGTCAACGAGCGGGGCCTGGCCGTGATCCTGCTGCCCGGCGACGTGACCCGGGGCGCGCCCTCCCCCGCGCCGCGCCGCCCGCAGGCCGGGCTCAGCGTCACGCAGGTGCCCCGCTTCCTGCTCGACACCTGCGAGAACGTCGAGCAGGCCACACAGGCGCTGCTCGGCGCCAAGCAGTACGACCACGGCGTGCCGTGCCACTACCTGGTCGCCGACGCCTCGGGGCAGGCGTTCGTCTGGGAACGCGGGGCGGACGGCGCCGAGCACCTCGTCCAGGCGCCCGGCGAACCGCTCCGCCTCACCAACCATCCGCTGCACCGGTATCCGCGCGCGTCGGATCTGCCTCCCGGCACACCCGAGACAGCCGGCACGTTCGCCCGCTTCCGCAGGCTCGCCCGGCGAACCGCACGGCTGCCGATGTCGCCAGGCGACCTGAGCGGGGCGCTGGACGCCGTCGCCGTACCGGCCTTCGCCGACGAGCCCTCGCGCACGCTGTGGCGCACCGTCCACGACGTGGCCGCGCGGACCATCACGGCGCGCTTCCACCTGGGCGACGGTCCCGGCGGCACGGCGCTGCTCTCGCCGGAGCTGACCTTCCACGCCGCCGGGTGACCCGCCTCAGCGGGTCCGGCGGTCCGGCAGCATGTCGTCGTCGGGCAGGCCGGGCGACCGCTCGATGCCCCTGGTGTCGGGAACGCCCGCCCAGCGCAGCAGGGTGGCCGTCGCCCGCGCCCGGTCGGCCTCGGCCAGCCGCGAGATGTTCGCCCCGTGGTTGGAGCCGGGGGCGACGTACAGCGCGGAGTCCCTGCGGCTGGGGGCGAAGCGCTCGGCGCCCCACGGGTCGTTCTCCCCGTAGATGAACAGCATCCGCTCGGACCCGGTGCGGACCCAGTGGTCGACGTCCAGCATCGGCGCCGGGTCGTGCCGGGAGCGCAGCTCCGCGGGGATCACCGAGTTGGGCTGGTAGAGGCCCCGGTACCTGGTGAGGCCGCGCAGGTGCTCGAAGGCGAGGTCGGGCCAGCCGAGCTGGGTGGCCGCCTGGTAGTAGTACGGCGTGTAGTACTCCAGGCCCTGGTCCGTGTAGAAGGCGAAGGACGCGACGGCGTCGATCCAGGCGTACAGCTCCTCGTCCGTGGCGGTCTTCTTGGGCACCGACGGGCAGTCCGCCGCCGACATGAACTGCCAGAACGCCCAGGCCGTGTCCAGGACGGTCATCTCGAACGACCGGTCGGCGGTGCCGAGGGTGGCGGTGAACGTGCTGCCGTCGCGCGCGGCGGCGGCCTCCAGCATGGGCACCAGGCGGGCGCGCCGCTTGAGCGCCTCCCGCTGCACGTCCTCTAGGGCGGTACGGCACGCCTGGTCGCCGACCGTGGCGAAGAACCGGTCGTAGGCGCGGTCCCGCGGGTTGACCCGGTCGTTCGGCGCCACGTAGGCGACCACGCCGTCCACGTCGCCCGGGTAGAAGCGCCGGTGGTACACCGACGTCATGCCGCCCTTGCTCGCGCCGGTCTGGATCCAGTTGCCGTCGTAGATCGTCTTGAGCGCCTGGACGATCCGGTGCTCGTCGGTGGCCTCCTGCCAGATCCGCAGGTCGCGCCAGTCGGCGGGCGCGGGCCGAGAGGAGCGGAAGAACCGGTGCTCGACGGAGACCTGGTTGCCGCCGGTCAGAGCGGTCGGCTCGGTACGGCTGGGCACCGGGTTCGCCGCCAGGCCGTAGCCGCCGGTGTAGAGGACGACCGGCGCGTCCACCGACCGGTGCAGCAGGGTGAGCCGCTGCTGGAAGGTCGCGCCCTTGGGACGCCTGTGGTCGGCGGGCTGGGTGTAGCTGAGCACGAAGAACCGGTATCCCGGCGGCTGGGTCTCCGACACCACCGTCAGCCCCGGAATGGCCTTGAGGCGTTCCAGCAGGTCGTCGCCTACGGCCGGTCGCGCAACATGGAGGGTGAGGGAGGCCGCGGCGACCAGTGATGTCAACGCGGCCAGGAACCGGATTCGCACGGTATGCGCCTCCTAGAAGGGGATCCTGAGCCCCCGACGCTATACCGCGATCATGCTCGCGTTAATACCCGATTTCCCATAACGCCATTGCATAACATCGCGCCACCGGTGCGTTGACGGCCCATTGTGTCGAAACCACTACGCCCGGTGCGCCCGGGCCTCCCGGATGAGCCCGCCGCGCGCCCCGGAATCACGCCCCGCGTCCAGCCCGGCCACCCGAACGGCCTGGTCACCACACCAGGACCCGTCTCACCACATCAGACAGAGAACCTGCGTTTAGCTGTAAATATCGTCATTTCCTGGAATTCATCGAACTCAAGGGCTAGCCCGGCGACCGAGATCTTTGATACAAGTCATTCCGCGCCGCCGAACAAATCCGCCGCGGTAAACCTCCGCAAACCGGTTCTCCGTTAAGGGCGAATAGTGACTGCACTGAACCTCTTGCGGGCTCTCCCCCGAGGTGACGCGTATGCTCGCTGACGAATTCTTCCTGATCGCGTGGGACACCACCCGGTCAGGCAAACCCCGGCTGAGCGCCCAGGCCATCGGTCTCGGGCTGGCGGGCGGGCTGATCGGCGAACTGGTCCTGCAGAACCGGCTCACGGTGCACGGCCCGACCCTGGCGCCCACGGCGCGCCACCACGTGGCCGACCGCCTCTCCGACGGGGTCCTCGCCGAGATCAGGGAGGCCCCGCAGCACACCGACGTGCGCACCTGGCTGGCCTACCTGGCCCGCGACGCCGTGCCCAGCGTCGCCGAGCGCCTGATCAGGAGCGGCCTGGTGGAACACGAGCCGCCCAGGGCGCCGTGGCGCAGGCGCGGCCGGTACTACTCGCGCGACTTCGGGAAGGCCACCTGGCCCACCATCCGGTTGCAGTCGGCGCTGGTCAAGGGGCGGCGGATGACGCCGTCGGACATGGCCATGGCGGCGCTGGTGGACGCCTGCGGCCTGCTGGAGACCGTGGTGCCCGATCCGGCCGAGCGGTCCACCGCGCGCCGCTACCTGACGGCGGTGCTGGCCGCCACTCCCCCCCAGCTCACCGACCTGACCCGGCACGTGCACGCGGCGGTCGGCGACGCGGTACTCGCGTACCGCGGCTGAGATCACATATCCGGCAGTCTCCGCCCTCCCGGGGACACGCCCAGAAGGGAACGCGATGCTCACCCAGCAATCCGGCTCGGGGCCGGACGCGATCGAGGGAGCCCTCGCCGCCGACCGCCTCGGCGCGCCCTCGGTCGTCTACTTCGTACTGTCCGCGGCCGCGCCGCTCACCGTCGTGGCCGGTGTGGTCACCACGGCGTACGCCGTGACCGGCATCACCGGCCTGCCCATCGCGTTCCTCGCGGTCGGCGCCGTCCTGGCGCTGTTCTCCGTCGGTTATGTGGCGATGGGACGGCGCATCGCCAACGCCGGGGCCTTCTACGCGTATGTGACGCGCGGGCTGGGACGTCCGTCGGGCATCGCGGCGGCCTGGATCGCGCTGATCGCCTACAACGCCCTCCAGGTCGGCCTGTACGGCGCGTTCGGGGCGGCGACGGTCCCGCTGGTGCAGCAGTGGGCCGGGCTGTCCGTGCCCTGGTGGGTGCTCGCCCTGGTGTCCTGGCTGCTGGTGGCCGTACTCGGGCTGATGCGGGTGGACGTGAACGGCCGGCTGCTCGCTGTGCTGCTCACCGCCGAGGTCGCGGTCATCCTGCTGTTCGACGCCGCCGACCTGCTCAACCCCGCGGGCGGCGCGATCTCCATGGCGGCGCTGTCGCCGGGCGAGCTGCTCGCCCCCGGCGCGGGCGCGCTGCTGGTCATCGCCACCACCGGCTTCGTGGGCTTCGAGTCCTCCGTGGTGTTCTCCGAGGAGAGCCGCGACCCCCGGCGTACCGTCCCGGCCGCGACGTACGCGTCCGTGGGCATCATCGCCGTGCTGTACGCGCTGTCGTCCTGGGCGCTCACCGTGGCCGCCGGGCCGGGCGACGTGGTGCGGCTCGCCCGCGAAGGCCAGGCCGAGACGATCTTCATTCTGGCCGAGGGGCACCTGGGCGGCACGGTGGTGGAGATCGCCCGGGTGCTGTTCGTGACCAGCCTGCTCGCCGCGATGATCTCCTTCCACAACACCACCGCGCGGTACTTCTTCGCGCTCGGGCGCGAGCGGGTGCTGCCGGGCGCGTTCGGGCGCACCGGGCCGCGCACCGGGGCGCCGAAAGTCGGCTCGCTCACGCAGAGCGCGCTCGGCGTCATCGTGATCGTGATCTTCGCCTCGCTGGGCCTGGACCCGCTGGTCAACCTGTTCTTCTACGGCGGCACCTTCGGCGGCTTCGGCATCCTGCTGCTGATCACGGCCACGTCCGTCTCGGTCATCGCGTACTTCGCCCGCGATCCCGGCGCGGAGAGCCGCTGGCGGCGCGTGGTCGCCCCGGTGATCGCCACGTTCGCGCTCGCCACGATGGTGATCCTGGCGCTGGCCAACTTCTCGACGCTGCTGGGCGTGCCGCCCGAGTCGCCGCTGCGGTGGATCCTGCCCTCGATATACGCGGTGGCCGTGGTCCTCGGGCTGCTCTGGGCGCTGGTCCTGCGCAGCGGGCGGCCGGCGGTCTACGAGCGGATCGGCATGGGCGCCAGGGCCGTCACCGCGACGCCCTCGGCCCATGGCGGCCGGCGATGACGCCCGCCGTCCGGGGGGCCGCCGAGACGGAGGCCGGGCACGTCGCGGACCTGATCGCCACCGCGTTCGCGCCGCTGGCGGCGACGGCCTTCCTGGTGCCGCCGCCCACGGCCCGCCACGACGTCATGACGGCCAACTTCCGGATCTTCGTGGACCACGCGCTGCACCACGGGGAGATCGACGTCATCAGGGACGGCCCCGGCATCGCCGCGACCGCCGTGTGGTTCCCGCACACGGTGCCCCTCCCGGAGCCGCCTGACTACGACCGCCGCCTGGTTGCCGCGTGCGGCGAGTGGACCGAACGCTTCCGCGTCCTGGACACCCTGTTCGAGAAGCATCATCCCGCCGAGCCCTACCACCATCTGGCGTTCCTGGCCGTCCACCCCTCTTGGCAGAACCGGGGGCTGGGCAGCACGCTGCTGCGGCATCACCACGCGCGGCTCGATCCGCGCGTGCCCGCCTACCTGGAGGCCAGCGGCCTGCGCAGCAGGAGCCTTTACTGCCGCCATGGCTATCTGCCCCGCGCGCCGTTCCACCTGCCGGACGGCACGCCGTTCTGGCCGATGTGGCGGCCGGCGGGCTCGCCTCCCTGACACACGAAGGCGCCGCCTCCCGCAATGGCCGTGCGGGAGGCGGCGCCTGCACGCCTCAGGGGCCTCAGCCGCCGATGGAGTGGGACACCACGCGGCTGCCCGGCTCGCAGGAGATCACGCTGCGGGTGCCGACGAACTCCCTGACGATGTCCTCGGTGGCCCTGCTGCCGTACTGCTTGCACTGCACCCAGTGCACGTAGGCCCCGTGCTCGCGGCACTGGACGAGCGAGGCGCGGCCGTTGCGCACCGGCTCCAGTCGGCACTCGATCGGGGCGTCGGGCACGGTGGCCGCCGCCGGGGTCGCGGTGACCAGGGCGGCGCCGAACATCACCGGGGCCGCGAGCACCAGCATCACGCGTTTGATCATGAGAATTCTCCTCACCGAAGTGCTGTGGGACGGATCTCATGGTGGTGATGCCGTGGGCGGTCACGCGGGATCGGCACACCAAGGACCGGCAAACTTTGCGCCGTGCCGAGCCGCGAAGGCATGGCAATGCCCAAAGCCCTGGGCAGATACGGATATGAGAGCTTCACCGATGAGTTGGCGGATTTGCCGGAACACGCGAACGCCCGCCCGCGCGAGGGCGCGCGGGCGGGCGTCGTGTTCGCCTGACCGTTCGTCAGGCGGCCGGGCGGCCGAGGGAACGGAGCCGGTCGGGGGTCAGGTTGGAGACGTTCTGGTCGATCGGCTTGTCGGAGTACTGGTGGATGGTCCAGGTCTTCCAGTCGGCCGGGGGCTTCACGGCGCCCTGGGCCTTGCCGTAGTGGGCCACCCACAGGGGGTACTCGGAGAGGCCCGCGCCGTGGGTGTCGGCGAAGTCCCAGCCGCTGTAGAACATCGGGGCGACACCGGTCTTGGTCTTCACGTGCGACAGCCAGCTCTTGGCCCAGGCGTTGACCTCGGCCGCGGACTTGCCGTCCGTCGTCTCAAGGTCCAGAACCATCAGGTCGCCGGCCTTGCCCGGCTGTCCGTTCACCACGGACAGGAAGTGCTCGGCCTCGGCGACGGGGGCGTTGCCGGGGTGACCGTAGTGGTAGGCGCCGCGCACGATGCCCTTCTTGTTCAGCTCGCCCCAGTGGCGGGCGAACGAGCCGTCCTTGAAGGTCAGGCCCTCGGTGGCCTTGACGATGCCGAACCCGGCGGGGCTCGCGTTCCAGTCGTGCTCGGCCTGGTAGGCCGAGACGTCCTGGCCGTAGGTGAGCGCCGCGGGCTGGACCTGGGCGGCGGCGGGGGCGGTCCTGGCCTTGTCCGGGCCGGTGGCCGCGTGCGCCTGGCCCGCCGCGAGGGCGGCGCCCGTGGTGGCGGTGACGGCGGCCAGCAGGCCGGCCACGGTGGTGGTGCGCAGGGTCGTACCGAGACGTGCGGTGATGTTACGGGGCATGCTGCTACTCCAGGGGAACATGGGGCACCGGCAACCGGCTGTGACTTTCTCACGCTGGAGCCTGGGGGCCCCGGCCAGAGGGGATAGGCCGGGGCCACGCGACAGGCCCGCGCGCGGGATGCCCGCGGTGGACTCGGACGAGGGCGGGGCGGCGGGCGGAGAGAGCGCCCGGCGGGCCACGACGGCGTGGCTCTTGGTTCACCTGATGAAGGGAATCCCCGGCCCTGGGGGCCGCGCGGAACGGAGTTGGTCCCGCGTTTCCGATTACGTCAACAACGGTAGGCGACCGCCTCTGACCAGGCAAGTCTCCGTCAGGCCCGGTTAACGTATTCCCCTGCGAACACGGGCCTGCGCATGTCTCGATTTTACGTTCGCGCGCTCAGGTGCGGCGCCAGCGGACCTCTCCGAGGCAGTAGAGCGCGAACAGCACCAGGCCGGAGGCGACGACGGCGAGCAGCCAGGGGCCCGCCGGTGTGTCGGCGAAAGAGCGCAGGGTGGCGTCGATGCCCTTGGCGTCGCCAGGATCGTGCTCGAACGCGGCCCGCACGACGAAGTACCCGGCGGCGCCGGCGATCATGCCGCGCGCGACGTGCCCGGCGATGCCGAGCTTCTCCATGATGGAGCGGGCGCGGCCGGACATCCTGCCGCGCTCCAGCTCGCGGTGGAACCGCCGGGTGAGGCCGGCGTGAAGCCAGTACACACCCATGGCGATGACGCCGACGCCCACGGCGCCGACGATGAACGGGCCACCCGGCAGGTCGAGGAGGAACCCCGCCAGGTCACGGGACTTCTGGTCCTCTGAGGTCGTCTTCCCGGCCAGGAGCATGCTCAGCAGTGTGGTGACGACGAAGACGTAGATGACGACCCGCCCGGCGGACTTGACCCGTTCGGTGGTCTCCCCCCGCCCCACCAGCGCCTCCGACGCCTGCCACACGCCGAGGCCCGCGAATCCGGCGACCATGGCCCACAGCAGCACCGAGCCCAGCGGCAGCCCCGCCACGGCGGAGATCGCGCCTCCCTTGTCGGCCTCCTGTTCCCCGTCGCCGAAGGCGATGCGCAGCGCCAGGACGCCGATCAGCGCGTAGAGGACGCCCCGGCAGGCCAGCCCGGCGCGGGCGGCGCGATCCAGGGCGGGGTGGTCGGCGGCCCGTTCGGCGGCGGCGCGCGCCCGGTCCACGCCGGTCACGCGCCGGCTCCCGCCGAGCGCTCCTCACTGGGTGTCCGCCCGAACTGGGCGCGAAAGACCCTGGCGAAGTGGGCCTGGCTGGAGAAGCCCAAGCGGTAGGCGATGTCGGCGATGGTCAGCTCGCGGGCGGCGGAGTCGGCGAGCTGGTGGCGGGCCCGTTCCAGGCGGCGCTGCAGGATGAACCGCGAGGGCGTGGTGCCCGAGGGCTCGAAGACCCGGCTGAGGTGGCGGGCCGAGATGCCCATGACCGACGCGACTCGCCCGGCCGTCAGGCAGGGGTCGTGCAGGTGGCGCTCGATGTAGTCCTCGGCGATGATCAACTGGCTGAGCAGGCCGGTGGCGATCGCGCCGTCGCCCGCACGGTCGAGGGCGAGCAGGCGGATCAGGTCCAGGATCGCGTCCGCGCCGCCCGGGCGCAGGCCGCCCGCCCCCGGCAGCGGTACCGGCGGGGAGGCGGCGCCGTGCGGGGTGAGCACGCCGCCCAGCAGCGCGCGCAGCGCCGACAGGAGTGTGCCCTCGTGGGCCGCGCCGCGGCCGAAGTGCATCGGCGCGGGCATGTTCCCGGCCAGGCAGGTCCTGGCGAACACCTCACGCGGGATGTCCACCAGGATCTGCCGCATGTCGGAGGAGAACCCGAACAGGTACGGCCGGCGTGTGTCGTACACCACCAGGTCCCCCGGGTTGACCGCCAGACACCCGTGCTCGTGCAGGAACACCGCCTCCCCCTTGAGCAGCAGGGTGGCGAACACCGAGTCCTTGGGCGCGGATCTGGCCTTCTGCGGGGTGCGCTCCACCACGTGGGCGTTGCCGGCGATCTCGGCGAGCCGGACGCCGTCCACCTGGAAGTTGGTCTGCCTGGCGAGCAGGCCCCGGTCGGAGTACGACGTGCACGACAGGCCGACGAGGGCCTTGCGGTTGTAGTCCTCCCAGAACCCGATGCGCTCGGTGGGCTCGACGGTCTCGGTGGTGGCCCGAGAGATCACGGCGACCGCCATCTCGACATCCTCCCTCGTTACAGGGCATGGCAGGTGACAGCGCAACATAACCCTTAAACAGCCAGATATCCACCATCTACCGGTATAACTGCGCCATTAACATATGAAGCTCCCGGCGAGCACAGGAACGCGATTACCGAGGCCACCTCCCTGGGCTCGCCGTAGCGGTCCACCGGGATGCGGGCGCGCACCGCCGCCGACGCCACCGGATCGTCCAGCAGGCCCCTGGCCAGCGGCGTGACCACGAACCCCGGCGCGACGGCGTTGACCCGGATGCCGTCGGCCGCGTACTCGGCGGCCAGCGAACGAGTGAGTTGCGACACACCGCCCTTGCTCGCGCTGTAGGCGGGACGGTCCCGGCTGCCGGCGAATGCGAACATCGAGGAGACGTTCACGATCGACCCGCCGCGTTCGGCCAGCCCGCCGCGCGCCGCCTGGCAGGCGACCATCACGGCGGTCAGGTTGACCTCGATGACCCGCGCCCAGGAGGACAGGTCGTACTCGTCGCGGTCCAGGCTGACGCCCGCGCAGTTGACCAGGAGGTCGATGCCCGGCCCTGCCGCGTGGTCCGCGACGAGCCGGGTCAGCGCCGCCCGGTCGGTGACGTCCTGCTCGGCGACCGTGACGGCCTCGTGCGCCGGCAACTCGCCCGGGTCGCGGGGCGTCAGGCCGAGCGCGAGGACCCGGGCCCCCAGCTCGGCCAGCAGGGTCGCGGTCGCCGCCCCGATGCCGGAGGTGCCTCCGGTGACCACCGCGCTCCGGCCGGCCAGCAGGTCCGGGCGGAAGGCGCCCGCCGTGGACGTCCCGGTCATCGTGCTCCTCTTCCCGGCCGCACCAGGACCTTGATCTCGTCGCCGCGGCCGTCGAGGAGCGCCTCGAAGCCGCGTTCCACCACGTCGGCCAGCGGAATCGTCGAGGTGACGACCGCGGCGAGGTCCACGCCCTCCTCCGCCACCAGGCGGATCAGCTCGGGGTAGACGTCGCGGTAGCCGACGGTGGTGATGATCGACTGCTCGTTGTTCACCAGGGCGAAGGCGTCCAGGCTCACGGTCTGGGCGAGCCCCACGAGCATCACCCGCCCGCCGCGCCTCGTCGCGCCCAGGCAGGTGCGCAACGTCGCCTCCGACCCCACGACCTCGAAGGTCACGTCGGCGCCCTCGCCGCCCGGCCCGGCCGCCACCCGCAGCGCGTCCGCGGCGGACTCCGCCTCGCGCACGTCGACGACCTCGGTGGCGCCCAGCTCGCGCGCGAGCTTGAGCCTGGACGGGCGGATGTCGGCGGCCACGATCCGGCGGGCCACGCCGTACTTGGCCGCCAGCATGACGATGAGCAGGCCGATCGGGCCGAGCCCGAGCACCGTGACGGTCTCGCCCGGCCGGATCGCGGCACGCCGCAAGGCGTGCAGCGCCACCGCGGCGGGCTCGAACACGGCCGCCTGCTCCAGTGACACGGACTCGGGCAGCCGGTGCAGCATGTAGGCGGGCAGGGTGGCCCACTCGGCCAGCCCGCCGTGCCCCATCAGCCCGGCGAACCCGAAGTGCCGGCACAGGTTGTACTCGCCCTCGGCGCACCTCGGGCACATCCCGCACCGATAGTGCGGCTCGACCGCGACCCGGTCCCCCGGCGAGAGCCCGGGGACGGCCCGCCCGACGGCGGTGACCACCCCGCAGAACTCGTGCCCGAGGATCAGCGGGGCGGCGACCCCCGACTCCGGGTGCGGTTCGCCGACCGGGATGGCGTGCGGCCCGTCGGCGTACTCGTGCAGATCACTGCCGCAGATCCCGCAGTAGGCCACCGCGATGGTCGCCTCCCCCGGACCGGGGGCGCGCACCTCCACGTCGGTGATCCGCACGTCCCTCGCTCCATGCCAGACGGCCGCACGCATCACGCCTCCACCGTCGCCTGGACGCCGAGTGACCGGCGGCGCAGTACGGCGGGAGCCGTCTCACGCAGCCCGAACGACAGCGCGACCACCAGCACCGCACCGCCCGCAGCGATGAACATCGCGGTGGACAGGCCCCACTGGTCGGAGGCCCAGCCCGCGATCACCGGGGCCAGGAAGCCGCCGGCCAGCTCGCCCACGCCCATGATCAGGCCGAGCGCGGTGGCGAGCGCGCCGCGCGGCACCGTCTCGGCCGGGATGGTCGCCATGAAGAGCGTGAAGCAGCCCAGACCGGTGTAGGTGAGCACCATCAGGGCGCCCAGCAGCACCGGGTTGTCCACGAAGACGAGCGCGAACGGGCACAGCACGGCCAGGCAGCTGAACCCGATCAGCGCGGGCTTGCGCCCGATCCGGTCGGAGATGCCGGGCGTGAGGAAGCCCCACAGCACCCAGGCCACGCCGAGACAGGTCATCACACCGCTCATCGCGCCCGGCTCGAACCCCTTGACCTGGGTCAGGTAGCTCGGCGTGAACGTGATCAGGATGATGAACCAGGTCAGGTAGCAGCAGGCGATCAGCATGCACAGCACGACGTTGCGCAGCTTGATCACTTCGCTCAGCGGCGTCTTGGGCGGCGCGGGCTCGCCGGCCGTCTCCTGCCTCCGCACCGGAGGGCGTTCCTTGACGGACTTGGCGATCCACGCCGCGATCAGCAGGCCGGGGATGATCGTGACGTAGAACGCCGTGCGCCAGCCGTACGACTCGGCCAGCCAGACCACGACGATCGGCGCCAGGATGCCGCCGAGCAGGCCCGCGGAGGAGCCCTGGACGAGGCCCATGTTCAGGCCCCTGCGGTTCTCCCGCGACGCCTCGGCCATCAGCGACTGCGCCATCGGCAGCACCGCGCCCTCCGACGCGCCCATCAGGGCGCGGGCGGCGAGCAGCCCGGCGAAGCCGGCCATCAGGCCGGAGACCGAGGAGAACAGCGAGAAGAGCACGACCGCCACGATCAGAATGGGCTTGCGGCGGCCGATGCGGTCCGACAACCGACCGGCGACCATTCCGGCAACGGCCCAGGTCAGCGCGAGCACGCCGGACAGCGTGCCGAGCTGTGCGTTGGTCAGGCCGATGTCGGCGTCGATGTAGGGGGCGAGGAAGGCGAGCGCCTGGCGGTCGAAGAAGACGAAGCCGAATGCCAGGAACAGGATGAGGAGCAGCCGGTTCTCATACCGGGCGGCCTGCCGGTCGGTGTTGTCGTTCATGGCGAGATCAGCGGAAGAGGGAGTTGACGTACTCGGCCCCGATGCCGACCTTCTCGTAGTGCTCACGGCACATCGCGATGTAGTCGTGCACGTCGAAGTGGCCCTGCGGGTTGCCTTCCTCGTCCAGCCAGATGAGCGGGCCCTTGACGATGAAGAACGTCTTCATCGGCTCGCCGCTGTCGTAGGCGACCAGGGTGTGCCCCTCGCCGGGGGCCTCGTAGATGAAGTCGCCCGCGGTGGCGGTCCAGGGGCGCTCCAGGTATCCCCACTTGCCGGAGATGGTGTAGGCGAACACCTCATGCGGGTGGTAGTGACGGTTGACCAGCCCGGCTTCCTTGGCGCGCAGGATGTCGGCCCAGCTGTTGTCCTTGACGTTGATCCACAGCGGCCGCGAGCCGACGGTCTCGGTGAACGGCACGTAATACCGGTCGTCGTCGGTGGCCACCTGGGAGAGGTAGACCTCGGGCAGGGCGTCGGGCTTCTGCGAGTTCTGGATCGGCTTGAGATCCTTCCAGAACTCCGACGAGGCGTTTTCGGGCATGTTAACGGTTCCTTTCACCCTTGGATGCCCGAGAGTGAATCCTGCCGCGACCCTCCGTGTCTTTCCTCAACAGGACACGGGGCTTGCCCGATCCGGACCCCTTCGCCCGGGGATCAGGTCAGGCGTCCGACCTGGGCGAGCGCCTGCTTGAGCAGAATGCCCTGCCCGCCCGACATCTCCTGCTGCACGGCGGGCGACGCGGCCTCCTCAGGCGTGAACCAGATCAGGTCCAGCGCGTCCTGCCGGGGACGGCAGTCGCCCGCGACGGGCACGATGTAGGCGAGTGACACCGCGTGCTGGCGGGGGTCGTGGTACGGCGAGACGCCCGCCGTCGGGAAGTACTCGGCCACGGTGAACGGCTGGGGCGAAGGGGGCACCTGGGGCAGGGCCACGGGCCCGAGGTCCTTCTCCAGGTGGCGCATGAGCGCGTCGCGGACCCGCTCGTGCAGGAGCACCCGCCCGGAGACCAGGGCACGGGAGACCGTCCCATCCGATCCGATGCGCAACAGCAGTCCCACGCGCGTCACCACGCCGCTGTCGTCAACCCGGACGGGCACGGCGTCCACATACAGGATCGGCATCCGGGCGCGGGCGGCCTCAAGCTCCTCCGGAGCGAGCCAGCCGGGCACTGTTTCGGTCATTTCGGTCACCGGTCAATCGTACTGGCCGGGGGCTCTCCCCACCTGGGCGACGCCACGACCGGGGGCGGGTCAGGTGCCGGTGAAGGTGGGCGGGCGGCGGGCGGCGAAGGCCCGGGCGCCCTCGCGGGCGTCGGCGGAGGTCCAGACGTGCTCCACCAGGGCGGCCTGACGTTCCCACTTCTCTTCCTCCGGCCAGGACGGGGCCTGGGTCAGGACGTCCTTGCCCGCCACGACGCCCAGGGGGCCGTTGGCCGCGATGGTGGCGGCCAGGTCCACGGCGGCGGCGAGGCTGCCGCCCGGGCGGGTCACGATGTTCACCAGGCCGAGTTCGGCCAGCCGGGCGACGGGGACCTCCGCGCCGGTGAGCGCCATCTCCATCGCGATGTTGCGGGGCAGCCGCCCGGGCAGGCGGAGCAGCGCCCCGCCGTCGGCCACCAGCCCCCGGCGGACCTCGGGGATGCCGATCCTGGCATCCTCCGCCGCCACGATCAGGTCGCAGGCGAGCGCGATCTCCAGGCCGCCCGCGAGAGCGAAACCCTCGATCGCCGCGATGAGCGGCTTGCGGGGCGGACGGCGGGCGAGTCCCGCGAACCCCCTGCCGGGCGTCTCGCCGGTCTCGCCGCGCAGGAACGCCTTGAGGTCGAGCCCGGCGCTGAATCCGCCCCCCGCCCCGGTCAGCACGCCCACCCGCAGGGAGTCGTCGTCGTCCAGCCGTTCCATGGCCGTGGCCAGCAGCGCGGCCGTGGCGTCGTCGATGGCGTTGCGCGCGTCCGGCCGGTCGACGACGACGGTGAGGATGCCGGGGGCGGGCGTCTCCGTCCGCACGGTGGGCGCGGGGCCGGTCATATGTCCTCCTGGATGAGCGGGATCCGGCCGACGGGGAAGGCGGCCCCGGCGGGTCCGGTGATCGTCAGGTGTTCCACCCCTCCGGCGGCGGCGGGCCGTACCAGCAGCGTGCCGCGCGGCCAGCGGTACTCGGTGCCGCCGTCCGCCCGGCGGGCCGCCGCGCCGAGGACTCCGGCGAACAGCCGGTGCGACAGTCCGGTCTCGGTGGTGCGCAGGGTGGTCGAGCGCAGGGTGGCGACCGGGCCGGGGGGCACCTCCCAGGCGAAGTCCCACCACCCGGGGTCGCGGCCCTCCCGGTTGCCGGGGAGCCTGGCGGGGTCGCGTTCGCGCGTGGCCAGCAGTTCCGCCGTGGGCGGGAAGCCGACCGAGGAGTCGGCGAGCTGGATGACCACGCCGTGCACGGCGTCGGGCGGGATGAACGTCTCCCGCCACGGGAGGTGGGCCAGGTCGGTCTTGACCACGGACAGGCCCAGCCGTCCCACCTCGGCGATGGTGTGCTCGACGTCCGGGACGGTGAACGTCAGGTGGTGCGCGCTCTCGCCGTGCCGGTCGAGGAACCGCCGCAGGAACCCCGACCCGCCGCCCGGCGCCGCGTCCATGAGCTCCAGCCGGGTGCCGCCGGTGGCGTCGCCGAGGTGGCACAGGACGTACCGGAACTCCGGCAGCACCTCCCCCACCAGCGGCGTCGCCCCGAGCCCGCGGCGCAGCTCGCCCAGCCAACGGGGCGCGTCGCGCACCGCGATGGAGGTGTGGTCGAACTCGACGCCCGGCTCACCCATCGGCGGCGGTGCTCCTCAGCCAGTCGCGGTCGCCGATGAGGTCGCGGCAGGTCTCCGCGCGCCGCCACTGCTCGGTGCCCAGCAGCGCCCGGTGGAACGGCAGCAGCGTGGTGACGCCCTCGATCCGGAACCCGGCGAGCGCGTCGAGCATCCGGGCGGTGGCCGCCTCCCGATCGGGTCCCCAGACGACGAGCTTGGCCAGCATGGGGTCGTAGTACGGCAGGACCGCCGAACCGGCCTCCACGCCGGAGTCCACCCGGACGTGCTCGCCGCGCGGCTCGGCGTACTCGCCGATCGTGCCGGGCGCGGGCAGGAACCGCTTGGCGGCGTTCTCGGCGTTGATCCGGCACTCGATCGCGTGCCCGTCGATCTCCAGGTCGTCCTGGGTGAACGGCAGCGGCTCCCCGGCGGCGATCCGCACCTGCTGCTCGACGATGTCGATGCCGGTGATCATCTCGGTGACGCGGTGCTCGACCTGGATGCGGGTGTTCATCTCCAGGAAGTAGAACTCGTCCGCGACGAGCAGGCCCTCCACCGTGCCCGCGGACCGGTAGCCCGCGGCCTTGGCGGCGGCGACGGCGATCTCGCCGATCCGCTCGCGGGTCTCGGCGCCGACGTGGGGGGCGGGCGACTCCTCCACCAGCTTCTGGTGGCGGCGCTGGATGGAGCAGTCCCGCTCGAACAGGTGGACCACCTCGCCGTGGCCGTCGGCGAGGATCTGGACCTCGACATGGCGCGGGTCGTCGAGGTAACGCTCCAGGTAGACCGTGGGGTCGCCGAAGAAGCGTTCGCCCTCGCCGCTCGCGCCGGTGATGGCGTCCTGGAGCTCGCCCGGCGCGCGGGCGACCCGGAAGCCCTTTCCGCCGCCCGCCCCGGACGCCTTGACCGCGATCGGGTAGCCGATCTCCGCCGCGTCGGCCAGGGCCTGGTCCAGGTCGCGCACCGGTTCCAGGGAGCCGGGCACGACGGGGACGCCGGCGGCGGCCATGCGCTCGCGGGCCGCGATCTTCGAGCCCATCGCCCGGATGGCGTCGGCGGGCGGGCCGATGAACACCAGCCCGGCCTCGGCGCACGCCTCGGCGAAGGCCGGGTTCTCGGCGAGCAGGCCGTACCCGGGATGCACGGCCTGCGCGCCGCTGCTCAGGGCCGCCTCGATCACCCGGTCGGCGCGCAGGTAGCTGTCGGCGACGGGCCCGCCGCCCAGGCACACCGAGGCGTCGGCGGCCCGGACGTGGACCGCATCGGCCTCCGGCTCGGAATGGACGGCGACCGCTTCGATGCCCATGCGGTGCAGGGTCCGCGTGACGCGCACGGCGATCTCACCGCGGTTGGCGACGAGCACTCGGGAGAACACGGCGCCTCAGCCCAGCGTGACGAGGAGCGCGCCTTCTTCGACCGCGTCGCCCTCCCCGACGTGGACGGCGGTCACTGTGCCGGACTCCTCGCTCTCCACGGGGATCTCCATCTTCATCGACTCCAGGATGACGACGGCGTCGCCCTCCTCCACGACGTCACCCGCGCGGACGAGCACCTTCCACACGACGGCGGACGTATCCGACTCGATCTCGGCCATGGGGTGGTTCTCCAATCGACTCTTGCTGGTGGGATGTCAGGGGCGCAGGCTCCACTGGCGGCGCTGCGGGCCGACGGTGGAGCCGAGCCGATGCAGGGAGGCGTTGAGGAAGGCGCAGACGACCTCGCGGGTGTCGCGCGGGTCGATCATGTTCTCCACGCCGAACGCCTCCACGGTCTTCCAGGGGTCGGCCAGGGCGAGCATCCGCTCCTCGACCGCCCGGCGGTACTCCTCCGGGTTCTCGGCGGCCTCGATCTCGCGGCGGAACCCGGCCTCGACGCCGCCCTCGACGGGCAGGTCGCCCCATTCGGCGGTGGGCCAGGCGATGCGCAGGCTCAGGCCGTCGGGGCGCGAGGTGGCGGACACGGCCATGCCGTACGCCTTGCGGACGTGCACGGTGACGACCGGCACCTCGGCCTGGATGAGCGACTGGATCGCCCGCATGCCCCAGCGCACCACGTTGCCGCGCTCGGCGTTGGGGCCGACCATGAAGCCCGGCACGTCCACGAAGTAGACGATGGGCAGGTGGAAGGTGCTGCACAGGTCCACGAAGCGGACCTGCTTCTCGGCACCGGCCGCGTCGAGCGCCCCGCCGAGGTGGCTCGGGTTGCTGGCCACGACGCCCACCGGGATGCCGTCCATGCGGGCGAAGCCGGTGCACACGGCCCGGCCCCAGCCGGGTCCGACCTCGAAGAACGAGTCGCGGTCCACGATCGCCTTGACCAGCTTGGACGCCTTGTACGGCCGGCGCCGGTTCTCCGGCACGATGTTCAGGACCTCGTCCACGCGCCGGTCCACCGGGTCCTCGCGGGGCCCGCGCGCCGGCAGCTCCCACACGTTCTGCGGCAGGTAGCCGAGCACGGTCCGCATCTGCTCGATGGCGTCGTCCTCGTCCTCGGCCAGGTTGTCGATGGCCCCGGACACCCCGGTGTGGATCTTCGCGCCGCCCAGCTCGTACTTGTCCACGTCCAGCCCGAGGGCGCGCTTGACCAGCGGCGGGCCTCCGGCGAACAGCACGGAGTCCTTGGTCATGACGGAGAAGTGGCTGAGCACGGTGCGCCCGGCGGTGCCTCCGGCCGCCGCGCCGCTGACCATGGCCAGCACCGGCACCTCGGAGAGCAGTTCGTACGACCGCTCCCAGCTCAGCGAGCTGACCAGGTAGGAGTGGCCCTTCTCGGCCTGGGCGGCGACATCGCCGCCGATGCCCTCCATGAACATGACCAGCGGGATGCGGTACTCGTGCGCCAGGTCCTCCACGAACCCGCCGAGGCCGCCCTTCATGCGGTCCAGGTAGGTCTGTGGGGCGCCGCCGCGCACGGTGAAGTCCTCGCCGCCGATGGCGACGGGACGCCCGGCGAACTCGCCGAGCCCGCAGACGTAGCTGGCGGGGAGCTTGCCCTGCGTCACTCCGGTGGCGTCCACGTCCTCGTAGGCGGCGAACTCGCCGACCTCGTAGAACCGGCTCGCGGCCCGGTCGATCCGCTCGCGGACGGTGTACCGGCCCTGCGCGTGGGCGCGGTCCACCCGCCGCTGCCCGCCAAGGGCGCGGGCCTGCTCCCGGCGGCGGTCGATCTCGGCCAGTGCCTCCTTCCAGGTGAAGGTCATCGGCCCTCCTCTCTGTCACCGCCGCGTGGGCGGTCGTTGGCGCGTTCGTGGACGGTGGGCCCGGTGGTGGCCGTGGACAGCAGGCGTTTCTGCACCACGCCGGTGCCGACGCTGCGGACGAAGGCGCCGGACGTGGTGAGCTCGACGTAGCGCGGCAGCGCGTACCTGGGCAGGTTGTCCTCGCAGAACCGGAAGAAGGCGAGCACGTCGAAGTCGGCCGGGCCGTCGGGGACGACGAAGACCTTGATCTCGTCCTCGCCGCCCATCTCGTCGGTCACGCCGATGGCCGCGCACTCGCCGACGCCGGGGGCGGTGCGGATCACCGACTCCAGCTCGTAGGCCGAGACGTTCTCCCCGCGCCGCCGCATGCTGTCGGTGAGGCGGCCGACGAAGTAGAGGAAGCCGTCCTCGTCCATCCGGCCGAGATCGCCGGAGTGGAACCACAGGCCGCGCCACGCCTCGACGGTGGCGTCGTCGCGCCGCCAGTAGCCGAGCGTGATCATGTCGGGGTGCTGCGGGCGGTAGACGATCTCGCCTGCCGTCCCGGGCGGCAGGGGCCGGCCCTCCTCGTCGTGGATCTCGACGTCGAACCCGGCGCACGGCCAGCCCGCGCTGCCCCGCCTGCGGCGGGCGGGGGTCTCGAACGTGGGCCCGTCGGCCTCGGTCTGCCCGAACATGCTCTGGATCCGGACGCCCAGGTCGTCCTCGAAGAACGGGTACGCCTCGGCGGGGATCGGCGCGCCCAGGAAGCGGCGCAGCGGCGTGCCGGACGCGGCCTCCCGTCCGAGGGTCATCACGACCGATAGGACCGCGCCGATCACGAAGGCCCAGGTGCACTCGAACCCGGCGATCTGCGGCCAGAACCGCTGCGCGCTGAACCTGCGGTCGAAGGCGACGGCCGAGCCGGACTGGACCACGGCGGGGAACACGATGTGGAAGTCCACGTGGAAGAACGGCAGGACGAAGTAGCCGGTGTCGCCGGGCCCGAGGCCGAGCACGCCCGAGACGACCGCGCCGAGGTTGGAGAAGTAGGCGCGGGGCAGCATCACGCCCTTGGACCTGCCGGTGGTGCCGGAGGTGTAGAGAATGGTGCCCAGGTCGCCCGCGCGCGTGGCGGCGTTGGCCTCGTCGAGTTCGGCGCGTTCGGCCGCGCCGATCGGCTCGGGCGGGCCGTCGTCGATGACGCGCACCGGCGCGGGCGGGTCGTCGCCGAGCCGGTCGAGCAGCTCCCGTTCGGCGACCAGCAGCACGGGGTCGCAGTCGCTCAGCACGAACGCCATCAGCGGGCCCTTGAGCTCGGCGTTCACCGACACCTCGACGGCGCCGATCCACCAGGCGCCGTACTGCCAGGCGAGCCGCCATTCGGAGTTCCCGCTGACGATGGCGACGTGGTCGCCCGGGCCGACGCCGCGCGCCCGCAGTTCGGCCGCACAGCGCCGGGCGGCGCCGGCGAACTCGCCGACGGTCCACTCGGCGCCCGGCCGCCGGAGCAGCACGCGGTCCGGGTGGTCCGCCTCGGCCTCGATGAGGTCGGTGACGGGGCCGTGGCGTCCCGTGCGGACCCCTTCGGGCAACTGGCCTCTCACAGGTGAAGTTCCCCTCCGTTCACATCGATGACCTGCGCGGTGATGTAGGACGCGGCCGGGGAGAGCAGGAAGGCGACGACCTCGGCGATCTCCCTGGGGCGGGCGAGGCGGCCCAGGGTGATCGTGGCCAGCCAGTTCTCGCGCACCGGTTCGGGCACGTCCCGGATCATCGGGGTGTCCACCGCGCCGGGCGCGACCGCGTTGCAGCGGACTCCGGCGCGGGCCAGTTCCAGGGCGACGGTCTTGGTGAGCCCGACGACGCCGGCCTTGGCGGCGGCGTAGTTGGTCTGGCCGAAGGAGCCGTGCCGGCCGGAGGAGGAGATGTTGACGATCGATCCGGCGTCGGAGGCCGACAGGAGCCGGCGGGCGGCCTGGCAGCCGAGCCAGGTCCCGCGCAGGTGGACGTCCACGACCTGCCGCCACTCCTGGTCGCTCATCCGCGCCAGGGTGCGGTCCCTGGTGATCCCGGCGTTGTTGACCAGGCCGTCGAGCCCGCCGAAGGCCGTCTCGACGGCGGCCACCGCGGCCTGCCAGGAGTCGCGGTCGGCGACGTCGAGGGTCACCGGCAGGGTGTGCCCGCCCAGTTCGGCGGCGGTACGGCGGGCGCCCCCGGCGTCCAGGTCGGCGATCGCCACCCGCGCGCCCCGCGCGGCGAGCACCTCGGCGGTGGCCCGCCCGATGCCCGACGCGCCGCCGGTCACCAGGTAGGAGCGTCCCTCGTGCGCGGTCGGCTCACCGGTCATCGCGGGCTCCTCCCACCAGCAGCACGTCCGTGCCGCGCTGCACGACGGTTCCGTCCTGGTCGGCCACGGTCACCTCGACGGTGACCACGCCCGACCCGGGCCGCGAGCGGCTGGGCCGCAGCCCGGCGATGGTCTGGGTGGCGCGGATCGTGTCGCCCGCCCGGGTCGGCGCGACCATGGCGCGCTCGACGTTGAGGTAGCCGAGCACGTTCAGCTCGTCGATCCCGGGGGTGCGCAGGCCGCTGGAGATCGAGAGGACGAGCAGGCCGTGGGCGATCCGCCCGCCGTAGGGGGTGTTGGCGGCGGCCCACTGCTCGTCGGTGTGCAGCGGGTTGAAGTCGCCGGAGAGCCCGGCGAAGGAGACGATGTCCGCCTCCGTCACGGTCCGCCCGGCCGAGACGTGGGTCTCCCCTGCGGTGAGGTCGCCGAAGTGGCGGACGGCGGGGATCGGGCGGCGGCCCGCCGCCGCGGCTGAGCCGGTCACAGTTTGACACTCTCCTTGATGCCGACGATTCCGTTGGGCCGCACGATGAGGAAGGCGACCAGGCAGACCACCACGATGGCTTCGAGCAGGGTGGTGGACAGGTAAGCCGAGACCATGGCCTCCAGCACGCCGAGGACCATCCCGCCGAGCACCGCGCCCCTGATCGAGCCGATGCCGCCGATGATGGCCGCGATGAACGCCTTGAGGGTGATCAGGAAGCCCAGCCCGATGGTGATCGTCCGGAAGCTGGTGATGTACATGAACACGCCGACCATGCCGATCGCGCCGCTGAGCCCGTAGACCAGCGCGACGATCCGGTTGACCTTGATGCCCATCAGCTCGGCGGTGGACCTGTCCTGCGACACCGCGAGGATGGCCTGGCCGTGGCGGCTGCGGTTGAGGAAGAGCTGGAACGCCACCACGATCACGATGGCCACGGCGAGGTTCATCAGCGCCAGGTGCCCGATCCGGATCTCACCGATCATGATCGATCCGCTGGGCAGCAGCCCCTCGGGGAAGACCCTGGGCTGCACCCCCCAGAAGCGCTGGACCAGGTTGCGCAGGATGAAGCCCGCGGCCATGGCCGCGATGAACGCCATGAAGAGCTGGTTGCGCGACATCAGCGGGCGGTAGATCGCGCGCTCGATGCAGATCGCGAGGACCGCGGCCAGTGCCATCGCCGCCACCACGACCAGCCAGAACGGCACGCCGAGCACCATCAGGGTGGCCGCGAAGAAGGCGGAGAAGATCAGTGTGTCGCCGTGCGCGAAGTGCATCAGGCCGAGGACCTGGTAGACGAGCCCGTACCCGACGCACCACAGCGAGTACTGCGCGCCGATGCTCAGCCCGTTGACGAACTGCTGCAGGAAGTAGGTCATGCGGGCGTCCCCCCGGAACGCGCGAAGTAGTGGGAGCCGACCTCGTCGGGCCCGGTCGCGCCCGCGTCCGCGGCGAAGACGATCCTGCCCTCGGTCAGGACGGTGATCCGGTCGCAGAGTTCCAGGGCCTTGGTGACGTTCTGCTCGACGAGCAGCACGCTCATGTCGTTGCCGGCCACGAGGTCCTTGAGGCCCTCGTACACCTGGTCGATCAGCACCGGGGCGAGGCCGAGCGAGGGTTCGTCGAGCAGCAGCAGCGAGGGACGGGACATCATGGCCCGGCCGATCGCGAGGATCTGCTGCTCGCCGCCGCTGAGCAGCCCGGCGGGCGAGTGCCTGCGCCGTTCGATGACGGGCCAGGCGGCGAGGTAGCGTTCCACGTCGGCGGTGATCGCCGAGCGGTCGCTCCTGGTGTAGGCCCCGAGGCGCAGGTTGGCCTCGGTGGACATGCGCGGGAAGACCCGGCGGTTCTCCGGGCACAGCGCGACCCCCCGGGTGACCACCCTGGACGGCGAGTCGCCGAGCAGCGACCTGCCCCGGTAGGAGATCGAGCCCGCGCTGGTGCGGACCTGCCTGGCGAGCACCCGCAGCAGCGTGGACTTCCCCGCCCCGTTCGGGCCGCACACGGCGAGGACCTCGCCGGGCCGCACCTCGAACGAGATGTCGTGGAGGATCTCCGTGACGCCGTACCCGGCGCTCAGGTGGCGCACTTCGAGCACGTCACTCACCCCCAACGTAGATGCTGCGGACGTGCGGGTCGGCGGCGACGGTGGCGGGGTCGCCGTCGGCGACGAGCCGCCCGCCGTCCATGACGACCACGCGGTCGGAGACCTCTAGCACCAGTTCCAGCCGGTGTTCGACGAGGAAGAGGCTGAGCGGCTCCTCGCCGTCGCGGGCCAGGCCCGTGACCATGCGCACCATCTCGTCGGCGTCCTCGACGGACATGCCGGCCGTGGGCTCGTCCAGGACCAGCACGCGTGGCCGCAGCGCGATGGCCCGCGCCAGCTCCAGCCGCTTCTGGTCGGCGTAGGACAGCACGCCGGCCCGCAGCCCGAGCCTGCCGCCGAGGCCGACCTTGGCCAGCGCGGCCTCGGCGTGCTCGCGCATCCGGGCGGACCGGCGGCGGGCCCCCGGGCTGCCGAGGACGTCCGCGATCCAGCGCGGGGTCAGCGGGCCGCCGTCGGTGAGGCCGAGGAACGTCCCGGCCAGCGCGTTGTCCAGGACCGTCATCTCGGCGACGAGCCGCAGGTTCTGGAAGGTGCGGGCCAGGCCCGCGCGCCGGATGGCCTCCGGCGACCGTCCGGAGATCACGGTCCCGCCGAGGCTGATCGTGCCCTTGGTCGGCCGGTAGAAGCCGGACATCACGTTGATCAGGGTGGACTTGCCCGAGCCGTTCGGGCCGATCACCCCGACCACCTCGCCGGCTCCGACCGAGAAGGAGACGTCGGTCAGCGCGGCGACGCCGCCGAAGGACATGTGCGCGGAGTCAACGTCGAGCATCGCCGTCCCGCCTTCCCGATCGGGCCAGCACCGGTGCCAGCAGGTCGCGCAGCACGCCGCCGCGCAGCAGCACCGCGACCAGCACGGCCAGGCCGACCAGGCCGAGCCGGTAGTCGCTGATGCCGCGGAACTGCTCGTTGAGGAGGGTGAAGACGACGGCCACCACGACCGCGCCCGGCAGGCTCGCCATCCCGCCGATGATCACGTAGAGGCTGAGCATGAACGAGGCGTCGAACCCGAAGTCCGCCGGGCTGATGAACTGCACGGTGGCGACCAGGAACGAGCCCGCCGCGCCCACCAGCGCCGACCCGATGACCATCGCGGTGACCCGGACGGCCAGCGGCCGGATCCCCATGCCCCGCGCGGCGACGTCGTCGTGCCGCACCACGAGCATGGCCCGGCCGAGGAAGCCGCCGGTGACCCGGTGCAGGAACAGGTACATCACCGCCAGCAGCGACAGGCACAGGTAGAAGGCCGTCACCGGCTCGGAGAAGGACAGCCCGAACAGGTCCAGGGCGGGGATGCCGAAGAACCCCTCCCGGCCCCTGGTCAGGTCCGGCAGGTTGGCCAGCGCCTGCGCCACGGCGATCGTGACGCCCAGCGAGACCAGCACGAAGTAGTCGCCACGAACGCGGGCGCTGGCCAGCGACAGCAGCCCGCCGCCGAGCCCGGCGACGACCGCCGCGGCGAGCATCGCCGCCTCGAACGGCCAGCCGTGGTCGGTCACCAGGATCGCGGTCGTGTACGCGCCGAGCCCGTAGAACGTCCCGTGGGACAGGTTGAGCAGCCCGGTGTAGCCGAGCGACAGCACCAGCGGGGCGACCACGGCCGCGTTGAGCGCGGCCAGCGTGTACATCTGGAGCTGGAACGGCGAGTCGATGACCAGGGGGATGACGAAGGCCAGTGCGATCGCGGCCGGGACCGCCCAGCCGGCGATCCTGGACACGCCGCCCGCGAGGCGCCCGGGGAGCGGCGCGCCCCCGGGTCCTCCGGCCGCGGCGCCCTGCGCGGCCATGGTGGCGTCGGTGCGGCTCATTTGGCCGGCTCGACCGTTCCGTCGGCGTGCATGAGATACGAGGCCGCCTGCTCGCGGTCGCGGGGGCCGGGGCCGGTGACCTTGGACATGGTGCCGAACCGCTCGTTCGGGGTGAGGTCCTGGGTGAAGGAGATCGGGCCGAGCAGGCCCTCGCCCTTGGCCTTGGTCATGTAGGTGAGCAGGTCGGTCTTTTCGGTGGCGCCCGCCTCGATGGCCGCGGCGACCGACAGCACGCTGTCGAAGCTGTGCATGGCGGCGGTGGGGATGTTCTTGCCGTACTCCTTGAGGAAGCGCTTGTCCAGGGTGTCCAGCAGCGAGCCCGGCTGCGGGAAGACCTTCGCCGGGTCCATCTGGTAGTACTCGCCGTCCTCCAGCACCGACCCGGCGGAGTCGGCGAAGGTCTTGCCCCAGCCCTCGCCGAGGAAGTCCACGAACGGCTTCTTCAGCCCGGCGCGACCGGCCTGGGCGGCGATCTTGCCCGCGTCGGCCTGGAAGGCGCCGCTCATCACGACGTCCGGGTTCGCCTTGGCCAGGCTGGTGATCATGGTGGAGAAGTCAGCCGTGCCGTCCGGGTACGACTGCTTGGACGCGATCGTCGTGCCGCCCTTGGTCAGCGAGTCGGTGAGGCCCTTGTAGTAGGAGTCGAGGAAGGAGTAGTCGCCGGCGATGGTGCCCACGGTCTTGGCGTTCAGCTTGTCGCCGACGAACGCGCCGGCCACGCGGGCGAAGTTGGCCACGCTGGCCGAGACCACCACGAGGTTGTCGGCGTCGGTGGTGAGGAAGTCGGCGGAGGCGAAGGAGACCACCGCGGGCAGCTTGTACTTGGCGAGCACCACGCCCGCCGCCTGCGCCTGGCCGCTGGTGAGGAAGCCGGTCAGCGCGAAGATGTCGTCCTCGGCGGCGAACCTGGCCGCGATGGTGGTGGCGGCCTCGGTCTTCATCTGGTCGTCGGCCGACTCGATGACGAACTTGGCGCCCTTGAGCGCGCCGGTCCGCACGCCGCCCTGCTCGTTCAGGTGGTCCGCGGCGAGTTTGGCGCCGTCCACGAGATCCTTGCCGGTCTCCGCGGAGTCACCGGTCAGCGGCGCCGACACCAGGATGCGGATCTCCTTCGGCCCGCCCTCCGTGCCGGACGCGCCCGCGCCCCCGCCGCATCCGCTGAGCACCAGGGAGGCGGTCGCGATGAGCGCCCCGAGAAGTCCGGCGCGCTTGTTGCAGAGATCCATGATCCCTACCCCTTTCTTCATTCGCCTCTTTGTCGAGGTGCCGGTCAGGCGAGCCGCTGGACGACCATGGCCATCCCCTGTCCGCCGCCGACGCACATGGTCGCCACGCCGATCTCCGCGTCGCGGGAGGAGAGGGCGTTGATGAGGGTTGACGTGATGCGCGCCCCGGTCGATCCGAACGGGTGCCCGACGGCGATCGCGCCGCCGTTGACGTTGAGCCGCTCCGGCGGGATGCCGAGCTCTCGCGCGCTGGGGATGACCTGGGCGGCGAACGCCTCGTTCAGCTCGAACAGGTCGATGCCGCCGATGGACAGGCCCGCGATGCCGAGGGCCCTGCGGGTGGCCGCGACGGGGCCCATGCCCATGATCTCCGGGGACAGCCCGGTGACCGCGGTGGACACCACCCGGGCGAGCGGCGTGATCCCGAGTTCGCGGGCCCGGGTGTCGCTCATCACGACCAGCGCGGCGGCGCCGTCGCTGAGCGGGCAGCAGTTGCCCGCCGTTACGCGGCCATCCGGTCGGAAGGCGGGCCGCAGCCCGGCGAGCGCCTCCGCCGTCGTCCGCGGGCGCGGGGAGTCGTCGGCGCTCACGATGGTCCCGTCCGCGCGGCGGTACGGGGTGATGTCGGACTCCCAGAAGCCGCGGGCGTCGGCCGTGCGCCGCTGGGACAGCAGCGCGTACTCGTCCATCTCCGCGCGGGTGACGCCGTGGGCCAGGGCCACGTTCTCGGCGGTCTGCCCCATCTCGACGTAGACGTCGGGAAGCTCGCCGGTGAGGCGCGGGTCGGTCCAGCCGGCGGCGCCCCCGGACGCGGCGAGCGTCCGCTCGCGGGCCTCGTCGAAGACGGGGTTCATGGTCCCGGGGATGGAGTCGGACTCCCCCTTGGTGTAGGAGCTGCAGGACTCCACTCCCGCCGAGACGAAGACGTCTCCCTCCCCCGCCCGTACGGCGTGCGCCGCCATCCGCGTGGTCTGCAGGCTGGAGGCGCAGTAGCGGGTGACCGTGGCGCCGGGGACGGTGTCCAGGCCGAGCAGCACCGCGACCACGCGCGCCATGTTGAAGCCCTGCTCCCCGCCCGGGGAGCCGCAGCCGAGCAGCAGGTCGTCGATGGTGGCCGGGTCGAGCTGGGGGATCTTCGCCAGGGCCTGGGAGACCACCTGGGCGACCATGTCGTCGGGCCGTTCCGCGGCCAGCGAGCCCTTGAACGCCCGGCCGATCGGCGTCCGCGCGGTGGAGACGATGACGGCCTCAGGCATCGGCGGCCACCTCCTCGGGCGCGGCCAGTCGTTCCCTGGCCCGCTCGCGCTCGCCCGGGGTGAGTTCACGCGAGCTGCGGCCCTGCCGGTCCCACATCACCAGCACGACCGATGCCTGGGCGACGTGGAGGCCGCCGGGCGTGCGCACCGTCTCGCCGGTGGTGATGCTGCGCCGCCCGATCCGGGCGACCTCGAAGGACACGTCGATCGCCGCGTGCTCCACGAGGATCTCGGCCAGGTAGTCGACCTCGATCCTGGCGACCACGTAGGAGTCGGCGGAGCGCACTCCCACCACGTCCCTGAGCCAGGCGGTGCGGGCCTCGTCGAGCAGGGTGAGCAGGGTCCCGTGGTAGACGTGGCCCTGGTGGTCCAGGTCCCGCCATCTCAGTCCCACGCGTACCGGAGCGCCGGTGCGCTCAGGAGTTACCATGAACCCTCGCTTCTTATTTCGGACGATCGATATAAGATCGTAGGGTACGGGCATCCGGACCTGTCAAGAACTTGCTAAATAGATCGACCGAAACAAGGCCGACCTGCGGAGAGACGACGTCACCTCGATTTCGAGAGGACAGGGACTTTCACATGTCGATCACGTTAAAAAAGCTCTAAGATGATCAGTGCCCCGAGGAGGACACGTTGCCCAAGATCGTCGACCATGACCAGCGAAGGGCGGAGCTCGCCGACGCCGCCCTCGACGTGATCGCCCGCGACGGCATCAGGGCGGTGACCCTGCGCACCGTCGCCGAGGCCGCCGGATGGTCGACGGGAGTGCTCAACCACTACTTCAAGTCGCACAATGACCTGCTGGTCGGCGCGCTGCGCAGGGCCGCCGAGATCCAGGGCAGGATGTTCCGGCAACTGCGCAACGACCTCTCCACCGACCCCATGCAGCGGCTGCGCCAGCTCGTCGAGAGCGTGCTGCCGCTCGACGCCCGCCGGGTCGCGATGACCCGCATCTTCCTGGTCTTCTACGCCGAGGCGGCGGCCAGCCCCGAGGCCAGGGAGGAGGTCGCCGACTACCTGCACAACTGGCGGCGGGTGCTCGAACGCGTGATCACCGAGGCCCAGGAGGCCGGGCAACTGCCCGCGCACCTCGACCCCGCCGCGCTCGCCGTCGAGCTGGTCGCCCTCTCCGACGGGCTGGCCGTCCACGCGATCCTCGACGGGCAGGTGCTCAAGCGGCTCACCGCGGGCGAGGGCATCGAGATCGAGCTGGTGGAGAACTCCTTCCGGCTGTCCATGACCTGAACGCCCCTCCCGGCTTGACGGCGGCGTGATCCGCCCAGGTCAGGCCGGGTAGGAACGGCGGCGGCCGCCCGGCGGCCGATCCCCCCGCGGCTATGATGCCGTGCATGCTGCGCCCGCAGTCGGTCATGCTGACCTTCCTCGGTGACCACGTGTCCGGTCGGCGTGTCCTGGTATCCGCGGGGAGCTTCATCGACGTGTTCGCCCGGGTGGGCATCTCCGAGATGGCCACCCGGTCCACGCTGGCCCGCATGGTCCGGCGCGGCCTGCTGCACCGCAGGCGCGCCGGGCGGCACATGTACTTCGGGCTCACCGACACCATCGCCAAGGTCCTCCAGGACGGCGAGCGCCGGATCTGGCGCACCGGCGTCGTCAACGAGCACCAACGGGAGCACTGGACCCTCATCGGCTTCTCACTGCCGGAGTCCTGGCAGCGCGAGCGGCACGAGCTGCGCTCCCGGCTGATCTGGGCCGGGTTCGGCCCGCTCGGCAACGGCCTGTGGCTGGCCCCCGGCGACGTCGACGTCGCCGGCGTGGTGGAGGACCTCGGGGCGAACGTGAAGGTGTTCGCCGCCGAGCCCCGGCCGCCCACCGACATGCGCGCGCTCGTGTCCGACGCCTACGACCTCGACGGCCTGGGCCGGAAGTACGCCGACTTCCTCACCCGCTGGGACCAGGCCGACCCCATGCCCCGCGCGCCCGACGACCTGGCCCGCTCGCTGGTCCTGCTCACCGAGTGGCTGCAGATCATCCGGGTGGACCCCCGCCTTCCGGTGCGGCACCTGCCCGACGACTGGCCCGCCGGCAAGGCCCAGGCCGTGTGCCACGCGCTGTATGAACGCTTCCGCCCGCAGGCCGCGGCGATCGTCGCCGACCTCCTGGACGCCATCCCCGACACCCGCCCCATCCAGAGGGGGCCTGAGTAGGGCACCACTCATGCGGGCGACGCCCCGCCGCGCCGACTGTGCCCTGAGACCGGTCAACCCGGTCAGCGGCTGCGCCGCCGTCGCCCGCACCCCCGACGACCTGCACACCGTGTACATCGGCACGGACGCGAGGCCGCACGCCGTGGCGTGGAACCCCGCGACCGGATGGACCGCACCGGTCCGGGTGGGCGGCCCGCCGCGCCGCCCGCCTCCCTGGCCGCCGGGCCCGCGCTGGTGGCCGCCGTCCCGACGTGGTGGACCTGTTCTGGATCGGGCAGGACGTCCGCCTCTACACCACCTGGTGGACGCCGGGCGGCGGCTGGAACCCCGGTTACCTCCCGCTCGACGTCTGAGCGGCCAGGCGGACGGGCAGCTCCCTGATCGAGCGGATGAAGAAACTCGGGCACCAGCCCACCTCGCCCGGCTCGCAGTCCAGCACCATGCCCGGAAAGCGGCGGAACAGCGAGTCGAGGGCCACCTGGCCCTCGACCCTGGCCAGGTGCGCCCCCAGGCAGTAGTGCACGCCGTGGCTGAAGGCCAGGTGCGGGTTGGGCGTGCGGGTGATGTCGAGCCGGTCGGGATCCACGAAGATCGCCGGGTCGCGGTTGAGGGAGTGGACCGGCAGGAAGATGAGCGAGCCCGCCGGGATGACCTGCTCCGCCACCGGGATGTCGGCCTTCGCGTGGCCCTCGACCACCGAGATCGAGCTCTGGAAGCGCAGGAACTCCTCGACCGCGGTGCCGGTCAGCTCGGGCCGCGCCCGCAGCAGGTCGCGCTGCTCCGGATTCACCAGCAGTTCGTGCGCGCCGTTGCCGATCAGGTTGGCCGTGGTGAGGAAGCCAGCGAAGATGAACAGCATCACGGTGGTGACCAGCTCGCGCTCGGACAGCCGGTTCGCGCCGTCGCGCGCCTCGATCAGCGCCTGGATGAGGTCGTCGCCCGGTTCGACGCGCTTGCGCTCGATCACCCTGCGGGCGTAGTCGCCCAGCTCGGCCTGCTGCTCGCGAAAACGCGTCACCAGGTCGCCGCTCGGCTGGATCTCGCGCAGGAAGACGGCATGCTCCATCAGGACGCCGAGGTCGTCGCGGGGCAGGCCGAGCAGTTCGGCGATCACCAGCATCGGCAGCGGCAGCGCGTAGTCGCGGATCAGCTCCGCCCGGGGCTTGCGGCCGATGTCGTCGAGCAGGTCGTCGGCGATCTCCTGGATGCGGGGGCGCAGGCGCTCGATCTGGCGGCGGGTGAAGGCCGCCTGGACCAGCCGCCGCAGCCGGGTGTGCTCCGGCGGGTCGGTGCTCACCATGTTGTCGGCGAGCGCGCTCTCGGCCTTGCGCCCGTCGGCGCTCACCGTGTCGGCGTGATGCCTGGCCTTGCTGAACCCCGGGTCGCTGAGCACGGAGCACGCGTCGGCGTGATGGGGAACGAACCACGCCTCACGCCCGAGGGGGGTGATGATCCGGTGCAGGCGCCCCCGCGCCCGCAGCTCCTCATAGAAGGGGTAGGGATCCGTCAGGGCCGACAGCGGGAAGACCGCCGTCGATCCGGCCACCGGTTCGGCGGTGTGGGACATGGTGAACCCCCGCGGCAGGTGAACTTACTCACTGAAGGTATTCTTACGGATACCATGCGTCAATACATCGGCAAGTGGCCGACGTGTCGGGCAACGACTCCCCCACCGCCCGTCAGACGTTGCCCAGCACCCTGGTGATCGTGATCAGCAGCACGACGCGCGCCGGGTTGTCCCTCGGCGGCTTGTACCTCTCGGCGTAGCGCCGCTCGGCGTCGGCGACCTGCTCCGCGCCGGTCAGCACCACGGCACGGCCCTCCAGGGTCGACCAGCGGCGACCGTCCACCTGGCAGACCGCGACGGCCAGGCCGTCCGGGCCGAACGCCGCGATCAGGCGGGCCTTCTTGGACGCGCCGGACGTGATGACCCTGGCCACGCCCCCGGCCGGGTCGAGCGTGACGCCCACGGGGACCACGTGGGGGGTGCCGTCGGGCCGTACGACGGTGAGCGTGCACAGGTGACGCTCCTGCCAGAACCCGGCGAACGCCTCGCCCTTAGCGGTCAGATCCACCCGCTCATCGTAGCTAGCGGGACAGGAACTCCCGCTTGATCTCCTGGCTCAGGGTGTCCTGGTCGCGGAACAGCACGAAATGATCGATCCCGGCGAACTGGATGAGGTGCTTCACGCCGTACACGGCGGCGGCCGGGGAGATCGTCACCTGGCGCAGCACCGTGGCCGGCAGTTGCCTCTCCAACGGCTCGCGGGAGCGGCCGAACACGGTGAACATGCAGCGCTGCGCGGCCAGCCGCTGGTGGTGCCAGCGGGAGTAGGTGGGCACGACCTGGTCGAAACTCCATCGGCGGCGGCTGATCATCTGCTCGAAGTAGTCGTACTCGGCGCTCTGGCCGAGGTCCCAGATCCGGTCGCGGTCGGTGGCCAGGCGGGAGGCGGCGTAGGGGTTGAGGACCCACACCGAGGGTGTCCCGGCGACCGGCGGCTCGACGTAGGGCCTGCCCCGGTGGGGGCCCCAGTGCGCGGCGAGCCGCTCCCGGTAGGTCTGTAGCGCGAAGTACAGCGCCACGGCGAGGACCTCGGTCCAGTCCAGCAGCCTGGTCGGGATGCCGTGGTGCTGCATCTCGGCCAGGGTCTCCCAGGACGACCGGTGCTCGGCGTTGGCCAGGATGCTGTAACGATGGTAGGCGTCGCGCTCGCCCGGCCACAGCAGTTCCCGCGCCCTGAGCTCGGCCTCGCACTCGTCCAGACTGTTCCTGGCGTCCTTGATCCGGGCGTCGATCGCCGCCAGCCCGGCCCTGGACCTGGGGACATCCGGACGGCTCGCGGCGAACTCCCGGTCGTGCGCGGCGCGCCGCTCCTTGCGCTCCTTGCGCAACCGCCTGATCCGCTCGTCCAGTTCCTCGGCGCGCTCCCGCAGGTGGCTGGTCTCGTCACGTTTCGGGGTGCCCCGGAACAGACTGGGCAGCAGCGTGAACGCGTCGCTGGTGTGGCCGCGGAACCAGGCGTGGTGGTAGGAGCATCTCAGCTCCTCGCAGGCGTCCTCGACCGCGCGCAGGAACCTCTGGAACTCGTCGGCCGCGGCGTCCCAGGAACTCACCTGCGCGAATCTCCCCGTCGTTCCGGCGGTCGGGATGGAAGGGCTCGAACCTCCGGCCTGCTGGTAACAAGTAAGCCAGCCGCTCTACCATCTGAGCTACACCCCGGCGGCGTATCGCCCCGCGACGTGTAACCCGCATTCCCGAGGCCGTCACCCGAGTGGATCAAGCCGCGGGCGGCGGGCGGCTCAACGCCGGACAGTGGACGAGTCGGCGTCCAACGGGCGGGCGGTCCGCCGTCAGCCCCTTCCCGCCGTCAGGCCCTCCACCGGGCGGCACCTTCCCACCGGTTGGCTCCTTGCGGCCGTCGGGGCCGTGTACGGACCGGTGGGCGTCAGGGGGTCAGGCTGGGACGGAGTCGATGTCTCGGTCGTAGTGGCGGTGGGCGGCGATCGCTTCGGTGAAGGCTTGGGTGAAGGCGTCGCCGACGGTGTCCGGGCCGATGACGCCCTGGGGGCCCGGGAGTGCGGCGGCCTCCAGTAGGGCGCGTCCGCCGGGGAGGGCTCCGATGGCCTTGCCGTGCCGGAAGGCCTCGCGGACGAAGTGGACCGCGCGGCCGTCGTTCGCCAGTTCACCGCCGTCGGCCAGCAGCACGGCGTCGTAGAGCACCGAGGAGGCCGCGCTGATCTGCTTGTCCACGGTCACCGGCCCGACGGTCCCCTCGTGCGGGGCCAGCACCTCGCAGATCGCCCCGTGGCCCTCCAGCGCCTCGCGAACCGGGGACAGCGCGCTCGCGTCGGTCCCGTCGGCGGCCAGTACGGCGATCTTGCGGGTGGCGATCGAGTCGTGCGTGGTGTTGGCCTGGCTCAGCGCGGGCGAGCTCCTGCCGTGGTTGGCCGCGCCGGGCTTGGGCGCGGGGATGCCGAGTCCCGCGGCCACCGCGGCGGCCAGGTCGCCGTCGATGCGGCCCAGGTGCTCGACGACCTTCTCCTTGATGTAGTGCCGCTCCACGTGGCCCAGCTCGAATCGGAACGCCGCCACGATGTGCCGCTTCTCCCAGTCGGCCATGCTGTTCCAGAACAGCGTGGCCTGGCTGTAGTGGTCGTCGAAGCTGGGGCTGCGCTTGCGGATCTTCTCGCCGTCCACGCGTTCCTGGTAGTGCTTGAACACCCCGTCCCATTCGCCGCTCCGGATCGCCGGCATCGGACAGCCGCCGGTGATGGTGTTGGGCGAGTAGCTGCTCTCGTTGGTGTAGATCATGTGCTGGTGGTAGCCGTCCCGCTGGTCGTTGTAGACCGACACGATCGGGCGGTTGATCGGAATCTGCGGGAAGTTCGGCCCGCCCAGCCGGATCAACTGGGTGTCCAGGTAGGAGAAGTTGCGGCCCTGCAGCAACGGGTCGTTGGTGAAGTCGATGCCCGGCACCACGTTGGCGGTGCAGAACGCGATCTGCTCGGTCTCGGCGAAGAAGTTGTTCGGGTTGCGGTTGAGCACCATCTTGCCGACGGAGCGGACCGGGACCTCCTCCTCCGGGATGATCTTGGTGGCGTCCAGCAGATCGAAGTCGAACTTGTGCTCGTCGGCCTCGGGCACGAGCTGCACGCCCAGCTCGTACTCGGGGAACGCGCCGGCCGCGATCGCGTCCCACAGGTCCCGGCGGTTGAAGTCGGGGTCGTTGCCCTGGACGCGCAGCACCTCGTCCCACACCAGGGAGTGCGTGCCGAGCATCGGCTTCCAGTGGAACTTCACGAACGTGCCGCGCCCCTGCGCGTTGACCAGCCGGAAGGTGTGGACGCCGAAGCCCTGCATCATCCGGAAGCTGCGCGGGATGGCCCGGTCCGACATCAGCCACATGACCATGTGCAGGCTCTCCGGCTGGAGCTGCACGAAGTCCCAGAAGGTGTCGTGGGCCGACTGCGCCTGCGGGATCTCGTTGTGCGGCTCCGGCTTGACCGAGTGCACGAAGTCGGGGAACTTGATCGCGTCCTGGATGAAGAACACCGGCATGTTGTTGCCGACCAGGTCGTAGTTGCCCAGCCGGGTGTAGAACTTGGTGGCGAAGCCGCGCACGTCGCGCACGGTGTCCGCCGAGCCGCGCGAGCCAGCCACGGTGGAGAAGCGCACGAACGTCGGGGTCACCAGCGACGGGTCGGTCAGGAACGCAGCGACGGTGAACTCCGCGAGGGAGTCGTCGTAGGCCCGGAACTGGCCGTAGGCCCCCGCACCGCGCGCGTGCACCACGCGCTCGGGGATCCGCTCGTGGTCGAACCGCATGATCTTCTCGCGGAAGTGGAAGTCCTCCAGCAGGGTCGGGCCCCGCTCCCCCACGCGCAGCGAGTTGTCGGTGTCGTCCACCCGGACGCCCTGGTCGGTCGTCATCCGCTTGTCGCGCGGGTCCACGCGGTACTGCTCAAGCTGCTGCTGCTTGTCGTCGGCTTCCCCGGCCACGGCTCCCCCATGAAGTCTGAACGCCAATTTGTCCGTTCGGGGGCCATCGCTTCCCATACCCAGGTCGGCGCTACCCGAAAGCAGGGTTCCCGCCCGGGGGTTGATCGTTCGCATCAGAGGGCACACCCGTACAATTCACCACAGGCCGCACGCACCCCGACTCACGGAGCTGGCACCATGGGCGACTTCTTCGCCATGCTGCGGAAACGGGTGGACGCCAATGCCCGCCGCGCGGTCGAGATCTACACGCGCGAGGTCCCCGAGTACCGCGCCCTCGCCGCCGACTCCATGGCCCGCGCCGCCCTGCTGGACCTGGCCGTGACCCTGCGGCGCGACGCCATCGCCCGCGCCGAGTGGGAGGAGCCGTTCAGCGCCGCCGAGCTGGGATACATGGAGGCGGCCGGCCGGGAGCGCGGTGAGCGGGGTATCTCACTGACCGCGTACCGGCACGTGCTGACCCTGAACGCGGTGCTGACCCTGCGGGAGATCCAGGAGGCGGCGGACCCCGACGACCTCGACCGGCTGATGCGCACGATCGGCTGGCTGGCCCCGCAGGGCATGGCCGCGCAGGACGCCTTCACCCGGGGGTACATGGCGGGCAAGGAGCGCCACCTGCCGTTCGCGACGCGCGTGCAGTCGCTGGCCAGGCTGCTGCTCGCCGACGACCCCACCGCGCCCGAACTGGCCAGGACCCTCGACATGGGGCTGCCCGAGCGGTACGTGGTGACGGTCGTGCGCCTGGCGGGCAGGCCGTTCGAGCCGACGGACCGGCTCCGTGACGAGGTCGTGGAGTTCCTGCTGGAGAACGAGCGGGTGCCCGTGGCCTGGCCCACAGGGGGCGAGTTCGTGGCGCTCGTCCCCGTCGCCACCGACGTCCCCGACGCCGAGGAGGCCGCGCTGGACCGCGCGCTGTGCCTGGCGCACGCCTTCGCCGAGGCGGTCGGACGGCCCTGCTCGGCGGGCACCGCCAGCGGGCCGACGGGCTCGCTGGAGAAGACCGCCGAGCTGGCCCGCCAGGTGAGCCGCGCGGCCCCCATCGAACCGGTCCCGAGCCGCCTGCGCACGCTGGCCGACGTCTTCGTGGAGCTGGGCACGGCCCAGGTCTCCGAGGTGGACCACTGGCTACGCGACGTCGCGCGCCGCCTCACCGACGGCCCCGACCTGGTCACCACCCTGGACGCCTACTACCGCTGCGACATGAACCGCCAGCGCGCCGCGGGGGTGCTGCACATCCACCCGCGCACGCTGGACTACCGGCTGCAGCGCACCCGAGAGCTGACGGGCGTGGATCCGGGATCCACGCACGGCATCCGGGTGCTCAACACCGCCGTGGCCCGCATCCTGGCGGGGGCCTGGCCCGACTTCTAGCCGGGCCGGTGTCAGCGGGCGTGGGCTCAGGTGACCGCGCGCGCCCGCTCGCGGGTCTCGCGCCAGTCCTCGATCCCGCGCACCGTCAGGAAGTCGTCGAAGGCCGACTCCATCGCGCCGACCAGCGGGCCCCTCCGGCCGAGCGACGAGATCGCGAGCTCGGGCGGGTCGGCGCGCCGGAAGCCCATCAGCGCCGCCCGGTAGGCCGCGCGGACCCTCATCCCGGCCAGTACGAGCAGGTCGGCACCCATTCCCGAGAGGGTGACCAGCTCGGGGTCGAGGGCATTGACCAGCGCGCCCACGCCCGCGCCGAGCACGCGGGCGTTCGCGTCGACGGCCTCGCGCGGCCCGGGCTCACCGCGCGCGGCGGCGGCGAGGATCCGGTCGGCGGCGCGTCTGCCGCGCCCGCCGCCCGGGGTGATCCCCGCGTGGGCCAGCAGCGCGTTGCCGCCGACGCGCAGGCTCCAGCAGCCGCGTGCGCCGCACGCGCAGGCCCGTTCGGCGAGGTCGGCGATCGGCATGTGGCCGAACTCGCCGGCCGTGCCGGAGGCGCCGGTGAGCGGCCTGCCGTCCACCAGCAGAGCGCCGCCCGGGTCGAAGTCCACGTGCAGGTGCAGGCCGACGCGCACGCCGGCCAGCCTGCCCCGCCTGGCCTCGGCGAGCCCGGCGAGCGTGGCGTCGTTGCCGACGCGCAGCGGCGCCGGGCCGAGCCCCAGCGCGTCCACCACATCGACGCCGCTCCAGCGCAGGTGGGCGATGTCCACGATCCGGCCCTCGCGGACCGGCCCGGGGACGGCCAGGCCGATCCCGGCGACGCGCGGCCCGGCGTGGGCGCGCACGGCCGCGCCAAGCGGGCCGAGCGCCCCTTCTGGCGATCCGTCGTGCGACGCGTGCTCCACCACCTCGGCCCCGCCGCCCAGCTCGCACCGGGCCAGGTCCCAGGTGTCCTCGCGCAGGTTGACGGCCAGCACCAGCGGGCCGTCGGGGTGCGGGCCCGGCACACCGGTCGGGCGGCCCCTGACGTGACGCGGCGGCGACGCCTCGGCCAGCAGCTCGTCCTCGCCCAGCCCGGCCATCAGCACCGAGGCGGTGCCCCTGGCCAGGTCGAGGTCGCGGGTGAGCTGTGACCTGGTGCGCGCCGCGCCGCAGTCGTGCACCGCGCGCAGCAGCCGCACCCGGTTGTGCGCGCGTAACTCTCCACTGGTTCTCGCTCCGTTCACGGGTCCATTGTGCGACACATCCGGAATATGCTCTAGTCGTGTACAAAATCCCCCACCCTGACCGGGCCGCCGTCCGCGCCCGCGTGGGCGTCTTCGGTCTCTTCTGGCTCCTCGGGATCACCATCGGCATGTGGTCGGCCGGGCTGCCCTCGCTCAACGACCGGCTCGGCCTCGGCGCGGCCCGGCTGGGCACCGTCCTGCTGCTCGTCGCGGCGGGCGGGCTCGTCGCCATGCTGCTCGCCGGGCCGCTGGTGGACCGTTTCACCAGCAGGAAGGTGTGCTGGTTCGCCGCGCCCGCGTCGGCCGTCCTGCTGCTCGGGCCCGCCGTGGCCCCGGGCTTCTGGTGGCTGGCCGTGCTGGCCGTGGTCTTCGGCCTGGGCATCGGGGTCGTGGAGGTCGCGATGAACGCGCACTCCGTCGAGGTCGAGCTGCGCTACGGGCGGCCGATCATCTCGGCCTTCCACGGCGTGTGGAGCCTGGGCGGCGCCGTCGGCGGCGCGCTCACCGCCGCCGGGCTGAAGGCGGGCACGGGCGGGCAGTCGCTGCTCGTGGCCGCCGCGATCGTGGTGCCGTTCGCGTACGCGCCGTTCATGCGCCTGCTGGGGCCCGCCGCGGCCGCGCCCGTCGCGTCCTCCGGGCGGACGGCCCTGTCCGGGACGATCCGGTGGGGGCTCATCGCGCTGCTGGGCGTGGCCGCCTTCGCCGCGCATCTGGCGGAGGGGGCGGCGATGGACTGGGCCGCGCTGCACGCCCGGTGGGTGCTCGGCGCCGACCCCGCCCTCGCGCCGCTGGCGTACACGATCTTCTCGGTGGCGATGACCGCCGTGCGGCTGCTCGGCGACCCGCTGCGCGCCCGGCTCGGCGCGGTGCGCACGATCCGCCTCGCGGGGATCATCGCGACCTGCGGCTACGTGCTCGTGCTCGGAGCCGGGGCGGTGCCGGAGTCACTGTCGGTGGTGTGCGCGTGGACGGGCTGGGGGCTGGCGGGCGTGGGCCTGGCCACGGTCATCCCCGTCATCTTCAGCGCGGTCGGCGCGTCCGGCGGCGCGGTCGGGCGGGCCCTCGCCATGGTCACCGCCTTCGGGTACACGGGCCTGCTGGCGGGCCCGGCCGTGCTCGGGTTCGTCGCCCAGTCCTCGTCCCTTCCCATCGCCCTGGTGATCCCCACGGCGTTCGCGGCCGTCGTCGCCCTCACCGGCGCGCCCGCCATCCGCGCGCTGATCCCCGCGCCCGCTCCCGTGGACGAGGCCGCCGCACCTGCCGCCCGCGCGCACTGACCCCCACGACCATCGCCGGCTCCACTGTGCCGCCCGTGCCGTATGGCACGGGCGGCACGGTGGTTTGGGCTCCAGGCGGGCGAGCGAGGGGGCCCGAAGCGAGGGGCGGGTTACATTCTTGTCGGCGCGGAGGAACCTCTCCCCCCGAAAATCGACATAACCCCCACGAGCCAGCAAATGCCCTTTTATGGTACTTTGTCGAGGCAGTATCGAACGATGTAAGGGGTATGCGTGAACCGCGTTTCGTGGAATGGCTCGACTGTACGGGATGCGGCAAGCAGAAACATCGCCGTGCGCCTGGCCATGGTCGTGGTCGGGCTCGCGCTCAACGGCGTCGGAATCGCCATGCTCATTCAGGCCGGCCTCGGCCTGGGGGCCTGGGACGTCCTGCACGAGGGCCTGTCGGAGCTGACCGGCCTCAGCTTCGGCCTGGTGGTCATCCTGGTGACCATCGTCGCGCTGATCCCCTGGTGGCCGCTGAAGGAGCGGCCGGGGATAGGCACCGTGCTCAACGTCTTCATCGCGGGAATCGTCATCGACTGGATTCTCGCGTACACCACGCCCGCCGAGGAATGGTGGGTTCGTGCGACCCTGATGATCGGCGGAGTGGTGATATTCGCGCTCGGTCAGGGAATGTACCTGGCCCCCAAACTCGGCGCCGGGGCACGCGAAGGACTGATGACCGGAATCAATCGCAGATTCGGCATCTCCATTCGCCTGACGCGATTTCTGATCGAGGTGACCATTCTCGTGCTCGGCGTTTTCCTCGGCGGTTCCGTCGGCCTCGGCACGATCGTGTTCACCCTCGCCATCGGCCCGCTCGTGCAGGTGGGGATGAACCTGTTCGGCTACCGCGAGGAGACCGAGACGCAGGACGGCGCCGCGCGCGCGGAAGCGTAGAGGGTCAGATCGCCGCCACGGTGCTCACCTCCGTCCGCGCCACCTCGCGCCCCCGCCGCCACACGATCCGGTCGGCGGGGGCGCCCGCCACCGCGTCGGCCACCGAGAGGGCGCGCAGGGCGACCAGGTCGGCGACCGCGCCGGGCACCGGCCCCGCGACCGGCAGGCCGAGCAGCGACCGGGCGTTCGCGCCCACCATCTCGGCGGCGGCGGCCACGTCCTGGTGCCCGGCGGTGACCAGCAGCGCGGCGGTCTCCAGCGGATCGCAGCGGCCCGTCGGGTTGAACGGGTCCCGCACGTTGTCGGCCCCGGCCGCGACGGTCACCCCGCGCTCGCGCAGCGCGCCGATCGCGGTCAGCCCGCGCCGGTCATCCCCCCGCCCCTGCAGATAGAGGTTGGTGGCGGGCAGCGTGACGACCCCGACCCCGGCGGCCGACACCAGGGCGGCGACGTCGAGCGCCTCCCGCCTGGGCAGCCGCCCGAGGGCCACGCAGTGCCCGGCGGTGACCGGCAGGGGGTGCTCCGCCGCCAGCCGGGCGACGTCCGGGAGGGTCAGCGCGGAGGTGTCCAGGGTCTCGTCCACGTGCAGGTCCAGGCCCAGGCCGTGCTCGGCGGCGACCTCGAAGCAGGTCCGCAGGGCCGTGTGCGGGTCGGCCTCCATGAACGGGTTGCCGCCGATCAGGTCGGCGCCCGCCGCGACCGCCTCGCGCAGCAGCGCCCGGTGGGCGGCGGCGTCGCCGTCCGGCACCGCGGCGTGCGCCACGACCTGCAGGTCCACGGAATGCGCCACCTCGTCGCGCAGCGCGGCGAGCGCCCGGACGGCGGTCACGCCGGACAGCGGGCCGCATCCGGTCTGGCAGCGGACGGCGGTCACCCCCGAGGCCAGGAACGACCGCAGCGCGGTCAGCGCCCGGCCCCGGATGTCGGCGGGGTCCGGCGCGGCGGCCACCCCGGAGTAGCCGCGCATCGCGCCCGCGAGGTCGCCCGACGCGTTGGCCGCCCGGCTCGCGGTGAACGCCTTGTCCAGGTGGACGTGCGGCTCGGCGAAGGCGCCGAGCAGCAGCCGCCCGTCCAGGTCGGTGACCGGCTCGCCGTCGTGCGACGGCAGAGCGCCGGCGACCTCGGTGACGAGGCCGCCGGCCAGCCGTACGTCCGCGGTCGTGCCGTCCGGCAACAGCGCGCCGCGCAGCAGCGTCACCCCTTCACCCCGCCGCCGGCGATCTGGGTGAGGTAGCGCTGCAGGAACGCGAAGATCAGCACCACCGGCAGGGTCATCAGCACGCCTCCGGCCAGGAGCTGGCCCCAGTCGGTGGTGTACTGCCCGACGAGCGAGTCCAGGCCGACCGACAGCGTCCGCAGCTCGTCGCTGTTGATGAACGTGTTGGCGTACAGGAACTCGTCCCAGGCCAGGATGATGCTGAACGCGCCCGCGGCGGTCACCCCTGGCAGCGCGGGCGGCAGCAGCACCCGCCACAGCGCCCGGAAGTGCCCGCAGCCGTCGATCAGCGCGGCCTCCTCGATCTCCTTGGGGACCGTGATGAAGTAGTTGCGCATCATCCAGATGCAGAACGGCAGCGCGAATGTGACGTAGACCAGGATGAGCCCGCTGCGCGCGTCGAGCATGCCGAGGTTGCGGAGGATCTTGTAGAGCGGGATCGCCATCAGCACGGCGGGGAACATCTGCATCGCCACCACGGCGAGCAGCAGCAGCCGCCGTCCGGTGAACGGGAACCTGGCCAGCGCGTAGCCCGCCAGGATCGCCACCAGCAGCGCGAGCAGCGTGGTCAGCAGCGCCACCACCGCGCTGTTGAGGAAGTAGAGCGCGAAGTTGCCGCTGGCGAACAGGTTTTCGTAGTTGCCGGTGTAGAGCGACTGCGGCAGGAAGCCGTTCACCACCCCGTTCAGCTCCTGCGGCTGTTTGAAGCTCGACAGGACCATGAACAGGAACGGCCCGGCGAACAACACCACGGCGGCGAGGGCTCCCACGTACACCAGCGGCCTGCCCAGGAACCTCATCGCTTCCGCCCCTCCACGAGATAGAAGTAGACCGTGCTCAGCAGGAACAGGAAGGCGAAGAGGATCATCGCAACCGACGCCGCCCGGCCGAAGTCGAACTGGGTGAAGGCGTACTGGTAGGCCAGCGTGGTCAGCGTCTCCGTGGCGCCTGCGGGGCCGCCCCTGGTGAACATCCAGATCCCGTTGAAGTTGTTGACCGAGTAGCCCACGGTCAGCAGGCTCGCCAGGGCGATCGAGGTGCGGATGCCGGGGATGATGACGTAGCGCAGCCGTTGCGGGGCGCCCGCGCCGTCCAGCATCGCCGCCTCGTGCAGTTCCTTGGGGATGGTCTGCAGCCCGGCCAGCAAGATCACCGCCACCAGCGGCGTCCATTTCCAGGTGCTCAGCAGGATGAGCACCGGCATCGCGGTGGACTCGTCGGCCAGCCACTGCGGCGACTGGTCCACCAGCCCGAGGTTCAGCAGGAGCTGGTTGAACGGTCCCGAGGTCGGGTCGAGCAGGAACCGCCAGACCAGCGCCACCACGACCGAGGGGACGATCCACGGGATGATCACCACGCTGCGGAAGAACGCCCGCCCGGCCATCCGCTGGTGCATCAGCATGGCCAGGCCGAAGCCCAGCGCGAGCTGCAGCACCAGGTTGGCCACGCCCCAGACCACGGTGTGCCAGGCCGCGGTCAGCAGCATCGGGTCGGTCAGGACCGCCGCGTAGTTGGAAAGGCCGGTGAAACGGTCGGCGCCCGGCTGGGTGAGGATGCTGTGGTTGAAACTGGTCCACAGCCCGTCCAGCACGGGGTAGCCGAGCACGCCGCCGAGCAGGATCAGAGCCGGGGCCAGGTAGGCCCACGGCCTCCAGCCCCGCCGCGCCCGCAGGGGCGTGGGCGGGACTCGGGAGGCCGGGGCCGCCTTCGACTCCTTGGCGTGAGTCGTTGCCATGGGTGGGGCCTCTATCCCCGCGACAGCGCCTGGGTGGCGGCGGTCGCGGCTTCGTTGAGCGCCTGTTCCGGTGACTTCTTCTTCTGGATGACGGTGTCCCAGGCGTTGGCCATCACCTGCCACTCGATGTCGCCCCAGGCCGTCACGGCGGGACGCGCCCGGGCCGTGGCCGCCTGCTGGATGAAGACCTGGTGGGCCTCGTCCAGGCCGCTCATCGAGCCGTTGGAGACGTCGGTGCGGGCGGGGATGCGCTGGTAGCCGTCCCTGAGCACCTTCTCCTGCTCGGCCGAGGTCAGCCAGGAGACGAATCCCCAGGCGGCGTCCACGTTCTTGCAGGCGCTGGTGATGGCGACGGCGTTGCCGCCGAGGACGGTGGCGCCCTCCTTGCCCTTGGGCAGCGGCGCTACGCCGTACTCCAGGCCGGGGTTGCCCTTGGCGATGGGGGCGAGCCCCCAGTCGCCGATGGCGAGCATCGCCACCTTCTCGGTGAGGAACGGCTGGATGTACTGGTCCCACGCCTGGGTGACGCCGAGGAAGGTGGGCGGGACCACCCCGTGGGTGAGGTGCAGGTTCGCGTAGAAGCTCCACGCTTCAAGGCCCTCGGGGCCGTTGAACAGCGCCTTGGTCCCGGCGTCGTCCAGGATCCGCCCGCCGTTCTGCCACAGCCAGGGCCAGAACAGGAACGATCCATAGCCCTGCGCGCCCAGCATGTAGCCGTGCTGTCCGCCGCCGGTCAGCTCCTTGGCCGACGACACCAGGTCGTCCCAGGTGCCGGGGGCCTGCTGGATGCCGGCCTTCTCGAACAGCTTCTTGTTCCACAGCAGCGCGACGTTGGAGGTGTCGAACGGCACCGCGTACGTCGCGCCCTGGAACGTGGCCGCGGCCACGTTGCCGGGGAAGAAGTCCGCGGCCACCGGCTTGATCCTGCTGGTCACGTCGACCAGCATCTTGGAGGCGGCGAACTGCGGGATGGCCGAGACGTCGGCCACGACCAGGTCGGGGCCTCCGCCTCCGGCCAGCGCCGTGGTGATCTTCTTGGCCAGGTCGTTGGCGGGGAAGCCCTCGACCTTGATGGTGAGTCCCTGCTTGCCGCCGTACTCCTCGGCGGCCTTGCGCAGCGCCGCCTGGGCGTCGCCGGCGAACGCGGTCGAGGCCCAGAGCGTCAGGGTGCCCTTGGCACCACCGCCGCCCCCGGTCCCGGAGCCGCCGGACTCACCGCTGCCACACGCGGCCAGCACGGCCGTGGCGGCCAGGCCGCCGGTGGCGCGGAGCAGCCCTCGGCGGCTCATCCGCATGTCACGCATCTGACTCATGACCGTCGCCTTTCCTGTTAAGGCATTTCCTGTGGGGCGCCCGGGCCCCACTGCCAGTCGGCCGCGTGCTCGCGGCCGGTTCGCCTGGCCAGATCGCGCGTGATCCGCCACGCGCGGTCCGCCAGCTCGCGCTCGTCGGCTCTGACGAGCCGTCCGTCCCTCACCACGAACTCACCGTCGACCAGCACGTCGGCGACGTGCTGTCCGTGCGCCCGGTGAACGCACGACTGCACCGGGTCGGCCAGCGGCCGCATGGACGCCCCGGGGCGCAGGGTGATCAGGTCGGCGGGGTCCCCGGCCCGCAGCCGCCCGCTCTGCCGCTCGCCGACGGCGGCGGCCCCCTCGCCCGTGGCCATCCGCAGCGCCGCGTCCGATCCGAGCACGCCGGGCCGTCCGGCTGCCTGGCCCTGGGCGTAGACGGCCTGGCGCATCTCGGTGAACAGGTCGTCCATGCCGTCGATGCCGAGCCCGACCCGCACGCCCGCCTCGCGCAGCGCCACCACCGGGGCGAAGCCCTTGGCCAGGCGCAAGTGGTTGGACGGGCAGTAGGCGACGGCGACCTCGTTGTCGGCCAGCAGCCCGATCTCGCGCTCGTTCAGGTGGACGCAGTGCACCAGGACCGTTCCCGGCCGCAGGAAGCCCGCCTCGTACAGCAGCTCGACCGGGCGCAGGCCGTGCTCGGCCTGGCACTTGTCCACTTCGTCGCGCGTCTCGGCGATGTGGGTGTACAGGCGCAGCCCGGTCCGCTCGGCGGCGCGGGCCGCGGCCCGGTAGCCGTCGGCGGAGGTCTGCCGCAGCGAGACCGGCGCCAGGTAGAGCCGGTCGGCAGGGACCTCGTCGCCCGCCGCCGCGACCGCCAGCTCGATCTGCTCGTCGTACTCCTCGGTCAGCCCGTACGCCAGGTGGGCGCGCAGCCCGACCTCGGCGTGCCCGGCCGCGACGGCGGCCAGCATGCCGGGGCTGTGCAGCGGGTAGACGTGGTCCACCGCCGTGGTCACCCCTGAGAGGACCATGCGGGCGGCGGCCAGCGCGGTCAGCGCCCGGAAGTCCTCTGGCGTGGCCGCCGCGCCGGCGAGCTGCCCGGCGCGGATCATCTCGGCCAGCCCGCTGGTGTCGCCCCGGCGGGTCATCGGCAGCAGCGACCGCAGGTGGTCGTGCGTGTTGACCAGGCCGGGCAGCACCAGCAGCCCGCTCGCGTCCAGCGTCCGCGCGCCGGGGCCCGGCGCGCCCTCGGCCAGGTGCCCGTCCCTGACCAGCAGGTCGCCGGGGGCCGGGTCGTCGTAGCCGGTGACCGGCGTGCCGCCGGAGATCAGCAGGTCGGTCACCACCGGCCCTCCCGCGCGGCGGTGATCAGGCCGTCCCGGCCGACGCCCGCGAGGTCCAGGTCGGCCAGCGTGCGGCCGCCCGCCAGGAAGTCGGTGTCGGCGGCGACGGACGCCAGGTGGATGACGCTGTCGATGGTCGGCGTCGGCACGTCCAGCTCGTCGCCGATGGAGGCCATCAGCGCCAGCGCGTACGGCACGTCCTCGGTCAGGTAGCGGCTCTTCAGCGCGTCGGGCCCGCAGGGGAACGTGCTGGCGGCGAAGCTGGAGGACTGCAGGGTGGCGTGCAGGGTCGGCTCCCGGCGCGGCGCGAACCCCTGGGCGACCAGGTAGTCGGCGTAGCCGTCGGTGTTGGACAGGCCGAGCGCGCCGCGCAGCGCCAGCAGCTCCGCGTCGATCCGCTCGATCATCCGCGAGACGGCCGGGCTGGACCCCTCGCCCCACAGCAGGAACGAGCCGGTCCTGCCCTCGATCGCGCCGAGGTTGCAGATGATCGGGGGAACGTGGTCGATCGCGTTGAAGTTGAGCAGCGTGGTCTCCCACACGCTCTCGCCGGGGCTCATCCACGGCCACACCTCGCAGGCGATGGCGACCAGCGGGTTGTTCTCCGCGGGCAGCCCGGCGACCAGCGTGCCGCCCGACTTGCGGGAGGCGGTGATCAGGCCGGGGGCGCGCACGCGGGCGCCGTACGGCAGGCTGTTGGTCTCCGCGATGTGCACGGCGGTCTCCCGCCCGGCGCGGCGGAGCGTGGCGGCGAGCGTCAGGGCGCCGCCGCCCTCGCCCACCCACAGCACCTGCTGGCCGTCCTTCAGCTCGCCGGCCAGCAGGTCGGCGAAGGTCTGGTGGCCGAACGCGGGCACCGAGACGACGATCAGCTCCTGATCGGCGATGGCGGCGGCCGGGTCGGTGCTGGTCGCGGCGACCGGCGCGGTGGTCTCACCGTGCCAGGGGCACTTCAGCCGGATCGCCCCGGCCTCGCCGACGGCGCGCACGCCGTCGGCGAAACGCGGCAGGTCGGCCAGGGTGACCTTGAGCCCGGCCAGGGACAGCTCCACCGAGCAGGACAGCGCGCCCGCGCCGGAGCCCAGGACGACGACGGATTCGGGAAGACTCATGACAACACTGCTTTCGCTAGCTCGGTCAGGTGGCCGGTGGAGGCGTCCAGATCGCCTCCGCCGACGGAAAGGATCACTTCGTCGACACCGGCGGCGGCGAACTCCGCCAGCCGGTCCCGCACGAGACCGGGAGGCCCGGCGATGCCGAAGGCGTCCACCATCTGGTCGGTGACCAGCCGCTCGGCGGCGGCCCGGTCGCCGGACCGCAGCGCGGCCCGCAGCGCGCCGACCTCCTCGGGGTCGAGGCCGTAGACCTCGATCAGCTCGTCGGCGTAGGAGCCGCCCGCCATCGCCATGCACCGGGGGCGCAGCGCGGCCAGGGCACGCGAGCGGTCCTCGTCGATCTCCACGTCCAGCATCAGCACGACGGCGGTGCCGGGGCCGCCCAGGCGCTCCTTGACGTAGGCGATGTGGCCGCCCGACAGGCCGTGCGTGATGACGCCGTCGCCGATCTCGCCCGCCAGGGCGAGCATCTTCGGGCCACGCCCGGCCAGGTACACCGGCCCGGGGACGGGCGCGTAACGCAGCGCGCCGTGCGTGCTGAACGTCTCCCCCGACACGTCGGCGCGGCCCGCGTACAGCTCGCGCACGATGCGGACGGCCTCGGCGGTCAGGCCGAGCGGACGGCGCGGCGGCAGGGCCAGCTCGGCGGCGAACTCGTAGCCGCCCGCGCCGATGCCGAGGACGAACCGGCCGCCCGCGATCTCGTTGATCGTGGCGGCGGCGCTGGCCAGCAGCGCCGGGTGGCGCAGCAGCGGGCTGACGACCGCCGTGCCCAGGGTGACCCGCTCGGTGGCCGTGGCCATCAGGGCCAGGGCGGCGGTGGCGTCGCGGTGGAAGTAATGGTCGGCCACCCAGACCCCGTCGAAGCCGAGGTCCTCGGCCCTGCGGGCCAGCTCGGCCGCCTCGGTTATCGGGCGATCCAGCCGTACGGTGGCTGTGGTTCTCACGTGTTCCTCCTCGTGAGCGCTTCGATGAGCGCTCCGTTCAGCGCCGCCCGCCGGTAGTCGGCGGACGCGCGCAGATCGCTGATCGGACTGATGTCGGCGGCGACGGCGCCGGCCGCGGCGGCCACCACGTCCTCGCCGGGGACCCGGCCTTCGAGCGCGGCCTCCGCGGCGCGCAGGCGCACCACGACGGGGGCGACCGCGCCCGCGGCCAGACGCACCCGGGTCAGCTCGCCGCCGGGGCCGGCCGTCCAGGTCCAGGCCAGGCTGACGATGGAGATGGCCAGGGCCCGGCGGCCCGCGATCTTGCGGAATCCGGCCTGGTCCGGCTGCGGCGGCAGCTCCAGGGCCTCGATCCACTCGCCGGGACCGAGCGCGGTGCGGCCCGGGCCGGTGGCCACCTCGGCGACCGGCACCCGGCGGGCCCCGCCGGGGCCGCGCAGCAGCGCGACGGCCTCGGCGGCGACGAGCGGCGGCACGCCGTCGGCGCCCGGTGAGGCGTTGACGATGTTGCCGCCCAGCGTGGCCCGGTTGCGGATCTGGCCGGAGGCGAAGCAGCCGATGGCCTCCCGCAGTCCGGGCAGCCGTCCGCCCAGTTCCCCGGCCAGCACCGACAGCGGGGCCAGCGCCGACAGCCGCAGGCCGCCGTCGCCGGTCTCGGTGACCGGCGCGGGCGCGTCGCGCAGGCACGTCACGTCGGCGAGCGGGCCGTCGTGGCGTCCGGCGCGGCGCCGGACCAGCAGGTCCGTGCCCCCGGCCAGCAGCGACGTGGCGGGATCGAGGCGGTCCACCTCGGCCATCGTGCGCGGGTGGCCGCTCATCGGGCCGCCTCGCGGACCGCGCGCACGATCGCGCCGTAGCCGGTGCAGCGGCACAGGTTGCCCTCCAGCGCGGCGCGGATCTCCTCGTCGCCCGGGTCGGGGTTCGCGGCCAGCAGGGCGGACGCCGAGACCACCATCCCGGCGATGCAGTATCCGCACTGCACGGCCTGGCCGGTGACGAAGGCGTCCTGCACGCCGGTGGGGGGCAGCCCCTCCACGGTGGTCACCTCGGCGTCCTCGGCCTGGCAGACCAGGACCAGGCACGAGCAGACCGGGGCGCCGTCCATCAGCACGGTGCAGCTTCCGCATTCCCCCATCCCGCAGCCCTCCTTGGCGCCGGTGAGGCCAAGGTCGTCGCGCAGGTAGTCGAGCAGGCGGGCGTCGGGGTCCGGGGGGTTGACGGGGACGCCGTTGACCTTCATCGCAGTCCTTCCAGCAGCCGTTCCGGGGTGATGGGCAGGCGGTCCGGGCGGACGCCGACGGCGTCGGCGACCGCGGCGGCGACAGCGGGGCCGGTGGGCACCACGACGACCTCGGCCATCCCCTTGGCGCCCATCGGGCCGGTCGGCTCGTCGCCCTGGACCAGGTGGGTGCGGATCTCGGGGACGTCCCTGACGGTGGGGATGAGGTACGTGGAAAGGCTCCGGGTGACGGGCCTGCCGTCCACGAGACGGTGCTCCTCCATCAGCGCCAGCCCGAGCCCCTGGGCGACGCCGCCCTCGACCTGGCCGACGACCGCGCCCGGGTTGATCGCCACGCCGCAGTCCACCGCGCATACCACGCCCGCCACGCGGATCTCGCCGGTGAGCTCGTTGACCTCCAGCCGGACGACCTGCGCCGAGCAGCCGTAGACCCGGTGGGGGGCGTAGGCGCCGAGCCGCTCGGGGTCGATCATGCCGGGGTCGGCGACGTCGGGCAGGTGGAAGGTGGCCTCGAACTCCGCCCTGCCCTGCTCGACCAGCCGCTCGGGGCTGCCGGCCTCGGCCAGCGCCGCCTGGTAGCGCTCGCACACCGCCACGACGGCCGAGCCGCCCGCGTACATGCTGCGGGAGGCGGCGGTCGCGCCCGACTCGGGCACGAGCTGGCTGTCGCCGACGACCACGGTGATCTGGCCCGGCGGCAGGCCGAGCACGTCGGCGGCGATCTGCCGGTACGCGACGTCGATCGCCTGCCCGGTGTGGTTGGGTCCTGCCCAGATCCTGACATGGCCGTTGATGTCGGCGATCAGCCGGGCGCGGGCGGCGTCGCCGCGCCCGCTGCCCATCCCGACGCCCTTGATCGCCAGTGCGATGCCGGTGCCGCGCCGCCACGGGCGGACGCCTCCGCGCCGCCACTCCTCGCGCGAGGTCCACCAGTCGTCGGCCGCGGCGGCGGCCAGCGTCTCGGCGGCGCGCAGGCCCTCGGTGACGGTGTGGCCGTACAGGCCGTGCCGGTCGCCGCCGCGCAGCAGGTTGCGCCGCCGCAGTTCGACGGGGTCCTGCCCGAGCCGGGCGGCGGCCTCGTCGATGGCGGTCTCCAGCGCGAACGCCACCTGGGGCACGCCGTAGCCGCGGAACGCCCCGGCGTTGGCGTTGTTGGTGTAGACGACCTGGCCGTCGAACCGGGCCACCGGGGTCCGATAGGGGCCGACCGACATCTCCGCCGAGGTCTTCAGCACGTTGGGCCCGGAGGTGACGTACGGCCCGGTGTCGGCGAGCGCGGTCATGTCGGAGGCGGCGAGGGTGCCGTCGGCGTGGAACCCGACCCGGACCGAGGTGTGGAACGGGTGCCGCTTGGCCCCGGCGTCCATCACCTCCTCGCGGGTCATCCGCAGGTGGACCGGCGCGCCGGCGGCCTTGGCCAGCAGGGCCAGGAAGACCGGCATCGGGTCGTCGTTGCGCGCGCCGAAGGCGCCGCCGACCGGCCCGGAGACGAGCCTGACGTCGTCGAGGTCCACGGCCAGGGCCCTGGCCACCTTGCGCCTGTGCAGGCCGGGGTTCTGCGAGCCGCACCAGATGGTGACCTGACCGGCCTCCCACAGCGCGACGCCGCCGGGCGGCTCGATCGCCACGTGCTCCTGCGCGCCGGTGACGACCCGCCGCTCCACGACCAGGTCGGCGGCGGCCAGGGCGGTCTCGACGTCGCCGGAGGCGAAGCCGATCCGGGCGGCGAGGTTGCCGTCCTCGTGCAGCGCGGGGGCGCCGGGCGACAGCGCGGCGCGCGGGTCGGAGACGACCTCCAGCGGTTCGACGGTGACCACGACGGCCTCGGCCGCGCGGCGGGCGGTGCCCTCGTCCACGGCGGCGATGAGCGCGACGGCGTCGCCGACCTGCCGTATCCGGTCAGTGGCGAGCACCGGGCCGTCCGGCCCGGCCGGGCCGAGCTGGTTGAACGGCACGTCCGCTCCGGTGAGGACGGCGCGCACGCCGTGCATGGCCACGGCCGCGTCGGTGTCGATGGACACGATCCGTCCGTGCGGAATTCGCGAGCGGGTCACCGCTCCATGCAGCATCCCGGGAAACCGCAGGTCGGTGACGTATTCCAGGGCTCCGGTGACGATCTCGCGGGCCTGGTCGGACGGCACCGATCGGCCTACGTGGGCGCGGTCCAGGTTATGGACGCCGCCTCGCACACGATACGGTGCACCCTCATCGGAGTTACGTCCATCTATCTGACAAATCTGCGGGAATGCACGATGAGAATCACCGATGTCCGCTGCGTCGAGTACACCGGCTCGATGTCCCTCCCCGGGCCGCTGTGGGAGGACCGGCTGCGGCGACCCACCGACGTCTACCCCGAGCGCGCCGCCGAAGGACCCGCCCAGCCGCCCCTCCGTGAGGACGGCGGGCACGAGGTCCGCGCCATCTTCCTGCACGTGGACACCGACGAGGGCATCACCGGGAGCACCGCCGTCCTGTCCGAGCAGCAGGCCCACACGGCGCTCACCCTGTTGCGGCCCGGCCTGCTCGGCGCCGACCCGCTGGCCGCCGAACGGATCTGGGACCTCGGCTACCGCTCCATGATCCACGGCAGGGCGGGCACCGGCATGCTCGCGCTGTCCGCCGTGGACTGCGCCCTGTGGGACGTGCGCGGACAGTACTTCGGAGTGCCCGCGTACGTGCTGCTCGGCGGCCCCACCCGCGACGATGTGCCCGCCTACGCCTCCACGCTGGGCGACTCGCTCGCCGTCGGCGACGCCTCGCGCCGCACCCGCGAACTGGTCGCCGAGGGCTTCGGCGGCGTCAAGTGGTTCCCGCGCTGGGGCCCCGGCGACGGGCACCGGGGCGTGGACCGGGTGGTCGAGCTCGTCGCCACCGTGCGGCAGGCCGGCGGCGAGGACCTCGACATCATGCTGGACGCCTGGAGCTCCTGGGACATCCAGTTCACCGTGGACGTCGCCCGCGAGTGCGCGCCGCTGCGGCTGCGCTGGATCGAGGAGCCGCTGCCCGCCGACGACACCGCCGGATACGCCGCGCTGCGCCGCAGGCTGGGCGGCCTGGTGCAGATCAGCGGCGGCGAGCACGAGTACACCCGCTGGGGCGTCGGCCGGCTGCTGCGCGAGGACCTGCTCGACGTCTACCAGGCCGACCCGCACTGGGGCGGCGGCATCAGCGAGATGGTCAAGATCTCCGCGCTGGTCTCGGCGGCCGGCCGGCAGTTCATCCCGCACGGCCAGTCCCTGCAGTGCAACGCCGCGCTCACCTTCGCCGCGAGCCCCGGACTGATCCCCGAGATGGAGTACCTGCTCCGGCTCGGGCCGCTCTACCAGCACTTCCTGGCCGATCCGATCGTGCCCGCGGCGGGGCGCGTCACCGCTCCCGCCACGACCGGGCTGGGCATGCGCCTGGCCGACGACCGCGTCCTCGACGCCCGCCCGCTCTGACCGGGGAGAGACATGATCATCACCTGCCTGTCCGCCTACGACGAGGAACTGGTGCGCCGCCTGGCCGGCACCGACGAGATCGAGGTCCGGATCGCCTCCGGGTCCGGCGACCGCGCCGAGCTGACCGCGCTCGTCGCGGACGCGGACATCGTGATCGCCGACGCGGCCCGCCGCTACGTGCTCGACGCCGCCGCGATCGACGCCATGACCCGCTGCCGGTTCATCCAGCAGCCCGCGGTCGGCTACGACACCGTGGACGTCGACCGCGCCGCCCTGCGCGGCATCCCGGTGGCCAACACCCCCGGCTACAACGCCGACGCCGTGGCCGACTGGGTGATCATGGCCATGCTGGTCGTGCTGCGCGGCGGCGTCACCGCCGACACCGCGCTGCGCGAGCGCGGCTGGGCCGCCCCGCCGCTCGGCGACGAGCTGGGCTCGCGGACCGTCGGCCTGGTCGGCATGGGCGCGGTCGCCAGGGCCGTGACCGCCCGGCTGCGCGGCTTCGGCTCCCCGGTGCTGTTCACCGCGCGCACCCCGCGCACCGTGGAGGGGGCCCGCCAGGTGGAACTCGGCGAGCTGCTCACCGGCGCGGACGTGGTCAGCCTGCACCTGCCGGTCAACGACGAGACCAGGGGCCTGATCGGGGCGCGCGAGCTGGCCGCCATGCGCGAGGGCGCGGTGCTGGTCAACTCGGCCAGGGGCGGGCTCGTGGACCATGACGCGCTGGCCGAGGGGCTGCGCGCCGGCCGTCCAGCCGCCGCCGCGCTGGACGTCTTCGAGCCCGAGCCGCTGCCCGCCGACTCCGCGCTGCGCGCCCTGGACAACGTCTACCTGTCGCCGCACATCGCGGCCGGGACCTGGCAGGCCAGGGGCCGGGTGCGCGCGATGGTCGGCGAGAACCTGCGCAGGGTGCTCGGCGGCGAACCGCCGCTGCACGTCGTCAACGCTCATGACCAGGCCGTCCAGTCCAGTGCGGCGGCGGCGGTCCAGGACTGAGCCGAGCTGCCCAGCGCCTGTCCCGTCATCGGGTCGTAGTACTCGGCGAAGGTGAGGTCGCCGAGCTGGCGGAGCGACTCCTCCCGGAGTCCTCCGGCCAGCTCGGTGTCACCGTGCCGGCGCGCGGCCCAGCTGAACAGCCACGTCATCACCGGCCACTGCGGACCGCGCCAGTACCGCCTGGCGTCGAACTGCTCGGCGGCGGGCGAGGTGCTCGGCGGCACCGCGTGGCGCAGCCCCTCGTGACCGCACCAGTCGGGGCCGAGCAGCAGCTCGCGCTGGCGCGCCATGACGTCCGGGTCCGCACCGCTGATCAGCGGCGCGAAGCCGCACAGCGTGGCGGTGGCCAGCCACCCGTCGCCGCGCAGGTCGCGGTCCCTGGCCAGGCCGGTCTCCGGCGAGACGGTCGAGGCCACCCCGGCGCGGAACCGCGCGGCGACGCACCGCATCTCCGCGGCGTCGGACGGGCGGCCGAACTCCTCGGCCAGCTCGCCGATGATCTCGGCGCCCAGCGCGAGCAGCGCGGAGAAGAAGACGTCGGCGACCTTGAAGTCGATCGTCTTCCGGATCGACTCCTCGTCGTAGCGGGCGGCCACCATCTGGTCCACGAGCCAGATGTAGCGGCGGTACTCGGCGTCGGTGGGGCGCTGCCCCGCGTCGCCCACGTGGCGGGTGTCGGTGCGGGTGAACGGCTCCATCGGGCCGGGGCTGATCCGCGAATAGGGAAGGTCCCAGCGCGGCGAGTTGTCCATGCCGGACTCCCAGCTGTGGTGGATCTCCACCAGGCCGGTGCCGTCGGGGTCGCGGCTCGCCGCCAGCCACCGGTGCCAGGCCAGCCAGGCGGGCAGGGTGTCCGCCACGAACTCCTCCGCCGCGCGGCGGTCGGATCCGCCGCGCCGCCTGCCCTCCCGCAGGATGCACGCCAGCGCCACGCTATGTACGGGCGGCTGACATATACCCGAGGTCCGCAATGCCGGCGGGTCCAGGGCCACCTCGCTCCGCCAGCGCTCCGGGCCGGGGAAGTAGCCGGACGGCCGGTCGAACACGATGTGCGGGATCATCCCGCTCGGCCACTGCGCCGCGAGCAGGGACCTCATCTCGGCCACGGCGCGCGGCACCGAGAGCCGGGAGATCCCGACCGCGATGAACGCGGTGTCCCAGCTCCATTGGTGCGGGTAGAGGCGCGGTGAGGCGACGGTGAGATGCCCCAGGTCGTTCTGGCGCAGCACGGCCGCTGCGGCGTCCGCGAAGCGTGCCGTCATGGTCTGCCGACGGTGGGATGGGGGCCTGGATACGGAAAAGTAACGGCGGGGGCGGGCAAGAATTCTCCCTTTTCTTCCCAAAATTCTGTATGGTCGTCGAACATAATGACGTTGATCCGACCGGTCAAGAGCATGACCGCACCACATGAAGGAGAATGTGGGTCCGTGACGGTCTTTCGGCACCCTGACCTCCCGGCCGCACCACCAGGCCCCAGCTCAAGCGGACCCGCGTCCCCCGGTCACCTGCTTGAACTCATCCGCACCCGCCCCGGATGGACCCGCCAGCAACTGCTGAGCGCCACCGGCATGTCCAGGACCACCCTGTTCGAGCGGCTCGACCAGCTCTTCCGGGCGGGTCTGGTCTACGAGTCGGGGGCGACGGGGTCCTCGGTCGGCCGTCCCGCGCAGCGGCTGCGCTTCGACGACCGCGACCGCGTGGCCCTCGTCCTCGACCTCGGCCAGGCCCACGGCCGGATCGCGATCGCCGACCTGTTCGGCCGCACCCTGCGCATGGAGACGCTCCACCTGGACATCTCCCGGCCGCCCGCCGACCTGCTCCCCCGCCTGCTCGACCGGGCCGACCGGCTGCTGCGGGTGGACGAGTCCGCCCAGGTGGTCGGCATCGGCATGGGCATCCCAGGCCCGGTGGACGTCGAGACCGGACGCCTGGGCGCGAGCACCACCATGCCCGGCTGGGAGGGCTACGCGATCGAGGAGACCGTCCGCGCCCGCTGGAACGTCCCGCTGCTGATCGAGAACGACGCCCGCGCCTTCGCCCTCGGCGAGGCGTCGGCCGGGGGCGGGCGCGGGGTGCTGCTGGCCGTCAAGTACGCCACCGGCATCGGCGCCGGGATCGTGGTGGACGACCGGGTGATCGGCGGCGCCGACGGCGCGGCGGGCGACATCGGCCACATCAGGATCAGCGACGACGGCCCGCGCTGCCGGTGCGGACGGCGCGGCTGCCTGGCGGCCTGGGCCTCCGGCCGGGCGCTGCTCGACCAGCTCGCCGACCACGGGGTCCACACCCTGGAGGACATCGTGCAGAGCGCCAACGCCGGGCACCCCGACGTCCTCGCCGCCCTGAAGGAGGGGGCGCGCCGGCTGGGCCGGGTCCTGGCCACGCTGGCCGCCACCATCAACCCCAACACGCTGGTGCTGGGCGGCATCATCGGCCAGTTGCCGATCGTCGCCGAGGAGGTCGGCCGCCGCGTCAGAGCCGACGCGGTCGAGCGGGCCACCCAGCGGTTACGCGTGGTCCCAGCCAGGAACGGCGACGACAGCGGCACCCTCGGGCTCACCCTGATGGTCGCCAAGCACGTGTACTCACCCTCCGCCATAGACGCCATGCTCGGCGTCTGACCCGCTCTCGGGGGGCTCAGCCGCCGAGGGCCATCGCCAGGCGAGCGGCCAGGCCGGTGTTGCGCCGCCGTCCGAGCTGCCGGACCGCGGTCTCCAGCGCCTCCCGGCCGCCCACCAGGACGACCCACGCCCTGGCCCGGGTGACCAGCGTGTAGAGCAGCCTGCGGCGCAGCATCACCCCGCCCGCCTCGGCCGTGACCGGGGCGACCACGAACGGATACTCGCCGCCCTGCGAGCGGTGCACGGTGATGGCGTAGGCGTGGGTCAGGTCGTCCAGCTCGGTGAAGGCGTAGGCGGCCTCGACGCCGTCGTCGGTGCGGATCCGTACCAGGCGGTCCTGCGCGTCCACCGCCGTCACCGTGGCGGTCTCGCCGTTGAAGACGCCCTTGTCGTAGTCGTTGCGGATGGGCATGACGCGGTCGCCCACCCGGAACACCACCGGCCCCGCCCAGTGCTCGGGCGTGTCGTCGCCCGGCGGGTTCAGCCTAGTCTGCAGCTCCCGGCCCAGTTCGACGCTGCCCGTCAGGCCCCCGCGGGTCGGGCACAGCACCTGCACCTGGTCGGGCCCGACGCCCTGCTTGCGCGGGATCGCCTCGGTCGCCAGGTGGACCACCCGGCGGGCGACCAGCGCGGGGTCGTCCACCTCCTCGAACCAGAACCCGCCACGGCCCGGCAGCGCGGGCAGCTCCCCCGCGCGGATGCGGTGGGCCGCCTGGACGATGCCGCTGTCGCTCGCCTGGCGGAACACCTCGGTCAGCCGCACGCGCGGGATCTCCGGCACGCGCAGCAGGTCGGCCAGCACGTTGCCGGGGCCGATGCTGGGCAACTGGTCGCCGTCGCCGACCAGCAGCAGGTGACTGCCCGCCGGGATGGCCGCCGCCAGCCGGGTGGCCAGGTGCAGGTCGAGCATCGACGCCTCGTCCACGACGATCAGGTCGGCCTTCACCGGCGACTGCTGGAACAGCGTGCCCTCCTCCGGCTCCGGTTCCCTGGCCAGCATCCGGTGCACGGTCATCGCGGTCAGGCCGGTGCCCTCGGACAGGCGCTTGGCGGCCATGCCCGTGGGCGCGGTCAGCGTCACCGTGCCGCCCATCGCGCGCACGGTCGCCGCGATGACCCGCACGGTGTGGCTCTTGCCGCAGCCGGGACCGCCGGTGAGCACGGACACGGTGCAGGTGAGCGCCACGTTCACGGCGGCCTTCTGGTCGTCGCTCAGGGAGTCGTCCTCGGCGTAGGAGCGCATCGGCAGCGTGGACGGGGACCGGTGCAGCCGCCTGAGGTGGCTGGTCAGCGCCACCTCGCGGGCATGCTGCTCCTTGGCGTACACCACGGTCTGGCCGGGGACGGCGGGCGACGGTTCGACCACCACCCGCCGCTCGGCGACCAGCGCGTCGAGGGCCCGGCGGACCGGCTCGTCGTCCTGCTCGACCAGGCGGGCCGCCGCGGCGACCAGCGCCTGCCTGGGCATGAAGCAGTGCCCGTCGCGGGCCCCGGCCGCCTCCAGCCGGTCGAGGACGGCGGCCCGCAGCCGCGCTGGGCTGTGCTCGGGCACCCCGGAGCGCAGCGCGATCCGGTCGGCGGTGTGGAAGCCGATCCCCCTGACCCGGCCGATGAGCCGGTACGGGTCGTCGGTGAGGATCTTGACCGACTCCTCGCCGTGCACCTGGTAGATCTTGGCGGCCAGCAGCGGGCTGATCCCGAGCCCCTGCAGCACCACCATCAGCGCGGCGACCGCCTTCTGCTCGGCCCACGCCGCAACGATCTGCGCCTGCCGGGTGGCGCCGATGTTGACGACCTCGCGCAGCCGCTCGGGACGGCCGTCGATGATCTCCAGGGTCTCCGCGCCGAAGTGGCTGACGATGGCGTGCGCCAGGCGCGGGCCGATGCCCCGGATCAGGCCCGACCCCAGGTAGAGCGTGATCGCCTGCACCGTGGACGGCATGACCCGCTCGCACTCCCTGACCCCCAGGCGGCGGCCGTGCCGGGGATGCTCCTCCCACTCCCCCGCGATCCGCAACGTCTCACCCGGCTGCACCCCGGCCAGCGCCCGCCCGGCGGCCACGAACCCGGCCCGCCGCTCGTCGCTCATCCGCGCGACCGTGAACTCGTCATCGGCCACATAGACCAGCCGCTCGACGGTCGCCTCCACCACCGCAGCCACGCCCGCCTCCACCTCCCACCCGGCGCCGCCCTCCCCGCCGGACACTACCCGTGTCCCGCGACAATTCCCGCTCCCGCCGACCCGCGACCAATGGAACCACCCGGCCGAAGGAAGGGGTCGGCCGGAAATGGTTGGCAGGTGCCCGGGGTTCGCGGTTAGCCTCGGCCGGTGAGCATTAAGCCGCTTCCCTTGTTGTGGTTGCACGGCCCTCCGGGGGTCGGTAAGACGTCGGTGGGGTGGGAGATCTACACGCGGCTCGGCGGCGAGGGGGTGGCCGTGGCCTACCTCGACGCCGACCAGCTCGGCCTGTGCCTGCCCGCCCCGGCGGGCGACCCCGCCGGGCATCGGCTCAAGGCGCGCAACCTCGGTGCGCTGCTCCCGGTGTACCGCTCCGGGGGTGTGCGCTGCGTGGTGCTGTCCGGGGTCGCGGAGAGCCCGGCCGTCGTCCGGACCTACGCCGAACGGCTCCGCCATGCCACACTCACCCTGTGCCGCCTGCGCGCCGACGGCGACACGCTGCGGCGGCGATTCCTCGGCAGAGGCCGGCTCACGAACCGCGTGGACGAGGCCGTCCGAATGGCGGCCACCCTCGACGCCGCCGGTTTCCCAGGAACGTGCGTGGACACCACCGGCCGTTCCATCACCGAGGTCGCCCAGCAGGTCCGTCAACAGACCGGCGACTGGCCGGGAGCAGGCCGATGAGCGCCCCGCGGCCCCGCCCCCACCGCCCCGCCGACCGGCCGGGACCAGGGCGATGAGCGCTCCACTGCCGCAGCCTCACGCCCCCGGCACCGCCGTCCGTTCCAGGGGCGTGCCGCTGTTGTGGGTCTGCGGGGCGCGGGCCGTGGGCAAGTCGTCGGTGGGGTGGGAGATCTTCATGCGGCTGGTGCGTGACGGCGTCACCGCCGCGTATGTCGATCTCGCGCAGCTCGGGTTCGTCACGCCCGCGCCCGCGGACGATCCCGGTGGTCATCGGTTGCGGGCGCGGGCGCTCGGGGTCGTCTGGGCGGAGTACGCGGCGATGGGGGCGCGCCGTCTGATCCTCTCCGGCGACGCGCCCGGCCACGGCATCGTCCGTCTCTACATCGACGCGGTCCCCGGCGCCGAGCCGGTCGTGTGCCGGCTGCGGGCGGCCCCCGACCGGCTCGCCGAGCGGCTTCTGCGGCGTGGCCGTGGCGAGGGCCCGCCTCTCCCCGGCGACGACCTCCTCGGGCTCCCCGCCGCAAGCCTGCTGCGCCACGTGGAGCGGTCCGCCCTGGATACCGGGCACGCCGACATAGCGGTGGACACCAGCCATCTCACCGTCGCCCAGGCCGCCGATCTCGTACTCGCCAAGGGGTGGCCCCTGTCAGGTGACCGGGAGCCGTAGCACGCCCCGGATGGCGGCGTCCGGCCGCATCGGGACCTCCTCGGCGGGGACCGCCAGGCGCACCCCGGCATGCGGCGCACCAGCAGGGCGAGCGCGGCGCTCAGCTCGTTCCTGCCCAGTTGCTGCCCGAGGCGCTGGTGGACGCCGTGGCCGAACGCCAGATGCCCGGTCGCCTCCCGCGTGCCGTCGAAGTCGGCGGGCCGCTCGAACCGCAGCGGGTCGCGGTTGGCCGTGGACAGCGACATCGTCACGGTCTCCCCCGCCGCGATCGTCCGTCCGCCGATCTCCACGCGGGTCTCCAGCCACCATGACACCGGGGTTTCCGGCCGTCCACGGACATCCGGAGGGGCGTTCCCCCCAGGGCCGGTCAGCCCTTCTGGGCGGCGAGGACGGCGGCGCGCACCTCCGAGACGGCGCGGTCGAGGGAGGCGAGGTCGGTGATGAACAGCGACTCGGTGAAGCCGATGCCCGAGACCGCCGCCCCGCCGAACACCTGGCCCCAGACCAGGTTGCCACGGATCGTCAATGTCATGCCGGCCCGGTCATGCCGCGACGACGGCCCGCAGGCGCCGCCCGGGCGCGACATCCCGTTTCGTGTAGAGCCGTTCCACCGTGGCCAGGGCCCAGCGCATGCGGCTCGCGGCGGTGTCCGGGTAATCCCCATAGATGGCGGCGACCTCGCCCTCGCATCCCCGGCTGCCGCCGTGGACGCGCAGCGCGGCCCTGATCGCGTGGGTCGCCTCCTCGGCGCTGGGCGATCCGGTCGCCGACAGCGGGCTGACGAACAAAGCCTTCGCCCTGGCGGCGCGGAGCAGATCGGCTGAGCACGGCATGACCGGCACTTCCTTCCACTGTGACGGATACATACCTCTACAGAGCCCGAAGATTGGATCGCTGATACATGCGGGCGGCGTGGCGTCCGTCAGCGCGGGATCCACACGGTCGTTACGACCCCCGGGACGTGGGCGACGCGGCAGTGCAGCCGGAAGGTCTCCGCCGGCACCGGCTCGATCTCGAACCGCCCCAGCTCGTCGAACGGCACCCGCGCGCTCTCGCCCCCCATCGTCTGCACGTCGAGGTCGCTGGGTCCCGGCGGCCCCGCGCCGGGATCGACCGGCACGATCTGCCCGACGACGACCCTGCCGGTGAACCCCAGTTCGATGATCGTCGTGGGCGACTCCAGGGTGACCGTCCGCACGGCCGCCACGCTGCCGCGCTCGGCGGCGGCGGGAACGCGGCGGCCCGCGGAGTCGTAGGTCAGATCGGCCAGCTCGGAGTCGATGTCGCGCAGCGTGTAGATCGCCTTGGCCGCCCCGGCCGCGTCCGGCGGGACGGGCGCGGTGCGCGACAGCGCGGCGCGCAGCGCGCCGAGGATTCCCTGACGGGCGGGGAGCCGTCCGGTCAGGACCTCCTTCAGCGCGGCGAGCAGTTCCTCGTCCGCCGACCGCCGGTTGGACATGATGTTCACCTTCCCGTGAGGTCGTCCATGCCGAAGCCGCCCGCCGCCAGCAGCCTGCGCAGCCGTTCCAGGCACCTTGCGCGGTGCGGGCCGATGCTGCCGACCGCGGTTCCCGTCAGCCGCGCGATCTCCGCGTACTTGATCGGCGGGTCCTGGACGAGCAGGGCGAGCAGGGTCCGGCAGGGCTCGGGCAACCGGTCGAAGGCGGCGCGCAGCGCGATGCGGCGCTCGGCCGCCAGCAGTTCGTCCACCAGCCGGGCGACCTCGTCCACGGCGGGCTGCCGCGGCGCGGACCGCTCCAGGTCCTCGCGCTTCCTGGCCCTTTCCACGACCCGGCGGCACTCGCGGTGCGTGGTCGTGGCCAGCCATCCGGGCAGGGCGGCGGGCTCGCGCAGCGGCAGGTGCCGCAGCAGGCTGAGCCAGACCTCCTGGCTGACGTCGTCGATGTCGGGACGCCGCAGGCCGTACCCTCTGGCGATCGACCAGACCAGCGCGATGTAGCGGTCGACGAGCTGGTCCCACGCCTCCTGGTCGCCGTCGCGGGCACGGGTGACGAGATCGACGACGGAGGTGTCGTCACGCATCGATGCCCCTTCCCTGACGGTGGTGCCGTCACAGCGCCTGGGATTCGGAGTAGCCGGTGATCAGGGAGGCGGGGTCCTGGCGTGCCAGTTCCAGCGCCTCGCGTGACGAGATGCGGCCGGGGATCGTGCGGGCGGCGATCTCGCCGGAGACCACGGCGGCGGCGAACGAGGTGCCCGACCAGCGGACGGACCCGCCGAAGCCGACATATCTCGGGGTGCCGACCTGCTCTCCCCTGCCGTTGCGGTGCCGGATGACGACCTCGCCGCGCAAATAGGGCCCCTCCAGGTCGACGCCGGGGGCCAGCACGCCGATCCAGGGCACCTTGGGGGTGAACGGCGCGATCTCCCCGCCGGCGGCGCACGCGCCTACCGCGAGGACCTGCGGCATCGCGGCGGGCCAGCTCGCGGAGTTGTCGTGCAGCCCCTCGGGCACCATGTCCGGGTGGTCGGCCCGGACCTTGCTGACGTTGCCGTGGTTGCCCGCGGCCACGACGACGACGGTCTCGTCGGAGACGACGCCGAGGGCGGCGCGGAAGATCAGCGGTTCGAGGCCGTCGTCGGTCTGCTGCCCGCCGATGGACAGGTTGAGCACGTGCGGCCTGCCGCGCGCCACCGAGGCCATCGCCTTGGCCACGCTCCAGGCGTCGCCCTGGGCGTTCTCGTCCAGGACCGCCTGCACCGACACCTCGGCCGCCGGGGCGCGCATCAGGATCCGGCCCACGATCATGGTCGCGTGGCCCTCGGTGTAGGCCCAGCCCTCGGTGCCCGGCGCGGCGGGCAGCATGTCGCGCGCGACCGCCGTGACGTACTTGTCCTGGAACAGCGGATGCGGGTACACGCGGGTGTCGAGGACGCCCACCCGCACGCCCTCCCCCTCGCCCTCGTGCGCCGCGCCGAGCGACTCGATGGCGACGGCGGGCGCGGGGTCGCCCTCCAGGCCGCCGCTGATGTACGGCTCGCCCCTGACCTCCTCGACCCCCCGGTTCTTGCCCATCACCGGGGTCCAGTCGTCGTACTCCCGCCGGAAGCGCAGCCGAAGGCCGCGCAGGATGATGTCGATCTCGTGGACGTTGCCCTCGCCGCGCTGTTCAATAAGATCCCTTTCCAGATTCGGATCGGCTTCGAGAAGCGCGGCGACCGCACCGGAAAGATTGGGAATGGTAATTCGCGCGAGCCGCAGCAGGCTATTGCGCTCGATATCGAGATCCGTGACGCCCGCACCGATCCGGTCTAATTGACGGAGGACCACACCGAGGTGCGGCAGGACCACCACGAGCTGGTCTTTCTCGTAGATCTCGACTCTGCCTCTGGCCAGACCCATGTTCGTACTCCCCTGTCGGCGGGCCTTCTCTTAGGCACAGAGGAGGCTCGTCATGGGTTGATACACCTACTGTGCGGCAAATTCCGTTGACCGGTGGCGCGGTGTTTGCTCATGCTTCCTTGCATGGAATCCGGCGTGTTATCCGATCGGGCCCGTGCGGCGCTCCGCATGGCCGAGGTCGACCCGCCTCGCTCCGTGACCGTGGCGAGCGGGGTGGCCGCCGACGCCAGGGCGGCGGGCGACCTGGTCTCGGCCGCCGTGGCCGAGCGCGCCCTCGGGCTGGCCGCGTTGCACCTGCAGGACCTCGACACCGCGCTGCGCCACCTGCGGGTGGCGGTGCGCACCGGCTACCGGGCGCGGGCGCCGCAGATCGCCGCCGAGGCCCGGATGACCCTGGCGTTCGTGCTCAACGTGCGCGGGCGCCCGCGCCACGGCCTGCGGGAGATCGACGCCGCGCTGGCCGAGCTGCGCGGGGTGCCCTGGGCGCGGGCCACCGCGCAGCGCGGGGCGATACTCAACCAGCTCGGCCGGCTCGACGAGGCGCTGTCCAGCTACCGCACCGCCCTGCCGCACCTGCGCAGGGCGAAGGACCACCTGTGGGTGCAGCGGGTGCTGCTCAACCGGGCGGTGCTGCACGGGCGCAGGCAGGAGTTCGGCGCGGCGCAGAGCGACCTGCGCGCGGCCGAGGAGCTGTGCCTGCGCCACGACCTGGGGCTGCCCCTGGCGTTCGTGCGGCAGAACCTCGGGTGGATCAGGGCGATGCGGGGCGACGTCCCGGCGGCGCTGCGCTGCTTCGAGGCGGCCGAGGCCACGCTGCGCGACCTGCGCTCCGAAGTCGCCTGGCTACTGCTGGACCGGGGCGAGCTGCTGCTCTCGGTCCATCTGATCGCCGAGGCAAGGGAGGCGGCCGAGGCGGCGGTGCGGGCCTTCCAGGAGGAACGGCGCGGGATCGGGCTGCCCGAGGCCCGGCTGCTGCTCGCGCGGGCCCGCGCTCTGGACGGCGACGCGGCCGGGGCCCACGAGCAGGCCGGGACGGCGCTGCGCGAGTTCACCCGCCAGCAGCGTCCCGAGTGGGCGGCCCTGGCCAGATACGTGGCCCTGCGCTCCCGCCTGGACGAGAACCGGGACGTCCGGCGCGACCGGGCCGATGGGCGGCGGCTGGAGCAGGCCGCCGACGAGTTGTGCCGGGCGGGGTGGCCCGCGGAGGCGCTGGAGGCGCGGCTGGCGGCGGCCGATCTGGCCCTGCGGCACGGGCGGGTGCAGCGGGCCTGCGAGCAGTTGAGCCTGGTCAGTGTGGCGCGGCGGCGCGGGCCCGTCAACCTGCGCGCGATGGGCTGGCACGCCGAGGCGCTGATCAGGCGCTCGCGTCCCGGCGGGCGCGGGGCGCTCGCGGCGGCGGGGCACGCGATGCGGATCCTGATCGAGCACCAGTCCACCTGGGGGGCGACCGACCTGCGCGCGCACGCGGCGGCGCACCGGGTGGATCTGGCCGAGCTGGGACTGCGGCTGGCGATGGAGCGGGGGCGTCCCGCCCAGGTGCTGTCGTGGGCCGAGCAGGGCCGGGCGACGAGCCTGCTGGCGCGGCCGGTGCGCCCGCCGTCCGATCCGAGGCTCGCGGCGATGCTGGCCCGGCTGCGCGTCACCGTGGCCGAGATCGAGGAGTCCGCCGGGGAGCGGTCCGCGCCCGCCCGCCTGTTGCACCGCCAGGTCGCCCTGGAGCGGGAGATCCGCGACTACTGCCGCGCCCACCCGCCGGGCCGTGACGTGCTGATGATCCCCCAGGTGGGGGTGGAGGAGCTGGCGAAGGCGCAGGGCCCCGCCGCGCTGCTGGAGTTCGTGCATCTGGACGGCACGCTGCACGTGCTCACCCTGGTCGAGGGCCGCCTGCGGCTGACCACGCTCGGGCCCTCCGCGCCGCTGCCGAACCTGCTGGCCCACATCCCGTTCACGCTGCGCCGCCTGGCCCGCCCCGAGACCCCCGCCCCGAGCCGGGAGGCGGGGCTGGCCATGCTCCGTGACATCGCCGCCCGCATCGACGACTTCCTCTTCGGGCCGGTGCGCGCGGAGATCCGCGACCGGCCGCTGGTGCTGGCGCCGACCGGCGCGCTGCAGTTCCTGCCGTGGGCGGTGCTGCCGTCGTGCGCGGGGCGTCCGGTGACCGTCGCGCCCTCTCTGGCCCTGTGGCACGCCGGGCTGGTGTCGCCCCGCTCGCCCGGCCACGTCCTCGCCGCCGCCGGGCCGGGCCTGCCGGAGGCGCTGCGCGAGGCGCGGAGCGTGGCCGCGCTGCACGACACGGCGCCGCTGGTCGGGGCCGAGGCCACGGCAGAGGCGGTCACGTCGGCGCTGAACGGCTCGGCCCTGGCGCACCTGGCCGCGCACGGCCGCGTGCACCCCACCAACCCGCTGTTCTCCGCGATTCGCCTGCACGACGGGCCGCTGACCGCCTTCGACCTGCAGGGGCTGGCGTCCGCGCCACAGATCGTGGTGCTGGCGGCCTGCGACGCGGGACGCTCCGCCGTCCGCCCGGGCGACGAGGTGCTCGGCCTGGGCGCGACCCTGCTCGCGCAGGGCACGCGCCAGGTCGTCGCCCCGGTGATCGCCATCCAGGACGCGCTGACCGGCCCCCTGATGACCGCCTTCCACCGGCTGCTCATCCAGGGGCTCTCCGCGGCCACCGCGCTGGCCTGCGCGCAGCGGTCGATGTCGGATCACGTCGCGGCGTGGGCCACCGCCGTGGCGTTCCTGGCCATCGGCGCCGACCAGACCTTCGCCCCGGCGTCGTCGTCCGGGTGATCCGCGCCGGGCGCGGCGCCCCGCCGTACGGGACGCCGCGCCCGTGCCGTCACGCCCTGCGGGGTTCTACCGCGCGGGTGTGGACGGCGGGGACGCCGGTCTGCTCTTTGACGCCGCCGGCGGTGTAGACGCCGGTCACGACGAGCGGGCGGTCCGACACCAGGTCGAGCACTCCCAGCGTGGGCGTGGCGTGGTCCAGGCGGACCGCCTCGCCGAGGGCGCAGCAGTCGTCCATGGTGGCCTCGCCCGGCTGGAGCCGGATCCGCGCGAACGGCTTGGCCTCGACGGTCTTGGGCTCCCGCCCGACCGGCTTGCCGTTCAGCAGGACCGGCGCGAACCGCTTCTCCACCAGCACCGGGCACGGGCCCGGGTTGTAGATGGTCACCGCGGTCGCGTAGCGCCCGGCCGCGACCGTCGAGCACTCCCGCTCGCCGACCGGCTTGCGCGTGCCGCACAAGACCTCGACGACGTGGTGGTACTCGCAGGCGGGCACGGTGATCCGCACCGGCTTGCCGCCGACCACGGCCCCGTCGGCGACGACGTCGAGCGAGCCGGAGAAGACCTGCGGGTCCTCCGCGCACTCCACGGTGCCGGTCCAGGAGACGTCGAAGGCGAGGTGGTGCTCGGTGTCGCCGCGCAGCGGGCCGTAGCCCCCGGCGGGCGCGATCCCGGCGACGAACCCGGCGATGGACGCGCTGGGCACGAGCCGCACGTTGCCGGTCACCGTCACCGCGTCCTTGATCAGGGCGATCAGGGTCGCGAGGATGTCGGCGGCGGCGCCGATGACGTGGGTGCCCCCGGTCGCGCCGGTGATGCGGGTGGCCTGACCGGAGGTGCCGCCGATCGTGCACACCGTGTAATCGCCGGCGTCGCGCACCGGGTCGTCGTCGAGGCCCGCCGGGTAGAACCCGGTGATCGTGCTGACCGCGACGACGGTGACGCCCGCCGCCCGCAGCGCGTCGGTGGCGGTGCCCTCGGTCACGTCGGCGCCCGCGCCGGAGATCGCCGCGCACACCGGGTCGTGGCCGGGGGCGTCGCCGAACCAGGCGATGATCCGCCGGGCGTCGGGCCGCCAGCCGGTCGCCGGATCCTTGGCGATGTTCTCCAGGGCGAAGAGCTGCGCCTCGGATCCGTCGCCGCCGCCCACCGCCGACCAGGTGAGCACGGCGTTGCGCACGCTCACCGTGTCGGTGCCGGGGGCGAGCTGGTGCTGGAAGGCGTAGCCCCCCGAGCCCTCCACGGGGAAGTCGCGGTAGTTGCCCACGCCGAACGCGACGTCGAAGACGGTGGGGTCGAGTGCCGTGAGAATCGAGTCGATCCCCGCCTGCACCGCGGTGAGCGCCGGGCTCATGCTGCCGGTGGTGTCGGCCAGCAGGTAGACGTCGGCCTTCGGCTTCACGCCGGACACCGGGATCGTCACGGTCACGCGCTCGTCGAGGCGGGCGCACTCGCGCAGCACGAGGTCATTGGACGCCGGGTCGACGATGACGGGGCTGGAGCGTTCCAAGGCGACGCGTGCGGCGGCGGTGACCTCGGGTGTGAAGAGCGCCCGACCGGCCGCCCCCTCCAGCTCCGCGAGCGCCGCCTCCTCGCCGTCGTCCCCGACGACGACCTGGTGGACCTCGTTCGGCCGCCCCTCCGCGGCCCCCCAGTAGCGGTGGACGGCCCCGCCCGCCACCCGGTCGCTCTCCTCTGCGACCACGCGCACGCCATCGGTGCCGAGGCTGCGGGCGAGCAGTGCGCGCGCGGCGGCCTGGACGTCGATCGATTCCATCTCGGGCTTCCTTCCTCACGGAACCGGTTCGACTGGACAGAGGACCGGCCGCGAGGGTTGATACACCCTGGGATGGATACGCTCCGATAACGATCGGCTGCGTAGCGTCAGAACGCCGTGCCGACCCCGGCGACGAGCGCGGTCAGGGTGGCGCCGAGCGGGGCGTCCAGGACCACCATGGCCTCGGCGTCGGCCCGGGTGGGGCCCTGGTTGACGATCGCCACCGGTATGCCGTGCTCCCTGGCGCGGCGCACGAAGCGGTAGCCGGACATCACGGTCAGGGACGATCCCAGGACGATCAGCGACCCGGCGCGCTCGGTCATCGTGAAGCACTCCTCTACGCGGGGCCTGGGCACGTTCTCGCCGAAGAACACCACGTCGGGCTTGAGCACGCCGCCGCAGCCGTGGCAGTCCACGACGGTGAACGCCTCGATCACGGCGTCGGCGATCACGGCGTCGCCGTCGGGGTTGATCTGGTCCACCGCGGCGCCCCAGCCGGGGTTGGCGGCGCTGAGCCGCTCGTGCAGCAGGGTCCGGGGGCTGCGCAGCCCGCAGCCCAGGCAGCGCACCCGGTCGAGGGCGCCGTGCAGTTCCACCACGCCGCGCGCGCCGGCGGCCTGGTGCAGGCCGTCCACGTTCTGCGTGATGACGCCGCCCAGCAGGCCGAGTCGCTGGAGTTCGGCCACCGCGCGGTGGCCCGCGTTGGGGGCGGCGCGGGCGATGTGCCGCCAGCCCAGGTGGCTGCGCGCCCAGTAGCGACGGCGGGCGGCGGCGCTGCCCAGGAACGCCTGGTAGGTCATCGGCTCGGTCCGCCGTCGGCGGCCTGTCTCGCCTCGATAGTCGGGAATGCCGGATTCCGTGGAAAGCCCGGCTCCGCTGAGGACCACCACCCCGCCGTCCGCGACGAGATCGACGAGCGATTCGAACGCGGCACCCAGGTCTATCGTCTGAGTCACATATCCATATTGCCGGAAGCGCGGCGCCGTCTCGTGGTCACGATCAGGTAGATCCACGCGAGCAGGGCGGTCACCGTCCCCGCGCCGTACATCGCGGCCGCGCTCGCGGTGAGGGCCGCGCCGCCCAGGGCCGTGCCCAGCGCGATGCCCACGTAGATCGCCGAGGAGTTCACCGAGACGACCAGGGGCACCTCGTCCGGCGCCGCGCCGATGAGCCGGTGCTGCTGCGGAGGCGTCTGCGCCCACGAGGCGGCGCCCCACAGGAAGACGAGCGCGGCCACGGCCGGGGCGGGCGCGCCGCCGCCGGCCGCCAGCAGGTGGGAGAGCGCGAACGCCAGCGCCATGGCCGGGTAGACCACGCCCAGGACGCTCACCGGCCCCCGGCGGTCCGTGCCGTGGCCGGAGCCCAGGATGCCCAGCACCGCGCCCACGCCGTAGACCGCGAGCATCCACACCGCGGCCGTGCCGGTCACGCCCATCGCGGCCAGCGCGGGCACGCTGTAGGCGTACGCGGTGTAGGCCGCGGTCATGCCGAGCACGGTGAGCGGCAGCACGGTGAGCACGCCGGGGCGGCGCAGGACGCCCATCCGCTCGCGCAGCGGCACCCGTCCGGCGCCCGGCAACGGGGGCAGGCTCACCCTGACGCCTCCCGCGACGGCCAGGCACAGCCCCGCGACGGCGGCGAGCACGGCCCGCCAGTTCGCCAGGTGGCCGATCAAGGCGCCCAGCGGCACCCCCAGGGCGGCCGCGGCGGTCAGCCCGCCGACCACGAACGCCAGCGCCCGGCCCCGGAACTCCGGACCGGCCAGCTCAGCCCCCGCCGCCCCCGCCGTGGGGATGAAGGCGGCGGCCCCGGCCGCGGCGAGCACCCGGGTGGCGGTCAGCGCGGGAAGGCCGGGGGCGAGGGCCGATCCCAGGTCGGCCACGGCGAGCACGCACAGCCCGCCGACCAGCAGCGCCCGGCGCGGCATCCGGGCCGTCATCGTCGCGAGCACCGGGGCCAGCGCCGCGTACGCCAGCGCGAACACGGTCACCGACTGCCCGGCCGCCGCCTCGCTCACCCCGAGCGAGGCGGCCATCGCGGGCAGGAACCCCGCGACGGCGAACACCCCCGTGCCCACCGCGAACGTGCCCACGGCCAGGACCAGCACGGACATCGGCGCCCGCGTACCGGCACCGGCCGGCGCCCCCACCGTCGTGCGCGGCGTGTCGGTCATCTCGCATCCCCTCGGGATAGGGGATGTCCCGATTCCGGTCATGGGAAGATCCGGGATCGGCCACGAGGTGATGGCGGTCAGGCGGGCGTCCTGGCGGTCGGCGCGACGCCTCTCGTCATGGGCAACGGCTCGGCGCCGGCCATCGGGCGCGTGCCCTGGGCCTCGGGCACGGCGGCGGCCGGGATGGGCGCGTTGCAGTTCGCGCTCGGCGCGGCCGTCTCCCCACTGGAAGAGCACGGGCAGCGCGACGACGGCGGGCGCGCCGAGCGCGACCACCACCAGCAGCACCGCGGACATCCCCAGCGCCGCGCACTGCCCGATCGTCATCGGCGTCCGCGGCCGCAGGCGGCCGACCAGGCGCGCACTGAGCAGGCCGACCGAGATCATGCCGAGCGAGTTGACCGCGAACACGACGGTGTAGGCGGTGGTGGACAGGCCGAGCACGTCCTGCAGCACGAAGGGCGAGGCGGAGATGTAGGCCATCAGGCCGCCGAAGGCGAACGCCACGGGCCAGCGCCTGGCCCAGGTAATATGTGGACACAAATACCGCATTGATGCAGCTCGGGTCCGCCCTGCGTGACCTCAACCGCGACCTCGTGCGCGCGAGCAGGCGGATCTCCGGCGTCGATCCCCTGCCGGAGACCGAGGCCGACATCATCCGGCTCGTCGTCGCCCGGCCGGGGCTGAGCCCGGGGGGCTCGCCGCCGAGCTGAAGGTCAAGCCGAGCAATGTCAGCACCGCGCTGCGGCATCTGGCCGCCGCCGACCTGGTAGTCCGCGAATCCGACCCCTCCGACCGGCGCGCCACCCGCGCCCTGCCCACGCCGCGGGCGGTCCGCAACGCCCGACTCATCGACGAGTCCCGGGCAGCCTGACGCGGCAGGCGCTGTCCGGCCTGCCGCCCGAGCAGCGCGAGGCGGTGCTGCGCGCGGTCCCCGCGCTCGTCACCCTCCAGCGCGGTGCGCGACCTGGTCTAGGGCCTGGTCTGAGGCACGGTCTGGGGCACGGTCTGGGGCACGGTCTGGGGCACGGCCGCGCGGACGACTAGAGGCGGGCGTCCGCCGCCGCCTGCGGGTCGAAGCCCCCGAAACGCCCCGAGTGGTACAGCAGCGGACGTCTCCCCGGGCCGAGCAGCACCTCCACCACCAGGCCGACCACCAGCAGGTGGTCCCCGATCGCCGCCACCGTGTGGGCGGAGCAGACGAGGTTCGCGCACACGCCGTCGAGCACCGGGACGCCGAACGGCCCGTGGTGCCAGCGGGTCGGCTCGGCGAACCGGTCGACGCCCTTGCGGGCGAACCGGTCCGCCAGCTCCCGCTGGTCGCCGGACAGGATGTTGACCGCGAAGTGCCCGGCCGCGCCGAGCCAGGGCGCGCTGCCCGACTCCCGGTCGAGATAGAAGGACACCAGGGGCGGGCGCAGGCTGGCCGAGGTGAACGAGGTCACTGTGATCCCGGCGCGCGATCCCTCCGCCTCCGCGGTGACCACCACGACCCCGGCGGCGTGCCTGCGAAGGGTGCCACGGAACTTGTCATCGCCGACCGCCCGGTCCCACGCAGCGCTACCCACGAATGGCCTCCAGAAGGGCACAAAGTCACAGCGGTCATGACAATTCTGGACTCCCCACGGTAGACCGGCTTCACCGGGTTCTGAAGGCCGGTCTGGGACCATCGGGGGATGGAGATCTGGATCAACCCGAGCTGTTCCAAGTGCCGTTCGGCGCTATCCGTCCTCGACGCGGAGGGCGCGGGCTACACCGTGCGCCGTTACCTGGACGATCCGCCGTCGGCGGCGGAGATCGGCGACCTCCTGGCCAGGCTCGGTCTCGAACCGTGGGACATCACCAGGACGGGCGAGGCCGTCGCCGCCGAACTGGGCATGGCCGACTGGCCGCGCGACACCGAGGACCGGGTCCGCTGGATCGAGGCGCTGGCCGCCCACCCCGTCCTGATCCAGCGGCCGATCATCACGGCGGACGACGGCTCGGCCGTGGTCGGCCGCACCGAGCAGGCCGTCCGCGACGCCCTCGGCCGGACCGAACCGCCCTCCTGAACGCCGGCGCCGGTACGACCTGCACGCATGCGGAGTCGGGGGTGAACGTCCGGCCTGGGGCTTCCGGCGCGGGCCGACATCCGGGTAAGCGCGGTGAGCGGCCAGGTCGAAGGACACCTCCTGGGGGCGGAACGCCCCCGGCCTGTTGATGCTCGGCCACGCGTGTCAACGGCCGCCTTGGGAACCCCCGAAATCGGGGAGCCGATCGAATCCCGGCCAGATCGGCACGGCGTGGATCGCGTCCGAAGAGTCCACGAGGAGCGGGCAAGGAGTGGGCAACGAGTGGGTACCGAGGCGACGCCACGCCCCCGCCCTGCGTTCAGTGCGGAGGCGCTCCTCGCCGGGGCGTCTTTAGGACGTTATGTCGGGAAATGCGATCCGGCAAGACCAATGGCCTAATACGTTCGCATCCGATATGGCTCCGAGCCGGCATCTCCACGACTACCACCTGGATTAACCGTCGCTTCATGCAAAATCCGGACTGGAGTGCAACTGTCCTTTATGACCGCTCGTCCTCGCTCCCCCGATCAGGACACCGGTTCTGACCGAGGACACGGTCGGAAGGGCACGTCGTGCGCCGACTCGCCTCCGCCGTCACCGCCGCAGCCGCAGCGATCGCCACCATCACCCTGACCGCCGCGCCCGCGGCGGCGATCCCGCCGAACATCCCGTCGGCCGCCACCGCGGCCGACCGGCTGGCCGCCCTGACGGTGGCCGCGGAGTCCCACCACAGCACCTACGACCGCGACCTCTTCCCGCACTGGACGACCGTCTCGGGAGCCTGCAACACCAGGGAGCAGGTGCTGAAGCGGGACGGCACGGGCGTCGTGGTCAACTCCTCCTGCGCCGCGGTCTCCGGCAGTTGGTACTCGCCCTACGACGGAGCCACCTGGACCGCCGCCAGTGACGTCGACATCGACCACATGGTGCCGCTGGCCGAGGCCTGGTCCTCAGGCGCCTGGTCCTGGTCCACCTCCCGGCGTCAGAGCTTCGCCAACGACCTCGGCGGGCCGCAGCTCTGGGCGGTGACGGACAACGTCAACCAGGCCAAGTCCGACCAGGACCCGAGCACCTGGCAGCCGCCCAGGACGGCCGAGCGCTGCCGCTACGCCCGCGCCTGGATCCAGGTCAAGTGGTACTGGGGGCTGAGCACCGACAGCGCGGAGAAGGCCGCCCTGTCCGGCATGCTCTCCACCTGCTGACCGCGACTTGTCGACATGAGAAGACGGCCCGCCTCCCATCGGGGAGGCGGGCCGTCGTTTCCCGGCGAAAGACCGATCGCTACGGGAAGATATGTTCAGAGAATCACGAGGCGCAGACGGAGCCCGGCGCCACGGAGCTGATGGTCTGCGTAGCGGTACGCGACCAGAAGGACTGCAGCGCGAAGCTGGGGTTACCGGTCACGCAGTAGTCGAGGTTGGTGGCGTTGATCGCCGACAGCATGACCACGCTCGGGCTGTAGGTCCTGGTCGCACCCTGCGGAATGTAGTCGATGGCCGACGTGGACAGCTCCACGCAGACGTATCCGACGGGACAGGGCGGAGCACTCTCGGCGGACGCCGACGCGGCGGCGCCGAACAGCGCCACTCCGGCGAGCGGCAGCGCCGCGACGGCCCCGAGGATCTTGTTCTTCATCCTCATGGAATCCTCCAGGTGTTCGAGGGGTTATGCCGGCTCCGGCCGGTGCTGCCGGACCGACGGAAAGAGCGTTACAACCGCTCTGGACAAACTTCGGACACGATCTGGACACACTCGTCACAAGGGTCTGTCAACTGCCGAAACACCAAAAAGATCAACCGGAATTGATGATCTGTCAGCTTTTCGGATGGTCGAACGGACGTTTCCGAGTGGGAGCTATTTCCCACTCCGCCGAATTCCGGCCAGTCCACCCGCCCACACCACCGATGACCTGCACCAACGGCGCCGGCCCACACCCCACAGCCGAGCGAACCGACGCACCCCTTCGGAGTCACGAAAAAGCGACTTCGCCTCCCCGGGGCAAACAAAACCGACAAAGCCCCCCATGGCCTCACCCAGTAATCCGCCACCCCGAAAACGCGCCCACACGCCCCAAGCGACCTACGACCCACACTTCTCCCGGCCGCCCCCACCCCCACCTGACGCCCCCGGAGGCACCCGCTTGGCCACTCTCAGCCTCACCGCGCGCGCCCCGACGGACGGCGTCTCCCCCCGAACCCACCCACCGATCGCCCCGCCAAGCGGCCGAGAACCCGGCCACCCCACCCGCCGGCGGCAGGACGTCGCTTCGCGACCACCCCGCGATTGCGGTATGGTTTTCCCGTCGGCCCCGAGAGGGAGCCACACCACCGGGCGATTAGCTCAGGGGGAGAGCGCTTCGTTCACACCGAAGAGGCCACTGGTTCGATCCCAGTATCGCCCACCCTGATCAAGAGCCCCGGAAGAGATCAACTTCCGGGGCTTTCTGCTTTCCCCAGGCCCGTGCACTACGGGTTCATGATCATTTCGAGCCGCCCACGCTTGGTCCTCATGGACGCCGGAGCGGCACCCGGGCTAGCCGCACCATGTCCGGGTGCGGTAACGCCCGCCCTGCCAGAGATCGTCGGCGTACAGATCGATCCAGACGTGGTGGGCGCCGCCGACCACGTTCGCGTCCATCGTGAATCCGTGCCCCTTGCTGGAGTCGCAGACAGTCCTCGACTCGAAGTCGAGCTCGTCGCCCTTGCGGGCCTGCGGCGGGGTGCCGATTCCGAAGTGGGTGCGGAGTTCTTCTTCGCGGGATCGCAGCGGGGGCGGGGAGAGCGGGTGGAACGGGTGGGTGACGTGCGGCGACTCGGCGTAGAGGTCGAGGGCGTCCTGCATGACGGCGGTCTGCTCGAAGAGCCCACCGTCTACGCGGGGACGGTCCTGGGGACCGAGAAGGTCGACGGCACCAACGGCAGGGTCATCCTGCCGCCGGACGGCATGTGGCTGATCGGGTCCCGCGAGGACCTGCTCACCGCGCGGGGTGACTGGTGCACAATCCGGCGCTCGGCATCGTGGACCCGCTTCGCGAGGTCGCGGAGAAGGTGTCGGCGACGCGGGCGGAGGGATCCGGGGAGATCCTGGTGCTGTATCTGGAGGTGTACGGCTCCAGGCAGCTTCCGGCCTGGAAGCAGTACGGCTCAGGCGAGGCGGCGGTCCGGCTGTTCGACGTGGCGTCGATCCCGGAGGAGATGCTGTCGTGGGAGATCGAGCGCATCGCCTCGTGGAGGCACGACGGCGGGCAGGAGTTCGCCGCCGAGCCGGTGCTCGGCGATCTGGCGGCCCGCGGCGGGCCGGCGCTCACCCCGCGCCTGTTCGAGATCGACGGCGGCGACCTGCCCTCCGACATCGAGGGCATGCGCGCCTTCATGGAGACCTATCGGGGCACGCGGGTGGCCACCTCGGGCGAGCCCGGGCTGAACGAGGGGATCGTGCTGCGCGCCCCGGACCGGAGCGTGATCTCCAAGGCCCGGTTCCAGGACTACGACCGGACGCTGAAGCGCCGCGCGAAGGGCAGGTGACCCGACGCGGCTACTCGGGCCCTGGGGTCTTGCGGGGGCGGCCTCCCCGGCGGGAGCGGCGTTCGGCGAGTTCGGCCCGCGCCCGCTCCAGCGCGGCGAGTTCGCCGTCGTCGCCGTACGCCTGGATGACGGCCGCGATGTGGGCGAGGAGGTCGGCGGAGCGGTCGGTGTCGAGCCGGGCGCAGACGCTTCCGTAGGCCTCCCAGAGGCCGTCCGGGACGCGGAACCGGCGGAGGGGGGTGTGGGCGGCGGAGTTCGGCGCCGAATTCTGCGTGGTCACATGCGGAAGGGTGACACAGATCATGTGTGCCCACAAGATTTCATTCGCAGACGGCACACCGGATCCTGCCCGCCGCGACGGCGGTGCCCAGGCCGGATCGGGCGCGGGCGTCCCCTACTGGAGGGGGGCGGCGAGATCGTGGAGGTGATCAGGGGCTGAGGTGGGTTGGGGGAATGGTCCCGGATCGGGCGCGTGAGGAGGGGTCGGTGGCATAGCATCAGGCTGACCTACAGTGACACGATACGAACGGAGCAGGGGCTTTCGTCGGAGAGGTCCCGCTAGGCGGGGCCACTGGACCGCAGCGACACGCAAAACCCTTGTAAACATGGGCCTGATGTCGATGTTTGACCAGGTAGGCGCCCAAATGTCGGGCTGTGATGTGCGTTACAGAAGGGCCTGGAGGCGGAATCTTTTCTACAGGTTTCTTCGTTCCGCGTCATAGCTCGCGACGAAGCCCGTCAGAGCAGTGAAAGCCCCGATGAGGGGACCCGACGACGTAAAGGTTTGGCTGACGATGAACAGCACCACCGTCTCCGCCGAGCTGGGCCTTCGGCTTGTGGTCCCCGACCGTACCACCGTCCCCCTGCTCGCTGGACTCAGCTACACGGCCGAAGACCCGTATGCGATCCGGATGGCCTTCCATGTGGGGAACGACGAACCGGTCGAGTGGATCTTCGCCCGCGAGTTGCTGACCGTGGGCATCGTACGGCGCGTCGGTGACGGCGACGTCCAAGTCTGGCCCGCGCGCTCGGACGGCGAGCGCACCCTGCACATCAGCCTGACCTCCCCTTTCGGTCAGGCTCTCTTCGAGGTGCCGCTGGCGCCGCTTACCGAGTTCCTGCACCGTACCTACGAGCTGGTCCCCGCCGGTCGTGAGACGGACTTCATGGATCTCGACTCGGAGCTGAGCAACATGCTGTGGAGCTCCTGACCGGCCGCCCCCCTGTCAGGAGTCGAGCGCGGTGAGCAGGCCGCGCATCCGGCCGATCTCGATGCTCTGGCCGGAGACGACGTCGCGGGCGACCAGCCGCATGCGCCGGTCGGTGCCGCGGCGCACTTCGTCGTGCGCCATCGTCAGTGCGCCCTGGTGATGGGCGATCATCAAACGCAGGAAGAGCCGATCGAACTCCGCGCCCCTGGCGGCCCGCAGCCGGTTCATCTGGTCGAGCGTGGCCATGCCGTACGCGCCCTCGACGTGATCGTGACCGCCCGGCACGGGGCGTCCCTTGCTCGTCAGCCATTCGGACATCGCCGCCATCTCCGGCCCCTGGGCGGCGGTGATCCGTTCGGCGAGGGCCGGAATCCGGCCGCCCGCGGAGCGTTCCGGAACGAGCGCGGCCATCTCCAGGGCCTGCCGGTGGTGCGGGATCATCGACTCGGCGAAGGAGACATCGGCGGCGGAGGTCCGCGATTCGGGCTCGCCAAGGCGTTCGCCGGGCGCCGCCGTACGGCCCGCGCCCCCGGGCTCACCGGGAACGATCACCGGAGCCCCGGACCCCGCCGTGAGCGCGGCCGGCCCCTGGGTGCCGGAGCCGCCGATGTCACCAGAGCACCCGGCCATGCCACCGGCGACTGCCGTTGCCAGCACAACCGTGCCCCAGAGCCTCCACGTTCCCCATCTCCCCGACATAGCTTCCATACTGGGGCACATTCATCACCAGCACTTCGGATGGGGAGACAGTGATCAGGCGATCGATCGGCTGGACGGCTGCGGCGTTGACCACCCTGATACTGGCGACGGCCTGCGCGGGCGATCCGGGCCCCGCGGGCGATCCGATCGTCTCCCCGCTGTCGGTGCCGTCCGACGGCACGCCGAGCCCGTCGCCGACCAGCGATGAGATCAGGAGCAGCGACAACGTCAAGCTGGTGACGAACGTCCCGCTGGAGAAGCCGTTCGACGGCAAGGAGTCCTGGGGAACCGACCTGGCGTTCCAGGGCGACTACGCGTTCGTCGGGAACTACGACGGCTTCACCGTCCACGACATCAGCGACCCCAAGAAGCCGGTCACGATCAGCCGGGTGCTCTGCCCCGGCGGGCAGAACGACATCTCCGTGAGCGGGAACCTGCTGTTCCTGTCGGTCGACGATCCCCGCTCGGACGAGACCTGCGTGAGCACGCCCGCCGACGACCCCACCACCGGCGGCTGGGAGGGCATCAGGATCTTCGACATCACCGACAAGGCCAAGCCCCGCTACGTCTCGTCGGTCGCCACCTCGTGCGGCTCGCACACGCACACGATGATCCCGTCCGACGACCGCGAGTCGCTCTACCTCTACGCGTCCTCCCCCGGGCCGATCCCGGACTCCAAGACCTGCCGTCCCCCGCACAACACGGTCTCGATCGTCGAGGTGCCGCTGGACCGGCCCGGCGACGCCAAGGTCGTGGCCGAGCCGACGGTGTTCGAGAATGGCAAGCAGAGCGACGGCGACATGGGCATCGGCGGATGTCACGACATCACCGCCTACCCGGAGAAGAAGCTCGCGGCGGCGGCCTGCTTCGGCGACGGCGTGCTCCTCGACATCTCCGACCCGGTCAGGCCCAAGGTGCTCCAGCAGATCAGCGACGAGGAGAACTTCTCCATCTGGCACTCGGCGACCTTCAACGACGACGCCGGCAAGGTGGTGTTCACCGACGAGCTGGGCGGCGGCGGCAGCCCGACCTGCGACCGGAAGACCCCCGCCAAGTCGGGCGCGAACGCGATCTACGACCTGAAGGACGGCCGGCTCACGCTCCGCTCCTACTTCAAGATGCCCCGCGAGCAGGGCGAGTCCGAGAACTGCGTGGCGCACAACGGCTCGCTGATCCCGGTCAAGGGCAAGGACCTCATGGTGCAGGCGTGGTACCAGGGCGGCGTGTCGATCTGGGACTTCACCGACTCCGACGCGCCCAGGGAGATCGGGTTCTTCGAGCGAGGCCCGCTGGGCGACCCCGAGGCCTCGCTCGGCGGCTCCTGGTCGGCCTACTACTACAACGGCTACATCTACTCCAGCGACATCACCAAGGGGCTGGACGTGATCGCGATCGAGGATCCGCTCACCGACCCGGCCAAGCAGGTGACCATGGAGGAGTTCAACGTGCAGACGCAGCGGGCCTACGGGAATTGATCACGGGTCGAGGTCGGCGGCGGAGCGCTCGGCGAAGACCCGCATGGCCTTGGTGGTGACGGGGCCGGGGGCGGCGGGCAGCGCGACGCCGTCCACGAGCCGGATCGGCTGCACGTCGCGGGTGGTGGAGGTGAGGAACGCCTCGTCGGCCTCGCCCAGCGCGGACAGCGGCACGTCGGCCTCGTCTCCCCCGCACCAGGCCAGCACCAGGGCCCGCGTCACGCCCGCCAGGCAGCCCGAGTCGAGGGTGGGGGTGATCAGGCGCCCGCCGGTCACGACGAAGACGTTGCTGCCGGTGCCCTCGCACAGGTTCCCTGCGAGGTTGCCGAAGATCGCCTCGCCGCCGCCCCGGGCCTTGGCGTGGGCCAGGGCCTTGACGTTGTCGCCGTACGAGGTGGTCTTCACGCCGGACAGCGCGCCGCGCTCGTTGCGCGGCCAGGGCACGACGGCGACGTCGGCGGTGGCCGGGAAGGGCTTCTGCTCGCTGACGATCACCACGGTGGTGACGCCCTCGTCGCCCCGGTCGGAGCCGAGCGGGCCCGCGCCGCTGGTGTAGGTGACGCGGATCCGGCCGAGCGGCCACTGCGGCGCCTCGGCCAGGCACGCCCGCACGCCCTCGGCGATGGCCTCGGTGTCGGGCTCGGGGAGATCGACGCGCCGCGCGGACAGCGCGAGCCGGTCCAGGTGCCTGGTGAGCGCGAACGAGCGGCCGTGCACGATCTTGATCGTCTCGAACACACCGTCGCCGACCATCAGTCCGTGGTCGAACACCGAGACCGTCGCCTGCGCCGGGTCGAGCAGCTCCCCGTTGACCCAGACGGGTGTTTTCATGAGCGTCCTCCTGTTGGGGTGTGCGATGCCAGGGTGATGAGCCTGGACGCCTTGAGCTCGGTCTCCCGCCATTCCCTCCGAGCGTCGGAACCCCAGGTGATGCCCGCTCCGGTGCCGAAACGGATCAGGTCGTGCTCGAACCAGAAGGTGCGGATGCCCACGGCCAGCGCCGCCCGGCGCCGGTCGGCGTCCACCCAGCCCACGGCACCACAGTACGGCCCCCGTGGCTCCGGTTCGAGCGCATTGATGATCCTCAGTGCGGAGGATTTCGGTGCACCAGTGACCGAACCAGGAGGAAAGGTAGCAGCGAAGAGTTCAGGCCATCCGGCGCCGGGGGCGAGCCGGGCGCGCACGGTCGAGACCAGGTGGACCATGCCGGGGTACGCCTCCACGGCGCACAGCTCGGGAACGCTCACCGAACCGACCTCGGCCACCCGCCCCAGGTCGTTCCGGACCAGATCGACGATCATCACGTTCTCGGCGTAGTCCTTCTCCAGCAGGTCCTCCGCCGAGAGCCCGGTTCCCTTGATCGGGCGCGACTCGATGACGTCGCCGTCCCTCGACAGGTACAGCTCGGGGGAGGCCGAGACGACGCCGAGGCCGCGCAGGCCGATCGCGGCGGCGTGGGCGGCGGGGTTGCCCTCGGCCAGCCGTACGGCGAGCGTCAGCGGGTCGGGCTCCGGCCCGGGCAGCGGCGCGGTCAGCACCCGGCACAGGTTGGCCTGGTAGACCTCGCCGCGCTCGATGTGCGAGCGGATGGTCTCCACGCCCGCCTCATAGGCCACCTGATCGAGCGAACCGGTCCAGGAAGCGGGGGACGGCCCGCGCCATGGCGCCGCCCCGGCGGCCATCCGGGCGAGCGGCGGGGCGGGGCGTACGTCGTCGAAGCGGGCACAGGTCACCTTGCCCTCGTAGGTGACCACGACCGCCCACCAGCCCTCGCCGTCGAGCGCGGCCAGGTCGGTGGTGACGTCCCGCAGTCGTGTCGCTAGATATCCACCTACATGGGCAAAAGCATGTTGCACAGCACTATTGTCCCGCCAAAGCCGCCGCCTCGCGGAGGTGGCCCAGCAGCGCCGTCGCGGTCGGGAGCGCCGCCCGGCGCGGCAGGACCGCGTGGGAGCTGGCGAACGCCCCCACCCGCAGCCGTCCGCCGCTGCCCCGGTGGATCCCGGCCGGTTCCTCGCCCGCGCGGTCGAGCCGTTCCAGGGCGGCGACCGCGTGCCGGCGCAGCGTCTCCCCCGCCGCGGTGAGCCGCACGCCGACTATGTGTAGCCGAGGCGGTCGGCGGCGGCGGTGAAGGAGCCGGTGCGGGCGACGGCGTCGAGCAGCCGGAGGGCGTCCGTGTCGAACATCACGCACATCCGCACGTACCTCACCGACATGGACCTGCTGCCCGGCTACGCCCGGGACATCACCGGGCGGCCCCCGGCCAGCACGACCGTGGAGGTGACCCGCCTCTTCCAGCCCGGGCTGCTGGTCGAGGTGGACGTCGTGGCGGCGATCCCCGGAACGGCGGGCCGGGCGCCCCGGCGACGGCTACCCGAGCGGCCCCGTGACGGACTCGGCGGCGGTGAGCAGAGTACGGTCGCCGATCATCCGGACCACGGCCTCGATCTCCGGCGCCATGAACCTGTCAGGGCCGGGGCCGGGAACCTCCTGACGCAGCGCCGCCAGGACCGCGCCGGTCGCGGGGGCGGGCTCGGCGGGGCGGCGCAGGTCGAGCCCGCGCGCGGCGGTGAGGATCTCCACCGCCAGCACACGGGTCAGGCCGTCCACCGCGCGGCGCAGCTTGCGCGCCGCCGACCAGCCCATGGAGACGTGGTCCTCCTGCATGGCCGAGCTGGGGATGGAGTCCACGCTCGCGGGCACGGCCAGCCGCTTCAGCTCGGACACGACCGCCGCCTGCGTGTACTGGGCGATCATGTGGCCGGAGTCGACGCCCGGGTCGCCCGCCAGGAAGGCGGGCAGGCCGTGGCTGCGGGCGACGTCCAGGAAGCGGTCGGTGCGGCGCTCGGACATCGAGGCGACGTCCGCCACCGGGATGGCCAGGAAGTCCAGCACGTAGCCGAGCGGCGCGCCGTGGAAGTTGCCGTTGGACTCGACCCTGCCGTCTGCGAGCACCACCGGATTGTCGATCGCGGAGGCCAGTTCGCGGGAGGCGACCATGACGGCGTGCGTCAGAGTGTCCCTGGCCGCCCCGGCGACCTGCGGCGCGCAGCGCAGCGAGTAGGCGTCCTGGACGCGCGTGCACGAGCCGTCGCGGTGCCCCGCCATGATCCCGGAACCGGCGAGCAGCGCCCGCATGTTGGCGGCGGCCACCGCCTGCCCCGGATGGGGGCGCAGTTCCTGCAGGTCGGCGGCGAAGACGTAGTCGGTGCCGAGCAGCCCCTCCACGCTCATCGCGGCGGCGAGGTCGGCGGTGGTGAGCAGCAGCGAGAGGTCCTCGATGGCGAGCGACAGCATGCCGAGCATGCCGTCGGTGCCGTTGATCAGGGCCAGGCCCTCCTTGGCGACCGGCTCGACCGGCTCGATCCCGGCCTGCTTGAGCGCCTCGGCGGCGGGCGTCGTACGGCCGGCGGCGTCGGTCACCGTCCCCTCGCCCATCATCGCCAGCGCGACGTGGGACAGCGGCGCCAGGTCGCCCGAGCAGCCCAGGCTGCCGTACTCGTGCACGACCGGGGTGATCTTCGCGTTGAGCATGCCCGCGAGCGTCGCGGCCGTGCCCGGGCGCACACCGGTGTGGCCGGTGGCGAGCGTGCTCAGCCGCAGCAGCATCATGGCGCGCACGACCTCGATCTCCACCTGCGGGCCCGAGCCCGCGGCGTGGGAGCGGATCAGCGAGCGCTGCAGCCTGGCCCGCATCTCGGGGGCGATGTGCCGGGTGGCCAGCGCGCCGAAGCCGGTGGAGACGCCGTAGGCGGGGGTGGGGCTCTCGGCCAGTTCCTCCACCCTGGACCTGGAGGCGGCCATCGCCGCCACGGCGTCGTCGGTGAGCCGCACGGCCACGCCGTGCCTCGCCACCCGGACGACGTCCGCGATCCCCAGCGGTCCGGGACCGACGGCGACGGCCTCGCCGTTCACGACCTCGTTCATGTGAACGTCACTCTCTCGCAATGGAATGCCATGTAACTTGCGTATGGCATGTTAGCCCCTTACAGGCCGCTTTACATCAGCGCCTTCAAGCCCAGCCGTCCCTCCTCCGTCACCCGCAGCGCCCTGCGCATTCGCCCGCGCTCGAACCAGCCGCACTCGATCAGCCGGCCGGTCAGCGCCGCTCCGAGCGCGCCGCCGAGATGCGGGCGCCGTTCGGTCCAGTCCAGGCACTCGGGCGCGAACCGGCGGCGCGTCCGCCGCACCTCGCCGACCTCCACCCCCAGCCCGCGCAGGACCGCCTCCCCCTTCTCAGGCACCTCGTACCCGTCGTCGCCCGCCGCCAGGCAGCCCGCGGCGATCAGCCGGTCCAGCAGTTCCACCCCCGCCTGCCCGGCCAGGTGGTCGTAACACGTGCGCGCCTCGCGCAGCAGCCGCGCCTGTCGGGCCGCCTTCAGCGACCGGACGGCGGGCCGCGGGCTGATCCTCGCCAGCACCTCCAGCGCCTCGGCCACCGGCGGCCCGGCCAGCCGGTAGTAGCGGTGCCTGCCCTGGCTCACCACCGCCACCAGCCCGCCGTCCAGCAGCCGCCCCAGGTGCGCGCTCGCCGTCTGCGGGCTCACCCCGGCCACCCTGGCCAGCTCACCGGCCGCCAGCGCCCGCCCGTCCAGCAGCGTGGTCAGCATCGCCGCCCGCGTGGGGTCCGCCATCAGTCCGGCGACAGTGGCGATGTCGGCGTCTTTCGCGAAAGGTTCGGCGTCCATGCGACAGAACGTAACCCACGTATCATTCGGCGGCCGTCGAAGTGTCCCCGCCGGTTTGGGTACTCGCCCATGATTCGCTAGAGTTCTTCCCGTGGCGCCGCCCCGGCCGATGGCCGGGGAGAAGCCCACGCGGACGTGGCTCAGCTGGTAGAGCATCACCTTGCCAAGGTGAGGGTCGCGGGTTCGAATCCCGTCGTCCGCTC
>NZ_JARLTC010000044.1 GCF_029382225.1 Spongiactinospora sp. TRM90649
AGGTCAGCTTCGCCGCAAGCTCCCCGATTCGATCATGGACCAGTTACCCCACCAAGGTTGCGTGATGCACCACTAGCCCGCGCTGCGGGGCGTGTGCGCACGATTCAGTGATATAGCAACAGCTCTCTGCGAAAGGTTCAATTTCTGACTTAAAGGCTGGCTGCCGTGATTCTAATGTTGCGCATTTACCATCGGCGGAGAAGCGAAGAACGGCCGGGCGATGGCGCCATTGGAAGGGCGGTGTCATGACATGAATGCACTAAGTCGGAAGAATCCTTCTCGTCGGAAATCTCGCTGGAGCCGGGGCGACAAGATCGCCGTCTGCGCGATGGTGATCACCGCCGTCGTCACGGTCGGGCTGTGGCTCGCCGACCGCACGGCCAAGAGCGTCCCGCCGAGCGGCACGATCACCAGCGTCCAGGACAACCTGGTCCTGACCCGTGACGCCCTGTACGTGGCGGGCGAGGCCAGTGACATCCCGGCGGGATCCGAGGTGTGGATCGTGGTACGGGCGGGCGTGGAAAGGCTGTGGTATCCGGTCAAGGCGGTGAATGTCGCCTCCGACGGCACATGGCGTTCCGATGAGGACCCGAACAATCCCCAGGAGGTCCTGGTGACCACGCCAGGTGCCTACTATATCCAGATTTATTGCGCCGATATGGGGGCCATCGCCGCGCTCCAGAAAGAGAAGGCCGACAGCCTCGCCAGCGGAATATATGACGGCATGCAACGCCTCCCGCGCGGCGCCCGCTTCCTCGACGAGAAACCGATCCGAAGAACCGCCCCGGAGGCCCCTGCCGGAGACTCCTAGATCGGGCTCCACTTCAGCGGCGCGTCCGGCGTCAGCAGCTCGCGCCAGAGGTCGATGGCCGCGATGTCGCCGCCCAGCAGAACGGCCCAGCCCTCCAGCGGGTCCTCCAGAGCCTGGTCCACGACCCGGTCCTGCATGGAGAACTCGGGCGCGCCCGAGGCCGCGCTGCCCTCGGCCAACTCGATCTTCTGGGTCAGCGCGGGGGGATCCACCAACCCGTACAGGCGGGTCGGGCCGTTGGCGTCGAAGACCTCCAGCCAGCCGTCCACGATGGTGCTTCCCCCGGTGCCCCCGGCCTTGATCCCGAACCGGATGAAGAAGTCGCCCTGCGGCCCGCCGTCCAGGGTCTCGGGGCAACCGGCGGGCGGCAGCGTGATCGGCGACTTCGACTTGACCTTGCACACCTGCGGCGCCACCGACGACAGCGGCCCCACCCACGAGTAGAGGTGAATCCCGGATAGATCCAGCTCATCCGCACCGGCGGGTCCCTTGTCGAAGGGATCCCACGCGATCAGCAGCCCGAGCCGTCCCACGGTGACGACGCTCGCCCCCGCCATATAGAAACCGAACTGTGGCATCTCCATCCCCTCTTCCCCGAGGTGCCCATCTACGGTGTAACCCCCCGCACCCCATGCGAACGGAGCGAATCCGAAAAGACTCCGCCCGTGCTCGCGACGGATCGGCGGCGGCCTGGGGTGCAGCCGTACTGGCGGGTGAAGGCGGTGATGAAGGCGGACGGCGTGGCGTACCCGACGCGGTGGGCGACCTCGGCCACGGAGTGGGTCTCCAGCAGCAGGTGGGAGGCGCGCAGGCGGAGCAGTGAGCGCCAGCGGGAGTACGGCATGCCGAACTCGCGGACGAAGTCGCGTTGCAGGGTCTTGACGCTGATGTGCAGGCGTTCGGCCCATTCCGTGAGGCCGTCCGGGGAGGAGAGGTCGCCGGACAGGGCCCTGGCGACGTGCATGGCGTAGCCGGTGCCGGTGCCGGCGCCGCGTGATCCGGAGGCGGGCTCGGTGTCGGCCGGAGGGCCGAGGCCGCTCATGACGCGGGCGCGTGCGGCCAGCGCCCGCCGTACGGTGGTCCCGGGGACGGTGAGTTCGCGCACGAGCCCGGCCGCCTCCGGGTTGATCGGCACGGCTCCCGCCCGCAGCCCCGCCAGCGACGGCGGGACCTCCCGGAGGAAGACGCGGTACACCGACTGGCTGTCGCCCGCCCGCACCTCGTGGGTCACCGCCTGGTGCGCCCAGTACACCTCGCGCGGCCCGACGAAACGGGCGTCGCCGCCGTGCCAGGCGGCCAGCACGCCGTCGGGCGACCAGTAGAACTGGTGCAGGAAGTCCTGCCGGGTCTTCCCGAACTCCAGATGGGCGGCCGAGGTGTACCTGAGCACCAGGATCCCGTTGCGATCGCCCAGGCCGTAGCCGTACTCCTCGCACCGGATCGGGTCTGCCCCGTAGTGACCCGCCACCGACATCGGATGTCCTCTCAGCGATATTCCGTGAAGATAAGGTAAGGCTAGCCTAAATATCTGTGCGGCTGTCCTGAGGGGCAGGTGACACGTGCTCTTGCTCGCGTTCGTTAAGGAAACTCCGCTGATGTTCCCTCGATTGCCCCGCCGCCTCGGCGGTGTGCTGGTTCTCACCCTCGCCTTGGTGGCGGGCTGCGGCTCCGCCGGTTCGTCCGGTTCCACCGGTTCCTCGGAGTCCGCCGCGACCGACGCCAAACCGGCCACCAGGATCTTCAAGGCCGACAACGGTGAGATCACCATCCCCGCCGACCCCAAGCGCGTCGTCGCGACCGGCTACGCGGTGCCGGTGCTCATCGAGGCCGGGGCCGCCCTGGCCGGGATCTCCTCCTGGGAGCGCGGCCTGCCGATGATGAGCGAGGAGGACCGCACCACCTACGACAAGCTGGCCAAGGTGGCGGGCGAGACCGCGGCCGAGACCAACTACGAGGCCGTCGCCGCCGCCAAGCCGGACCTGATCGTGATCGGCGTGCCCGCGCCGGTGCTCGCCCAGATCGACATGAAGCGGCTCACCTCCATCGCGCCGACCGTCGCCATCGGACCGACCACGCCGGACGCCTGGCGCGAGCTGTCCCGCCGCCAAGCCGACGCCGCCGGTCGCAGCGACTACCACCAGAGCGCCAAGGCCGCCTACGAGAAGAAGGCGGCTGAACTGTCCGCCAAGTACCGTGACGTGCTCGGCGGCATGAAGTTCGGCCACGTCGGCTCCTACGGCGAAGCCGCGAGCGGCACCTTCCAGCGCGAGTTCTCCCGCTCCTGGGGCACCAACATCGCCGAGGACATCGGCGTGACCTACTACGGCAAGGTGAAGAAGCCGGGGCCCGGCAGCCAGGCCGTGTCGGAGTACCCCTCGACGGAGGAACTTCCGCAGAGCCTCGGCGAGGCCGACGCGATCACCTACTCGGTGCGGCCGGACGGCTCGCCCGCCAAGTCCGTGCAGCACGTGCTGGACTCCAAGCTGTGGCAGGCGCTGCCCGCCGTCAAGGCCGGGAAGGCCATCCCGTTGCGCCTTACCGAGGCGGCGACGTACGAGTCGGCGCTGGCGGCCCTCGGCTCCATCGACCAGGCGCTCGCGCCGCTGCTGACCCGATGAGCGGCCACGCGGACCACGCCGATCACGCCGGCCACTCCCACGGACCCGGCCCCGACCGGTCGGATCCCGGGCCGAAGGTCGCGGCGCATCACCGGGCGGGGGAGGGGAACGTGCGCGTGCCGTACCCGATCGGCGCCCGCACGGTCTCCGTCGTGGCCCGGCACGAGCTGACCCCGCGCATGCTGCGCCTGACGCTCGGCGGCCCGGCCCTGGACGGCCTGCACACCTACCAGGCCGACGACCACGTCAAGATCGTGTTCCCCGACCCGGACGGCACGCTCCGCGCCCCCGTCCCCAACGACCACCAGATGCTCGACTGGCCCCGGCCGATGCCGACCACGCGCAAGTACACCATCCGCCGCTACGACGCCGCCGCCCGCGAGCTGGACCTCGACTTCGTGCTGCACGACGGCGGCGTCGCCTCCTCCTGGGCCGCCGCCGCGACGGTGGGCGAGGAGGTCACCATCGCCGGGCCGCCCGGCGCGCTGGCCTTCCCGCACACCTACGATTCCTACGTCTTCGCGGTGGACGCGACCGGCCTGCCCGCCGTGGCGCGCTGGCTCGCCGAAGCCCCGCCCGCGGTGTCCGCTCAGGTAGTGGTCGAGTGCGACGATCCGGTCGAGCACGACTACCCGCTGCCCGACCTCCCGGACGGCGTGTGCATCGTCCGGCTGGTACGTGTCGGCGACCGCTCCGCCCTCGCCGATACCGTCGCCGAGGTTGTCGCCGAGTTGGACCCCCTCCCCGGGCGCTCCTTCCTCTTCGCCGCCGGTGAGGCCACCGACATCAAACCGTTGCGCGCCCTCCGCCGGACGGACGCGCTGATCACCGGCTACTGGAAGCGGGGAGTCGCCGGGCTTGTCGACTGAACCCAGTGCGGTTCCACGCCGGGTCGCGTTCCTGGTGGGATCCGTCGTACTACTGGTCGTCGCGGCCCTGACAGGGATCGCCGTAGGGGCCCGTCACATCCCACTCGATGAGGTGTGGCGGGCGCTGACGGCATACGCGGGCACCGGCGATCACCTGATCGTCCGCGACGTGCGGATCCCGCGCACCGTCATGGGAATCGCCGTCGGCGCCGCGCTCGGCGTCTCCGGCGCGCTGATCCAGGTGATGACCCGCAACCCGCTGGCCGAGCCGGGCATCCTCGGCGTGACCTCAGGGGCCGGGTTCGCGATCACCGTGGGCGGGGCCCTGGGCATGGGCGGGTCGCAGCCCGCGCAGCTCGTGCTCGCCGCGGTGGGGGCGCTGCTGGTCGCGGCGCTGGTCTACGGCGTCGGCCGCAGCTCGCCACTGCGCCTGGTGCTGACCGGCGTCGCGCTCAGCTCGGTGCTGTCCGGCGCGGCGCTCGGGCTGCGGCTGCTGATGCCGGACGTCTTCGACGAGTACCGCTTCTGGGCCGTGGGCTCGCTGGCCGGGCGCGAGCAGGCGCCGGTGTTCCTGCCGCTGCTGGTGATCGCGATCGCGCTGCTGGGCGCGCTGGCGGTGAGCCGTCCGCTGGGCGCGCTCGCGCTGGGCGAGCAGGTGGCGCAGACCCTGGGCGGGCACGTCGTGCGCACGCGTGTGGTCGTCCTGCTGCTGGTGACCGCGCTGGCCGGGGCCGCGACGGCGGTGGCCGGGCCGATCGCGTTCGCCGGGCTGATCGTGCCGCACCTGGCCCGCCGGGCCGCGCGCGGGTCGGTGGCCTGGCTGGTCGTGCTCACCATGCTGCTCGGGGCGGTGCTGCTGGTGGCGGCCGACGTCGCGGCGCGGGTGCTGCTCCCCACCGGCGAGGTGCCGGTGGCGGTGGTGACCGCGTTCCTCGGCGGCCCGGCGCTGATCTGGGCGGTCCGCCGTCAGGACCTGGTGACGTGATGAGGGACACCAAGGGCATGAGGGCCCTAGTGCTGCGTGCCGGGCCGTTCTCGGCCGCCGTCGAGGTGCGCACGGCCGTCACCTCGGCGGCGCTCCTGGCGGCGGCGCTCGCGCTCGGACTGGCCGGACTCAGCCACGGCCCCACGTGGGCCACTCCCGGAGAGATCGCCGAGGCGATGGCCGGGCGCGGGGACGCCGTCGTGGTGATCACCCAGTGGCGGCTGCCGAGGGTGGCCGCGGCGCTGGTGTTCGGCGCGGCGCTGGGTCTGGCCGGGGCGTTCTTCCAGAATCTCACCCGCAATCCGCTCGGCAGCCCCGACGTGATCGGCCTGGACGCGGGCGCGTACACCGGCGCGCTGATCGTGATCACCGTGCTCGGCGGCACCGCCGCCCAGCTCGCCGCCGGGTCGGTGCTGGGCGGGCTGCTGGCCGCCGCCGTGGTCTACGCGCTGTCGCTGCACCGGCGTTCCGGCGGGCTGCGACTGATCGTGATCGGGATCGCCGTCAACGCCATCCTGACCGCGCTGAACTCCTGGATCGTGCTGCGCTCCGAGCTGGAGGTGGCCATCGCGGCGACCGGGTGGAGCGCGGGGTCGCTGAACGGCGTGGACTGGGAGGACCTGCTGCCGGCCTTCGCCGTCATCGGCGTGCTGATGGCGGCCACGCCGGCGCTGGCGCACACCGTACGGCAGGCCGCGCTCGGCGACGAACCGGCGATCACGTCCGGGGTGGCCCTGGGACGGCTGCGGTTGCTGCTCGTGCTCGCCGGGGTCGGGTGCACCGCCACGGTCACCGCCGTGGCGGGCCCGATCGTGTTCATCGCGCTCGCCGCGCCGCAGATCGGGCGCAGGCTCGTGGCGGCCCCCGGCATCCCCCTGCTGCCCGCCGCGCTGACCGGGGCGGTGCTCCTGCAGTCCGCCGACCTGGGCGCGCAGCTCCTGTTCGCGCCGATCGCGCTGCCGGTGGGCGTGGTCACCACGGTCATCGGCGGCTGCTACCTGATCTGGCTGCTCTACCGCGAAGTGAGGTACAAGTGACGGCTGCGCGGACGCGGCTTTCCGCCCGGGACATCACCCTCGCGTACGACGAGCGCGTGGTGTCGGCGGGGCTGAGCCTGGGCGTACCGGACGGCGCGTTCACCGCCGTGGTGGGCGCGAACGCCTCCGGCAAGTCGACACTGCTGCGCGCCCTGGTCCGGCTGGTGCGGCCGTCGGGCGGGGCCGTCCTGCTGGACGGCCGGGACGTGCGCGAACTCCGCTCCAAGAAGATCGCCAAGGAGGTCGGGTTCCTGCCGCAGAACCTGGTCGCGCCGGAGGAGATGGTGACCAGGCGCCTGGTGGCGCGCGGGCGCTACCCGCACCAGTCGCCACTGTCCACCTGGTCGGCCGGCGACGAGCGGGCGGTGGCGGAGGCGATGGACGCGGCCGGGGTCGCGGACCTGGCCGACCGCCCGGTGGCGGAGCTGTCCGGCGGTCAGCGGCAGCGGGTCTGGATGGCGATGGTGCTGGCCCAGGAGACGGGGCACCTGCTGCTGGACGAGCCGACGACGTTCCTCGACATCGCCCACCAGTACCAGTTGCTGGCCCTGCTCGCTCGGCTGCGCGACCGGGGCCGCACGATCGTGGCCGTGCTGCACGACATCAACCAGGCGTGCCGCTACGCCGACCATCTCGTGGCGATGAAGGACGGCCGGATCGTGGCCGAGGGCCCGCCCGAGCGGATCGTGGACGCGGCGCTGGTCGAGGACGTCTTCGGCCTGCCCTGCGTGGTCGTCCCCGACCCGGTCACCGGCACGCCGATGGTGGTGCCCACGGTCGAGTGATCTTGTGGGGCGGGGGGTGTGGTTTTCCACACCTTATTGTCGGAGGCCCGGCTCATGTCGGCCGGGCGGCGCCGATTCTAGGGTTGACCCATGACCACCCCCTGGGACCGGATCCGCGCTCACTGGTCGGCGCGCACCTGGCTCCGCACCCTCCACGTGATGACGGGCGTCCCGATCGCGCTCGTCTCGCTGGGAGTGTTCGCCGGCCTGGTCGCGCTGTCCATCGTGCTGTGGTGGACCATCGTGGGGCCGGTCGTCGCGCTGCTGATCCTCACCCGGGTGGCGCCGCCGCTCACCTGGCTGCAGCGAGCCCGGTTCGCCGCCTTCCTCGACCGTGAGATCCCCCCGCTGCCGCGCCCGTCCCGAGACCGGGGCAGGCTGCGGCGGCTGCTGTCCGACCTGCGGTCGGCCACGCTGTGGAAGCAGCTCCTCTACCACCTGCTGGCCGGGCCGCTGCTCGGCGTGGCCGGGTTCATAGCCGGGGTCGCCACCTGGTCGGCCTGCCTGGTCGCGGCCGTCGTCGCGGTGCAGCTCCGGCTGGCCGGCGCCGGGTGGGTCGCCCTGGCCCCCGCGGCGGGCGCGCTCGCGCTGTTCGTGGTGGTGCCGTGGCTGCTCGCCGGGATCACCGCGCTCGACACCGCCACCGCCCGCGCGCTGCTCGGCCCCAGCGTGAAGGACGAACTGGCCCGCCGGGTCGAGACCCTCCGGGTGAGCCGCACGGAGGTGGTCGAGGCCGCCGACGCCGAACGCCGCCGGATCGAACGCGACCTGCACGACGGCACCCAGCAGCGGCTCGTGTCGCTCGCGCTGAACCTCGGCATGGCCCGCGCCACCTTCACCGAACTGCCCGAGCCCGCGCGCGAGCTGATCGTGCGCTCCCACGAGGAGGCCAAGCAGGCCTTGAAGGAACTGCGCGACGTCGTACAGGGGCTGCACCCCGCCGTGCTCAACGACCAGGGCCTCGACGCGGCGCTGTCCGGCCTCGCGGCCCGCGCCCCCTTCCCGGTGCGGCTCAGCGTCGAGACGCCGGAGCGCGTCCCACCCGTGGTCGAGGCGGTGGCGTTCTTCGTCGTCTCCGAGGCGCTGACAAACGTGGCCAAGCACGCGGGGGCCTCCGGGGCCGAGGTCACCGTGCGGCGGGAGGACGGCGTGCTGCGCCTCGCCGTACGCGACGACGGCCGGGGCGGCGCCGACGCCGCCAAGGGGTCGGGCCTGCGCGGCCTCGCGCAGCGCGCGGGCTCGGTGGACGGCACGCTGCGCGTCGAAAGCCCCCACGGCGGCCCGACGACGATCGAGGCGGTCCTGCCGTGCGCGTAGTCCTCGCGGAAGACTCCGTACTGCTCAGAGAGGGCCTGGTCTGGGTCCTCGGCTCCGGCGGCATGCAGGTCGTCGCCGCGGTGGCCGACGCCGAGGGCCTGCTGCGCGCGGTGGAGGAACACCAGCCCGACCTCGTGGTCACCGACGTGCGGATGCCGCCCTCGCACACCGACGAGGGGCTGCGCGCCGCGCTGCTGCTCCGGCACCGGTGGCCGGAACTGCCGATCCTGGTGCTCTCGCAGTACGTCGAGGAGCGCTACGCCACCCGGCTGCTGTCCAGCGCGACGACCGGCATCGGCTACCTGCTCAAGGACCGCGTGGCCGACGTCGCCGAGTTCCTCGACTCGCTGCGGCGGGTCGCGGCGGGCGGCACCGCGCTCGACCCCGAGGTGGTCGCCCAGTTGCTGCTGCGCGGGCGCAGCGATCCGCTCGACCTGCTCACCCCCAGGGAGTACGAGGTGCTGGCGCTGATCGCGGAAGGGCGCTCCAACGGTGGCATCGCCGAGGCGTTGGTGGTGTCGGAGAGCGCGGTCGGCAAGCACATCAACAACATCTTCGCCAAGCTCGGGCTCTCCGGTGCCGACAAGGACCATCGCCGGGTGCTGGCCGTACTGCGATTTCTGAAGGTGTGAGGGGCGGCATGATGCGAAAAGCGGTGCGAACCTGGTGGATCGCCATCGGCGCGGCGCTGACGGCGGTCGCGGTGCTGGGCATCGCAGCCGCGGCGTGGTCGGGAATCCGGGTCCCCCGGGGCTACGACTTCTCCTTCCCCGGCTCCTTCGAGTCGTCGGTCCTCGACGAGCGGATGACCGAGACGAGAACGGTGACCTACGCCGTCACCACGCCGCAGATCATCGTGGACGTGCAGGGCGGTGCCACCGTGCGGGTCGCTCCCGGGGTCGCGGGGCGGCTCACCGTCAAGCGGGAGACCGTCTGGCGTGGCGGGGCGCCCTCGCTGCACGAGACCTGGGAGCGCGGGAAGACGCTGCGGGTCGAGGTGACCTGCCCCAAGGAGCCGTGGACGGCCGACCCCGCCTGCCGTACCGGCTACACGCTGAGCGTGCCGCCCGGTGTCGGCGTCCTGGTGACCACCCCCGACTGGAGCGTGTCGTGCCCACCGGCCACCAAGGAGGTGACCTGCGGCCCCAAGACCGGCGCGGCCGCTCAGCCGAGCTCGGCCCAGTTCCGCAGGGTCTCCGGCCCCTCGGTCACCGTGTCCTCGTAGGCGTCGTCGGTGACGCGGATCTTCATGTACTGCGTGCCGGCGAACACCCAGTAGTAGTTCCACTCGCCCGGCACGGGAAAGGCGGCGTCGATCCCCTCCCGGAACGCGGGGAACTTGTCGAAGGTGCCGGGCCATCCGGCGACCGGCGCCGGGCCGTAGCTGACGTGACCCTCGGGTCCTTCGTCGTTCAGCGTGGTGCGCACGTACCGGCCGTCCTGGAAGAACCAGTACTGCCGCGGGTCGTCCGGGGTCCGCATCACCGCGTCGATGGGGTTGTCGGCGAGATCGCCGAGGGCGTTCTTCCAGTCGCTCAGCGGCTTCGGACCGGCCACCAGGCTGTCCTGGTAGCCCTGGGCCGCGCCGGCGAGCTTCAGACGGAGGTACTGCTTTCCGGAGAAGACCCAGTACTCATGGCTATTGCCGGGAACGCGTAGGACCGCGTCTACTTTGGTACGAAACCCCGGATATTTCGATAATGTGTTCTTCCACGCTCGCATCGCCGAGGGCGGTCGCAACACTTCCCGAATCGGATAGCCCGACTCCGAGAGGCGCACCCGAATGTAGCGGTCGCCGGAGAACATCCAGTAACTCTCCGGGGCATTGACCATCGGGTCATCCGGAACCGGCATTACCTCATCAATGCGAGTCGGGTTCGTGTTCGCGATCGAAGGGTGCCCGGTGGACGGCTTGGTCAGGCTCACCGCCCCGGTGGCCGCCTCCTGGTCCGGCGAATTCGTCAGCACGATCACGGTTCCGGTCACCGCGACCAGCACGGCGGCGGACGCCGCCGCCGCCAGCCCGAGCAGCCGGCGGCGACGCGGCGGCGGGGTGACCGTCTGCGCCTCCGTGGTGAGGATCCGCGTGGTCAACGGGCGCAGCATCTCGGTCGCCTGGGCGATGGTCGGGCGATCGGCGGGATCCTTCCGGACCAGCGCCTCGATCACGGACCGCAGCGGCCCGGCGGTGTCGGGAATGTTCGGCTCCTCCCGGAGCACGGCGTTCAGCACGGCCACCGCCTCCGGACGATCGAACGGCGAACGCCCCGTGACCAGCACGCACAGCGTGACCCCCAGTGAGAACAGGTCACTGGGCGGCCCCGCCGGCTCGTCGGTCAGCCGCTCCGGCGCGATGTAGCCGAACGACCCCATCACCGCCCCGGTGGCCGTGATCGGATCGGTCCTGGACAGCGCCGCGATGCCGAAGTCGCACAGGATCACCCGCTCGTCGGGGCGCAGCAGCAGGTTGTCCGGTTTTATGTCCCGATGCAACGCCCCGGCCGCGTGCACCGCCGAAAGCGCCGAGAGCACCTGCAGCCCCACCTCCGCCACGGCGGCGGGACTCATCGGCCCGCTCTCCGCCACATGCTGCTGCAGCGAGGGCCCGTCCACGTACTCCATCACCAGCCACAACCGCCCGTCCTCGCTGACGAGGTCGTAGACGTTGACCACGTTCGGATGCGATATCCGGGCGATTGTGTGCGCTTCCCGCCGGGCCCTGGCCGCCTTCTTGGCCCGCTCCTTGCCCATGGCCTGAAGGTGCATCTCTTTTATCGCGACCATGCGATTCAGCAGCTGGTCGTTCGCGCGCCATACGGTTCCCATACCGCCCGCACCAATCCGGTCCAGCACCTGGTACCGGTCGGCGACCACTCGTGGTCCAGCGTAATCAGCCACGGAACCAACTTAGTCAGCAACTGCGCGTTAAACACGAGAGTCCGGCAATTCGGGCAGACCGTAGATCACAGACCGCCGATCCCGAAGGCCCGGGGTGGCCACGGCGCTCATTCGAGGGTGCGCAGCCCATGCTCCAGAAGATCGAGGGCACGCCGCACCTGCTCGCGCAGCTCGTCCGGTGAGTCACCTCGCTCGATGCCGCCCACTGCCGTCCCGACCATCGCACCGACCACGGCCCCGGCCGTCGCGGACGCCAGCGTGTCGTCCAGCCGGTCGGGGAAGGCCCGCCGCAGCCTCTCCGCGATTGCCCCGACCACGACGACCGTCCCAAGGAGCCGGACATGACCACTGGTCTTCACGACGCGATACGGGACACCCATCGAACCGCGCGGAACTTCAACCGGAGATTCGACTACCGCGTATCGCAGGCAGGTGTTCGCCGGATCACGGTGCATGGCACGCGGGGGACGTGCGCGACACTGCTTGCCGCACTTGATGTGCACCCCCGCGTCGCGATGCGGATTCTCCGGCATAGCAACATCGCAGTGACGACGGAGGTCTACACCGAGGCGACCGACGACGCGACCCAAGAGGCGCTGAGGAAGCTGGGCCGGACGCTAGGGGAGGACTGATCGGCTGCTGTACTTCGTAGCTGTACGGGAAGCAAAAGGGCCACTTCCGATTGCCGGAAGTGGCCTTTCACGCGGGTCGGGGTGGCGGGATTTGAACCCACGGCCTCTTCGTCCCGAACGGTGATCACACGTTCACATAGAGCCGTGATGGCAGCGCGTATTTGGGTAAACTCCCAGGTAGATAGCGGTTCTCTGGGCCCATCCGTGCCTGCGGGTGCCCATCTGTGACAGCAGGTCTCACGGTCAAACAACGGTCAAACGATCAAGGAGGTGATCGACAGGTTGGGATTCTCACGGAAGCGCTCCGGCCGCGACGGCAAGCCGCGGTACACGGCCTACTACCTCGATCTCAAGGGGATGGAGAAGTCTGCAGGGACGTTCTCCAGCAAGAAGGAGGCCGACAGGGCGTGGCGGGACGCTGAGAGCCTCGTCGCGCAGGGACGAGTGGGGGACCCGCGGAGAGGGCGGCAGTCCTTCGAGCGATACGTCCTCGACACGTGGCTACCGAACCACGAGATCGAAGCCACCACCCGGCAAAGCTACACGTACACGATCCACCGGCATCTGATTCCCGAGTTCGGTGCGATGCGGATGATCGACATCCTTCCCGAGCATGTCCGCGCCTGGGTCGCGACGATGAAGAAGAATGGTGTCGGCCCCGCCACCATCAAGTATGCCAAGGTGCTGCTGAGTGCGATCTGTACGACGGCGCTGAATGACCAGGTGACGTATCTGCATCCCTGCCGAGGCGTGAAAACGCCCCCGGTGCCGAGAAAGCCGCGGACGATCATCACTCCTGAGCAGTTCGACGTGCTCTATCGGGCGCTTCCGGATGCCGACTCCCGGCTTCTCATTGAGTTGGCGATCGAGACGGGGCTGAGGTGGGGAGAACTGACCGAGCTGCGAGTCAAAGATCTGGCACAGAGGTCGAGAATGCTCACCGTTTCCCGCGCGGTAGTCGAGGTGAACCCGAAGTTCCATCCCGATGGTGAACGGTTCATTGTCAAAGAATACCCAAAGGACAGAGAGTTCCGGCGCTTCAAGCTCACAGCACAGATCACGGCAAAGGTCGAAGCGCATATCGAAGCAGAAAAGCTCGATCGGGACGATCTGTTGTTCACGTGGAAGCGGGAATCCAGGGCCAAACCGGTGCTCCGCCTCGTCCCTGATCCTTGCGAACTGGGCCTCACTGAGCCGAATGAAGAAGGGAGGAGCTACCGCCATGGCACGTTGAGCGCCTACACCGCCGGTAGGTGTCGTTGCGAACATTGTCGTGCCGCGTTCGCCATCTACCGTGCTGGCCGGAGGTCCTCTGGCAAGGACCGTCCGCGTGAACCGAGGCTGCGGGCAACCGACGGCCACATCCCGGCTGACTGGTTTCGGCGTCAGATCTGGAAGCCCGCGCTCCAGGAAGCCGAACTGGGCATCAACGTGCGAATCCACGACATGCGACATGCCCACGCCTCCTGGTTGCTCGCTGGCGGCGCGGATCTGCAGGTGGTCAAGGAACGGCTTGGCCACGCCTCGATCGCCACCACAGAAAAGTATCTGCACACGCTGGATGACGCGGACGAGACTGCGCTGGACGCATTCTCGAAGATCCGGAATCGGTCAGAACGGAGATAACGCAGCTGGACGGAACTGATGCAAGAGGCGCGATGGTGACGTGCAGTAACAAGGGCTTGCGACGTATCCGAAGCACGACAATCGCCAGTGTCGGCCTCATCGCCCTGATCGCAGCCGTGGTGTCCTACCGCCACATGCACGAATTGTGCATGCGGCACGGCGAAGACCGATTGGCAGCCGTACTCATCCCACTTGCCGTGGACGGCCTGATCGTGGTGGCGTCCATGACCATCTTGCTGTCCAGCAGGTACGGCTCGCGAGGGAGTCCCTTGGCGTGGACGTTGCTCGTGGCCGGAAGCTTGGCCAGTCTGGGCGCGAACGTCGCCGTCGCGGAACCGGGTCTGATCGGCCGAATCATCGCAGCCTGGCCGAGCGCTGCGCTAATCGGAAGTTACGAGCTTCTTATGACCCAGATCCGGCGGCCTTACCCCGCGAGCATGACCGTGACCGCTGGCGAAAGGTCACTCTCTCCAATGGAAGCGTCCTCGCCTCCCTGTGGCGTCGAAGGCCACACTCATGCTGAGCTGCGACAGGCTGCCTGGCAGTGGGCTCTGGCGAATCGCCTGCCCGATGGGACGTTGCCGTCGGGCAGGGCCATCGCAGTGCGGTTCCGGCGGAGCCCGCGGTGGGGCCGCTGGATCAAGCGAGCGGGACTCGAGGGGAGGTTCGGCTGACCTTATCCGATGGACGGCCGCCGCCCTTGGAACGCGGCGAACGCGCCCATCGGTTACTAGCCAGATCAGACACACGACACAGGACCGCTCCGGCGATGCCGGGGCGGTCCTGTGCTGTCCTCAGAAGGGATTCAGATGACCATGTCGTCGCTGCCGAAGATCACCAGAGCTCAGTGCGTGATCGGGCTTCTCGCCCCGTTGGCGGCGTGCAAGAGCACGCCGCACGGGCCCTGTCACTGCCAAGCGGATACAGCCGAAGCTCGCCTCGAAGGGCTTGGAGTGTGATCGCAACGGCCCGCCGGACGCGATGCCGTCGCCGCCGATGGGGAGGTGCCCGTACCGGGCGACGCGGTGGTGCTCGCATGGCCCGGGGCAGGCGGAGCGGGTACGACGGATGTCTAGGGCGTGGAGATCGGTGAGTGGGTCGATCTGCGGCAGGCCGCGTGGCAGTGGGCGCGGGCCAATCGCCTGCCCGATGGGGCGCTGCCGTCCGGCAGGGCGATCGCTGAGCGGTTCCGGCGCAGTGCTCGGCGGGGGCGCAGGATCAAACGAGCCGGCCTTGCAGGTGAACTCGGCCCGAACAGGGAACGGGCCGGCCCGGCCTGTTATTGATCGCTCGTCATCCGACAAGCGTCGTCCAGGAAGGCCGATGTGCGCCACGTTCCGATTTCGGTCCGGCCTCCTGCGGGCAGGTCACCGCAGCCCCGCTGCGCATGGGCAGAGCATCCTGTGCTGGTCGCGCCGGACGTTCACCATCTGCTGGCCGTATTCATCGAGGCCGCCACGGCGAACAGAAGAACTCGGTGTCATCGACGCCGGTTCTCGCTTCTCACATCACCAAACCCATATCAGGAGGGAAACATGACCGGTCAGAGTACGCGCGAGGTGGGGCGGAACCGTCAAACGGACAACGGCTGCGGGGCGGGAAGGGCGGTACGGATGCCGGATCACGGTCGGCGATGCGCTCACCGGCCCGGTGGTCGAGGTCGGCGACGTGGCCGGCTTCCTGCGCGATGCCACGCCCGGGGAGGTACGCCGCGGGGTGCCGGTGTCGGGCTGCGGTGGGTGGGTGCAGGCCGTCGGAGATGGAGGTCGGGCGATCATGATGGGCGTCGTCGTTGGCGAGGTCGCTTGCTGATTCGATCTCTCCAGAACCGCCCCGGCGATGCCGGGGCGGTTCGCGTTTCCGGGCGCACCGCCCGGATACTGGCGGCTGGGCTGCCGGTGCTCGTCAGGGTGATGTGCCTGTTCGGGCTGCTCGCGCTGGTGGTCGCGTGCCGGAGTGAGCCGCACGGATCGGTCACCGCCCGGCGGATACAGCCCGAAGTCGATTCCAGAGGCTGGGACTGTGACCGTAGGCAGATCGCTGGCCGCCGGATCGACGGATGTGTCCGCATGAGGCGGTATGTGCCTACGCGGTACTGGCTGACCATCGGGCAATCGGGGGAGGTGGAGGTCCGGCCTGAGCAGTACAGACGCTGTGGGGTGGGGGACAGGTATCCCGGCTGCGCCGGCGACTGATCGGGCCGGGATCGGCAAGGTGGGCCCGTTGTCTGTGAGTCTCCGGTTCGCCGTGTCTTGGGGCTGCTGGCTTCAAGGCACGGCGGTCTACCCGTCGGCGGTCAGGTCGTGGCGGGCAACGCGCGTACCTAGCAGATTCCGGACAGTCGGCAATATAAGGTGACCAAAGTCTGGAATAGGTTGGTACGCGATAAAACGGCGCAACCAGTCCTTGCCTGAGTCCAAGGACAAGGCCATCCGCATGCTGCTGGAGTGTGCTCAGACGGCCGCGTACCTTTCTATGAGTCAGATAAGCGCGGGAGCAGGCCCGCGTAGCCGCACGCAGACGGTAGGGGCGCATCGGGGACACCAACGAAAGGCGATGTGATGATCTATCTGACGTGAGCGAACACCCACAGAATGTCAGCCCCCTGGGGTAGCGTCGGGGCTCCCGAGCTCAACAGGGCGGAAGGATGTGGCTACCGTGGTGGAACTCGATCCGCAACGGTTCTTCAGTGCCTCTCAGCGACAGATGCTGTTCACAGCAGCCGAGGGGCGGTGTCAGTGGTGCAGTGCAGAGCTGTTGGAAAGGTGGCACGCCGACCATCGCATTCCCTGGGCTGACGGTGGTCACACCACGATCGAGAACGGTCAAGCGCTGTGTGATGCATGCAATCACCGCAAAGGACGCCAGATGCAGTTCCGCGACGACTTCGCCCCCCGCCCCTTTCAAGAGGAAGTCATCAACCAGGTGCTCGGCCGACTGCGCGCCAACCTGGACCGCACGGTCGTCCTGGCCTCACCGGGATCAGGCAAGACCCTCGCCTACCAGTCGCTTGCGACCCGCCTGTACCGCGAAGACCTGATCACCAACATAGCGGTGTTTGTGCCCCGCACCGCGCTTGCGCAGCAGTGCGAGACCAGTTGGATGAACAAGACCGCCAACGGCGAGATTCGCGGGCTCTGCCTGTTGTTCGATGGAACCAAGCGGCTGGGGATGATCCGACACAAGGTCAACGAGACACCCCTCACAGTCCAGAGCCAGCCCGGTAGCGGCTTCGTATCCACTTACAGCGCACTAGTCACTAACGAGGCGGTCTTCCTCAACTGGGCGACGGTCAATCAAGACCGGTTCTTGTTGATCGCTGATGAGGCGCAGTTCTGCGGAGACACCAATGATGCGGACAACGGAGGAACCCGCGCCGGAGAGCTCATCAAAAGGATGCACGACTACGCCAGGCATACGCTCCTGCTGACCGGGACGCCTTACCGGGCCGATAACCAGCCGCTAATCCTTGCCGACTATGAGCCTGACCCGGCCAACCCCAAACGCCGCAAGCTCGTCCACCACGCTGAGGCCAGCTACGCCGACGGCATCGCGGAGGGGTATCTACGCAAGTTCGAGCTTAACCGTACGGACTCGCGCGTATCCAAGCGAACGCTGAATGGTCAGGACGGCACTGGTGAGAGCCTGGTGGAGTACAACCTGTCTGATGACGGCAGTGAATTGGTACCAGTACTGCGAGATGAAAAGACCTGGAAGCCACTCGTCGACCGGGTGGTGTCGGCGGTGCGCGACAAACAGGTGTTCAACCGGCAGTACCGAGGACTAATTTCCTGCATGGGGCAGAAGGAGGCACGGAGGGTCACTGAGTACCTGCAAGCCACCTACCCAAGTCTGAAGGTCAAGCTAGCGGTGTCCTCCGACACAGAGGCACCCCAGGCGCTCGCGGACTTCAAGTTTCAGGAGCAGGACGTTCTGGTCACCGTCCGGATGGCGTTCATTGGCTATGACTGCCCGCAGATCACGGTCGTTGGTGTCCTGACGCACTACCGCGACGGCGGTCATCTCATGCAGCTGGTCGGCCGCGGACTGCGAGTGTGGAAGGAAATGGCCCCCCGCGCCCAGTCATGTGTGATCATTGCCCCGGATGACCCAAAGATGCAAGGTTTTCTGGAACTGTTGCGTGATGAGAGCGAGGCTGGCCTGAGGCTCGTCGAGGAACGCGAGCGCGAGGCCGCAGAGAAGGGTTCGGTACAGGAGGCTCTGTCCTACGTCGAGTCCGCAGTTGCTGCGGGCACCCGAGCCTCCAGCAACGAGGTCGACATGGACGTCGCCGAGGTCGTACTCGTCGAGCAGATCAAGCACGAGGTCGAGTCCGCTGAGACCGTCACCAAGCTGAAGCAGGTGATCGAACTAGCCGGGCTTCGCCTCAAAGTCCAAACCGCCGTCCCGCAACCGTGTCCTGAACCTGGGCCTCCGCCGGTCTTCGAGGTCCCCAAAACCGAACGCGAGCAGATCGAGGAGATCAAAGGCAGGGTGCGGGACGCCGTCACGAGTCACCTCGCCAAGAAGGGAATCACGCCGGATGCTCCCGGTTACCAAGAAGCCGTGACAAGAGCAATGGCTCAGGTTAAGCGTGCCTCGTGCAGCGCAGATGAGGCCAACACGGTAGAGAAGGCAAACCGGAGGTTGCAGGCTGCGCTCAGCCTCACCTAACTCCATCCCAGCGGGAAGGACTACCGAACATCATGGCCACGCGCGTTGACTCCAACAGCTACTTGACCGACGAGCAGAAGCAGGTCTACCAACTCCGCGTCAGCCTAGAACGCAACGGCGGCACCCCCGTGGGGTTCTTGGACCTGCTAGCGGCCGTGGTGGAGGACAACACATGGCAGAAGATCCCTTCCGGGGTCAATCATGACCGGCCGTTCGACGTCTTCTCCGACTTCATCGAGGCCAAGCCGCCCTTCGGGTTGGACTCCCAAGTTCAGCACGTGCGTACCTTGCTCCAGTTGCGCCACCCGAATGAGGGTGTCCCCCACATCCGCGAACGGATGGAGCGGATGCGGAGACGAGTAACCGAACTTCTCGGCCCCGACCCCGAGCATGACCCGATCACTCGCGACGCTCAGGGTTTTGGTGCCTACGCCGAGTACGGCTGCTGGCTGTTCGCCCTGATGGTCGCCCGAAGCGCCCGTAATGCCCGAGGCGGTTCACTCCCCGGCGCGCCTGTTAGCGACCCCAACGACCAACCCGAAAGGCCTTCGACTCCTGAATCGGGCAAGGTGTCGTTCACCGCCTTTGCCGAACGGGCCGGATGCGACGTCGGGCGTGTTTCACGCTACTTCAAGGCATGGGAGCGTGCGGCGCAGGCCGGCATCGTGCCACCTGCGGCCAAGCTAAGACCCGGCCAGGAAGTCGCCCTTCCAGCGCCGGAGACATGGGCGGCCTATTTTACTTTTTACGAGACTAGCAATGACAAGCGCCAGCAACTCGCGGCAGAGGCCGAGGCGATCGGCACCAGCTACAAGAAGGCGGTGGAGATTACCTCCAACCGCCCGGCGATGCGTGCGGCAATCCTCGGCGATCCACAGACCGCCGAAGCCGCACGAGACGCACTCCTGGAGCGGCCGGAGGCCCGAGCCGCTGTCATGGCCCAAGCCTTGGCCGATCCCGTCCTACGCAAAGAGGCCGCCGTCGAGACGCGTCGGGCCGAGCGCGCCGAGTACGTGCAGCGGGTCTTGACGGAGGGGAAGGCGAAATCTCCCGGCGGCCAGTTGGTCGAGCTCAGCCCCGAGGCACGCGAGAACGCCGCTAACCATCTCGCGGTCGTTCAAGATTCGCACGCCAGCGCCGACGCCGTCACTGAGTCATATGAGTTCGTGCAGAACCTGATCGCCGAAGTGGTGCAAGCCGACCCCGATCTCCTGATTCGCGAGCAGCGTACCAAGCTAAGCAAAACATTGCACAATACCGTCAAGAGCATCCAGTCGATCGACCCCGATGACCTACTCGCCTTCGCCGATGACTCCCTGGTTATCAGGGTCACCGAGTTGCAGCAGAAGGTGAACGACCTGGCAGCCCTGATCGTACGGCGGCAGTAGCGTCGACTATTCTCAACGTGAGGCATACTCGCCCGCGTGGAGCTCCGAGGAACAGCCCGTAACATCCGAAGTTTGCAGCCAATGGTTGTGGTATGGGCTGTCAGCTTATATAGCCGACTGTCCGGAATCTTCGGAGCTCCTCAATCCACTGGGCCTGGAACCGCGCGCGACCGCGGGCCCTGCCGCCCCACGCCTACGATGTGCGCCCGCTGAGCCAGCGTCACCGGCTGGTCGCCCGCAGCCACCTGGTGTGTCACAGCGTTTGTAAAACCAGGAAACGCACACTGATTCCCGGACAGCGCGAACAGCCGGTTCGTAACCGGGTCCGGATGTCCTTACGCCTACCCGATGCCACAAATCGCAGAGTACTCATGACCACGGACAAACCGGCCTCCGCTGAGTTGACCCTGGAGCCAATAGATGTACGGCCGTTTAGCACCCTGGTACAGGCGGTGTCGGCCAGGCCAAGCACTGAGCCGATGACCCGTTCAGTCCCGGGCTCGAGTGGCGCTCTTGCGATGAAGTCTTCCTTCGACTTCGATGGAGCCATGCCGCCTCCCCGGCGAACCATTAACCCGGCACGGCTGGCCGCCCGGCGGGCCGAACTGGGACTCACGCATGCGGAGCTGGCTGATCGAGTCGGGGTGTCGTCCCGCATGATCTCCTTCTACGAGGAAGGAAGACATACCCCGACGCCAGCGCGATTGGAGCAACTGGCCGCTGCCCTCGGTTGTGAGGTTGATGCTCTGACCGGCACTCGGCGTGGGCAGGAGACGCTGGTCGACCTGAGGTATGCCGCAGGGCTGACCTTGGAGCGAGTAGCTGAGCTTCTGCGTGCTTCGCAGGCGGGGAGGGAACTGTGCGTCTCCGCCTCCAAGATTTCCGCTTTGGAGTGCGGCCGACCGGTGCGAGGGCGGCACTGGCAGGATCCGGAGGCGACCGGACGGCTGCTCGCTCCGCTGGCGAAGGCGTACGGCGTTCCCATTCGAATGGTGCTGGACGCCTGGATGCGCACCCGGGGGGACGAGCCGGCGCCGGTGCCGGGCAACAAACAAAGGCAGAAGCCCTCGCGGATCGCGTTGGCGACGTGGGAGTCGTTGAACGAGCGGCAGCAGATCTATCTGGGGGAGATCATGCGTGACGATCGCATGACGGAGACCGAGATGTGGATGCGGCGGGTCCAGCGGCTTCCCGTACCGAGAGCAGCCGAGTGGCGCAAGGTGCCTTTGACGCTGAAGGCCGCGCCGTCGGTGGTCGGTTATACCCGCCTGCAGGAGCGTCTTCGCCGGTCCGGAGTGCATGATCCCGGAGCAGGGCAGACGGTGCACGCATTGGAGCGGCGAAGGCTGCTGATGATCACCGAGGACACGGTGGAGCATCCCGCCGTTGGCGAGGTCGGCCGAGTCCTTGTGGAGATCACCCGGCGCGGTCGTGCGGCTGCTCGGGCAGGGCTCGGTGAGCCTCGCGAGCCTGACCCGGCCGCCCATTTACTGTCAGAATGGCTCTGGGGAGTCTTGGCCCGTGTCGCGGCCGCCGAGCCGATCGGCTTGGAAGACGATCAACTGGCGGGGCGCTCCCTCTTCTTCATTGGCGTGGGCTATAGAGGTAGATCCGGAGGTCGACCGAGCCGTGGCTTCGTGGATTCCGTACCCGTCATGGCACCGGGGGATACACACGTCGCCGAGTACAGATGGAGGCTCACCCGACTTGGCAGACGGCATGTGGCGGAGTACCTCGATGTCTACAGGCAGCTCTACCCGCGCGCTCTTACCATAGGACTCGATGCTCTCGCAGGTGATATGCCATAGTTGAATACTTTCCCTGGTTCGTCAGGGATTCTGTGGGAGGCGCCGTTTACGCTCTGTGCCTGTGACAAGCCCCATCGATGACGACGCACAGATGCTCGATGACGTCAGGGTCCGCTATCTCGTAACCCGTGCCGCGTTGCGTGCGGCGAGGGCGATGACCACCCCGGGGTTGGAACCAGAGCAACGCCTTACGACCTTGATGGAGTGCCACGGCACGATGTTGGCGGCTCGCGGTCCCGGAAATCCACTGCCGTTCGGAGAGTTCCGGCGGGCTCTAAAGGGTGATCTGGGGGGCCTGCTGCCGGACGGCATCAAGCCCTTGGACTTGGACGGGACGCTGGTCGTCGACCAGGACGGCCAGGTCACTGAGGACGCCTTCGATCTCGATCTTGAACAGCGAATGCTGCTGCATACCCTGCGCAAGCTCGACAAAGCCGCAGGCCTGATGAGCGATCGGGAGCTTCAGGCCGAGATCGATCAAGAGACGGTCTACACCTTGCTACGCAAACGAGGTGACCAGGCTGTGTACGTGGCTGGCCGATCGGACCTGATCAAGCGTCCCGCCGGCTCCAAAGACGAATTGTGTGAGCTGAGGTTGCCTCCTATGGTTGTCGACTTCTACAAGGAGATCCCGTACGACTCGGTTTACCGTGGCTGGTGGTTCCCCTGCCCGATCTGCGCCTGGCCGATGCGCCTGGTCGCCCGGAAGAACATCGGTGTTCCGGTGGGGACGGCTCGCTGCTGGCATGCTCCACACGCCGATATGGGGGCCTCCTATCTGTTCCGGCTACCGACGGATTTGAGTGCGCCCGAGTTGCTGCCTGAGCCGTCTCCTCCACGCCCTGATGGGCGCGAGGCCGTGCTCTACCCGGATGTCAAGAAGGTGCCGCAGGCCCGGCCCATAGATGGGCACAAGGCCCTCGTTCGGGGCATCTGGCGGTATACGACCGTTCCCGGGCTGCCCGAACTGGCCCTGCGCGATCGTCTGACCGAGCGCGGGTTGAAGGTGGAGATGTGGCCGGGGCTGGACGCATACGACCTCCTGGTCGAGGTCGGCCCCAAGCGGGGCAAGAAACAGAAGTTCAAGGTCGATGTCAAGGATTACACCTCGGCTACGACACTCGCGAAGCTCGTCCACGCCCAGGAAGGCGACAGGGGCGGCGCTGATTGGTTGGTCGTCCCGGATTATCGGGCTGGCCAGATTCCGCTGCTGTCCGGAGTGTGCGCCAAGTATGAGATGCGGGTGGCCGCCGCCTCGGAGTTCGGCGAGATGGTCTGCGAGAAGTCAGGGGTGAACTGGACGTGAGCGACACACCGATCGGAGAGACCGCGGTTTTCGCGGCACTCGCCCTGGCCGCCCATTACTTTCCCCGGGAGGTGGCGGGGGATGTCCGCGGAGCCGCTCCCTTCGCCCAAGCGGCTTTCCTGGTCTCAGGGAAGTACCAGGCCTGGGCCCGCTGGAAGAGCCTGCCCCACGATGAGAAGCAGCGAATCGCCGCGGTTTGTTCGATCGCTTCCAGTGACCTGGCTGACGTCCGGACGTTCTCCGTCGCGGCTCGTTCCCTGCTCGCGCCCTTGAATACGGACGTGCCCGATGGCACCGCCCCCATAGCGCTGTTCGAACTTGTCGGTGATACCCCGTTCACCGCCGATGCCGCCCTGCCGAGGGTGGGGGGTGACCTGCTTCACTACGTCGACAGACAGCTCGCACGTTTCCGGCGCCCGAGCGCTCGTCCCAAGCCCCCAGAGTTCGCCGGCCCGGGCACATGGGCCACAGGGGAAATCTTCGTCAAGGAGGTGGGCCAAGTCCATGGACGTATTGTGATCCCCGCCTACCCTCAGTTCCGCGAACCGCTCAACCATGACCAACTCCCTCATGTCTCGACCGCTCCGTACCTGGCAGATCTGCCGATTCCTACATCCGAGCTGCTCGACCTCGCAAAGAAGATCGATCTGCGTTACCCGGAGGAGAAGCGGTACCTGCACCGCACCCTCAGACAACTCTTCGATGTGCTGCAGACCACCGACACGGTGTCGCCGAAGGACGCGCTGACGTTGACCGCGGGCGGTATGGAGATCTTCCATGCGCCGACCGGCACTGGTAAGAGCGTCATGGTCCGGGTCATGGGCTCATGGTTCGCCGTCAACGGCCTCCGTGTGGCCGTCGTCCTGCCGGACATCAAGGCATGCCTTGCCGCGACCTGGAACGTGCGTGAGGATCTGGCCCATCTACACCGCTTGGGAGTCGTCGCCGATAAGTCAACGTGCGCGCACCTAATGTCCTCCTCCGGGATGCACGAGCGTGCACGGAAAAACGTTTTATTGCTTAATGAGGATCCCGATTCCCCAGGTGAATGGGGAGAGCGAGCAGAGCGTGATGTGGACCCGCTGGCCTACGGCTGCGCGCAGAAGACGTTTCTGGAAGCGACGGGAGACTACCCACCGGCACGTGAGCCGTGCCTGTCGCTCCACAAGCAGGGTGTGGGTTCGGCGGCTTGTCCTTGGATCCCCACCTGTGGAAAGTTCGCCCCGGTGTATGAAGCTTCCACAGCCAACGTCGTCATCATGAACCATTACGTGTTCATGCAGGGCAACCTCCGAATCGGTATGAACCAGGACGGCCGTCCGGTCCGCAGCTTGACAGCGGCCGAGTTCGCACTGAGAACCTGCCATGCGGTGCTCGTCGACGAGGTCGACCAATTCCAATCCCGGGCCGTCGACAAGTGCGCCAGCGAGATCATCCTGCATTCCAGACGCCACTGGTCGGCCGCACCCCAGGAGATGGACACCGACGCGAAGCGGTTGCGCATCGACGACGAGCACAACCTGCTGCCCGCCGTCAGCCACGTCCGCCTCATGGCCGAGTTCCTGCTGCTGAACATCTGCAAAAACGCCCTCAGCCTGCACGCCACAGAGGACGACCGAGCCCAGGCCCGCATCCCCGACCAGACGAGTACCCGCTGGCATCTAGCCCGCGGCCGGGACCGCACTTTGATCCGTCTGCTCTGGCCGGATGCAGACCCGTTGGAGGAGACGGACATCCCGGCCGAGCTGTTTCAGCGTCTCAACGCCCTGATGCCCGCCCGCTATCAACGCCTCGACCCGCTGACCGGCCAGGTGAGCCTTCTTGAGCCTGTCTGGAACGAGGTGCGGGAGGCACTCGACGCACTGGTGGCGCCGCGCGGCGAGCACCTGCTGGATACGGTCAAACTCGAACTCCACCGCCTTCTTGAGGACAGTGTCAAAGACCCGCACCAGCGCGCTCAGGCCATCAACCTCCTCGTCACCCGCACCGCCATGATCGAACTGGACGAGGCATTATCGGAGCTGCGGGAAAAAGCCCACGACTACCGCTCATCAGGCCTGCGCTCGGCCCAAAGAATCGTGGACAACCTTCAGACGACAGCCGTGTCATCGGTCCTTCCGCTCGGTACGCTCGGCCGCGCCATCACCGGCTACCGCGTAACCGGGCTTGACGACCGGGAAAAGAACGCCGCCTTGGTCGCCCAGACCATCGCCGGCGACCCGCACACCTTCACCGCCGAGCTCGGCGGTATCGTCTCCCTGATACTGGCAGGCACCGAACGACCGGTGATGGGCCTCTCGGCCACCGCCTACTTCCCCCAAGCCGTACGGGAACACCTCCACGCTCCAGTGCGCTGGTGGATGACCGACGCACAGGCCAAGTCCATCCGAGCCAGAAAGCACAGAATCGACTACGGGGAAGGTCATCCCCTCTTCGGTGAGCCCATCAAGGTCTCCGGCACCCATTCCAGCCGTAAGAAGGACGCGCTCATCGAACTGGGCGGCAACTTGTACGACCAGTACATCCACAGCGAACTCGAACGCACGGCCGTCAAGGATCCCGACCGCGCCCACGTCCTCGTCGTGGCCAACTCCTACCAGCAGTGCGCCTGGCTCGCACGCGGCATCGCCCAGGCCGGCCGGTACAGCGGCGGACTGTGCGTGGCGGTTCGGGCTGGCGAACGACACAGCGCCAATCCCGAACTGCCCAGGGAGAACATCGCCGCGCGGCTGACCGCAGAGCAGTTCGAGGAGTTCCCACAGCACGGGAAGATCTTGGTGGTACCTCTGTCGCTCATCGCCAGGGGCCTCAACATCGTCGTCGGAATCCGCTCGGCGGTCCGCTCCGTCTACCTGTGTGTACGCCCCCTCGCGCTGCTCAACGAACCAGCCGAGATGTACGGAAGCATCAACGCCGCCGGATTGCGCGCCCTGCCCACAGGTGGGAGCTCGAACCCGTTCCAGGCGTTGGCCGATGCCCGCGATGCGGCCTGGGAGCGGCTGGCGCTCCTCCTACGCACGGCTCCCCAGTTCACGGCGATGCACAAGTCGCTCCAGGAGGAGGTCGTAGCGGGCATGATCGTCGACCTCATCCAGCTCGCCGGCCGTGCTCGCCGCGGCGGCACGGAAGCCGTCCTGCACATGGTGGACTACGCCTTCCACGAGGACACCTGGAGCGCCGACCTGGAGACCGTTCTGCGCCGCATCCACTCCAAGTGGACGCCGGAGATACGGCAGCAGATGAACAACCTGTACGGAGAGGCGCTGAACGCCTTCCTCTCCTACGCCGGCATCGACCCCCACGAGCCCGGGCAGCCCGGCGCCTGAGTACAAGAGGACAAATGAGCAAGTACGACCGCGAGCCCGGCAAATACCTGAACACACTCGCCTTCCGGTGCACTCCCGGCTTGGTCGGCGACTCCGCTGTGTACGTACGACATCTCGACGAGGCGACCTTCAAGCTCTGGGACGACTTCGATCGGATATGCAAACGCAAGTACGGGAACGAGTCGGTGCAGGCACCTTACTCGATCGCCACCACCGTGCTCAGCATGCTCGGCGGCGGATACGTCTACTTCGACCCGGACTACCGCGCTCCGTTTCTCGCCTCGCTTCACCCGATCGACAGCAGGCTGCTGAGCCGCGTCTTCACCCTGACGTACTCCCTCGCCCTCGGGGAGAAGATCGATCTCATCGACCTCACCGCACCACCAGAGCTGGCCAAGAGGATGGCAGACCTTCCAGAACGGGAGTACATGCTCGCCGACCGCCTCGAACCTTCCGCCGGTAGGCAGCCCACAGCGCCCAACTGGGTCTACCGGACGGTTACGTGGGGCCTCGCACAGAGGATGGCAGCCGTCCCCTGGGCGATCTCAGGCGACAGGAAGATCATCTTGCGGCCTGACACCACCGGCGGCCTGGCCGGGCTGGAGGACCCTTGGGAGAACGACCAGGGCGGCCGGTACGCTCTGTCTCGGACCACGCTGCAGATGAAGACACTGCCGAACGTCATCAACCCCGTACTGCTGCTGACGTCCAAAGTGACCCGGATCTCCTCCTCGCTGGTCTTCTCCACGACCGCGCTCGCGGAGCAGCCCGGGGCAGGCCGTCCGGTGCTGGAGGTGTCGCTGAACGGGCGTGGAGGTGCCCGCACCGTCAATCGCCTCGCCCTCGAAGCGCTTGGCCGCCTGGAGATGGACTACACCATCCTGCACGCGATCGCCGAGCGGTCCAAGAGGGAGCAGGACCTGCTCACCCGTGCCAGGGAGAACAAGGAAACCGCTCGCTTTCCTCGCGAGCATCCCGGCCGGATCTGGCCCATCCTGCCGAAGAACTTCTCCTTTCCCATCGGCGTGGGCACCGGCATGCAGCATCTCCGTCTGCTCTATCAGCACTTCAACGAGGTGTTCGAGAAGGCGGCCGAGCCGCTCGTGATGCGCGAGGTGCGCATGCGGTTCCGGCACAGGCCGACCGACTCGGAGAATGTCTCGAAGCAGGAACTCCAGCGTCGCAAGGAGGAACGGGGAAAGAACGACAGCAAGGAGCCGCTCCGTCCACGCGGGACCCCCTTTCCAGAACCGAACTCCATCGTCGCCTCCGTCGAGGCAGCCGGCTTCCAGAAGTTGCGCATCGCCTGTCTGTGGTACCGAGACGAGACCCGCCTGCGGATGCTCGATACCCTCCGCAAGACATACGGCCTTGACCTCGCCGGCCTCGATCCGCAGGAGGGGCAGGAGCTCAGCCTCCACGGTGACCAGATCACCGCGGTGTTCCACCATGTCCCTGACTTTCTCAAGCTTGGGCATCCCGAGGGCCGCAAGGAGTCTCTGACCAAGGAGGCCAAGGCATCTCTTCATTCGCAGTGCGGTGTGCTCGTCGGAGCCTGGTGTGAGACCGAGGTCCCCGTAGCCGAGGACAGCCGGGACGATAGTGAAGCGAGTCTCGACGGCCTCGACGGCAAGCAACAGACGAGGCGAATCCTCGCGGGTCTCGACGTGCCCACCCAGTACCTCAAGGGCAAGGACGACGAAGGCGTCGTCAAGCCCAAGGCGAAGGATCACCCTGCGGAGATGGCACTCCTCGATCTATACCGCTCGCTCGGCGTCATCGACGACCGCATCGCGAACGCGCTCCAGCCAGAGAAGACGGGTTACCCGGTTGACCGCATAGCCCATGTCGGCATCCACATCCGGCAGCAGAACCGCCGGAACGGTGAATCGGGTCAGCCCAAGGTGGTCATCACTGCGGTGGCTCTCGTGCCGCCGGACGCGGTTGGCGGAACCTGGACGATGCTCGGCTGGAGTTCCACCCGGCCTGGGTGGCAGCCCTACCGTCTTGCCCAAACCGCCTTCCACGCCACCGCTTACCCCGAAGGTATCGGAGACAAGAAGAATTACCGCCAGCGATGGGACGACGCAGCCGACAACGTCGAACGCGCCCTCGGCGACCTCGCCGAGGAACTGGACGGCCTTCCATATGTCGTGACGGTGAACGAACTCGCCTCCCGTAGGATGTGGGACGGGCTGCAGAACATGCATCAGGGGGCGTCTCCGGAAGGCCGAAAGAGCAGATATTGGCTCCCCGGCATGACGTTGGCTCGGGACGAGCGGCCCCGGGCCGTCATCCGCATCAACGTCGAAGACGATGAAGTACCGCCTCCGGTCAGCGCCATCCGCATCGCCAAAGACGGGGACAGCGAGCCGACAGAACTGCAGACCGCACGCACCCTCTACAAAGTCGCCACGGACTTCGGCACGCCGGTGTGGATCCTGTGCAACGTGCCCCGTGCCTACGACGGCGATGGCGCCGGCCGGTTGGGAGCGAAGTACACGCGGTGGGACGCGAAGCGATCCGTCTACTCGGAGAAGAAGGAGGAGCGTCGCAAGGGCGAGATGCCCCAGAACTGGTACTCCATGACGGCCAGCGAGATCTACCCCCTGTCATGTGCCGATGGAGTCCCGGAGGAAGACCTCGCTGTCGCCACGGCGAAGTTGTGCCACCAGACCCTCTTCTGGTCTGACCGCTCCCGCTTCCCCGCTCCCCTGCATGCCGCCCGGCAGATGGACCTCGATCATCCGCAGTATCGTCGTACGGCTCCTCGAGAGGAGAAGCAGACATCTGAGCCTGGTGCTGAAGGTCCGGATTTGGGACTGTAAGAACGGGATCTCTTTCGGCGGTTACGGAGAGTTGAAGCAATAGGGGCGGTGACGAAGCAACACAAAGCTATCAACGATGCGCGAATCCTGGAACTGGCACGAGATACTTCCTTCTCAAGTTGATCACGGTTAACTCGGATCAAGTATCCGCAGAACCGGGGAAGCTCACAGTACCACTGCCCGACGTCATGGCTATGCTCTCCGGTGGCGTCCCCAAGAGAGAAGTATAGGAAGAAGCTGAGCGCTTCCACAACCTCGGGATCGATATCGAAGGTCTCTTCCGTAAAAGAGACATGCGGTACTATGACTTTCTGGAAGAGGGGTGGGAAGCCACAGCAGTCGGACTTCCTGCGCTTGGATTGGTCCGGGAGAAGGATCTCTTGCAGCAGTGCGCACTGTGGTGGGAATCGATCGCACCACAGATGGCTTCGTTGTGCGCCGCAGGGAAGCTTATCGCTGAAAGGGATCGCTTCACGGCCGACTTCGCCGCAGATCTCCGACCCGTTGGGGTTCTCGACAGGTACCAGCTAGCTGGCGTCTTTGCCTCATGGTGGGCTATCCGCGAAGACGATCTTCGGAGACTTGGCGTGCCGACCGAGGCCCTAGGCGCTCATTTGCGCGAAATGCTAGTGCAACGAGTGGCAGCGGAAATTCAGAGGCTCGTTAGTCTCTATAGGTTTTGGGGGGAACGTTATGGAACTTCCATCGTTACCTCGATAGCCAGCGGCCGGCGGGAGCAGCTGCACTCGCCCGCCGACTCGGCGACTTTGGTTTCGCTTGATCCCAATCTGCCTGCCAAAACTTGACGCGTGAGCGGCTGGTTGCAGCGAGGTTCGACGGAGCGGCTCAGGCGGGCTGTCTGTTGGAGTCGGAAGGTCAACCACCACGTGTGTGGCCACTGTTGGGTGCGTCGTTTGTTCGGGGCCATTGGCCGACTTCTGTGTCCTCGGGAAGGATATCGTTGGTGGATCGCCCGCGCAGCGGCACGACGCCTCGCGTGTGTTCACCTTGTAGGACACGCTCGACGTGTACATGCCGGGCGCGGCCCCAAATTGGCTACCAGCAGGAACTTCACGGCCTTCGGGCCGCAACCTTTGACGAAGCAAGGACACCCCGACTGATGGCAGTGACCCAGCAGGAGATTGAGAACCGCTTGTGGGATGCCGCCGACGAGCTACGCGTGGCGATGGCCGAAGCGCAATACTCCTCCGTCATCTTCCCGCTGATGTTTTGGAAGTACCTGTCGGATACCTGGGAGCATCAGCACCAGGAGTTCCTGGCCGACAACGGGGGCCTGGACGACCTGTCCGCCGAGGAAGCCCACGAGATCGAGTATCGCGACTACCAGTCGTTCGAGATCCCGTTCATCCACCCCGGTACCGTGCGGCAGCGTCGCGCCTCATGGACGTCCATCCTCGCCACCATCACTCAGCCCGGCCTCGGCCAGCGCGTCCGCGCCTCCCTGCAGGCCATCGAGACGGCCAACCCTGACAAGTTCTCCCGTCTGTTCGGGTCCATGACCTGGACCTCCGAAGAGGTGCTGTCGAGGGAGGTGCTGGCGGCGGTCATGCAGACGATGGACCGCACCCCGAAGATGCACGAGGGCAACATGTCCCACGACGTCCTCGGTGGGGCGTACGAGTACCTGCTGAAGCGGTTCTCCGACGGGTCCGGTACCCGCGCCGGCCAGTTCTTCACCTCCCGCGAGGTTGTCGAGCTGATCGTCGAGGTCCTGGACCCCAAGGGCTACGAGTCGGTGTACGACCCGACCTGCGGATCGGGCGGCATGCTCATCGCCTCCGCGAACCTTCTGAAGGTCCGCGGAGGGCGTGGCTACACACTCAAGTTGTACGGGCAGGAGGCCGTACCGGACACCGCAGGTGTGGCCCGCATGAACCTCTTCATGCACAACCTCACTCAGTTCAAGGTCGAGGTCGGCGACACCCTGAAGGAGCCGTGCTTCAAGAAGCCTGACGGGTCCGTCGCGCAGTTCGACGTTATCGTCGCCAACCCGCCCTACAGCCTGAAGTGGAAGCCCTGGACCACGGACCCGCGCGCCCTCGGCGGGGTCGCTCCGCAGTCGTCGGCGGACTGGGCGTTCGTGCAGCACATGATCGCCAGCATGGGCCCGAAGAAGGGGCGCGCCGGCGTCGTCCTGCCGCACGGCGTCCTCTTCCGAGGCGGCCAGGAAGCAGCCATCCGCCAGCGTGTCCTGGACGACGACCTGCTCGAAGCGGTCATCGGCCTGCCTGTCAACCTCTTCTATAACACCAGTATCCCCACGGCGATTCTGGTGTTCCGTGCACCTGGCACCAAGGCTCCGGAGCGGAAGGGTGGCGTGCTGTTCGTCGACGCCTCCAAGCGGTTCACCAAGGCCAAGAATCGCAATATTCTCACTGATGCCGACATCGCTGACATTGTGACCGCCTACCATTCGAAATTCGATGCCGACGGCAAACCGGTGGACTCCGACGGCGACGGCGGACTCGCGGCGCGATTCGTCCCTGCCGCGGAGATCGTGGCGAACGGATACGACCTGAACATTGGGCGGTACATCAAGCAGGCCGTCGCCGAGCAGGAAGACCTCGGCACCCTTATCACGGCCTACAACATCGCCCGAACAGAGCGCCAGAAGACCGAGCAGCAGATGCTCGACGTTCTCGCCGCTGCAGGGATCGAGGGTTTCGATGAGTGAACGCCAGCAGGCAGGCGACGCAACCTCGCGCGAGCGTGAAGAGTGGGAAGAGACGACTCTCGGAGACGTCGCGGAACTCGTGCGCGGTGTCACCTATAAATCGTCCGAACTCGGAGAAGCCGGAGAGGGGGTGCCATTCCTGAGCCTGAAGTCGGTGGCCCCCGGCGGCGGATTTCAGGGCGTGTACAAGACTTTCACGGGCACAGTGAAGCCTGACCGTGTTCTCGCATCGGGCGACTTGGTGATTGCGGTCACTGAGCAGACGCGAGACTACACGCTCATCGGCGCTTCCGCGCTCGTACCTGAGGCGCTGGATGGAACCGGTGCGACCTTCAGCATGGACCTCGTGAAGGTCAAGCCCAGATCGGAGGTAGTGTCTACAGCCTTCCTCAACTGTGTTCTCCAGGGGCCGAACGCGCGACGATTCATGGCTGAGCACGCCCCCGGAATGAAGGTGCTGCACCTGCGTACACGGGAGGTTCCGTCTTTCGAGTTCCTTCTCCCACCCCTGCATACGCAGGAGCGGATCGTTGAGGTCATCAGCGCGATCGATGACCAGCTCACCGCACTCAACACCGAGGCCGAGTCGCTGTCACCGGTGCTATGTCGTCGCCGAGCCGACCACATGACCGATAAGTCAGTGGAGCAGGTGAGAGCCGAGCACGCTTTTGACTTCTCGACTGGGGTTCGCCGTACCCCTGACCGTGCTAGCGGGCCATACATGACGCCGTACCTCCGCTCCGCAAACGTCGGATACGGGACGCTCGACCTGTCCGACGTGTTGGAGATGAACTACGACCCGGCAGAGCGCGAGAAGTTCGGACTCCGATACGGCGACGTCGTGGTGTCTGAGGGCAGCGCAAGCGCAAAAGCGGTCGGGATGCCCGCCATGTGGCGGGACGAACTCCCCGCGCCGGTCTGCACCCAAATGACCCTGCTCCGGCTCCGCGCACTCGAAGGCATCTGCATCCCTGAGTTCGCGTTCCACTGGAGCATGTGGGCCTACGAGTCTGGAGCGTTCCTCGACGTCGCGGGCGGAACCAGCATCAAGCACATCAGCGCCAAACGCTCGAAGGGCATGGCCGTCCGCCTACCTTCCATAGATCGACAGCACGAGGTTGTAGCCGAGCTTGATGTGATGGAGGCGACACTGAGAGCTCTACGCGCTGAAGTCACCCGGCTTCGCCAGGTCCGAGCGCGGCTGCTGTCGGGGCTGCTGGATCGCACCATCGATATCGAGGTCGCCGAGCTGAAGGACTGAGCCGTGGTGAAGGGCATTCGAGAACGTGAGTTCCAGAACCTGATGATCCAGTGGTCCCTCCCTATGGGCTGGGCCTTCACAGCGGGCAGATCGCTGTCGCGTGAGACGACACAGACGGTGGTCGTAGACCAGCTGCGGGACGCCATCGTCCGGTTAAACCCCGAGGTGATCGACGGGTTCGACGTGGACGCGGTGGTCGCAGAGATCGTCGCCACAGTCAACGCCGTCGAAGGCGGGCTGGTGCGGGCCAACGAGCAGGTGCTGCGCCTGCTACGCGGGCACAAGGAGTTCCGGGACACCGATGGCGTGTGGCACACCGTGAAGGTCATCGACTTCGAGTACCCGACTGCCAACACGCTGGTTGTGTCGGACGAGGTGACCATCACCGTCCCTGGCAAGACCTCCCGCCGGTTCGACCTCGTGTACTGGGTCAACGGCCTGCCCCTGGTCGTGGTCGAGGTGAAGTCGCCAACCGCGAATTCTGGTTGGGCGGACGCCGCTCGCGAGATCAACGACGTGTACGCCACCGAGTACCCGTGGTTCTTTACCCCCAACGTCTTCGCCGTCGCGTCCGACGGCCTGAAGGTGCGGTTCGGTGCCGCCGGTGCCCCCACGAACCTGTGGCAGCCGTTCCGGTCCACTGCCGACGACGAGAACCTGTCCGGGCAGGCCGAGGTGCAGCGCTCCATCGAATTGCTGCTCAACCCTGCCACGGTCCTGGACATGCTGGCGAACTTCGCCTTGTTCGACACCTCCGGGGGTGGGGTGGACACGAAATACCTGCCCCGCTACCCGCAGTTGGAGGCGGCGCACCTCATCCACGAGCGAGTCCTAGCTGGCGGCCAGAAGGGTCTGATCTGGCACCACCAAGGCAGCGGGAAGACGCTGCTGATGGTGTTCGCCGCCTCGCTGCTGCTGGCCGACACCCGCACCGAGTCGCCCACGATCATCCTGCTCTCGGACCGAACCCAACTCGTCCGCCAGACCTCTGGGGTGTTCACCTCCGCCATGGGGAGCGCCTACTTCCACCAGCCCGCCACTAGTCAGGAATTGCGTTCCCTGCTGGCCGACGACGTGCGCGGCGTCATCTCCACGACCGTGCACAAGTTCGCCGACGCCGGCAAGAACCTATCGGGCCGGGACAACATCATCGTGCTGGTCGATGAGGCACACCGCACCCAGTCCGCCAGGTCGAAGTCCCTGGCCGGGCAGATGCGCGCAGCGTTGCCGCATGCGAAGTTCTTCGGCATGACCGGCACGCCCGTCAGGAACCTTGCCACCGACACCTTCGCCCTCTTCGGCGAAGAGACCGACCCGGGCAGGGTTCTGCACCGGTACTCCGTCTCCCGGTCTCTGCTGGACGGGGCCACCGTTCCGGTCATGCTGGACCCGCACCCGGTTGCCTTCGATTTAGACGACCAAGCGTTGCAGGCTGAATTCGACCAGTTCGCCGACGACTTCGACCTCGACGATCCCGACCGTGAGCTCCTGTCCCGCAAGTTCGGGCGCCTCACCTCGGTGTTCGCCAACCCCGAGCGCATCCACGCTGTCTGCCAGGACATCGTGGACCACTACCTGGCCGGCGCCTACCGCAACGCCCTCAAGGCCCAGGTCGTCGCCTACAACCGCGAGCTGGCCGTGGCCTACACCGACAAGATCAACGAGATCCTCGCCGGCTTCGAGGCGTCACAGGTGCTCGCCGAGGTCGGAAAGCATGACCGGATCACCGCCGAGGTGAACATCTCTGTCTCCGACGCCAAGGGCGAAGACCCCGCCATGCGACCGTTCCAGCTCTCCGAGGCCGAGGAGGAGGACCAGAAGCGGCGGTTCCTCACCCCGGACGACCCACTCTGCTTCCTGGTCGTAACCGCGAAGCTGATGACCGGGTTTGACGCCCCCAACGAGGGCATCCTCTACCTGGACAAGCCACTGAAGGCCCACACCCTCTTCCAGACGATCACCCGCCCGAACCGCCCCTGGGTGTCCCCGACCGGATTCGTGAAGACCTCCGGCGTGATCGTGGACTACATCGGCCTGGCCGAAGAGGTCCAGCGGGCCGTCGTTGACCCCACCGCGTCAGAGGCTGACAAGGGCGGCGGGTTCGTCACCGACCTGTCCGAACTGGTCGCCGAGTTCCGTACCACCTTCGCCCGCATCGAAGACCTTCTTGTAGATGTGGACGGCCTGGACCTCACGGTCCACGGCTACGAGTCCGTGCGGGCTATCAATGCCTTCCTGGACGCCAACCCCGGCACCGCCGAGGTGTTCACCAAGGACTACCGGCTCCTGGCCCGCCTGTACCCGCTCATCCATACCGACAGGCGGGTTGCCAAGTACCGAGACGGTTTCGGGCTGTTCGGGTCCGTGTACACGACCCTGTTCAAGAAGTCATCCGACGACGAGAGAAAGGAACGGCTGAGTGAGCTGGGGCCGATGGTCCTGGAGATCATCAATGCCCACGTCCACTCCTTCTCCGTGGTCGCCTCCCAGGAGGAGGCGCTCGTCCTTGACGCCCAGGGCATCGCCATACTCAAGGAAGTGCTGGCCCTTGTCCGCCCCAGGCCCGGCAAGGGCGACAGCGAGGACAAGAGGCCGCCGTCCGCGGCGGAGATCTTGGACCACATCAAGGCCGCCCTCGAAAGGGGCGTCGAACCGGGGTCCGCGAAGTACACCGCCCTCGCAGAGCGGATAAGGCGGCTACGGGACCGGATCATCCAGAACTCCCAGGACGCCCTGGAGTTCCTGTCCGAAGCACTCCGGATCGCTCGCGCCATCGTGAACGCCGGGAAGCACCCCGACGAAGCCGTCGTGCTGGACGACGATCACGTGGGTGTCCTGACGCGGATCATCCACGACCACGCACCATCCGGACTCACAATCACGGAGAGAAACCTGGCCGAGGAGATCGACCAGGTGGTCACCCGCACCCTCGCCCGGTCATGGGACAACGCCGACGCCCGCAATCGAGGCGTCCGTCGCGCCACCGCCGCTGTCTTCCGCCGTTACATGCTGAAGCCGGTAGGGGAGCCTTATGATTCCACCGTCGCCTACATCGAAGCCCACTACCTAGTTGACTGACGAACGGAGGCCCGATCCAGGCCTTGTCGCGCTGCTCGGTATCCCCTGGGCCGCTTCGCCTTCACGCCGATCGGTACCACCCTGCCAGGCGTACAAAATGCCTACTTCGCCTTGCTACCAGGACGCAGGCAGCTTGCTCTGGGAGCCGATCATCGACAGCAGGCGCAGCCGTACCGGCGCGACTCCCGGCGCTTATCTGCGATAGCACTCTGGAAGGCCCGAATGGCCACACGGCCCCGGAGCGGCCCCCGCCCGGACGCGTCCGGTATCGGGCCGACAGCCGCGTACGCCCTCGTGCTGGAGATGGGCCAGTGGTATCGGCCAGCGGCTTCCCGGCCCGCTGGATGCGGTGAACATGGCAAGCGCCCGGGCGAGGGCCATCCCTGTCCCCGCCTGGGCGCCTGGCATGTACGGGCTCTGTCAGGGCCTGGGCAGGGGCAGGTCGGGCATCTGCGGGTGGCGCAGGTGCTGCCCGCCGTCGTAGACGTGCAGGGTGAACGTCTCCGGTCCCGGGGCACCGGCCGCGTCGTAGGCGTCCAGGACCCGCTCGATCCGCTCCCACAGCCGGACCGGGCCGCCTTCCCTCACCTGCCAACCGCTGTCGATCGGGGTGAGGGTGGCGGCCGAGCCGGCGTGGACGTCGACCAGATGCACCACTTGGTCGATGGTGATCAACTGCGCGTGCGGGACAGTGCTTTGGGCGAGGAAGCGCAGGTGGAACGCTTCCTCGGTCGCGGCGGTGATCCGCTCGGGGCTGATCCGCGTGGTCCGGGCCTTCTCGGGAAGGCCCGCGGCCCAGTGGGCCGGGTTGCCGAACGCCGGTGCCGCGTGGGTGCGGGCCGACATGAACGACACCGTGCCGGGAAGCAGCCGGCCCTCGGCGGTGCCGTCCTTGGCGACGGTCAGCAGGACGCGGGCGTATCCGTACAGCCAGCCCGACAGGGTGAGCAGGATCTTCCCGCCCGGCCGGGTTTGGGCGAGCAGGGCCGAGGGCACCGCGCGGAACGAGCAGGCAGCCACGATCCGGTCGAACGATGCCTCGGGCCAGTAACCGTACAGCCCGTCGGCCACGGCCAGGGTCGGGGTGTAGCCGCAGCCGTACAGCGCGCTTGCCGCCGTCTCCAGCCGGTGGGGGTCGACCTCGATGCTCGTGACATCGGCGGAGCCGAGCCGTTCACAGGCGAGCGCGGTCGAGTAGCCGGTGCCGATCTCCAGCACCGTGTGCCCCTCGGTGACCTCGGCGTCTGACCACATGCGCACGACGAGCGAGGGCAGCGTGGACGATGAGGTCGGCGCCCCGCCGTGCCGGACGGCGGACTGCTTCCAGTCCGGTTCGTCGCCGTCGAACTGCGTGATCAGTGTGGCGTCGCAGTACGCCGTGGCCAGCCACCGGCCGTAGTCGAGTTCGGCGGTCACCGGCTCCCACACCGTCAGCCCGTTCCCGTCGCGCTCGTCGGCGGGCAGGTAGAAGCCCGGCACGAACCGGTGCCGGGGCACCACCGAAACCGCCTGTCGCCAGGCCGGATCGGCGAGATCGCCGTAGGCGCACAGGCCCTTGGTCATCGCCTCGCGCAGGCGGACGGAGTCGGTCTCAAGGTTGGCGGGCGTCATAGTGCTGCCTCCTTCCTGCTCAGGATGTCGGCGAACGCCTCGGTGATGGCCGGTGCCTCGGGCAGCCAGCCTCACTGTCCGTTGCTGTTGCACTCGATCGCCGTCCAGTGTTCCGGGGCATCTGGGTCGCCGGTCAGGGCGAAGTCGAAGCAGCCGAAGACCAGGCCGAACGAGGCCAGGTAGCTGTGCAGCGCGGCCTGGATGGAGGCCGGCACGGTGATGGGGGCGTGGATCAGGTCGTCCCAGTTGCCGCGGCGCCAGTCCAGGGCGCCGTCTGGGGCGGCGATCTGCTGGGCGAAGACACGGCGGCCGACCACGGTGACCCGCACGTCCCCGGTCTTGGGAATCTCGGCCTGGAACAGGTGCGGCATCACCGCGAGAGATTCGTCGAAGGTCTCCGGATCAATGCGCTGGGCCCAGATCGCGCCGGTATGCCCGTCTTCGTCCCGGGGCAGGCCACGGAACGTCTTGTAGATGATGGGGCCGTGTTCGGCGGCGAACTTGCGGGCCGCCTGGACATCGTTGGTGACCAGGGTCGGCGGGATCGCAAGGCCGAGCTCGGCGAACCTCTGTAATTGGGCGGGCTTGAAGTCGGCGCGGGTTACCGCTGCCGGGTGGTTGACGTAGAGGGCACCGTGCAAGTTGTTCAGGATGCCGCCTAGTGGGGTGTCCATGAGCGTTCACCGGGTCCGGAGGGGTGCGCCGTTTCGGGTACGGACGACCCGGTGATCGGCCACGCTCGATGCACACATGTTGTGTCGTCGAGGGCGAGGTGCGTGAATGGCGAAGCCGGTCAGGGCACGGCGATTGACCGAGGACGAAGGCCGCCGGCTACAGCAGATCGTGCGGCGGGGCAAGCACGGATCGATCCGGATGCGCCAGGCGATGATCATCATGGCGTCGGCGTCCGGTACTCCCGCTCTGGCGATCGCGCGGCTGGTCGCCGCGCATGAGGACACCGTGCGCGATGTGATCCAGCAGGCCCCGGGGACCAAGGGCGCGGGCAGTGCAGCGGATCCGCTATACCGGGGAGTATCCGCGCTGGCACTGGGCGTGTGTGCGTAGAAGGATGGACCGTGACCATGAGCTTCGCGCCGCTCTCGATTTTGCGCGGAAGGGGCCTGCCTGAAGCGAGGCGGGCGTGCTCGCATCCGGCAGGTGTTTCCCGGCTTGCACGGGTAGGCTGGCCGTGACTGTACGAGTTCTTGTGCTGCGGGAGATCGCGGATGATTAGCCCCTACGTACGTCGGCTGCGTCTTGCGGCCGAGCTGCGCGCCCTGCGTACAAGGGCCGGGCTGACCCATGAACAACTGGCCAAGAAGATCGGTGCCTCACGCGCGCAGATTTCCCGGCTTGAGAACAGCCATGTCCCTCCCGACCAGGACGACATCATCACGATCCTGGACGCGCTCGGTGTCGAGGGCGAGCAATGGACGCAGTTGCTGACGATCGCCCGCGAGGCCGCTGAGAGGGGCTGGTGGGAGTCCAACAAGGCGATGGGTGCGCGACAGCCGTTGTTCGCCAACCTGGAGGCTGGCGCGACCTCGATCTGCGAGTACCAGCAGACGTTCTTTCCGGGCCTGATGCAGACCGCGGAGTTTACCCGGGTGCGAGTGGCCGCCGATTGGTTCCACCGTCCTGTAGGTGTCGGTGGCGAGGCCGCGATGAACGCCGACGGCATCGTCAAGGGGCGTGCCGGGCGGCAGCGCATGCTGGCCCGCCCCGGCGGCCCGATGTATGAGGTCATCGTGGATGAGGTCGTGTTGCTACGGCGGCTGGCCCCGCCTGCGGTCTTGCGCGCTCAGCTACTGCACATGGTGGACAAGGCGCGCACGGAGAAGATCACCGTCCGGGTACTGCCGGTGGAGGCCGACATCGAGGGGTACGCCTTCGCGCCCTCCACCTTCTCCATCTACCGCTACGCCGACCCAGGCGACCCCGTGGTTGTCGGGGTGGAGGCGGTCACCTCTGACGTGGTCCTCACCGGCGACGAGCAGGTCATGCCGTACTTGCAGATGTACGACCGGATCCGTGCTGCGGCGCTGCCGGAGCCGGACAGTCTCCATATGATCGCCCAGGCCGCCGACCGGCTGGCCGACATTTGACGAGGGAACACTATGAACACCTCTCCCGCCGACCCGGACAAGTTCACCACCTGGCGTACGTCGTCGCGCAGCGGCGGTGACGGAAACTGCGTCGAGGTCGCCTTCGCCTCCGACGGCGTGGTCGGCGTCCGCGATTCCAAGAACCGCTCGGGGCCGCGCCTGGAGTTCGCACCCGCCGAGTGGCAGGCGTTCATCGGCGGGGTCAAGGACGGCGGCTTCGACCCGATGTAAAGCTGCGTCATCGAACGGCCACGGCTCAGACGACGGGGCCGGCCTCCACCTCTAGGTGGGGCCGGCCCCGTCGGCGTTCATAAGAGTGACGAAGAGGTGACGGAAAGTCGGAAACGGGTTGTCAGGTGATCCGTGCGGACCCATACTGAGGATGTTTTCAGATTCTGTACTGTACAACCTGACGGTCTGATCACGTCGTCGCTCAGTGCCGACCGCCGTAGAGGTGACGCAACATGCCGATCGCATCGGGCACACCCGCCCCACCCACCCTGCCGTCTTCTACGCCCTGGCCTCTGGCCCCCGCCCGCTGGCGGGCGGTGTTCCCCGGCGACCAGGCCCAACTTCGCCCGCTGCGACGCTGGCTGGAGTCCCTCCTACCCGCCTGTCCCGCTCGCGACGAGGCACAGCTGATCGCAGTGGAACTCGCCGCCAACGCCATCGCGCACACTGCCAGTGGTGACGGAGGCTGGTTCATCGTCGAGGTGACCTGGTGCAGCGGCGTGGTCCGGATCGCCATCGCCGATGGTGGATCGGCCGACGTGCCGCATCTGGTGAGCGATGCGACGGCTGAGCATGGCCGTGGCCTGCACCTGGTCCGGGAGCTGTCGGAGCGGACGGGCATGGCCGGTGACGCACGTGGGCGCCTCGTATGGGCGGAGGTGCGCTGGCCCGCGATGCCCGGCCAGGCAACGGCGGCATGCTGCGCCTGGGAACGCGCGATCGTCGCCGATCAGCACGATCTGCAGCGCCGTTTTCCCGGTATCCGCGCATGGTTCGGCCGCACGACGCTTCAATGGTGGGCACTACTGCACAATGGCGGTCCAGGCGGCCAGCCGGTGCTGATGAGCGCGCCCTCGGCCCAGGTACTGGCCGACTACCTCGCAGGCTGTCAGCCGCCCCGATGAGATCGCAGACGGCGTCGCCAGAGCGTGAACACGCTTCCTGGTTCCCCTGCTCGGTTCCGAACACGACCCAGCGCCCCGTGCGCGCCCACCGGCTCAGTCCCGGCCGGCGACCCGCCATGTCTTCTGACCATGACGGGCGTAAGGCGGTTGTCGAGCACGGTCGCGGTGGACGGCTCGAAGAACGCGGCACTGTCGCTGCCCGACCTCGGCCGCGGTCATCGTGACCGACCTGCCCAGCAGCAGCGGAGCGGGCTCACCTCCCTCCTGCGCCAGGAGGGCGGTCTTCGCGGGCGGCTTCAAGCTGGGCGCGGCTCAACACTGTGCCATGGGGCCAGTCGATTTCAGTGAGGGCCTCCAATCCCTCAGGGGCAGAGGTAGCGCCGTCGGCTCCAGGGGCGTTGATGTCGTCCAGTAGCCGGTGGATCAGAAGGGCCAGTGTGCCGGGTCCCGTCCCGGGGTACCCCCAGCTGAGCCCGTAGTAGGAGTGCTTGGGGGCGGGGTAGAGAGTGCCGTCTTGGGTGCGCACCCAGATGGTCTGATCCAGGATGATCTCGGCCAGGGGGCTGGTGGCGGGCAGGCGGCGAGGGATGGCCGTGGACAGTTTGTCGTCGGCATCGGTGGTGGCGACCGGCGCGTCGGTCTCCGGGTCGATCAGGCATCCGGCCTCGCCGTCCGGCCAGCCGCCGTTGTCCATGATCTCGAAGGCGGCGGTGCGTCTGCTGGATAGCAGGCGCTTGGCCCATTCGGCTCCGCACGGGGTGCGGGTGTCGACGACTTCGGGATTGCTGTAGGGAAAGTCGTCACCTCCGTCCCATTTCATCGCCTCCTGCACGCAGCTGATGGCCAGGGTGTCGGCGCGGCCGAGGATCTCCAGCCATCCGACTCGGCGCACCGCTTCATCCAGGTCGCCGCGTTCGTCTTCGGGCATGCTCATCGGTATTGCGGCGACCTCGATGGTGCCCGGCTCGACATAATCGGCCAGGATCTTCAGGTCGTTGAGGGCCGAGTCGGTGGTGCGGTGCTGGGCGATCCGGGCCAGGTTCACCAGTACCTGCTGGGCGGGCACGTCGTCGTCGAACACGGCCGCCAGGCGCAGCAGCGATGCGGTGTCCAGATCGGGGATGGTGGCCGCGACCGCCTGGGCGGCGCCCGGCCGCCACGCGGTGAGCAGATCAGGGATGCGCAGGCTGTAGGGCCAGTAGGGCACCGGTTGGCCGAGCACGCGAGCCAGCTGAGGCCAGGACGGTTCATAGGTGGCACCGGTCGCGGGCACGATCGCGTGGACAGCGGGACCACGGGGGCCGAAGTCGCCGCCCACGGCCACGATCGCCGCCGGGCCGGCGCCGAGTTCCTCATGGGCTCGGACCAGCACTCGCTCATAAGGCCATTCCGGATCGGGCCAGACCAGCCACAACGTGCCCACCGGGGTCTGCCAGCTCAAGAGCGTGGCATGCCCGCTCCGGAGGCTTCCCCAATAGGGCGCCGGAGATGTCGCCTGCGGCCAGTAGGCCAGCGGAATCCGATTGGCCAGCACGTCGGGCGCGCGAGCGACCGCCCACTCATAGACCTCGCGCTCCCGCCAGCGCGGCCGCCCGTCCAGGTGGTCGACAGGGGCGGCGAACCGTCCTCGTCTGGTCAGCCACCACAGCAGCGACCGCGGCTGGCCGAGCAGCCGCGCACAACCGCCCAAGTCGTGGATCGCCGATCGGTCAACGGCGTGGCGACACAGGTCGGTGCTCATCGCATCTCCACTTTGACCACGGCGCCCCAGACGTCCTGCCAGCTCTGCTCAGGGGCGACCCCGCGTTTGCCCGGCAACCGGGGACCGGTCAGCAGCAGCACGGCGCCGCGCTGGGCAGCGGCGCGTCGAAAGGTTCGGGTGAGGCCCTCCCCGTAGTGCACGCCAGCGACGTAGCTGGTCGCCTCCGGCTCGGTGGGGCAGATCAGGTCGACGTCGGTACGGCTGATATGGGCGATCAGGTTCGAGGTCGGGGCCGTGGGCACCGACCCGCCCAGCTGCACCGGGGTAAGACCGAACATGTCCGGGCCGCCGTGCATCCGGAAGTCGGCGGCCGGAGCGAACACCACCGGCAACGGTTGGCCGTAGCTGCCCGCCTCACCCACCACCCATTCCAGATCCTCTTCGGCCGCGCCGTGCCAGGTCACCGTCGCCACCGTGGTCAGACCCTGAGCCCGGCCTTGAAGAAATTCCGCGCGCCGCTTGGCGGTGGTGTAGGCGCGCTCGGCGAGTCCAGGCGGGGTCCGGACGCCGAGCTTGGGTCCGTAGAAGGCCACCACATGCCCGTAGCTGGTGGCCGCCGATACCCACGCCGGATCCAGGGTAAGTGCGCCAGAGGCCCAGATCACCCCGTTGGCATCGCGCAGTACCACTCCGTCATTGGTGCGGTAGGCGCCCCAGCCCAAGGCGGGCCAGGCCACCCAAATCGGCCCCGGCGGCAGAGGGTGGAATCCGCTGGCCACGATGGCCTCGGTCCTGTTCTCGCCCAGTATCAGGCCCGTCTCGCGATCGGTTCTGACGATGGCACGGCTGGGCTCGAACAGCACTGCCGGGATCGGCTCGACGGTGCCGCTGTCGTCGATCAGCAGCTGCCCATCCGGGCCGAGGCCACTTACCGGCTGTCCGCTACCGATCACCGGGTCGTTGAGATAGGTGAGGCGGCAAGAGGTCTCGTTCATGAACTCCTCCCCGGCCTGCTCGATATCGGCCAGCGTGGTGATGACGCGGCCACCTGCAGGGCCGCCCGCCTGCTTTCGCCTCTGGTTTCTGGTCTGCTTGGCCGTTCCCATAGCCTGCTCCTCGAAGGGGGGATGCGTCCGCGCGCTACACGTGCGGAGTGGGGATCGGACAGGTGCTCTGGTCGGCGTCATCGAAAAGCCAGACGATCTTTTCGCCCAGGGGGTGCAACTGCCCGAGCAGATCTTGCACCGCTTCCAACAGGTCAGCGGTCGGGTCGGAATCGGCCTCTTGCTGCCGCACGGGTAGCACCTGCAGAAGCCGCTTGCGCGCTTGGGTGAGGGCGTGCTCGACACTGGCCAGCAGTCGCTCGGCCTCGGCCCTGGCCACGGCGCGTTTGAGCAGTCCGACACGCAACTGAATCAGCAACTGGCGGGCGGTGTACAGATAAGGAATGGCGGAGGTCTGGGCGACACTGCGACCGGGCTCGTTCTCCACCTGCAACACCACCAGCAGCATCGCGATGTCCTCACACACCTCGGCCAGAACGCCCGTAGGCGGCTCTGTGATAGCTGCGACAGGATCCGGCCGCGTGACGCCGTGCAGCGCGAAGATGGCCTCCTTGCCAGCCCGCAGATCCAGTACGCCCTCGATCGCCGCGACGGTCGAGGCCCGGGTCTGAGCCAGCAGAGCATCAAGCTCCTCCTCACCCTCACTGTCGTCAGGGTTCAGCCAGTCCCTCCATCGCCTGCTCATCGCGCCTGCCTCCAAGTCGATTCCAACGCCGCCTTCAGGGCGCGCTTGGCCTTGAACAAGTTCTGCCGGACCGCTGCCGGTCGCACCCCCAGCGCCTCAGCGATCTCCGCCGGGGAGAACCCGTCCACACACCACGCCAGCGCTTGCCGTTGCTTGACAGGCAGCATCCTCAGCGCCGCGACCACCTCGCGCTCCTCGGCACGCAGCTCCACGGCCAGCGCCGTTGACAGTGGATCCGTCCGCTCGGGCAATTGATCGCTCAAGGTTTCCCGCTGCCGGGCCCGCCATCGGTCGCTGAGGTCGTTCTGCGCCACCCGGCGCAACCACGCCTTGGGGTGACGCAGGCTGTCCCATACTCCGAAGGCCTTGACGAAGGCGCTTTGCGCCACGTCTGCAGCGGTCTCCCCATCAGCGCCCAGCGCCATGACGAAGTACACCAACGACGCCATTTCCCGGTCGTAGAACTCCGAGAAGTCCACGACGGACACCGCCTGCGACACCGTCGAAAGACCAACAGGAGGATCTAACTCATCGTCCACGCCGACCTCCCGGATGCGTCCCCCGGTGTGGGCGGACGGAGGTCAGATGCCAGCCCCTGCCGACAGGACAGCCGTACACCCGCAGCCGCCCGCCCACCCGCGCGAGGTGCTTCTGGGCAGAGCGCGCGGCAGACGATCTGCTCGGGTGGCTGACCTTCCCGCACCACTGGCCCGTTCGTGAATCGGCAATCGCCAGGTTCATGATCGATCACCTTCCCTTCAGCCGCTCCAGGCAGGCACCCTCGCCACCGAGGTGTCACTACATAGACGGTCAGCCGCCGCGAGCGTTACCTCCGTTCAGCGGGGGCGGCCCTGATGACCTCACGTAATCAGGTGGTGTCTCTGGCCCGACTCCCGATGACGATCCCGGCAGGCTGGGTGGTTCATTCGTCGAGGAACACCTGGCCGTCGGCGTCGAGCCGCTGTTGCGCGGCGGAGATGATCGTCCGAGCGTGCGCGATATGCGCGGCGGAAGGTCGGCGGCTGATCGCGGTGACGTTCGCGCGGACCTGATCGGGGTTGGTGAAGCCCGCCAGGACGACGCCGTTGCCAGTGCGATTCAGACAGGACCACAAGGCGAGGGCCAGCAGATCGTGACGGTCGGGGGCGATCCTGTCCTGCAGGTGGCCGAGAGCCTCGTCGAGGACGGCCAGCGCGGGCGCGGTGAACCATCGTTTGCGGGCCCGGTGGTCGCCGTCGGTGAAGCTGGGCGGCTGCTCGGGCCGGTAGGAGCGGGTCAAAAGCCCCTGGCCCAAGGGCTTGTTGATGAGGACCCCGCAGTCGTGCTGGTCGGCGAAAGCGAAGATCCCTTCGGTGCTGGTGGCGGGAGTGAGCAGGTTGTCGCGCACGGCGAGAATGTCCGGTCGCACATGGTCGAACAACGCCATGAACCGGGCGATCTTGTCACCACGCAGAGCGGCCACGGTCGACAGCCGGTCGGGAGCGAAGCGGTGCGGGCCACGCAGGCTGATCGCCCGGATGAGGCCTTCGGCCTTGAAGGTGTGCATAGCCTCGATCGCGGGCTGGAGCCAGCGGTCGCCTTCGCCGAAGTCATGGTGGTGCAGCCCATAGATGTCGAGGTGATCAGTGCCGAGGTTGTCGAGACTCTGGCCGAGCTGGCGGCGCATATGGGCAGGGTCGAAGCCGTGCGCGGCCGTACCGGCGAAGTATCCGACTTTGGAGGACACGACGATCTGCCCGCGCGGGACCTGGGTGAGCAGATGTCCCAGCCGCCGTTCGGACAGGCCATGACCATAGACATCGGCGGTGTCATAAAGCCGGACGCCCAGCTCCCACGCGGTCTCCAGACCGGCGCGAGCGGCCCCTTCATCGGCACCGGTGGACCACCCCATCGGCATGCCGAGATTGTGATCGGGGCCACCGATCGCCCAGCAGCCGACGCCGAGGGCCGGGACGATGATGCCGGTCCGTCCGAGTGTCCGGTGGGCAAGCGGGTGCGCGGTCATCGCCAGGGAGCCTCTCGCTGGGGGCGGAACCCCATCATGAGCGCTGGAAGCTGCATCAGGGCAGTGTTTACCCCGGACGCTGGCCGGTTCAGGCGGGCCGGCTGTCGCCGATGACGGCCTGCCACTCCTCGAGGATGAAGTCGTACAGCTCACCGGGTCGTTCGCACACGAAGACGGGGACGCTGGCGGCCCGGGTGCGGGCGTGGCTGTAGAAGCCGAGCACAGCGGTGTCATCAAGCCGGTAGAAGGAGAACATGCGATCACCGGCCCGGTAGTAGATCTCGATGGTCGCGCCCATCTGGCTGCGCAGCGCGGCGTAGTCGGCCCGGGTGTCGGTGATGCGACGCCGGAGTTCGGCGACGGTGAGGTCGAAGCGGGCGGCCAGCACGGCGACGGTGCGCTCGTCGTCGGGGTCGGCCAGCACCACGCGGATGCGAGCGCCGGGCCGCGCGGCCAGGCGGGACAGGTCGCGGGCGTGCATCCGCGCCCACGTCTGTCCGTAGGCCATGTAGATGTCCAGCTCCCGGACATCGGCGAACAGGGCGCTCCATTGCATGTCGGTGAGGTAGGTCGTGCCGATCCTGGTCAGGCCGGCGGTTCGAACATCGGCCAGGATGTCCTCGCTCAGCGGCCGGTGATCCGGTGTCGCGGTGGCGAAGGCGGCCAGCCGGTTCCAGGCCACCAGCCAGCGAGGGTCCTCGCCGGGATTGATCCCGCACGCCTGCAGAAAGGTGAGCATCATTGTCTTGCGCGGCAGGCGCTTGCCACCGAGCATGTCTCCGGTGCTGCTGCGGGGAAGGCTGCGTCCCTGGCGGCGGGCGCGCTGTTCCAGCTCCCGCAAAGAGGGATTGCCCGCGAGAAGCTGGGCGCGGCGCAGACATACCGCGAGGTCGGCCACGGTGTGCGCCTGGGTGGGATCCAGTTCTTCGGGGAGCGGCACGAGACTCCTGATCGACGGCGTCCAGCTGTCCGAAACTGTCCGTGCAGTGTAGCGATGCGATCGTTCGCCACAGGGCTGATTCGCAGGTGAGCGGCTGTGACCTGGCATGGATGAGTCCGGGTCCGTCCGCGCCTCTTGGCGGCCTTCCTGTGATCGCGTGTGCTGGCCTCAGAGCCCGAGGCGACAGGAGCGAGGCCGATGACCACGACCACGGCACACCAGCGCACGGCAGTCGTCGACGAGGCGTGGGGCAGTCGGCTGATCGCCGCGGTCGAGCACGCCACCGGTCATCGGCTGAACCAGGACCGGCGTGAGGTGCTACTGCGGATTCCGGCCGGCCAGCCGAACGTACTGTGCCACGCCCTCACTGGGGTCATGCCGGGAAAGGTCAGCGTGACCGGGACTCTCGAGCAGCGGCTGGTGGTAGCCGAACGTGCGCGGAACCTGGGCGGGTGGACCTTCGCCGATCTGGAGGGGCGTCCGCACGCCGCGCGGGACTGGCCCGAGTGGACGAACGGGCATCTCATGATCGACCAGCCGGAGGAGTGGCTGTCCGGAGGCCAGGTCAGCGTGGAGGGCGCTGAGCGGCTGCAACGGCCGCGAGTGCTGTTGGCCTCTCTATATCACCCGGAGTGGTTCCCGCTGCCGCGCTTCCCGTTGGCGATTTCCGATTTGGCGCGGGCCGCCCGCCGTACACTGCTCGGCCAGATCACCCTGGTGGACATGCAGCTGAAGGTCAGCTTCGCCGACCTGCTCGCGGCGGTCGCCGCCGACGAGCCCGACATCGTCGGAGTGTCGGCGACGTTCGGCCAGCACGACCTGATGATCGCCCTGCTGGACCACCTGTACGCTTTGCCCGCACCGCCGCTGGTTCTGGCCGGGGGCAGCCTCACCGTCCGCAACGAAGCGCTCCTGCTCGACAGCTACCCCGAACTGCTGATCGCCCGTGGCGCCGGGGAGACCACGATCGCCGACACGCTCAGCCACTATCACGGGGACCTGCCACTGGCCGCGATCCCGGGTCTGGGCTACGCCGGCGCCGCGCGCGGTGGCGGCATGGCGGTACACCCGCGTCGGCGCACCGCCAAGGTGCCCAACGCCCGCCTGGTTGACTTTCTGCCTGAACTCGACCTGCTGGAGCGCACTCTGGAGTGCCATGGAGTGGCCCAGGTGGAGGCCTCGCGCGGCTGTACCTCGGCGTGCGGTTTCTGCCCGCGCGGTCACAAGGGGCTATGGGCTGCGGGCTCGGCCCAGCAGCTCGCCGTCGTGCTGCCTGAGCTCACCCGCACCTTCGATCGGCACCCGGACATCTCCAAGACCCTCTACCTGGTGGATGAGGAGTTCTTCGGCCGCGACCAGGGCGCCGTGGCCCGTGGCCTGGAGCTGGCGGGCCTGCTGCACGGCGCCGGTTTCGCGTGGGAGTCCTCCTGCCGCGTCGATCAGGTCGTCAGTCCGGAGCAGGATCGGGACTGGCACGTGGAGCGGGCCCGGATGTGGCGGCGCCTGAACGGGCTCGGGCTGCGCCGGATGTTGTTCGGCGTGGAGTCCGGCGTCGACTCCATCCTGACTCGGTTCAACAAGGACGCCACTGGCGAGCAGAACGCTCTGGCGATCCGCACGCTGAGTGCGCTGGGCGTGCCGACGCGCTTCACCTACATCACCTTCGACCAGCTGATGAGCTTGACCGAGCTGCGCGCCACGCACGCCTTCCAGGGGCGGACCGATCTGCTGCTGGCCCCGCAGCCGCACCTGAGCGTAGAGGAGATCGTCGACGGCGTCCGTGACCCGGTCTGGGTCGCCGCGCACACGTCGGGCCGTCCCTTCCATGCCGGTATCTCCTACATGTTGGTCTCGATGGAGTGCCTGATCGGGGCGGCTTACACCCGCGCGGTCGCCGCGCACGGGCTGAGTGGCGCGATCGATCCCAGCATGGGCCGCATCGAGGCGCGCTTCGCCGATCAGCGCATCGGCGCCTGCTCGGTGCACGCGCAGATGTGGGTGGATCGCACCTTCGCCCTCGACTACACCCTGAAGAGCCTGGAGAAGATCGTGGACGGGACGCAGCGGGCCGTCCTGCACGCCGCGCGGGTCACGATCCGCGCGGCCGCCTACACGGTGTTCACCGCCATGCTCGCCCTCATCGAGCACACCGCCCCCTCCTCTGAGCTGAGCGAGCAGGCGCTGCGCGCGCTGATGGATGAGCAACTGCGCCACCTCCAAGAGGCCCTCAGCCGTCCCATCAGCCAGGCTTTACCGCTGTTGTCGCCCGAGAACGCCCAGCTCTTGCGTGCCGAGCACCGGCGCTGGCTCGCCGGTACCGGTTGGCGGCTCATCAACGCCGCCGACGCCTGCGGCGCCTGACCGGCTGTCGGTCTCACCGCAAAAGCCGGACGAACGCATCGGGGCCGGGTGAGGATCGAGCCAGCACCATCAGACCCGGCGGACGAAGGAGGCACGACCACCGTGGCCATACGGCAGGCGCAGCGAGGACGGCTGATCGTCCTGGAAGGCCCAGACGGGATCGGCAAGACGACCCTTGCGCAAGCCCTGGCCGACACGATCTACTCCGACGCCGTCCCCGGCACGCCCGCAGTCGGGGCGCAGCTGGTGTTCGTGCCGCGACGGCAGATCAGCCAGACCTCCCCCTACGCCCGCACTCTGATGACCCGGCTGGCCACCATGCTGTGGCACTCGGGCGATGCCCCCGATCTGACCGACGACTTCTGGGTGCACTTGCAGGCCTCCTGGTACAGCGCGCTGCGCACCAGCGTGGTTGACCCCGTCCTCGCCGTCGGCCATGACGTGATCATGGACGGTTGGTGGTTCAAGTTCTTCTCCAAGCTCCTGTTGCAAGGCTGGACTCAACCGGACCTCGATGTGATCTTCGGCAGGGTGGCGGGCCCGGACGCGGTGATCGTGCTTACCGCCGACCTCGGTGCCCTGTATGACCGGCGCGGTGATTTCCAGCCTCGCGAGATGGGCATGCACGCCGGAGTCAGCGACTACGGCCGCCAGGCGTTCATCACCTACCAGCACGACGGGCTGAAGAACCTGCTCGCTTACGCCGACCAACACCGCTGGGCCGTCCTCGACCTGGACGCGGCCGCCTCGGTTGCCGACACCCTCGACCTGCTGCGGCCCCTGATCGCCCCCCTGCGACGACCCGAAGGAGAGCCCCTGTGATGACCGCGCTGGCCGCACACGGCGGACCCATGACCCTGGAGGCGCCCAGGCCGCACTACCAGTGGCCCATCATCGACGCCTCCCTGGAAAAGGCGATCCTCGACCAAGCTCACCGCTCTTTGTCCGATCGCGACGCCACCGGCATCATCGGCGAGTACGAGCAGGCCTTCGCCGCCTTTCTCGGCCTGCAGCCCGGCCAGGTCGTGTCGATGGCCTCCGGGACCGCCGCCATCCACGCCACGGGCCACATCCTCGGCCTGCGCCCCGGCGATGCGATCCTCGCCCCCGCCTACACCTTCCTGGCCACCGCTTCCCCGTTCGCCTTCGAAGGCATCGAGGTCGTCTTCTGTGACGCAGACCCCACCACCGGGAACGTGAGCGCGCAGAGCCTGGCCGATCGGATGCAGCCGAACGTGAAAGCGGTGATCGTCACTCACATGTGGGGCATCCCATGCCCGATGGACGAGATCGCCGCCTTCTGCGCCGAGCACGACCTGGCCCTGCTGGAGGACTGCTCCCACGCCCACTTCGCCCGATGGGACGACCGGCCCGTCGGCACCTGGGGCGACCTGGCGGTCTTCTCCACCAACCAGAAGGCCATCACCACCGGGGAAGGTGGCATGTTGGTGGCCCGCGACCCGCGTCTGCGTGAGCTGGCCGTCCTGTTCGCCCACTACAACAAACGCTCCCGCGCCGAGATCGCCCCCAGCTCCGCGCACTTCCCGTTCGCCTTCACCGGCATGGGCCTCAAAGAGCGGATGACCACACTCGGCGCCGCCATCGGCGTCCACCAGCTCGCCCGCGCCGCCCATATCGAGGCCCACCGCCGCCACAACCTCGACACCTTCACCAAAGCGCTGGACGGCAACCCCGTCATCGCCCCCATCGTCGCGCCCGAGCGTGGTACCCACGGCCTGTACGTCCTCGGCTTGCGTTTCAACCCAGACCAAGCCAGCGTGACCCGAGATGAGTTCGTCCGGCTGTGCGTCGCCGAAGGCGCGCTGGACGTCGATGCGCCCGGCTCCACCCGCGACATCTCCGCCGAGCCGCTGTTCGCACGCCGAGACCCGCACGCCAGCTGGACACCCGCCCCCATTCACCCGGTCGACTTGCCCGGCGTGTCCGCCTTCCAGGACGCCTTCATCAAGATCCCAGCTTGGGGATACTCCGGCGATGAGGAACTGCTGGACGGTTACCTGGCCGCGCTGGCCAAGGTCAGCGAGCACGTGGCCCGATGACCGCCCACTCCCAAGTCGGCACCAGCACGGGCATCGGTACCGCCACGGGCAGCCACCTGTCGGCGCCGGAGGCGGTCGACGCCGACTTCACTCCCGCGCACATTCTCGCTGGGTTCCCCCGAGTCGTCCGTTTCCTAGCGCCGGAACCGATCGCGGAGGTGGCCGAAGCGGCCCTGGCCGGCCGCTGGTGGCAGCCCGGCCCCACCCCGCCTGCCATACCAGGCGGCGCCGCGCCCGGCACGCCACTCAGCGCGCCGCCCGGCACTGCGACCGATATGGCAGGCGATAGGGCGGCGGTAGAGAACACGACCGCTGAGACGGCGGTGGCATCACCCGGCGGCTGCGACGCCGACCTGCTGCACCGCTTCGAGACCGCCCGCCTGTGGCGGCCGCCGGTCCAAGCCCACACCCATGCCCTCACTCCCGCCATGGCGAAGGCGTGGCTGCTGCTCGCCGACCACTGGCTCGGCGTCAATGCCGCCAGCGGCGACCTGCGTTTCCTCAACGCCGCCTGCAAGCTCCTGGGCACCGTCTGGATGCGGCGGCACGCCGACCGGTGGAGCACGCCGGATCTCCTGCCGAACATCCAGGCCACCGCCGCCCTGGTTGACGACGCCTGCGCCGAGCTGGCCGATCGCCTCTCTCGTCGCTCGCTGCCACCCATGCCTGCACCGGCCGAGCCCAAGCCGGCCGTCTTTTCGCCGGTCGTTGATCCCACCGACGTTCCGGCCGCTGGGACGATGAAGACCGTCATCCTGGCCGGGGCCGGCTCCAGTAGCCCATCGGCCTTCCTCGCCTACGCGCGCGGCCTCGGTGTCGAGGCCGCCGCAGTGTGCTGGTACGGCTCACCGCCCCAGCAGACGGTGAGCTCGGCCTACGACAGCGCCTGGTACCCGCCCGCCCCGTCGCATCGACCCAGCCCGGCCCCCAACCTACCGGCCACGCAGGCGCACGTCACCGCCTGGGAGGACGTCACGGTCGTCCTGGCACGGTGGCAGCCGGACCTGCTCATCCTGCTCGGCATGCCGATCGTTCCGCGCGAGATCCTGACCATCCCCACTTTGGGCACCCTCAACGCGCACAACGGGGCGCTGCCCACCTACCGCGGCATGGACGCCGTCGCCTGGGCCTTGCTCAACAACGACCCGATCATCTGTACCGTTCACCAGGTAGACGTTGGCGTCGACACCGGCCCCGTCCTGCTCACCCAACCTGTCTCCCTCGTCCCGATGCCGACCCTGCGCCAACGGGTGAAATCCACCCAGCTCACCCTGCTGGCTGCCATCACCGCCCACACCGCTACGACCGGCCACCTGCCCGAGGGCCAGCCCCAAGCCCCGCACCTGGCCAGGCAGTTCTATCGGCTGCATCCTCACCTAAAGCGCATCATGAACGCATCCCCCTACGGAACGGGAGACCAGCGATGATCACCACTGCGCACCCCATTTTTCGCGGCCTGGCCGACCTCGACTGGAACGACCCCGGCGCCATTCTGGACGGCTGCCAGCCCGTGTACGAAGTCATCACCACCGAGCCCGGCCTGCTGGGGGCCTTGTTGAACGCGATTCCCGGCGACCCCACCCTGGCCGGCATGTGCGAACGCTATGACTTCCTCGACAAACTCGTCCTGTACGCCGACGGCGACATCCGAATCCGGCTGCACCTGTACCGGCCCGGCTACTACGACCGGCCACACCACCACCGCTGGTCGTTCTTCTCCGGCATCTACCGAGGCCAATATCTCCACCGGATCTTCGGAGCCGACACCGACTTCGGCGAGCACACCGACCCCCGCACCCTCACCCCGATCCTGGTACGCCGCGAACGCCCCGGATCCAGCTACGCCCTGGACCACACCACCGTCCACACCGTCCAAGCCGACGCCGACACCATCTCCATCCTGGTACGCGGCCCTGCCACCCGCGACCGTTTCCTCATCCTCGACACCGAGAACGGAACCTCCTTCTGGGTGTACGGCGCGGCCAATGAAACACCCGAGCAGCGAGCGGCCAAACAAATGCACCCCGGCCAGCTCACCGACACCATCCGCCGCGTTGAGCACCTGACCGGCCTCACCAACAGCCAGGAGCAGTAGATGCCCGACGACCTCATCCAAGAGGCGCTGTTCGGCAGCCTCGACGACGAGCCCGCCACCTCTGCACCAGCACCGGGCGAGCTGCGCGTGTGCGCCCTCAACATCAACAACCCGAGCATGCAGCGCGCTCAGCAGACCCTGTCATGGTTGCTGGCCAACCGCAGCAACGTGCTGATTCTGACCGAGCTCAAACCCTCCGACGGCACCAAGCTCGTCATCAGCGGGCTGACCGCCGAGGGCTTCGAGGTCTGCCTTCCGCCGAGCTGGGCGGGAGGGTCCTACTTCACTGCGGTGGCCACCCGTGGCCTGCCCCAGACATCGGTGGCCGGGCCAGGCGATCCCCGCGCTGTCGCTGTCGACGTCGAGCACGACGGCGAACAGATCAGAATCGTCGGCCTGTACGGGCCTACCAACGGCATGACCACCGACAGCAGCGACCGGCGCCGCGCCTTCCAAAAGACGTTCCTCGAATACCTCCACACCATCCGCCGCCCGAAACTCCTGCTGGCCGGAGACCTCAACATCGTCGAGCCCGGTCACCAGCCGCCCATGGCCTCCTTCGAAGAGCACGACTACGCCTTCTACACCGGCCTGCAGCGCCTCGGCCTGGTCGACGCCTTCCGCCAAGCCCACCCTGCCCTGCACGAGCACAGCTGGATCAGCGACCGGTACGGCGCGCAGCGCCTGGACCACCTGTTCGCCACCCCGGCCACCGGCACGCTGGTGAGCTGCGCCTACGACCACACCCCCCGCACCAGCCGCATCACCGACCACGCTGCCCTGCTCGCTACCTTTACCTTGGGCGTCCCCGCGTAAGCTCCCTCACGGTGCCCTACTTCGGCTATCTGGCCGCCACCAGGACCCTGTACGTGGACGACTACCCGAAGATCAACGACAGGGTTGAGGTTCACGCCACCGACCGCTTCATGACCGGGCTTCGGGGCCGCTCATCGCTGTGCACAGCCAGCTGACTAGCTGACGGGAGCCAGTTCCAGCGCGCCGGTGAGCTTGGCCATGAACCGGAACATCTGTGGATCGAACTCGCCCACCCACGCTTCAGTGTCGTCCAGACCGAACCAGCGGCACGCGGAGAACTCAGCCGGATCGGGGACGATCTCCTGGCCCTGGTCGGCGGAAAAGACGAACCAAAGCGTCACATCGGTGTGTGGGTGTGGCGGCCGAGTCTCGGTGACCGTCAGGAAGAACGGCTCCGACCCGAACTGCGGATGGAAGGGGGGAGCGATCTTCAACTCCTCATCCAACTCCCGTACCACCGTGACCCGCGGATCCTCATCAGGGTCCACATGCCCACCGGGCATGAGCCAGGCCTTCGCCTTCGCGTGATCGACGAGCATTAGGCTTCGCTCCGCCTCATCCAACAGCGCGGCATACACCGCTAGATGACGGTGCGGAGTCGCCGGCTTGGCCACGCGAAACAGCGGATGACCGGCATCGATCCAATCGCGCATCCACTGCTGATCGGATGCCTCTCGATCGTCATACGGGACAACGGCCTGCACCAGGTCTCGAACAACTCGCCGCGAGTCATGCTGAATGCCGGGCATCGGACACCTTCCGCTGATGAGAACTGGTGAAACTTCTGCCCATCCACGCTCACCAGTGCAGGCACCCTACCGACCACAGACCATTTGCGCCCGTCCATCAGCCGGACATGTCAAATGGCGTCTGTCAGCCGGCGATCCCTCTTAGTTAGCGACCCCCGCTCCGACCGGCCGAGCGCGTGTTCGTCCCGTTCGCCTGGCGGAGTGAGAGCGATATCGCCGCCCCCAACGCCCGACTCATCGCCCACGGCAGACTGGTCAGCTGGTTCACCAGCGGCAGCGAACACGGCCCGCGCTCGACCACGCGCTCTATCCTGGCCGACCCGCGAACCACCGCTACCCGCGACGCCCACCGGTGAGGACCATCCCAGGCGGCCCGGCGCGAACTCGCCGCAGTGCTCGGCGTCACTGACGTCGAGCTTGGTCCTCGGCTCGCCACCCGCGCCAAAACCAACACCAACCAGAGTGAGCCCCACCCGGCAGCTCGGTCTGTCCAGCACTCCCCCCGCCGGACCTGCGGCGTCAGCCAGTCGCGATGCGCTGAGCGCACTCGCGGTAGATCCGAGACAGTTCAGCCTTCAGCTCTGCCCAAGGAAACGTGGCCGCGCCCGGTAGGCCAGAGGAAGGCTGCGGCAGGCGTGCCCGGTCCAGCACTATCGAGATGCCCCAGGAAGTCAACCGCTCCACGCTGAGGGAGAAGGCGGGATGACGGGCCAGCGCCACGTTCGGCCACGGCACTGCCACCAGCGGCAACTCCAAACCGATCGCCTCATTCAGTAACCCAAGGGCCAGCGTGTCGGAAATCCCGCTCGCCCACTTGTTGATCGTGTTGAACGTCGCCGGAACCACCGCCATCGCATCGGCCGGTGGCAGCACATCTGGCTCCTCCGGCCGCTTGTAGTCCTGCCGGACCGGATGGCCTGTCAGCTTCGCCAGCCTGTCGGCATCGACGAACTTCTGACCCGACAGCGTGGTGACCACGCATACCATCCAGCCCTCGGCCTGCAACGAGCTCACCAGATCCGGCAATTCGCCCGCCGGACGGCCACCACACGCGATCACATACAAAACCGGCCTTCGCAGACCCTGTTTGGCGTCGATCATCATCGATCTCCTGCTCACCGGAAGATAGGGCGTAGCGTCCAGTCCAAACGACGCATCCGATGTAGCGCCTGCACTCTGCGCTCGGCTATCGGCCACTCCCTGAGGTTCTCCCCGAGTCCCTTTTCACCCCAAATAGCCGCATAGACTACGCCCATAGGGCGGCTGTCCGGAATCTCCGTGGCCTCTCACCAACAGCGTGAGCGCCCTGTCCATGAAGTACTGGCGTTGCTCGACCCGGAATCAAGCGATTCCCGCAAGGTCCTACAAGCACATGGCTGCCCTTCAGACCGCCGACTCTCTTTGAGATCTTCCCGCAAGGGCGGCACCGATTAAAATCGCCGTGAGCCCAGCGATCTGAGGAGCCGAGATCGGTTCCCCTAGCAGCACGCCTCCGAAGCCTACCGCGAATGCTGGCGACAGATAAAAGGCCAGCGCAGCACGAGACGGTCCGGCTTTGCTGATCAACGCGTAGAACAGCACCAGGGTGCCACCGGTGCAGACGACTCCCAAGATCAGCAAAGCGCCGATCACCGGAAGGCTTGGCGTATCAGTAGGCAATGCATAGAGTCCGGGGACGAGCAGCACAGCGGTTGTGACCAGCATGGAGGATGTCGCCACCCCGAGAGGTGCGGCGTGGGCGAGGCGGCGGTGAATCATGACCGCCCCGGCCGCATAACAGACCGCAGCACCCAAGACGAGCAAACCGCCGAATAGCTCCAGGCCACCACCGCGAAGATCGACTCCGAACAGCAGGAGTAGTCCTACCAGGCCGAGCAGGATACCGAGGATGCCCGGCCAGCCGTGAGGTCGCTCATCGACGGCGAACCGGATCGTCAGGATGGCAACGACCAGCGGTTGCGCACCAATGAGGATGCCGGCCGTTCCCGACGAGACGTACTGCTGCCCAACAGTGAGCAGTACCAACGGGATCGTCGACTGCACAAGAACGGTCTGCAGAACTACACGGGGATGCTGGAGGAGCGGCTGCAATGCTCCGTAGCGCAGGGCCAAAGGGGTCAGCATCGCCGCAGCAGTAGCCACACGGCCCAGAACCACCACGACAGGTGACAGCTCCCGCAAGGTGATCTCAATCAGCAGATACACCGCTCCCCACAAAACCGATAACAGCAAGAGTTCGCCCCAGGCGCGGCGGGTCATCGCGCGGCTGCCAGCATGTGGAGAGGGTTGATTCCTAGGTGAGTAGCGTTCGGCCGACCAGATCGGCGACGCACGGGGCACCATTCCATGGTCTCAGCACTACCAGCAAGTCATCAAGGCGGCGCAGGTTCCGCTGCGAGCCGGTCACCGAGGCCAGGTCAAGGGCTCGCCCAGCGACGTGGCATGCTTCTTCTATTTGACCAGCTTGGACGCGCGCATAGGCCAGGTCGATCAAGGTTCCACCCCGCTCTCGCACGTAGCCGTCTGGAAGCAGATCGAGGCTTTCCTTCAACGCACGAATCGCCGGGCCCGACTGCCCCAGCCGCATCAGGCAGCGCCCTTTAAGCCGGGCAACGTGAACAGGCCTATCGTAGAACGCCAGGTAGGGAGGTGTAGTAGCAGCCGTCACCTGATCGGATATCGTCTCGGCCTTGGCGAGCATCTTCACTCCAGCAAGACGCTCATCACTCAAAGCGTACGCCTCGGCTGTCGCCTCACTCAGCCAGGAGCGAATCGCCGGCGACGTGGAACGGCAGGTCATCTGGGTAGCCGTAGTCAGTAGCGTCAACGCCTCGTCGCCGTCACCAGCATGCAGGTGGATGTAGCTCATCACCCCCAGCACATAGGCGTGCATGTCACGGTCCTTGGCCTGCTCGGCCAGGTTTGCCGCAATAGTGCAATATCCTGAGGCGGCGGTGTAGTCCTGTCCGTCGATGGAGAGCCACGCGCTTAGCTGTGCGGCATCGGCGGTGGCGCGTAGCAGGTCACGATGGAGTGCGGTAGTCGAAGCCGCGCCCATCAAATTATGCAACCGGCGCAGGTGGCCGATCGCCTCCTTTTGGACGCTCTGGGCGCCGGATAGATAGTCCAGCCGCCGATAGTTTTCCGTCATAGCGGTCAGATGGTCCAACAGGCCGCGAGACAGCGACGTCCCCGAGCCCCTGGAAGACGATTCGTGCGAGGGCAAGGAGCTTGACTTTTGGCTCACCTTTGCAAGATGGTCCGAACCCATCTCGGTGCCATGTACGACGCGGTCCTGATGATACTGATCAAGATCACTGTAGTCATGCCAATCGCTGATCAGTGCGCTGGCGCTGCACTCATACAGTTCGGCGAGTTTGCCGAGGGTTTCCACCGTCAGCGTGCCCCTGGCGTTCTCCCAGCGGGAGAAGTGCTTGTTGGTCGTTGGGCTATCCGGCCATTTTCGGTTCCAGGCGGAAGCGGCATCATCCTGACTCCACCCGTGGGCGATGCGAAGAGCGGCCAGCATGTTCAACCGGTAGCCATGGTGAAGCTTCTCGGCTATCTCTGCCCAGGTCAGGGACTGTTTGCGAAGTTGGTGCGCGTATCGCTTGTGCGTCTTCGCACGTCCCGCTAAGTCGCTCACGATCACCATCCTGGCTGGATCCGCACTGTGCCGGTCAGACTTTACATCCTTTGCACCGTCCGCCTCACCGGTGATGGGCCAGGTCAGAGAACTTTTCCCTGCCACGAGGGATAACCGATCAGTGACTCCCACGAGGCGGGGTTGTTCCCAGTGCCACAGGACGCAACATTGGGCGCGGGCGCTTCGTTCGGTCATGTCAGACCTCACGTAGGGATACGAGGGACTGGTGTGCCGGATAGGCCCCGATGCAACCGTTTGGCGGGATTGGTGCGGGTTGAATTCAGCCCACGAAACCTGGCGGGAACCACTTGCAGGACAGAACACACAATCCGGTCATGCGATTGCACGGTTGGCGTATCCACCTGAAGCGGTCCTTGTACCGGCATGGCATCGAAACAGGAAAGGCGGTCCCGTCGAGCGTCTGGCAGCGTCTCAACGGGTCCTAGATCGCTGAGAGGCAGCGACCCATGAACGACGGTAAGCCCTTCAACACCGAACCGGCCAGCACCACCACCTCGCACCCTGATCACACCCGGGCCGCAGGCGTTAACGCCGCTCAGCCGAACGCCGCCCGGGTCTACGACTTCTTGCTCGACGGTAAGGACAACTACGCCGCCGACCGCATGGCCGCGGCGGAGTTGGAGAAGGCGAGCCCGAATGTCCGGCGAGCGGTGTGGGAGAACCGGGACTTCCTCGGCCGTGTGGTGCGCACGCTGTCCGAGGCCGGGGTCGAGCAGTTCCTGGACATCGGGTCCGGCTTGCCCACCCGGGACAACGTGCATGAGGCCGCCCAGCGGGTGAACCCGGATGCGCGGGTGGTGTATGTGGACAACGATCCGGTGGTGCTCTCGCATGGCCGAGCCTTACTGGCCGGTCCCGGTGTCGCCATGGTGGAAGGGGATCTGCGGGAGCCCGATGCGATCCTGGACAGCGCTGATGCACACGGACTTCTGCGCCCCGATCGGCCGACCGGGCTCATCTTGGTGGCCGTCGCCCATTTCGTGGAGCGCGACGACCTTCTGTCCGAGGTCCTCGGCCGCTTCGCCGAACGGCTGGGCCGGGGCAGCGTCGTGGCGATCAGCCACGCGTGCGATGAGGACATGTCCCCTGAGGCGTCGAAGGCCGCCCGCGAGATCTACGAAGCGTCGGCGACGCCGATCTTCCCGCGCACGCGGGAGCGGGTCGCCGCGCTGCTCGCCCCGCATGTGCCCGAACTCCATCCGCCGGGTCTGGTGGATGTCGCCGAGTGGCGGCCGACTCTCGGCCCCCTCCCGCGTAAGCACGTCGCGGGAGAAGGGTTCTTCCTCGGCGGGCTCGGGACATTCGAGTGGATCAGGAGGTGACCGATGGACTCGCTCATGTGGACCGGTTACCAGGCCGACGCCTGGCGGTTCGGTGCCCGATTGGCTCAGGAGTTGGACAAGCGGGGCATTCAGGCCGACCTGAACGGTGATCATCACCGGACGGCCGTATCCCTGTGCCACGGCCTGGTCGCCACGGTGGATGTCACTGCGGACAGCCCGCTCGTCTACTGGCCCAGCCCCAGGGCGCGCAGCAGTGGGCGACGGCTGTGCCGGATCCGCCATACCGTGGACGGCGCGGCCGGCGCGCTGGTAGCCGACTATCGGCTGCTCAACGGGCCAGACGAACCCATCCAGACGACGGGACCGGCCCATGCCACATCTTCGTGAGCATGGGGCAGAGCAGAAACTGGCGCGGGACCTGCAACGGCGGGCACAGGACCGCTGGGTGGTGCTGTGGTTGGCCTACCACCGTGTCTTCATCGCCTTCTTCTGCGGCGACTCGCCCACGGCGATCATCGTTGAAGCCGCTACTGCCGAAAGCCTGTGGCAGCTGATGCTCGTCCGTGATGCGAAGCTCTGGTCAGCTGTCATCCCCGCCCTCACGGCCCGAGGGAGCCGCAGCCATCCATCAGATGCGCTGGCTGCTGTGACCGACCAGTACCAGTCGCGTGGTTCCGGCCCCGAACGCTGCGCGCGGTCCGGGCCACGCTCCATCCCTCCCTTCTTCCCGTACTGACCTCATAGGATCATGCTCACTTTCGACGGACCTCCGTTATGGCCCCATCAGCACGAGGCGATCAATGCCGCCGTGGACACCCTGGCCACCGGTGGACGAGCCACCGTTGTCATGCCCTGCGGAACAGGCAAGACCAGGACTGGCGCAGCGACCGCGGCGCAACTCCTGTCCGGCCGTGCAACAGCCCGCGTGCTGATCGTCGCTCCCTTCCTTGAGCTGCTGGCCCAGACGATCGCCGAATGGCGCAGGCTTGGCGACCAACTGGCGTGGGATCGGATCATCGCGTGCTGTTCTGACCCCAACGTCACACGGAGCCAAGCGCTACACGGCAATCATGAGATCGTCACCTCCGACCCGGAGCGGCTGGCCGGCCTGGCCAGCGCACCGGGCAGGACGCTGGTCGCCGTGACGTATCACAGCCTCCACTTGATCGCCGAGGCGCACGCCCGGCATGCCGCGCCTTCATGGGACCTGATCTTGATCGATGAGGCGCATCGCAGCGTTGGCCGCGCCACCAAGCCGTGGGCCGTCATCCACGACAATGACCGCATTCCGGCCATGCGTCGTCAGTACATGACGGCCACCCCCAAGGTGTTGCTCACCAGCGGGGACGATGTGGTCAGCATGGATGACGAGAAGATCTTCGGATCTCGCGCCTACCATCTGTCGTTCGGAGAGGCCCGAAAGCGCGGGTTGCTGGCCGACTACCGGGTGATCGCGCCCATCATCACCAATGAGCAGGTCCGTGCCGCTGCTCAGATGCCGCGACCTGCGGAGTTCTACCAAAGTGGCCGATCAGCGTTGTCGCCGGCCATGCTGGCCACGCAGATCGCGGTCCTGCGTGCGGCCCACCAGTACGACATCCGCCGTCTGATCAGCTTCCACAATCGCGTGAGCAATGCCAGGTATTTCGCCGGCACGCTGCCCTACGCGCTCGACCTGCTGAATTCTGGTGAGCGCCCACCCGGTCTGTGGGCCGGTCACGTCCACGGCACTCAGTCCCTTGCCCAACGGCGTGCCGCACTGGACCGGCTGCGCCAGGACGATAGGGACCTGGTCGTCATCTCCAACGCCCGCGTACTCGGCGAGGGCATCGACGTGCCTGCCGTTGACGCGGTGGCGTTCGTCGACTCTCGCAGTTCCCCCACCGACACCATCCAGGCCATCGGCCGCGCGCTACGTCGAGGGAGCCGCGAAGGGCCGAAGACGGCCAGCATCATCATTCCGGTGCTTCTCGCACCAGGTGAGGACCCTGAGAGCGCGCTTGCGGCATCCGCATACGCGCCGCTGTGGCAGGTCGTGCGAGCGTTGGCGACCCATGATGAGGATCTGGCCGTCCGTCTGAACGAGCAGCGTCGCGGTCTCGGCGCCGATCAGGCCGCTTCCTGCCCGCCGGGCATCCCCGAATGGCTGCACGTCACCGGCGTCCCCGTCCCAGACGGATTCGCCGCGGCCATCACCGTGCAGACGATACGTTCCGCGACCAGTTCATGGGAGGAGTACTACGCCGCCGCCGAAGCGTACTACGCCAAGAATGGCGACCTGCTTGTCCCCGCCCTGTATAGAACAGCGAGCGGGCTTCAATTGGGGAGTTGGATTCACACCCTCCGTCTAGCGTACAAGTCTGGCGTTCTCAGCCCTGCCCGCATCAACCTCATGGATGCCATCGGAATGATCTGGAACGCGCTCTCGGATCGGCGAGAGAAATTCTTGGCCGAGCTTCGCGCCTATCGTGCCGAAAACGGAAACCTGCGCATCCCGAAGGCATATATGACCGCTGACGGATTCCCTCTCGGTCGCGCTACCAACACTTTGCGCACCCGCTACCAGAAAGGGAAGCTCGATGCGCAGTATATCGCCGAGTTGAAGAAGGCTGGATTCATTTTCGGTACCTGGGAGCAATTACTTGACGACTTGGACGCCTACTACGAGACTCATGGCAACCTAAATGTTCCACAAAGGTACCGCACTCCCGCAGATCTTCCCCTGGGAAGGACGGTTGTCCACTACCGCGTACTGTACCGGCAGGGCAAACTAAGCTCTGACGAGATCGAGGTCCTTGAGAAGAAGGGCTTCATGTGGAATGTCTATGAAGCTCGCTGGTGGGAGAATTTGAAGGCGTTGCAAGCTCTTCGGCCTGCGAATGGCTTACCTACCCGATTGAACAACAAATACGTCACGAAGGATGGAGTTGCGCTTGGCTCATGGTTTCACCGCCAGCTAGAAGACGCTCGCAAAGGCAGATTGACCGCAGAGCGTAGAACGGCATTGCGCGCAGCCGGAGTCGATGTCCCCAATCCGCGTCTCGCACAGAACCTGAAGGGCAGATGAAACCATGTACGGTTATCTGTGACCGGGAACACGGCGGAATCGACGACGGCGACGAACGCCGCCTGCGAGAGCGAATGAAATGCTCCGCGAGCAGGAATATTAGTGGCCTGCAGAAAGAGAGCCGGAATCGCTCGCCCTGGCCGCCGCGACCGCTTGGGCCCAGCCCCACCAGCCGCGCACCCCTGCCCGGCCCCCGCACGGGGTGCGCACCGCCACCATTCCTCTCACTAGGAAGACCTTTATGGATCACATCGCCGACCGGCGCCCGCTGACCTGCGCACACTGCGCCTGGCCCGTGTGCCGGGCCCGTACGACGGTGAACGGCGCGCCCGCCGGCCCCATGGCGGACTACGGCATTCCGATTCCCCGGCCGCCGGCGGAGGCCACCGACTACCCCCTGAGTTCTAGCCGACCGCCCCGTCGGTGAAATCGGGCTGGTCCGTTCGACACCCGTCGTATCAGCCCTACCAAGAAATCCCAGGGGACGCGCTCTCCCAGCCCGCACGGACCTAACACCCCAACCGCGTCGCAGACTCGGAGGACCGATGAAACTGACGGTGGGCACCTACAACCTCGACGAGGGCGGGCTCGACGGCGGGGATGAGAGCCGGTTGCTGAACCAGCTCGACCTGCTCGCCCCGCTGGGGCTCGACCTGCTCGGAATCCAGGAGGCCAAGCGCTGGGACGCCGGGCCCAAGGACGACAATGACCGGTTACTGAATCTGGCTGCGGCCCGGCTCGGCATGTCCTACCGCGCCCTGGTGCACTCCAACCATCACGGCTGCCACCTCGCCGTCTTCGTCCGGGAACGGTCCGGGCTGCGGGTGGTACGTGAGCATCACGACCAGGCCGTGCCATGGTGGCACGCCCTGGCCGCTGTCGAACTGGCCGTGGACGGGTGGCCCCGGCCGTTGTGGTTCCTGAACACGCATCTCGCGCCCGCCAGTCCGACAACGCGGAAGGCCGAGGCCGAAGCGTTCGATCTATTTCGAGGGCGGGACACCATCCTGGTCGGCGACTTCAACGCCGCCGCCGTGGACGAGAGCCCAGCAGACGGTCCGGGAGTTCATCCCGCGCAAGCCCGCCGCAAGAGTGATCGCGCAGCGGCGCAGGCGATCGAGGAGTCCGGGTTCCTGGATCTCGCCACGGTCTTCGGCGACCCCGCGCCCACGGTGGGCCATCGGCACGGCCCGTCCTACCGCGCGGATCGGATCTACAGCAACCTCCGGCGCGGCGCGTGGAAGAGCTACACCGTGGTCCAAGAGCGAGATAAGCCGCTGTCCGACCACCGGCCGGTGATAGGCGTGGCCGATCTGTCCACCACAGGGGAATGACGACATCACCTCCTGCCCGGGCCGGCAACTGCGGCTCCCGTACGGATCGATCACGCCAGGGCGACCTGTCCGCTGCACCAGCGCCGCACGTGCTCAATCGCAAGGGTCCTCGGCTGATACCGCCTGCGGCACACGCAAGGGCCACGACCGCCGACCGGCGCTGGAATCTCAAGCGTGACCCACCTATTCCAAGCGGTGTCCCGGTCACATCCCAGGGCCTCGCCAATCTCCGGAACAAGCGTCCTCTTTGCTGAGGTGGTAGAGCCATCATGGACACGATCAAAGCCATCGCCCTGGATTACGGCTCGACGATCTCCGCCGACGTGATCGATCACGTCCTCGGGCAGAAGCCCGTCGACTCTGAGGCGGCCATCGCGTTGCGAAGACTGCACAGATCAGGCAAGCGGCTCGTCCTCGCGTCGAACACGATGCCAGCCGAGACCCGCTGGCCCGCTCTGCAAGCGGCAGGTATCGCTGACCTGTTCACCGCTGCCCTGCTTTCCTACCCGCTCGGCGTCGCCAAGCCCGAGCCGCTCTTCTACCGCTTGGTCATCGCTGCCGCCGATTGCCCGGCGCAGGAAGTGCTGTTCGTCGGAGATCACCTGATGAAAGACGTTGTCGCTCCCATCCGTCACGGCATGCGCGCGGTACTCGTCCGCACAGGCGGTGTGCGATCTGGCGAGGAACTGCCTGAAGGGGCGTTGCTCATCGACCACGTCCGCGACCTGCCTCAGCTCCTGGGGACGAAGTGATCGTCATGGCCATGCGTCCACGGCCCCCCTTCCAGCACCCGTGGCGCGGTCCGGCGCCGTGGGCCGGACGTCAGGAGAGGCACTCACCTGCGGGATCGACGTATCCACTCCAGCCGTATGGCTATCGCGGTCCGGCCGAAACGCGCGGACCGTGGCTGAACTCAGAGATCACCGTTAACGGTTCACCCGGCGCGACGATGCCATCGTCGCGCTATCTTCCGGACGGCCAGCGCGGCGAACCTCCACGATACGAGGGGCGAGAGCAGGGTCATGGCGCGCCGAAGGCACCGCCCCGTTCAGGAAAGACGCCAGCGATGAGACGAACCATCACAGCCTCCTCCACCCTCACGTCGCTGGTGGCGGGCATGGTTAGACGTGGTGCACTGCCCGATCCCCGGTGGAGGGATGCGTTCACCACGGTGCCCCGCCACCTCTTCGTGCCGAGTTTCGCCTCGCACGTCGGGCGGGCCCGGCCTGTTTCGCCGTTCCTGCCTCCGCGTCTGGTTCTGGTCAGCGGGGAGGAACGCCGGCAGGTTCCGGCGTGGCTGGCCGGGGTGTACGCCGACCGTGCCCTGATCACTCACGTCGACGGGCAGCCGGTCGAAACCCGCTTCGCCGACAGCGGGGCGGGAATCGGCTGGCCATCCGCCTACGCCTTGGAGCCCAGCGTGCTGGCCCGGATGTTGCAGGTGCTGGACGTCAGCGAAAAGCACCGCGTCCTGGAGATCTGCACCAACACCGGCTACAGCACAGCGCTGCTCGCCCACAGGCTCGGTCGTGGTCGCCTCACGATGATCCACGACGACCCGTACACGGGAAGGCGCACCCGAGACCGGCTGCGCCGCCTAGGACTCGAGGTCTGCGTGGTGATCGGACGGCCGGAACATGATCAGATGGTCGGTCGCGTCAATCGGATCCTGGCCACCGGCCCCCGGCCCTACCTGCCTCCAGCATGGATCCGCCAGACCATCAAAGGCGGAATGATCCTCACCGGCCTCGCCGGCGGGATCGGCGGAGCCATGCTGGTAGCAACAGTCGATGGTGGCGGCTCCGTCAGTGGCTACTTCCTCAACGAGGTTCCGGGTCCCACCACGACTTGGCAACCCCGGCCGTCCACATCCCTGGCGCTCCGACACACCATGGACCGCCCCGGCGAAGTTGGAGGCTAGACCGCTTGGTTCTCGGTCGCCGGGCCGATGCCGGCGGTCGATCGGTGGAACATCTCCTCGTACTCAGCCGGAGGAACGTTTCCACAGTAAGAATGTAGCCGCTCGGAATTGTACCAGGCAACCCATTCCATTGTGGCCATCGTCACATCCATGACGCCTTTCCAGCCACCGTGGAAATCGATGAGCTCCTTCTTGTAGAGACTGTTCAAAGACTCGGCGGCCGCATTGTCATACGAGTCGCCCTTGCTACCGACAGAACGCGCAGCGCCGACCTGGTCGAGTCGTTCGGCATAGCGGATAGAAGTGTATTGCTTGGATTCAAGGGATCGTCGCAACACTGCTGGTCAGCAGCAAGTTTAGATGATCGCTGAAGGCCTCTGCCGGTGTTCTCCAGCCGAGGGTCTTTCGGGGTCTCGTGTTGAGCGTGTATGCGATGGCGGCCAGATCCTCGGCAGCCCACCGCGACAGGTCGGTGCCCTTGGGGAAGTACTGCCGAAGCAGGCCGTTGGTGTTCTCATTGGTGCCCCGCTGCCAGGGGCTATGAGGATCGGCGAAATAGACGAGCAAGCCGGTGTCGATGCGCAGCCGGGCATGCTGGGCCAGCTCCGTTCCACGATCCCACGTCAGTGAACGCAGGAGCTGCCCGGGCAGGCCGGTGAGCTCTTTGGTGATCGCGTCCCTCACCGCCTCTGCGCCGCGGCCGGCCAGCGCCGGGCCGTTCTTCACCCGCTCTTGGGTGCCGAAGCCCTCCATCCGCGGCAGATGCAACAGCAAGGTGAAGCGGGTCGTGCGCTCCACCAGGGTGCCGATCGCCGACCGGCCGGTGCCGATGATGAGATCACCTTCCCAATGGCCAGGGACCGCGCGGTCCTCGGCCTCGGCGGGCCGTTGGCTGATCAGCACCTCAGGGGTCACGTGGCCGCGGTCCTTGTGCCGGGCGCGGGCGCGTGGCACCCGCAGGGCACGCCCGGTGCGCAGGCAGGCGACCAGCTCCCGCTTGAGCGCTCCTCTCCCCTGAATGAACAGCGCCTGGTAGATCGCCTCATGAGAGATCCGCATCGTGTCGTCCTCCGGAAAGTCGACCTTCAGCCGATGGGCGATCTGTTCGGGGCTCCACGAGGTGGTCCAGCCGCGATCTTGGCGCCGGGGTTTGTTGCGTCCTTTCCAGGGCGCCGTCCGCGGTCCCGCCACCGGCGTGCCGTCGGGGTGGCGGACCTGCCCGGCCAGCCGCTCCTGCACGTACTCGCGCAACGGCCGGTGGGCCGCCAGTTTGGCGGTCTTCGGCCGCCGGGCCCGGCGCTCGGCGTGCCATTGCGCGACCGTCGCCCGGTATTCCACGTCGTAGGTCCGCGTGGAGGCGTTGCGCCGGATCTCACGGGAGATCGTCGATGGCGACCGTCCCAGGCGCCGGGCGATCTCACGCACGCCGATCTTCCGGGCACGGCACAACGCGATCTCCTCCCGCTCGGCGAACGACAGGTAGCGGCCCGACACGGTCGGGGCAAGGCATGGTCCCACCCCGCCAGCCTGGCGAAACCAGCGCGTCCCGACCGCCGGCGACACGCCGATCTCCGCCGCGGCCTCCTCCGAGGTCACTCCACGAGCGATCGCCCGCCAGAACCGGACGCGATCATCACGCCAGGCGACGCTCGGCCGTCCCGGTGAGGGGACCTGACCGCGATACAACCGGGCGGCCTGCTGCTTCTTGCCCACGCCCATGCACCAACACCTCCAACGATGAAGTGTTGCGAGCACCGGTTGAATCCGCCTTGAACTCCTCTGTCGGAATGGTGGATCAGGCCGTCGACGCCGCCACCGCTCGACCAGATCGCCATCTCCAGGGCGTCGAGTGCAAGGTCGGCGCTCAGGTGGTCGGCAACCTGCCAGCCGACGATCCGGCGGGAGTACAGGTCCTGGACGAACGCCGCGTACACCCAGCCCGCCGCGGTCGCGACATGGGTGATGTCCGCGACCCACGCGATGTTCGGCGCGTCCACGGCGAAGTCGCGTTCCAGCAGGTCACTCGGCCGATCTTGGCCTGGGACGGTGGTGCGTGGCCGCTTGCGGCCCGCGGTCACTCCCGCGATACCCAGCTCCCGCATCAGCCGCTCGACCGTGCATCGCGCCACCACGATGCCCTCACGATGAAGCTGTCGCCACACTTTCCGAGCCCCGTACAGGCCACGGCCCGGCTTCTTCCATATCCTGAGAATCTCCCCTTTCAGCCATTCATCACGCACCGCGCGAGCCGACGGTTCCGACTCGCGTTTCTTGGCCGCCCAGTACGTGGACGGCGCGAAATCCAGCACGACACAGATCGGCTCCACGCCGAACCGGTCGCGATGAGCGTCAACGAACTCGACTAGCGCGGCAGTTTCGGATCGAGTTCCCGGGCGAAAAACGCCGACGCGGCCTTCAGGATCTCGTTCGCCCGCCGCAACTCACGATTCTCCCGCTCCAACTCGGCGATCCGCTGCGCGTCACTCGACGTCCGGCCCTGACGCTTCCCGCCATCGACCTCGGCCTGCCGTACCCAGGTCCGCAACGCCTCCCGATGCACCCCGAGCTGGTCCGCGACCCGGGCCAGCAGACCTGTGCCCTCACCCGCATCACGAAGATCAAAAACCATTCGAACTGCGCGTTCACGCAGTTCAGGCGCATACTTCCTCGGAGGTGCCATAACCCCTCACCCTTCCAGGTATCGGAGCCTCCAGCCAACCCGGGGCGATCCACCACCCGGGCCACAAGCCTGGCACCGGACACCCTGCTGGATCCGTCGTTCGCCTTCGCCGTGCAGCTGCACATGCCCGGCGTGGGCCTGTATGCCCGCTGCGACGGTGCAAGACAGCCGGTGCTGGGGCTGTCGGCCCCCGACGGTGCCTGGGCGGAGGTATCGCACGCGGACCACGGTGCCGATGACCGCCCAGTTCGCCAAGCCGGACCCCGGCTGCTCTGGAACGAAGTCGAACATGTCCATGTATGGTGGCGAAAGCAGGGCTACCCTGGCTTGGACCGCTACACCTTTCGGGCCACGCCCCGGAGGCAAGCGGTCCATCTCAGAGATGGACCGGAGAAATGGCAGGTCCCCCTGGCCTGATCTGACCTCCCATCCGTCGACCTCCACGGCCTCGGTGCCCGCGCCCAGTCTGATGTGGACGATCGGCCCCGCCCGTGTCACCTACGAGCGGCGCAGGTATAGGCCGTCACGCTGGCCCACTGCGGTAGTCGCTGCCAGGGCAAGGCAACGCACGTCCGCTGACGAGGCGTCATGAGGCCATCTTCGCGCACCTCGGCCTCCTGCGTATGCGGGAAATCAGGCGGAATTTCAGGCCCACTGGACCGCAGCGGGGTCTGTCCAGTAATCGGTGTATCTCGCTCTTAACGGGATCTATCAGGCGGTCGGGGTCAGACGGCCTTCGAAGGTGATGGCGAAGGCATTCAACGCCGCCTTCCAACGGGTGACCCAGCGTTTGCGGCCCTTCCCGGTCGGGTCCAAGCTCATGATCGCCATGTAGACGCACTTGAGCGCGGCCTGCTCGTTCGGGAAGTGGCCACGGACCTTGACCGCCCGCCGGATCCGCGCGTTCACCGACTCGATCGCGTTGGTCGAGCAGATCACCCGCCGGATCTCGGCGTCGAAGTGCAGGAAGGGCACGAACTCGGCCCAGGCGTCCTCCCACAGCTTCACGATCGCCGGGTACCGGCCGCCCCAGACCTCGGCGAACTCATAGAACCGCTCGAGGGCGGCGGCCTCGGTCGGCGCGGTGTAGACCGGCTTGAGGGCCTTGGCCACAGCGTCCCAGTGCCGGCGGGCCGCGTACCGGAACGAGGCCCGCAACAAGTGCACCACACAGGTCTGCACCACCGCCTGCGGCCAGACGCCCTCGATGGCCTGCGGCAGCCCCTTGAGCCCGTCGCAGACCACCATCAGCGCATCGGTCACGCCGCGATTCTTGATCTCGGTCAGCACATGCAGCCAGAACTTCGCGCCCTCACCGCCGTCGCCGGCCCACAACCCGAGGATGTCCCGCTCGCCGTCCACCGTGACCGCGAGCGCCACGTAGACCGGCCGGTTGGCCACCTGACCGCCGCGGAGCTTGACATGGATCGCATCGATGAAGATCACCGGATAGACCCGATCCAGCGGCCGGTTCTGCCACTCGGCCATCCCCTCCAGCACCTTGTCGGTGATCGTGGAGATCGTCTGCCGGGACACCTCGGCCCCATAGACCTCGGCCAGATGCGCGGAGATCTCGCCGGTGGTCAGCCCTTTGGCGGCCAGCGAGATGACCATCTCATCCACCCCGGACAGGCGCCGCTGCCGCTTGCGCACGATCTTCGGCTCGAAGCTGCCGTCCCGGTCCCGCGGGACGGTGATCTCGACCGGGCCGACGTCGGTGATGACAGTCTTGGACCGGCTGCCGTTGCGGGTGTTGCCGCTGTCGTTGCCGGAGCGCTCGTGCTTGTCGTAGCCGAGATGGTCGGCGATCTCGCCCTCAAGGGCGGACTCCAGCACCAGCTTGGTCAGCCGGCCCGGCAGCCCGTTCTCACCGACCAGCTCGACCCCCTCGGCTCGCGCCTGGTCCACCAGCCTGGCCACCAGTTCCCGATCCGTCGGGTCCTCGGGCTTCTTACGCGCCACCGCGGCGTCCTCCAGATCGAGCTGTGTCGATGCCTGGATCACAGTACTCATCAGGTGCGTTCTCCATGATCAGGAGTTACACCGAAGACCGTACAGTCCCCCGCAGCGGAAGGGGCCGGAACAGAGTGCGGGCAACGAGCGAGAGGGCGCAGCTGGTGAGGTTGAGTCCGCAGGTCCACAGATGGCACTTCAACTCGCGGCGCGCGGACTAGTGCTATCGAGGAGCGCCCGCGTTTCTGGAGAGCATTCCACACCAAGGGTGTCGAGGCGGGCTTTGAGGTGGCGGGCCCGGAGGCGGGCTTCGTCGGTGCGGCCGAGGGTGTTCAGCAGGCGGATGGCGGATCGGGCTGCGGCTTCCATGTCAGGATCCAGAGCGCAGGCCTGGTCGTAGATCTCCAAAGCGCGTTCGTGTCGTCTGGCGTGTTCGTGCAGGGCCCCGAGTTGCAGGAGTGCTTTGACGGTGGCGACGGTGAGTGGCCAGCGGTGGTCCTGGTCCAGCCATTCGTAGCGCAGGCCGTGTCCCAGCGGGCCGCGGCATAGGCGGGCGACGGTTTCCAGTGCGTCGGTCTTGGTCTCTTCGCTGGTGGCGGTGCGGGCGTCTGCGAGGGCGCGGTGCATGGCCCATAGGTCCACATCGACGCCTCCAGGCGCGATGCGATAGGTGGTGCCGCTACGTTCGATGAACGTGGCCGCCTTTCCGTCGGGGTCGGCGGCGGTGCGCAGGGCGGCGCGCAGATCTTTGAGCGCGGCGTGGAAGCGGTATCCGGCGAGGGTCTCTTCCACGTCCGGCCATAGGTGCTCGCAGATCTGCTCACGGTCCAGACCTGTGGGATGGACCGCGAGCAGGACGAACAGTTCCAGTGCCTTGGCGCGGCCGGTCAGATCGAGTTCCGTACCGTTGATCTCGATGGTGGGTGATCCGAGGATGGCGAAGCGGACAGGCGGAGCGTCCGAAGTAGACGGCGCGGGCGGCGGAGGCTGTGGGCCTGCCGGGCGTCCGGGTGAGTCGGAGGGCTTGGGAGATTCGTGGGGCAGGCCGTGAGCGGTGGCGAGCGTGCGCAGAGTTGTTTGCGCCCCATCCAGCGGCAGGTGGAACAAGGTTGCGTCACGAAGTTCGCGGGCGAGGTCGCCGGTCGCTTCTGTGACCGTATGGTCGGAGTCGATCGTGCAGACACTGCCGGAGGCTGAGTGTCCGGCCAGGACGGCCCCGGCACCGAAGGCGGCGGCTATGCCCATGAGGGTGTCCAGGTAGGGGCGGCCGCCGGGGCAGGTGGCGACCAGCAGCAGGGCGGGCAGCGGTTCGTCCGGCTCGGTCTCACGCAGCGCGGGAATGTCGTTGCTGTCATGATCGCGTAGCAGGCGGCGGCGAATGACGAACTGTTCTTCAAGGTGGTCGATGGCCGCATCCAGGGTGGCGGTGAGCCGCAAGCCAGGCAAGTGGTCGGCCATGGTGTGAATAGATGCACCGAACCATGCTTCGGCGTCGGCGGTGGGAATGATGACTTCGGCGCGGTGTTGATCGGCTTGGGCGAGCAGGCCGAGCACGATCGCGCGTAGGCAGTCGTCGGTGCCGGGGCCCGTCAGGGCCAGGTTCACCCCGGCCAACGAGAGCGAGACGGTGGTCTGGTCACGGATACCGATTTGGAGTAGAGCAGGCGGGTCGGTGGTGAAGGATGACGTGAGCACGGCGAAGTCGTCCACCGAACCGGTATCGGTGGTGGTCTGGTGGAATGCCCTTTCCAGGGCGCGTACGGTCGGCGGGTGCGGCTCGGGGACGGGCATACTGATCGGTTCGTCAATGCCTGGCATGGTGAGTTCGCGCCGTCGGCGCAGCCTGATGGCGGCCAAGGCGACGGCCACGCCCGCGGCGAAGGAGATCGCCATCATGCCCCCGCCGGGCAGTGCGACCATATCGGGAGAGGCGGCCGTTGCCGGTTTCTGCTCAGGGGCGGACTCGGTAGCCGTTTCGGGTGGATCATTCTCATGGCGAGAAGGCTGAGCCGGTGCAGGCTCGGTCGCCGGGCAGGGTGATTCGGTGTCGTGATGCAGGAACGTGCCAGTGGGCGGCGGGGTGGCGCCATGTGGCGGGCTGGCCAGCATCGGTGCGAGTGAGGGTGTGAGAGGTGGCGCAGCCTGATGACGATTGTGTCCGGGGTTACGGGGCTCGCGTTTGCGTTCGGGAAGGATCAGTCGCCAGTCTGGTTCCAGGACACCGGGGCGGGTCAGCCCCTCCCCACCTGCTTGGGGGCGGTTCTTGTTGAGCCGGAAGATCTCCTTGTAGCGGTGGCCGGCGTCAAGATGGCGTTCGGCGATATCCCAGAGGGTGTCGCCGGAGGTCACGGTGTGCGTGCGAAGACTGGCGTTCGGCGATGTGCTCCCAGCGTCGTTGGGCAGGTGCAGTGTCCAGCCGGGGCGGAGCCAGTCGCCGTGGGTGAAGGTGTGCCCGTCGGTCATGGTGCGGCCGTGGTTCAGGGCGGCGATCTCCTGGTAGCGCATCGGGTCGCTGAGATGTCGTTCGGCGATGTTCCACAGAGTGTCCCGAGGTTGCACTACGTAGGTCTGATGCGTCTGAACCGTCTTGTCTTCTCTTTCCTGAGCCGGCGGGGCATGTGGTGATGCGTCAGGGGTGGCCGCTGCGGCTGGGGGCAGGCCGCGCGGCGCGGCGACCGGCGCGGTCGCGGTAATGGTGATGGCCGTGATCAGGTACGCCGCCAGGCGCTGGAACGGCAGCCTTACCTGGCTGGGCCGGTTTCGGATCACCCCGGCCACCTCGACCAGGACCGCCCAGCTGAACAACGCCCAGCACGTCCACACCACGGCCAGCAGCAGCGTCTTGATCACCACGGGCTCGCCGGGGCCGGCCAGATCATCGACTGTGGGAAGGTCGATCGGCCAGAAGAACGTCAACAGGACGGAGGGGATTCCGGCCAGGAATGCGGCCAGCATCGTGGCTGCAGCGATCCGCCTGAGAATCGGGTGGTGCGGCCGGATCGTCATGGTCGCCCTTGCTCGATGCCGTGGAACAGTTGCGCCGTGGCGGTGGCCGTGGCCGTCACCTGGTCGATGCCAATCAACGACAGTAGACGGGTCGGCCGGGAGGCGGTAACGGTGACCTGGACGGCCCGGCCGCCTACCGCGACGACTTCGCCTATACGGCCAGCCGATGTCAGGTAAGCGCGGGCAGCCGTCAGGGCGTGGGAGGGGCGAGTCTCGATGCGACCGCCCATGTAGGCGCGACTGGTGTCGACACGTCCGGCTCCGGCACGGGCCGCCTCTTCGGCGATCGCGTACGCATGGCGGTAGGCCTGGATCTTGGCGCCGCCGTCCACCACCAGCCCGGCGCAGACCAGCAATGCCAGCGAGATGACTGCGGCGAACGCGGTGACCGAACCCCGCTCGGCGTTCACCGCTGATCGCCTTTGGCTCGGTAGGGGTCGATCGGGCTGGTGAACTCGCTGGTCAGCTGCTTGGATCCGGGGAGTCCGGGCAGGACGATGTCGGTCAGGTCCACCTGGCAGGAAACCCGGGCTACCACCACGGCCGACCTACCGGCCGGGGCGGAGAAGGCGGCGGTGTTCACGGTCACCGACGGCGTGCAAGCCAAGCCCTCACGCGCCAGCGCGGCATGGGCGCTGGCCAGAGCGGCTGAACGCGCAGCGGTCGCATTGCGGGCGATGGATGCCTGTCGCGCGGCATCACGCGCGGCGGCGTCGATCGCGCCGTGGGCGAGGGTGATCCGGCCGAACCCGATCATCGCCAGGACCAGGGCGGCCAGCGCGGGAGCGATGATCGCTGCCTCCAGCGTCATCGAACCATTCTCTGCGGGTGCGGTCATTCGGAGGTCCATCGTTCCAGCGGAGCGCGGGCGACCTGCTCCACCCCCAGGTCGAACAATGGGATCAGGCTGATCGCCCGGCCGGTAACGACCACCTGCACGCTGTCCCGGGTGCGTTCGGCTCGGACGCTTGAGGAGGTGAGGAAGGATCCGCCGGTCTGCCGGATGAAGTTGCGGGCCGCCGCGCGTCCGGCCGCGAGATCGGTCCCGTGAGCGCGGCCTGCTCGCAGCCCTTCCTGTGCGGCGGACAGGGCGATGCTGCGTGCGTGGAACCACATCGCGACATTGACCGTGAGGAGGATCAGCAGGAGTACTGCGGGGTAGATGACCGTGGCTTCCAGGGTGGCCGATCCCCGTTCCTGGCCGGTCATTTGATCTTGGCGAGATGTTCGTTGACGACACCGGTGATCTTCGCGCCAACGGCGACGGCAAGAAGGAAGACCACGGCGGCGATGACCACCCATTCCACCGTGGAGCCGCCGTACTCCGAACCCTGGCCCACACCCTGTTCTGTTCCCCGGCCTGTACGGCGTTCGATAGTGGATCGCAGCCGTTCCCAGCGGGCGGCCACCGCGAGGAGATATCGATAGATCATCATGAACAACCTCCGAAATGGTCAGCCGCCGGTCATCCGGGCGAATGCGGGATAGCCGAGCAGTAGCAGGAAACCGATGACCGACAGCGCCATCGGGACGGTCATGGTCTCGGTACGCGAGCGGGCCGAGGCTGTCGCGGCGGACAGTCCGGCCTCGCGTAGGGACTGGGCCTTGGCCATGAGGGTGTCGAGGATCCCCGCACCCCGAGTGCCTGCGACCTGGGCGATGGCGGCGACCTCGCCGAGCTCGGGGACGTCGATCTCGTCGGACAGGCGGGTGAGCTCATCCCACGCGCCGCCGGTGGTACGGCGGGCAGGGTCAAGGGCGTGAGCGAGCCGCCGAAACGTCCAGCCCTCTCCGGCCTTGGCCGCCGACCCCAGCGCTTCGGCTGGTCCGGCCCCGGCTGCGCGGGTGAGTGCCACCAGGTCCAGGTAGGCGATGATGGCCTGTCGAAACGCTGCCCGTGCCTCGCCGGCCTGCCCGCGCACCGCTGCGTCCGGGGCGAAGAACACCGCAGCGGCGAAGGCAGCGCACGCCCCCCAGGTGACCACCCACGGCAATGTGACACCCAGTAGCCAGCAACATGCCCACAACACCGGTGGCCCGGCGGCACCAAGGCCGATCATCACGGCCTTCTGCGTGAGGTAGTCCTCAGCGGTCTTGCCGATCAGCGCCAGGTCCGCACGGGGCACGGTGACCGGGAGCCTCCGCGCCAGCAGCGACCGCCAGCCTCGGCCGGACTGGGTATCGGTTGCGCCGGGCTGGAGTCGTTCCATCGCCGGGGCGAGCGCGGGCGCAACTGGTGCGACGGCCGTGATCGCTAGGCTCAACCCGAGGCCGAGCAGCGCGCCGGAGGCCAGGACGAGGCCGATCACGACCGTCGCTCCGCCGTCTGGTTGAGGAACCGATGGGCCTTCGGCGGCTGGGCCAGGCGGTGCAGCCAGGTGAACGCGCCGGCGTACAAAGCGATCACTGCCGCGAGCACTGCCTGCCCGCCGACCGTGCCCAGCGGGGCGACATAGGTGCGGTTGAGTAGCGCGAAACCCGTGTAGCCGAGCAGTGCCCCGACGACCCACCGGGCGGTGGTGCGGTGTGTGGCCCGTTCAGCATCGATGTCCCGCCGCGCGGCGACGTCTTTGGCCACGGTACGAGCCAGTCCGTGCAGGACCTCGCGCAGCCCTTTGCCGCGGGCCTGGCAGGCAAGGATGAGAGCGGCGGCGATCATGTCGCCGGTAGGGTCGTCCAGGTCATCGGCGAACGCGCGCAGCGCCTGCCCGGTCGGCATGCGGTAGGCGAGCCGTCGCGCCAGCGCCCGTACCTCGGCGGCGATAGGGGCGGGCGGGTTGTCCGCGCTGGACCGGAGCGCCTCTTCCAGGCCCGCGCTGCCGCCCAGGACGTCGGCCAAATGCCGGGTCCAGACCTCCAGAGCCTCCAGACGTCTGATCCGCCGCACCGTGTTGCGGTTGGTCAGCATGCGCGGCAGCGTGACCGCGCCTGCGGCGGCCCCGGCGGCGGCGACCGGCCAGCCCGTCGCCCACCAGGTCACGGCGAAGATGCCGAGGACGCATAGGGCTGCCTTGGCCGGGATCGGTGGCAGCCGCCGTCGTTTCGGATGCGGTGGCCGTATCCGAACCGGGCGGCTGGCGGCGATGGCCAGCAGCGGCCCGGTGACCAGTAGTGCCCCCGCCAGCGCGGCGAGCAGCCCGGTCACACCAGCCCCCAGCCGGTGAACAATCCCACGTCGAATCCGGCATCCACCAGCTCGTCCACGCACTGGGGGATCGTGTTCGACACGGCACGGCCATCCGGTCCCGGCACATAGACGCGGTTGACCGCCGGCTCCATTCCATCTCCCGGTGGGAGCACCTCATGGACCTCGGCGACGAAGCGATGGTTGACAGGCCCGTCCAGAGCGTGGTGCAGCTCGTGCCGCAGGTGGACGACGAAGTCCACGGCCATCCCGATGGTGCGGAACAGTGTTTCCGGCGCGATGGACAGGCCGTCCGAGCCGGCGAGGATCAGCATCCGGGCGAAGACCTGTTCGGCCGAGTCGGCGTGCATGGTGCAGATGGAGCCTGAACCGCCGGTGTTCATCGCTTCCAGCATCGGCACGAGCTCGTCGCCGCGGACTTCGCCGACGATGATCCGGCGGGCGTTGAACCGCAGCGCATCAGCGATGAGCTGGTGCATCGTGATCGCACCCAGCCCTTCGGTGTTGCCTTCGCGGGCCTCCAGCGCGAGTACGTCGCGGTGCCGGTCGGGCTGGCGGTGCAGGAAAAGTTCGTACTCCTTCTCCACGGTGGCGATCCGCTCATCGGGGTCGATCTCGGCGGCCAGTGCCCGGGCGAAGGTCGTCTTGCCGTCGCCCATCCCACCGGTGATCACGATGTCCTTGTGGGCCCGTACGGCAGCGCCCAAGAACGAGCGCAGCCCCTTGTCCAGGGTGCCGGTGGCCATCAGGTCGTCCAGGTCGGAGTGGAGCATGCCGTGCCGGCGGATCGACAGAGACGGACGCGGGGTGACCCCCATCAGCGCGGCGATGCGGGTCTGTTGCCCGACGGACAGGTGCAGCCGGGGGCGGGCTATGGAGAAGTCCCGCGCGGTCTGGCCCTGGTAGGCGGCCCAGCGGCGGACGTTGCCGATCAGGTCCTCGTCACTGTCGGCGATCGGCGGACCGGCCATCTTGCTGCCGTCGCGGTAGGTGATCCATACCTGGTCACAGCCGTTGACGTCGATGTTCTCCACCTGTGGGTCGTCGACGAACGGCTGCAATCGGCCGAGCGCGAAGATCTCGTTGTAGACGGCCTCGGCGAGTACGCGTTCCTCAAGCAGGGTGGGCGTTTGCCTGCCTGCCAGCGCCCGCCCGTCGGCGTAGGCGCGGACCAGGTCGATGATGGCGGCCCGGGCATGCTCCCGGACGGCCTCATCTCCTGTGATGTCGACGTCATCGAGCGCCTGGGTGACTTGCGGCAGGATCTCCCGTACCGCCTGCTGCACAGCGAAACTCACGACAGTGCCACCTCTGGTAGGGCCCGCTCGGACAGGGTGTTCGCCAGGGATCGGGCGGAGCGGACCAGCAGAGAACGCGCCAGGTGGCGGGCGTTGCCGACGCCGTGGCTGAGCAGCGTCGCGGCACGTGCGTCGTGCGGCAGGTGATCGGCCACCGCGACGCCGAGGGCTTTGGCCACTTCCCTGGAGGTGTAAGGTCCAGTCCCTGCGAGCAGCACCCGCGCACGGGGCAGCGTCTTCATCCGCGGAGCGAGCACTGACAGATCTCGCAGAACCGGCCGGGCCACCACCAGCACCTCATCGGCGGCGGCCAGGAGCGGTGCCGGAGTGTCGGAGCCGCCGATCCGCCCAAGGTCGGCGATGACATCGCCCGGCGCGGCGGCGAAGGTCTTGGCGATGGTCGGCCACAACGGCTGCACCAACGATAGCTGGGCGGGCTCGGCCAGCCCCGGCAGAATCCGGCACCGTTGCTCGCTGGTCAGATGGACGACCTGTTCGGTGAGGGTTTCGGCCGGATCGGCGCCGCGCCGCAACAGCACCGCCCATTCACCCAGACCGCGTTCCTGGGGCTGTCCCACCAGGTAGCCGGACAGCAGGCTGCCGCCGGCCGGGTCGCATTCGGCCAGCAGCACATCACGCGGCCAGGTGAGCGCGAGCGCCAGCCCGGTTGTGGTCACCCCGGGGCTGTGCCCGCCGGAGCACACGACGATCAACATCGTGTCGTTCACCCGGCCCGTGAGCGGAGAACGAGGGCGATCTCACCATCGGCGGCCTGGCGAGCCAGCGCCGTGCCGTTCGAGGCTGGGACGATCAGATCGACGACGACCAGCCCATCCGCATCCACTGGACCAACCCGATCGACGCGCGCCGTGTGGTCCACCGGCGGCGTGGCACTCGCCTGTGCGGCGGTGACTGTGATCTGGTCGCCGGACTGGATGCCCCGGGCCGGGAGTCGGCTGGGTTTGAGCGCTACTGGCACGATCGTCTCACCCGGTGCCGGAACCAACGCGTCGGTCACTTGCGTCCCAGACAGCAACCCGCCCGCCTTCAGATCCACCGCAGCGCGTTTGCCGATGACCACGCCCTTCTCGGTCGCCTCCAGAGCCTGGACGCCCGGATCTAGGCCGAGCGCGACCGTCCGCAGATCCTGCGCCGCGAGGTGCTGTCCGATCGGCACATCACGGACCATGATCAGCACCGGCGTGCGATGGCCGGCGATGCCGTACACCTGCCAGGCAAGCAACGCCCCCAGCGCGGTCAGCCCGATACTCGCCACGAGGATCATCGGGCTACGCCGGGCCGGCAGCGGACGTATCTGGGCCGTCTCTCTAGGTGGCTTGAGCCGCTGAAGCAACATCGGGGGCTACTCCCTCACAACGAGCGTTTGGGCTTCGACGACGCGGACGGGGAAGGTGACCGACCGTGTGATCGGTGGCAGGGTGCCGCCGAGCCCGCCTGAACCTTGCCAGGTTCCCTCCCAGGTCACTGAGACAGTGACGCGGTAGGCGTGGGCGGGGTGGGTGTACAGATAGGAGCAGGTGGATCTTTGCTGGTCAGGGGACAGGCTGTGGTTATAGGCGTTTCCGGGGCCGCTGCAGGTAAATGTGCGTCCGTCGCCAGCGTTGATGGTCATTTGCTGTGGTGCGGCGGTGGCTTTGACCCAGACGGCTCCGGCACGCAGGCGCTTGGACTTGGCGGCCCACTGACCGTCGGCGAGCCAAAACCAGTGAGGGAGTCCGACAAGTCCGTCGCGACCGCGTGGTGGCGCTGTGAGCAGCTTCGGCACGGGGATCGGGATCTGCCGGTAAGCACGGCGAGCGAGCTTCTCCGCAGATACACGGGGATCGTAGTCCGGTCTGATCGAGATGAGGTCCCCGCTTACGTCCCAGGCGATGTCACGGAAGCCGTTGGAACACTCAATGAGGTAGTGGCTTCCGCCGCTGGCGGGATCGACAGACTGCACCCCATCGCTCTGCCCGTTGACCGGCCAGCGTTGGCGGGAGCACGTGACCTCGGGATCTGCCGTCTCGCTAGCCGTGGTCCCCGATCCTGAACGAGGCTTCTGGCGCGCCCAGATGAGGTACTTAAGTTGTTGAGCCGACGCACCCGCGTCATCCCCTTCGTCGGCGATTCGAATCGGAAGGAAGGCCATTCCAGCTGCGAGGAGACACCTCATGCCGCCGACGAACACGGCACCTTCAACTGATCGACCTTCGCGACCCGCCACATACCGTCCGACTCCTTGATGAGAGCGGCGACCATGTGGGTGCCGGTCACACCGTGGCTGAGGCGTTTTCCAGTCTTTTCATCTGCTTGGCCGACGTTTCGGGCGTCCTGGCAATCGTGCAAAGCGGCTCGGTCACCGCCGATCTGGACGTCGAAGAAGCGGAAGATCGGGTACCCGTAGGTCATCCGTCCGTCGGCTCGAAGCGCGGCGATGCCCTCAAGCATCGAGTCCAGAAGTGGCCAGGTCGCCACCTGTTTGAGGATCGCCCTCCGCTCTTTGGGGTGAGCGCGCTCGGCACGAGGGCCTTCTCGATAAAGGGCGCGGTAGGCCGCCAGAACCGCGTCGCGGTCCGATGTCGGAGTGGGAGTAGGAGTGACCGAGGGCAACGCTGCCGTACGCGTGGGCTGGGGAGCAACGCCATCGGGCTGGCAGGCGACCACGGCGCTCATGGCAGCAAGAACCGTCGCGACTATTGACAAGGCCCTCTTATGGGGAGAAACGACACGCACCAACCGATGTCCTAACAATCAGAGAGTGATCTACTGCGTAGCGTCACCGGTCAGGCTAGCGCTGGTCCCCATCCGATTAGAGGTCTCACGGTTCAAGCATTACCTGGGATTGAGCAACTCCGATCCATTCCGCCAGACGGTGGTGACGCCGAGACCACTCGCGTTGACCTTGATGAGCTCGCCGAGGCCCTGTCGCAGCGGCAGGGAGATCTCGTGATCAAGCTAGGAGTGCAGATCCGTACCTGTGCCGGAAACCACGGTGATCACAGGAGGCGAGTGCCGCGTCCGTTGACCTGACTCTCCCCGGCTGCCCTGACCGCCGTCAACGAGATCTTGCCGACCTGGGCTGGGCGGAACGAAGGAGTCGAGCCCTTCAAGATCGGGGGCGAAGGCCACGGAAGCGGCGAAAAATCTGGGTGTGTAGGCGCAAGTCCTGGGTGGAGGGCGGCTACCTCCAGCACGTCGTCGAACACGTCACCACCCTCGATATCGACATGCACATCGTCTGTCGCGCCCCCGCCACCAGAGGCTTCAGCCCGACGCCTCGCCGCTGGGTCGCCGAGCGGATTCTGGGCCGACTCATACTCCATCGCCGCCTGGTTCGCGACTACGGAACCCGGCCGGCCAGCTCCCAGGCGATGATCCACATCGCGATGATCGACCTCATGAGCCGTCGCCTCACCGGCGAATCCACACCAACCTGGCGCGGCACCTGACCTGAGATCAGACAGAAACCCGGGATTAGACGCCCACTAAGAGATGGCCATCTCTCGCAAGTCCTGATGCAGCCAGCAAGGCCGCTCTCCCAGGCAAGGCCATCACCGCATTCAAGAACTACTGGCCCGGTCGAGGATGAAAAAGGTTCACCATTACGACCAAGGAGCTCGCGGTGAGGAGGTTCGGTGCGAACCAGTGGGTCGCCATAGTATCTGTGTAGGATGCACCCCTAGCTGGTACTATGTGGTCACGGTATGGCTGTCTAGAGATAAAGCAATTCGCGCGACACAGGCCAAAGCATGGAGACGGACTATGGCTGCGGATGAAATTGAGCGTCAACTGCGCACAGTCCTAGCAGATCTCGGGATGGGCTGGATACTGCAACAAGTTGACGAGGCGATTCAGGTTGGCGTCTCAGCGCAGGTGGAAAAGACCGTACGTCGACGTTCTAGAAGTCATAAGGCGGAGAGTGCCTGGTTCGAGACTGTCCGGCAAGACGATCTTGTGGAGGTGGAGTTACCGAGGTCCGGCCCTCGAAGTAAAGAGCCTCCCCGCCTGACCACGCGTGCAATGTCCACCGAGGAAAGGGTCCTGCTACTCATTTCCGCTCTTCGTCGCATTTTGGCTGAGGTGCCTAAAATTGAGGCCGAACAAATGACACTTCTTGGGGTTCAGGGCGCTCATCAGGAAGTCCGTATCGAACGAGTCCGCTTCCTCCCCGACGAAGATGTAGTAGATCGGTATGAAGTAGAAATCGACCTGGAGCCTCACGGTGAATGGGCATCCATGGCTCAGAGGGTCATCGGAATTTTGGATCAACTGACTGCGGGGGTATCGCGTGAGCATTGAGGATGATCTGCTTGCTGAACTGCGCGGCCATCTTAGCGCTCGCCCAACATCATATGATTCGGGGGCTAAGGTACACGACATATATGAGGGTTACGTGTTTGCGCTTGTGGTCGCCGAGGCGGTCAGCTGTGGAGCGTTAGTTCGTTTCGAGGATGTAAGTGGCAATCCCGTCAGCCAGCTAACCTTTCGAACCAGTCCGGGGCGCCTATACTCTCGGACACGGCCATATACTCATGCTGTGATTGGATTTGGGCAGGCTACCCCACTTGAAGCGCATGTCGGAGTCCAGATCCAGGGTAGCTCTGGTGTGCTACATGAGTGCGACGTTCTTGTGCTTTCCCGTGACGAAGCTCAGCAGAGCCGCGTACTTTCGGCCGCCCCTAGAAGTAGTAACGGCCTATTCGCCATTGAATGCAAGTATTATTTGACGGCATTAAAGTTGGGTCTCGCGCGAGGGTTCGGCGGACTTGATGCCGACTTGGGAAAGACTAAGACCGTCTTTGTCTCTAATAGCGCTTCTCCCAGCGTCACGCAGTATCTCGGTCGTCGAGGCCATAGATGGCAGAATGATGTCACGCCAGGAAATGGTCAGACGGGCCAATTTCGCGCTCAAGTCCGAGGTCTCTTTCAGAATTATCTCAGCACGGCGGATCCCACGTATAGTATATAGAGTGAGACTTTTCCCGGCACCAGCACGCGCCAGCCTGCGCCGACGTACGCTTTGTCGGCGAGCGTCACCATGTCGGTGGCCAGCCAGGCGGCGGGTGAAACCCCAGATGCGCGCCGCCTTCAGGTCGTGCACCGAGCCCGGCAGGGACCCGGAGGTCCACAGTGGCGTGCCATCCCGGGTGGCCAGGACCTGAACGTTCATTCCGTGCTGTTCGTGCTTGCCGGAGTAGTAAGGCCGGTCGGCGGCCACGCAGGTGGACCAGGACCAGCAGGGCTGGCTGGGGAGAGCTGAGCCGTCGCGGGGTCGATCGGATCGCGCGGCGGTGACGGCGCAAAACGCCAGCCAAGTGGTTCAGCGTCTGGGACGACAACGGCAGCGCGGCACGATAGAACAGCATTCAAAGCCGCTGGTCCGATGGAGATCGTGGGGATCAGCACATCTACCAGGGCCTCTTACGTCGTCAGGTGAACGCCACACTCGCGATCATGCTGTGATCAGCCGACCCCCACCAGAAGATGAAAAGGGTTCGGTTGATGCGCCGGCCCGACGGTGAACACCTGCACAGCTTCGGGTCGCTTCCCACGTTGCTTCTCGCCGGCCTGCCATCGGGCGATCAGATAGGGCGGGGCAGCAACTCCCGTTGGGATTCTGACGGGATCCTTCTGTGAGCACCATCTCTGGCGGGGGGTTCGGTACGGGCTCGACCACTGTGATGACCGGTGGCCGACCGATGAGCAACCGCTTGTGAGTGGTCGAGGGGCGCCGTGTGTAACCCCAGGTCAAAGCCATATGGCGTTGACCGGTCGGTGCCCCGACTGACCGGCGTTCCCCGGCTGCCAATAGAGGTGCGGGTTGAGTCGTATCTTGCTGGTGTAATCGCAGAAAAGCTAGTTCCTTCTTCACTGTCGTCTCAGAAATGCATTTCCACTTTCCCGTTTGACATCTTCTTCGCTCTTTTCGTCGCTCATCTGCCGCCCGTGATCGCATATTTCCCGGCGGGATGCCATTTTTGATTGGTCAACAACGGCAAAGACACGCCGAATGTCGTTGATTCGCCTACCGCATCCAGGTTGAATTGAACTCATCAACGGAAAGTGTGGCGTGCGAGGCGCGCCCTGCAAAGAAGCGGACACAGATCATGTCGAACATCGCTCCCGGAAAGTGCGTTCCCGCCAGCGTTCCCGGCCAGAAACTGACGCCGGAAGACATGGCGCGGGTGACGGCGGAAGACTGGGCGGCAATTCAGCGGCTGGCGCGTGGCTACTGCCGCACGGTCGATGCCACACGGTCCCGTAAACGGATGGACGGAAGCGCCACCGTCGTCAAGCAGGGGCACGCACCATACGGCACGGACGATGTTTCGGATGACGTCACCCAGGATGCCGTTCTTCTTTTCGCTCAGCGGCTGGGCGACATCCTCGGCTCATGCCGTACGACTTCCGACAGCACGCCGGAGGCTCCGGCGTGGGTCTACGTCCGGCGCGACGGCGGTGAGATGACGATCACACGTACGACGTTGCAGCGGTGGGCTGTGCGCGATGCGGCGGCGCGGAACGGGTACCGCATCGATGTGCCTGCGAGCGAGCTCGACGCCACACCCGGCGCGCAGGTCACGCGGGGTTCGCAGCACGCGGAGAACGTGGCGCGGGCGGCTGCGGCGTTCTATGTGGCGCAGAACAGCGCCACCATCTTCCGGCAAGCGTTCGGGGACGGCCAGGAGTTTCCGACCATCACGGAAGTCATGGCGGTAGCTGCACAGGTCGATAATCTCGGACGCGCGGGGATCTTGAGCAAGGTCGCTCAAAAGAGGTACGGCGGGGCGTACGGTTCCCGGCGCGCTGTGATCCGTGTGCGGGATGCCGCGCGGGCGGAGTGGCGAAAGCTGTCCGAGCGTCTGGACGACGCCAGGGATCTGCTGACGCACGGCGATACCGAAGCTCAGGACGACTGACCCACCACACGCATAAAGGGTCTCAGCGAAGCGCTGAGACCCTTTACGCTTGCTCGGTAATCAGCTTAATCGGCGCGAAAGTATCGAAAAGCTGCGGACGATTGAAAGGGAGAGCCTGCCGTATTTAAGTGAGAGCGGGATTCGCCGGTACACGCTTGCATGTACCGGCGAACCTCGCTCCGCTCCTGTGTGATTCACGATGCGTGCGGAAGACCGTGATCGTGACACAGGGCGGCTGGACGGCCCGGTCGTTCACGGCGACGCACGACAATGAGAAGGCGCCGCCGGGCGCGGACGGCCGGGCCGGTTCGGTCACTGTATTTATATGAGCGCGGTTCGCGGATTCGGGTCGCGCGAATGCGTTCCTGATGCCGTGTGTTTCCCGAGATCCCGAGGGGACGGAGGTGCAACGCGTCCGGGGTGAGCGGTATGGCGAGGGCTTTGGGGTGTACGGCATTGACGGCTGGTTTGGCTACTGTGATGGATCATTTCTTGCCTCGCTGTGCCCTCCGGTAATCATTGCCCGGCTCTCGCCGAGGAAGGAGGAACGTTGGGCGTTTCACTGGGAAAAGACGTCGCCCGCACCATCGAACAGGCTCGTCATGCCGACTATGCAGCGTCCGCAGAACTGGTGTGCCAGCTTCAGCGCGGGCAGCGGCTCACCGCCGAACCGCTGTTCATGGCCGTCTACTGTTCAGCGGTACGGGCATGGTGGGATCTGGTCGACCTTCAGATCTGCCAGGAAGGCGCGGAGGCGGCGCATGCCGTACGGCGGGTACGGGTGCGGGCGCGGCACTACCTGACCGGACAACCGGTCGCGTCGCGGGCGGGCACTCTGTTCGATCACGCGCTGGCTCATGCTTCCCGGGCCGCCGCCCGCTACTTTCTGGCGCGCACCGGGGAACTTTTCGCCCGCGCCGCGCAATCTGAAACAGCGCACACGGGCGAGGAGCGGGAGTAATCGGACCAACCCATATAGGAGCGCATATGGCGGCTCATTCGCGTCGCTATGAAGCACATGGCCGTGAAATCCCCGCTCAGCGCAGCATCTGAGTTTGCTGACCCACTTTCATCCGCCCTCGGTCCGTGACCGAGGGCTGTCTCATGCCTGGAGGCCTTCCATGACCGCGGTATCCGAGCCTGCCACCGACCAGGTGCCGACCATCACCATCACGAGCCCGGCCGATGCCGTCGCAATCGTCCCGTACCTGCTGGGCTATCACCCGTCGCTGAGCATGGTCGTCATCATGATCGACGGTGACACAGCCACGGCCAAAGGTGTCCTCCGCTTCGATCTTCCTCAGGCTGCGGCAGACGCCGACGACCACACCACGGAGGCCGTCGGGCTTCTGCTCCGCTACGGGATTGGGCAGGTGCTACTGCTCGGATACGGACCGGGAAACCGGGCCACGCCGGTCGTGGACGCCATGCGGCCCGCCCTGGCCGATGCGGGGATCGCTGTCTGTGAGGCGCTGCGCGTCGCCGACGGGCGGTACTGGTCCTACCTGTGCACGAATCCGTCTTGCTGCCCGGCGGAGGGGGTGGCGTTCGATGTGTCCGGCAGCGTGCCCGCCGCCACAGCGGTGCTGGCGGGGATGCGCGCCCTGCCCGACCGGGCATCGCTCGTTGCGACCCTGGACCCGCCGTCCGGCTTCGACCGAGCACGAGGAGACCGCGTCATGCGGCAGTTGTGCTCCCAGGTCCGGGAACTGGACGGGGAAGACCGCGACTGGTTCAGCGATGGAGTGGAACAGGTCACCGCCTCTCTGGATCGGATGCAGGCCGGGGAGGACCTCGACGTTTCCACCCTGGCTTGGTTGGGGGTGCATCTGACCTCGGTCGCGGTCCGCGACATCGTGCTGACCCGCATTGCAGACGAGGATGCGGACACGCATGTCCGGTTGTGGACTGAGGTCACTCGCAAGGCCCCGGCTGCCTTCGCCGCCCCACCAGCCACGCTGGTGGCGTTCGCCGCGCTGTCGCGGGGAGACGGGGCGCTGGCGCGCGTTGCCTTGGAACGGGCGTTGTCCGCCGATCCCGGCTACACCATGGCGCTACTGATCACTCAGGCGATCGATGTGGGAATGACGCCCGCGCAGATGTTCGCGACCGATTGGGGTGGCCAAGCGGACGCGATCACCGCCCAGGCCCGTCAGAACACCACCTATGCCCGGCCGGTACTACCAGAGGGGTGGTGAGCGCGTTGACCCACGCCACTGCCCGGTCGGCCCTCGTCATCGGCACAGCCGGGCACCTTCTGGACATCGAAGCCGAGATCGTGACCGGCCCTGCGGGGCTGCGTTTCAACGGCATCCCAGCCTCGGCGATCTGGCCTGTCCGCGACCGGCTACGCGCCGCCGTACTTAACAGCGGCATGCACTGGCCCGATGAGCGGATCAGGGTCAGCATGCGGCCGGAGGGTCTGCCGGTCTACTCGTCTAGCGTTGATCTGGCGTTGGGCGTGGTGATCCTGGCAGCGGCCGGGATGGTGCCACCGGATCGGCTGGGCGGGCGGCTGTTTCTCGGCGAGCTCGGCCTGAACGGCGCGGTCCGGCCGGTGGCGGGTGTCGCAGTGGCCGTGCGGGCCGCCGTGCATGCCGGGATCACCGAAGTCGTCGTACCCGGCGCGTGCATGGACGCCCTCGGGCAGGACTCCGGAGCTGCGCTGCTTCCAGCGACCGGGCTCACCGAGGTGATCGATTGGCTGACCGGCGACGCCCCGTAGACATCCCATGGAATCCACAGGCACCGGCCCCGGCCGGTGCCTGTCCCATCTCACCAGAAGAAGGGCAGAGCGCGATGTCCCGCGAATCACTGAAGTGGCTCAACACCAACACGCTGATCGGTTTCACCAGCAAGCGCGGAAACGCCTGGCACTACCGGGCGAGCATGCAGGATGAGGAGCCGAACCACTACCCCGGCGCGATCCCGGTCGATGACATCCAGCGGCGGCTGTTCGGCTGGCAGGCGCTGTCTAGTCCTGTCTATGTGGAAGATCCCAGAGGCGGCCTGGCGCTGGTGCCGGAACGGCAGGCGATCCTGCGCAGCGACACCGGCCACGTCATGGGCATCTTCTCCGACGGGTATGAGCCGCACCCTTACGGCGAGTGGTTGATCTGCCGGATCTCTCATCTACTGGACGACGCCGAGTTGTCGATCGGGTCGGCCGGGCTGCTGCGGGGCGGCGCGGTCGCCTGGGTGTCGGTGGAGATCTCCGACAACATCCGGACACCGGAAGGGGTGGAGTTCCGCCCGCATCTGTTCGGCGCGACCTCTTTCGATGGATCGCTGGCGACCACGTTCAAGCGAGCGGTGACCAACATCGTGTGCGACAACACGATGGCCGCCGGACTCACCGAACGCGGCCAGCAGGTCAAGATCAAGCATTCGCGGAACGCGAAGTTCCGGTTGGCCGAAGCCCGTGAGGCGCTGAACATCGTCTACGCCTTGGCGGACGGGTTCTGCGAGGCGGTGCGCGATCTGTGCCGGACATCGGTCACTCACCGACAGTGGAGCGCCTTCCTGGACGCGCACGCCCCGATGCCAGCAGAAGCAGGCCGTGGCCGGACCATGGCTGAGAACAAGCGAGACAGCCTAGCGCGGCTGTGGAACCACGACATGCGCGTGTCGCCGTGGCGAGGTACGGCCTGGGGTGTGGTGCAGGCGGTCAACACCTTCACCCACCACGAGCAGACCGTACGCGGCGCGGAGCGAGCCGAGCGGAACATGCTGCGGGCGGTGACCGGCGGCGTCGAGGAACTCGACCGGACCACTCTGCGCACGCTTTCCGTGGTGCTGGACCGGCCGCTCGCCGTCGTGGCCTGACGCCCGGAGGGGGAATGCCATGCCGCCCGAACGCAACCTCAGACGTGCGTGGTCACGTGCCCGGCGCAGCAGGCCGCGCCCGCGTGGGAAGCGGTTCAGAAGCACCGAACAGCGTGCCCTACGCATTAGGCTCCCCGCTGAATCGCTGAGCCGCCTCTGACTGAGCCCGCACACCTTGCTGAGACGTTTCTGCGACCCTGGCGGAGCGGCGCACGCTACGAGCATGAGGGGCGGAGACGGATATGAACGAGGCGACCGCGCATCTGTTGTTCGACACGGTGGAGCGGTTGGAGAAGAACATCGTGGCCCGGGAGTGTCCGGCGATGGTCGCCATGGAAGGCACCGGCAAGATCATCTTGAGTGACTACGATTACTTGCGCGACAGTGCCGCCGCAGCGGCGTTCGAGACCCGGGCGGCCGACAAGGCGGCGGAGATCGGCGCGCTGCGCTGGGTGCTGGCGGTTCCCCAGGTGTGGATCTTCACCCCGCCCAGTACGGTCGCCGTGCGCGCGGTCTCCAATCACCCCCTGCGGGACGGAGAGCAGGAGGCCATCACTTGGATGAGCTTCGACCGGGAGGATGGCATCGACTACGGACGCGTCGCTTATGCGCGTCGCCCGAGCGGAGAACCGGTCTTCGAGGAGCCGGAGATCTTTGAGGTAGGCATCCGGCCTAGGGAAACGATGCCGGGCTTCCTACTGCTGCAACGATGCCTGAGTGAGGAGTGAGGGCCGGTCCAGGGACCGGCCCTCCGACCGAACTTCAGTTCTTATCAACGGAAAGCTGAGATCAGTCGGACCGACTCTACAGAGTGCTTCTGAGGACTGCCAGGACTGTTCCCAGGCCGGTCGTGGCGGTCCTAATGATAATCCGGCTGCCGGTGCGGGCGGATGACGCCGATGAACTCACGTTCCCGATCCGGGACGCCCGCCCAAGAGTCGATGCGTACAGTGCTGCCGGTGGACGGCGCATGCACCATGCGAGTGGCGTCGATCGCCAGGCCGACATGGTGGATGGTCGCCGGGCTGGCCGGGTCGGTGGCGAAGAAGATGAGATCCCCCGGCGCGATCTGGCTTCTGGGCACACGAGATCCGGCCTTCCACTGCGCGGAGGTGTCCCCGCCGATCCGGGCCCCGGCTTGCGACCAGGCGTACTCGGTCAGGCCGGAGCAGTCGAATCCCCGCGTATGGGCACCGTGTGCGATACCGAGACTGGGGCCGCCTGGCCCGCCGCCGCCCCAGGAGTACGGCATGCCGCGCATGCGCAGAGCGGCCTGCACGGCGAGCACACCCAGTTCCGCTCCGGCAAGCAGTGCGGTTGCCACGTCCGGCAACTGCGCGCACACATCTGATGAGGGCAGGCCCGGCCTTATTTCCCGGGGGGATGGTCGCACCGGGGCGGCCTTCTTGCAGATCGCGTCGGCCGAGGTGAGCGCATAGTGTGCACTACTTGACATTCCTGCGAGCAGGGCGACGCCTACCGCGAGGCATGCCCCCACGGCCAGACTGGCTGTGAGTCCGGTCTCGTCGATCACTTGGACTCTTCTGAGCTGGCCGGGGGCCAGTGGTCGGCAAGTTCGGCCAGACGTAGCCGCCCTTCCCTGCGGTTGTGCGGCAGCCAGATGGCCCCCTCAGGAGCCGGACTGCGCACGGCGGTCGCGCAAGGTACCCCGGCCTGGGCGGCGCACATCTGGAGCCGGGCGTGCAGGTTGGCCTCCCGCCGCGTGGAACTGGTCAGGAACAGGACTGGGGTGGTGATTCCAGTGGCGGAGGCGAGCGCGGCGTAGCCGTGCAGCTTAGCGGCGACTCTGTCGAGGGTCTCGGTGCCGGTGTCGTATTCGAGGAAGAAGTCCAGGGGCCGGCCGTTCTCGGTCCAGCGGGCGTAGGCGTCGGGCCGGGCGTGTTTGCCCCATTGTGCGGCGCAGCGCGCCTCGGGCCACCAGGTCGAAAGGCGGCACCCGTCTGATTGGCGGGCGTTGCCGTATAGGCGGGCGAAGACCTCGTTGGTGCCCACGGTGTGGGCGAGCCGCTGGCTGAACGCGATCGCCATGGTCCGATCTCGGCGGTAACCGAACTCGCGTAGCCCAATGCCGTCCTCGGTGGCCAGTACGGCGGCGCCCGGTTCTCCGAGCACGTAGTGCCACGGCGCGGTGCCGAGTGGGGGTTTGGGGCGGAAGCGGTCCAGGACGCCGAGGCGGTGGAGTTTGAGCAGCCGGTGGCGTGCGGTGGTCGGGTCGTTGAAGGCGATTCGGGTGAGCTGGTGACCGGTGAGGACCGTGTGGTCCCAGACCAGGCGAAGCAGGCTGCGGTCACGGCCGGTCAGCAGGGTGGCCAGCGACGCCATTACGGTCGGCGTGTAGTGGTCGTTCATGTGTGATCTCCTCCTGTTGAGTGCTGGCGTGGGTCGTCCTGCGGCAGGGCTTCGGGGCGGGCGGGGGTACGGCCGTGCGCCTGTGCGGCGGCAGCCCGGATACGCCCCGCACGCTCAGAATCTGAGGTGGGCAGCGGGCGGGTGCGCAGCGTGAACGGCGGGGTTTCCGCCGAGCTCACGACGAGGCGGGCGGCGGCCTGGAAGGCGCCCAGATGGG
>NZ_JARLTC010000045.1 GCF_029382225.1 Spongiactinospora sp. TRM90649
GGACCTGATCAACGGGATCAACCCGGGATTCCTGGAGCTCGCCGCCTCCCGCGGCGCGACCCGCGCCGCCGGCGGAACGTTCGAGGGAACCAAGACCACCCTGCACAGCGGCACGGTGACGGTCCCGGTGCTGGACGAGCGGCAGGCCGGGATGTTCTTCGAGATGCAGGAGGAGGAGGGTGGCACGTGGAAGGGGCCGATCAGGTGGAAACTGTGGGCAGGGCCGGACAACCTGCCGAGACGTTTCCACGCCATCATGGATTTCACCCCGACCTTCAGTGACGGTGACAGTGACGGTGAGGTCGAGACCATGACGATGAACATCATCTATCGAGGATGGGGAACCGCCGTCACGATCACGGCCCCGCCCGAACGCCTGATCTCCACCGACTGGTGATCAACGACCGCTTGCTCGGCCACCGGCCCGCCGCCGGACGGGGACGTGAGCGGGTGGTCGGGCCGAGCGTCGGCCGGCACAACGCACACGACTCCCCCGGCTCACGCCACCTCACCGGATGAACGGCTACGGCCGAGCACCGCCGGCACCGTCAGCAGGGCCGCCTCCGCGAGGCAGGTGAGGGCGAACAGCAGCAGGTCATCTCTGTTCCAGGGCAGGAACCACGGTGCCAGGGTGGGCCGGTCCGGCATTGAGGTACTGGATCTGGGCGTACAGACCGAGGTCTTCCTCGTGCGGGCCGATGAGGTGAGCGATCGGCGGCGTGGTGACGGCCACCGCGACCATGGCAAGGACGACCGGCAGGGCCGTCAGCGCCGAGCCCAGCCGTGGCAGCCACCGCCTGCGGCGCAGCACGATGACGGGCGCGACCACCAGCGCGGCCACGGCCGCCCCGAGAGCGAAATTCGTGATCTTCGGCGTGACGGCGAAGGGCGCCGGCGGCAACACGATCGCCACCGCGGACAAGGCCGGCCAGAGGATTCTCGCTACCGCCGCAGACGCTCCATTTCGCCGGTTAGACGATCTTGTCACAGTCGGGCCCGCCGCCCAGTCCGCCGGCGGCGAGTCGGCCCGCACAACGCCGAGATCGGTGATCAGCCGGGATCTGCCGCTCTTTCCTGCGCCGACGGATGGCAGTGGGAGCACAAGGCGCGTTGTGGCGGAGGCAAGATCCCGCCGTACTCGCCATGGTCGGGGGTCACGAGTGGGTGACGCTCGGCCAGGCGGTCCGCGTTCCGGACCGGCGGGCCATCAGGCTGGAAGGATGCCGTTACCGACCATCTCCAGCGAGGGAACCGAACCGACATTGCGCAGCACGCTTCGGCGGGTGCTGCGAGTGCTTGCCGTGCTCGCGGGTGTGGAGGTGGCCCTGGCCGGGCTGGTGTGGTTTCTCCTCTACCCGTCTGGCCGGGATGATCCGACGCTGAGCAACCTGGACCAGTTGTTCGGCGTGCTGGGCGTGCTGGCCGGGGTGGCAGCGTTGTGGGTGGCGGTCATCACGCTGCGCCGTACTCCCATGCCGGGCGGCCGGGCGGTCGACGCCGGTCCGCCATCGTCCCAGGTGATCCCACAGACGGCAGCGGGCGACCAGGCGGTATCAGCTGCTTTGGCGCATCGTGCGGCGCCTCGGGCGCTGGCCGGGCTGCCCGCCGCCCCCGGCGCCTTCACCGGCCGTGATGCCGCCCTGGCCGAGATACTGGCCTTCCTGAACCCGGCCGCCCCGGCCGCCCCGGGCGGCGCAGAAGAGGAGGACAAGGGGGGTGGGACGGGGGTGGTCGTCTCGGCGGTGACCGGGATGGCCGGGATCGGCAAGACCGCCCTGGCTTTGGTCGCCGCCCACCACGGCCAGACCCAGGGCTGGTTCACGGGCGGGGTGTTCTTCATCGATCTGCGCGGCTACACCCCCGACGAAGCCGACCGGGTCCCCGCCGAGGCGGCGGCCGCGCAGTTGCTGCGCGCCATGGGCGTCCCCGACGATGAGCTGCCACCCGCCGGTGAGGAGGTCCTGGCCTTGTACCGGTCGGTGCTCGCCGGGCACGCCGCCGCTGGGCGGGGGGTGCTGGTGGTGACCGACAACACCGCCACCGTCGGGCAGGTGGAACCCCTGCTGCCCGCCCAACCGTGTCACCGGCTGCTGGTCACCTCCCGGCACACCCTGGCCACGCTGCCCGCCCAGCCGATCGACCTGACTGTGCTGTCTGAGGGGGAGGCGGTTGAGTTGCTGGGCGCCGCGCTGGCCATCGCCGGACCGGATGGACGGGTGGACGCCGACCCCGACCACGCGAAGATGATCGCGCGGCTGTGCGGGTTTCTGCCGCCGGCGTTGCGGATCATCGCCTCGCTGCTGCGGGCCGAACCCGGCCGCCCGCTGGCCGCGATGGCAGGCGAACTGGCCGATGCCCGAACCCGGCTGGAGGCGATGGAGTCCGGTGACCGCGACCGGAGCGGTCGGCCGATCGGGGTACGCGCCGCGTTCGACCTGTCCTATGAGCATCTGCTGGCCGAGGAGCCGGAGCAGGCGCGGCTGTTCCGGCTGCTGCCGCTGAGCCCTGGTCCGGACGTTTCCACTGCGGCGGCCGCCGTCCTGGCCGGGACCAGCGAGCTGGTGGTGCGGCGGCGGCTGGCCGGTCTGGTCCGCGCGCATCTGGTCACTGTCACCGCCGCCGAGGATGTCGGGCCCGCCGACGGACCCGTAGACGGGGCCGGTGCCGGGCCTGGGCTTTCGGGACAGGAGCGGTGGGGAATGCACGACCTGGTCCGCCTGTACGCCGATGAGCATGGCCAGGAACAGGCGGGCAGCGATGACCGCGAGAGCGCCCTGGATCGGCTGCTGGACTTCTACCTGCGCACCGCCGATGCCGCCGATGATCATCTGCGGGCCCTGCCCGGGCAGGATGTCCCCGATGCCTTCACCGGCCGCGGCCAGGCGATGGCCTGGTTCGACGCCGAACGTGTCACGCTCATCGCCATCGTCGCGCTGGCCTGGGCCACCGGCCGCGATCACATCGCCGCCTACCTGCCCGCCTGCCTGAACGAGTACCTGGACTGGCGCCGCGCGTTCGATGACCGCTTGAGCGTCGATGCCGTCGCGGTGCAGGCCATGGTCCGGCTCGGTGACCGGCACGGCGAGGGCATCGCGTTGACCGGCCTCGGCGTCGCTCTGCAGGAGGTGCGCCGGTTCGATGAGGCGATCACCGCTCATGAGCAGGCCGCTTTCATCTTCCAGGAGACCGGTGACCGGCCCGGCGAAGGCCGGGCGTTGACCGGTCTCGGCATCGCTCTGCAGGGGGTGCGGCGGTTCGGTGAGGCGATCACCGCCTATGAGCAGGCCGCCGCCATTTACCGGAAGGCCGGTGACCGGCCCGGCGAGGGCATCGCGTTGACCAACCTCGGCCTTGCTCTGCAGGAGGTGCGCCGGTTCGAGGAGGCGATCACCGCTCATGAACAGGATCTGGCCATTTGCCGGGAGGCCGGTGACCGGCCCGGCGAAGGCCAGGCGTTGACCGGTCTCGGCATCGCCCTGCAGGAGGTGCGGCGGTTCGATGAGGCGATCACCGCCTACGAGCAGGCCGCCGTCATCTACCGGAAAGCCGGTGACCGGCCCGGCGAAGGCCGGGCGTTGAGCGGCCTCGGCATCGCGCTGCGGGAGACAGGCCGGTTCGATGAGGCGATCACCGCTCATGAACAGGATCTGGCCATTTGCCGGGAGGCCGGTGACCGGCCCGGCGAAGGCCAGGGGTTGAGCGGCCTCGGTCTGGCCCTGCAGGAGGCAGGCCGGTTGGATGAGGCGGTCACCGCTCATGAGCAGGCCGCTTTCATCTTCCAGGAGGCCGGTGACCGGCCCGGCGAGGGCATGGCGTTGAACAACCTCGGCGTCGCCCTGCAGGAGGCAGGTCGGTTGGATGAGGCGATCACCGTCTACGAGCAGGCCGCAGCCATCTACCAGGAGAGCGGTGACCGGTACCACGAAGGCGTGGCGTTGAACAACCTCGGCCTCGCCCTGCACAAGGCAGACCGGTTCGATGAGGCGATCAACGCGTTCGAACGGGCTGTGGCCTGTTTCGAGGAGGTCGGCGACGCGCACTGCGCCGACATCGCCAGAGCCGGTCTGCTGGAGGTGCCGCGCGAGCAGGACGGCGGGAAGGGCGGGCCGCCTGCTCCGTGATCGGCGATCGGGCTGCGTAAGCGCGCGCCCATTCGTAGGGTGTGCACGGCAGGGGCGGGTCAGCGGCAGCGGGGGCGCGGCCGGCCTGTCTGCCGGTGGGCCGGCGCCTCGGGGACAGGCGGGTGTGGTGGTCGGCGAGGCGAGCGAGGTGTACCCGGAGCATGGCGCAAGCGGAAGCGCCGCCAGCCCAGCGGGCAGGCCCGCGAGGAGGCCCGTCGGCGAGAGGAAACGATGAGACGATCTAGGGTGACCAAGCCTCAACGGGATCTGCTCGCCAAGCCGTAGATTACCGGCCCCAGCAGGTCATCGATCTCCCGCCGGCGCTCCACCGGCCGGTAGGAACACCACCGCCTGGAAAGCGCCTCCAGATCGCCATTGGCGCGTCACCCGGATCGGAGCCCGAATCCAGGCCGCCACGTGTCCCCGCTCCCGCGCGCAGAGCGAGGATGTCTCAGTGAACCTATTTCAACCTCATGCGGCTTGGGCGACGCGATGGTTCTGAAGGACGGCGATGGCCTTGCAGAGGTGGCCGGCCTTGGACGGGCTGCAGCGTAGCTTGCGGAGGATCTTCCAGCTTTTGAGCTGGGCGTTGGCGCGTTCGCCGGGGCCGCGCAGCCTGGCATGGGAGCGGTTGGCCTGCTTCTGGGACCCGGGCTTGTTCTTGCCCTTGTACGGAGTACGGACCGGCCCCTCGGCTCCCTGATATGCCTTGTCCGCCAGAATGACGATCCCGGCCTGCTCCAGCGCGCGCAGGATGCCCCAGATGCGGGCGGCGCTCAGATCGTGGGCCTTGCCGGGCAGAGCGCCCGAGGTCCACAGGATCGTCCCATCCGGGGAGGCGATGACCTGCACGTTCATCCCGTGCACACGGTGCTTGCCGGAGAAGTACGGCCGGTCGGCCTTGATCCGGTCGATGTGGATCAGTGTGCCGTCCAGCACCAGGTAGTGCAGCCCGTCCCGCTTGGCCTTGCGCAGCGCCTGGCCGAGCTTGGGCGAGCGGGCCGACAACAACGCCACCGTCTCCTCCACGTACCGCCACGCGGTTGTCATCGACACCCCGAAGCCGGCCGCGTGCTCGGCGTAGGCCTCGCCCTTAGCAGGTAGACCAGCACCAGCAGGGCCTGTCGGCCGGGGTTGAGCCGCCGCCAGACCGACCTCATGGACTTACGGTGGTGCCGGATCACCCCGGCGACATGGTTCAGGCTCTGATGCGACAAATCGACGGCGGCACGATAGAACAGCACCCAGAGCTCCTGGTTGTGATGGGCGTGGTTGTGGTGATCAACCCCTCTACCAGGAGCTCTTCTACGTCATGGAGCTAACACCGGACTTGCGATCATGCTGTGACCAGGGCACTCGCTGGGAAGCCTGAAATGGGTTCAGTGACGGGTATGTAGAAAGGGATGCCGTCGTGGAGGACGACGCAAAAGTCGTCGTCATATTCGCTGAACATCAGGATCATCCCGGGCTTCAGCGCACTCGATAATGTAGAAGCCGGCTGAGCGCGCCGGTGGCGTCGTCGGGCACGGCCGCGACGATGAGCGTGCCATAGCGGCCGACTTTCAGCCGGACGAGCCCGACAGCGGCGGTGAGACCGGGTTGTTGTTCATCAGTGGTTCCTGATCGGTGGTCGACGTGGGCCTGTCCGCGCGGCAGGCCCAGGCGGACGCCCTGGAGGGGATGGCGGCCATCGGCGGACGGCCGTTTGCCGCGACCGGCCCCTCATCGTGATCACGCCGAGATCCGCACGTAGAACGATCCACTCATGTTCCGCAGGAGTACCGCGACAGGGCATGGGAGAGGTTCATGATGCGACGAGCCGCTGCGGTCGCGGTCGTGCTGGTGACGCTCATCGCGACCGGGCCGGCCTCCCACGCTCAGGCCCACGCCGGGCCGGGGAAGACCTCGGACCCGGTGGCGGCGCTGCAGCGCGCACTGGTCAAGGGGCACGGCATCCGCTTCTTCACCCATTACGAGTCCGACTTCACCACCGACGGCGAAATGGACAAAGGGCCTATCCGCGGGACGGATCGAGGACGGGTGGAGTTCAGCGACGGAGGACTCCACGCCTCGGACCTGACCAGCCGATCCCCCGACAACAAGGACGATCCCTGGCCGGTGCGATGGATCACCTTCAAGGGCCGCCACTACGTGCACGACCGCACGATGACCGACGACGGCAAGTGGGGGAAGTACGAGTGGACGCTCGTCATGATGGATCACCTGCGGCCCCGGCTGGACAACGGCGACGTCAACCTGCTGTCCCCGGCCACGCTGAAGGCCGTCCTGGCCACCACGAAATCGCGACACACCACTCCCGCCGGGACACTGCGGCTGGAAGGGACCATCACCACGGGCGCGTTGTACAAGGCCGACCGGGATATCTACACGGGCCTGAACGGCAAGCTCGATGCCGAGGAGGCGAAGAACCCGATCGCGTGGCGGTTGTGGATCGGCAAGGACGGCCTGATCCGGCGGGCGTGGACGGCATGGACCTTCCCGATCACCCCGACGATGGCCCAGCATCTGAAGAAGAACATGCGCATCACCGGCTGGGGAAGCAAGGTCAAGATCACACCGCCGCGTTCCTACGTCGGAGACTGATCGACGCCCCTTTGCCGGTCGACGGCCCGCCTCGCCATGGCCGAGGGGGGGCCGTCCGCGTGTCAGTCCAATGGGAGTCACGCGGCCCCCTGACGCGCGCCCCCGCGCTCCCCACAGTGCGGAGGCGCTCTCGCCGGGGCTGACCTGGACGCTACGCCGCACCATGCCATCCGGCAAGGGGCGTTACCGGTTTCCGTCCCATCCGATATGGGCTGCGAGAGCAGCGGCCCCGCCCTGGTAGCTCGGGCGGGGCCGTTGACGTCTGGTGGGAGTGGGGCCACCTCCACTGCACCCCAGCGAGTCGCAACCGTCCTGGTGGCCCTGGAGGCCCTGGCGGCCCTGGTCGGCGCGATCCCCGTGTTGCTGGAGGTCCTCCGCACATAGCCCCTTCCCCCACCCCCGCTCCCACCCCTGGGAGCGGGGCTTCAATCCCCGCCGCGGGCGGCCTTCCGCATCTCTGCCTGCGCCGTCAGCCGGTCCGTTTGCCTCCCTACCGCCTGTTCCGGCGGCCGAACCACTGCGCGCCCGGCACCGTGACCACATCACCGCCGTAGTCCCCCCCCCCGTGCAGGGCGAGAATGTCTCAGTGAGCCGCCTGGTAGGTCGGCCTGGTCCGGCCCTCGGCGCGCAGCCAGGGCGGTTTCCGCCTCTACACCGAGGCGGACGTGGCTCGGCTGATGGTGATCCGCCGGATGAAGCCGCTCGGCTTCACGCTGGAGGAGATGGGCGAGCTGCTGGCCATCACCGACCGACTCGACGACGGCGGCGCGGCGGCCCCGCAGGCGGCCGAGCGCGAGCAGTTGCCGGCGAGGCTGGGCCGCTTCGAGCAGGCCACTCGTGAACGCTGCGAGGTGCTGCGCACGCAGCTGAGCCGGGCCGAGGAGTTCGCCGCCGACCTGCGGCGGCACGCCGCTCAGTTGGCCGGCGGTGCTGCCTGACCCGCCGGCGCGCGGGAACGCCCGATCAGCGGGCGGGCTGCTGATCCGCCGGCTCGCCAGGGACGCTGGGTGCGTCGGGTGCGCTGTCGCGCCGTCGCGGCAGCGCGGCCGCCAGGAGGGCGGCGGCGACCAGCACCAGGGCCAGAACGGCGAACGCCCGCCCGTATCCGATCGCCAGAACGTGCGCCGGTGCCGGACCGCCGCCTACGCCGGTCGGCCCCGCCGTCAGCGTGACCAGGGCGGCCAGGCCGAGCGCGCCGCCGATCTGCTTGGCGGTGTTCATCAGTCCGGAGGCCGCCCCCGCATCGGCCGGGGCGACGCCCGAGGTGACCGTGACGGTCAGCGGCGTGTTCAGCAGGCCCGCGCCGAGCGAGATCAGCACGGCCGGGCCGCCGATGGCCGTCAGGTAGTCCTGCCCGGGGGCGACGCGGCTCTGCCACCAAAAGCCGGCCGCGCCGATCAGCGCCCCGGCGGCGATGAGCACGCGATCGTCGGCGCGGCGCATCAGCCACGGCGCCACCCGCAGGCCGACCAGCATGGTCAGCAGGGTGTGTGGCAGGAAGGCCAGCCCGGTCTGCAACGGCCCGTAGCCCAGCACGTTCTGCAGGGACAGGGTCAGGAAGTACCACATCGGATTCAGGCATGCCCCGGCCAGCAGCATCACCGTGTTGCCCAGCCAGACCTGCCGCGGCCGCAGCAGCGGTGGCGGAATCAGCGGCGCCCCCGCCACGCGCACCTCCACCAGCGCGAACAGGGCCAGCACCACGGCCCCGGCGAGCGCGACGGCGGGTGCGCCGGACAGGCCATAGGCTAGCGCGCCCAGCCCGGAGCCGGCCAGCACGGCGCCGAGCACGTCCAGCCGCCGCAGGCCATCGCGCCCCCGTCCATCGCGCCCCTGGCCGGGAGCCAGCAGGCGGGCCGCGGCCAGGCAGCCCAGCCCGATCGGCACGTTGATCAGCAAAATCCAGCGCCAGGACAGGTATTCGGTCAGCGCGCCGCCGATCAGGTTGCCCGCCGTGCCGCCGGCCAGGCTCACCGCCGTCCAAACCGCGATCGCCCGGGTACGGCGCGGCCCCTCGGGGAAGGCCGCCGTCAAGATCGTGAGCGTGGCCGGGACCAGGATCGCCGCCCCCACCCCCTGACCGGCGCGAGCGGCGATCAGAGCACCGGGCGCATCGGCCAGCCCGCCGGCCAGGCTCGCGGCGGTGAACAGCGCCAGGCCCGCGACAAAGACGCGCCGGTGCCCGTACAGGTCGGCCAGCCGACCGCCGAGCAGCAACAGAGCGCCGAAACTCAGCGCGTAGGCGTTGCCGACCCACGCCAGATGCGCCGCGTCGAAGCCGAGCGCGTGCTGGATGGACGGCAGCGCGACGTTCACCACCGACACGTCCAGGACCACCATGAATTGCGCGGCGCACAGCAGCGCCAACACGACGGGCACTGACCCTCCCCTCCCGTATAGCGATGTGTTCACATCGCATTACTGAGGTCCAGCATATAATCCGATGTGAACACATCGAGAAACTGGGAGGGGTTCATGGGCAGGGGGCCAGGTGCGCAGCACGTGCAGCGGCGCAATGAGATCGCCGACGCGGTGCTCGCCATCGTCGCCGACCGCGGCCTGGCCGCGGTCTCGCTGACCGAGGCGGCCGCCCGAGCAGGCGTCTCACCCGGACGCGTGCAGCACTACTTCCCCGCCAAGCAGCAACTCCTGGAAGCCGCCTTCGAGCGCGGCAACGAGCTGTCCAGCGCCCGCATCCTGGCCAAAGCCGGCGCCGACCTGCGAGCCGCCGAGCCCCGCCTGGTGCTCACCACGGTGCTGAACGAGCTCATCCCCTACGACGCCGCCAGCCAGGCGCACATGCGCGTACGGCAGTCCTTCCACGCCCTGGCGCTGGCCGACGAGCAGATCGCCGCCCGGCTCCGCCAGCTGTATGACGCCTTCCACCGAGACATGACCGACCTGCTGCACGCCGACCAGAACGCCGGCCACCTGACCCCCGGCACCGACCCGCACCGACACGCGATCAGCCTGGTAGCGCTCGCCGAAGGACTGGCCGCCAATGTGCTCATCGGCGTCACCACCAGCCAGGCCGCGCGACAATACCTGCTGGCGGCCATCGCCGACCTGTACAGCCGGGCTTAACGACGGGAGCCGGATCGCGCCTATCGCGGGTCCTGAGCTGCGAGAACACAACGGGTGGCGCCTGGTGGGGCCAGCCTTACCGACAGGCCGAGGAGGGCTCGGGGTGAGCGGTCATCGCCTGGAGTTCGGCCATGGATGCCTCGGACAGGTAGCGGCGGTCGGTGACCTGCCACTCATCGTGGAGTTCGGCCAGGACGGCGCCGGCCAGGCGTAGCTTCACCAGTCCCCTTGCCGGAGATGGCACCCGCAGCGGCAAAGGCGCCCATGAGATCAGTGACCGGGGACGTAGCGGGGCTGGCTGCCGGCTCGGCCGGTGGATACAGCTCGCGCAGCCAGTCGGCCGGCCACCCCGCCTCCACCACGGCGGGGCGGCCGGGCAGACGTGCCATGACCGCGGCGGCCTGCTCGCGCCCTGGCCCGGCCGAGGGACACTCCCTGCGGCTACCCGGAGGTCACCCGTTCCTTCGATCGCGTCGCAAACAGCTTCCTGAGCCGACGTCCGGATTCATCGACCATGGTCTGCACCACCTCCGCGGGCGCCCGCTCGGACTCACGGGGCGATGGGCTCATGTACACGGCGGGCGGCACGGAGTTCAGGGCATGGGATATGAGGCGTCTCGTCTCCATGAACGAGTCGACGCAGTCCTGTAGTGCGGCGCCGGCCGCGAGCGCTTCGCTCTGCTTGCGCAGGGCGTGTGCCTCCGGCGAATCCACATCGCACATCCGTAGCACGGCGAGCGCGTCGCCGATCTCCCGCCGGACGGCCATACCCAGTTCCCCAGCCCAGAGCGCGTCGTCACTCGCGGCATCTTCCGACCGTTGCGCGATCCTCCTGCAGATTTCCGCCGCCTCGCGCTCATAGAGATCGAGGACCAGGTGGATGTGGGCCCCCTCGGCGGAAGGCGACGGATCGAACGCAGCGTTGATCTCACCCAGCCAGCGGAGGAAGGTCCGCCCGGCGCTGCCCAACTGGTCCGGGTGCCGCCGGAGTTGGAGGACCAGATACCGGGCCCGGTCGAACGCCCTCCGTGCCTGTTTGACGGGGTCGGGGCCCTGGATCGGTCCGTACCGCCGGACCAGATTTTCGCTGTGGTCGATCACGCGAGTGAAGAACAGCGCCAGGCAGGAATAGACGTGCGCCACGGTGAGCGCCCGTTCCACCGGCCAGTCGCCCGGTTTCCCGGGATGTGCCCTGTTCCACCACGGACGGATCATCGGTGAGGTCTCGTCGGTGTAGCCGGGTCGCAGAATCGAGTGCGTCTGCAGCAGATCGATGAATTTGTCGTGCATGGCCTCGTGCAGGAGATACTCCGCGGCAAGCCACGGGTTCTTGAGCACACCGGGGGACAGGAAGATCACGCCGGGCACGCCGTTGTGGGTGAGCGAGGTGAATCCCATGGACGGCGCCGCGTCGAGAACGGCGATCAGGTGGACATGGCTCAGCGCGCTCTCGGCCAGGGTCGGGCACAGGACTCGCAGCAGCCGTACGCCTTCGGCGAGCGTGTCACGCGTGTGGTCGTCCGGGGTCGCCAGGGTCAGACCCATGTCCATTGCCCCGAGCTTCCGCTGGACGGCACGCCGGAAGTAGTCACCCGACACATCGTGGCCGGACCGTGTGCCGGACCAGACCCAGGGCCCTGGGGCCCCCTGCGGCAGGAGGAGGTCCTGCTCTCGCTCCGCGAGGGGAGGGATCTTCAGGTCTCCCCGCAGGTTGGCCACTGCGGCGGTCAGGATGGCGTCCAGTTCCGTACCTGGCGGCTGACCAGCGGTCTTCGTCTGTCGCAGCGAGTCATTGATCACCATGCGGACCGCCGGATCCCCGAGAATCCGGCGATGCACATCGTCGTCCGCGCCGTCCAGCGCCGACAGCAGAGCCGTGGCGGACGCCGACCACTCCTGCAGTCGCTCCAGGCGATACCGGTAATGCAGGAAAACGCGCTGCCATATATAGTCGTGCGACCCGAACGGGCGGGCGAGCGCGAGTTCCTCTTCGATATTCTGGGCCATCCGGACGGCGTCCATTTCCTACTCCCGAAAGTCATCGTGTGTGTCAGCGGGGGGAGTAGCGGTCACGATTCTATTATTGCTCCTCCGTCGCCGAGCTGTACTTTTGTGCGCACCATCCTCCTTCGCATTTCCCGGCGAGCTCCATGTCCACATCGGACAGGTCATCCGATGCGAGCTGGCTGTCGATGATTTCACCTTCGGTGATTCGAACGACCATCGGGCCGCTGAGCTTTTTACCCACCTGAAACTCCTCGTGGCGGATTTGTAAGCGGAAATGGAATCATGGCATTCATTGCCCTAATTGCACGATGAATAACCATCGGTTCCGCAAAGGCTCCCGCCGGGTTTGGGCCGCGAGGGACCGGCCGGTGGCGGGACGAGGAGCGCCGGGTCGCCGCCACCGGCGGACGCCGATGTGATCAGGCCGGACGGGTGGGACGCCCCTGGTGATGTCCCACCCGGCTGAGCTTGCCGGGGTAGCTCGGCGGCGTTCAGGCCCAGGCAGCGGTAGCCCCGGCGATGCCGAGGATCAGCTGAACGGTCACGGTGCCGGTACTCCCCGGCTTCTCGGCGGGTAGCCCCGCGCGCGGCGAGTTCTCACTCTCGCCGGTCGGCGCTCTGGGCTGCCAAAAGGCGGTCAGTCCGGCGCGTCCCAGATGGGCCGGATCTCGATCCCCACCCCAGCGGGCAGCGCCGCGCGATGTCCTCAGCCTCCTGCGCCCCGGCGCACTCGATGACGTAGAAGCCGACCAGATTCTGCCGCAACTCCACCATCGGCCCGCGCCGGAAGATCGGCCCCCGCTGCGATGATCGCGATCTCCAGCGGGTCGGGCGCTGGTGGGGAGATAGTACGTCTTGCGGGTCATCCCCTCCGGCTCGCCTCTGCGGCGTGTATGAGACGCCTCAGAGCCGCGTACACCAGAGTCTACGGAAGGTGGAGAGGGGTCCTCTTCGGGTGCGAGCCTGCTGAGCCGGGCGACCCGCGCGGCCTCGGTGACCTCCCCGGCACCATTGGGCGGGCCGATCGTGCGGGCCGGGTGGCCTCGGCCACCCCGCACGCCTCGGTCAGGTGCCCTTGCGGGTCCAGGTCGATCATGAGCACCCGATAGCCGAGTTCGGCCAGGGCGCCGGCGACGTTGAGCGTGGGGGCGGGCTTGCCGACCCCGCCCTTCTGGTTCAAAACGGCGAGTGTGAACACGCGGTCACGGTAACCCGGCCGGGTCGCATACTCATGGAGGAGCCGCCGATGAAACGCCTCATCCCCGTGTGTACTTGAGTTGAGGCGAGTATGAGGCGACTCACACATGCCTATGCGACTACGCGAGCGCGGAAGCAGTACGGGACCACAGAAGCTCTGTGGTCCCGTGTCCATCTGCCTGGGATGTCACTGCGGCGGCGCGAACTCCTGCCCGCACGTCCCGCATGAGGGCGCTGTGGCGATCAGCTGAACGTCGTGCGCTCATCGACTATGGCTACCTTCCGCACCTCATCCTCGGTCACGCCCCGGACGCCGCGCACGTCCACGCCGCTCAGCACCGCGCCGCTCAGGTCCGCGCCGTCCAGGTACGCGCCGCTCAGGTCCGCGGCGTACAGGTACGCGCCGCTGTCGTGGCCGCGGACGAAGCGGCCAGCACCTGGCGAATGGTGTCCTTGTCACGAGGGGAGTCGGCGGCCGGGCGCTGCAGGGCGTAGATACCGCCCAGCCGCACGTCGGTCTTGGCCGATCCGAGCTGCTCGACGGCCTTGGTGTAGCGGTCGGTGATCTGGCCCTGTTCGGCGACGGACTGGGCCTGGCGGCCGGGGTCCAGGGACGCGGCGGTGTACCAGAGCCCTTGGGCGGTGAAGACCACGCCGCCGATGACCACCAGGCCGGTGGCAGCCTGGACCAAGGTGTGCCGGGCGGCGTTGACCGCCTCGATCCGTTCGGTCGGCGTCATCTGCGCGCGCTCGGCCGCGCTCAGCGGCACATCTTCTCCCGCCAGCCACGTTCAAAAGCGCACAATATGGCTCCTGAGACACCACATCCCTGAAAGTCGATCAAGGATTCAGGGGGTTTCCGCGCTGGTGGGAGCCGCCACGTCCTGACCCCCGTTACGGGTGCTCGCCGGCCATGGCTCGCCTTCGAGGTCGGCCAACAGTGACAGTGCCAGGTCCTCCAGGAGGCGGGAGCCCATCGAGGACGCCTGGTCCAACGCTTGACGGGCGTACAGGAGAGCGCGGTCGCGCGTGCCGAGGTCGGCGTGCGCGCGGGCGAGGCCGAGCAGTGGCCTGACCTGCAGATGCCGCATGCCTGCGGTGACGGCGTAGCTGAGCGCTTGCTGGTGGGCGTCGAGGGCCGCGCCGTGATTTCCAGTCAGCGCCTGAACGGTGCCGAGGACATACGTGGCACGGCACAGGGCGTAGACGTGGCGCGCGCCTTCCGCGCGCTCGCCGGCCGTGACCGCGGCCTCAAGGGCGAGATCGAGACGCCTTCGGTCACGGTGGATCTCCGCCAGCGTGGTCAGGCTCTTGGCCTCGGGGACGTGCAGCCCACTCGCGCGGTCGTGACCGAGTGCCTCGGTGGCAAGGGCCAGCGCCTCGTCGAGGTCGCCGCTGAGACGCCGGACGGTCGCGAGCTCGTTGAGGGAGTGGCTCACCGCGCTGTCGCGCAGGTGGCGATGAAGGGCGAGGGCGTCGCGCAGGTGCCGTTCCGCGGTCTCCAGGTCGCCGCATTCCAGGCATACGGCGCCTAGATTGCCCATGGCGTGGGCCTCGCCGTAGGTGTCGCCGATCTCACGGTTGAGCTCCATGGACCTGACGAGATGGTCGATGGCGAGGGTCAGCTCGCCTTGGTCGTGGCAGGCGGCGGCGGCGTTGTTGTGTGCGGCGGCGGCGCCGGCGGACCAGCCCACGCGCTCGCTGTGCTGAACGGCCAGTTCGCAGGCGACACGGGCGGCGGCATAGCGGGCACGGCAGAGAGCGGCCGCGCCCGCACAGAGGTGCGCCGCCGCCAGTCCGAGCGGGTCGTCCTCCATGATGGCCGCGTGCACCGCAGCGTCGGAGAGCGCCACGATGTCGGCCAGGCTGGTAGCGGTGTGGTGCACGAAGTGACCGCGCAGGGCGTCGGCGATCAGCCAGGTGTGCCGCCTGGGCCCGCTGATCGGAGGCCGGCGGGCGGCCGAAGAGGGGCGGACGGCATCGGCGGTGTCGGCGGCGTGCAGGGCGAAGGCGACGAGGTTGGCCTGTTCCGCGGCGAGCCAGGCCATCGCCTCGGCGCGGGGCTTGTTCCCGGAGGTGACGGGGGGCGGCAGGCGGGTGATCGAGGGATAGGCGCTCTCCGCTGCGGCGACGGCCTCGGTCAGGTACCAGTCGCCGAGGCGTTGGAGGGCTTGGCCCCCGGCTGCGGGGCCGTCGTCGCGGAGCGTGAGCTCTCCGGCGTATTGGCGGAGCAGGTCGTGGCAGGCGTACCGGTACGACCGGTGCTCCTCGATGAGGTGGGCGGCGGCGAGGTGGTCTAAGAGTCGTTCGGCCTCGGCGGTGTCGACGTCCGCCAGGGCGGCGACGGCCGGCGCGGTGATGTCGGGCCCTCGGACCAGCCCCAGCAGCCGAAACACGTGCCGCTCCGCCTCCGCCAATCCCGCGTACGACAACTCGAACGCCGCCCGGACCGCCACGTCGCCGTCGATCCACAGCACGTCGAGCCCTCGGGCGGACAACGCCATGGCGTATTCGTCCAGCGACCTGCGCGGGCGCGTCGCCAGCGTGGCGGCGGCCACGCGCAGAGCCAGCGGGAGGTGGCCGCACAGCTCCACGATCCTCTCGGCCGCCTCCGGTTCGGCGGACAGCCGCTGATCCCCGATCACGGAGGCCAGCAGCCGGATGCCCTCGCCGTGGTCGAGCACGCCGAGTGACAGGTGTCGGGCGCCGTGGGAGACGGTCAGCCCGGCGAGCATATTGCGGCTGGTGACGAGCACCAGGCAACCGGTAGCGCCGGGTAACAGGGGCCGTACCTGCTCGGCCGTCCGCGCGTCGTCGAGCAGCACCAGTACCCGCCGGCCCGACAGGCGTGAGCGGTACAGGGCAGCCGCCGCCTCTTCCTGTTCGGGGATCCGCTCGGGAGGTATTCCGAGCGAGCCAAGCATCCGTACGAGTGCCTCCTGCGGAGCCGTGGGCGGGCGGGGCGCGTGCCCACGCAAATCCACATAGAGCTGGCCGTCGGGGAACTCCTCGGCCACGAGACGGCCGAACCGCACGGCCAGGGCGGTTTTGCCCGCCCCGGCGGCGCCGGTGACGGTCGTGACGGTGGGCGCTTCCCCGGAGAAGGCGTGGCGGCGCAGCAGGTCCAGTTCGCGTTCGCGCCCCACGAAGCCGGTCACGTCGGCGGGCAGCTCGGCGGGTGCCTGCCTCACCTCCTCACCTCCGTGGAGGGGGCCGAGGTCGGCGGAGTCGGCGAGGATGGCCGCCTCCAGCCGACGCAACTCGGGCCCGGGGTCGAGGCCGAGTTCGTCCGCCAGCAGGGTTCGCCCCTCGCGATATACCTCCAGCGCGTCGGATCGCCGTCCGGAGCCTTGTAGTGCGGTCATGAGCAGCCCCCGCACCCGTTCCCTCAGCGGATGCTCGGCGAGCAGCTCTGACAGCTCACCGACCACCTCTCGATGACGGCCGAGGGCGAGGTTGAGTTCGGCCCGCTCTTCGAGGACGGCCAGGCGCAGCTCCTGCCATCGGCCGACGAAGGCCGCCGTCTCCTCTAGTTCCAGGTCGCCGAGCACCGGGCCGCGCCACAGTGTCAAAGCCTGACCCAGCAGGCCGGCGGCCTCGCCCTGCCGCCCGGCTTGGGCGGCCTGCCGGCCCAACTCGATGCACTGCTCCGCGTCCTGGGTGTCCACCCGGCCGCAGGCCAGCCGGTAACCGGACCCTTCGGTTCTGATGATCTCCGACTTGGCGCCGGCTCTGCGCAGTTCCCTGCGTAGGGCCGCCACCGCGATCATGACCTGGTTGCGTACGGTCGCTGGCGGGTTCTGCCCCCAGGCGGTGGCCAGCCGGTCGATGCTGAGCACCTGGCCGCGGGCAACCACCAGCATGGCCAGCACCGCCCGGACCGTGGACCGCCCAGCCGCACCGGCCAGTCGCCGACCGTGGCTTCGAGCCGTCCAAGAACGCTGAACCGTACGTCGTCATCCCCCATGTGATCACGATAACGAGGGCGGCTTCCATCGGCCGATCAATGGGGCGAACGTCCCCGTCCACCGAGATGTGGGGAAGCGCTCGGAGCCTGCGACGAAGGACGCCGGCCGGCGTCAGAGTGGGACACCAGGCGGTGCGGCCCGGGATTATTGAGGCGTGGCGGACGTCCGCGCTTCGGCCTCTGCCTCCTCGGCAGTGCGGCTGGCACTCCAGATCATCGTCCGTTGGTGGACCCGTCGGCCGTCGTGGCGGAGGCCGGGAACCAGTGGTGCCGGGCCGTGCTCGGCGAAGCCCATGCGCTCGAAGAACCGCACCGCCCGGGTGTTCTCGACCAGGGTCTGCAGGTGGCAGCCGGGAGATCCGACCTTCCTGAGCCTGTCAAGCCACCGGCTCATCAGCCCGTCGGCGGCACCTGTCCCTCGCGCTTCGGGTGCCACGTTGATGTGCAGGTGCGCGGGCCACCTGGCGTCGGCGAACTCGCCGACGCCAGGCTCCCTGCGGATCGCGGCCCACGCCAGATCGGCCAGGCTGCGCGCGAAGAAGGCCGCCGGCCTGGGTCGGAAGACCAGCCGGTAGGTCCGCATCGCCTGCTCCATGCGCTCGCCCTCCCCGGGGAACCTCGCACTGTCGAGGCACCCCGTCAGGTAGCCCACCAGGGCGCCCCCGGCGACGGCGACGAAGAGCGAATCCGGCTCCAGCTCCATATAGGGGTCCAGGTAGACGGCCGCCTCCGAGTCCACGTGCCCCCACAGCGACGCCGTGGGAGCGCCCTCGCCCACGCGCTCGAACAGCTCGCGTAGCTCGGCGCGGTCACTCCGTGCGAACGTACGGATCTCCATGACGCCTCCCTTATCTGTACAGCCTACTCTGTACGACATACACGATTACTATGCTATATGACGTACACAGATTCCGGCCGCTCGAGAGGATGTTCCATGGCAGAGCTGCCACCCGTCGTGGCGCGGATGTGGGACCGCGAACCCACCACGCGCAGAGGCCCGAGGCCGCGCCTGGACCTGGCCACGATCACGATGGCCGCCATCGAGATCGCCGACACCGAGGGGCTGGCCGCCGTCTCCATGAGCAACGTCGCCGCCCAGGTGGGAGTCGCTCCGATGGCGCTCTACCGGTACGTCGGCAGCAAGGACGAACTGCTGACCGTCATGGCCGACAGCGCCGTGCCCCCACCGCCCGAACGCGAGAACCTGTCCTGGCGCGCCTACCTCGCCACGTGGACCCGGCTCACCCGCGACCTCCTGCTGTCCCGGCCCTGGCTGCTGGACCTGCGCCAGAGCACCCCGCCCATGGGTCCGCGGCGACTGCTCTGGCTTGACCGGGCCCTGGACGCGTTGTCCGGTACCGGGCTGGACGACGGCCAGAAGTTCAACGCCGCCACGGTGCTGACCGGCTACGCCTTCACCGACGCCACACTCACGCACTCGCTCGGCGCCGGCGGCAAGGAGCTCGCGGCCAGGGCCAAGGGAGCCACCGAGTACGGCGAGATACTCACCGAGGTCCTGGACCCCGAGACGTACCCGGCACTGTCGGCCATGATGCGCTCCGGCCTGCTCGGGGACTCCACCGGCTGGACGGAGGACGCCGACTTCCGGTTCGGCCTCGACCTCTTGCTGGACGGCATAGAGGCGCTGATCGCCCGCCCAGCCCGGTAGGGTAAGCAATGGTTCTTGAGTCGAGTTCGTTGGATCTTCCTCGACTTCCCCCTTCCTGGCCTGCGAGCTGGGTCTTCTCAGGTTTCCAGATGGATCACGGTCACCTGAAGTAGCTTCACTCTCCGTGAAACAACTGTCACTGGGGTGACGGAACAGCGGCTGGGGTGAAGTCGGGAGGTGCGGGTTGACGCTGGCAGTCGTACGCGATCTGCGTGAGCACCGCGCCCCGGCGAGCGTGGAGGAGCTCGCCGACTTCGAGACCCATGTGCTGGCTGGGTTCTTGCTTGCGCGCCTCGGCCGGCCTGGCCGACAGCACCATCCGCAGTGACACCAACCATCTGGAGCTGATCCGAGCCTGGTTCGGCCGACCACTGTGGGAGATGCAGCCGGCCGACGCCGACGCCTACTTCGGCAAGGTCCTGCGCGACGCCAGGCCCTCCACGCGCACCGGCCGGGCGGCCGCGCTGACGGTCTACTTCCAGTTCCTCGAGCTGCGCCATCGCATCGAGTTGCACAACATCACCGGACACGTGATCGAGTGCCCGCTGGATGAGATGAACCGGCCCAAGGCCTCGGTCGACCCGCTGCTGCGGATCCCGCCGTCGGAAGCGGAGGTCGAGCAGTTGTGCTCCGGATGGCGCGCGAGGACCTGGTCACCTGCCGCAAGTTCGCTCCGGCCGCCCGCAACTACGCCGTCGCGCGGCTGGTCGCCGATGTGGGGCTGCGGATCAACGAAGCTCTGAGAAGTCCCGCTCGGCGACCTCAGCCGGCACCGTGCGACTGAACGGCGTGACCACGGTGGGCGCGTTGTACCGGGCCGACCCGTACAACGCGTGGGACGGCAAGCCCACCGCAAGGGAAGGCAGGATCAATGCCATCCGGCAAGACCGATTACCGCATACCCGCCCAGCCGACATGAAGAAGATCAGCATGATGCGGGAATCCCAGCCGACGATGACCGCAGGCAGGCGCACCGACTGGCGCGAGCCGCGGACCATGGCCCGCGCATACCAGATCGGAGGAGGCATTGAACGCCGCAAGCATCGCCGCAACGCTCGCCCGGTGGCAACGTCTACTCCCCCAATCGTCGATGGCTTCCGAGGACCATGCTCGGCGCGGGGACGCTATGGACCATGAGCACGTAGGCCGTTCCCCGGCAGGCACGGTGAAGCGCTCGACGCCGCCCGCGAGGCACAGCCGGCTGCCGAGCGGCGCGCCGATGACACGAGCGGCACGTGACCGCGATGGCCACCGCCACCCACCGCGGCGCTGCCCTGGTCAACGGCTTGGCCGCAAATCGACGCGCTCGCCGCCACCACCTCGTTGATCGACTGGCCCGCCGCTCCCTTACCAACGACGACATCGCCTACTACGTGTGCTACGGGCCTGCCCGCACCACTCTGGATCGGCTGCTGCGGGTGGCCGGATCGCGCCGGGCCATCGAAGAGTGCTTCCAGGCGGCCAAGAACGAAGCCGGGATGGACCACTATCAGGTGCGTGGCTACACCGGGTGGTACCGGCACATCACCTTGTCGATGCCGGCCCACGCCTTTCTGGCGGCTGCCGCGGCTCAGGCAAACGAGGCCGGGCAGGAGCCGACACCCCACCAGACGATCATGATCTCATCCCCTTGACCGTCAACGAAATCCGGCGTCTGCTGGTCCGGCTTCTCCTGCAACCCCGGCATTCACTCGACCACGTTCTCGCCTGGTCACGATGGCGGCGCCACCGACAGGCCCAGGCCCGCCGTTCCCAGTACCGCAGCCGCGGCCACCCACTCCCTCAAGTGCCGTTGCAGTACTAGGACCCGGATCGACCGGCCGCGACCAGGCCGCGCGGCCGGTCCGGTCCGGGCGTCCGACGACCTCAGGGCCGGAAGGGGCCGGTGACCTCGTAGGTCACTCCACCTTCCGCGGGTCGTGGCACGGAGAAGTACAGGCGGCGTCCGTCCGGCGAGAACGCCGGGCCGGTGATCTCGGGCGTGCCCTGCCCGATCAGCCGGAGCAGCGGCCCCGCGCCGCCCTCGGGGGTCATCATGTTGATCTCCGGCAGGCCGCCCCTGGTGGCGTCGACGACGTCGAGGCGCTCCTCCTCGGCGTCGTACGACCAGATCCGGCCGTCGGCGGTGGCGAAGGCCAGCACGCCGTTCGCGTAGTGGCACCCGTCGGCGCGGACGAAACGGGCCGCACCGGGCACCTGCCCGCGCGCCGGGGTGAACAGCGCCGCCGGGCTCGGCACCGGACGCCAGACGACCGGCCCCGGCCCGCCGCACAGCACCTCCAGGCGGCCCTCGATGAGCGCGCCCCAGTCAAGGGGGCGGAACCGGTAGAGGCAGCCGTCCTCCTCGTCCTCGGTCAGGTAGACGACGTACCGCTCGGGGTCGCAGACGGCGGCCTGGTGCCTGAACCTGCCCATGGCCAGGCGGGGGGTGGCGGCGCGCACACCGTACGGGTCGCACTCGAAGATCCGCCCTCGGCCGGAACTCTCACAGGACAGCCAGGTACGCCATGGGGTCGCGCCCCCGCCCCGGTTGAAGTCGGCACCGGACAGGATGCGGTAGGCGTCACGCACCTCGCCGTCCCGCGCGAACCTGATCGCGGACGCCCCACCGAGCACCGGGACGTCGGAGTTGGACACGTATATCCAGCCCTCGCCATCGGGGAAACAGGCACCGCCGTGCGGCGAGGCATGCCACCGCAGCCCGCCCACCCGATGCCCGGACCGGGCGACGACCCGTCCCGAAAAGCCCGCCGGAAGGGCCATCCCATGCGAGTCCGGAGGCTCCAGCGGCCCATGCGGATCCTCCCGCGGCCCCGACCCCCCACGCCCCGGACCGGCGGCACGCCAAAGCGCCCCGCTCAGCGCCTGCGCGGCGAACGGGCCGGTACTGACGAACGTCCGGCGCAGCATCGGGACCCGCCTCCACATGTCCGGGGTTGCGACGTCTTCACGGCCACGCTACGCCGCGGGCCACCGGTCAGACCGATTCGATCCCCACCGCGTTAACAGACGGATACCTCCACACCCCCTCCGGCCTTAACGCCACACGAAAACCCAACCCCTCCCCCCACCCACCTCACCCCAAACCCCCACGCTCGGAACACCCACATCCCCGCTCGCCGCGCCGCCCGCGCGATCTTGGGCTTCGAACCGCCTGCTGGCGGGCGTGGATGACCGGGTGTCGGCGCGATGGGTCGTGGGAGTCGGTCACCGCAAGGCGAGCCTGCCGGGAACGATGGGGCCAGCCGGTGTCAGCCCTTCCGCCCGGGCCCGAGCGATGCGGTCGGAGTCGGCGCCGGTTTTCGATGATGCCGCCGCCGAAAGTGAGGCCACGGGCTTCCGCCCGGCCGGGCCGCTGTCGTCAGCGCTGGGCCTGCATCATCCAGTGCTGCTTCTCCAGATCCTGGGTAGCCTTGATCAGCAGGTCCTGGGTCACCGGATCGGGCTCCTCGGTCGCGCGGACGCGTTCGCGCATCCGCTTGACGATGCCCTCCAGGACGTCGGTGAGCGCCGCGACGACCTTGCCGTCGTTGATCCAGCCCAGTTCGAGCTGGGGCAGCTCGCTGGCGCGCGCGACGGTCGCGGCCCGGCCGTCCGGGTTGAGTCCGAGGGCAACGGCACGCTCGGCCATCACGTCGGTGTGCTCGCGCGCCAGCGCGACGATCTCGTCCAGTTGCAGGTGCAGCGGGCGGAAGTGGTGACCGATGACGTTCCAGTGGGCCTGCTTGCCCAGCAGTGACAGGTCGATCATGTCGATGAGCGCGCCCTGCAGGGCCTCAGCGACGGCCTTCTTCTCACCCTGCCGCAGACTGCCGGTGATTGCGGCCATGATGTGTCCTCCCCCTTTGCCTTGATATCAGCCTCATACGGCAAGCGCGCCCCTACCCGGACCTTCCACAGGTATGCACCCGGTTGACACTGTCATAGTTACAGTGTCACTATCACGGTATGAGCGAAACCTGGACAATCGGCGAGCTGGCCGAGCGCGCGGCGGACACGTTGCGCGCCGCGCCGGGCGATGCCGCCAGGGCCGGCGGCGGGGAGGAGACAGCGGGCCGTGGGGCCGTCAACGGGCGCATCCGCGAGGTGCCGGGCGAGCGGCTGATCAGGTGGTACACGACGATCGGCCTGATCGATCCCCCGCTGAGCCGCCGGGGCCGCGTCGCCCGCTATGGACGGCGGCACCTGCTCCAACTGGTCGCGATCAAGCGCCTCCAGGCCGGGGGCATGTCGATCGCCGACATCCAGGTCCACCTGGCGGGAGCCACCGACTCCCACCTCGCCTCACTCGCCGGGGTAACCCCCGCTCCCGACATCGCCCCGACCGCGACGGCCGACGCCGCGCCCCGGCGCGCCAGATTCTGGACCTCACCGGGAGGGTCACCCCCCGTGGAACCGGCAGCCCAGGCAGACCCTTTCCTGGCAGGCGCGCCGCAGAGCCTTCCGGCCGTCGCCTTCGACGGCGGGGTGCGGGCCGTGCAGGGGGTACGGCTGGCGCCAGGGGTGGTGCTGCTGCTCGACGGGGCGGAGCGGGCGCCGTCGGCCGCCGATGTGGCGGCGATCGCCGAGGCGGCCGGGCCGTTGCTGGCCGTGCTCGCCGAGCGAGGGCTGACCGTGGCCGCCGCGCCGTCCGCCCGGATCGCCCATCAGAACGGCCCGAAATACCAGGGCATCACTGACTTTTCCAATCTCCCCGATCATCCGGACATCGACCCTCCTTCGGAAGGGAGCACCGCATGACTGTTCCGATCACCCCGCTGCGGCCGGAGGAATGCCTCCCTGTCCCCGACGCGGGCTTCGGGGCGCTGCGCACCGAGCGGGGCAACCTGCCATTGGAAAGTGTCGACGTGACCGCCGGGGTGGCCGGCCTGATCGCCGGGGTGGAGGTCGTCCAGGGCTTCCGCAACCCGTTCGACGTGCCGCTGGAGGCGACCTACGTCTTCCCGCTGCCCGACCGCGCCGCCGTCACCGCCTTCCGAATGGAGGCCGACGACCGGGTGGTCGAAGGGCTGCTCAAGGAGCGCGGCCAGGCCCGGCAGGACTACGACCGGGCGCTGGCCGAGGGCAAGCGGGCGGCCATCGCCGAGGAGGACCGTCCCGACGTCTTCACCATCAGGGTCGGCAACATCGTGCCCGGAGAGAGCGTCCGGGTGTTCCTGACGCTGAGCCAGCCGCTGCCGTACGAGGACGGCGCGGCGACGTTCCGCTTCCCGCTGGTGGTCGCCCCCCGTTACATCCCGGGCACGCCGCTGGACGGGCCTTCGGCGGGGACGGGAACCGAGCCCGACACCGACGCCGTGCCCGACGCCTCGCGCATCTCGCCGCCGGTGCTGCTGCCCGGCTTCCCCAACCCGGTACGGCTCTCGCTCGCTGTGAACGTCGACCCGGCCGGGCTCGACCTGCGCGAGATGCGCTCCAGCCTGCACGAGGTGAACGCCGAGGGCACCCACGTGAGCCTGCGGCCCGGCGAGCGGCTGGACCGCGACTTCATCCTGCGCCTGTACTTCGACGCCTCGACCTCCCTGGCCTTGGTCCCCGACGAGACCCCAGGCGAGACGGCGGCCGGGCAGGGCACGTTCGCGCTGACCCTGCTGCCGGCCCCGGCCGAGGCCGTCCGCGCGCCGCGCGACGTGGTCCTGGTGCTCGACCGCTCGGGCAGCATGGGCGGCTGGAAGATGGTGGCCGCCAGGCGCGCCGCCGCCCGGATCGTGGACACGCTGACGGCGGGCGACCGTTTCGCGGTGCTGTCGTTCGACACGGTGGTGGAGCGCCCCGACGACCTGCCCCCCGGCCTGGCGGAGGCCACCGACCGCAACCGCTACCGGGCCGTGGAGCATCTGGCCAGGCTCGACGCGCGGGGCGGCACGGAGATGCTCGCGCCCCTCCAGGAGGCCCTCGGCCTGCTCGGCGACGGCGCGCGTGACCGGGTGCTGGTCCTGGTCACGGACGGCCAGGTGGGCAACGAGGACCAGATCCTGGAGCGCACCGGCGCGGGCCTGGCGGCCGTGCGGGTGCACACGGTGGGCATCGACCGGGCCGTCAACGCGGGCTTCCTCGGACGGCTGGCCGGCCTCGGCGGTGGCCGCTGCGAGCTGGTCGAGTCCGAGGACCGGCTGGACGAGGCCATGGAGCAGATCCACCGCCGGATCGGCGCGCCCCTGGTCACCGACCTGTCGCTGAAGGCCGAGGGCTTCGACCTGGTGCCGGACACGGTGACCCGCCCGGGTTCGCTGTTTCCCGGGGTCCCGCTGTCGGTCACCGGACGCTACCGGGCGGCGGACGGCGCGCAGGCCGTCCTGGCCGTGCACGGGCTGACGGCCGACGGCCAGCCCTGGGAGAGCCGGGTCACCGGCGCCCGCACCGGCAACCCGGCGATCCGGGCGATCTGGGCGCGGGCCCGCCTGCGCGCGCTTGAGGACCGCTACGCGACCGGTGACGAGTCGGTCGAGCAGGCCATCGTGGACACGTCGCTGGAGTTCGGCGTGCTGTGCCGGTTCACCGCCTTCGTCGCGATCGACTCCCGGGTGGTCGCCGAGGGCGGCCCCGAGCACCGGGTGATCCAGCCGGTGGAGCCGCCCAGCGGCTGGGACCCGCGCATGGCGGGCGCGCCGCCGATGGCCATCGGCGGCTACGCCATGGCCGCCGCGTCCTTCGCCGCTCCGGCGCCCGCTCCGCCCGGTGGCGCGTTCCCCGAGGCGTTCGACCCCGGCGATCCGGCCGGGCCCCCTCCGGTTCCGGCCTCGTTCCAGCCTCCGGTGGCGTCCGCCCCCATGCCCCGGCGCGGGTTCGCCGGGCCCGTCACTCCGCGCATGCCGGTGGGGCACGCGCTGGATTCGATCAGGCCCCAGCTTCTCGCGGAGCTGGAGCGGCTGCGGGCGGCCGAGTCGCTGCCGCGCCCAGCGCTGCTGCGCTACCTGTCCGACCTGGGCAGCCGCCTGGGGGCGCTGGCCACTTACCTGGCCGGGCACCAGGAGATGGCCGCCCTGGCCGTGGAGCTCAGCGCGGCCGAGCGTTCCGGTGCCGACCCACGTGACCTGTGGCGGCGGACGTTCGCGCTGCTCACACGCCTCACCGGTAGCGACGCGCCGTCGCCGGGGCCGCTGCGGCAGGTGGGCGGCGGCACGCCGTCGCGGCCGTTCTGGAAGCGTTAGGAGGCGGAATCGGCTCCGACTCCGGCCCTGCCAAGCGGTGGCGAGAACCTGACATGTCGTGAACCCGACGGTCTGAGTAGAGTGACACTCTCTACGCTCACCAACCATGGGGGAAGAGGACATGGCAGGACGCCGGTTGCTGGAGGGCCTGGGAGTCGGCGCCGCCGAAGAGACCGGCTACCGCGCGCTGCTGCGGCAGGGGCCGTCCACGCTCAGCGAGCTGTCGGCGGAGACCGGGGCCTCGGTCGCGGCGATCCGGCGGATGCTGCCCCGGATGGAGAACCTGGGCCTGGTGACCCGGGTGGCGGGCAGGCCGCTGCGGCTGCTCGCCACGCCGCCCAGCGTGGCCGTCGACATCCTGGTGGCCCGCCGCCACGAGGAGATCACGCACAGCCGGGCCGCCGTGGCCCTGCTCGCCACCGAGGTCGCGGGCCGGGTGGGCAACCACCCGGAGGAGGTGCTGGAGGTGGTGACCGGCCGCGAGGCGGTCGCCCGCCGGTTCCTGCAGCTCGAACACAACGCCGCCGACGAGATCCTGGTGCTGGTGCATCCGCCGTACGCGATGGACATCACCGACGAGGGCGAGGATCGGCGACGGCGTGGTGACCGCCGGGCGCAGGCGCGGGCCGTATACGGCCCGCGCGCCTTCGACGAGCCGGGGATGCTGGAGCACACGCGCCGGTCGATCGCCGACGGCGAGCAGGCCCGGCTCGGGGACGTTCCGCTCAAGCTGGCCATCGCCGACGGGCGGACCGCGATGCTCCCGCTGGTCTCCGAACAGGACGAGGCGGACGGCAGCGCCCTCGTCGTGCACCCCTCGGCGCTGCTCGACGCGCTGGTGGCGCTGTTCGAGGCACTGTGGCGCTCGGCCGTGCCGCTGCGCCTGACGCCCGGCGCGGAGCCAGAGGGCGAGTCGTGGCCCCGGCACTCCGACACCGACGTGCTGACACTGCTGGCGGGCGGCATGAAGGACGAGACGATCGCCCGGCAGCTCAGGCTCAGCTCGCGTACCGTGCAGCGGCGCGTGCAGGCCCTGTGCGAACAGCTCGGCGCGCGCACGCGGTTCCACGCGGGCTATCTGGCGGCGACCCAGGAGCTGCTGAACCGTGCGGCGGGCTACTCCCGGCCGGGGTAAGACCACGCGGGTCCAGATGGCGGTCGCCCGGGGCTCTTCGCGCTGGGCGACGCGCTCTGGTCAGCCAGGACATGTCGCCGCCGGGCCCCGCGATGAACCCGTCGAGCGACATGGTGCCCGAGTAGAGCAGGTTCGCCATGCAGGCCATGCTACGGAGCGCTACCGGCAGTCGGCGGCGGCGCCGTCTAGCTCGCGGCCCGGCCCTGTTCGGCCGCCTTGGCCTCGCGCGCCGCCTTGACCATCTCGATCTTGGCGCTGGCGGCGTACTTGTCCACGTACTCCTGCTCGGCCAGCTCCATCAGCGCGTACATGATCTCGTCGGTGACCGCGCGCAGCACCAGCCGGTCGTCCTCCATGCCGTAGAAGCGGGAGAAGTCGAGCGGCTTGCCGAACCGGACGCCGGGCCGGATGCCGAGCTTGGGCAGCGGACGCCCCGGGGGCATCATCTCGAAGGTGTTGACCATGGCCCAAGGGATCACCGGCACCCGCGACTCCAGCGCCAGCCTGGCCACCCCGGTCTTGCCCTTGTAGAGGCGGCCGTCGGGCGAGCGCGTGCCCTCGGGGTAGATGCCCAGCACGTCGCCCGCGCGCAGCACCCGCAGCCCGGTGCGCAGCGCCGCCTCGCTGGCCTTGCCGCCCGACCGGTCGATCGGCACGGTGCCGACCCCGGAGAAGAACAGACGGCTGAGCAGACCCTTCAGGCCGGTGCCGGTGAAGTACTCGGCCTTGCCGAGCGAGATCACCTTTCTGGGCAGGAACAGCGCGCCGAAGAAGTGGTCGGCGAAGGAGAGGTGGTTGCCCGCCAGGATCACCGGCCCTTCGCGCGGAACGTTGTCCACTCCCTCCGCCCATGGGCGGAACACCAGGTGCAGGATCGGCGCCAAGATGGCCTTGACCACCCAGTAGAACACTCCGGGCACCTCTTCTCGGCATCGGGTTCCGCCATCGATCCCGGGCAGGGGAACACGCCGTGGATCGGTGCCGGTGGGGCAAGCAGATATCTTCCCATCTTCCGGCCGGGAAGTCTCACCACGCCGAACCGCCGTTCCTCTCCCCAAACGGGTGTGTCTCATGCGAATATCGGGCGAACTGCCAGAGGAGGCGCGCGATGCCCGTCCTGCCCGGCGCCGAGCCGTACCACCGCGAGGGAGGCCCGGTCGGTGTCCTGCTCTGTCATGGATTCACCGGCACGCCGCAGTCGCTGCGGCCGTGGGCCGAGCACCTGGCCGCCGCCGGCCTGACCGTCGCGCTGCCCCGTCTGCCCGGCCACGGCACCACCTGGCAGGAGATGAGCCGGACCCGCTGGGAGGACTGGTACGCCGAGCTGGACAAGACCTTCGCCGACCTGCTCGGGCGGTGCGCCGAGGTCTTCGTGTGCGGGCTGTCGCTCGGAGGCTGCCTGGCGCTGCGCCTGGCCGAGGTGCACGGCCCGGCGGTGCGCGGCGTCGTCGCGGTCAACCCCTCGATCACCAGCGACGTCCCGCTGCTGCGCCTGGCCCCGCTGCTGAAACTGGTGCTGCCCTCGGTGCCCGGCGTCGCCGGGGACATCAAGCGGCCGGGGGTGACCGAACTGGCCTATTCGCGCACCCCGGTGCGCGCGGCGGCCACCCTGCCCCGCCTGTGGTCGCTCGTGCAGGCCCGGCTGAACCTGGTCACCCAGCCGCTGCTGGTCTACCACAGCCCCCAGGACCACGTCGTGAAGCCCACCAGTGTCAGGATCCTCCGCGAGCGGCTGACCGGCGGCAACCTCTCCGTCGTCGAACTGGCCGACAGCTACCATGTGGCGACGCTCGACAACGACGCGGGCGAGATCTTCGCGGGGAGCCTGGAATTCATCAGGACGCACGCCTCGGTACCCTTACAGAGGGACTGATCGCCGATGGGGGTGGCGGCCTCGGGAGGAAGGCACGGGACTGCGATGACTGACAGGCCCTGTACGTGACGCCCCAGAGTGACGAGGACGAGGTCTGGCGGCAGATCGTCGCCTCGTTCAACGAGCCTGCCGTGGACACCGCGGCCGGCCAGCCATGGCCGGACAGCGAGAACCTCCCGGCCGAACCCGTCAGGCGCGCGTCCGGCCGCGACGCCGACGACCCGGGGGCCGACGCGTCCGGCGGCACCGCGACGCGCGATCCCGCCGACGCCGACGACCGTGTCCCTGACGGCGAAGCGGACGAGCCCGATGAGCCCGATGAGGGCCACTACGAGCCGCCGCCACCGCCGCCGCTCCCCCGGGCCGACGCCTCCACCAGGCTCGCCTGGGCGGGCCTTTTCGGCGGCCCGGCCTATCTGCTGCTGGCCGCCGTGCTCGGCTGGCATATGCCGGGGTGGGCGCTGTTCACCGCCGTGGCCGCCTTCATCGGCGGGTTCGTGGCCCTGGTGGTGCGCATGGGCGACGGCCCGCCCGGCGACTCCGGCTGGGACGACGGCGCCGTCATCTGACCGTCCTGCGCCTGGCCGCGCGGGTCAGGACGTCGCGGGCGTGGCGTCGGACGACGGGGCGTCGAGCGCCTTGGATGTGCCGGAGCCGAAGCGCTCCACGACGTCGGTGTAGGCGTCCTTGTCGTCGATGGCGTGGCCGACCGCCCACACCGAGCCGGGGCTGCCCGGCAGATGGCCGACCGCCTGCAACCTGATCGTCCGGGGCGACTTGCCGGGCTCTCCGCGCATGATCTCGGTGGTGTCGCCCTGGTGGCGCAGCAGGAACGCCTGTCCCGGCCTGCCGGGGTCGTAGCCGGAGATCCAGTAGGTGCCCTTGCCGTCACCGGTCACGCCGTACAGGCGGGCGTCGCGGTCGGGCACGCGCACCTCGGACCAGCGCTTGCCGTTCCAGGACAGCGCCAGCGGCGAGACCTTGCCGTCGCCGAGGTAGACGCCGCCGACGGCCAGGGCTCGCTTGGGGCCGTCGCTGTGGACGTCGCGCAGGTATCCGCCGGCGACGCGCGGGGCGGAGACGGTCTTCCAGTCGCCGCCGCCGGAGCCGCGCCGCATGATCAGCGGCTTGCCGTCGGCGTCTCCGACGGCCCAGCCGTCGCCCTTGGGCTGCAGGGACACGCCGTACAGGGTGCCCTCGTCGCGGGCCGACTCGACGCGCCAGCCGGAGTCGGATCGGGTGACGATCAGCGGCTTGCGCTCGCGGGTGCCGACCGCGACCATCCGCCCCGGCACCGCCGCCACCCCGGCGAGCCAGTCGCTCGCGCGCAGTTGTTCCACACCGACCCGGTCGAAGCCGGAGCCGTCGCCGTGGGCGACGTACGGCAGGCCGTCGTGCCCCGCCCCCACGGTCCAGATGTCGTTGGGCGCGGCGGCGGCGATCGAGCGCAGGTAGCCCGCGCCGGTGTCGTCGTTGCGGATGCCGACCTGGGTCCACGCGCGGCCGTCCCAGTGCGCGATGGCCCCCCGGTTCTCCCAGGCGTCCCAGATGTCCTGCTGGCCGACGGCCCACACATCGGTGCTGGACAGGCCCGCCACGTCGGACAGCGAACCGTCGCCCTGCAGCCGGACGCGCTCGGACCGCTGCCACGACTCGGCGACGGCGGACGGGCGCGGCGGATCGGCGTGCGCGTAGGCGGCCGACATGCCAGGAAGGACAGGCCCGGCGAGGAGCACGGCTCCCACACCCGCCACCACACGCCGCACTGAGCGGCTGGTCATAGGCAAATCGTACGGGCACGATCTCCCGCGCGTGGACATCCACCCGGTTAAACGCGCGCCGATGCCGTTCCGGTGCGGCCGAACGCCGAGCTCAGGAGGCCCGCAGCTCGGCCACGACGGGAAGATGGTCGGTGGCGGCGGCCAGGTCGGCGGGGTCGGCTTCCGCCCCGCCGCAGGACACGACGGACACACCGGACCCGGCGAAGACGGCGTCGATCCTTTTGCCCGGCCGCCTGGCGGTGAAGGTCAGGCCGTCGCCCCTGGGAGCGTGCGCGTAGCAGTCGGTCAGCCGTCCGGCGATGTAGCGGAAGGTCTCGCGGTCGGCGTGTTCGTTGATGTCGCCGGCCAGCACCGGCACGGCGTCGTACGGCTCGGCCGCCGCCTCAAGCAGCGTGATCGCCTCGGCGGCGTGCAGGGCCCTGGCGGCCACGTCGAGGTCGAGGTGCACCGACGCGACCCCCAGGCGCAGGCCGTCCGCCTCGACCACGGCGATCGCCACCGCCCGGCGTTCCAGGAACAGGCGGAAGGACAGCAGGTGCGTCTCGGCGCTCAGCACGCGGACGCCGGGGCCGGTCAGCACGGCCATGCCGCCGCGCCGCCGTCCGGCGGCCACGATCATCCCGGTCTCCGCGGCGAGCCTGGCGCGTTTGCGCCGCCAGCACCACAGCCGGGGGACCTCCTGCACGCACAGGACGTCGGGGCGCAGCGCCCTGATGACCCTGACCAGCGCCGGCACGTCATCACGCATCGAGCGGATGTTGTACGTCGCGACCCTGATGGTCATGCGACGCAGAGTAGTCCGGCATGCACGGTAGCGGCCAGCGTCCTGGCCACAAGCGGCCAAACCCGGCGTTTCCGGACTTCCAGCATCAATCTCCGGACGACCGGTCGAAAAGGCTTCTCCATCTCGGCCATGTCACCGGCGGCGGGCCAGCCCGGCCGCGCCCACCAGCCCCGCCGCGGCGCCCAGCTCGGCGAGGCGGATGTCGGCGACCGGCCGGTGCCCGCTGCCGGTCAGCGCCCGCGCGAAGGACCGCCTGGCCTGGTCGATGAACAGGTCGGCGGCGCGGGACACCCCGCCGCCGAGGATGAAACAGCCCGGATCGAGCACCGCGGCCAGATCCGCCATGCCCTGCCCCAGCCAGTCGCCGATGCTCCCGAAGGCCGTCAGCGCGGCGTCGTCGCCCCGCCGCGCCGCCTCGGTGACGTCCTCGCCCTTGATGTCGGCGGGCGAGCCCCCGGCCAGGTCGAGCAGCAGCGCCGCCCGGTGCGGCTCCGCGGCGGCGATCACACGGGCCTCCTCGACCAGCGCGCCGCCGCTGGCGTAGCGCTCCCAGCAGCCCAGGTTTCCGCAGTCGCACAGGCGGCCCCTGGGGACCACCTGCATGTGCCCCATCTCGGCGCCCATGCCCCACCGTCCCCGGTACAGCTCACCGCCGAGCACGATGCCGCCGCCTATGCCGGTGCCGACCGTCACGCACACGATATGGCTCTCGCCCCGGCCCGCGCCGTGCCTCGCCTCGGCCCAGGCCATGGCGTTCGCGTCGTTCTCCACCGTGACGGGCAGCCCGACCAGCGCCGCCACCTTGTCCCTCAGCGGCTCCTCTCGCCAGGCCAGGTGGGGCGCGAAGCGCACGAACGCGCGGGACTCGTCCACGAAGCCCGCCGCGCCCAGGCCGACCGCCTCGACCTCGTGGCCGTGGGCCAGTTCCCTGACCACGTCGGCGATCGTCTCGGCGACCTTGTCGGGGTCGTCGGCGGGAGTGGGCCGGAGGGTCTGGGCGAGGATCCGCCCGTCGTCGTCGACCAGGCCGCCCATCAGTTTGGTGCCACCGATGTCGACTCCGATGGTCAGCGCCATCTCCCGACCCTCTCCTCCGGGCTCCTCCGGGCGATCAGCCCAGGTCGATGTGCTCCACGTCGCCGTGGTCGTCACGGTCGGCCTGGCCCGGACGGTCCTCGCGCGGCCTGCGGGCGGGGGTGGGCCGCGCCAGGGCGTCCACGGCCTCGCGCAGCGCGGTCACCAACTCGCCGCCCGCCGCCACCAGGTGGTCGGCGATGTCGGCGCCGGCGCTCGTGCTCGCCCGGCCCGCCTCGCGCTGGGCGGCGATCACCCGGCACACGGGGCAGGCGCGGCAGATGTAGCCGTCCTCGTGGTGGTCGGAGACGGCGTCCTCCCACACATCGCGCTCCCGCTCGGGCTTGGCGCCGCCGCCGAGCATCTGGCCGATGCTCTTCCTGGTGCCCCAGAGCAGGCCGCGGCCGATCTCCCGGGCCGCGCGGTCCTGCAGGGAGTCGAGCAGCCGCCGGGCCTCGCCCGCGACCATCGACAGCGGGTCGCGGCCCTCGGCCCTGGCCCGCTCCACGTCGCGCTCCCAGGCGGCCCGCCGGGCCTCCTCGGCCCGGGTGGCGGCCCGTGCCGCGGCCTCCTCGGCCGCCGCCGCCTCCAGCCGTGCCGCCTCGGCCCGGGCCTCCGCCGCCGCCCGCGCGTCGGCCGCCGAAGCCCCGGAAGCCTCAGATGGCTCCGCAGCCTCCTCCTGAGCGTCACGAGGCTCGGTGTCGGCCGGGGTGGCCGTCGGGCCGTCGATCTGGTCTACCTCCGCGCTCCACGCGTCCTGCGTGCCGGACCCGCCCGCGGAGGCCTTCTCGTCGTTGCCACGCTTCTCAGTCATCAAGCCCTCCTGACTCGAACCGTACCCGCAGGCGTCCGTCGAGGAGCGCGGCGCTTTTCACCCGGCGGCGGGCCAGCGCCCCCGGCAGCGCGATGATCCGCCGGTGCGCCCCGGCCGTGACGATGAGCTCCTCGCCCTTCCTGGCCAGATCGACCTCCTCGCGCACGGCGAGCGGCAGCGCGAGCACCAGCTCGCCGGACTCGCCGATCATCAGGGGCGGGTCGCCGGCGGGCGGCGCGAAGGGGTCGGTATCGCCGTACATGGCCGCGCCGACCCCGGCGAGCGCGGCGGTCCCGATCGGCTCCTCCCCCAGGTACGGCACGCGGTGGATCGGCAGCGGCGCGAACGACTCCGCCGCCTCCGCCAGCCTGGCCGACTGCGCGGCCACCCACTGCCTGCGCCAGTCGTCCGCGCCCTCCTCCGGGAACACCCGGTTGGCGATGACGGCGTCTACGCGGTAGCCGTACAGGCTCAGCGAGGTCAGCGTACGGCGGGCCTCGGCGAGCACCACCGTCTCCGGGGTGAGCACCAGCCGCACCGAGGCGTTCTCGCCGGTCAGCCGCTCGCGCACCGCCAGCAGCCCGCGGTGCAGCCGCTCCCCCACCCCGACGACCTCCTCGCCGGGCGGGCTGATCCCCATCACGTGCCGGATCAGCGGCGACGCGGCGCGCAACAGCCGCCTGCCCGCCGGAAGGAGCCTGCCGACGTGCCAGTCCAGGGCCTCGGGCAGCGCCAGCAGCCGCAGAGTCTCGCCGGTGGGCGCGCAGTCCACGACGATGACGTCCCAGCGACCGGTCTCGGCCTGGTCGCGCAGCTCCAGCAGCGCGATCAGCTCCTCCGCCCCCGGCAGGACGGTGATCTCCTCGGAGGTGATCTCGTCCATGCCGAGTTCCTTGAACACGTCGCGGACATAGTGCCGCAGCGTGCCCCAGTACCGCTCCATGGCCCGCTGGGCGTCCACCTGGAGCATGTAGAGGCCGGGCGCGATCTCGGCGGGGTCGGGCGCGGCCGGGGCGCCGAGGGCGTCGGCGAGGGAGTGCGCGGTGTCGGTGGAGACGACCAGCGTCTTGTGCCCGGCGCGGGCGGCGAGCACCGCCGTGGCCGCCGCCGCCGTGGTCTTGCCGACCCCGCCCTTGCCGGTGAACAGCAGCACGCGCGGCGCGCTCATCGGCGCGGCCCGCCGTCGCGGCCGGTCATGCCGCCTCGACGCGTTTTCTCAGCCCTTTCAGGGCGGTGTCCACGATGACCTTCTCGGCCTTGCGCCTGATCATGCCGATCATCGGCACCTTCAGCTCGACGGCCAGCTCGTAGGTCACCTCGGTGGCGCCGCCCGCCGGGGCGAGCCGGTAGCTGCCGGTCAGGCCGGACACCATGCCGCCCTGCTCGGCGATCCGCCAGTCGACGCCGTCGTCGTCGTGCCATGTGTAGGACAGGACGTAGGAGTCGCTGATCACGCCGACGTCCAGGGCGAAGCGCACCCGGTCGGCGCGGCCGTCCGCTCCGGTTGACAGCACCTCGGCGGACTTGACCTGAGCCCATGCCGGATATGAAGCGAAGTCGGCGATCACCGCCATGATGGCCGGCCGGTCTGCGCCGATCGTGATGGATGAGGTGGTGCGATCAGCCATGGCCTAACCGTACTCGTTTCCCCCATGCGTCACGTAGTCACCACTCCAGCGTGAAAGGGGTGCGCCTGGCCCGGAAGTGCCCGACGTTCACGCACTCCGTGCGGCCGATCCTGGTACGGGACGCCAGGGGCTGGTGCACGTGCCCGAACAGCGCGTACTTGGGCTGCGTGCGCCTGATCGCGTCGAGGGTCGCCTCGCTGCCCCGCTCGAAACGCCTGGCCACCACGTCGTAGAGCAGTTCGGGCACGGCGGGCGGGATGTGGCAGCACAGCACGTCCACCTCGCCGACGGCCTCCACCTTCGCGGCGTACTCGTCGTCGTCGATCTCGTACGGCGTGCGGTACCGCGTGCGCAGCCCGCCGCCCACGAACCCGAAGGTCAGCCCGCCGATCTCGACGCGCTCGCCGTCCAGGATGTGGTGTCCCTCGCGGGCGTGCGCGGCCCAGAACCTTGGGATGTCGACGTTGCCGTAGGTCATGTAGGCGGGTGTGGGCATGGCGGCGAACAGCTCGGCGTACTGCCGTTCGACCATGCGCTCGATGTGCTCGGCGGGGTCGCCGTCCAGCGAGCCCCACAGCCCCGCCGACATCGTCCGCGCCTCGTCGAAGCGGCCCGCCGTGCGCAGGCCGATGTACTCGGCCGCCCTGGCCGCGCCGAAGAGCTCGGGGAAGATGCCCTGGGAGTGGTCGTCGTAGTCGATGAAGAGGACCAGATCGCCGAGGCAGATCAACGCGTCCGCGCCGTCACCGGCGCGGGCGAGCGCGTCGGCCCTTCCGTGCACATCGCTCACGACATGGACCCGCATGCCGGACATCCTAATCAGCCGTCTCCGGCGCGCCGGATACCGGGAGTGACTGCTGGTAACGTGGTCGTCAGGTTGTCAACGCCCTTAGTAACGCCTAGATGACGAACTCTACCCAGTCGTAACTTATCGCGGTAGCGTCCAGGCACAGATCGACCGCCCCGCAAGGAGTGACCCGTGCGCGAGTACAGCGTCCCGGTGCTGGTGGACGTGCCGGCCGCCGCCAACTGCACAGACACGGTATTCCAGCGAGCCGAACAAGAACCGGGCAGGGTGGTCATCCGCCGCAAGTCCGGCGACGCCTGGACGGCGGTGACCGCGGGCGAGTTCCGCGACCAGGTCGCCGCCCTGGCCAAGGGCCTGATCGAGGCGGGCATCATGCCCGGCGACCGGATCGCCCTGATGTCACGCACCTGCTACGAGTGGACCGTCGCCGACTACGCCATCTGGGCGGCGGGCGCGGTCAGCGTCCCGATCTTCGACACCTCCTCCGCCGAACAGGTCTCCTGGATCCTGTCCGACAGCGGCGCCAAGGCCGCCTTCGTGGAGCAGGCCCAGCACCGCGACATCGTCGCCGAGGTCGTCGCCGGGCTGCCCGAGCGGATTCCGGTGTGGTGCTTCGACGACGGCGCCGTCGGCGAGCTGACCCAGAGCGGGGCCGGCGTGTCCGCCGAGACCCTGGAGGAGCGCCGCACCTCCCAGGGCGCCGCCGACCTGGCCACGATCATCTACACGTCGGGCACGACCGGCCGTCCCAAGGGCTGCCGGCTCACCCACGACAACCTGCTGTTCACCGCGCGCAACGTGGTCGCCGGGCCGCTGGAGCGGCTGTTCGAGAAGCCCGACCGCGCGGGGCTGCTGTTCCTGCCGCTCGCGCACAGCTTCGCCCGCATCATCGAGGTCGTGCTCGTGGAGACCGGCGCGGTGCTCGGCCACTCCCCCAACCTGCGCGAGGTCGCCCCCGACCTGCAGTCCTTCGGACCCACCTTCCTGCTGGCCGTGCCGAGGGTCTTCGAGAAGGTCTACAACGGCGCGGTGCAGCGGGCCACGGCCGAAGGCAAGGGCAAGATCTTCAAGGCCGCGGCCGACACCGCGATCGCATGGAGCCGCGCCGAGGGCACCGGCGGCGCCGGGTTCGGGCTGCGCCTGCGGCACGGCCTGTTCGACCGGCTCGTGTACGGCAAGCTGCGCGCCGCCACCGGCGGCAATCTGTCGGCAGCCGTCTCCGGCGGTTCCGCGCTCGGCGACCGGCTCGGCCACTTCTTCCGGGGCGTCGGCATCGAGGTCTTCGAAGGCTGGGGCCTGACCGAGACCTCCGCGCCGTCCACGGTCAACATGCCCGGCGCGAACAAGATCGGCACGGTCGGCAAGCCGTTCCCCGGCGTGACACTCCGCATCGCCGACGACGGCGAGGTGCTGGTCAAGGGCCGCCACGTCTTCGACGGCTACTGGGACAACCCCGAGGCCACCGCCGAGGCCATCGACCCCGACGGCTGGTTCCACACCGGCGACGTCGGCGAACTCGACACCGACGGCTACCTGCGCATCACCGGCCGCAAGAAGGAGATCCTGGTCACCGCGGCGGGCAAGAACGTCGCCCCGGCCCCGATGGAAGACCGCATCCGCGCCCACCCCCTGGTCAGCCAGGCGATGGTGGTCGGCGACGACCGGCCGTTCGTCGCCGCGCTGGTCACCCTCGACCCCGAGGCGCTGGCCCAGTGGAAGAAGACCAACGCGCGCGAGTCCGCCACGCTTGCCGAGCTGAGCGCCGACCCGGAGATCATCGCCCAGGTGCAGAGCGCCGTGGACGACGCCAACCGGATGGTGTCCCGGGCCGAGCAGATCAAGAAGTTCAGCGTGCTGGAGATCGAACTCAGCGAGGAGTCCGGGCACGTCACGCCGAAGCAGTCCATCAAGCGCAACGTGGTGATGGCCGACTTCGCCAAGCAGATCGAAGACCTCTACACCTGACGGCCGCGGGCGTCGGTGCTCACAGGGGCGTTCGCAGCGCCCGCACCACCCGCTCGAAGGTCTCGTCCCAGCGGGCGGCCCGCTCCTGCCGGAAGTCGGCGGCGGCGCGGGCGCCCGCGAGCGGCGGCAGCGGGCCGTCGCCGATCAGCACCGGGATGACCCGCACGTTCTCCTCGATCGCCCGTTTCATCATCGCCGCGTACTCGTTGCGCACCCAGGCGCTCCCGGCGGAGGCCGGGCTGTGGACCAGGATGCCGTTCGCCGACGCCCGGACGAACTCCTCGACCCGCACCACGATCAGGTCGCCCAGGGTGATCAGCTCGCCGTCCCAGGCGACGGTGAGACCGCGCTCGCCAAGGCGGCGGGCGAACGCGGCGACCCAGTCGCGGTCCGCGTGGGCGTAGGAGATGAACACGTCGTATTCCGGGGATCCCCGCGTTTCCACGGCGTCACCTTCCCTGGTGATCACGAGGGCGGTCTCGTCCGGGAGCCGAGCAGCTCGTCGAAGCGGGCGGCGACCAGCGGCCAGGACCACTCGCGTTCGGTCCAGGCGCGCCCGCGCTCTCCCATCATCCGCGCTCTGCCGGGGTCGGACAGCAGGTCGATCAGGGCGCGCGCGACCTCGTCCACGGACGTGCCGTCCACGACCAGGCCGGTCTCGCCGTGCCGGACGGCGTCCGGGGCCCCGCCCGACGACCCCGCGATGACCGGCAGCCCGGTGGCCGACGCCTCCAGGTAGACGATGCCGAGCCCCTCCACGTCGATGCCGCCCAGGCGGGTGCGGCAGGGCATGGCGAAGACGTCTCCGGCGTCGTAGTGCGCGGGCAGCGCGCTCCACGGCACCGGGCCGGTGAAGCGCACGGACCCGCCCAGGCGCGCGGCGGCCCGCTGCAGGGCGCGGCGGCCGGGGCCGCCGCCGACCAGGAGCAGGGCGGCCTCGGGGACGGCCCGCAGCACCTTCGGCCAGGCCCGCACCAGCACGTCCTGGCCCTTGCGGGAGACCAGGCGGGACACGCAGACGGCCACCGGGCGGCCGGACAGGCCGAGCCGTTTGCGGACCTCCGCGCCTCCCGCGCCCGGCCGGAAGACGGAGGTGTCCACGCCGGGGGTCAGGCGGGCCAGCTTGCCGGGGTCGATGACCTCCGCCAGCCGTCCTCGGGTGTACTCGCCCAGATAGGTGACGACGTCGGCGTGCGCGCCGATGCGCGCGAGCACCTGCCGGGGGCCGGGCAGCCGGGCCCACGACGCCTCGTGGCCGTGCGTGAGCATGACCACGCGCCGGGCGCCGGCCGTCCGCAGCGCGGGCGCCAGCAGGCCCAGCGGCGCCGCCGCGCCGAACACCACGGTCTCCACGCCGTGCTCGCGCACCAGCCGCGCCGCCCTGCGGGCGACGCCCGGCACCGGCAGCATCAGACGCCCGGGGTGACGCACCACCCGGTACGGCTGGCGGCGGTCGAACGCCTCGCACCCCGTCCAGCTCGGCGCGTAGACGATCATCGACCCCGGCGGCCGGTGCAGCGCGAGGCCGTGCACGAACGCCTGGATCCCGCCGGGGCGCGGCGGGAAGTCATTGGTGACGACGAGGGCGGGGCCAGGTTCCCGCGGCTCCGTCATGGCTCGGGCCGGCCGTGCAGCAGCGCCCAGGAGCGGGCCGAGGCGATCCGCTGCGGTGCCGTGGGATGCGATGAGTAGAGGACGTATTCCAGCGGATCGGGTGACAGGTCGGAGATGTTGGTGACGGCCAGCCGCTTCTGCATCGCCACGAACGTGGCCGGATCACGGGTGAGGTCCAGCGCGTGGACGTCGGCGCGGGCCTCGATGTGCCTGCTGACCACGTTCTGCGCGGGCCCGGACAGGAACGTGGCCAGGCTCATGAGCCCCATCAGCAGCCCGGCCGCCGCCGGGTCGGCCACCGAGCGGACCCCGGTGCGGCGGGTCAGCGGACCGGCCGAGGTGATCAGGAAGAGCAGCACCGCGCCGAACGCCGCGCCCAGGCCGCCGATCAGCGTGCCGGACAGGACGTCGTCGTTCTTCGCGTGGCCCAGCTCGTGCGCCACGATCAGCTCGATCTCGTTGGCCGGGGCGCGCAGCAGCGTGTCGTAGACGACGATGCGGCGGGTCGCGCCGAACCCGGAGACGTAGGCGTTGAGCGCCGTCGTGCGCCGCGACGCGTCGGCGACCAGCACGTCCTCCACGGGCACGCCGTCGCGGGCGGCCATGGCCAGCAGGTCGTCGCGCAACTGCCCGGCGCGCATCGGCTGGAAGTCGTTGAACAGCGGCTCGACCACGATCGGGTAGACGAACGAGGCCGCGAGGGTCAGCGTGAACGCGCCCACCGCCGCCGGGATCCACCACCGCGCGAAACGCCGGGCCAGCGCGATCACCGCGACCACCATGACGGCGGTCAGCAGTGTGCCCACGCCGATGTTCTTCAGCCGGTCGATGCTCCAGGAGGCCCAGCTCTGGGTGGAAAGGCCGTAGTCCACCAGGTAGGTCTCGTACCACATGCCGAGCGGCCAGCGCAGCAGCTCGACGATCACGGTCAGCGCCACGATCCCGAGGACGGCCTGCACCCACCAAGGTCCCGGGAGCCGCCGCACCACGCGTGCGCCGAACGGCGTGGCCACCAGCACGATCGCGAAGGCCAGGCCGAGCGCGAGCGACACGTATGACGGCACGCTGATCGCCGCGTCGAACGCCCGTGACCGGGCGATCTCGGCGGCGGTGAAGTCGCGCGCCGGGTCCGGCGTCACGGGCGGCGCGTCCGCCGGAAGCGGATACCAGGGCGTGGCCAGCGCGACGACGAGGCCGATCGCCAGGCCGAGCACCGCCAGCGCGATCCATGCTCCGCGCACCCCTCGCACCAGCGCCACTCCCCCCGGTCGGACCGTCTCCCAGAGCGCATTCTCTAGGATCCGCCCGCCGGAGAGCCACCATCGCGGGATTCGGACGCCTGCCGTACCCCGGATGGCGGCCGGTCCCGGTCCCCAGGGGGGCGGGGAGGACCGGGACCGGTGACCGCCGGGCCTCGTGAGACGAGGCCCGGACGGAACCCGGCCGGAGGCCGGGCTAGATGCCCGGACGTACGGCGCCGCTGAAACTCGCCTTACGCCAGCCGCTGAGCTTGTCGATGCGGACGGTCTTTCCACTGCTGGGCGAATGGACCATCTTGCCGTTACCGACGTACATTCCAACGTGGCCCTTGCCCCGGAAGAACAGCAGGTCTCCGGGCCGCAGGTTCTTGTAGGACACCTTCTTCTTGACGCGCGCATATTGGCTGTGCGTGATGCGCGGAAGGTTCACGCCGGCTTTCTTCCAACTGAACTGAACGAGACCTGAGCAATCAAAAGCGTTCGGACCGGTGCCTCCCCACCGATACGGATCGCCGACCTGCTTCTTGGCCACAGAAACGGCCTTGGCGGCTTTGGCCTTCTGCTTGGCCGCCTTACTCAGCTTCTTGGTCTTGGACTTGGCCTTGGCGGCTTGTGCCTCGGCCGGTGCGGCCTCGCCCGGTTCGGGCGTGGTCACCGTCGTCACCGTTTCGACCTCGGAAGCGAATGGTTCGGGACCGGCCGTCGCCCCGGCCGTGGTCGCAGCGAGCGCCACGGTCGCCGCCGAAGCGGTGAGGGTGAGAACCGTGCCACCGATCGTGAGGCGGGCACGGCGAGACAGCCGCGAATCATACTGGGATGCGGACAGGATTGCTCCTCAGCTCTTCCACGAATGCCTACCGGGTTAGCTGACGGATTCGGGCGGGGAAGTTTCGCCCTACGGCGCACGCGGCGCCGATTCACCCCTGTCTCCGTTCTCGCCGATAAAAGATCAGTGCGAGTCGGACAATTGGGTCCCCGGCTCCATGCCTCCTGACTGCATGGACTCGGCAGGTCACCGCCCCGGAACGGGGGGGTCAAGGCACGCGCCTACGCGGACGGCGGTGACCGGATAGATCTCTATTCAGAAAAAACACCGGCGGATCCTGGCCGGTGTGTCGCGGCGGCATGGCGTGCCGACCGCGCAGCGAGAAGGTACCCCTATCGCCATATCTCGGCAAAGAGCCGACAAAGACAGGAGATCGTATCTACCCCGGGATCTTGTGTGAATCCCCTGCATGACCGGGGGTTCCGAGATGGAGTGTGACTCTCATCACATATCCCGGAAAGCATGACAAATGCCGTAACGGAGATCACATCCGGGGGCGGCGCTAGAGATCTTCAGCGCGGGGGTTCGAGATCGGCGGGTCGCAGGTGTTTCACGGATCCACTTGAACCCCTAGCGGCGCATGCTATGCTCCGCATCACAGAGCCATAACGAGCGTTATATGAGTAAAGTCGGTGTAGCAAAAGCGGGCGTATGCGCACGCATCCACCCGCCGCATGGCGACGCCGAACCGGGGAAAACCCACCCGGAACACGGCGACGACCACCACCCCCGAGGGCCCGAGGAAGGCGAGGCCGGGGCGACGAGGGCGGTGGAGAATCGGGTGGTACGGATTCAGCGAGTCACGGACGGCGCGCCCACCCGGCCGATGACGCCCTTCACCCCGGCGCCGCACCGCTGAGTCACGACCCGGCCGCCGGGACGGCGAACGCCACCGACGTCCGCACACCCCTTCGTCCGGGCCTTCAGCCGCAGCAGCGTCGACTTGAACGGATCTCCCGCCTCGGGACCATGGAAGTCGGGAGCGCCGACCGGCGGCGGCTCAACGGACGCGGAGGCGGCCGGAATCCCGTGGCCACCGAACGCCACGGCGGCGCCGAGAACGACCACGGCGAGACGCCTGGCCAGTACGAAATGCATGAGCTCTCCTTGTGATGTCACGTGCACCTGGACATCGCTCAAGGTAGGCGATCGATAACTCTGTGTAAATAGCGCGCAACGCCGCCGGGATCGCTAGGCTACGCGGATCATCGAGCCGCGAACGGGTGAGGGCGATGGACACGGACGGACGAATCCAACGGGCCGGGCTTCTCTACCAACGCGCGATCTTCAACGGTGATCAGAACGCCCTGACCGACGCGGACCGCGAACTCGACGCGGTCGAAGCCGACCTCGCCCTCGCCCGGGGCCGCGTCCTGCACGGCCGCTTCCTGGAGGAACGCCGGGAGAACCCACACGAACTCCCCCTGTTCGAACGCGCCGCCGACCTGTACCGCACCCTCGGCGACAAGCGCGGCGAGGGCGAGGCCCTGTTCTGGATCGCCTGCTTCCACCAGCTCGTCCGCGGCGACGACGCCACCGCCGGCCCGCTCTTCGAACGAGCCGATGAGATCGCGACCCAGGCGGCCGACGACGACACCCGCTCAGAGGTCCTCCGCCACCAGGGCATCGCGGCCCACAAGGCAGGCCACCTCGACAAGGCCCGCGACCACCTGGAGGAGTCAACCCGCCTCCGCCGCGAGTCCGGCCACCTCCCCGGCGTCGCCGCCAACCAGGTCGGCCTCATCTACATCGCCATAGCCCAGGGCCGCCACGAAGACGCCCGCACCCTGGCGGATGAGGCCCGCACCATCGCCCACACCACCGACTCCACCCGCCTCCTCCACCAAATCGAAGAAGCCACCACCAACCTCTAACCCCCACCCCCTCCGCCCAGCGGAACCAACGTCCGCCCTCGCCTCCGCCCAGCAAGCCTCCAAACCGCACCACCCGAAGGCCGCGCCCAGGCACTGCGCCGCACAGCTGAGCACCGCCATCACCCGGCCCCACCTGACCAGCACCATCGCCTCGATAGCCAAGATGGCCAACCGCATCCCGTGGTGACTGTTCTGAAGAGGTGGGCTTTGCCTCAGTCGCACGACTTGCCATGATCCACGAGTGCCCACCGACATAGTGTTCTTCCTCGCCCCTGATGACGAGACCGCCACCGAGACGCGCCTCAGGGGGCCAGGGCGGGCACTTCCATCATTGACCTGCCACGGCATCGACGAGACATCCAGCCCTAGGGCGAGAAGCTGCCACCCGCGCGGACGGCACACGAGCACCACCGGCATCGGGCGCAGCCCGTCATAAAGACACGTAGCCCGAGCGCAGCGAGGCCAATTGGGCACCGACCCGCGCGTACGGCAACGGCTTGCGCGGAACGCGGCAGCAGGCATGTGCGGGGCGCGATATCGAGGCGGCCCCGCGCGTACGACAACCGGGGCGGGCCGGGGCTAGGGGCGGATGGCTCCGACGAAGCGGCTGTTGCCGTAGGAGCTGAGGGGGGTGATCTTGACGACGTCGCCCGTTTGCGGGGCGTGGACCATCTTGCCGCCGCCCGCGTAGATGCCCACGTGCCCGAGGCCGTGGCTGAAGAGGAGGTCGCCCGGTTCGAGGGCGTTCATGTTGACCTTGCGCTTGGCGCCCCAGGCCCACTGCTGCCAGGTGGTGCGCGGCAGGGTGACGCCGCCGGCACGCCAGGAGGCCTGGGTGAGGCCGGAGCAGTCCCAGCCGCTGGGCCCGGTGCCGCCGTACCTGTACGGCTTGCCGAGCTGGGCGTAGGCAAAGGCGAGCACCTGGCGGGCGTTGCCAGAGGCGCTGCCCGTGTACTTCATGCCCTGGCTGTCCGGGTTGCCCTTGTTGTAACTGTTGAGGCGGCGCAGCAGTTTGGTCTGCTGCTTGATGAGCTCCTCGACCTTCTTCTTCTCGTCCTCGATCTCGTCCACCGTGGCCTTGGCCTCGTCGAGGGCCTTCTCCGCGGCGGTGCGCTTGGCGCGCAGGTCGCGGTTGGCGACGTCGAAGGCGTTGAGGGACTGCGATCGGGACGCCGTGAGCTGGCTGACGGACGCGAGGCCGCCGAGCATGGTGCCGGGGTTCTGCTGGGTGAGCAGGCCGGGCCAGCTCGCGAGTTCGCCGCCCTGGTAGGCCGTAACGGCCATGCCGACGAGCTGACGGCGCAGGCCGTCCACGGTTTTGAGCTGCTTGGTGTATTCGGTGTTCAGCGACGCATACTTCTTCTTGGCCTTCTGCTGCTTGTCGGTGGCCGTGTTGTACTGGTCGACCACCTTGTCGGCCTGCGCGTTGAGCTTCGCCAGCTTGGCCCTTGCCTGCGCGAGCGTCGGCCGCGGGTCGGCGGCGGCGGCTCCGGCGAACGGGACAGTCAAGGTGACGAGAACCAGTCCGGCGGCGACGGGAACCCGTGCGATCCTCACCTGCACCAACCCAACTCCTTTAAACATCAGAACCTGGGGCGAAATAGTACAGAAGTATGCAGGTGCGGCTCACGCTTTCCGAGTGATTCGAGTGATCTACGTGGTGCCCGCTCTGCCCCTTCCGGGGATGTGACACGCCAACGGTAGACCCAGGGGAGGCCATGAGCGGCCCAAGTATCGGTAAAGGGTCGGCAAATGCCCGCGAGTCGGCTGGACCACCCCAGAACCGGACCAGCCTAGAAAGTTGTCAGGCGCGGCCGAGGCGGCGCAACAGCAGCGAGGACTGCACCGGGCGGGCGCCCATCCGCCGCACCGAGTCGGCCACCTCGCGGTCGGAGGACACCACCGCGATGGCCCGCCCCGACGGCTCGGCCCGCACGAGCTGGCGGATCAAATCGTCGGCGATCTGGCCGGGCGCGCTGAACATCACCCGTACCCCACGGGGCGCGGCGACCGGCACCGGGCCGTTCAGCTCCGCGCCGTCGAAGACGCAGGTGACCTCGACGCGGGTCTGGGCGACCAGGCCGCCCAGGCCGGTGAGCAGGCGGGTGCGCTGGTCGGCCAGGGTGAGCGTGCCGTAGCCGGTCTTGGTGACGTTGTAGCCGTCGATGATCAGATGCACCTGCGGCAGCGCCATCAACTGGTCGAGCAGGGCCGGGTCGTCGTCGGCCAGGGCACGGGCCGGGACGGCGCGCACCCCCGGACGGTCGGGCGCCACCGCGCTCACCGTGTCGGCCGGTCTGCTGATCGTGGAGGGCAGCGCGAGCTCCCGGCGCAGGCCCGCCGCGGCGTCCTGCAGGGCGTCCAGGAGCACCCGCACGCGGGTGTCCTCGGCGCTGCGCCCCTCGCGGGCGGCCCGGCGGCCCGTTTCGAGCTGCCGTTCGGCCTCGGCGAGCCGTTCGCGGGTACGGCGCAGCTCGGTCTCGGCGGCGCTGCCCGCCGAGGACAGCGCGACCCGCGCCTCCTCAGCGTGCGCCGCGTGCTCGGCGGCCCTGCTCTCGGCCGTCTTGCCGCGCTCCCGCGCGTCGTGCAGCTTGCGGCGCAGGTCGGCGTTCTCCGCGCGGCTGGCCTTGAGCTGCTCGCGGATCCGGTCGATCTCCTCCTTCGCCGCCGTCTTCTGCGCGGCCAGTTGCTCGCGCAGCCTGGCGATGGTCTGCTCATGCGCGGAGTCCTCGGCGGCGGCGGCCACGCGGGCGAGGTCGGTGCGCGCCGCCTCGACCATGTCGGGCCAGCCGGGCGGGCGGGTCAGGTAGGCCGCGGCGGCGACGAGCACCGGGTCGGCGGCGGGCGGGACGGTGCCCTCGGCCAGGCTGGCCACCAGCTCGGGCCAGCCGTCGGACAGGGCCTCCGCGACGACCTCGCGGAACTCCTTGTCGGTCTCCAACTGCGCGGCGATCGGCGTGCCGCCCAGCTTGGCGCGCTTGCGCGGCTCGAACCTGGCGATGCCCCGCAACGGGGCGGGCACCGAGGTCACGGGGATGCTGCCGAGCACCTGGGCCGCGAGATCGACCACGTGGAGCCTGACTTGCTCGGGCAGCGGACGAGACAGGCCCTCATCGGCTGAACTCATCCCATGTCCCCTCAGCCCTCGTCAGGCACCCTTTCGAAAAGAATCGTCTATCAGACAAGGGTACGGCCGTCACACAACTGACTTGGCCGGTGACAAGGGGACGAGCGCTAACCGTGACCGGCGTCGTGGACGGTCAGCGCGATCTGCACGCGGTTGTTCAGCTCCATCTTGGTCAAAATCCGGGAAACGTGCGCTTTGACGGTGGCCACGCTCATGAACAGCTCGGCGGCGATCTCCGCGTTGGAGCCGCCCCTGCCGACGGCCAGCGCGACCTCCACCTCGCGTTCGCTCAGCCGGTCGAGCAGCGCCCGCGCGCGGCCTTGGCGGTCGCCGGGGGCCGAGTCGGCCACATGGGAGATGAGCTGCCTGGTCACGGCGGGTGACAGGATCGGTTCGCCCTCGGCCACCCGGCGGATCGCGCCGACCAGTTCGCCGGGCGGGGTGTCCTTCAGCAGGAACCCGGCGGCCCCGGCGCGCAGCGCCCGCAGCACCTGGGCGTCGGCGTGGAAGGTGGTCAGGATGACGACCTCGGGCGGGCGCGGCCGGGCGCGCAGCCGTTCGGTGGCCGAAAGGCCGTCCACCTTGGGCATCCTGATGTCCATCAGCACGATGTCGGGGCGGTGCCGCTCGACCAGCGCGGGCACCTCGTCGCCGTCGGCGGCCTCGCCCAGCACGGCGATCTCGGGCACCCCGCCGAGGATCATGCTCAGGCCGGCGCGCACCAGCGCGTCGTCGTCCACGATGAGCACGCCGATGGGGCTCCCGCCAGAACGACCGCCGGATCGACCAGTGGAATGCCCGGTGGAACCCGTCGCGCTGTTCATGCCGGCCACGGTAGCCAGGCGGCCAGGACGTAGTCGCCATCGGGGGCGAGGCCGTGCTCCAGCCGTCCGCCCGCGAGGCTGGCGCGCTCGGCGAGGCCGATCAGCCCGGTGCCGCTGCCTGGGATGGCCGGACGGCGGGCGACCGGCCGGGGATGCCCGCGGGTCTCGCGGGCGTGGTTGCGGATCTCGACGCTCAGGCCGTCGCCGGGCGACCCCTCGACGGCCACGGACGCCCGTTCGTCCGGCGCGTGCTTGCGCGCGTTGGTGAGCCCTTCCTGAACGACCCGGTAGACCGTACGGCCGAGCGCCGCCGGGACCTCGGCCTTGCCCGGCACCTCGACCGAGAGATCGACGCGCGTTCCCGCCCGGACCGACTCCTGCACCAGCTCGCGCAGGTCGGCCAGCGTCGGCTGCGGCGGCTCCGGGGCCTCCCCCTCGCTGCCCTGCCGCAGCACCCCGATGACCGCCCGCAGGTCCTGCAGCGCCTCGTGGGCGCTGGACCTGATCGCGGCGGCGGCCGTGGCGACGTCGCCGGGGGCGGCGTCGCGCCGGAACTCCAGCGCCCCGGCGTGCAGGCTGAGCAGCGACAGCCGGTGGGCCAGCACGTCGTGCATCTCACGGGCGATGCGCTCGCGTTCCAGCCGCCTGGCCTGCTCGGCCGACTGCGCGGCCTGGTGGTGCAGGGACAGGACGAGCTGCCGCCTGGAGCGCACGAGCATCCCCCAGGCGACCACCATCAGACAGGCGATCCCGGACACCACGATCGTGCCGCTGACGCCGAGTTCGGCGTCGGGGTGCAGCCAGGCGTAGGGGATCACGGCCAGCAGGTGCGGCACCATGACCAGCACGACGTATCGGAAGGGCCGGTGCACCGCGACCGTGAAGATCGCGATCACCAGCGGCCCCGAGACCAGCAGTGAGAACGTGGACAGCGGCGCGAACGCCAGTGCCAGCGCCACCGGCCATCTGCGCCGGGCCCAGACCGCCGCGCAGGACAGCGCGCCGAGGATCTCCTCGGTGAGCACCAGGGGGCGCGGCGCGCCGGTCAGGTCGCCGTGCACGCTCAGCGTGAACGCGCAGGCCAGCAGGAACAGCACGATGTCGACGAACCAGTCGCGCGGGGAACGCCGGACGGGCCCCGACCGCTCGTCCGGCGAGCCGATCAGGACCGAGGGCAGCAACCACCGGTACTCGACCATTCTCAGTGCAGGTTATGGCCTCCTTCGGACACCGCGACAGCTACCAAAGTCGATGTCCGAGCCGCCTTCCGGCCGACGCGACGGAGGCGCGGGCTCGGCGATCGTCGATGACATGAAGGCAATACTGGAGATCGCCGGGTTGCTCTGCCTGGTCCAGGCGGTCGGCGGCGCGCTGAACAACCTGACGGACGGCTCGCCGAGCTGGTTCCTGGTCAACCACGTGGCCCTGTTCAGGGGATACGAGATCTTCGCCAGCATCGCCCTGGGCGTGCTCGGGGTGGCCCTGTGGGCGGCGGGCCGCTCGATCGGCCGGGCCCGAGAGAAGGGCTGAGCGATGCTGGACCTGCGGCCCCCGCGCAATCAGGCCGACCCCCGCGCCATCGCCTGGTGGACCGTCCAGGGCCTGGTGGCGACGGCACTGCTGGCGATTCCGGCCCTGGTGGCGTTCGCGCTGCTCACCGACCGTCCCGGGTGGCTGGCGGCACTGCTCGGCGCGCTGTGCGCGGGGCTGCTCGCGCTGGCGCTGGTGGGGCCGAGGGCGCAATACCGGTTCTCTCGCTGGGAGGTCACGGACCAGGCGGTCTACACCTGCTCGGGGTGGTTGTTCCGGTCCTGGAGGATCGCGCCGATGTCGCGTATCCAGACGGTGGACACCGCCCGCGGCCCGCTCCAGCGGCTGTTCGGGTTGTCCGACGTGACGGTGACCACCGCGTCGTCGGCGGGCGCCATCAAGATCGAGGGGCTGCACCACGCACTCGCCGACGACCTGGCCGAACGGCTCACCGCCATCACCCAGGCCACTCCTGGCGACGCCACGTGAGCGCCGACTGGCTGCGGCTGCACCGGCGTTCGTACGCCGCGTCCGCGGTGATGTCCCTGGCCCTCGTGGTGCCCCTGACGACGGTCCTGACCAAGGCGCTGCTGGACCGTGCGGTGGCCCCGCCCCTGGTGGCCGCCGCCGACGCCGGGGCGGCGGTGCTGATCGTGATCGGGGTGGTGGTCTACGACGTGCTCAGACTGCGCGCCACCGCCTACCGGATCACCGGCGACCGGGTGGAACTGCGCACCGGGATCATGGTGCGCGAGCACCGCTCCATCCCCCGCGACCGGGTCAGGACCGTGGATGTGACCGCCAGCCCGGTGCGCCGCGCGCTCGGGCTCGCCGTGGTCAGGCTCGGCACCGGTGAGCGGGCCGGCGCCGACCGCGCGGAGCTGACCCTCGACCCGGTCGGACGCGCCGAGGCCGACCGGCTGCGCCGTGTCCTGCTGCACCTGGAGGCGGCTGGCGAGCCGCCCGCGCCGATCGCCGAGCTGTCCTGGGCGTGGCTCCGCTTCGCGCCGCTCACCGTGTGGGCGCTGGCGGGCGGCGCGGCGCTCGTCGGGGTCGCCAACCGGGCACTCGACCTCCTCGGGGTCGACCCGCTCGACATCGGCGCGGACGCCGGCCTGTGGGAGCGCCTGACCGCGCTGCCGCTGTGGCTGCTCGTGCCGCTGCTCCTCGCGGTCAACCTGGCGGCCGGTACGGCCGGCGCCCTGCTCCTGTTCGCCGAGTCCTGGTGGCGCTACCGCCTGGACCGCGAGCCGAACGGCACCCTGCGGCTGCGCCGGGGCATGCTCACCACCCGCTCGCTGACGCTCTCCGAGCGGCGGCTGCGCGGGGTGGAGCTGTCCGAGCCGCTGCCGCTGCGCTGGGGCGGCGGCGCCCGGGTCAAGGCGATCGTCGCCGGGCTGTCCACGGGCGGGGAGAACGAGACCGAGCGCGCCGACACGCTGACCCCGCCGGTGCCGCTCGCGGTGGCGCGACTGGTCGCCGGGGAGGTCTCCCCCGGTGATCGGCCCGCCCTGAGCTCCCACCCACGCGCGGCACGGGCCCGGCGGCTGCGGTGGGCGGCGTTCACGGTGGTCTTCCTGGCCGGTGCCGTGGCGGTGTGCGACTGGCGCATCGCCTGGGTGCCGTGGTGGGCGTGGTTCGTGCCGGCGGTGGCCGTACCGGTGGCCGCGCTTTTCGCCGCCGACGCCTACCGCGCGCTCGGCCACGCCCTCGGCCCCCGTCACCTGATCTTCAGGTCCGGTTCCGCGGTGCGCCGCGCCATCGCGCTTGACCGGGCCGGGGTCATCGGCTGGAACTTCCGCCAGTCGGTGTTCCAGCGCCGATCCGGCCTGGTCACGCTGGTGGCGGCCACCGCGGCCGGAAGCGGTTCGTACTCGCTCCACGACGCCGCCGAGAACGCGGCGGTCGCGCTGGCCGACGGGGCCGTGCCCGGCCTGCTGGCCCCGTTCAGGGCCTCCGCGGGGCGCGAGGAGATCGTGACGCGTTCGTGACACGGGGCCAGGCAACGCCCGGACGGGCCCATAGGTACTAGAGGGCGTCCGTGCCGGTGGCACGGCCTCACCCCGGAACACGGAGGCCGCCCGATGACCGACCCCGCGCCGCCCACGCCAGCCAGACCGTCCGCAGCGCCCGCGCTGTCCTGTCACGCGCTCGCCTGCGAGGCCGGTGGACGCGAGCTGTTCCGCGATCTCACCCTGGAGATCGCGGCGGGTGAGCGGATCGCGGTGGTCGGGCCGTCGGGCTCGGGCAAGACCACCTTGCTGACCACGCTGGCCGGGCTCGGCCCGCCGGTGTCCGGCCGGGTGCTCGTGGGCGGCGTGGCGCTGGCCGGGAACCCGTCGCTGCGCGCCCGGATCGCCCTGGTGTTCCAGTCCTACGGCCTGCTCACGCTGCTCACGGCGGCCGAGAACGTCGAGGTGGCGCTGCGCGCGGCGGGCCGTACGGCCCGGCAGGCCGTGAGCGACGCCGCCGGTCCCCTGACCCGGCTGGGCCTGGCACGGCACGCCGGTCACCTGATCGAGGAGCTGTCCGGCGGGCAGCAGCAACGCGTCGCGGTGGCCAGGGCGCTGGCCCTTGAACCGAGCGTGCTGCTGGCCGACGAACCCACCGCCGAGCAGGACGCCGCGCACCGCGAGATCGTGCTCGGCGAGCTGCTCGCGGTCGCCGGGCGCGGCGGCGCGCTGGTGATCGCCACCCACGACGCCGAGGTCGCCGCCCGCTGCGACCGCGTCGTGGAGCTGCGGACCGCGACCGCGAGGGCGGGCGGGGCGGGCGGCGTCGCGACGGCGGTGACCCGATGACCGCCGCCGTGCGCTGCGACGGAATCGTGCAGATCTACAAGACCAGCGAGCTGGAACTGGTCGCCCTGCGCGACGTGGACCTGGTCGTCGAGCGCGGGGAGACCGTGGCGCTGCTCGGCCCTTCAGGCGCGGGCAAGTCCACGCTGATGTGGCTGATGGCGGGCCTGCTGCGGCCCAGCGCGGGGCGGCTGCGGATCAACGGCGCCGAGGTGTCCCGGCTGTCGCCCGCCGCGCTGGACCGGATGCGGGCCACCGACATCGGCGTGGTGCTGCAGAACCCCGGCCGAAACCTGATCCCCTACGCCTCGGCCGCGCAGAACGTGGCCTTCGCCCAGCGGGCGGCCCGCCCCGACCGGCGGCGCGTCGGCGAACTGCTGGACCGCGTCGGCCTGGACGGCATGCGGCGGCGGCGCGCGGGCGAGATGTCCGGCGGCGAGCAGCAGCGCCTGGCGGTCGCGGTGGCCCTGGCCAACTCGCCGAGGCTACTGCTGGCCGACGAGCCGACCAGCCAGCTCGACGACGCGTCCGGCCGGGCGGTGATCGAGCTGATCGGGCAGGCCGCCGCCGACGGCGGCACCACGGTCGTGGTGGTCACCCACGACCAGTCGGTGAGCCGGGCGCTGGGCCGTACGGTGACCATCCGCGACGGCCGGGTCGGCGCCGAGGGCAGGGGCGGCGAGGACTTCGTGGTGATCGGCCGCGAGGGGGCGGTGCAGCTTCCCCCCGAGTTCCACGAGCTGCTGCCGCCGGGGAGCATGGCCAGGGTCGAGGCGCTGCCGGACGGCGTGGCGCTGCGCAGGGCCGACTCGTGAGGGCCGCGAGCCTGGGGCTGACGCTGCGCGGCCTGTGGGAGCGCCGGGGCCTGTCGCTGGCCGTCCTCGTGGTGACCGTGGTGTCGGTGGCGACCGCGGCGGTCGGGCCGATCTTCACCGAGGCGGCGGGGACCGCCGTGGTCCGCGGCGTCCTCGCGGCGGCGTCCCCGGAGGGCAGGGGCTGGCGCGTCACCGCGAAGGAGGCCGACGTGGCCGGGGCGGCGGCACGGTTCGCGGCGGGTACGCCTTTCCTGCGTCCGCCGGTGAACGGCGCCGAACTGGTCAGCCCCGAGTTGCGATCGCTCCGGAACCATCCGCTGACCTGGCAGGACGGCGTGTGCGAGCACGTCGTCCTGGTGAAGGGCCGCTGCCCGGCCGAGGCGTACGAGGTCATCGCGAGCGAGGCCGCCGGGTTCAAGGTCGGCAGGGTCGTCCGCGTGGCGGGGCTGTCCGAGCCGCCGCCCCCCGGCTCCGAACCGGAGGTCAGGCCCGCGCCCGCCAGGCTGCGCGTGGTCGGCGTCTACCGGCCGGGCGACGTGAACGATCCGTACTGGTTCGGCAGGAACATGTTCCCGCAGACCGCGGGCGCGGTGGAGAGCAACGGCGACCCGCTGTTCACCACGCAGGACACCCAGCGGTACGGGATGGCGAGCGTGCCGTGGGAGAACTGGTCCATCGTCGCCGTGGACCCCGGCCGGATCACCGCGGCCGACCTGCCCCGCCTCGTGGAGCTGACCGCCGCCGCGAAGGGCATCTCCGTCTCCGGAGCCGGGGTGATCACCCTCAGCCGCCTGCCGGACACCGTCGAGGAGCTGATCACCCAGACCGGCACCATGGGCGTCCCGGCCCTGCTGGTGATCGGGCAGCTCGTCGTGCTCGGCTGGCTGCTGCTGTACCTGACCGTCTCCGACCTGGTGGCCGCGCGCGGCCCGGAGATCGCGCTGGCCCGGCTGCGCGGCCACCGCAGGCTCCGGGTGTGGCGGTTCGCGCTGGGCGAGCCGATCCTGCTGCTGGCGGCGGCGCCGGCCGCCGGGCTGGCCTTGGGGACGCAGGTCTCCCGGATCATGGCCGCCGCGCTGCTGCCCTACCGGGCGCCGGTCGTCCTCCCGCCGTCCGCGCTGCTGGCGGGAGCGGCGGTGACGCTGGGCGGGCTGGTCGCCGCCGCGATCGCGGCGCGGAACATGGCCGTGCGGCCGGTGACCGAGGAGTGGCGGCGCACGCCGAGGCGGCGGGCGCGGGGCTGGGTCATCGACGCGATCGTGCTGTCACTGACCGCGCTCGGTCTGGTGGAGCTGCTGGCCGCCGGCATCATCACCGGGGCGTCCGGGCAGAGTTCGGGGGCGCTGGCCGTACCGGGGCTGCTGGCCGTGGCGGCGGCGCTGCTGGCGTGCCGGCTGCTGCCGTTGCTGGCCAGGGCCCTGTTCGGGGTGACCAGGCGGGCCGGGGGCATCGCGCCGTTCCTGGCGCTGCGGCAGATCGCCAGGGGCCCGGCCACCGTCGCGAGCGTCATCGTGCTGAGCGCCGCGTTCGGCATGGCCACGTTCGCGACCGCCGCGTGGGACGTCACCTCCGCCAACTTCGACCGTGTGGCCCGGGTGCACAACGGCGCGTACGGCGTGCTGGGCCTGCGCGTCTCGACCCTCGCCGAACTCCGCCAGGCGGTGGAGCTCGCCGACCCGGCCGGCCGGTACGCCGCCCCCGTGGTGGTCATGCCCGGCCCGCCGAAGATGATCGCGACGGATCCGGCGCGGTTCGCGCACGTCGCGATGTGGGACGCGGCCCGTCCGGGGGCGGCCGCGTCCCGGCTGACGGCGGGACTGGCCGATCCCGCCGCCGCGCCGCGCGTGATGATGCGCGGCGAGCGGATCAGGCTGCGGATCGACCCGATCACCATGGACAGGAAGCTGAAGGACGTGACGCCCAAGCTCTACGCTGACTTCCGGGTGCCCGGCTCGACCCAGCCCAAGAGCATCCCGCTCGGCCCGCTGACCGCCACCACGACGCTGGAGTGGGGCCTGCCCGGCGACTGCCGCACCGCGACGTGCGAGCTGCGCTCGCTGCGCGGCGACATCACCTATCAGACCTCGTCCGCCGCGGAGACCATGGTCTTCGTCAACGTCACGAAGATCGAGGTGCGGTCGGAGGGACGCTGGCGGGAGATCGACGCGGGGCTCACCGAACAGTCCCGCTGGACGGGCGACGCGAACGCCGACGACGAGGGCCTGACCATCACGATTCCGCCGTACGGCGGGGCCAACGTGATCCCCGCGGCCTTCCCCGCGAGGCTTCCCGCCCTGGTCAACGCCCCGATCGAGGCCAAGTTCGCGCCCGGCCTCGACCAGAACTTCGGCGCCGGGCACGAGGTGATCGGCGGTATCGCCGCGCTGCCCGGCCTGGACGAGGCGGGCGCGGTCGTGGACCTGGAACTGGCCGACCGGGTCTCGTACGGCTTCGCGCGGGAGGCGGACCCGCAGGTCTGGGTCGCCGCCGGACACGTGGAGGAGGTGCGCGCCGCGCTCAACGCGCAGGGCTACCCGGTGTCGCCGCCGCGCACGGTGGACGAGCTGGTGACCAGGTACACCACGCAGGGCCCCGGGCTGGCGCTGATGCTGATGCTCATGTCGGCGCTGGCCGCCGCCGCGCTCGCGCTCGGCCGTGCCGTCCTGGCCCTGTACGGCGCGGCGCGCCGCCGCGGCTACGAGCTGGCCGCCCTGGAGGCCACCGGGGCTCGGCTGGGCGCCCTGCGCACGTCCCTGCTGCTGGAACAGCTCATCGTGCTGGCCTCGGGGACCCTCGCGGGCGTCGCCGCCGGGCTCGCCGCGGCGCACGTGGCGCTGCCGCGCGTCCCGGAGTTCGCGCGCACGCCGGTGACCCCGGCGCTGCTGTACGAGCCGTCCCTTGCGCCGGTCGCGCTGATCGCCGGGGTGGGCCTGGTGGCCGCGTTCGCCGCCGCCGCGCTGACCGCGGAGGCGCTGCTGCGCGGCATCCGCCCCGACCGTCTGAGGCAGGCCCAGTCCTGAATATGTCGGTGGACGGCCTTATGGTCTTGCTCGTGGAGATCGCTGTGCAGGGCGCGCTGGACGAGCTGGGCACTCCGCTCGGCGAGGTGACCTTCGTGGTCTTCGACCTGGAGACGACCGGCGGCTCGCCCGCCGACCACTCGATCACCGAGATCGGCGCGGTCAAGGTGCGCGGCGGCCAGGTCGTCGGGGAGCTGGCCACGCTGGTCGATCCCGGCGGCCCCATTCCCCCTTTCATCTCCGTGCTGACCGGCATCACCGACACGATGGTGGCGGCGGCGCCGAGGTTCGGCTCGGTGCTGCCGTCCTTCCTGGAGTTCGTCAAGGGCGCCACGCTGGTCGCCCACAACGCGCCTTTCGACATGGGGTTCATCAAGGCGGCCTGCGCGGCGCACGGCTACCCGCCGCCCGCCAACCCGGTGGTCGACACCGCCGACCTGGCCCGGCGGATGCTCACCCGCGACGAGGTGCCCAACTGCAAGCTGGCCACCCTCGCCCGGGTGTTCCGCAGCACCACCGAGCCGTGCCACCGGGCGCTGGCCGACGCCAGGGCCACCACCGACGTGCTGCACGCGCTGCTGGAGCGGGCGGGCTCCTTCGGCGTGCACACGCTGGAGGAGCTGAAGGGGTTCGTCCGCGCCCCCACGCCCGAGCAGCAGCGCAAACGCCACCTGGCCGACTCGGTGCCCGCCTCCCCCGGCGTCTACGTGTTCGAGGACGACCGCGGCGAGGCGCTCTACATCGGCAAGAGCGGCAGCCTGCGCACCCGCGTGCGCAGCTACTTCACCGCGAGCGAGACCAGACGGCGCATCCGCGAGATGATCGGCATCGCCGAGCGCGTCCGCACCATCGTCTGCGCCACCGGGCTGGAGGCCGAGGTCAGGGAGCTGCGGCTGATCGCCGCGGGCAAGCCGCGCTACAACCGCCGCTCGCGGTTTCCCGAGCGGGCGGTGTGGCTGAAGCTCACCGACGAGCCGTTCCCGCGCCTGTCGATCGTCCGCGAGGTGCGGGCCGACGACGCCACCTACCTGGGGCCGTTCGGCAGCGGCCGTACCGCCGAGGACGCGCGCGGCGCGCTGCACGAGGCCATCCCGCTGCGGCACTGCACCGAGCGGCTCGGCCTGCGCCCGTCGCGGCCCGCCTGCGCGCTGGCCGAGATCGGGCGGTGCGGCGCGCCGTGCGAGGGCCGGGAGAGCCAGGCCGACTACGCGGTCCACGCCGAGGCCGTCCGCCGCGCCATGCGGCACGACGCCTCGCCGGTCTACGCCGCCGTCCAGGCCAGGATGGAACGGCTGTCGGTCGAGCAGCGCTACGAGGAGGCCGCCGCCGACCGCGACCGCCTGGCCGCCTACATCCGGGCGTCGGCCCGGATGCAGCGCCTGACCTCGATAACCCGCCTGTCGCAGCTCGTCGCGGCCAGCCCCGCCTTCGGCGGCGGCTGGGACATCCACGTCATCCGCTACGGCAGGCTCGCCGCCGCCGGGGTGATGCCGCGCGGCGCGCACCCCACCCCGTTCGTGGACGCGCTGGTGGCCACCGCCGAGACCGTCGTCCCAGGTCCCGGCCCCACCCCGGCGGCCAGCGCGGAGGAGACCGAGTGCATCCTGCGCTGGCTGGAGTCCCCGGGAGTGCGCCTGGTCCAGGCCGACGACGGGTGGAGCATGCCGGCGCGCGGGGCCGGGCGGCTGCGCGCCCGCATCGAGCTGGCCTACCAGGCGTCGCGCAAGCACAACCCGAGGGAGGGCCGTCCGCTACGGTGATCGGCCGTCACGATAGGGTTCGGGTGTTGCTAGGTCCCGGAAGGAGGGTCCCGTGGTCACCGCGATCGTCCACATCAAGGCCGAGGTCGACCGGATTCCCGAGGTCGCGCAGGAAATCGCGGAGATCGAGGGCGTGAGCGAGGTCTACTCCATCACCGGCGACTTCGACCTGCTCGCCATGGTCAGGGTGAGCGCTTACGACAAGGTCGCCGACCTCATCCCCGGCCGCCTGAACAAGGTCGCGGGGGTCCTGCACACCGAGACGCACCTGGCGTTCCGCACCTACTCGCGGCACGACGTCGAGGCCGCGTTCGCGATCGGCCTCGACGAGGGCGACTAGCCGCCCCCGGCGGGTGCCGGTCAGCCGCGCCGCCGGGCGTCGCGGCGGATCGGGAGGCGGGCGCGCACCTCGAAGCCGCCGTCGGGGCCCGCTCCGGCCGTGAGGGTGCCGCCGAACAGGCGTACCCGTTCGCGCATTCCCAGCAGCCCGCCCCTGGGCACGACCTCGCCTGGCGCCGGGCGGCCATCGTCGCGCACCAGCAGGTCAAGGGCGCCGCTCCGCCAGCGCAGCGTGACGTCGGCGGCTCCGGCCCCGCCGTGGCGCACGGCGTTGGCCAGGGCCTCCTGGACGATCCGGTAGGCCGACAGTTCGAACATGGGGCTGAGCGGGGGCGGCGTGCCGTCCTCGCTGAACCGCACGGCCAGGCCGTCCTCTCGCGTGCCGTCCAGCAGGCGGGGCAGGTCGGTCAGGCGCGGCTGCGGCTCGCGGGTGCCGGGATCGGCCTGGGCGGCCTCAAGCCCGCCGTGCGGGTGCGGGGGCGACACCATCCGCTGCAGGTCGGCGATGGCCTGCCGACCGGTCTCCTCGGCGACCCGCATGGTGGCCTTGGCCCGCGCCGGGTCACGATCGACGATCACCCGGGCCGCGCCGACCGCGAGCGTCATCACCGAGACGGAATGCGCCACCACCTCGTGCAGCTCACCGGCGATCCTGGCGCGCTGCACGGCGATGATCGCGGCGCGCGACTCCTCGCACGGCGCGGCGCGGCTGCGCCGTCCGCGCAGGACACGGCCCGCCTGCCACAGCATCGGCCACGAGCAGGCGGCCATGACGAACACCGCCGCCTGTGGCCACCAGGGCCAGGGCGAGGACCAGAGACCCTCCGAGAAGACGGGGGGCACGATGGCGACCGCGAGGTCGAGACGCCGCATGACAGGCAGCGTAGATCCACAGCGCGCGCGGGGCATCCACACTCAGGATGACCCCGCGCTCCCCCGACTTGCGGAGCCTACGCGCCGCTGCGGGCGCGGCTGACCTCGACCCAGCGGTCGAGCTTGGCCGCGGCGGCCCCGGAGTCGACGGCCTCGGCGGCGCGGGCGTAGGCGGCGGCCATGTCGGCCTCCAGGTCTTCGGCCGTGGTGGCGCCCGCGGCGGCCACGATGCCCGCGGCCGCGTTGAGCAGGACGGCGTCGCGCACCGGCCCCTGCTTGCCGCCGACGAGCTCACGGACGGCCCTGGAGTTGAACTCGACGTCGCCGCCGCGCAGCGCGTCGGCGCCGGCCCGCGCGATGCCGAGCACCGCGGGGTCGAAGGTGGTCTGGACGGCCGTGCCGTTGCCGACCACCCAGACGGTGGAGGTGGTGGCGAGGGTCAGCTCGTCGAGGCCGTCGTCGCCGCGGAACACCAGGGCCGACACGCCGCGCTCGGCGAACACGCCCGCGACCACCGGCAGCATCCGCGCGTCGAACACGCCGATCGCCTGGCCCGCCGGGCGGGCGGGGTTGGTGAGCGGGCCGAGGAAGTTGAAGACCGTCGGCACGCCGATCTCCCGGCGCGGCGGACCGGCGAAGCGGTAGGCCGGGTGGAAGGCGGGCGCGAAGCAGAAGGCGATGCCGGCCTCAAGCGCGACGGCGGCGGTGTCGGCCGGGGAGAGCTCCAGCGAGATGCCCAGGTTCTCCAGCACGTCGGCCGCGCCGCACGAGGAGGACGCCGAACGGTTGCCGTGCTTGACCACGCACGCTCCCGCCGCGGCGGTGACGATGGCGGCCATGGTGGAGACGTTGACCGTGTGCGCGCGGTCGCCGCCGGTGCCGACGATGTCGACCACCGGGCCCTCGACCCGCAGCGGCACCGCCATCTCCAGCATCACCCTGGCCAGGCCGGTGACCTCGGCGACCGTCTCGCCCTTGGCGCGCAACGCCACCGCGAACGCGGCGATCTGGGCGGGCGTGGCCGAGCCCGTCATGATCTCTTTCATCGCCCAGGCGGTCTCATCGGCGGAGAGGTGCTCGCCCGCGAGCAGGGCCGACAGCAGCGCGGGCCACGTGGTGCGCGCGTCCATGAGAACTCCAGTCGTGAACCGGCCGGCGGCCGGGTGTTCGGCGGGCGGGTGTCTAGTGGGCGGTCTGCGGGACGGGCAGCGGGGCGGGGCCGCGCCGCCTGCGCATCAGGTCGGCGACGGCGTCGGCCAGCACGATCGGGTCGATCGGCTGGGACACGACCGCTTCGGCGCGCGACCAGTTGGCCAGCCAGCGGTCGTCGTGCCGGGCGATGATCAGGCAGATCGGCGGGCAGTCGTAGACCTCGTCCTTGGCCTGGCGGGCGACGCCCATGCCACCGGCGGGGCGGGCCTCGCCGTCGAGGATGGCGACGTCGATCTCACCCGAGTCGAAGTACTGCAGCACCTTGGCCTGGGTGGCGCACTCGACGAATTCGACGGCGGGGACGTCGGCGGCGGGACGGCGGCCGACGGCCAGCCGTACCTTCTCTCTCGTGGCGGCGTCGTCGCTGTAGACGAGGACCTTCATCCTGACGTCCGCGGCCGGTTCGGTGCCCAAGGTGATGCTCGCTCTCGACAACGGTGGCCCGGTGACTCACCCGCCGGAGCGGCGATGTCACGAGGTATGGTCACCACGGATGCTACCGGGCGGCCCGCACTGATACCCAGGCTGGAGGCACTAGGCGGGTAATTGTCCGGTTTGCCACCCTTGGTGTGAGCTGCGTGCCCGCCTAACGGGGGGTCGTGCGGCGACCCGACCAGGGGAGCCGCAATAATGCTGCCCGTGGCGACAGCATCCGCAATTACGACGACGACAGCACACTCGTCTCGCCGACCCAACCTGGTCAGCGTCGGGACGATCGTCTGGCTGTCCTCTGAGCTCATGTTCTTCGCGGCGCTGTTCGCGATGTACTTCACCATCCGGTCAGTGAGCATCGGCCAGGGGCAGCCCTGGCCCGAGGCGCATCTGAACGTCCCGTTCTCAACGGTCAACACGATCATCCTGGTCCTGTCGAGTGTGACGTGCCAGATGGGCGTGTGGGCCGCGGAAAAGGGCCAGGTCAGCAAGCTGCGGTTCTGGTATACAGTCAGCTTCCTGATGGGCCTGGTCTTCGTCATCGGCCAGGTCTACGAGTACGGCCAGCTCGTCGCGGAGGGGCACACCCTCTCCCACACGGCCTACGACTCGATCTTCTACCTGGCCACGGGTTTCCACGGCTTGCACGTGACCGGTGGACTGATCGCGTTCCTGTTCATGCTGGGACGCACGTACGCCGCGAAGCGCTTCACCCATGAGCAGGCGACCAGCGCGATCGTCGTGTCCTACTACTGGCACTTCGTCGACGTTGTCTGGATCGGCCTATTTATGACCATCTACGTGATCAAGTAACAGGAACGGGGATCTCTGTGACCAGGATCACCGCTGGGCGGCGGCATCCCCTCGCGAGATACGCCGTCCTGCTTTTCGCTCTGGCGTTGCTCGGCGTGGCATACGCCCTCTTCTCACCGAAGAGTCAGAGCGCCGACGCGGCGATCGCGTCGGGCAAGGTCGACGATGTCAAGGCCGGCGAGGAACTCTTCCAGGCCCACTGCATGAGCTGCCACGGGCCGCAGGCCCGGGGCACCGCCGACGGCCCGACGCTGGTCGGCGTCGGCGCCGCGTCGGTCGACTTCCAGATGAGCAGCGGGCGCATGCCGCTCGCGCAGCAGGGCTCCCAGGCGCCGCGCAAGCCGCTGGCCGCCTGGGTCACCCAGGAGAAGATCGACAACATCGCGGCCTACGTGCAGTCCCTCGGCGGCGGTCCCACCGTGCCCAGCAAGGAGCAGGTGGACCCGGCCAAGGGCAACGCGGCCAAGGGCGGCGAGCTCTTCCGCGCCAACTGCATCAGCTGTCACAACTGGGTAGGCGCCGGCGGCGCGCTCACGGCGGGCAAGTACGCGCCCAACCTGAACAGCTCCTCGCCCGCCCAGATCTACGAGGCGATGCTCACCGGCCCGCAGGCGATGCCGGTCTTCAACGACTCCACGATCACCCCCGAGCAGAAGCGCGACATGATCGCCTACATCGTGTCCGTCCGCGAGCAGACCGACCCGGGCGGCTTCGGTCTCGGCCGCATCGGCCCCGTGACCGAGGGCCTGGTGGCGTGGATCGTGGGAATCGGCGGCATCGTTCTCGCAGCCATCTGGATCACCGCGAAGAGGCGACAGGCCAATGACTGACCACAACCCTGAGATCGAACGGCCGGAAGAGCGCGTGCCCAGGCGCGTGATCGGCACGCCTCCCCCTGGAGCCGCGCAGTCGCTGCTCGGCGAGGAGGAGGCGCACCACGAGGTCAAGGTCCCCGGCGTCAAGCCGCAGGACCCCAGGACGGCGAAGAAGGGCGAGCGCATCGCCGCCCTGTGCTTCACCATCACCTTCCTGGCGGGCATCGCCTTCATCGCGTCCTACGTGATCTTCCAGGTCGGCGACATCGACAGCACCTGGGCCTCCAACCTGGCGCTCGGGGCCAGCCTGACGATCGCCCTGCTCGGTCTCGCGGTCGGCATGGTGGTCTGGGCGCGGATGGTCCTGCCGAAGTACAACATGGTCCAGGAGCGCCACCCGATGGCCTCCGACCCGCAGGTGCGGGAGGAGGTCGGCACGACCTTCATGAAGGGCGCGGACGAGAGCGGCTTCGTCAAGCACAAGCTGCTCCGCCGTACGCTCCTGGCCGCCGCCGCCCCGCTGGGCCTGGCCCCGCTGGTGCTGCTCAAGGACCTCGGCCCGCTGCCGGAGACCAAGCTGCGGCACACCGTGTGGAACCCGAACCAGCACGGCGGCAAGAAGCTGCGGCTCATGGTCGAGGGCACCGGCCAGCCGATCCGGGCGACCGACTTCAACACCCCCGGCGGCCTGCTGTCGGTGGTCCCCGAAGGGTACGAGCACGACCTGACCGTGCTGGCCAAGGCCACGGTGATCCTGATCAACCTGCGGCCCGAGGAGATCAAGTCCGGGACCAACAAGAACTGGACCCACAACGGGATCGTGGCCTACTCGAAGATCTGCACGCACGTCGGCTGCCCGGCGGCGCTGTACGAGCAGAACACGCACCACATCCTCTGCCCGTGCCACCAGTCCACCTTCGACGCCACCGACGGCGCCAAGGTCATCTTCGGCCCGGCCGCCCGTCCGCTGCCCCAGTTGCCCATCGACGTCGACGCTGAGGGCTACCTCATCGCCACGGGTGACTTCCCAGTGCCGGTCGGTCCGAGCTTCTGGGAGCGCGGCGACGCCGAAGCCGAGTACCGGGAGCAAGGGAAGCAGACATGAGCACCGCAGTCGAACCTGGACGGCGGCCCCAGACGGAAGAGGTGCCGAAGGCTCTCACCGGGCCGAGCAGCTACCTCGACGACCGCCTGGGCGCCGGCAACTTCATCCGGCGCAACATGCGCAAGGTCTTCCCCGACCACTGGTCGTTCATGCTCGGGGAGATCGCGCTCTACTCCTTCATCATCCTCCTGCTCACCGGCACGTTCCTGACCTTCTGGTTCAAGCCGAGCATGGGTCACGTCATCTACGAGGGCTCCTACGAGCCCCTGCGCGGCGTGATGATGTCCGAGGCGTACGCCTCGGCGCTGAACATCAGCTTCGACGTCCGCGGCGGTCTGCTCATGCGGCAGATCCACCACTGGGCGGCGCTGCTGTTCGTGGCCGGGATGATGGTCCACATGCTCCGGGTGTTCTTCACCGGCGCGTACCGCAAGCCGCGTGAGCTGAACTGGATCATCGGTGTCCTGCTCCTGTCGCTGGCGCTGGTCGAGGGCCTGACCGGCTACTCGCTGCCGGACGACCTGCTCTCCGGCGCGGGCCTGCGGATCACCCAGGGCGTGGCGATCTCGCTGCCGCTGGTCGGCACGTACGTCTCGTTCTTCCTGTTCGGCGGGGAGTATCCGGGCGAGGACGTCATCTCCCGGTTCTACACGCTGCACGTGCTGCTCATTCCGGGCATCCTGGTCGCGCTGGTCACCGCGCACATGGTGCTCATGTGGGTGCAGAAGCACACGCAGATGCCCGGCAAGGGCCGTACCAACACGAACGTGGTGGGCAGCCCCTTCTACCCGGCGTTCATGATCAAGACCGGTGCGTTCTTCCTCTTCCTGTTCGCGATTCTCGCTGGACTGGGCACCTTTGCGCAGATCAACCCGATCTGGGCGTTCGGTCCCTACACACCGGCGGACATCTCGGCGGGATCGCAGCCCGACTTCTACATGGGCTTCCTGGAAGGCTCGCTGCGAATCATGCCCGCCTGGGAGATCAACATCCTGGGCTACACGCTCCCGATGAGCGTGATCATCCCGGCGTTGCTGCCCCTGGGGGTGGTGATGACGGGACTCGCGCTCTACCCGTTCATCGAACAGTGGGTCACCGGAGACCGTCGCGAGCACCACGTCGCCGACCGTCCCCGCAACAACCCGCACCGCACCTCGATCGGCATGGCCGCCATCACGTTCTACGGCGTACTGTGGCTGCTCGGCGCGAACGACGAGATCTCGGCCTTCTTCCACCTGTCGCTCTTCGCGATCACCAGGTTCGGCCAGGTCGCCGTCATCCTCGGGCCGATCATCGCCTACATCATCACCTACCGGATGTGCCTCGGCCTGCAGCGCAAGGACGCCGAGGTGATCGGCCACGGTGTCGAGTCCGGCGTCATCAAGCGCCTGCCGCACGGTGAGTTCATCGAGGTCCACGTGCCCCCGGCGGACGACATCGCGGCGCACATGCGCGGCAAGACGGCCATCCCCATGGTCGACACCGGCGACGACGCCGAGGGCATCCCGCCCAAGGGCATGCGCGGCCCGCTCGGCCGCCTGCGCTCCTCCATGAGCCGGGCCTACGGCGGGGAGAAGATCCCCATGGACGAGCCGCACGGCAACGGGCACGGCGAGCACGAGGAGCACGCGGCCGTCGGATCCGGCTCGGGCGAGTCCTCCGGAGGGGGCAAGTCGCTCGACCGCTGATCAGGGCGGAACCGCGGTACCAAGCGGACGGCGCGTCGCCACAGCGCGCCGAAGGGGCCCGGGATCCCATCCCGGGCCCCTTCGCCATTTCGCGTAGGCCCATAACCCAAAACGCCCAATAAATGCTATGCAAGCCGTATTCCGGTAGCGCCGCTATCACCAAACGAACTCCTTTACCCTCAGTAAGACCGAAATGCGTCTTCCAGAGGGACAGGTTCGTGATGCTGGTCCGTAGAACTCATCTGGCCATCGCCACCATGCTCGCCGCCGGAGTCGCCGCCGTGGGCGTCACCGCAATCGCCGAGGCCACCTCAGCTCAGGGAGGGCGACTGGCATCGGCGGTCATCCGTGACGTCGAAGGCAACATCGCAGGCCGCCTGACGATCGCCCGAGAGGGTTACGGCAAATCCCGGGTGACCGTGTCGGTGAAGGGCCTCTCCGAGGGCTATCACGGCTTCCACATCCACGGTGCCGGGGTGTGCGACCCCAAGGCGGTCGATCCCGCGACCGGAAAGGTCTCCCCGTTCTTCACGGCGGGCGGCCATTTCGACCTCACCCAGAGCACCCACGGGCGGCACTCGGGCGACCTGCCGGCCGTCCTGGCCGGGGCGGACGGCACCGCGACCTCGTCGGTGGTCACCGACCGGTTCCGGGCCACCCAGCTCGCCGACGCCGACGGCAGCGCGGTGATCGTGCACGCGCTGGCCGACAACCTGGCGAACATCCCCGAGCGCTACGCCCCGGACGGCCCCGACGATGCCACCAAGCGCACCGGCGACGCCGGCGGCCGCGTCGCCTGCGGCGTCATCAAGTAGCCGCACCGCACGTCAAGACCAGGCCGCCGCCTGCGGTGGCCGCCGACCGCGCGGCGCGGAAAGGGTAGCGCGATCCGCGCCGCGCGGCCGGACGGCACCTCCGCCGGCAGTCAGACATCGCCGCCATGGGGCCACGGGGCGGCGAGGTCCTGCTAGACGAGCCGTCAAGGCTCGTCGACCCGGCGGCGGCCGCCCACCGCGGCCCCGTGTCGCCCGCCCCCGGGGCGACACGGGCCCGCCCACGTCGACGATCGCGTCAATCGCGCACTAGAGGCTGGCGGGTTCATGGGGCTCGCGCGGGCCCGGTAGACGGTGAAACGGCCAGGCTGGGGCGAGCGACGGCTCGGCGAGCGCGGTCGAACACCGGCCAATGTCCAGATCCACCGGGCTGTACGCCGGGGATCCCGATATCTGGCGAGCCAAGTCTCCGGCCCGGCCGTCGGTGTCCAAGTGGCCGGCCGGTGGCGCGAGCGTCGGGCGAGGCCCTTTGCGCACGCGACAGCACCGACGGCGGACAGACAGCCGCGCAGACGGCCCTACGCGCCGCAGAGCACGCGGCGGAGGGATCAGGAGGCGGTGTAGGAGTCGGTGGTGAAGCCGGCGCCGAGGCTGCTCCAGCGGGTCCATTCGCGCCAGGTCTCCTGCCAGTGGCCCCAGCCGTTGAGGGGCTCCAGGCGGCGTGGGGAGCCGGTCAGGATGATGGGGTCGCCGATCAGGGTGTTGTCCAGGAACCACTTGGCGTTGTCGGGGCTGACGTTGACGCAGCCGTGGCTGACGTTGGAGTTGCCCTGGGAGCCGACCGACCAGGGGGCGCTGTGCACGTACTCGCCGCTGTTGGAGATGCGAACGGTGTTGTACACGGTGAGCTGGTAGTAGCCGGAGTCGCCGGGGCCGGCGTCGGGGGACGTCATGACGGTGACGTTCTCACGGGACATGGCCAGGTGGATGCCGCTGGTGGTGTGGTACTTCATCAGACCGCCCTTGCCCGCGCTGAACGGGATGGTGCGGATGACCTTGCCGTTGCGCTTGACCCGCATCACGTGCCTGTTGAGGCTGCCGCTGGTGATCTGGGAGCGCCCGATCTTGAAGTCCAGCACGTGGTTCCTGGTCCCGTACATGCCGTCGCCGCCGTGGGCTCCGGCCAGGCGGGCGATCAGGCGCACCTTGGTGTTGGCGGGCCAGTAGTGGCGGGGGCGGAAGTGCACGGACTTGTCGTCGAACCAGTGCCAGGCGCCCTGGACCGGCTTGGACGCCTGGACGATCAGGTTGCGCTCGACGCCGACCCGGTCGGTGATCTCCTTGTCGAAAGTGATCATGATGGGCATGCCGACGCCCACGGTGAGGCCCGTGTCGTCCTTGTGCGGGACGATGTTCTCGACCTTGAACGCGCTCTTCGGCGTGACCGTGGTGAAGGAACTGGTCACCTGTACGGCCTTGCCTTCGGCGTTGACCGCCACGGCCCGCACCGTGTACCTGGTGCCGGGCGTGACGACGCCCCGGCTGCGCCACATCGTCCGGTCGGCGCTACGGGTGCCGCCCAGCGAGCCCTTCGGCGAGGAGACGCTGACCTCGGACAGGGTGCCGCCCTGCGCCGCGACGACGACCGGTGTGTCCGGGGTGACGTTGCCCGCCGAGTCCGACGGGACGATCGTGACCTTGGCGTCCGGGCCCTTGCTCCGCTCCCCCTCGGACGCGGTGGCGCCCGACGAGCACGAGGCCAGCAGGGCCAGTGCGAGCAGCCCGGCTCCATGTGCCGATACACGGATTGCGTGCCCCACGAGTAACTCCCCCCATCGGGCCATCTTTCGGCCCGCCCCTATCGGAGTTATTACCCACAGTCATCGCAGGAGTACGTGTATTACCGCACTTCACCTGCAAAGAACACCAAAACGGGTGATCGAAGAATCTCGACCACCCGTTTTGACGGACTTTATTGATCAGTGCGAGAAGTGCCCACGGTAGTACTGGAACACGAAACCGATCATGCTCATGACCACGCAGAGCAGGCCGATCATGAACAGCCACCAGCCGATCACGAAGCCGACGAAGGCCAGCGCCGCGGAGAGCGTGACGAACAGCGGCCACCAGCTATGCGGGCTGAAGAACCCGATCTCGCCGGCGCCGTCGCTGATCTCGGCCTGCTTGTCGTCCTCCGGCTGGTCGCCGATCCGGCGCGCCGTGAACATCAGGTAGTAGCCGATCATGATGGCGAAGCCGACCGAGATCGCCAGCGCCGTCGTGCCGACCGGCTCGCGCGCCCAGAACCAGTAGACGACGTCCACCAACGCGAAGAACAGGCCGCAGAACAGGAACAACCATCCCTGAACCCTCATGGGGTCTCCTCCTCCAACTGGCCCCGGGACTTGGCCGTGACGTGCGGGTAGTGCAGGTCGAACGCCGGGCGCTCGGAGCGGATCCGCGGCAGCGAGGTGAAGTTGTGCCGCGGCGGCGGGCAGGAGGTCGCCCACTCCAGCGAGCCACCGAAGCCCCACGGGTCGTCCACGGTGACCTTCGGCGCCGACCGCCACGTCCGCCAGACGTTGTAGAGGAACGGCAGCGTGGAGGCGCCGAGCACGAAGGCTCCGATGGAGGAGATGAAGTTCAGGCTGGTGAAGCCGTCACCGACGGCGTAGTCGGCGTAGCGGCGCGGGAAGCCGATCACGCCCAGCCAGTGCTGCACCAGGAAGGTGGCGTGGAAGCCGATGAACAGCGTCCAGAAGTGCACCTTGCCCAGGCGGTCGTTGAGCATCTTGCCGGTGAACTTGGGCCACCAGAAGTAGAACCCGGCGAACATCGCGAACACCACGGTGCCGAACACCACGTAGTGGAAGTGGGCCACCACGAAGTAGGTGTCGCTGATGTGGAAGTCGAGCGGTGGCGAGGCCAGGATGACGCCGGTCAGGCCGCCGAGCAGGAAGGTGATCAGGAACCCGATCGAGAACAGCATGGGCGACTCGAAACTGAGATGCCCTCGCCACATGGTGCCGATCCAGTTGAAGAACTTCACACCGGTCGGTACCGCGATCAGGAACGTCATGAACGAGAAGAAGGGTAGGAGCACCTGTCCCGTCGGGAACATGTGGTGCGCCCAGACCGTGATCGACAGACCCGCGATCGCGATGGTCGCGCCGATGAGGCTGATGTAGCCGAACAGCGGCTTGCGGCTGAAGACCGGCAGGATCTCGGTCACGATGCCGAAGAACGGCAGCGCGATGATGTAGACCTCGGGGTGACCGAAGAACCAGAACAGGTGCTGCCACAGCATCGCGCCGCCGGTGGCCGCGTCGAAGATGTGGGTGCCCAGCTTGCGGTCGGCCTCCAGGGCCAGCAGCGCGGCGGCGAGCACCGGGAAGGCCATCAGGACCAGGATCGAGGTGAGCAGGACGTTCCAGGTGAAGATCGGCATCCGGAACATCGTCATGCCGGGGGCCCGCATGCAGATGATGGTCGTGATGAAGTTGACCGCGCCGAGGATCGTGCCCAGACCACCGAGGGTCAGGCCCATGATCCATAGGTCACCGCCGATGCCGGGCGAACTGACCGCGTTCGACAGCGGGGTGTAGGCGAACCAGCCGAAGGAGGCCGCGCCGTTCGGGGTCAGGAACCCGCTGATCGCGATGATTCCACCGAACAGGAACATCCAGTAGCTGACCATGTTCAGCCGGGGGAACGCCACGTCGGGCGCGCCGATCTGCAGCGGCATCAGCTCGTTGGCGAACCCGGCGAACAGCGGGGTCGCGAACAGCAGCAGCATGATCGTGCCGTGCATGGTGAAGAGCTGGTTGAACTGCTCCCGGCTCACCATCTGCAGGCCGGGCGCCGCCAGCTCGGCCCGCATGATCAGCGCCATGACGCCGCCGATCAGGAAGAACACGAACGAGGTGATCAGGTACAGGTGCCCGATCACCTTGTGGTCGGTGGAGGACGCCCACTTGGCGATGACCGAGCCCTTGCGGGTGGGCCGCGGCAGGATCGCCTCGCGGACGGGTTCGTTGATCGCGGTCACTGGGCACTCCTCGCCTGATCGGCGATGTACTTCTCGAACTCGGCCTTCTCTACCAGCTTCACGCGGAAGAGCATCCGGCTGTGGTCGTAGCCGCACAGCTCGGCGCAGCGCCCGGCGTGCACACCCGTCTTGCTGAGGGTGTCCACCTCGAACTTGTTGTTCGTCACACCCGGGATCACGTCACGCTTGAACAGGAAGGCCGGCACCCAGAAGGAGTGGATGACGTCGGGCGAGTGCAGGTCGAACTCGACCTTGGAGTCGACCGGCAGCACCAGCTCGGGAGCCTGCGGCTGCTTGTAGTCGCTCGCGGGGGTGCCCACGACGTTGACCGTCTGGTTGTTGTACTGGGTGGTGAAGCGCCAGCTCCACTGGAACGCGTCCACGCGCACCTTCACCGGGGCGGCACCGGAGATCTTGCCGATCTCGTTCTGGTCCCTCGCGGTGAAATAGAAGAAGACCCCGACCATGATGACGGGCACCATGGTGTAGAGGATCTCGATCGGCAGGTTGTACCGGACCTGCGGAGGGAGCTCCTGGTCGCTGAACCGCTTCTTCCTGTGGAAGACGCACGCCCACACGATCAGGCCGATGACGACGGCACCTGTGCCGAGCGCGGCGATCCAGGACCCGTTCCACAGGCTCTGCACGATGTCGCCCTGCCTGGTGATGGACACAGGCATGCCACCACGCGACCACTCGGCCGCAACATCACTACTGCACGCCGTCGCCGAGGCCAACAGCAACGCCAGAACGGCGGCGCGTGGCACCCTGCGACGGGCCAACGAACGCCGTGTCGCACGGCGGGTCGGACTCACGGATCGCCTACCCCACAGATGCAGCCCAGGGCGTCGATCCCTGGGCGGTCGATTTCATAAGCTTCACAAGCACGCTTTGGTCGTGGACACATTAGCGCCAACCCCGTTCGCCCCTCTGCGCAGCCCCCGTTAATGTCGCGGTGTGGCCTACTTCGACGCTGCCTCGACAGAGCCTCTGCACCCGCAGGCCAGGGAGGTCCTGCTCACGGCGCTGGACGCCGGTTGGGCCGACCCGGCGAGGCTGTACGGCTCCGCCCGCCGTGCACGGCTGCTGTTGGACCAGGCTCGCGCGGAGGTCGCCGAGACGCTCGGCGCGCGCCCTGACGAGGTCTTCTTCACCTCGTCGGGGACCCAGGCCGTGCATCTAGGTGTCCTCGGCACCCTACACGGACGGCGGCGCGCCGGGCGGCATCTGGTGACCGGCGCGGTGGAGCATTCCAGCGTGCTGCACTCCGCGCGGCTGCACGAGGACTCCGGCGGCACCGTGGAGACGGTCGGCGTGGGCCGTACCGGCGCGGTGGACGCCGGGGAGTTCGCCCGCGCGGTGGCCGCGCCGGGCACGGCGCTGGCCTGCCTGCAGAGCGCCAACCACGAGGTGGGAACGCTCCAGCCGGTGGCCGAGGCGGCCGAGGCGTGCCGGGCCGCCGGCGTGCCGCTGCTGGTCGACGCCGCGCAGACGGCGGGCCGCGCGCCGACGCCGCCGGGGTGGTCGGTGCTGACCGCGAGCGCGCACAAGTGGGGCGGCCCGGCCGGGGTGGGGGTGCTGGCGGTGCGCAAGGGCACCCGCTGGCGTTCGCCGCTGCCCGAGGACGACCGGGAGGGGCGGCGGGTGCCGGGGTTCGAGAACGTCCCGGCGGTGCTGGCCGCCGCGGCGGCGCTGCGGGCGTGCGCCGCCGATCCGGGCGAGCAGGCGCGGCTGTCCGCGCTCGTGGAGCGGATCCGGAGCGTGGTCGCGGAGACGATTCCCGATGTGGAGGTGATCGGCGATCCGGTGAGCCGCGCGCCGCATATCGTGACCTTCTCGTGCCTCTACGTCGAGGGCGAGGCGCTGCTGCGCGAACTTGACAGAGCGGGTTTCTCTGTATCGTCAGGAAGCTCTTGTACAGCTAGTACGCTTCGACCATCGCACGTTTTGGAAGCGATGGGTGTGCTTACACATGGGAACGTCCGGGTATCGCTGCCCCGTGCAACATCGGAGGCGGACGTCGATCGTTTCCTCGCCCTGCTTCCCGAGACCGTGCGCCGTATCCGCCAGGAATCAGGGGTGAGCTGGTAGATGTCGCGTTGGCAGGCCACTCGGAACGACGCTCCGCAGACGCCCGCGCTGACGATCGACGCGCTGGGCAAGAAGTGCCCCATACCGATCATCTGGCTGGCCGAGCAGATCAACAGGGTGCCGCTGAACGCGATCGTGGCGGTGCTGGCCGACGACCCGGCGGCCTACACCGACGTGCCGGCCTGGTGCCGCCTGAAGTCGCACGCGCACGTCGGCACCTATGAGCTGCCCGACGGCGGCTGGGCGATCCACGTGCGCCGCAACTACTGATCGTCACCTCACCCAGCGGGGGTGGTGTCCGGTACGGCATGCCGTACCGGACCGCGCCCGACGCTTACGGGTGGTGGCAGCGGATGTGCGCGCCGACCTCTTCGGCGGCCTCCGCGCCGTAGGCCGCGCCCAGCCGCTCCAGGAAGCGCCGCTGGGACAGCTCGTACTCCTGCCCGCCGACGTGCTCCAGCACGTGGGTGGCGGTGAGGTTGCCGACCTGGGCGCAACGTTCCAAGGACAGCCCCCAGCCCAGCGAGGCGAGGAACCCGGCGCGGAAGGCGTCGCCGACGCCGGTCGGGTCGGCCTTGGCGTTCTCGGGCGCCGGGGGGACGTGCAGCGAGGGCTCGCCCGCCCGGTCGATCCGCGCGCCCTTGGGGCCGAGCGTGGTGACCCGGACCTGCACGCGGCCCAGGACCTCCTCGTCGGACCAGCCGGTCTTCTGCTCGACGAGCGCCTTCTCGTAGTCGTTCGCGAACAGGTAGTCGGCGCCGTCGACGAGCTGGCGGATCTGCTCGCCGTCCATGCGCGCGAGCTGCTGGGAGGGGTCGGCGGCGAACCGGAAGCCGCGCTGGCGGCACTCCTCGGTGTGGCGCAGCATGGCGTCGGGGTCGTTGGCGCCGATCAGCACCAGGTCGAGGCCGCCCACGCGGTCGGCGACCGGGCGCAACTCGATCTCCCGCGCCTCGGCCATCGCCCCGGTGTAGAAGGAGGCGATCTGGTTGTGGTTCTGGTCGGTGGTGCACAGGAACCGCGCGGTGTGGTGGATCTCGGAGACGTGGATGGAGTCGCAGTCGACTCCGTGGCGCTCCAGCCATGACCTGTAGTCGGCGAAGTCGGCGCCGACCGCGCCGACCAGGATGGGGGTCAGGCCCAGGCATCCCATGCCGAAGGCGATGTTGGCGGCGATGCCGCCCCGCCTGATCTGCAGGTCGTCGACGAGGAACGACAGCGACACCCGGTCGAGCTGCTCGGCGATCAACTGATCGCCGAACCGGCCGGGGAAGGTCATCAGGTTGTCGGTCGCGATGGAGCCGGTTACGGCGATGCGCACGGGGTTCTTCTCCTCGTTGTCAGCATCTCGGTGTGGCCTGCGAAGATGCGTCGGCCAGCTTTCGGCGAGCCTGGCAAGGATACGGGAAACGCGTGACCGGGGTCATGCCGTACGAACGGCCCTGGACGGGAGGCCGACCGTGCCGCGAGCGTTTCTCGGCTCCGTGCGCCGGGCGGGCATGCCAACGGGCCCCACGACCGGTGTGGCATGGGGCCCGGAGGATCGACTGGGCGCCGGGGCCTAGTTGAACGAGTCGCCGCAGGCGCAGGAGCCCGTGGCGTTCGGGTTGTCGATCGTGAAGCCCTGCTTCTCGATGGTGTCGACGTAGTCGATGGACGCGCCCATCAGGTACGGCGCGCTCATCCGGTCGGTGACCACGTGGACACCGCCGAAGTCGGAAACGACATCCCCGTCCATCGAGCGGTCGTCGAAGAAGAGCTGGTAGCGAAGGCCCGAACAACCTCCCGGCTGCACGGCCACACGCAGCTTCAGCCCCTCTTCGCCCTGCTGCTCAAGCAGGCTCTTGACCTTGGCGGCGGCCGCGTCGGTCAGGATCAGGCCCTGTTGCGTGGTCTCGCTGCTCTCAACCGTCATGTGCTGACTCCCGCGTCTGGATCAGCCCCCGAAGGCGGCTGTCTGTTTCTGACGTCCTACTTAGACGCTACCAACACCCACCCCGGCTGACACATTCCAGTATGGCCCGTCTGCTCCCGATGACCATCCCCTGGGACCGGCCGGTGGCCCCTACCCCGGCACGAATCACGACATATGGTGTGTAATTATTAGTCGTCAGTTCGACGATAAGGGGGGATGGTCGTGACGACCACCCAGACCGGACTTCCGCTCTTCGTCCTCGGCCGGGACCGCGATCCGCACAGCGAGCCCGGCGTGGACTGCCCGGGCGAGCTGCCGCCCGCCTCCGACCCCGGGCTGGTGGCGCGGGCGCGCGCCGCCAAGGCCGCGCTGGGCGACCGGCTCTTCGTGCTGGGCCACCACTACCAGCGCGACGAGGTCATCCAGTTCGCCGACGTCACCGGGGACTCCTTCAAGCTGGCCCGCGAGGCCGCCGCCCGGCCGCAGGCCGAGTACATCGTCTTCTGCGGCGTCCACTTCATGGCCGAGTCCGCCGACATCCTGACCTCCGCCGACCAGCGGGTCGTGCTGCCCGACCTGGCCGCCGGGTGCTCGATGGCCGACATGGCCACCTTCGACCAGGTGGAGGAGTGCTGGGAGGCCCTGCAGGACGCGGGGATCGCCGACCAGGTGGTGCCGGTCACCTACATGAACTCCAGCGCCGACATCAAGGCGTTCTGCGGGCGCAACGGCGGCGCGGTCTGCACCTCCTCCAACGCCCGCCGCGCCCTGGACTGGGCGTTCGAGCAGGGCGAGAAGGTGCTGTTCCTGCCCGACCAGCACCTCGGCCGCAACACCGCCGTGCTGGAGATGGGCATGGACCTTTCGGACTGCGTGGTCTACAACCCGCACCGCCCCAACGGCGGCCTGACGGAGCAGCAGCTCAGGGACGCCAAGATGATCCTGTGGCGCGGCCACTGCTCGGTGCACGGCCGGTTCACCGCCGAGTCCGTCGACGACGTACGGCGGCGCATCCCCGGCGTCAACGTGCTGGTGCACCCCGAGTGCCGCCACGAGGTGGTCACCAAGGCCGACCAGGTGGGCTCCACCGAGTACATCATCAAGACGCTGCGCGAGGCCCCGGCCGGCTCCGCCTGGGCGATCGGCACCGAGCTGAACCTGGTCAAGCGGCTCGGCCAGGAGTTCCCCGACAAGCAGGTCGCGTTCCTCGACCGCACCGTCTGCTACTGCTCCACCATGAACCGCATCGACCTCCCCCATCTGGTGTGGGCGCTGGAGTCGCTGGTGGCCGGGCAGGTCGTCAACCAGATCACGGTGGACGAGGACACCGCGCACTGGGCGCGGGTCGCGCTGGACCGGATGCTCGCCCTGCCCTAGGGCCCCTCAAATGGCCGTGTGCGAGAGCCACCAGTCCAGCAGGGCGGAGTCGCCCTCGATGGAGTAGTCGTCGGCCCTGCGCCTCCCCCAGGCGAGGAGCTGCAGGTCCGACGAGGCCGCGGCGCGCACGGTGACGTCGCCCGGCTCCCAGGAGCGCTCGTAAGAGAAGCCGTCGGGCTGGAGCGTCACCAGCCACCCGGCGCCGGTGTCGGCCTGCCAGGAGATGGTCTCGCCCTCGCCGGACAGTTCCCGCAGGCCCGGCGCCCAGGTGGCGTGCGGGAGCACGTCGAAGAACTCCTCGACGCCGTCGGCCGCGATGTCCTCGTCGATCTCGGGGGCCACGCCGATCGCGATCTCGGCGTCGGCGCGGTGGACCACGGTCTCGTGCAACTGGCGGCGCGACCACCAGCGCACGTGCGGGTCGCCGCCCCAGACCCACATGGGCGCGTCGGGGTCCTGGGCGGACAGGGCCTCCTGGAGGATTCCGGCCCCGGCGCGCAGCCACTCGGGGTAGGCCGTGCGGTCCTCCGGCTCGCCGAACTCCATGGTCCTGCGGTCGTAACGGCGGTCGGCGAGGTCGCGCACCATCGCCGCCGCCCAGCGGTGGATGGTCCCGGTGTGCGCGATCAGCGCCCCCAAATCCCACCCCGGGCACGTCGGCGTGGGGGCCGACATGTTGTGCCGCGCGGTGGTGTCCGCCATCCGGGTGATCTCGGCGCCTGCCGCCCGTGCGTAGTCGGCATGCGTCCACAGTTTCATCAACGCCCCCAGGGCTCGGCCGTACGGACTACTCAGCCTCGCAGGCCGCGGCCCCGGCGTCACTCCCCCGGCGGGCTCAAAGCCCCGGAGCGCCCCAGACGGGGAACCAGCGCCCGAGATCTTCCTCGAACCTCAGCTCGCCCGAGACGGCGGCGCGGACCTGGACTTCCAGCGCGTTGTCCCGGTGCTCGCCGGGCAGCGGGGCGAAAGGGTAGAAGGTGCCGCGCTTGTAGAGGTAGACCAGCGCGAGCCGCCGGCCGTCGTCGCCCGCGAACGACACCATCGAGCACAGCAGCGACGGCCCGAACCCGGCGCCCTCCAGCGTGGCGTTGACCGCGTGCAGCTCGGTGACCAGTGAGGCCACGTCGCCGGGGTCGCGGCGCAGCAGCAGCCAGGTGAACCCGTACGGGTCGGTGGACTGCTCCACGCCCTCGCCGAGCAGCGCCCTGGCGTCGCGCTCCAGGGTGGCGAACGCGCCGCCCTCCGCCGCGCGGAAGGCCACCGACCCGGCGCCGGTCGGGGTGAGCCCGGTCGCCGCCTGGAGGGTGACCGCCGCGGACGGCAGCGCGAACAGCGCGTCGAGGTCGGGCTTCTTGGGCTTGCTGCGCCCCAGCAGGGCGTCGAGCCACCCCATCTCAGGCCTCCTTGCCGAGCTGCGCCGAGATCCGCGCGAGCTGTTCGAGCCGGCGTTCCAGCGGCGGGTGCGTGGACAGCAGCGCCGCCAGGCTCGTCTTCGACGACAGGGCTGGCGCGAAGAAGAACGCGTTGAACGGCTCGGCCTGGCGCAGGTCGCGCGTCGGGATGCGGCCCATCTCGCCGCTCACCTTGGTCAGCGCGCTGGCCAGTGCGGACGGGCGCTGGGTGAGCAGCGCGGCGGCGCGGTCGGCGGCGAGCTCGCGGTAGCGGGACAGGGCGCGGGTGAGCACGAAGCTCAGCGCGTAGACCACCCCGGAGACGAGCAGGATGATCAGGCCGATGGGCGGGCCGCCCCGGCTGTCGCGGCCGCGGGCGAGCCCGCTGTAGAGCGCGAACCGCGTCATCAGCCCGGCCACGACGCCGAGGAAGGAGGCGATGGTCATCACCACCACGTCGCGGTGGGCGACGTGGGACATCTCATGCGCGAGCACGCCCTCCAGCTCGTCCGGCCGCAGGCGGCGGAGCAGCCCGGTGGTCACGCAGACCACGGACTTCTTCTGGCTGCGGCCGGTGGCGAACGCGTTGGGGACGTCGGAGTCGGCGATCGCCACCCTGGGCTTGGGCATGTCGGCCAGCGCGCACAGCCGGTCGATGGCGCCGTGCAGCTCGGGCGCCTGCTCGGGGGTGACCTCACGGCCGTTCATCGCGAACAGCGCGATCTTGTCGGAGAGCAGGAACTGGGCCAGCAGGATCACGACCGCCAGCAGCAGGACCGACACCGCCCGCATTCCCAAGGCGATGAGAACCGCGACGAAGGCGACGTAGAGCAGGCCGATCAGGAACACCGTCGTGACCATGCGGCCCGTCAGGCCCCGGTCGGCGGCGAACCGGGTTCGTGTCATGTCACTACGCTATCCACCCGCGCGGACGGCCGGTCCCGAGGCTGCCGGCCGCCAGGGACGTGTCCTATCTCTCGATACGGCGTGTCCCCAACGGGCTCAGCCGGGGATCAGGCCCTCATCCCCCAGCATCTCGCGGACCTCCTCCATGGAGGCGTCGGACGGCGGGAGGATCAGCTCGGAAGGTTCGAGGCTGTTGTCGGGAAGGGACTTGCCGACCTCCCGGACCTTGTCGAGGAGGGCGTGGAGCCGGGTACGGAAGACGGACTCGTCGCCCGACTCGATCGCCGCCTCCAGTTCGCCGTCGAGGGTGTTGAGCACGCCGATGTCGGCGGGCGCCACTTCGATCTGGCCCTCTCCCATGATGCGGACGATCATGCACCCTCCCCCGGCTGCCGGTACGGCTGGCCCTGGTACTGCTGGGTGTGCTGCGAGGGCGCCTGCTGGGGCTGAGGCTGCTGCTGGCCGCCGGGCTGCCCCGGCCCGATCGCGTCACGCGGCGCGGGCCCCTGGCCCAGTTCCGCCTTCATGCGCTGGAGTTCCAGCTCGACATCGCTGCCGCCGCCCATCCGGTCGAGCTCGGCCTGGATGTCGTCGCGCTGACCGGTGAAGTCTTCCAGCGCGCCGCTGGCCAGCAGCTCGTCGATGGCGCCCGCGCGGGCCTGCATCTGCGCGGTCTTGTCCTCGGCCCGCTGGATCGCGAGGCCGACGTCGCCCATCTCCTCGGAGATGCCGGAGAACGCCTCGTTGATGCGGGTCTGCGCCTCGGCCGCGGTGTAGGTGGCCTTGATGGTCTCCTTCTTCGTGCGGAAGGCGTCGACCTTGGCCTGCAACCGGTGGGAGGCCGTGGTCAGCTTCTCCTCCTCGGCCTGCAGGTTGTTGTGCTGCAGCCGCAGGTCGGCGATCTGCGTCTGCAGGCCGTTACGGCGGGTCAGCGCCTCGCGGGCGAGGTCTTCCCGGCCCGCCGCCAGCGCCTTGCGCCCCTGGTCCTCAAGCCGGCTGCCCTGCTGTTCGAGCTGGTTGATCTGCAACTCGACCCGCTTGCGCGAAGTGGCGACGTCGGCGACGCCTCTGCGCACCTTCTGCAGCAGCTCAAGCTGCCGCTGGTAGGAGTAGTCAAGGGTCTCGCGCGGATCTTCCATCTTGTCCAGGGCCTTGTTGGCCTTGGACTTGAAGATCATGGAAAGTCTCTTCATCACGCTCATGCGCGTTGGCCGTCCCCTTCTTAACTTCTGCCTCGGGTCTCCCCGCTCGTACGCCCCCAACGGAGCCGCCTTGGGATTACCCTACGCATAACGCGCGGGGGCGTCATTAAGTTGCAGTCCCGGTAGGCTGACATCGTGTTCCGACGCCGCACCCAGCAGGACGTGGACGAGTCCCCCGTCCCCGCCAACGACAACTCCTCTTCTGATCCTAAGCCCCAGGGCAAGGGACGGCCGACGCGCAAGCGTAGCGAGGCGGAAAAGGACCGGCGCAGGCCGGTGACCGCACCGGCCAACCGCAAGGAGGCCTACCGCCAGCTCCGCGAGCGGCAGAACTCCGAGCGCGTGCGCGCCCGCGAGGGCATGATGCGCGGCGAGGAGAAGTACCTCCCGGCCCGCGACCGCGGCCAGGTGCGCAGGTTCGCCCGCGACTGGGTCGACTCCCGGCGCATCGTGAGCCAGTACTTCCTGCCGTTCTCGGTGATCATCCTGCTGGCGACGATGCTCCCGTTCCAGGGCGACCTGAAGCAGGTCATCTACATGGCCGTCATCACCGTGGGCTGGCCGATCATGATGGTCGGCGTCCTGTTCACCTCGATCTGGGTGTCGTGGAAGGTCAAGCGGCTCGCCGCCGCCAAGTTCCCCGACGAGAGCCTCCGCGGCGTGGGCTTCTACGCGGCCATGCGCGCGCTGCAGATCCGCAAGCTGCGCTTCCCGCCGCCGATGTTCCTGCCCGGCGGCAAGCCGGCGCCGCCGAAGAAGAGCAGATAGCGCGGCGGGCGGGCGTTCAGCCCGCCGCCGCGTGGTCCCATTCCAGCGCGCCGTTCCTGGCCACGGGCCGCCAGCCCGCCACGGTCCCGCCGTCGCGCAGGGCGTCGGCGGTCCGCTTGAGCAGCGCCCGATACGACGGCGGGCCGTCGCCGAAGCGCAGGCCCGTCACGCGGTCGGAGAACCCGATCCCGCCGTCGGCGGAGTCGACGATCACCAGGTCGCCGTTCTCGTGGCTCGCGACCGGAATGTGCCGCCCGTCCCACCATCCGCCGCGCGGATCCCCTGGGGTCCCCTGACCGGCGAACACCGCGCAGTTGACCCGCCACTTGCGCAGGATGTCCCGTGCGCCCAGGGCGGTGCCGCCCAGCAGGCCGAATCCGGCGCCGAAAGGCTCGGCCGCCCCGTTGTGCCGCAGCAGCGACGCCCGCAGGTCGTCGGGGAAGCGCACGCCCATCCGCGCCTCGGCCGCGGCGACCAGGCGGGGCGAGGCGGGCTTTCGCAGGGTGCGGTACGTCTTCGGGGCGTTCTCCCGCAGCCAGCCCTCGATGCGCCGCCACTGGCGGCCGACCGCGCGCCGCATGGCGGGACCGACCGGGCGTACATCGGGCTCCGCGCGCGCCGGGGCGCATCCGGCCACGGCCGCCTCGGTGGGCGTCGACGGGACCGTGGGCTCCTCGCTCGGCCGGCCGGCGTCCTCTACCCGGACGGGCGGCCCCAGCGGCGGTGCGATCCCGTCGCACTCGATGTAAAGAGCGCCGCTGCCCGTTTCGTTCCGATCGTCGAGGCCGTGCAGGTATTCCAGGTTGCCCCGCCGCGACTCGGAGCACTCCCAATCCTCGCCGACCTCCGTTTGGATGGTCCGCGAGACGACCGGATCCTTGTGGAAGACGGACTCCTCGAACGCCATCGCCGCGAACACCACGAGCCCCACGGACATCGCGAGCACACCCCGGCGCACCACCGGGCGGCGCGCGGCGGGCGACCTCCCGGCCGCCGCCGTCTCCACGGCGGCGACGAACTTCGGCATCCGTGCGGGCCGCGCGTAGCGGGCGAGATCCTCGGGGCTCGGCCGTCCGAGCACCGGCTCCGGCGGCCACCGGCGCGCGGGCCCGGCCGTACCGGGGGGCGCCGTGCCCGGAGAGACGGAGTCGGGCCCCCGGCGTACGGCGGGCGCGCGCAGCGCGCGCACCCCGGCCAGCAGCAGTGCCGCCCCCACCACCGCCAGGACGGCGGGCCCCGGCCGCGCGGCGATCGAAGAGATCCTCCTCAGCATCAGGCGCACACTATCCGAAACAGATCTTGGCTTTACTCCTATTAGGGTCAGACGCATGGAATTCCGCCATCTTGGCCGCAGCGGCCTCATGGTCAGCGAGATCAGTTACGGCAACTGGATCACCCACGGCTCCCAGGTGGAGGAGGACGCCGCCCGCGAATGCGTGCGCGCGGCTCTCGACGAGGGGATCACGACCTTCGACACGGCGGACGTGTACGCCCGCACCAAGGCGGAAGAGGTGCTCGGACGCGCGTTGAAGGGCGTGCGCCGGGAGTCTCTGGAGATCTTCACCAAGGTCTACTGGCCGACCGGCGACGGCCCGAACGACCGCGGCCTTTCCCGCAAGCACCTCACCGAGTCCGTCAACGGCTCGCTGCGGCGCTTGCAGACCGACTACATCGATCTGTACCAGGCCCACCGGTACGACCACGAGACGCCGCTTGAGGAGACCCTCAAGACGTTCGACGACCTCGTACGCCAGGGCAAGGTCCTCTACATCGGCGTCAGCGAGTGGTCCGCGGGCCAGATCGCCGACGCCCTCCGGATCGCCGACGAGATGGGCTTCGACCGCCTGGTGTCGAACCAGCCGCAGTACTCCATGCTGTGGCGGGTGATCGAGCCGGACATCGTGCCGCTGTGCCAGGAGGAGGGCGTGGGGCAGGTGGTGTGGTCGCCGATCGCCCAGGGAGTGCTGACCGGGAAGTACCTGCCCGGGCAGCCGCCGCCCAGCGGCTCGCGCGCCACCGACCAGCTCGGCGGCGGGTTCATCGGGCGCTTCCTGGAGAACGACGAGCTGCTCGCCAGCATCCAGGACCTGCGGCCGATCGCGGCCGACCTCGGCCTGAGCATGGCGCAGCTCGCCGTCGCGTGGGTGCTGCAGAACCCCAACGTCTCCTCGGCGATCATCGGCGCCAGCCGTCCCGAGCAGGTCCGCGAGAACGTCAAGGCGGCCGGGGTGCGCCTCGACGCCGACGTGCTCAAGCGCATCGACTCGGTGCTCGGCTCGCACGTCGTGCGCGACGGCGCGCTGGCCGAGCAGGCGAGCCCGAGCCGGCGACCGTAACACCGATACCAAAAGGCCCCTTGAGAAACTCCGGCACGGGAGTTTCTCAAGGGGTTTTTCGCGTCACTCGGGGCGCAATGACATTCCGGCGTATTCGACGCGGTCCTCCTCCAGCAGGGTCACCCGCTCCACGCCGAGTTCCAGCAGCTCACTCCAGTTCTCACCGAGCCACGACTCCGCGTCGGCCTGACTCTGGAACAATTCGCGCGGAAGAACCCGCTCGGTTACCTCGCCACCATTCGCGTTTTCATAACGCCAGCGCCACACCATGCCATACGCTCCTTTTCGCGGGTTTGGCGGGTGCACCCTCGATCGCTCGGCGAACCCTATACCGAGCCATCCCCGACGCATTTCGTGACACACCTCCGCCCATTCGTTTCATGAGTCCCAGGAGCATGGAGGCCATCATGCTGCCCAGGTTTCACCACGTCCCATCCTCTACCCGATTCTCCGGATCGCGCATGCTCCCTCTCGTCTGCGCGCTCGTCTGTCTCCTCGTCCCGCTCTCCCCGGTCGCCACGTCGGCCGCGACCGGCCCCGTTCCCGGCGCGCCCGATCCTGACGCTCCGCGCGCCTGGAGCTTCTGGGAGAGCGACGGCACCGCCTGGCTGACCGCGCAGAAACCGGCAGGTGACACGGTCCCCGCCGACGGCTCCGCGATCGGCTGGCGCTTCGCGGCGCTGTCCGACGGTGTCGCGGCCGAGGCCCCTGGCGGCGACGTCCCGGCCTTCGAGGCCGTCTGCGGCGGCCAGACCGCCGCCTCCGGCAGCAAGCGCGTCGCGGTCACCGTGGACTACGGCGACGCGCAGGGCGACGCCTGGCCGGGCGAGACCCCGCCGGACGGGCCGCTGACCAAGTGCGTCGTCACCGGCGAGGGGGCCACGGGCATACAGGTCCTCGCCTCCGTGGCCCGGCCCCGGGTGAACGGCACCGGACAGGTGGTGGCGATCGACTCCTACCCGGCCAGGGAGAAGGACGCGGGCCGTGACGTGGTCCCGGCCGCAGGGGCCGCCACGGACACGGAGACGGAGACGGGCGGCCCGAGCCTCGCCCTGATCCTCGCCGGGATCGCCGTCGTGGCGCTGCCGGCCACGGCGGTGCTGTTCCTCACCCGCCGCGGGCCCCGGGTCCGCTGACCGCCGGGGGCGTCCGTACGCTGGCGCGGGTGAGGGTCGAGTTCGAAGGGACGGCAGGGCCGGGAGGGTTTCCCGAGGCCGGGTGCCCGTGCGCGGCGTGCGGGCGGGTGTCCGCCGGGCACCGCCGTCCCCTGGAGTTCGTCGTGGACGGCGTGCTCCGCCTGACCTCCCCCGCGCCACACGCCGTGGCGGCCCCCCACGTGCCCCCGGGCCACACGCTGACGCGGACCACCCTGGGCGCCGAGATCGTCTCCCCCGGCGGCGGGCGTCTGCTCGTCCCGGGGGATGTATCCGCCGGTTCGCCCGGCGCGCCGTTCGACGTGGTCGTGATGGACCTGCTGGAAGATCCCTCCCGGCTCGGGGCGCTGCGCCGCGCGGGCGCGGCGGGCCCGGAGACGACGGTGGTCGCGGCGTGGATCGATCACCGGGTCGCCTCTGAGGCGGAGCTGGCGCGGCGGGCGCGGCTGTGGGGCGCGCACGCCGTACCCGACGGCGCGGTGCTGGACACCGGCCGTTCCCTGCCGCCTCTCCCCCGGCCCGCGCGCCGGACCCTGCTGCTCGGCGGGGCCCGGTCGGGCAAGTCGGCGGAGGCCGAACTACGGCTGGCCGCCGAGCCGCACGTCACCTACGTCGCGACCGGCGACTCAGGCGGCGACGCCGACTGGCTGGCCAGGATCGACGCGCACCGGCGGCGCCGTCCGCCGCACTGGGACACCGCCGAGACCACCGACCTCCCCGCGCTCCTCGACGCCGCCACGGCCGGTACGGCGCTGCTGATCGACGGCATCGGCACCTGGCTCGCCGCCGTGCTCGGCGAGTGCGGCGCCTGGGACGACGCCCCCGGGGCCGACGACGGGGTGCGCGTCCGGTGCGCCGAACTGGTGTCGTCCTGGCGGCGGACCCCGGCACGGCTGGTCGCGGTCTCCGACGAGACCGGCCTCGGAGTGGTCCCCGCGACCCGCAGCGGCCGTCTCTTCCGCGACGCCCTCGGCGCCCTCAACCAGGCCCTCACCCGCGAGTCCGAGGAGACGTGCCTGGTGGTGGCGGGCCGCCCCGTCCCCCTGCCCGTCTGAGGCCCCTCCGATGTTGTCGGGGGGCGGCACTAGCATCTGCCGTCATGTCCAGAGAACAGGGCGCGTGGACGGGGCTGAGGTTCGCCCTCGGCATGTTGACGGTGCTACCCGCCGGTCGCGTCGAGGTCGATCGGAGGGTCGCGGGGCGGGGCATGGCGGCCGCGCCTCTCATCGGGGCACTGGTCGGTGTCCTGGCGGCGGTCGCCTACACGGTGTCCACGCACCTGTTCGGGGCGGGCCTGCTGCCCGCGGTGCTCACGCTGGCCACGCTGGCGCTGCTGACCCGGGCGCTGCACCTGGACGGCCTGGCCGACCTGGCCGACGGCCTGGGCAGCGGCAAGCCGCCTGAGGGTGCGCTCACGGTCATGCGGCGCTCCGACATCGGCCCGTTCGGGGTGGTGACGCTGTGCCTGGTCCTGCTGCTTCAGGGGGCCGCGCTGCTCGCCACCGCCGTGGGCGCGGTGGCGCTGATCACGGCGTGCGTGAGCGGCCGCCTGGCGATCACCCTGGCGTGCCGCCGTGGCGTGCCCGCCGCGCGGCCGGAAGGGCTGGGCGCGCTGGTGGCGGGCTCCGTCGGGCCGTGGGCGGCGATCGGCACCGCCGTCCTGTCGCTGGGCGGGCTCGCCTTCCTCGGGCTGATGTCCGATCTGTGCTGGCTCGGCCCGTTCTCCCCGCCGTGGAGCGGGGTGTCCGCGAACGACCTCGAACCCGGTTTGCTGTACATCGACCCGTCCCCCGGCCTCTTGGACGGGCTGCCCTTCCCGGTGGAGGGCCTGGAGCGGACGCCCGGCCCGTTCCCGCTCATGCTGGTGCTGCCGGTGGCCGCGCTCGCCGGGCTCGCCGCCGCCTGGGCGGTCGGGCGGCGGGCCGTGAACCGCCTCGGCGGCGTGACCGGTGACGTGCTCGGCGCGCTGGTGGAAGTCACGGCTACGGCCGCGCTGCTGGTGTGCGCGGCCCTCACCTGATCGCGCGCCAGGATCACGACGCGGCCCGTTCGGCGCGCAGCGTGTTGAGCAGCCCCGCGCCGCGCGCGGCGTCGTCCACGCTGATGCCCAGTTCCCGGCCCGAGACGAAGGTGACCACCAGGCAGTCGCCGCCCCTGACCATGATGGTGGCCGCGCCGGGCAGCCCCCGGTATCCCCAGCCGCCGACGGTGTGCGGCTGACGCGTCTCGGCGCGGGCGCTCTCGATCGTGGCGAGCGGGTAGCGCCGCACGGGCCGCCGCCAGGGGCCGAACGCCACGGCCAGCCCCGCCTCGGTCACCTGGGCGCGCACCGAGCTCAGCGCGGCCCCGGCCAGGCCGATCAGCGCGAACAGGCCCGCGATCGCCCACACGTAGCCCGGCAGGCCGATCAGGGCGAGCACCGCCACCGGAACGGTGAGCGCGCCGAACGCGAAGGCCAGGAGCATCGTGCCCTGGTTCGTCGCCGAGGACACCCATACCCCGCGCTCGCCCGGGCGCAGCCGCACGGTGGGCGCCGGTCCCGCCGCGTCGCGGGCTGGGTTCTCGTCGGGGCCGGGCCTGGCGGCCGTCGCCCCCAGCCAGCCCGCGACGGCCGCCACGACGATGGCCAGGAGCACGGCGGGGCCGATGTGCGCCGCCTGCCGCCAGTCGTCCCGATCCAGATTGGCGAGCAGCGTCAGCGCCTGCATGCCCACGACGAACGCCCCGGACGCCGCCAGGCCCGCGCCCAGCATGATCCGCGTCGCCCGGCGGCGCGCGAGCCGGGTGTTGAACACGGCGAGCCCCGCCAGGACGCCCCACAGGACGTGCCAGAGGACGAGCGGGACGATGAGCACCGTCGTGAAGGAGGCGGACTGGTCGGGCGCGCCGGACGGCCCCCAGTGCATCGCCAGGGGGTCGGGCAGCCGGTCGCGCAGCAGCAGCGGCACCACGACGAGCACGGCGGTCACGGTCGCGTACCAGGAGGCGACGGTCGCGACCACGCGCCGGGTGAAGGCGGCGTGCTCGCCGCCGCCGGTGGTGGAGGAAGAGGAGGAGGAGGACGGTGGTGCGGTCATGGCAGTCCCTCGATGAGTTCGATGATCTCCGCTCGGCCGTAGCCGTGGCGCTCGCCCTCGGCGAGCAGGTCGCGGGCCCGCTGGACGAGCGCGGCGCGCCCGTCGGCGCCGCCCGGGCCGGCGAGGACGCTGACCCCGCGCCCCCGGCGGAACTCCAGCAGCCCCTCGTCGCGCAGGTCGCGCAAGGCCCGCAGCACGGTGTTGGCGTTGATCCCCAGCGCCGCCGCGATGTCGCGGGCGGGCGGCAGCCGTTCGCCGGGGGCGTAGGAGCCCTCGGCGATGGCCCGCCTGATCGCCCCGGCCACCTGATCGTGCAGCGGACGCGGGTCGTGCATGTCCAAAGTGAGTAACATGATGCTAGTTATATTAGCACCATTAGGCGGGCGGCGACATCTCACCGGGGAGACACGAATAGGTCGGACGAACCCTCGTTTATGCGTATCGTGCGAGCACAGCTAGCATCGGCCTACGTGACCACTGTGCGGCTGAACTCAACCGATTCCGTCTCGCTCGACACCGACGCACTGGTCGTCGGCATCCACTCCGGAGCCGACGGGCCTCGCCCCGCGCCCGGAGCCGAGGGGCTCGACACGGCTCTGGGCGGCACACTGGCCGCCACGCTGGCCGCACTGGGCGCCAAGGGCACGGCGGGCGAGACCACCAAGATCCCGACGTTCGGCGCGCTTCCCGCGCCGCTGCTGGTCGTGACCGGTCTGGGCGAGGAGCCCGGCGACGGCGGCTACGACCCCGAGACCCTGCGCCGCGCCGCGGGCGTGGCCGTACGCGCCCTGGCGGGCACGGCCCGCGTCGCGCTCGCGCTGCCCGCCGCCACCGCCGCGCACGCGCACGCGGTGGCCCTGGGCGGCCTGCTCGGGGCCTATGCCTTCACCAAGTACCGCACCACCGGCGACCAGACCGCCCCCGTCGCCGAGCTGACGGTGCTGAGCGCCGCCGACGGCGCCGCCGAGGCCGTCGAGCGCGCAGGAGTCGTGGCCGAGTCCGTCGGCCTGGTGCGCGACCTGGTCAACACCCCGCCGTCCGACCTGTGGCCCGCCCGCTTCGCCGAGATCGCCGAGCAGATCGCCACCGACAACGGCCTGACCATCGAGGTCCTCGACGAGAAGGCGCTGCGCGAGGGCGGCTACGGCGGCATCGTCGCCGTCGGGCAGGGCTCCGCCCGCCCGCCCCGCCTGGTGCGTCTCGGCTACGCCGGCCCCGGCGCCACCAAGACCGTCGCGTTCGTCGGCAAGGGCATCACCTTCGACTCCGGCGGCCTGTCGCTCAAGCCGTCCGCCTCGATGGACTGGATGAAATCCGACATGGGAGGCGCGGGCGCGGTCCTCGGGGCCGTTCTCGCCGTCGCCAGGCTGGGCCTGCCCGTCAACGTGGTCGGATACCTCTGCCTGGCCGAGAACATGCCGAGCGGCACCGCCCAGCGTCCCTCCGACGTGTTCACCAGCTACAACGGCAAGACCGTCGAGGTGCTCGACACCGACGCCGAGGGCCGCCTGGTCCTCATCGACGGCATCGCCCGCGCCGCGCAGGACGACCCCGACCTCATCGTCGACGTGGCCACCCTCACCGGCGCGCAGATCGTGGCGCTGGGCTGGCGCACCGCCGGGGTCATGGCCAACGACGACGACCTGCGCGAAGAGGTCGTGCGGATCGCCGCCGCGCAGGGCGAGGCCGCCTGGGGCATGCCGCTGCCCGAGGAGCTCCGCAAGGGCCTCGACTCCGCCGTGGCCGACATCGCCAACCTCCAGCCCGAGCGCTGGGGCGCGATGCTCGCCGCCGGGATCTTCCTGCGCGAGTTCGTGCCCGACGGCGTGGCGTGGGCGCACCTGGACATCGCCGGACCCGCCTACAACAAGGGCGAGCCGCACGGCTACACGCCCAAGGGCGGCACCGGCGCGATCACGCGCACCCTGGTCGGCATCGCCGAGCGATACGCCCGCTGACCCCAGGCCGACCCCGATCCGGGTCACGCCCGGCGGGGACAAGTGAAAAGATGCCATTGCCGAGGACGGCCACCCACCTGGCCTCGGCGGCAGACCGATCCGACAAGGAGCTAACCCGTGGCTGAAGGCAGCCCGCACGACTACGACCTCGTCGTCCTGGGCGGTGGCAGCGGAGGTTACGCCTGCGCCCTGCGGGCGGCCGAGCTGGGCAGCAAGGTCGTGCTGATCGAGAAGGACAAGATCGGCGGCACCTGCCTGCATCGCGGGTGCATCCCCACCAAGACGTTCCTGCACGCGGCCGAGGTCGCCGACGAGACCCGCGAGGCCGCGGCCTTCGGCGTCCGGGCCCGCTTCGAGGGCATCGACATCGAGGGCGTCCACGGCTTCCGCGACAAGATCGTCACCAGGGCCTGGAAGGGCGTGCAGGGCCTGCTGAAGAGCAAGGGCGTCACCATCGTCGAGGGCGAGGGCCGCCTGGCCGGCCCCGGCCGGGTCACCGTGGGGTCCGAGACCTACCAGGGCGCCAACGTGGTGCTGGCCACCGGCTCCGAGCCCAGGTCGCTGCCCGGCCTGCGGATCGACGGCGGGCGCGTCATCAGCAGCGACCACGCGCTCAGGCTCGACCGCGTGCCCGCCTCTGTGGTCGTGCTGGGCGGCGGCGTGATCGGCGTCGAGTTCGCGAGCCTGTGGCGCTCGTTCGGCGCCGAGGTCACCATCGTGGAGGCGCTGCCGCACCTGCTGCCGCTGGAGGAGGAGTCGAGCTCCAAGGCGCTGGAGCGGGCCTTCCGCCGCCGCGGCATCCGCTACGAGCTGGGCACCCGGTTCGAGGGCGTCAAGGTCACCGACACCGGCGTGGTCGTCACCCTTGAGGGTGGCAAGACCCTCGACGCCGAACTGCTGCTCGTGGCCGTCGGCCGCGGCCCCGTCGTGGCCGGTCTCGGCTACGAGGAGGCCGGGGTCCGGATCGAGCGGGGCGCCGTCGTGGTCGACGAGTTCTGCCGCACCGGCGTCCCGGGCGTCTACGCGGTCGGCGACCTGATCCCGACCCTGCAGCTCGCGCACGCCGGGTTCGCCGAGGGCATCCTCGTCGCCGAGCACATCGCGGGCCTCGGCCCGGTGCCGATCGACTACGACGGCGTGCCGCGGATCACCTACTCCGACCCCGAGGTCGCCTCGGTGGGCATCACCTCGGCGAAGGCCCGGGAGCGCGGCATCGATATCGTCGAGACCACGTACGACCTGGCGGGAAATCCCAAGAGCCAGATCCTCCAGACCCAGGGGGCGGTCAAGATCATCGCGCAGCAGGACGGTCCCGTGCTCGGCGTCCACATGGTCGGGCGCCGGATCGGCGAGCTGGTGACCGAAGGGCAGTTGATCTACAACTGGGAGGCGCTGCCCAGCGAGGTGGCCCAGCTCATCCACGCCCACCCCACGCAGTCCGAGGCCGTCGGCGAGGCGATGCTGGCACTGGCCGGCAAGCCGCTCCACGTGCACAACTAACCGAAGCCCGCGAAACCCAGGAAACGCGAGAGAAGAATCACTGATGCCGGTCTCCGTAACGATGCCCCAGCTCGGCGAGAGCGTCACCGAGGGCACTGTCACCCGTTGGCTGAAGAAGGAGGGCGAGCGCGTCGAGGCCGACGAGCCGCTCCTCGAGGTATCCACCGACAAGGTGGACACCGAGATCCCCTCGCCCTCAGGCGGCGTGCTCACCAGGATCGTCGTGGCTGAGGACGAAACCGTCGAGGTCGGCGCCGAACTGGCGGTCATCGACGAGTCGGGGTCGGGCGCGGGAGCCGCCACGCCCGCCGAGCAGCCCGCTCCGCAGGCCGCCCCCGCTCCGCAGCCCGCGCCTCCGGCGCCGGAGCCGCAGCCGGCCCCGCCGTCGTCCATCCCGCAGCCCGCCCCGGCGGCCGCGCGGGCCCCGCCCGC
>NZ_JARLTC010000046.1 GCF_029382225.1 Spongiactinospora sp. TRM90649
CCGCGGAATCTCTACGAATCGTGAACGCACGTATTCACCCAGCCCTTTGGCCTGCGGATCGGGACGCGTCGTCGCGGGGGGGGCGGCGGGGGGCCCCCCCCCCCCCCCGCGACCGCCGCCGCGCCAGGGCCACGACGGCGAGCGCGGCGAGCGGAATGGCCACCGCGACGGTGACGATCACGTGACCCCAGAGGAGCCAGACCTGACTCATCAGAGAGGGGGATCAGGGTACGGGAAGGTGGCGGGAAAGAAAGGTCGTGGAGAGGTCCCAGAGGACCGGCCCGGCCTCCGGATCGTGGAAGCGCGGCGCGAACCGGTTGTGGAACGCGTGACCCGCCTCCTCGAAGACGCGGACCTCGACTCCGGGACGCCCCTCTGCCGCCCGCTCGACCTCGGCCACCCGATCGCGCGGGATGTAGGAGTCGCGGCCCCCGAAGGCGCACAGGAGCGGCGTGGAGATCGAGTCCAGCCGATCGGTGAGGTCGGGCACGGCCGAGCCGTACCAGGACACCACGGCCTCGGGCGCGTCCCGCGCCGCCAGCAGGAAGCCGATCGAGCCGCCCAGGCAGATGCCGAAGACGCCCGCCCCGCCGGTGACCTCCGGCAGGCCGCGCAGGCGGGCCAGGGCCGCCGAGGCGTCGGCGACGCCCTGCTTGAAGTCGAACCGCCCGACCAGTTCGATCGACCTGGCCAGCCCCTCGTCGTCGTGGTCGGCCTGCCAGTGCGGCTGGAGCCGCCAGAACAGGTCGGGAGCGCCCACGACGTAGCCGAGCGCGGCGAGATCGGCGGCCACATCACGGATGTAGGGGCCGACGCCCCAGACCTCCTGGAGCAGCAGGAGCGCGGGCCCGCGGCCCGCCTCCGGCAGCCACAGGGGCATGTCCATCGACCCGCCCGTCAGGGGCACCGTCTCGTCTCGCGTGTCCATGACGATCCAGGATGGCACGCGCGCCGAAGATCGCCAATCGGTCTGGCGCGCGCCGCCGTCCGGAGAGACGATGCGGGGGACATTAAGGGAGATGTGTTGTCCGAGAGTCACGAAAGCCAGCAAAGAGTGATACGTCACTTCATTGACGGCGAGTGGGTCGCCGAGGGCGAAACCTTCCCGGGATACGACCCGCGTACCGGCGCGGAGAACGCCCGCGTCCACGAGGCGGGCCCCGGCGTCGTGGACCGGGCCGTCACGGCCGCCAGACGCGCGCTGCCGGGCTGGGCGGGCCTTCCGGTGGCAGAGCGCTCGGCGTGGCTCCGCAGGCTCGCCGACGCCATGGAGGAGCGTTTCGAGGACCTTGTGGACGCCGAGGTGGCCGACACCGGCAAACCCCGCGCCCAGGCCCGCACCCTCGACATCCCGCGCGGCGCCGCCAACTTCCGCACCTTCGCCGACATCGCCGCCCAGCGGCCGGACAACGCCTACCACCTGCCGGGCACGCTGAGCTACACCGTGCGCCGCCCGCTGGGGGTGGTGGCGGTGGTCGTGCCGTGGAACCTGCCGTTCCTCCTGACCACCTGGAAGGTCGGCGCGGCGCTGGTGGCGGGCAACGCGGTGGTGCTCAAGCCGTCGGAGCTGACGCCGGGGTCGGCGGCGGTGCTCGCGGACATCGCGGCGCGGGCGGGCCTGCCGTCCGGGGTGCTCAACGTGGTCAACGGCTTCGGCGCGGGGTCGGCGGGGGAGTTCCTGACCACGCATCCGGGCGTGGACGGTGTCACGTTCACCGGCGAGAGCCGTACCGGGTCGGCGATCATGCGCGGGGTGGCCGACCGGGTCAAGCCGGTCTCCTTCGAGCTGGGCGGCAAGAACGCCGGGCTGGTGTTCGCCGACGCCGACCTTGACGCGGCCGTGGCGGGCGCGGTCCGCTCGGTGTTCACCAACGGCGGCCAGGTGTGCCTGTGCACCGAGCGGCTCTACGTGCAGCGGCCGGTGTTCGAGGAGTTCGCCGGACGGCTGGCCAAGCGGGCCGCCGAACTGGCCCACGACGGCGACCTGATGCCGATGATCTCCGCGGAGCACCGCGACAAGGTGCTCTCCTACTACCGCCTCGCCCTCTCTGAGGGGGCCACGGTGCTCGCGGGCGGGGGAGTGCCGTCCGGCCGTGGGAAGGGGTACCACGTGGAGCCGACCGTGCTCACCGGGCTGCCGCACTCCTCGCGGGTGAACCGCGAGGAGATGTTCGGCCCGGTCTGCCACATCGCGCCCTTCGACACCGAGGCCGAGGCGGTCTCGCTGGCCAACGACAGCGAGTACGGCCTGGCCGCCACGCTGTGGACCCGCGACCTGTCCCGCGCCCACCGGGTGGCGGGGGCGATCGAGGCCGGGCTCGTCTGGGTCAACACCTGGTTCCTGCGCGACCTGCGCACGCCGTTCGGCGGGCTGCGACTGTCCGGGATCGGCCGGGAGGGCGGGGTCCACTCGCTGGACTTCTACTCCGAGCCGACCACCGTCACGATCAGCCTGGAGCCCGCGAGTGAATGACCGCGACGGCGGCACACCGTCCGATGACAACGGGGTGCTGGCCGCGGGGAAGGCGCCCCCGCTGGGCCGTTATCCGCACGCCCGCCGCGCGGGCGGCTTCGTCTTCGTGTCCGGCACCAGCGCCCGCAGGCCCGATGGCGTCGTCGAGGGCGGGGCCGACATCCGCCTCCAGACCGCCGCCGTGATCGAGAACGTCCGCGACATCCTCGCCGCCGCCGGAGGCGGCCTGCGGGATCTCGTCCAGGTCACCGTCTACCTGACCGATATGGCCGACTTCGGTGGGTACAACGAGGTCTACGCCCGCTACTTCGATCAGGAGACCGGCCCGGCCCGCACCACCGTCGAGGTCTCCCGGCTGCCCCACCCCGGCCTGCTCATCGAGATGCAGGCCGTGGCCCACCCCCGAGCGGAGGAACCATGATCCCGCCCATCGACTTCACCAAGTGGATCGACGAGCACGCCCACCTGCTCAAGCCTCCGGTGGGCAACAAAGTGATCTTCGAGGGCGCCGACGACCTGATCGTGATGGTCGTCGGCGGGCCGAACGCCCGCACCGACTACCACGTGGACCCCTACGAGGAGCTGTTCTACCAGGTGCGCGGCAACATGCACGTCAACGTGATCACCCCGGACGGCCCCGACACCGTGCACATCCGCGAAGGGCAGATGTGGCTGCTGCCGCGCGGCCTGCCGCACTCCCCGCAGCGCCCCGAGCCCGGGTCGATCGGCTTCCTGGTGGAGCGGGTCAGGCCCGAGGGCACCCTGGAGCGGTTCCAGTGGTACTGCCCGGACTGCTCGGCCCTGGTCTACGAAGTGGAGTTGCAGGTCCGCGACATCGTGCTGGACCTGCCGCCGGTGTTCGAGGCGTTCTACGCCGACGAGAAGGCCCGCACCTGCGACTCCTGCGGGGCGCTTCACCCCGGAAAGGGCTGATCGCGCCGATGGCGGCGGTCATCGACGTCCACACCCACCAGGTGCCGCGCGGCTGGCCCGGCCTCGGCTGGCCGGGTGCGCCCCGGCTGCGGATCGAGTCCGAGCGGGAGGCGATGATCCTGCTCGGCGACCGCGAGTTCCGGCGGATCACCGACGAGTGCTGGAACCCGGACAGACGCCTGGCGATCATGGACGAGGAGGGCGTGGACGTCCAGGTGGTGTCGCCGACGCCGGTGTTCTTCGGGTACGACCGGCCGGCGGCGCAGGCCGTACGGGTGTGCGAGGTGTTCAACGACCTGGCCCTGACGATCTGCCGGGGGGAACGGCTGGTGCCGTTCTGCCAGGTGCCGCTGCAGGACCCGGACCTCGCCTGCGCCGAGCTGGACCGCTGCCTGGCCGCCGGGCACGCCGGGGTCGAGATCGGCAACCACGTGGGCGACCGCGACCTCGACGACGCGGGCGTGGTCCAGTTCCTCGCGCACTGCGCGTCGGCCGGGGCGCCGGTGTTCGTCCACCCGTGGGACCTGCCGGGCGGGCCCCGGATCGAGCGCTGGATGGCGCAGTGGCTGGTCGGCATGCCCGCCGAGACCCACCTGTCGGTGCTGGCGCTGATCCTGGGCGGCGCGTTCGACCGGCTCCCGCGCTCGCTGCGGCTGTGCTTCGCGCACGGCGGCGGGTCGTTCGCGTTCTGGCTGGGCCGGTTCGAGAACGCCTGGCACCGCCGTCGCGACGTGGTAGGGGTGTCCGAGCATCCGCCGTCCCACTACCTCGACCGGTTCAGCGTGGACTCCGTGGTGTTCGACGAGCGCGCGCTGCGCCTGCTCGTGGACACCCTCGGCGAGGACCGCGTGCTGCTCGGCTCCGACTTCCCCTACCCGCTCGGCGAGTCGCCGGTGGGCGGGGTCATCCGTGACGCGGGCTTCCTTTCGGAGACGGCCCGCGCCAAGCTCCTCGGCGGCAACGCCGCCGCGTTCCTCGCCGGCCCCCACGGAGGATGACCGATGCCGACCACCCGCGACGACTGCCTGGCCATGGACGCCGCCGACCCGCTCGCCCGGTTCCGGGACGAGTTCGACCTCCCCGGCGACCGCATCTACCTGGCGGGCAACTCGCTGGGCGCCCCACCGAGGACGGCCGCCGACCGGGTGTCGCGCACGGTGCGGGCCGAGTGGGGCGGTGAGCTGGTCGGCGGGTGGAACACCGCGGGCTGGTTCGAGCTGCCGTTCCGGACGGGAGACCGGATCGCCCCGCTGATCGGCGCGGACCCCGGCCAGGTGGTCGTCGGCAACAGCACCTCCGTCGTGATCTTCCAGGCCCTCGCCGCCGCGCTCGGGCTGCGCCCCGGCCGCCGGGTGGTCGTCGCCGACCCGGGGGAGTTCCCCACCGACCGCTACGTGGCGCAGGGCCTCGCCGCGCTGCTGCCGGGCGCCGAGGTGCGCGACGGCACGCACGGCGGCGACGACGTCGCCGCCGTGCTCTTGTCACAGGTTCACTACCGCACCGGCGAGCGCCGCGACGTGGCCGAGGTGACCCGGCGGGTCCAGGAGTCGGGCGCGCTGATGATCTGGGACCTGTGCCACAGCGTGGGCGCGCTCCAGGTGGACGTCTCGGCGGCCGACTTCGCGGTCGGCTGCACCTACAAGTACCTCAACGGCGGGCCGGGCGCCCCGGCCTTCCTCTACGTGAACCCGCGCCACCACCGCGCCGCCCGCAACCCGCTGTCCGGCTGGTACGCCCACGCCGAGCCGTTCGCCTTCGAGCCGGGCTTCCGCCCCGCCGACGGCGTCCGCCGCTTCGCCGTGAGCACCCCTCACGTGCTGTCGTTCGCCGGGCTTGAGGCCGCGCTGGACATCTGGGAGCGCGTGGACCTCGCCCAGGTGCGGGCCAAGAGCGTGGCGATGACCGAGCTGTTCGTCGAGCTGGCCGAGGCGTCCTGCCCGGACCTGAGCCTGGTCACCCCGCGCGATCCGGAGCGGCGGGGCAGCCAGGTGAGCTTCCGCCACCCGCACGGCTACCCGGTGGTGCGCGCGCTGGCCGAGCGCGGCGTGCAGGGCGACTTCCGCGCGCCGGACGTGCTCCGCTTCGGGTTCGCCCCGCTCTACCTGCGCTACCAGGACGTGTTCGACGCCGTGGCCGTCCTCGCCGAGGTCATGGCGGCCGAGCCGTGGCGCGACGAGCGGTACACCCGCCGCCTCGCGGTGACCTGAACCCGCGGGCTCAGTCTGTTCCGCTCAATCCGGTGGGCGCTCGGCGTCGAGCCTGGCCACCAGCCGCTTGGGCGCGACCGCGCGGTAGCTCTCCTCCACCCAGTCGGTCAGCACGTCGATCTCGGGCAGCTCGGTCTCGAACGGCACCCGCACCCACCCGGACCTGCCCAGGTTGTAGCCCGCGAGCGCGGCCCCCGGCACCGAGAGCGCGTGATCACCCGACAGCGGGAGCTTCACGGTGAGCCCGGGGGACCACTTCTCGGTCGGCTCGGGTATGCCCAGGAAGACGAAGACCTTCTTGCCGACCTTGATCACACAGTCGCCCCACGGGAAGTCCTCCCACGCCTCGGGGAGGGCGAGGCCGAAGTCGCGCACCTGCGCGCGCACCGCGCGCCAGTCGTCCATGGCCCCATTCTCCCCATGGCGGGCCGGGATCACCACCGCAGGCTGGTGGACTGCGCCCCGCCGTTGAAGTCGCCGCTTCCGGTCAGCCGCCAGCGCTGCCTGGACTGGTACAGCGCGCCGTCCGGTGGGTCCACCCGGAACCAGCCGCAGGTCTTGATCTCGCCGTCGCGGGTGAACCGCAGCCCGTTGCACACGAACGGACCGGCCATGGTGCCGACGCCCGGCCGCCACAGCTCGACGCTGGCGTCGGCGTTGACGCCCTTGTTGCCGCGCACCTCGCCGACCACGGCGAGCACGCCGTCCTTGATCCGGATGCAGGGACGCATCGCGATGCCGGTCTTGCCGACCACCAGCCACGGCTGGCGGCACCGGATGGCGTCCGGCAGGGGTGGCGGCTGCTGGATGACCGACGGTTTGCCGCTGGGCTCGACCTTGGGCTTGGTCGGCTTCGGCGTGGGGGCGGGCTTCTTGGCCGCGGGCTTCCTGGTCGGCTCGGACGTCGAGGCGGGGTTCGACGTGGCCGGGTTCTTGGCCGAAGGGGTTTTTACCGGCTTGCGCGTTGTCGCGGAGGGGGCCTCGGTCGGCTCCGCGTCCACCACCTGCGGCGTGAGCGTGGCCAGCGGGTGCCTGGTGGGCTTCGGGGTGGGCGTGATCGACTGCTCGGCCGCCGCGTTGACCGGCCCCGTGGGGTCGCCCGTCCGGGCGAGCTGCACCGCGATCAGGGCCAGGACGGTGGCCGCGGCGGCGCTGGTCACCGCGATGACCGCCCGGCGCCCTCGTCCCCTGGGCCGCGCCACGGGCCGCGCGGCCTGGGAGACCGGCACGGCGGTGATCGTCAGTGGCGCGTCGCGGTGCACCGGGGTGATCGGCGGAGCAGCCGCGAGGGCGGGCAGGGCGGCCTGCAGCCGCGCCGCGAGCTCGGGCACGGCCGGGCGCTTCGCGGGGTCCTTGGCCGTGGCGTCCTTGATGATCGACCACACGTCGTCGGTCATGCCGGCCAGCCGCCGGGGCTCGCTGTTGAAGGCGCAGTTCAGCGCGGTCAGGTGGTTGCCCGCCGCGAACGGCGCGCGTCCGGCCAGCAGCTCGTAGAGGACCATGCCGAGCGCGTACGCGTCGGCGGCCGGGGCGGCGCTGGCCCCCTCGATCGCCTCCGGCGCCATGTAGATCGGCGTACCGACGACGGCGGTCGCGGCGGCGGCCGGGCCCTGCAGGATGCGGGCCACGCCGAAGTCGGTCAGCATCGCGGTACGGCCGAGCAGCACGTTCGCGGGCTTGACGTCGCGGTGGACCACTCCGGCGGCGTGGGCGACGGTCAGCGCCCCCGCCAGCTCGATGGCGATGCCAACGGCCTGGGCGGGCGGGAGCGTGCCCCGCTCGCGCAGATGGCGGCCGAGGTCGCTGCCCTCGATCAGGTCCATCACGATCGCGACGCGTGAGCCTTCGATCACGAAGTCGCGGATGGCCACGATTCCGGGATGGCGCAGGCGCAGCAGGACATTGCGCTCCTGTACGAAGCGCCCGACGATATCGGGGTCGTCAAGGAGCCGGCCGTGCAACAGCTTGGCGGCGACGTGTTCCCCCGTCCGCCGGTCCACGGCGCGCCATACGGCGCCCATGGCCCCTTCCCCGATCTTGTCGAGGAGCCGGTAGTTGCTGCCGAGCGAGTCGTGCTGGTGGTCTCCCGGTGGCATAGCGTGATGATCCTACCGGTATCGGGCATGGTGCGGATGAGAAATGCGCGATTTGTGTGATTAGTGAGCCCTGTTCGGGTTTTAGCGACTCGCCCGGCGGCGGGTTCCGGGCTCACGCGCGGTCTCCTCATCGGGCAGCGCCCGGGGCGAGGGCGGCGAGGGCGGGGCCATCGGCAGGCGCAGCACCATCCGCGTTCCGCTGCCGCGCGGCGGGTCCTCGACGCGCAGTCGTCCGCCGTGCGCCGTGGCGATGTCCCTGGCGATGGACAGCCCGAGCCCGGTGCCGCCCATGGACCGGCTGCGGGCGGTGTCCAGGCGGGTGAAGCGCTGGAAGACCCGCTCCCGGTCGGCGGGCGGGATGCCGCCGCCGTCGTCGCTGACCTCCAGGACGGCCCGGCCGTCCGAGGCGGTGACGGAGACCGCCACCTCGCTGTTCGCGTGCCGGTCGGCGTTGGTCAGCAGGTTGGACACGAGCTGCTTGAGCTGCTCCGCCTCGCCGGGGACGGGCACGCTGCGCCCGAGGTCGGCCGACACCCGCATCTTGAGCGACGTCTCCGTCAGCACCGCGCGGGTCAGCGCGGCCAGGTCCACCCGGCTCTTGTGCGGACGGTATCCCGAGTCCATCCGCGAAAGGGTGTGCAGGTCCTCCACGATCGCCTGGATCCGGTCGGCGTCGCCCAGGACCTCCCTGAGCGTCTGCCAGGGGTCGGTGTCCTCCTGGTCGGCGAGCGCGAACTCGATGCGGGTGCGCAGACCGGTCAGCGGCGTGCGCAGCTCGTGCGACGCGTCGGAGGCGAACTGACGCTCGTGCTCCACCGCGCGCTCCAGCCGGTCGAGCGTGCGGTTGACGGTCTCGGCCAGGCGATCCACCTCGTTGGAGGGCTCGCCTTCGGCGGGCACCGGCATCCTGCGAGTGAGATCCGAAGCCGTGATCTCCGTCATCTCCCTTCTGATCCGTTCGATGGAGGCGAGCGAGTGACCCACCGCGCGCCAGATGCTCCAGCCCGCGAGCGCGATCAGCACGACGGCGAGGACCATGAGCCCGATCTCGGGTCCCAGAGTCCCGGTGGGGACGGGGGTCCGTGTCGCCGCGTGCACCACGAGGTAGCTGATCAGCTCCACGGCGATCAGCAGCACGCCGAACACCAGCAGTGCCGTGATCGTTATCCGCGCGCGAAGGGATCGCATGCCAGGTGATCTCTTGATGGCCATCGCTCCCCCGGTGGTCCGCCCGATGTCCCAATTAGGGCTATCTGCCCATGTATAGGCGACGGCGCCTCACGGGAGGGCAAACCGGTGTTCTATACCTGCACCAGATCGGCCAGGTTCACGTGCCGTGCCACGTCGCGGACGTCCGCGTAGTAGCCGATGAGGGTACGGCGGTCGTCGCGCCAGCGGCAGATGCGCAGGCACGGCCTATCGTTCACGACGACGACCTTGACCTCGGTCCCGTCGGATGCACGCCAGGTACTCATGGCCTCGACGCTACGAGAGGCACCGTAACGGGCGAGTAACCGCAATCTAGACATTTGCCGTGCGTTACGGCGGCTGCGCCAAAATGAGGGAACATGAGCATGCCTTACATCTATGTGACCCGCACGCTGACGGACTCGGCCATGGCCGACGTTCGCGGGTTGGGGCGGCCCGTCGTCACCGGCGGTGACGAACCGCCGGGGCGCGACGATCTGCTGCGGCACGCCCAGGGGGCGGTGGCGGTCGTCTGCACGCTCACCGAGCGGATCGACGCGGAGTTCCTCGACGCCGCCGGGCCCGGGCTCCGGATCGTCGCCAACACCGCCGTCGGGTACGACAACATCGACGTGCCCGCCGCCACCGAGCGCGGCGTACGGGTGACCAACACCCCCGGCGTCCTGGACGGCGCGACCGCCGACCTCACCATGGCGCTGATCCTCGCCGCCGCCCGCAGGGTGCTGGACGGCGACCGGCTCATCCGCGAGCGCACGCCATGGATCTGGGGCCCGAGGATGATGCTCGGCCTCGACCTCAGCGCGGGCGCGACGCTCGGCATCGTCGGATACGGCAGGATCGGCAGGGCCGTCGCCCGGCGTGCCCGGGCCTTCGACATGCCGATCCTGGCCACGCCCACCTCCACGCCCCTCACCGGCGACGACGGCCAGGGCGTCACCTTCGTGGAGCTTCCCGAACTGCTCTCCCGCAGCGACGTCGTCACCCTGCACTGCCCGCTCACGCCCGCCACGCGCCACCTGATCGACGCCCAGGCGCTGGCGCGGATGAAGTCGACCGCCGTCCTGGTCAACACCGCCAGGGGCGGCATCGTGGACGAGTCCGCCCTGGTCGAGGCGCTGCGGTCAGGTGGCATCGCGAGCGCGGCGCTCGACGTCTTCGAGGGGGAGCCGCGGGTCGATCCGGCACTGGCCGACCTCCCCAACACCGTGCTGACCCCGCACATCGGCAGCGCGGGCACCGCGACGCGCGAGCGGATGTGCGGCCTCTCGGTCGCCAACGTGGCCGAGGTGCTCGCCGGGCGAGACCCGGTCACGCCGGTGAATTGAGCACCGGTGCGGGGTAGGGGTCCGGGTGACCCAAGGAGGAGATCATGGCATCGCTGGTAGACAAGCTCCGCCGCTACCTCAGCAGCCCGAAGGGGCGCCAGGTCGTGGACAAGGCCAAGCGCGCCGCCAACGACCCCCGCAACCAGCGCAAGGCCCGCGAGCTGCTCGACCGCCTGCGTTCGCGAGGCCGGCGGTAGGGGCCGGTCGGCGGCCGGGCGGGGCTCAGACCAGGCCGACCATGAACCCCTCGTCGCGGATCCCCTGATAGACCGCCGGGCAGAATCTCCCCATGGCGCCCTCGATGATCGGGATGTAGCCGGGCGAGTCGCCGAGGGGCAGGCGGTAGCCGTTCTTGACCGTGTGGAACTCCCACAGGTGCTCCATCTCCGGGTGCCGGCTCCGGAAGCCGGGGTCGGCCGGATGGAGGTCGAGGCGGACCATCACCTTGCGCATGATGTAGTCGGCGAGCTTGACGCGGCGCTGCTTGGTCCGTGAGATCACCACTGCCGACAGCTCCCGCCACGGCACGGCCCAGGGCTTGCCCTGCGGGTCGTCCCAGCGCACGCCGTCGGCGTCGAAGATCAGCTTGCGCGGGCGCGACAGCTTGCCCCAGGTGAGGACCGGCAGCAGGCCGATCGCCAGGAAGACCAGGCCGAACACGAACCCCACGATGGTCGCCCCGGTGCCGCCCGTCACCCCGCCGGTGAGCGACGACACCACGGCGATCAGGCCGACGGCCCCGGCGACGGCTCCGCCGATGATCGCCTTGGTCTTGGCCCGCGTGGCCACGTCGATCACCACGGGCGGGGGAGGCTGGTGCGGCATGTGCCCGGGCGGAGGGTAAGCAGGGGGAGGGTAACCGGGCTGCTGGTAGGCCGGCGGCTGGGGCGGCTGGGGCGGCTGGGGCGCCTGCTGTACGCCGTACGGCGGCTGGTGGTGACCGGGTGGCCGGTAGTGGCCGTTCGCTTGGGGGTTCGGTGGGGGGCCTTGGTGCTGAGGCGCGCCGTACGTCATAGGCGGCCAGGCTACTGGGCGCTACTGGGCCTTCCTCCCATTTCATCCCATTGCGAAGTGTCAGTCCGGTCTCGACAACTCGGGCAAATGCTGACAAATGCCTGCAATTAAGGATTGATGCCGTAGTATATGAAATGTGGGGTGCGGCGAGAATTTTCATGAAGGCAATATTTAGTATGAGAATCCGGTAATTCTCGTTGCGCTAAGTGACGGATTGACTTCAGAATGGCGCGGAAGCATACTGGTGAGGTCCAGCAAAATCAGTGTGAATCCGGAGGTGATTCACCCGTAGGCCCCGGTATGGTAAACGCCCGTTCGATTCGCCATGGTCAACCGCGTGTACACGTGATAGCCCGGCGGTCCTGAAATCCCCCCGTATTCCCCCCTTATCACACCTGGCCGCGCGCGGGCCGCCGTACTGACGTGCCCTAATTTCCGGTGGTTTCCGCCTGGCCGCTCCATTCTGACCAGCTCTGTATTCCATCCCCCCGATGGAGATTGGTGGTGCCATCGTGACCGAGACGGTGGAGAACATCCCGGTTGCCGACGAGCCGGAATCCTCCCAGTTGAGCCTGAGCACGGCCGCCGCGCGCAATCTCGCGACGACGACCAAGTCCGTGCCGCAGATGCAGGGCATCACCTCGCGGTGGCTCCTGCGCGTGCTTCCCTGGGTTCAGGTCAACGGCGGCACCTACCGGGTCAACCGTCGCCTGAGTTACGCCGTGGGTGACGGGCGGGTCAGTTTCAGTACCACCGGTGCCGAGATCAGGGTCATCCCCGCCGAGCTGACCGAACTCGCGGTGCTGCGTGGGTTCGACGACGCCGAGGTGCTGACGGCCCTGGCCGGGCGCTTCGAGCAACGCGAGTTCGCGCCGGGCGACGTGCTGGTCACCACGGGGGCCCCGGTCGACGAGCTGTACGTGATCGCACACGGCAAGGTCAACAAGATCGGCGCCGGCCAGTACGGCGACGACACCGTCCTCGGCGTGCTGGCCGACGGCGACTACTTCGGCGACCACGAGGTCGTCGAGCCGCAGGGCGACTGGGACTATACGATCCGGGCGATCACCGCCGGCACCGTCCTGGTGCTGCCCCGCGCGGCCTTTCAGGAGCACATCGACCAGTCCGACGCGCTGCGCTCGCACGTCGCCCGCTTCCTGGCCGCCCCCGGCAAGCCGCAGAACACCCACGGCGAGTCGGCCATCGAGCTGTCCTCCGGCCACGACGGCGAGCCCGTGCTGCCCGGCACCTTCGTCGACTACGAGCTCGCCCCGCGCGAGTACCAGCTCAGCGTCGCGCAGACCGTCCTGCGGGTGCACACCCGCGTGGCCGACCTGTACAACCAGCCGATGAACCAGGTCGAGCAGCAGCTCCGGCTGACCATCGAGGCGCTGCGCGAGCGCCAGGAACACGAGATGATCAACAACCGCGAGTTCGGCCTGCTGCACAACGCCGACCTCAAGCAGCGCATCCACACCCGCACCGGCCCGCCCACCCCGGACGACTTCGACGAACTGCTCGCCCTGGTCTGGAAGGAGCCCGCGATCTTCCTGGCCCACCCCCAGGCCATCGCCGCCTTCGGCCGCGAGTGCAGCAGGCGCGGCGTCTACCCCGACAGCGTCGACATCGCCGGTCACAAGGTGCCCGCCTGGCGCGGCGTCCCGGTGCTGCCCTGCGACAAGCTCCCGATCAGCAAGGCGCGCACCACCTCCGTCATGCTGATGCGCACCGGCGAGGCGAGCCAGGGCGTCGTCGGCCTGCACCAGACCGGCCTCCCCGACGAGTACCAGCCCAGCCTCTCCGTCAGGTTCATGGGCATCAACGAGCAGGCCGTGATGTCTTACCTGGTCAGCGCCTACTACTCGGCGGCCGTACTGGTCCCCGACGCGCTGGCCATCCTGGACAACGCCGAGATCGGTCACTGAGAAGGTCCAGCCGTGCCACCCTTTCGGCTGCCCGAGTTCTATGTTCCCCACCCGGCGAGGCTGAGTCCCCATCTCGACACGACGCGGGCCCACACCAAGGAGTGGTCCCGCGCCATGGGCATCCTCGCCGGGGGGCGGGGCGGCGGTCCATCCGGCGAGTCGCCCATTTGGGCAGAAGCCGACTTCGACGCGATGGACTACGCCCTGCTCACCGCCTACACCCACCCCGACGCCTCAGCCACCCGGCTCGACGTCGTCACCGACTGGTACGTGTGGGTGTTCGCCTTCGACGACAAATTCCTCGACGCCTACAAACGCACCCGTGACACCGCGGGGGCCGAACGCCACCTGGCCAGGCTCCGCGCCTTCATGCCGCTCCACCCCGGCACGCCCGTGCCGGAACCGGCCGACCCGGTCGAGCGGGGGCTGGCCGACCTCTGGGCCCGCACCACGCCCGACATGTCGGCCGCCTGGCGGCTCCGCTTCACCGAGCGCACCAGGGCGCTGCTCGAAGAGTCGCTCTGGGAACTCGACAACATCCGCCGCGACCGCGTGCCCAACCCGGTGGAGTACATCCAGATGCGCCGCAAGGTCGGCGGCGCCCCCTGGTCGGCCAACCTGGTCGAATACTCCCTCGGGCTGGAGATCCCGCCGTCCGTGGCCGCCACCCGGCCGCTACGCGTGCTCGAAGACACCTTCTCCGACGGCGTCCACCTGCGCAATGACCTGTTCTCCTACCAGCGCGAGACCGAGCAGGAGGGCGAGGTCAACAACAGCGTGCTGGTCATGGAGCGGTTCTTCGGCCACGACCCGCAGCGGGCCGCCGACATGGTCAACGACCTGCTCTGCTCCCGGCTCGACCAGTTCGAGAACACCGCGCTGGCCGAACTGCCCACGCTCTGCGCGGAGCACGGCCTCGGCCCCGCCGAGCAACTCGCCCTGTTCGGCTACGTCAAGGGCCTGGCCGACTGGCAGTCCGGCGGCCACGAGTGGCACCTTCGCTCCAGCCGCTACATGAAGGACGAAAGCGGCGGGCGGGCGTATACACCGCTCGGCGGTCCGGCGGGCCCGGCCGTGCTCGGGCACCAATGGCTCGGGCCGGGCGGCCTCGGCACCTCGGGCGTCCACGTGGCCCCGGGCCACCTGGCCGGCAAGGTCCGGCGAGGCGCCGCCCACCTCCCGGCCGCCGCGGTGCCGGTGGAAGCGGAGTTCGGCGTGCCGTACCAGGTGCGTCCCAATCCGCAGCGGGAGGCGGTGCGGGCCCACACCGGGCGGTGGGCGCGGGAGATGGGCATCGTCTCGCCGTACGGCGGGCCGCCCGGCTGGACTCCCGCCGCGTTCGACGCCGCCGACTACCCCGGGTTCGCCGCCCTCACCCACCCCGATGTCCCCGCCGACCGGCTCGCCGTGCTGTCCGACTGGCACACCTGGGGCTTCTACTACGACGACCTCTTCCATCACGTCCACAAACGCGCCCGCGACCTCGCCGGGGCCAGGGCACAGACCGACCGGCTGGCCGCCATCGTGTCGCCCGCCCCCGGCGTCGCGCCGCTCCCGGCCAACCCGCTGGAACGAGGGCTGCGCGACCTGTGGCGGCGCACCGCCGCCACGATGCCGCCGGCCGTCCGTGACCGGTTCGCCGAAGGGCTGGCCGACCTCTCCCGGAGCCGGCTCTGGGAGCTGGGCAACATCGTCCAGGGACGCCTGCCCGATCCGGTCGACTACGTTGAGATGCGCAGGAAGACCTCCGGCGCCGACTTCTCCACGGCCCTGCTCGGCCACGCGATCGGCGTCGAACTCCCCGACGAGGTGCTGTGGTCGGCGCCGGTCAGGGCGCTGACCGAGTGCTTCGCCGACGTCGTGGGCCTGGGCAACGACCTGGTGTCCTACCGCAAGGAGATCACCGAGGAGGGGGAGTTCCACAACGGTGTGGTGATCGCCGGGCGGTTCTTCGACTGCGGCCCCGGTCCGGCCGCGGCCGTCGTCGCCGACCTCGCCGCCGCCCGGCTCGCGCAGTTCGAGCGGATCGCGGCCGACGACCTGCCGCCGCTGTCCGACCGGCTCGGCCTCGACGCGCGGGCCCGCGCCGGGCTGGCGGCGTTCACCGAGGCACTGCGGCGGTGGATGGCGGGCGAGCGCGTCTGGTCGCGCACCACCGCCCGCTACCACCCGCGCGGGCGGGCGGCGCCGTACACCCTCGGCCGGCCGTCCCTGGCCGCCCAGTCCGCCCAGTCCGCACTGGCCGTGAGATGAACCAGACCCCCCTCCGCGATACGCACACGAACGAACGGAAACGGTGAATCGTGACGGAGACGCTGCAGGAGGCGCCGGATGACGTGGCGAGGCTCAGCCTCGGCACGGCGGCCGCGCGCAACCTCGCGACCACGACCAAGTCCGAGCCGCAGGCGCAGGGCATCACCCCGCGCTGGCTGCTGCGGGCGCTGCCCTGGGTGGAGGCCGTGGGCGGGGCCTACCGGGTCAACCGGCGGCTGACCTACGCCGTCGGCGACGGCCGGGTCAGCTTCATCACGGCGGCCGGGCGGGTCTCGGTGATCCCGCCCGAGTTGCGCGAGCTGCCGCTGCTGCGCGGCCTCGCCGATGACGCCGTGCTGGCCGAACTGGCCGAACGCTTCGAACAGCGCGAGTTCGAGGCGGGCGCCGAGATCGCCGCCGCGGGCGAGCCCGCCGAGGGCCTGTACCTGGTCGCGCACGGCAAGCTGCGCCGCACCACAGCCGGCCCGTACGGCGAGCCCGCCGAGACCGGCATGCTCGCCGACGGCGACCACTTCGGCGACGAGGCGCTGACCCGCGCCGACCCCACCTGGGACGCCTCGGTGACGGCCGTGACCGGCACGACCGTGCTCGTCCTGCCGAGGTCCGCCTTCGACGCGCTGGCGACGCGCGCGCCCGCGCTGCGCGAGCACGTGGACCGCTACCTGGCCACCCCCGAGCGGGCCACCGACAAGCACGGCGAGGCCGCCGTCGCGCTGTCGTCCGGCCACACGGGCGAGCCGGCGCTGCCGGGCACGTTCGTCGACTACGAGCTGTCACCCCGCGAGTACGAATTGAGCGTGGCGCAGACGCTGCTTCGGGTTCACACTCGGGTGACCGACCTGTTCAACGATCCGATGGACCAGCTCGGGCAGCAGCTTCGGCTGACCGTCGAGGCGCTGCGCGAGCGCCAGGAACACGAAATGATCAACAACCCCGGGTTCGGCCTGTTGCACAACGCCGACCTGCGCCAGCGGGTGCAGACCCGCACCGGTCCTCCCACCCCCGACGACCTCGACGCCATCCTGTGCCGCCGCAGGAAGTCCCGCTTCTTCCTGGCCCACCCGCGCGCCATCGCGGCCTTCCGCCGCGAGTGCACCCGCCTGGGCGTCTACCCCGAGCACGCCGACCACGAGGGCACCCGGATCACCACGTGGCGCGGGGTCCCGCTGCTGCCCTCCGACAAGATCCCGATCACTCGATCCGGCACCACCTCCATCCTGGTCATGCGGACCGGCGTGGACGACGAGGGGGTGGTCGGCCTGCGCGAGACCGGCCTGCCCGACGAGCACCAGCCCGGTCTCACGGTCCGGTTCACCGGTATCGACGAGCGGGCGGTGGCCTCGTATCTGGTGAGCGCCTATTACTCCGTGGCCGTACTGGTTCCCGACGCCCTCGGCGTGCTGGAGAACGTGGAGATCGCGCGCTGACCGTGGGGCAGGAGCCGATAGGGAGGACACCATGTCCACTGTCCAGGAGATGACCCAGCCCAGACCAGCCACGGAGGTGCTCGCCTGGGGGCGTGGCGTGACCGAACCCGCCATGCGTGAGGCCGTGGACACGCTGCCCGACACCGTGCGGCGCATCGTGGGCTACCACTTCGGGTGGCTCGACGAGCGCGGCGAGCCCGTCCACGCCAACGCGGGCAAGGCGATCCGCCCGGTGATCGCCCTGCTGGCGGCCGAGGCCGTCGGCGGAACCCTCGCCGAGGCGGTCCCGGCGGCCGTCGCCGTCGAGCTGACCCACAACTTCTCGCTGCTGCACGACGACGTGATGGACGGCGACGCCACCCGCCGGCACCGTCCCACCGCCTGGGCCGTCTTCGGGCGCGGCCCGGCGATCCTCGCGGGCGACGCGCTGATGACCCTGGCCTTCGACGTGCTCGCCGCCGCCGGGCGTCCCGCCGCCCGGCGGGCCGCGCGGATCCTCGGCTCGGCGGTGCTGGAACTGATCGACGGCCAGTACGCCGACGTCGCCTTCGAGGCGCGTCACGACGTCGGCCTGGCCGAGTGCCGCCGGATGTCGGAGGCCAAGACCGGCGCGCTGCTCGGCGGGGCGTGCGCCATCGGCGCCCTGTACGGCGGCGGCACCGACGAGGACGTCGAACGCCTGACCGCCTTCGGACGCCGGATCGGCCTGGCCTTCCAACACGTGGACGACCTGCTCGGCATCTGGGGCGACCCCGCGACGACCGGCAAGCCCGTCCACTCCGACCTGCGCAACCGCAAGAAGTCGCTGCCAGTGGTGTTCGCGCTGAACTCGGGCACGCCCGCCGGTCACGAGCTGGCCGCGCTCTACGCCGCGGACGGGCCGCTGACCGGCCCCGACCTCGCCCGCGCCGCCGAACTGGTGGAACTTGCGGACGGCCGGGCGTGGAGCCAGGCCGAGGCCGACGCCCTGCTGGCCGGGGCGCTGCGCGAACTGGCCGGCACGCGTCCGGGCGTCCCGTCGCGGGCCGTGGCCGAACTGGAGGGCCTGGCCCGCCTGGTCACCCGTCGAGACCACTGAACCACCGGCACCCGGAGGATCCAATGCCGCAGGACGACAACGCCGTGTCACCGGCTCGGGGCACCGTGCTCGTCGCCGACGAGCTGATCATTCCTGGTGGGACGGCGGTGGCCTGCCCCGCGGCCGACGTCGTCGCCGGTGAGCTGCGCAGGAAGGGCGTGCCCGCCGTCCGCGGGCCGCTCGCCTCCGGCGACGGGCTCGACTTCCTCGCCGTCACCCTCTCCGGGGCCGGCGGGCCGTCCGGGCTCGGCGTCGGGGCCGTCCGCGGCGACCACGACACCTGGCCCGCCGCCCGCGACGCCCTCGGGGCGTGCCTGGCCGTGGTCCGGCCCCGCAGGGTGCTGCTCGCCGCGCCGCGTTCGTTCTGCGCCGGCGTGGAACGGGCCATCGAGGTCGTCGAGGAGGTGCTGCGGCAGCGCGGTGGCCCGATCTACGTTCGCAAACAGATCGTGCACAACGCCCACGTGGTGGCGGACCTGGCGGACCGGGGCGCGGTGTTCGTGGAGGAACTCGACGAGGTCCCCGCCGGGGCGACGGTCGTGTTCTCGGCGCACGGGGTGTCGCCCGCCGTGCGCGAGGAGGCCGAACGGCGGGAGATGGAGGTGATCGACGCCACCTGCCCACTGGTCACCAAGGTGCACGCCGAGGCCCGCAGGTTCGCGGCCAGGGGCGACACGGTGCTGCTGATCGGGCACGAGGGCCACGAGGAGGTCGAGGGCACCCTCGGCGAGGCCCCGGACGCGACGCTCCTGGTGGCCGACGCCGCCGAGGCCGCACGAGTGCGGGTGCCCGACCCCGCCAGGGTGTCCTACCTGACGCAGACCACGCTGGCCGTGGACGAGACCCGCGACGTCATCGACACCCTGCGCGCCCGGTTCCCCGACCTGCGCGGGCCGGGGTCCGACGACATCTGCTACGCCACCACCAACCGCCAGGAGGCGGTGAGCGCCATCGCGCTGGAGGCCGACGTGGTCCTCGTGGTCGGCTCGGCCAACTCCTCCAACTCGATGCGGATGGTGGAGCTGGCCCGCCGTCACGACACGCCGAGCCATCTGATCGACGACGCGGGCGACATCCGCCCCGAGTGGCTGGCCGGGGCGGCGGTGGTCGGCCTGAGCGCCGGGGCCTCCGCCCCGCCGTGGCTGGTCAACGGGGTGATCGCCGCTCTGTCCGGGCTGGGCGGGGTGGCGGTCGAGGAGCGGAGGGTCACCGACGAGACCATCCGCTTCACCCTGCCCTCAGCGCTCAGACATCGGGATCAGTAGGACGATCAGTAGGACAGGGCGTACGCCGAGTACCGCTTGGCGCCGAAGGCCGCCTTGAACTTCGGATAGGCCACGGTCCTGATGTCGCCGTCGGAGGTGAACCGCTCGTCCGGGTGCGCCTTGAGCCAGTCGAGCCATGCCGTCGAGCAGAACTTCACGCAGTCGCCCTTCTTCTCCTGCGACTTGATCCGCGGGATGCCCATCGGGTCGAAGTCCGTGGAGAACGGCGAGGCGGCGGGCGTGTACCCGGCGAGGAAGACCCCGCCGTAGCTGTAGCGGGTGCCGTTCGCGGCCCCGCGCAGCGCCCACGCCTTGGTGTTCGGCTGGTTGCCGTACGGCAGGGCGAGGGTCACCGGGTCGAACGGGATCCGCCCCTTGACCACCTGGTGTCCGGCCGCGATCTCCTTGTTCACCTGTTCCTTGGACTTCCCGCGCAGGTTGAGGTGATCGCGGGTGTGGTTGCCGAGGTCGAAGCCGTGCTCGTGCAGCCAGGTCATGATCTGCGTCTGCTCGTCCGGGCGTTCCTTGCCGAACATGTCCCCGGTGACGTAGAACGTGGCGACCGGTCGGAAGCCGGGCTTCTTGGCGGCCACGTCGAGCAGGATCCCCAGCGCGGTGTCCGGAGCCGGGACGCCCATGCCGTCCAGGGTCACCTGGGAGGGGGAGGAGTCGTCGAAGGTGAGCACCACCGGGTGCTTGCCCGCCGGGATGCCGATCTTGCCGGTGGCGTACTCCGCGGCGGTGATGGGAACGTAGTCCTCACTTGCGAGGCGCTCCAGTTCGGCGCGGAACTGGGCGGGGGTGCGGTCGTCGCTGGTTTCCGGCTTGGGCACGACGCGGTGGTACATGAGCACCGGGACCTGGCCCAGTTCGTTGGCCTTCACCTTGGCCGCGGCGGCGGCCTTGGCCTGCTTCGCCTCCTGGGGCGACACGGCCTTCACCGCGCCCTTGGGAGCGGCGACCTTGGCGGTGTCCTCGCCGCTCGACATGCACCCGGCCAGGGCCAGCACGCTCAGTGCGGCGGCCCCCGTCCGGCAAACCCCGAAGCCCCCCATTGGGCCCTCCAGACAGATGAGAAAAGATAGTGATCTCCTCCCCCTCGGTCTGGCAGGGAATACGGCGCTACCGGCAAAGAGTCGCCCTAGGTAACGTCGCGGGCGTGTCGCGTCACCGGCCGGGTACGGAGGTGCGGCCACCAGCCCGGTACGGCCGCGCTGTATTCGTCGTAGGCCGCGCCGAACCTGCGGCGCGGCACCGGTTCCTCGCGCAGCCGGCCGGCAGCGGGTCGGCGAACCGCCAGTGGGTCATCAGCCACGGCAGCAGGTCCGCCACCACGCCGGGACCGATCGCGAAGAAGGTGGCACTGCCCATCGCGGCTGGGGTTCTGCGCATCGAGCCACGCTCTCTCGGTTTAATTCCTCCCTTGTTGAGTTCAGGATGCCGGCGGTGGAGTGACAACGACGGACAGGAGATGGGGGGCGGTTACCGGGGGAGGGGCGCTTACCAGGCGACGGGCAGCGCGTCCACGCCGTAGACGATCGAGATGCCCCGGTAGGGGATCTCGCTCTCGGGCACCGCCAGCCGCAGCCCCGGGAAGCGGCGCAGCAGCGCCGGGTAAGCGATCTTCATCTCCATCCGGGCCAGCGGGGCGCCGATGCAGTGGTGGATGCCGTGCCCGAAGGCCAGGTGCGGGGCGACCTCGCGGCCGGGCCGTACCGTGTCCATCTCCTCGCCGAGCGCCGCGTCGCGGTTGGCCGCCGCCAGCGAGCAGAGCACCATCTCGCCCTTGGCGATCGACTGGCCGCCCAGAATGAGATCCTCCTTGGCGAACCGGGGGAAGGCCACCTGCACCACGGTCAGGTAGCGCAGCAGCTCCTCCACCACCAGCGTCACGTAACCCTCTTCGTCACGGACCCTGGCCGGCTCCTCCGGGTGCTGCAGCAGCCACAGCGTGCCCAGCGCGAACATGCTGGTGCTGGTGTCGTGCCCGCCGGTCAGCAGGCCGTCGGCGAGGCTCGCCAGCTCCCGGTCGGCGATCTCGTCGCCGTGCTCGCGCAGCAGCATGCCGAGCAGCCCGTCGCCCGGGTCGGCACGTTCCCTGGCCACCAGCTCGGTGAGGTACGCCATGGCGTCGTTGATCGCCTTCAGCGACGCCTCGGGGCCTGCGGAGAAGTCGAAGCGGTCGGCGCCCAGCCGTACGAAGTCGGCCTGGTCCTGTCGTGGCACGCCCAGCAGCTCGCCCACCACCAGGGAGGGGATGGGCAGCGCGAACTTCTCCACGAAGTCGACCGGGGAGCCCGCCTGCTCCATGCCGTCGAGGTGCTCGGCCACGATCGCGTGGATGCGCGGCTCCAGCCTGCGCAGCCGCCGCATGGTGAACTCCGGGGTCAGCAGGCGGCGCAGCCTGGTGTGCTCCGGCGGGTCGCGGAACCCGAGACCGCCCGGGTCCTCCTGCTGCACGGCCCCCGACACGTTGGCGAAGTCGTTGCTGAACCGCCCGGCGTCGCCGAGCACGGCGCGGACGTCCTCGTAGCGGGTCACCAGCCACACGGTGGAGCCGTCGGGGACCTTGAGTGGGAATATCGGCTGCTCGGCGCGTATCCGCGCCATCTCGGCAACCGGATCCAGCCCATCGCGCATGAACTGCACGAGGGGGAAGTCGGTATCGGACATCTGTCGTGTTCCTCGTCCTAAGTCGGGAGTTGCCATGTTTTCGGACATGGCATGGAGGCACTGCGGACGCGCCAGTTCAATATTGGCGAACAAGGCGGCGCGCGCGTGGCCGACCCCCCGCATTCCTCCTGGTGACGATGGCCTTACCGGGAGCTAGAACAGGTCGTCCGGACGCCCCGTGATCAAGGTCAGCAGCCGGCGGACGAACGGCGGCACGTTGCGGACCCGCACGGCCGGCATCGGCCCCTCGCAGGGCACCAGTTCGAGCACCCGCAGGCCGGAGAGGTCGATGAACGACAGATCGGTCAGATCGACCAGCACGACGCCACCCGGCGACAGCGCGTCGGCCATGATCGCGCCGAGGCGTTCGCTGTTGCTCAGGTCGATCTCGCCGCAGAGCAGCAGAGCGGACTCGCCGTTGCGGATGACGCGAAGGCGGCCGTCGTCGAACAGAACACGCCGCGCCTCCACCCGGCCGCCCCCGATGGGAGGACCCTCACGCGCGGGCAACGCCTGATCACCGCAACGATCGTGGCCGCGTAGGCAGGACGTTGGTCATGATTCCACCCATCCTTCGATGCGAGCCGTGCCGGCCATCTGTAGAGATGCCGATCGATTCCTCAGCGTGCTCCGCGCCGACAATACCTGTCAACTGATGCACGAAAGAATATTCGTCCTTGGGGGTGCCGGGCTTGACCCGGCGTTCACGAACGTATGATGCGGAGATGGCGCGGGGTTCAGACGACGGTGCGAAGGCCGGTCGCTGGACGTTCCTTACCAACCACGCCCGCGTGCTCGTCGGGATCGCCCGCAACCCCGAAGTGCGGCTGCGCGACGTCGCCGTGACGGCCGGCATAACCGAACGCGCGGCCCAGGCCATCGTCTCCGACCTGGTCTCCGCCGGCTACCTCAACCGCACCCGCGTCGGCCGCCGCAACCACTACACGATCAACGACGACCAGGGCTTCCGCCACCCCGCCGAAGCCGACCAGAACCTCACCGAATTCCTCACCCTCTTCACCGGCCGCTCCCCAACCCCACCCCCCACTCCCTCTCCGACCAAGCCGCCTTCCACCGCGCCCCGCGCCCCGGCAGACGCCTCCCCGGCGATTCCCCGCCCGCCCACCTCCGCTTCGCCGGCCTCAGCGGGAGCGATCGGCTCGGCCTCGTCCGCCGAGGCGGCGTCGGGTCCGCCTTCTTCTGTGGCCGTCACCGTTAGCGGGGTGCCTCCTGCCGGTCCCGCCGCGATCTCCATCGATCCGGCCGCCGAATCCGGGGAGCCTGCGGTCCCGGAGCCCACTCTCACCATCGTGGGCAATCTGGACCCACCGCCCGAAGCCGAGGAGACCGAACCGGCAGAGGGGTAGCCGCGCCGGGCCGTACAGCCTCGCGGCCTGTGGCCCACGCGAGGCCGATCCCGCCCCAGAGGGGGGACGGCGTGCGTCCCCTCGCCTCGCCGTGGCCGTGAGGGCGCAGCGGTGGGTGGGGCCTGCCGCCTGGGGCCCTTCGCGGGCGTGCGACTTCCGCCGGCCGAGGCCGCCTGTGGGGCCGCACCGCCGTCCGAACCTCGTTTCAGAGTCGGCGGATGGTGATCGGTATCACGGTGTCCTGGCGGGGGTTGGGGGTGACCCGGGCGGCGGGGGAGTGGGGTGGGGTGTCAGAGTGGGGGGCCGGAGGGGCGGCGCAGGGGGTCTGACCAGGGAATCTGGCGGGCCGCGGCTGCATGTCGCGAAATCGGGAACCACGACCTTGTCCAGCGGATCGGCGGCCGGATTGGATGCTACGCACGAGACCAGGGGTTGCCGGGAGCCCTCCAGCGGTACCTTTGCGTTCCCGGGTGATACCGGTTCGCCGTACTTGGCGCGGGAGGTTAGCGCGTCATGGCACTTGCATATTTTCGCAAATAGTAAGGTTGATAGGGAGATGCCGGGACAGGGCGAGGGAGTGGAGCCCCATGGGAAGAGGCCGCGCCAAGGCGAAGCAGAAGAAGGTCGCACGGCAGCTCAAGTACCGCACTCACAGCATGGACATCGACCGCCTGCGCGCCGAGCTGGCCGGTGTCGAGGATGATGAGCGCGACGATGACACGGCGCAGGAGACGGATCCCGCCGCCGGCTAGCCCGGCGGCGGTGATCCGCCAAGTCGTTCCGGCCGTCCCGGTCGCGCCCGCTCATCCGCGCGCGTCCGGGCCTGTCCGGGCTTTCCGCGTTGGTCGGTGCCGATCCGCACCGATCCGCACCGATCCGCACCGATCCGCACCGATCCGCACCGACCCGTGCCGCCTTCGTGCAGTGCTCCCCGTCCATGCCCGCCCGGTCGCGGGTAGGCTCGAACCTCGGTAAGGACATCACCGGGAGGACGCGAGCGCCGTGGTCGGTGGGGGCAAGGGCAACTTCCTGCCGGAGATCATCTCTCCGGTGCGGAGGATCGGACGCAGGGAGTTCGATTTCTCCCGCCAAGTCGCGGTGATGGCGATCGTCAACCGCACCCCCAACTCCATGCACGACCGGGGGCGTACCTTCGCGCTTGAGTCGGCGGTCGAGGCGGCCGAGCGCGCCGTCGCCGACGGCGCGGACTGGGTCGACATCGGTGGGCTCGCGTTCCGGGCCGATCAGGCCGATCTGGGCATCGACGCCGAGATCGAGCGGGTGGCGCCGGTCATCGAGGCGGTGCGGGCGCGCACCGACGTGGTCATCTCGGTCGATACCCACCGCGCCGAGGTGGCGCGGGCCGCCCTCGCGGCGGGCGCCGACGTGGTCAACGACACGAACGGCATTCGCGATCCGGCCATGGCCAAGGCAGTCGTGGAGGCGGGCGCGGGCGTGGTGATCACGCACAGCGTCGGCGGGCCGCGCAAGGTGATAGAGCGCCCGCAGTACCAGGACGTCGTGACGGAGGTGGCCGCCTTCTTGCGCGAGCGGGTACGGCACGCGCTGGACTCCGGCGTCGCCCCCGAGCAGATCATCATCGACCCCGGCCACGACCTTAACAAGAACACCTACCACTCGCTGGAGCTGACCCGCCGGTTGGGCGAGATCGCCGAGATCGGCTACCCGACCCTGGCGGCGGTGTCCAACAAGGACTTCATCGGCGAGACCCTCGACCTGCCGCAGAACGCCCGGGTGGAGGGCACGATCGTGGCCAACGTGGTGTGCGTGCTGCAGGGCGCGAGGATCCTGCGCGTCCACGACGTGCGCCAGGCGGTGACGGCGGTGCGGATGACCGAGGCCATCCTCGGCTGGCGCGCCCCGCTCACCCCTCGCCACAACCTCGTCTGACCCGCGAACTACTCCGGCCGGAGCCGTGTTGCGCGGGCCTCCAGGTAGCGCTGTTCGGGCAGGCTGGTCGTGCGCCGCGCCGCCGTCCGGTAACTGTCGCGCGCGGCCTCAAGGTCGCCCGCCATCTCCAGCAGGTGCGCCCGCACCGCGTGCAGGCGGTGGTGCCCCGCCATCCGGTCGTCGGAGTCGAGTTCGGCGAGCATGTCGAGCCCGGCCCTCGGCCCCTCGACCATGGCGACGGCGACCGCGTGGTTGAGCGTGACCATCGGGTTGGGCGAGATCCGCTCCAGCAGCCGGTAGAGCGCGAGGATCTGCTTCCAGTCGGTGTCCTCGTCGCGCGCGGCCTCGTCGTGGACGGCGGCGATGGCGGCTTGGAGCTGGTACGACCCGATCGGCGCCCAGGAGAGCGTGTCGCTGATCAGCTCGACGCCCTCCTTGATGTGGGCGGCGTTCCACAGCGCGCGGTCCTGCTCGGCCAGCGGCACCAGCGAGCCGTCCGGACGGGTGCGGGCGGGCCGCCGGGCGTCGGTGAGCAGCATCAGCGCGAGCAGCCCGGCCACCTCTCCCTCGCGCGGCAGCAGCCGGTGGACCTCGCGGACGAGCCGGATCGCCTCGGCGGTCAGCTCCGCCTGGTGCAGGTCGGGGCCGGAGGTGGCGGTGTAGCCCTCGTTGAAGATCAGGTAGAGCACATGCAGGACCACCCGGAGCCGGTCGGACCGCTCCCGCTCGGGGGGCATGGCGAACGTGGCTCCGGTGGACTTGATCCGCTGCTTCGCCCGGCTGATCCGCTGCGCCATGGTCGCCTCGGGGACCATGAAGGCGTGGGCGATCTGCGCCGTCGTGAGGCCGCCGACGGCCCGCAGCGTCAGCGCGACCTGCGACGGCTCAGACAGCCCCGGGTGGCAGCACATGAACAGCAGGGTGAGCGTGTCGTCGTGCTCGGCCGCGCCGCTCTCCTCGCCGGGCGGGGCGGCGACGAGCTCGTCGGACGGGGCCTGCGTGGCGGCCGTGACCTCTCGGCGTCTGCGGGCCGACTCACTGCGGATCTGGTCGGTCAGCCGGCGTGACGCGACGGTGATCAGCCAGGCCCTGGCGTTGCCGGGCACGCCCTCCTGCGGCCACTGCAGGCTGGCCGCGAGCAGCGCCTCCTGGACGGCGTCCTCGCAGGCGTCGAACGCGCCGTAGCGACGGATCAGCGCGCCGAGCACCTGCGGCGCGAGCTGGCGCAGCAGGTCGTCGAAACCTGCGCCGGTGGCAGCGGACATGGCCATTTCCCCCGGTCTGAAGGAGCGGAGCGGGTGAATCTCACGCTACCCGGCCGCCCCGACATCTCCGGCCCTCTCGGGCCGGTGGCCGGAGACCGACGCGAACGGCAGGCGTGGTATCGCCGGTGATTGGACAATAAGAAATAGGGGTGTCCCGGAAGAAAGGATGGCCGTGAGAGCGCTGCGACGGATATTCCGGGACCTGAGAGCTCGCCGAAACCTCGACGCATATGTGGTCAGTCTCGTGGCCTGCGCATTCGCCGTGATCACGGTCGTCGGAGACGTCGTCGCGCCCAATCTGAAATGGGCCGCGCTGCTGGCCGGAGTGGGTCTGCTGGTGTACCGGATCACGCTTCCCACCGAGATTCCGGCGCGGGCCGACACCGGGTTGCCCGCCGATCGGGCCGCGCTCGACGCGGTGCCGGTGGCCGACGTGTTCGCGGGCGCGCAGGACATCCGGATCTTCGCGCCGTCGGCCGTCAACCTGCTGTCCGCCACGGCGTGTGAGGCGCTGCGCACGGGAGTGCTGAGCCGCAAGGGGGGCTCGGTCCGGGTGGCCGTGCTGGATCCCGGCCAGTCCGACGGCATCCGGATCGCCTCGCGTCAGCTCGACGAGGCGGTCGCCTTTCACGTGCAGAGCCTGGCCATCGACCTCGCGGTGATGTCCAAGCGGCTGGAATCGATGCGGCAATGGCCGAGCTCGGGGGAATTCGAGTATCGGTTATTTCCCTATAATCCGGGATTCAGCCTGGTCCTTATCGACCCCGACACCGCGCACGGCCGGATCATCGTGGAAATACACGGCGTCAGCAACCAGTCCACGTTCTCCCGCATGCACGTGGAGCTGACCCGGCAGTACAACGAGCGGTGGTACACCTACTGGATCGCCCAGTTCGAGCAGATCTGGCGGGGAGCGGTCACCCAGAGCCCCTGACTCCCGCGCCCGGCCCGCCCGCACGATGGAGAATGTCCGCTATGCGGTTCGGGATCCTGGGCGCCACACGGGCTTGGCGGGACGGCGGCGGCGAGGTGCCGCTCGGCGGTCCCGCCCGGCGAGCCCTGCTCGCCCTGCTGCTGGTCGAACCGGGCGTGACGGTGACCGTCGATCGCCTCATCGAGGCCCTGTACGGCGAAGCGGGCGGCTCCGCCCACGCCCTCCAGTCCCAGGTCTCCCGCCTCCGCCGGATCCTCGGCCCCGAAGCCCCGATCGAGCGCGTGGCCACCGGCTACCGCATCACCGCCGGCCCCGACGACGTGGACGCGGGGCGGTTCGAACGCCTGGCCGTGGCGGGCGGGCGGGCACTGCGCGACGGCGATCCGCACCAGGCGGGCTCGCTGCTGCGCGCCGCGCTGGAACTGTGGCGGGGGCCGGCCCTGGCCGACGTCGCCGACCTGGCGGGGGCGGAGGCGGCGCGGGCGCGGGGGGAGCGGCTGGAGGAGCGGCGGCTCGCCGTCCTGGAGGACCGGGCCGAGGCCGACCTGCTGCTCGGCGAATCCCGGACGGTCGCCGCCGAACTACGCGAACTGGTCACCGCCCACCCGCTCAGAGAACGCGCCCACGGCCTGCTCATGCGCGCGCTGGCGGCCGACGGCAGGCAGGCGGAGGCGCTGACCGCCTTCGAACGGGCCCGCCGCCACCTGGCCGACGAACTGGGCGCCGACCCCTCGCCGGAACTGGCGGCGATCCACACGGGGCTGCTGCGCGGCGATCCCGGCCCGGCGGCGCCGGTCGCCACCGGACCGCCCGCGCAGCTCACCACCTTCGTCGGCCGCGAGGGCGATGTCGCGGGGATCACCACGCTCCTCCGCACCGCCCGCCTGGTCACCCTGCACGGCCCTGGCGGCGTCGGCAAGACCCGCCTCTCTGTCGAGGCCGCCACCACCGTGGACGCCGTGTCGCACTCGGACGAGGTCTTCTTCGTACGGCTCGCCCCGGTACGTGACGGGGCCGATGTGGCCCAGGCCGTCGCGGGCGCGCTCGGCCTCCGCGAGACCGGCCTGTCCGCCGCCCCGGCGCTACCGCCGGCCGCCCGCCTGACCGCCGCGCTGACCGATCGCTCCACCCTGCTCGTCCTCGACAACTGCGAGCACGTCATCGACGGCGTCGCCGCGCTGGCCGAGCACCTGCTCGCCGCCTGCCCCCGGCTGCGCGTGCTGGCCACCAGCCGCGAGCCGCTCGGCCTGCCAGGCGAGCACCTGTGGCAGGTCCGCCCGCTGGCCGACGGCGACGCGGCGCGCATGTTCGCCGACCGGGCCGCCGCCGCGCGCCGGGGCTTCACCCTCGACGACGTCAGCGCCGCCGACGTGGCCCGGATCTGCGCCGCCCTGGACGGCCTGCCGCTGGCCATCGAACTCGCCGCCGCCCGCCTGCGCACCCACGACCTCGCCGACCTCGCCGCCCGCCTGGCCGGGCCCTTCCGGCTCCCCGCATGGGCCAGCCGCACGACCGAGGTGCGGCACCAGACCCTGCGCGCCGTGGTCGCCTGGAGCTGGGACCTGCTGCCCGCCGCCGAGCAGGAGATCGCCCGGCGTTTCACGGTCTTCGCCGGTGGAGCGACCGCCGAGTCGGTGGCCCAAGTCTGTGGCGGCACCACGCGCGAAGCGGTGGACACGGTGCTCGACTCACTCACGGACAAGTCGCTGATCGAGTTTTCGGGCGGCCGATACCGGATGCTGGAGACCATCCGCGCCTACGGGGCCGAGCGCCTGGAGGCCGCGGGCGAGGCCGACGCCGTACGGCGCGCGCACGCCGCGCACCTCCTCGGCCTCGCGCGGACCGCCGACTCGGCCGTGCGGGGCGTCGGGCAGCTCGACTGGCTGCGGGTGTTCGGCGACGAGCACGAGAACCTGCGCGCGGCGCTGCGCCGGGCGATCGCCGTCCGGGATCTGCCGACGGCCTTCGGGCTGCTCGGCGCGATGTGCGTGTTCCTGTGGATACGCGGGCTGCGGCCATCCGTCGAGGCGCAGGCGGTCGCGCTGCTCGACCTGGTCGAGCCCGGGCGCGTGCCGTCCGAGGTGGAGGCCGACTACCCGCTCTGCGTCCTGCTCGCCGGGGACGGCGGAGCCCGGCATCACGAGGCCGCGCAGCGGGCCGCGACCAGCGCGCACCGCCACTCGGCCGCCGCCTTCCTGTGGCTGCTGACGGGGGCTTCCACGATGGAGCCCGAGGCCGCGCTGGCGCTGGTCGCCGAGACCCGCGCCAGTCCCGACCCATGGGAACGCGCCGGAAGCGACCTGATCTGGGGGTATTCGGAGTACGGCGGCGGCGACCACGCCCAGGCCGAAGCACGGTACGCCGCCGCGGTGGACGGGTTCCGGACGCTCGGCGACCGGTGGGGCACCGCGCTCGCCCTGGACGCCCAGGCGTGGCTGGCGGGGGCGCGCGGCGACCACGAGCGGGCGATCGAGCTGACCGATCAGGCGCTGCGGCTCACCGAACAGCTCGGCGCGACCGAGGACATCGCCGACCTGCTGTGCAACCGCGGCGACTACCGGCAGAGCACCGACCGGGCCGCCGCCCGCGCCGACTATGAGCAGGCGTCGGCCCTCGCCCGGCACTCGGGCAGCCCGACGTACCAGGCGGCGGCCCTGCGCGGGCTCGCCGACGTCGCCTACCTCGACGGCGACCTGGAGACGGCCGAACGCCACTACCTGGACGCGCTCGACCGCTTCGACCTTCAGGCGATCCGGAGCGTGGGCAGCCTGGCGCGGGCCCTCGTCGGCCTCGGACGCATCGCCGAGCGCCGTGGCGACCTGGCCGCCGCCCGTGAGCACCACCGCCAGGCGGCGGAGGCCACCGTGGCCAGGGGCGCCGTACCGGAGTGCGCGCGCCCCATGGAGGCCCTGGCGGGAATCGCCTTGGGGGAGGGCGACCCGGAGACGGCCGCCGTCCTGCTGGGTGCGGCACGCACCCTCCGGGGCCGCGCGGCACCTCCCGATTCGGACGGGCCGGAACTGGCTGAGCGCGCCCGGCAGGCACTGGGCGCCGCCCCCTATGACGAGGCCCACGCCCGGGGCGCGGCGCTGAGCCGGGCCGAGGCGCTGTTCCGGGTGGGGGTGCCGAGCGAGATCATCCTGGCCTCACCGCTGCACACCATGTTCGGTGAGTCGCCGGTGAGTGAGCGGTGAGCGGTTCCTCGGATGCTCGGGGACATGACACAGACGAAGATTCTCATCTCGGGGGCGTCCGTGGCGGGCCCGGCCCTGGCGTACTGGCTGCACCGGTACGGCTACCGCGTGACGGTGGTCGAGAAGGCCCCTGACCTGCGTGGGGGTGGCTACGCCGTCGACTTCCGGGGCGACGTTCACATGACCATGCTGCGGCGGATGGGAGTGCTCGCCGACATCGAACGGCTGCGCACCCGCATGGGCGCGACCTGGTACGTCAACAGCGCGGGCAAGCGCCTGGTGAAGATGCCGGACGACCTCTTCGCCGGCGATGTCGAGATCCTGCGCGGCGACCTGGCCCAGGTCCTCTACCAGGCGACGCGGGACGACACCGAGTACATCTTCGGCGACTCCATCAGCTCGGCCGAGGAGGACGCCGACGGCGTCACCGTCCACTTCGAACGCGGCGACCCCCGCCGCTTCGACCTGGTGATCGGCGCGGACGGCGTGCACTCCAAGGTCAGATCCGTCGCCTTCGGCCCCGAGGACCGCTACGTCAAGCACCTCGGCCTGCACTGCGCCATCTTCACCGCCCCCAACCACCTGGGGCTCTCGTACTCCGGTCTCGCCTACAGCACCCCGGGCAAGGTCGTCTCCGTCTACAGCGCCCGGGACAACACCGAGACCAAGGCCCTCTTCTACTTCGCCTCCCCGGCCGCCGACTACCACCGCCACGACGTGGCCCGCCAGAAGAAGATCCTGGCCGAGACCTTCCGCGGCAACGGCTGGGAGACCGACCCCCTCCTGGTGACGATGTGGGACTCCCCGGACTTCTACTTCGACTCCGTCAGCCAGGTCCACATGGACACCTGGACCCGAGGCCGCTTCGCCCTCCTCGGCGACGCCGCCTGGTGCCCGTCCTCCCTCTCCGGCATGGGCACCGGCCTCGCCATGGTCGGCGCCTACGTCCTCGCCGGCGAACTCGCCACCGCCGAAGGCGACCACCGCACGGCCTTCGCGGCCTACGAGCGGGAACTCCGTGCGTACGTGCGCGGCTGCCAGAAACAGGGCGAGGGCGTCAGCAGGCTGATGGTCCCGGAAAGCCCCGTACTCGCCTGGTTCCTCCGCCTGAACTTCAAACTGATCCCCTACCTGCCCTGGAAGGGCCTGATGGCCAAAAGCGTCCGCAAAACCGCCAGCGCCTACACCCTCAAGCCCTACACCACCCCCACCCGCCGCCCCTGACCCCTCTTGGTCGGCGACCGCCCCGCCCCGCCATCCCGGTACGGTAAGTTATCCTCGCGACAGGAACCCCGTCGCCGACCACGGGGTTCACTCTGTAGTCTTCGCAAGGGGCGTTAGCTCAATGGTAGAGCTGCAGACTTTTAATCTGTAGGTTCAGGGTTCGAGCCCCTGGCGCCCCACCAGCACATCCCTTGATCCACTAGCTGATCGGGATGTCCGGTTTGATCTCCTGCCAGACCAATGCCGGACCATCCGGTAAACGATCACGATCTGCGGGCGGCGCGAGGGATGATCGACACTGCGGCCTCGGCCGCCGCCTCGGCGAGCTCCGGCACGACCGACGCGTACGTGTCCGCCGTGAACCAGAACTGCCGGTGACCGAGGGTCGCGGAGACGACCTTCATGTCCACTCCGGCCGCGAGCATCAGGGTGGCCGCGCAGTGCCGAAGGTCGTGCAGCCGCACGGGCGGCTGCTTCGCCCACCGGACCAGGCGCTGCCACCGATCCGTCAGATAGTCGAGATCGAGCGGTTCGCCCGTCTTGGTCGTGAACACCCGGCCGGAGTCCACCCAGGCCGCGCCTGCGGCCAGTTGTTCGGTCTTCTGCCGCGTCCGCCAGGCCTTGAGCAACAGGACGTTTGTCTTGTCCAGCAACACGACCCGGCGCGAGCTGTCGGACTTGATGCCCTGCTCGGCCTCGGCGTCCTCATCCTCCAGCACACTGATCGTGTGCGCACCGTCCAGGTCGGTGTCGCTCCACTCCAGTCGCCCGGCCTCGCCGCGCCGCAAGCCGCGGGTCATCACCAGGTGGTACAGCGGGTACAGCCGGTCGCCGACGTCTTCCAGCCAGTCCAGCATCGCCCCGGCCTGCGCTGGCGTCCACACCATCACCGGCCCCGGGCGCGGGGCCACCTCGATGCCCTTCTTCTTGTCCCCCCAGCCGCCGGCCTTCTCCCAGTGCCGGACTCGCTCGGCGGTCCACACCAGCGGTCGCCGCCGACGCGCGGGCGCCAGCTCGACGTTCTTCGACGGGTCGTGCTGGATGAGCCCTTGCCGCCTGGCGGTCGTCAGCGCACTGGACAGCGTGGCGTGGACGCGTCGGATCGTCGTCGGCCCGATCGCACGTCGCTGCCACAGCCCCGGTTCTTCTTCGCCATCACGTGTCCACGTCGCCACCGCCCGCGCGGACAGCAGCCGTCGCAGCAGTTCCGTGGGTTCCCCGTCCACCGGCCGGTTGATCTGCGTCATCGCGGCGTACAACTCGGTGAGGTGGTACTCGCGTAGATCGGTCATGTGCAGGTGCCCCAGGCCGGGCTCCAGATACAGGTCGATGTGCTCGGTGTAGGTGCCCCGAGTGGACGCGGCCAGCGACTGCTTCCCGGCGATCCACCGCCGCAGGTACGGCCCGACCTTGACCTTCCGATCGGGGATGGGCTTGCCAGAGCCGGCATCGGCCTGCAGCCTCGGCATGTCCTTCTCGGCCAGGGTCTTGTTCGGGTACGGCCCGGCCCAGGGGCGGCGCCGTTTGCCATCCGACCCGGGCGGCGCCTCGTAGCGGAACCACCATGCCCCGTGGTCCCTCTTGGACAGCAGGGGGCATTTCTGACCGAGCTTCTTACTCGTGATCTCATCCCGGCAGTTGCACATCTTGATCGGGCGGGCCATTGATCGCCTTCCAGGTGGGGTCGTGCCCTGGGAGATTCGACATCTCTGGAGATATTTGGGCCGGATCGAGGAACCGGCTGAATCGCGTCAGCAATACCGATAGGGCGCTGGCCATATCGTCGGACATGGCCCCGGTCGGGATCCCCACATCGACGAGATCCTGTGTGATCTCGACGGTGAACGTCGTCCCCTCAGGTAATGCCTGAATCAGGTGTATCCGCACGTTCAGGAGTGGTGTGAGGCGAGGGGCGTCCAGTGGGCGGAGCGAGTAGGGGGCGGTGATGATCTGCGTGACGGTCGCGAGGTCATCGAGAACGCCGGGTTCGACGTCGGCCCCGCGCACCTTGATCTTCATGCGGCCGGGGCCCCAAACCAGGCAGGCCGGCCAATCCGGGTGGCCGTCAAGGACGTATTCGACCATTTCGTGCATGAGGCTTGTCTACGTGACCTTGTGCAACCCTAAATGCACTCAATACGGTCGAACCGGACAACCTGTAACCCGTTGTTGTTCAACCGTTATTCATCTGCCGCCGCCTCCTCGCGCGCCATGGCCTCAGCGAGCCGCTTGATCCTTCGCCGCTTCTCCTCGCTGAGCGATCGGGGGACGGCGATCATGAGCAGTTCGCCGTCCGAGAGAACCTCTGCGACGTCGTACTCCAGCCACTGCTTGGCGGCCATCTGCTTCAGCTGATCCAGGGAAGTGTTCGTTCCGGCGGCCAGCGCCCGCAGCCGCCACAGCTCGGGCGCCGGCGCCCGAGCCCCTTGCAGGGCCTCCAGCCACTGGGGGTAGATCACATTGCGAGGATTCTCGGGATCGACGGAGCGCTTGGACAGTTGGTGGCGGGTGATCTGGGTGCGCTCCAGGTAGGCGTTGACGTAGTCGCTGAGCGGCGTCCGAGACGCCTTCATGGATCCTTCGCCGGTCGGCACGTAGTCACCTCTCAGTGTCCCCGAGTGACGTGTCACATCGCTCACCTCGTATCGGTGCTGATGATTCACATCTCAATGCCGCTTCTGTCTGCATAGCGCATCTCGTGGCAGACAACAAGACGTCATCATCCAACCAGATCAAGGCCGCTTGTCGTGCAGGGGTAGACAGCCGTCCAGTGCATACTTATGATGAATCATCAACAGCAACGAAAGATCGCGGACGGCCGGGGGTATCCCCGACTCTCGCCCCGGAAGGCACCACATGACTTCACCCGAGATGATCCTTCGTAGCGGTGACCTGCTGCGAAGGCTCATGGAGGGCCGCCACTCCTGCAACACCCTGGGGCCTGCGGTAGGCGTGTCGCGGCAGATGATCGCGCATCTGACGTCCGGGCGGCGTACATCGTGTCGCCGCATGACCGCCGAACGCATCGCCCTCGAACTAGATGTGCAGGTCGGGGATCTTTTTCGGCCCGGTAGTGATGATGAATCATCAACAGACAGGAACTGACATGTCGCCCACGCAGATGACCAATGACCCCATCCTCAACTTCGACGAGTTCTGCGCGTTCGCGAACTTGAAGCACACGTCCGTACGCAGCAAGCGTGCCCGGGGCGAGGGCCCGCCCTTCTTTCGGCTCGGCCGCCTCCTCATGATCCGCAAGTCGGCGGCGGAAGCGTGGATTCGCTCGTTCGAGAACGCCAGCTGACATGCCGCGAGGCCCCGCCGCTCCTACCCGGCCGGACCTCGCATCGATCCCGCATCTCACCGTCTGAAAGGACGCGAGGACCTGATGTCCATCATGCCTCCTGCCGCCCCTGTGGCGGTCACACCCGACCAGATCCGCGAGCGCCTCACCGCGCACGCGCACCACCTGGCCGGCCTGTCCCCGTACGTGTACGGCCCGGTCCAGCAGGCGTGGACCTCGACGCGCACGCTGGTCGAGCAGGCCGCCGCCCACGCCCCGGACCTGCCCCTGGCCGTGGCCGACCTCACCGTCGCCGCCACGGGCGCCTCCGAGGAGCTGCTCCCCCTCTCCGTCGAGGGCGGCCCCTGGTACGACACCTCGCGGGAGCTGATCCGGCTGTGCCGCCAGCTCGTCAACGCCGCCCGGGACGCCCTGGCCAGGCGGTGCCTCATGAACGAGCGCGCCGAGTACATCGCCGGCCTGCGGGCCCTGGCCGATCTCCTGGAGAGGCACTCCGAGGTGCCCCTGCCTCACCATGGTCAGCGGCTCGGCGGCAGCCACATCGTCGAGGAACTGATCTTCATCGACGGGCCGTCCGCCGTCGCCACCGCCCTGACCCTCATCGGCGCGATGGACCAGCCCCCCACCATCCTCGTCGAGGACGGCGTGCACCACCCGATCCGCATCACCGGGCACCTCCGCGGCTACCACGTCCAGCTGTGCGTGAGGACGGGCGACACGCCGCCCGAGGCGCCCGTGGCGTTGGAGATCCCCGCCGAGCTGCGGAACGCATGCGCTCTCCTGGCGGGTGCGTGATGACCACCGAAACCATGACCGTCCGCGTCCGCGACCGCGCGTCCGAGTCCCCGTGGGGCTCCGGGCCGACCAACCCGATCGTCCGCACGGTCACCATCTCCGCCCACTGCCCGAAGTGCGGCGGACCGCGCGGCGTCCCCCGCAACCTCAACACCTGCGACGACGGGGAGCACTACTCCGTCGACGTCTGGGAGAACCCCTGCCGCCACGTCGACTTCTACGCCGACATCGTCGTCGAGGCTCGCGCGCTGGTCGACGGCCCGCAGCAGGGCGGGGGCGGTGGGCTCCAGTGACCGCCGACCGTCCCTCGCTCGTGTCGCTCCACGAGGCGCTGCAGATCCTGGCCGCCCCCCTCGCTGGCTGTCTGTCCAGTGCCACGGTGGACTCGCTCGTCAAGGCACTGCTCACGTCCACCGTGGAGTCCGGCGACCTCAAGCCCTTCACGATCGGTGGCCGCCGCCTGTTCCGCCGCGCGGACATCGACGCCCTCGCCGGCCGGATCGTCGAGTACGCCCGCGCGCCCCGTCCGGTGCCCGGAGGCGAGGTCCGCGCCGACCACGACCGCGACACCGCGTACCAGGCCGAGCAGCACGAGCAGCCCACCGGGGAGGACCTGTGACGGCTCTTCTGTCTGAGACGGTCACTCCGACCGGCTTGATGGTGCTGCCCGCCGACGCGCCGCGCGAGGAATGGCTGGCCGCGCGGCGGCGGGGCATCGGCGGGTCGGATGCGCTGGCCGTGCTCGGTCTGTCGCCCTACAGCAGCCGGTACAGCGTGTGGGCCGACAAGCGGGGCCTGCTCGCCGAGCAGGACGACCGCGAGGCGATGCGGTGGGGCCGCCTGCTGGAGCCGGTCATCGCCGCGGAGTTCACCGAGCGGACCGGCATCGAGGCCGTGTCGTGCGGGCTGATGCGGCACGCCGAACGGGACTGGCAGCTCGCGAGCGTGGACCGGCTCACCGCCGACGGCGGCGTGCTGGAGATCAAGACGACGTCGCAGTTCCGCGCCGGGGACTGGGACGACGAGCAGCTCGCCGACGCGGCCGAGGCCCAGCTGCAGCACTACCTGGCGGTGACCGGCCTGGAGCACGGCTATGCCGCCGCGCTGATCGGCGGGCAACGGCTGGAGATCCGCCACGTCGTCCGGGACGACCGGCTGATCCGGGTGCTGGTGGAGGCCGAGGCCGAGCTGTGGCAGATGGTGTGCGATGGCACCGCCCCGGCGCTGGACGGGTCCGAGGCCACCGCTCGCGCGCTGGCCGAGCTGTACCCGCACGCCGGCGGCCACGCCGTCGAGCTGGACGCCCAGGCGGTGACGCTGCTGCGCGCCTCCCTCGGCTGGGCCGAGGAGATCGCCACCCTCAAGGCGCAGCGTGACGCCGTCAAGAACACGGTCACCGGCCGGATGCGTGCCGCCGCCGTCGCCACCTACGCCAACGAGACCGTCGCCACCTGGCGCAACACCGGCCAGTTCGACGAGGCCGCGTTCACCGCCGACCACCCCGACCTGACCGCCGAGTTCGCTGCCACCGTCACCCGGCTCGACACCGCGGCCCTCAAGGCCGCCCACCCCGACCTGTACGCGGCCTACCGGTCCCGCGTCTTCCGCCCCGTCAAGAAGGGACTCATCTGATGGGACGCGACCTCGCCTCCCGCGCCGAGCAGGCGCGCGGCCAGATCGAGCAGCAGCCGCAGACCCTGGGGCAGCAGATCCAGGCCATGCAGGCCCAGTTCCAGCTCGCCATGCCCCGAGGGGCCGAGGCCGGGCAGCTCGTCCGGGACGCGATGACCTGTCTGCGCACGACGAAGGACCTCGCCAAGGCCGACGCGGCCAGCGTCCTCGGTGCGCTCATGACCTGCGCCCAGCTCGGGCTGCGGCCCGGCGTCGGCGCGCTCGGCCACGCGTGGATCCTGCCGTTCTGGGACAAGAACGCCGGACCCGAGCGGAACGGCAAGCCGATGGGTGGCCACGTCGCCCAGCTCATCATCGGCTACCAGGGCTACGCCGAGCTGGCCTACCGCACCGGGCGCGTGCTGAACATCGCCGCCCGCACCGTCTACACCAACGACCATTTCGAGCTGGCCTACCACCTCAGCACGGACGACATGGTGCACCGGCCCTACCTCGACGGCCCCCGCGGCGAGGCCCGGCTGTACTACGCCGTGGCTCGGCTCAAGGACGACGGGTACGCCGTCACCGACCCCATGACGCACGCCGACATGGAAACCCACCGCGACCGCTTCGCCATGGCCAAGGCCAAGGAGTGGGTCGGCGGCAAGGAGACCGGGCGGCGCATCGTGGTCGGGCCGTGGCGGGACCATTTCGAGGCGATGGCCCACAAGACCATGGTCCGCCGCCTGGCCAAGCTGCTGCCCAAGTCCACCGAGTTCGCCTACGCCCTCGCCGTCGACGAAGGCGTCCGCGTCGACATCACCCCCGACGTCGCCCCCGACGAGGTCACCGAACGTCCCGTCATCGACGGCCAGGTCGAGCCGGACGCCATCGAACCGCCGTCCGGAGACTCCCCGCCGGAGCCGCCGGCCGAGGGAGACGGCTGGCCGCCGGTCACCAAGCCTGGCCAGGGGGCGTGATGACCACCCTGCGCGGCAAGACACTGGCCTACCTGCGCGGCGGCCACGTCCGCATCGCCGCCGCCCTCACCTGCCCGGGTGACGCCCGGCCCCGCTTCGTCGAGGCGTTCGTCGCCTCCACCAACCCGGCCGCGACCGGGCTGTCCTACCGGGTGCGGCTCGACGCGGGCCGCTGGGAGTGCTCCTGCACCGGCGATGCCTGCGCCCACCTGGCCGCCGTCCAGCTCGTCACCGGGCACCCGTCACAGGTCACCCCAAACGCAGCCACGGCGGGCGCCCGATGACCCCTCACGACACGCTTCTCTGTCAGCCCGGCGCGGTCGTCGGCATCTGTCCGACATGCGGAACCTGCCCCACGTGCGGCTCGGTGCCGGACCCGGATGAGGGGCCCGGCACGAGCTTCCCGTGGACGGCCGTCGGCACCGCGCTGGCCGTCGCGGTCGGGGCCGGGCTGATGGTCCTCGCCTACCTCCTCGGCTCCGCCTACGCCGAGGAGGAGCCCATCCCGGCGGCCCCGGTCCTCTACGCCTCCTGGAGCACCTCGTGACCGGCACGTGGGCGCGGCTGCTCGCCCCGTTCACCGACCGTCGCGCTGCCGAGATCGACCAGGCCGCCGACGACTGGCTCGCCCCTATCCGCCCCACCACACCGGCCGAACCCCGGCCCTACGACCAGACCAAGAGCGAGGACCGATGAGCGAGATCACCTTGAAGGCGGTCGCCCCGTACCCGGCGACCGAGGATGACGCCACAGCCGAGGTGATGGCCCGGGCCTACGCCATCTACGCGCGGCTCAACCACCGGCTGTGGCTCAACGCCACCGGCCGCGACGAGGCAGACGAGGCGCGGTTGGCGTTCGTGACCTACTACAGCCTCACCTGCCTGCTGCGCGAGCTGATCGGTCGGGCCGGGACTCGGCAGGCCGACGAGGTCGCCCGGCGACTGTGGAGCGACTTGGAGACCCCGGAGGCACTGTGCCTGACGCTGCACGAGTGGCTGATCGAGTACGAGATCACCCCGCAGGCCATCGACGAGATCGCTCAGGCGGAATCGGAGGCCAGGCGATGATGGCCACGACCAGCATCGAGTGGGCCACCGACGTGTGGACCCCCGTCACCGGATGCGACCGCGTCAGCCCCGGATGCGACCACTGCTACGCGCTGACGCTGGCCAAGCGGCTCAAGGCCATGGGATCCGCGAAGTACCAGCGGGACGGCGACCCCCGCACGTCGGGGCCGGGCTTCGGGGTGTCCCTGCACGCCGACGTGCTCACCGAGCCGTTCCGCTGGCGCAAGCCGCGCCGGATCTTCGTCAACTCCATGGGCGACCTGTTCCACAAAGACGTCCCCGACCTGTTCATCACGCAGGTCTTCGACGTGATGGAGCAGGCCACGCAGCACACCTTCCAGGTGCTCACGAAGCGGCACGACCGGATGCGCGCCTTCGTGCAGCGCCGAGAGCAGCAGAACCGGGAGTACGCGAAAAAGTTCGACGAGTGCCCGACCGAGGCGATGCGTCACAGCCCGGCCGCGCGGGCCGCGCGGCAGCGATCTACGGCTCCCCCCGCGAACGTCTGGCTCGGCGTGTCAGTCGAGGATCAGAAGCGGGCCGACCTCCGGATCCCGAGTCTGCTGGAGACCCCCGCTGCCGTCCGCTGGATCTCGGCGGAGCCGCTGCTCGGGCCAATTCGGCTGCCGGTCTGCGAGAGTTGCGACGGCACCGGTGACCACCCGGACGAATGGCTCCCCGAAGGCGTCGCGGACGGTGGCGACTGTCCAGCCTGCAACGGCTCTGGATGGCCGACACCGGGCCTCGACTGGGTCGTGGCCGGGGGCGAGTCCGGACCCGGCGCGCGGCCCATGCACCCGGACTGGGTGCGCGGGCTCCGTGACCAGTGCGTGAGCGCGGGGGTCGCCTTCCACTTCAAGCAGTGGGGCGATTGGGTCCCTGAGTCGCTGTGGCTGCATCGCGACACGGCACCCGCGGGCTTCTTGGCGACCGACGGCACCCACCGGCCCCTGGTCAGCGGCAAGCCAGTCGCTGCGCCGATGAGCCGCGGCCGAGACATCACGATCCGCCGCGTCGGCAAGGGCCGTGCCGGACGCGAGTTGGACGGCCGCACCTGGGATCAGTACCCCACCCCGGTGAGCGTGGGAAGCGAGGCCCGCCATGGCTGACCTCGACTTCCCGCTCGACCTGGACGAGGTGTCTCGGCACTACCACCTGGCGCTCGGCGAGGACATGAGCGGCGTTCCCGAGCACTCGCGGGAGTGCCTGGCCGCCGTGCCGTTGCTGCTGGCAGAACTGCGGGAGACCCTCGCGCAGCGGGAGGGCGACGCCGACGAGCTGGGCGTCCTGCACGTCCAGATGTCCAAGCTCCGCGCCGCGCTGGATCGGGCGCGCGCTGACGAGCGCGCCCGGTGCGTCGCCGAGCTCCGCGCCTACGCCAAGCCGCGGATGGACGCCGCCGTCACCGAGGTCGCCGGAGGCGACGACGACGGGCTCGGCGGAGTCTTCCGCGCTGCCGCCATCGAGTCGGCGGCGCGGCTCTTGGAGTCCGGTCAGCTGACCACCTGATCTTCCCTCCCTCCGCGCTTCGGGGGCGCGCGGAGGGAGCCCATCAAGGCACTACCGGCACCACCGAAAGGGCAAGGATCATGACCCATCCCGGGGGGGACCTCCTCACAACAGCCCCTGCCACCGCCGACCCACACCCCGTCCTCGTCTACGCCGCCGACCGGCACGCCTCACCAGACGACATGCGCGTCGAGGTCACCGACACCACGATCATGCTCTGGATCGGTGGCGCGATGATCGGCGTCAACCGGCTGGGCGACGACACCCAGCTCCGCGCCGCCCTCAACACCGCCTGGAGCATCAGCACCAACGCCCAGCGGTTCGCCGCGCTCCTCAACGAGGAACTCCACCGCCGCGACGAGACCCGCTGCGACGCCCCCGCACAGGCCGCGATGCAGGCGGCCGGGCACCACCGGCCACCACCGGCCCAGCCGCCCGATCACGAACCGATGATCCACTGCAACGGCTGCGGCCACGCCCTGCGCCCAGTCACCGCTGAAGACCACGCCCGCGCTCAGGCCGGCGTCTGCGCTCCGGACAACCGCGGCGACTGCCCGGCCTGCTCGCAAATGCAGCCCGCCGACCAGCCCGCGGCCGGTGCCGCGTGAACGCCGTGGCGCAGGCCGCCTGCTGGGCGTGTGTCCTGGCCGCGTCGTGGCTGTACTGGCGTCCCGGCTACCGGCGCGAGGTGGCGCAGTCGGCCGTGGCGTGTTGGCGCGCCGCATGCCGCGCCGCGCGGGCCGCCACCTACCGGTCGCAGCACATCCCCGGCAGGCGGCCATGACCACCCCGCAGGTCGTCATCACCGGCTACGTCCTGCTCGTCGCCTGCGGCGTCGTCATCGGACTCAGCCTGCGCCAGCGGCGCCGTACCCGGCCCCGGCCGGCGATCGCGCCGGGCGACCTCCAGCTCCCCGACCGCGAGTGGTGGCTGTACCTGCCAGTCGGCGACGACGAGGCCATGTCGGACGAGGACTGGGCCGCCTGGCTGGCCGAGCACGACATCCGGCTCCACGACGTCCGCGACCTCATGGAGGAGCCGTGAACGGCCTGCTGGCCGCGCTCGCCCTGGTCGCCGCCATGGCGGTCCTCGCCGCCATCGGCGCGGCCTTGACGCTCTGGCTCCACGGCCTGGTAGAAGGCCGCCGTGCCCGCCAGATCGAGCGCCCCGAGCATGTGCTCCAGCTCGTCGCGCACCTGCGAGCCGTCGACTCGCTGCCTGTCCCGGACGGGCTGCCCGCCATCCAGCGCCGTATCGCCGCCCGCCCCAGCGGCCACTCCTGGCTGCGGCTGCTCCACCACGGAGCCCACGGTGCTCCCCGCTGAGCGTGCCGGGCGGGCGGCGCGGCCCGCCCGGCACACCCCACGCCCACACCGACCTGACGAGGAACCGATGACCACCACCACCCCGACCGTCCTCTGCGGCAACGAGGACCACGACGAGGAAACCCCCGCCGTCGCCCGCCTCACCTACCCGAACGCCCGCTTCCGCCCGGTCGCGGTCTGCGCCGACGACCTCGAAGACGTGGCAGAGCAGGCGCTCGGAGAGGGCGCGAGCGTGCTCATCGAGCCGATCGAGCACGGCCACACGCCCATCACCCGCGCGATGAAGGCGGCGGCCAGGATCCACCTCCGCGAGCGCGGACAGCCGGTCCGGGCGATCCTGCTGGAGGCTCCGGACATGCCGGGGTACGACGAGCTGCCCGACACGCTGGAGGAGCGCAGGGCACTTCCCGCCCGGTTCCACATCCCCCGGTGGACCGAGACCGGGCGCCCGGCGCTGTGGGTGTGCGCGGTCTGCTGGGAAGACGGGGTCGTCTACCAGTGGCCGTGCAAGACCGCATGCGCCCAGGGCGGCGAGGTGTTCGCCCGATGACGGAGTACAGCACCACCCAGTTGCTCGCCGCCGTCCTGGGCGACTTCCGCCCTGACCCGGCCGACATCACTCCCACGGTGGCCGCCCACGTCCTGTGGTGCTACGGCGAACACGGCGGCCGCGAACCCGGAAGCTTCACCAAGGCCCTGATCGCGTTGATCGCCGAGGCCGACCAGGACAACCGACGCATGCTCGCCGCCCCCTACCCGGCCTACGCCGCCGCCGTACACGTCATCGAGGCCCACCACGACGGCGCAGACCGGCTCCGCATCATGGTGGGCACCTCGTCCTGCGCCTGTTCCGAGCACGGCCCATGCCCCGCCCACGGCGGACCGCTCGGGGGTGAGCGGCATGGGTGAGCCAGCCTCCACGCCCGCCCCCGGCCCGGCGGCCGGCCACCTGGCCGTCGTCATGAGCGCCGACGGCGCCCAGGTCCTGCGCCTCCTCGCCGACGGGAAGACCACCCAGCAGGTCGCCGACCTCACCAGCTGGCCACGCGACCGCGTGATCGGCCTCGCCCGCGCGCAGAAGGGCTGGCTGCTTTCCCCGGACACCGACACCGTCTACGACCCGGGTGCCAAGAACGGCAAGGTCCGCGTGCCTGACACCCTCGCCGCCGCCGTACCATCCGACGCCGCCGCCCTGATCGCCCGGGCCGAGGCGTCGGAGGATCCGCGGCTGCGGCGGCTCGCCACTCAGGTGCGCGACGCTCTCGGCGAGATCCGGGACCGGCTCACCCGAGCACGGGAAGCCGCCGCCCTCGCCCAGGAGATCGCCACCCTGGAAGAGCAGCTCGCGGCGAAGAAGGCCCGCCAGCGGCAGCTCAGCTCCTCCCGCCGAAAGGGTCCCGCCCGGACACCGGCCGCCCCTCGCACGGTCCGGCCCACTGCCCGCAGCAAACGGCCCGGCATCCGCGCCTGGGCCGCAGCGCAGGGCATGGACTGCCCACCCCAGGGGCGCGTCCCGAGGTCGGTCGAAACGGCGTGGGACGAAGCCCACGGAGGCGACCGTGGCTGACGCCTGCTGGGTCCTCACCGACGAATACGGCGGCGGCCGAGACGAGCCCGTCGTCGCCCACTACCTGACCGAGACGCGGGCCAAGGACGCGGCGCGACCGGACGGCTACCGGCCCCGCCAGCTCGATGCCCCCTGCCTGACCCTGACGTGCTCCTGCTGCGAGGAGCCCCTCCAAGACGACGACTACGGCCACGCGATCCACCTCGCCGACCAGGCCGAGGCCACCGAGATCGCCTCGGCCTACGACTGGACCCTCACCGACGGCGTCGCCACCTGCCCCACCTGCGTGACCGGCCCCTGTGACCGGGAGGCGGACACCCATGGCTGACCCCACGATGCTCCCGGGCCGCACGATGCAGGCGGCCCGGCGGGGCAAGGACTGCCGCACCAAGCGGCCCCGGCCGGCGGCCCGCGCGGTCGTCGACGAGCACGGCGTCCAGCTCGCCACGCTCGGCGGCAAGTACCGCAGTGACGAAGAGGTCGCCCAGGCGCTCGCGCTCGCCAAGTGGATGCCGGACTACACCGCGGCGGTGACCCAGTGACGTCCCTGTTCCGCCGGTATCTGCTGTCCCTGGTCGGCATGCGCGTCTCGCGGGACGCGCCGGCCTCCCCGGCTCTCTGCCGGTGCGCCGAGCTACAGGCCGAGTTGGACCACGCCCAGGAAGCGCGAGAGCAGCTGCAGAAGGACCTCGCTCAGGCCCGCACCGACTACGAGCGGCTCCGCGCCGCCCGTCACCTCAGCGTGGACCCGGCTGCGGTTCGCAGCCTCCTCGACCGCCTGACGGCCATCGAGGTCCCGGACGCCCACCTCCAGGCCACCGGCCACGGCCCCCGCGCCGAGCTGATGCGTGAGCGGGCCACGAACTGGCGGCTCACAGAGGAGCTCCTCCGGCGCACTCACGCCGACATCGATGCCGAGCGGAGGTGGAGATGACCCCGCAGGAACTCCACGCCCTCCTGGACGAACGACGCCGCGAGCTGGGCCTGCGCTGGTGGCAGATCGCCGTCCAGGCCGACGTGACCCAGCAGCGCCTCCGACTGCTCCGGCACGGCACGTGCAGCCCACGGATGCGCGCCCGAGCCGAGGAGTGGCTGCGGCACCACCGAAAACAGGACCCGCCTCCGCAGGGGTGACGACGGCGACAAGGCAAGGACGAAGCACTCAGATGACCTGGTTCAAGGTGGACGACTCGCTCCACTCCCACCCGAAGGCGATGGCTGCTTCGCTGGCCGCGCTCGGACTGTGGACCGTGGCCGGATCTTGGTCTGGTGACCATCTCACCGATGGCTTCATCCCCGACCACATGATCCCGTCGCTGTCGCGAGGTCAGAGCGAGCTGGCGAAGGAGCTCTGCGCCGCCGGGCTGTGGAGAAGGAGCAAGGGCGGCTACCAGTTCCACCAGTGGCATGAAGACGGCGATGGAACGGCGCGCAATCCCAGCCGCGAAGTGGTTGAGAACACGCGCGCCAAGCGTGCCGCCGCAGGCCGTAAAGGTGGTCTGGCCAGCGGAAAGACTCGAAGCAAACCGCGAAGCAACACTGAAGCAAATGCTTCAGCACGTGCTTCGCGAATCGTTGAACCCCCGTCCCGTCCCGTCCAGTCCCCGAAGGGGACTAGGACGGATACAGGTTCTGTCGTCCCTTCAGGTCCGTACCGCGCGCGCGACGCAGACGACGACTCCGACGACACCGTCGATCTCGCCATCGTCCAGCTCCTGACGGAGCTGACCGGGCGAGACGTCGGCATCCTGCACGCCGCATCGGTGCGCCATCGCATCCTCGACGGCCACACGATCCGCACCAGCCGCCTGGCCTACGTCGCGAAGTCGATCCACAACGACCCGGCCAAGTTCCTCCCGGCCTGGCCCGACGAAGAACCCTTTGGACGGGCACATCTGCAGGTTGTCCCGGAACCCTCCGAGGAGCCGGAGTGGTGCGGCCACTGCAACCCGCTCGACCGCACCAACGAACTCGCCGACGGCAGCATCTCCCGCTGCCAGGAGTGCAACCCCCGCGCTACCAGCCCCTACCGACATCACCGGGAGATCTCTTGAGCGTCTCCAAGATCCTGCGCTACCAGATCCTGCGCCGCGACAACTTCGCCTGCCGCTTCTGCGGGAGGACCGCCCCCGACGTCGAGCTCCAGGTCGACCACGTCATCCCCGAAGCGCTCGGTGGCCCCACCGAGCCGCCGAACCTGGTCACCGCCTGCGCCGACTGCAACTCGGGCAAGGCCGCCACGCCCCCGGACGCCGCGATCGTCGCCGACGTCGAGGCGTCCGCGCTGCGCTGGACCGAAGCGATGAAGGCCGCCCGCGACCGGCTGCACGCCGACCGGCAGCACCGCGACGGCATCCGGCAGGCGTTCCTCGACGCCTGGGACACGCGGCGACCGCCCCTGCCGACACGGCGCAGCTTCGCTCTGCCGGACAGCTGGCCCAAGACCATCGACCAACTCGCCGCTGCGGGCCTGGCCGTCGATGACATCACCGACGCCGTGGCCATCGCGGTCCACGCCGAGCAGGTCAACGAGGTCTTCCGGTACTTCTGCGGCGTCGCGTGGCGCACAGCCCGCCAGCTCCAGGAGACCGCGCGGACCCTGCTCGACAGCGAGGGAAGCACGCCCACCTTCAGCGGTCTGCGTGACCGGAATCTGCTGCTGGCGTGCCCCCATTGCCACGGCGACGTGGTCGCGGAACTGCCGTTCGACGCCTTCGCGCCCCGCGTCGTCGAGCTGCCGGCCGATCCCGCGTACATCGAGGTCGTGATCGAGCAGGCGCGCGTGAAGCTCGACCTGGACTACGACGAGTCCAGCCGCTACGCGTTCATCGCCATGAACTGGGAGACGCTGGTCGGCCCTGAACTGGCCGCGCGCCTCTTCCCGGACCACCTGCACGACGGCGAACTGCTGCTGTTCTGCGACCACCCCGGATGGGCCGAACGGATCCGACAGCACCTGCTCGACGTGCTGATCCGCAACATCAACCACAACGCCGGCGAAGGCACGGTGTCCCGGATCGTGATCGAGGTACTGCCGTGAGCGCCATCCCTTTCCCGGCGGCCGCACTGCGCGCCACTCAGGACGCCCTCGCTGATGCCGAGCGCGCCCTGGTGTCCGCTCGCACCGGCCTGGACACCGCCACCGCCGTCTATGACTCGCGGCGCAGCGACTCGCCGTCCGGGATCGAAACCTGCACGGCCCACACCGCATGGACGATCGCACTGCGGGAGTGGACGCACGCGCTGATCGCTCGCGAAGCCGCCAAGGACGCCGCGGCCGGCGAGCAGCGCAGCGCTGACCGAGGCGGACCGCAAGACCCCACCGCCACCTGGAGGGCCTGATGACCACGTCCCGTGTCCCCGACCAGCCGAGCGGCCACACCGATCCGGAGATCGACGCCGCCTGGCAGCGCGCCGCGAAAGAGCTGTCCCGCCGCCTGGCCCCGTACGTGCAGGACCACGTCCGCTGGCCACTGGCACTGGCGTTCATCAAGGCGATGGCCTCGGAGGGGTTCCGGCCGCCGCTGCGCCCGCCCCGGCCGGTGGATCGGCGGCCGGTGGAGGACCAGCAGGAGATCAACCGGCGCGGCTTGCAGCAGTTGCGTGAGCAGCTGAACGGCGACGACCACGAGCAGAGCGGGGCCTCGCGATGACCGCCACGAACCCGGTACGCGAGCATGGCACCCCCGCCCGCTACCGGCACGGCCCCGACATCAACGATCGGCCCGGCAAAGGCTGCCGATGCCCCCAATGCCGGGCGGCGAACGCCGCCGACCTGGCCGCCTGGCGCCGCCGCAAAGCGCTGGAGCAGTGGGGCGCTACCCCGGCCGCGCTCGTGGACGCCGCCCCGGCCCGCGCCCACGTTCGCCGCCTGATGGCCTACGGCATCGGCTGGGAACGCGTCGCCGAACTCGCCGGAGTCGGCAACGGCACCGTCGGCCGCCTGCTGTACGGCGCCGGCGGTGAAGCGCCGACCGTCCGGGTACGCCGGGAGACCGCCGCCCGGCTGCTGGCCGTCCAGCCGTCCCCGGACCTGCTGTGCGACGGGCGGCGCGTCGATGCGGCGGGGACCCGCCGCCGCGTCCAGGCGCTGGCCGCGATCGGGTGGACGCTTAGCGACCAGGCGCGGCGGCTGGGGTGGGAGCCGCGGAACCTGTGGGGGCTGGCCAACACCCGCACCCGGGTGGCCGCGGCCACCGCCCGCGCGGTCTGCGGCCTGTACGCGGAACTGTCGATGCGGCCGGGCGAGGGTCCGACGGCCGCCAGGGCCAAGCGGATGGCGACGGCCCGCGGCTGGCTGCCGCCGCTGGCGTGGGACGACGAGCTGATCGACCTGCCCGACGCCGAGATGGAGGCCGCGCTCGCACGGCGGGCGGCGGCGATGGACGAGGAGGAACTGAGCCGCTGCTGGACCGCCCGGTACCGGCACGGCGAGACCTCCCCGCTGATCGTGGCGGGTGTGCGGGAACGGCTGCGCCGCCGCAAGCAGTTGGAGAAGACCGCCAAGCTCGGAGTGCCGGCGTGACCCCCGAGCAGGCCGCCTGGGTGCGCGAACACGCCTGGACGACGCCGATGCGGAAGAACCTCCGCGACACCCCCGCGTTCTACACGACCTGCCACTGTCAGGCCGGGCTCAGCCACTGGTGCAGTCCCGAGGTCGACCAGCACGCCCGGTGCCACCGGGGCTCGCCGCTCACCACGTGGGAGGGCCTGATCTGCGACCGGACCGGTGTTCACCCCGTCCGCTTCGCCGAGCCGTTCGACCACCCCACCGCGCCGGGGGCGGCCGGTGAGCCGCGCCGGGAACGGCTGGCCGTGGTGTGGCTGGCCGACCGGGTGTGCCGGTGGATCTGCCCGTGCACCTGCCACCAGGCCGCGCGCCGAGTGGCGAGGAAGGTCCGCTACGAGGTGGTCGAGCTACCCGACATGGATCTCCCTGGTCTACCCCGGAACGATTCGGAACGGATCGGCGCGCGATGACGCAGACCGCCCTGTGGGACGTCGATCGGCCGACACGCGCCTACGCCCGCCGCTGGACCGCCCGCTGTGACGACTGCGAGCGCCGCGTGTGGGCCGAGGACTCCCTGCGGATGTGCCCCGACGGCCGCCGACGCGGGGAGCACTGCCGCCGGGCGTGGATGCGCGCCCACCGCCGCCTGCACATTCCCCAGCACATTCCGGTACGCCCGCCCGGCGACATTCCCGGCCAGCTCGACCTCACCGCGGCGGATCCTCCGCCGTGATCCACATCCACCGGTGGGAGCTGGTCGAGCGGATCGGCCGGGTCGTCACCTACCGCTGCCGTCTCTGCGGCAAGACCAAGACCCGAATCAGATGAGGAGACCCATGGACAGCACGATCGTCATCCCCCGCCGCATGGCCGGCCTGCCCCGCGACCGGCACGGCCGCCCCGCGCCCTGGTTCGTCGCCTGGATCGGGGGCGAGCCCGACCACCGCGTGGTCGCCCCCGGCAAGGTGCAGGACGCCGTCCGGTTCGGCTGCTGCTGGCTGTGCGGCGAACCCCTCGGCGCGAACCGGGCGTTCGTCATCGGCCCGATGTGCGCCATCACCCGCACCACCTCCGAGCCGCCGTCGCACCGGGAATGCGCCGTGTACGCCGCGCGGGCGTGCCCGTTCCTGACGACGCCGCGCATGGTCCGCCGGCCGAACCGCCTCCCGGACGGGTACACCGAGCCGCCGGGCGTCATGCTCAAGCGCAACCCCGGGGTGGCGCTGGTGTGCGTGACCCGCTCCTACCTGCCGGAGCGGCACCCAGGTCACGGCTACCTGTTCCGCCTCGATCTGGCCGCCCCGACCGCGGCGCTGTGGTTCGCGCAGGGCCGCGAGGCGACCCGCGCGGAGGCCATCGAGTCGCTCGACTCCGGCATGCCGCTCCTGCGCGAGGTGGCCGAAGCCGAAGGCGAGTGGGCGGTACGCGACCTGGAGGACGCGCGCGCCGACGTCCAGCGCTTCCTGCCGCAGCCCGCGCCCCAGCAGGAGGGGACGCGTCATGCCTGAGCGGATCCACCGCCGCCGCACCCGAGGCTGGCGCATGCCCCCGGGCGCGGTGTACGTCGGGCGCCCCGGCTACTGGCGCAACCCCTTCAAGGTCGGCGAGCCGGTCGGCGACGCGGACGGCGGTGGCATCGTCCGCGACCGGGCCCACGCCGTCGAGCTGTACCGGGCGTACCTCGAACGGGTGCCGACCGTCGCCGAAGACGTCCGAAGCGCACTGGCCGGCCGGGACCTGGCCTGCTGGTGCCCGCCCGACGAGCCGTGTCACGCGGATGTGCTCCTGGAACTCGCCAACAGCACGGGGGAAGCGCCGTGAGCCCGGCAGCACCCGCCCCCATCCCCGACGCGGCCGTGCACGCCGCCGTCGAGGCCATGTCCCTGCTGTCCCGCGACCCGCGCATCAACAGCGACGAGTCCATCGCCCGCACGCCGCTGCCCGCCGACGCCGCGCTGTTCGCCGCCGTCGTGGTCGCCCTGTGCGGCGTGGTCGAGCAGCGGACCGGCCGGGCGCTCACCACCGCGCACATGGCGCAGGTGGAGGACTCGCCGTGGGGCCGCGCCGTGGTGATCCACCTGCCCGCAGGTGACGACGTGAACACCTCAGCGCCGCCATGAGCGCTACAAGACCCGGTCAGGACCCCGAACCTCATCCCGCCTCCCACATCGCCCCCAGGGGCCTCACAGCCCCCTCCAGGCCCATCCCAGAGGAGCCCCCGTGTACGTCGTCCTCACCATCCGCAGACCGGCGGACAGCCGGACCTGGCCACGTACGGCATCTACGACGACCTTGACGACGCCAAGGCAGAACGTGACACCCAGCGCGCTGCCACGGCCAAGGTCGGGCGCCGCGAGCGGCACGTCATCGCCGAAGTCACCGTGCTCGACGAGGAGGAGGACGACCGTGGCTGACTACCTCCTCAAGGCGGCCAGCACCGATGCGCGGGCCGCCGCCTGCACCTCGGAGCGTGGACGGTCCATCCTGCGCGCGGTCGCCGACGCCTACCGGGCCGTCGCCGAGATCTACGCCCTGGACCCGACGCTGAAGGGCTGTCCGGCGAGGCGGGAGCGTGACCTGGATCTGGTGGTCGAGCTGTGCCGCCAGATCCCGGTTCTCGTCCGCCGCGCCGTCGAGGGACGCGACGCCGACCGGTGGCCGATCGACGACCGCTGGGCCGAGGCCGAGGCGATGGCGGGACGCCTGCCCGAGATCCTGGACCGGGCACGGGCCGTGGCCCGCCCGGACCACGCCACCCCGGCAGGATCACAGGCGATCTCCCGCACGTGGTTGGTCGCCGCCTCCGACCGGGTCGCCGCCGCCGGGGAGGACCTTCATGACGCACTGGCCAAAGCCAGGAGCCTGCCCCACCCGGCGCAGGAAATCGCCGAGCTGTCCGCCCTCGCCGACCAGATCATTCAACGCGCCGCCGCCCTCGACGGCACCAGGGAGGGTTCGTGAAGGAGACCTACACGAAGAACGAGGACGGCGGGCTGACCATCACCTGGGAGGCGGAGACCCCCGAGGACATGGCCGAACTCAAGAAGCACGCCCTGCGCCTGGTGACCGCGGCCGAGACCAGGGACGACCTCGCGGACCTGATGCCCGACCCGATGCCATGCCCGCAGGGCTGCGGGCAGGCCACCGAGGACCCGTACGGCGGGCCGTGCCGGGCGTGCTGGGACGCCATATCGATGTGGGGGGAGGGCGGGTGACAGTCCGGTACGTCGCCGCAGCCCGCCGCCTGTACCTCGCCGAGCACATCGCCGACGGCGACACCACAGCGTGCGGCCTTGACCTGACCGACCAGGCCGAACTGTGGCAGGACATCCCCGCCGAGCAGGCCCGCAGGATCTGCCCCGAATGCACCGGAACCGAACGACAGGAGCAGTTGCTGTGAGCTACGACATCCACCTGCAAGCCGACACCGGCACCGAGTGGCCCGACGTCGTGGAGATCGGGAACTACACCAGCAACGTCGCGGGGATGTGGGTGAAGGCGCTGAATGGCGTCCGTCTGGCCGAGTTCCACGGCGCGCCGTGCTCAGAGGCGGCCGGTCCGCTCGCCGAGGCGGTGAAGCGGATGGAGTCCGACCCGGACGCCTACCGGGAGATGAACCCGCCGAACGGTCATGGCAACTACGAGGGTGCCCTCGGCTATCTGCGCCGATTGGCCGAGGCGTGCGCGAAGCACCCCAAGTGCCGCATCGGTATCTCCGCATGAGCCGCCGCGCCGATCCCCTCCTGTGCGAGGCCACCCACCGGCGTGACCCCGACCGGCCGCGCCAGGCCGCCCCCGGCCTGCGCCTGTGCCCCGGCTGCCACGCCGCCCTCGGCCGCCACCTCGCCGCCCTGCCGGAGCTGTACGCCGACGTCACCGACTCCCTCCCCACCGGTGGCACCGGCACCGGCCCGGCCGTCTCCGGCAGCCACGGCACGCCCCTGCCGTACAACCCGCGCGCCGGCGACTGGCTGTCCCAGGTCGAGCACGACGTGGACCACCTCGTCCGCCGCGTCGTCACCGAACGGGGCCTCACCCCGCCCCGGCCGACCGTCCCCACGATGTGTGGCTGGCTTGCCCCGCACACCGACTGGCTCGCCGCCCACCCCGACGCCGGACCTGTGCGTGACATCCTCGCCGAGCTCGTCGGCCAGGCGTACGCCATACTCGACCCCGCCCGACGCCCTCTCACCATCGGACCGTGCGTCGAGCAACTCGACGACGGCCCATGTGACGGAACACTGCGGGCCACGGTTCGCCGCGACGACGACGTGCGCCAGTCGGAGATCTACTGCGACAGCTGCGATCTCACGCTGGATACGACGCAGTGGCACAAGTTCGGAAGGCGATACGGCCGGGCGCGAGAGAAGATGGCGGTAAACCCAGTAAGTCTCCCTGCCGTCTCACGAGCGTGACACCGACCCCAACGCCAACTAGCGTCCCGTCGGGCATCGATGGCGTTAACTGGGACGCCGTCTCCGGCATCGCCGACTCCGTCATGGCCGTCGGTACCGTCCTGACGCTGGTCCTCATCGCATGGACTGTCCGTCAACAAGGCAAAGCCCTGTCATTGCAGATCAAACAACTGCAGGAATTACAGGCAAGCAAAAAGGAAGATCGTGCCGCCGCAGAGCGATCTCGGCAGGAGCACAAGGTGCGGCGGGTACGCAATGTGTGGGTGACTTCACACACGCTCCGACCGCTTTCGCCCGTCGAGCGTGGGAGAGGTGGCACATCGCCCTCTCGACGACTGATTGAGATGATCGATGAGGTACTCCATGCCCGCGTGAAAGAGGAAGGACAAGGAGACGGCGCAAACGAATGGAAGGCGGCAGCGATCCGGGTGCACAACCGAACCGAAATGGATATCCATAACATCAGCTCGCATGGGGACAACCTGAAACGGCCTGTGTGGATCTGGCGGGAGACCGTCGATCAACTGCTGGAACTCTCCGAGGTGGACGTACTCGCGCCAGACACGGCAGCGTGGTGGGTGTGGCCCGGCCAGGACGAACGCGTGCTCGCGGCAGGGAAGACAGAGATCCACTTCTCCGATGAGGACGGCGTACGGTGGGCCAAAGACTTGCATGGTCACTCGATCCGCGTAGATCTACTGACCAGCTGAGGAATCATGCCCGTCCTACTCTGAAAGAGTGAGCAGCACCCAACGCATCAGCACCGCCGACGCGGCGCGGATCTATCGCATCCCGGCCCGAACCATCCGCCGCTGGCACTCCGAGGGTCGTCTCACCGCCACCCGCGACGGCAAGCGTCTCCTCTGGTCGTGCGCCGAGCTCGACCAGCTCGCCGACCTACGTGGCGCGTCCCGCTTGCCACGTACGCCCTAGTGACCCCATCCTTATGGTCAAATAGATCACGTGTCGGCCCGGAGCGATTCGCCCGGGCCTTTCGCATGTCCGGAGAACGGAGCAGCCCGTGCGATACGTCCTCATCGGCGTCGACGGCGAGTACCAGGTGCCCGGCGGCTCCGAGCAATGGCTCATCGACCTCGACACCCAGACACCCACCCGGGTCCCGCTCGCGCCGCTCCCCGACGCCCTCGGCGTGGTGACCGGCTGGGTCAACCCCGCTGACACCACGCTGAACGGCATCGGCGAGCAGGTGCTCCTCGCGCTCGGCGCTGCCACCGGCACCTACTCGGGTCCGGTCGTCATCACCGGCTGGGACGGAGACAACGACGAGGTGCGCGGCCTCAACAGCGACCAGGCCCAGGCCATCCACGACGCCTACGACAACGCCCAGACCTGACCCCGTGCCATGAGCGACGACCCCCGCGACCCATCGCTATCCGGCGATCAGGCCGACCCATCGCTATCAGGGCGGCCCCGATGCGCTGGCCGTAGCAAGCGGGGGCCATGTAAGGCGTGGCCGGTCCGGGGCGCGACAGTGTGCGTGGCGCACGGAGGAGCGGCGCCGCAGGTGCGGGCCGCCGCCGCGCGCAGGCTGGAGCGGGAGACCGCCCAGCGGGCGATGGTGACCTACGGCCTGCCCCGGGCGGTGGACCCGGCCGATGCGCTGCTCGAAGAAGTGCACCGCACGGCCGGGCACGTGGCGTGGCTCGCCGAGAAGGTCGCCGCCCTCGATGAGGGCGACCTGGTGTGGGGCACCACCGTGGAGGTGGACAAGGGATCAGGCCAGTTCGGCGGCACCGACACCACCCAGGCGGCCAAGCCGTCGGTCTGGGTGGAGCTGTACCGATCCGAACGCCGACACCTGACCGAGGTGTGCAAGACGGCACTCGCGGCCGGGGTCGCCGAGAGGCAGGTGAGGCTGGCCGAGCAGCAGGGCGCGATGCTCGCCGACGTCATCGGCCGCGTCCTCGACGCGCTCGACCTGACGCCGGGACAGCAGGCCCGGGTGGCCGAGGTGGTCCCGCGCGAACTGCGGGCGGTGTCCGGCAGGGCCGCCTGAGCCGAGAGGGGTGGCCGTGACCGCCGTCGATGCGTGGGAGTACGCGGCGCGCCGCTTCGAGCCGGTACGGCCCCGCTGGGCGACGCCCGGCGAGCTGGCCGCCGAGTTGGACCCGCGGACGGTGCAGACACCGGCACTGGAGCTGATCGACGCCGAGTTGGTGCGGCTGCGGAACACGCCCGATGGGCGGCTGGTCATCTCGATCGCGCCGCAGGAAGGCAAGAGCCAGCGCACCAGCCGCCGGTTCCCCACGTGGGTGCTGACGCAGAACCCCGACGCCCGGCTCGCCGTGGTGTCCTACGAACTCGGTGTCGCCCGCCGCTGGGGTCGGGCCATCCGCGACGACATCGCCGTCTACGGCGGCACGCTGGGCCTGCGGGTCCGCGATGACCTGTCCGCGCAGCACGAGTGGCAGCTCGCCGGCCATGACGGCGGCGTGTACTCGGCGGGCATCGGCGGAGCCTTGACCGGGCGACCGGTCGACGGCCTGGTGATCGACGATCCGATCAAGGACCGGAAGGAAGCCGACAGCGCCGCTTACCGGGACCGGGCGTGGGACTGGTGGCTGGAAGTCGGCTCCACCCGCCTCTCGCCCGGGGCGTGGGCGGTCGTCATCGCCACCCGCTGGCACGAGGACGACCTGATCGGGCGGCTGCTCGCCGCGCCGGACGGGCACCGGTGGCGTGTCATCAACATCCCGGCGCAGGCCGACCACGACCCCGCGAAGGGTGAGACGGACCCGCTCGGCCGCGAACCAGGTGAGTTCCTGGCGTCGGCCAGGGGCCGCACCGTAGCCCAGTGGGAGGCCATCAAGCTCCGCTCCGGGTCGCGGACATGGAACGCCCTCTACCAGGGCAGACCGGCGCCGTCCGAGGGTGGGATCTTCCAACGCGGCTGGTGGCGGGAGTACGGCTCGCCGCGCTGGATCGAACGCGACGACGGGACGCGGTTCGCGCCGGGCGCCGACGAGGTCGTCTGCTCGTGGGACATGGCGTTCAAGAACCTCGACGACAGCGACTACGTGTGCGGCCAGGTGTGGGCCCGGTACGGCCTGCAGGTGGTCCTCCTCGATGAGGTGCACGACCGGCTGTCGTTCGTGGAGACCCGGCAGGCCGTGCGGCAGCTCGCGTCGCGGTGGCCGCAGGCAACGCTCAAGCTGATCGAGGACAAGGCCAACGGCACCGCCGTCATCAACAGCCTGTCCCGCACCGTGGCCGGTCTGATCCCCGTCGAACCCGACGGGTCGAAAGAGGCCCGCGCCGCCGCGGTCAGCCCGTTCGTGGAGGCCGGGCAGGTGTTCCTCCCGGCGCCGGAAGTCGCGCCATGGATCGGCGCCTGGATCGACGAGCACGCCGCGTTCCCCAACGGCTCGCACGACGACCGGGTCGACGCCATGTCCCAGGCGCTCAACCGGCTGCTGCTGAACCCGATCCTGACCGGCGAACTCATCGTCGAGTCACAGGATCTGGACGACGACCTCGACGGCTACGAGATCAGCCCGTACTAGGCAGGAGGTGCCCCATGGCGTTCGCTCAGCTGCTGCGTGAGGCCGCCTCCCCGCTGCGTGAACGGGTCTACCGCTGGACTGGACGGACGGAGCTGGCCGAGCAGGTACGGCGCGAGCGTGACACCCGCCAGCTGCTCGCCGAGAGCATTGCCGAACTCGAAGCGCGGATGGCGGAGCCCGGGTGGCAGCGGCTCACCGCGCTGGCCGAGCAGGAGTTCACCCGCGAAGGGTTGCGGGTGATCACCGCCGTCTGCCGGGTCATGGCCATCAAGAACCCGCTGATCAAACGCGGGTTGGGGCTGCGGCAGGCGTACGTGTGGGGCGCGGGTGTGGAGATCTCCGCCCGCGCCCCGGACGTGAATCGGGTCATCCAGCAGTTCAACGACGCCAACGAGAACACCCTGACGGGTGGCCCGGCGTCGGAGGAGCTCGAAAGGGCGCTCGGTACCGACGGCAACGTGTTCATCGCGTGTTTCACCTCGCCGCGCACCGGCCGGGTGAAGGCCAGGACGCTGCCATGGGACGAGATCACCTCGGTGATCCGCAACCCGGAGGACAATTCCGAGCCGTGGTACTACCGGCGGGACTGGTGGGAGGAGCGGATCGATCCCGCCTCGGGCGGGGTGATCGAGACCCGGCGCACGGCCTACTACCCGGCGCTCGGCTACCGCCCCACCCGGCGCCCGAAGGCGCTGGTCTACCCGCGGTTCGGGGACACGCAGCCCGCTGAGGTGATGTGGGACGCCCCCGTCTACCACGTCCGCGTCGGCGGGCACCTGCACTGGAAGTGGGGCGTGCCGGACGCGTACGCGGCGATCGACTGGGCGCAGGCGTACCGGGTGTTCCTGGAGGATTGGGCACGTCTCGTCAAGGCCCTGTCGCGGTTCGCGTGGCGTCTCACCTCGCCCGGGTCCAAGCAGACCGCCGCGAAGGCCCGCCTGGCCGCCGCCCCCTCGACCGATCCCGTGACCGGTGAGGCGCGGCACTCCGGCGCGACCGCGATGCTCACCCCGAACATGCAGCTGGAAGCCATCCCCAAGTCCGGCGCCACCATCGACTCCGAGTCAGGCCGGCCGCTGGCCGCGATGGTCGCCGCCGCCTTGGACCTCCCGGTGACGATGCTGCTCGGCGACCCCGGCGTGACCGGCGCCCGAGCAACGGCGGAGACGCTGGACACGCCGACCGAGCGGGCGATGGAACTGCGCCGAGGCGTGTGGACCCAGGCCCGGCGGGCGATCTACGCGTACGTCATCGCGGAGGCCGTGCGCGCGGTCGACGGGCCGCTGGACGGCACCATCACGACCGACCCAGACGGGCGCGAGGTCGTGACGCTGGCCGGTGGCGCCGACGACACGATCGATATCTCCTGGCCGGACCTCGATGACATCGACGTCGAGACCACCGTCAAGGCCATCGTCGCAGCGGATCAGACGACGTACCTGCCGCCGCTGGTCGTCGCCCGCCTGCTGCTGGAGGCGCTGGGCGTGACCGATGTGGATCAGATCCTGGACACCCTCACCGACGAGGCGGGCGAGTTCGTGCCCCCTCGCGACACGGTGGGACAGACGTTGGCGGACAGGTTCCGCCGTGGCGAGGACCCGGCGGCGGTGCTCGACCAGCGCGGCGGCCCGCCTACCCAGGACGAGGAAGACGATGAGGAGGAGGTCCCGGCCGGTGCCGGTGACCGCTGACACCCTCGCCCTCGTGGCCGCGGCGAGGGCCGCCGTGGACGACATCCTCGACGCCACCACCCGGACGCTGACCGGGGCGTGGGTGACCGCTTGGGACGGTCTGGCCCTGGACCTGCTGCTCGCCCTGGATGAACTGCTCGCGACGCTGGCCGGCGGAGGGTGGCCGTCGCGGGCCCGCATCGCCAGAGCGGCGCGGCTCCAGGAGGCCCTGGAAGCCGCCGCGCGGGCGCTGGAGGAGCTGACGGCGCGGGTGCGCTCGGAGACGGCCACAGGGGCGCGTGGGGCCGTGCAGACGGGCCTGTCGGCGCAGCCGGGCATCATCGCCTCCCAGATGCCCCCTGGGCTGAACCGTGCCGCGTTGCTGTCGCAGCTGACCCGCTGGTCGGAGCGGGACCTGGCGGCGATCGTGGCCCGCACCACCGAGCGCATCACCTCGCTCACCCGGCCGTTGTCGGCGGACGCCGAGGCGGCGATGCGCCGCGAACTCGTGCGAGGCGTGGCCGTCGGGGCCAACCCGGTCGATGCGGCCCGCGCGATGCTGGCCCGCCTGGAGGGGGCGTTCAACGGCGGACTCACCCGCGCGGTGACGATCGCGCGGACGGAGATGCTCGACGCGCACCGCCAAGCCGCCCAGGCCGGACAGGACGCCAACGCGAGCGTGTTGTCCGGGTGGATCTGGTCGGCCGCGATGGCCCGCACCACCTGCCCCGCCTGCTGGGCCATGCACGGCACCGTCCACCGCCTGGAGGAGCCAGGCCCGCAAGGCCACCCGCAGTGTAGGTGCGCGCGCACGCCGGCCGTGCGGCCGTGGCGGGAGCTCGGCATCGACATGGACGACCCGCCGAGCGTCATCCCCGACGCCCAGGCCACGTTCCGCTCGATGAGCCGGGACGACCAGCTCGCCGTGATGGGCCCCGGACGGCTCGCCACGCTCGACCGGGGCGACATCGCCTGGGCCGACCTCGCGCAACGCCGCGACAACCCCGACTGGCGGCCGTCGTATGTGCCGACACCGGTCGGCCAGCTCACCCGATGACAGGAAGGGGCACCATGCCGCCCGCGAAGAAGACCGACCCGCCCAAGGTCCGCGACAGCGGCACCTACAGCGAGCAGGCCACCGCGCTGGCCATCGACGTCCGCGCGCTGGCCGAAGACGTCGGCGAGCGCCTCGACGGACTGCTGGGTCACGTCAACCGCGTCCAGCAGACCGCCCCCGAGGTCACGGAAGCCGCCGCAGCCGACGGCGTCCGACGGATCCCCATGGCCGTCGGCGACGTCCTCCGCACGCTGGAAGGGCTCCGTGCCGCCGCCGGTGACCTGGCGCAGCGCGCCGCCGGATGACCGTGAACGCGCCTGCGGCCACGCGTCTGGCCGAGTCGATCCCGCTGGCTGAGGCCGTGCGCGGCGCGCCGTCGGGGCGGCGGATGCGGATCCGGCTGATCGACGCCGGGTGGGGCAGCTCCGGCTACTACAGCCGTGAGGTGCTGGAGCGCGCCGCGAAGGCGGGCGTGTTCGGTGCCGGGATGCACATGTACCTCGACCACCCGACCGTCACCGAGCAGGCCGAGCGGCCCGAGCGGTCGGTGCGGGACCTGGCCGCGGTGCTCACCGGGCCGGCCGTCTACGACCAGGGCGGCCTGTACGCCGAAGCGCAGGTGTTCGCCCCCTTCCAGCAGGTCCTCGCTGAGCAGGCCGAGCACATCGGCGTGTCGATCCGCGCGGTCGGCACCGCCGAACCGGGGGAGGCCGAGGGCCGCCGCGGCATGCTGATCACCGAGCTGACCGAAGGCGTCAGTGTGGACTTCGTCACCGCCGCCGGGCGCGGCGGGCAGATCGTCGAGGTCCTGGAGTCCGCGCGGGCGCTGACCGAGGCGCGGAACATCGGCGGCTGGCTGGAGTCCCGCCTGCACGCCGTCTTCACCCAGATCAGCGACGACATGTACGGCGAGGGCCGCCTCACCCGGGAGGAGCGGATCGGCCTGTCGTCGGCGATCGGCGACGCCCTGGGCGCGTTCGTGGCCCGGGTCGAGGCCGACGGGCCGCCCGAGCCCACCTCCGCGGACATGGCGGAGACCACCCTGCCGGCGCCGCCGGCCAAACCCCTGGAGGTGACCCGCGTGAGCGGACCCCAGACGGGCGCGCCGACCGGCGGCCCGACGACAGAGATCAGCGAGGCCGACCGGCTGCGCACCGAACTCGCCGAGACCCGGCAGAAGCTGGCCGAGGCGGAACTGCGGATCGCCCAGCTCGGCGACCAGGGCCGCGATCTGGAGGACACCAAGCGGTCGCTCGAGGAGGCGCGCAGGGAGAACCTGAAGCTCCGCGCCAACGACGCCGCCCGCGCCAAGGCGACCGCGACGCTCGCCTCCAGCACGCTGCCGCAGACGGCGCACGCCCGTGTCGTCGAGGCGGTCACCGGCGACAACGTCCCGCTCGGCGAGGACGGCGCCTTGGACGAGGCCAAGCTGACCGAGTCCATCAAGGGAGCGATCGAGGCGGAGCGCCGCTATCTCGCCCGGTTCGCCGAGGAGGCAGGAATCGGCAGCGTCCGCGGGCTCGGCTCCTCCGGCGACCCGAACGAGATGACCGAGTCCGACCTGCAGAGCGGCCTGAAGGACGTGTTCGGCCGTCTCGGCATGGACGCCACCACCGCCGACCTGGCCGCGAAGGGACGCTGACCATGGCGAAGAACGAGGTGTTCCGCAACGCAGACCGGCTGCAGGTCGCCTGCACCCAGCCCGCCACCCCCGTGTCCGGCGACCCGGTGCTGTACGGGCAGCGGCCCGGCGTATGCGAGGTCAGCGAGAGCGCCGACGGCCTCGCGTCGGTGAAGTTCTCCGGGGAGTTCACGTTCTCCGTCGCCGGCGTCGACGGCGGCGGCAACTCCGCGGTGGCCGAGGGCGACATCCTCTACTACACCGCCGCCGACACGCCGAAGCTCAACAAGAAGGCGACCGGCGTGCGGTTCGGCTACGCCGCCGGGACGGTCGGCTCGGGCGCGACCGCCACCATTCCCGTGATCATCGGCTACTGAGGAGCGAACGACGATGAGTTCCACACTGACCGCTCCCGGCCCGATGGACGCCCTGGGCGACATCGCCACCTGGGACGCCTCCGAGGCGTCGGAGAGCCGCATCTACGAGGGCGAGGGCACGAACATGTCGGGCCGGTGGCGTGCCAGGCGCGCCCGCCGCGGCAACGACCCCCGTTACCGTAAGGGCCTGCTGGAGGCCGCCCGCCTGTACGAGCGGGTCCTGGCCGGCGACCGGTACGCCGGGCTGCAGTTCCAGGAGGCCATGAGCACCTCCGACTTCAGCAACCTGTTCGGCGACATTCTGGACCGGCAGATCCTGGCCCGCTACCAGCAGATGCCCGTGCAGTGGACCAGCATCGCCAAGAGGGGCAGAGTCCGCGACTTCCGGCAGGTGCGGCGCTTCACCTTGGACGGCGCGGAGTCCACGCTGAGCGCGGTGCGGCAGCTGACCGAGTACCCGGCCGCGGCGCTGACCGACGGCGTGTACACCTACTCGGTCGGCAAGTTCGGCCGCCGGGTCGCGTTGTCCTGGGAAGACCTGGTCAACGATGATCTCGACGCGTTCGCGTCGATCCCGGACCGGCTCGGCAACGCGGCGAGGCGGACCGAGGAGCGGTTCGTCACCGACCTGTACGCCGCCGCTGGCGGCCCGGACTCGACGTTCTTCAGTGCGGGCAACAAAAACCTCGTCACGGCGGGCGCGAGTTCGGCGCTGTCGATCACGTCGCTGCAGGCCGCCTACACTCTGCTCGCGAGTCAGGTCGACGCCGACGGCGCGCCGATCTACATCGAGTCGGCCGTGCTCGTCGTGCCGCCTGCGTTGAAGGTACAGGCGATGAACATCCTCAACGCGACCGAGATTCTCGCCGCGTCCGGCGGCGGGAACGGCGGCGCTAACGACCAGCTCACCGTCGCGAACTGGATGCGCAACGACGTGTCACTGATCGTCAACCCCTGGCTACCGCTCATCACCACGTCCGGAACGTTCGGGTCCACGGCGTGGTATCTATTCGCCAACCCGAACGTGGGGCGTCCCGCGATGGAGGTCGGGTTCCTCGTCGGTCACGAGACGCCCGAGCTGTTCCAGAAGTCGCCGAACGCGGTCAGGGTCGGTGGCGGCGCGGTCGCGCCGGAGGACGGGGATTTCGACACCGACAGCGTGGAGTGGAAGCTCCGGCACACCCTGGGCGGCACGCTGATGGACCCCAAGTCGGCCGTCGCCTCACCCGGCCAGTGACCGCCGATCTGCCGCGGCCGGTCACCGTCGGGGAGATGTACCTCGCGGCGGTCCTGGACGAGCTGCGGGCCATCCGAGTCAGGCTCGACGAGCCTGCCCCTGAGCGCTCCACCGCGCCTGCTACCTCGCCGTCGGGCGCGGTGGAGCTCACCGAACCCGCCGCGCCGCCTACGCCTGCGCGTCGCCCGGCCGCCCGAGGCTCCGGGACGCGGCGGCGAAGCTCCTGACGTGACAGCGCCGTCGTTCGTCTCCGCGGGGACTTACCTGGCCGGTTCGGGCGCCTCGGCCGCCGTCGCGGTTCCCTCCGGAACTGCGGCCACCCGGCTGGCCGTCGTCAGCATGTTCCTGGACGGCAACGTGCAGACGGTCACCCCGCCGAGCGGGTTCCTCGAGGCGGAGAACTCACCGTCGCAGATCACCGGCATCGGCGGAGCGCACGGGTTTCACACGTTCTGGAAACGCCTGACCGGCGCGGACGCCGGAACCTGGTCGTTCACCTGGCCGTCCAGCACCTACCGCGAGGCCATCGCCACGCTGTACCAGGACGTGATCGGCAGCGGCACGCCGTTCGATAGTCCAACGAACGCGGCGCAGGACACCGGTGCCAGCACGGTGTCCCCAGCCGTGGCGGTCACCAGCCTGGGCCCGGACCGGCTGCTCATCTGGGGCGGAACCAACTGGTCGGGGGGCACCTGGACGGCCCCGAGCGGCCACACGAAACGAGCGCAGGGCGGGGCGGGCGTTTTCAGCCTCTCCGACCGGCCGTGGCCGACCGCGAGCTCGACCGGGCCGGTGACCGGGTCCTGCACCGGCTCAGACAAGAGAACCGCGTGGCTGGGCGCGCTCATCGGCACCACCGGCGCCGGCGGGTCGGACGTTCCGCCGACGTCCGCGCGGCGTATGAGACCCCTGCTGGTCAGATAGGAGACACGGATGCCGTTCACGACGGCCGGGAGAAATGGGCTCCTGGATAGCGGCAAGTCGGCGATTACGCACATCGGCGCGTTCAGCGATCTCGGCGCGACCGAGCTGGTCGGCGGGTCGTACGCCCGGCAGGCGATCACGTGGACGGGCGCCGCGTCGGGGGTGGTCGACAACACCGCCCAGCTGTCGATTCCGATCCCGGCCGGGGCCGGTGTGCAGACGCTGGGGTTCTTCGGCGCCTCCTCCGGCGGCGTCTCGCTGGGGTACTGGCCGATCGGGTCGGCCGGGCAGCTCCTCAAGGGCGTCGCGGTGGTGTCCACCACCACCGACGAGACCCTGCTGAGCCGGGGCCACGGCTTGTCCGCCGACGACCGGGTGATGGTGTGGCCCGTCGCCGGGGAGGCACTACCGACCGGCCTGTCGGCGACCACGCTGTACTGGGTCCGCTCCACCGGTCTCACCAGCGACGCCTTCACCCTCGCCACGACGCAGGGCGGGTCGGCGGTGGACATCACCGCGCTCGGCGAGGCGGCCTGGGCGCGCACCGTACCCAACGTCTGGGCGTCGGCCGGGAACCTCATCCTGGCCGCCGGGGCGCTCGACCTCGACCTCACCTTCGCCTGATGATCCAGTTCCGGGTGTACGCGGTGTGTTTCACCGCCAGCGCGCAAGCGGGGGCCATCGACTGGTTCGAGCTGGTCGCCCCTGCATCATGCGGGATCGCCCTGTTCGGGCTGGACATCGGCCAGTCCACCGACTTCGGGGATGCGGCCGAAGAGGGGATCCGCTGGTACGTCAAACGCGCCGCGGGTTCCTACACTTCCGGCTCCGGCGGCAACACCGGCGTGGCCCGGACACCGTTGCGCAGCGGTGACGCCGCAGCGACGTTCAGCGCCGAGACGCTCAACACCACCCCGATCGCGGCCGGTTCTGGCACGCTACTCACCCTGCACCAGTCCGTGTTCAACGTCCGTGCTGGGCTGGACAAGCTGTGGACCCCGGAGACCGCACCGAGCTGCAAGGCGTCCGAGGCCCTCGCGATCGGGATGGGAGCCGCCCCCGCCGACAGCGTGACCTGGGAGGGCACCGCGTACGTCGCCGAGATCATGGGCTGACCCGTGGCTAGGGCGATCTTCCGCCGTCGGTGGAGGAATAGGCCGCCGCCCCGCCGCCTGTCCGGCACCGCCTCGGCCTCCGAGGACCGCTCACTGGCTTGCTTGGCCGTCGCCGGGACCTGGACCACGGCGGCGGTGGCCCGCTCCATGGCAGCGATCGCCGTCACGACCGGCTCCGGTGTGGTCACCGCGCTGGCCGACCACGCTGTGGCATCCGACGCGACCGCAGCGGCCGGGGCCGCCGCCGCAGGGCAGGCCGGGCACGCCGTGGCCGGGCAGGTCGCCGCTACCGCGGCTGGAGCCGCCGCCCCAGGCATCTCACCGCAGACGGACGTGGCGGTCCGCACCGACGTGGCGGGCACCGCCCTCGCGGCGGGCGTGCCGCAGGTGGCCGTCGGCGCTGCGGCTTCTGCGGCCGGACACATCGCGCTGGCCTTCGTTGCGGCCGTCCTGGTGGCGCCATCGGCGACGGTCGGAGGCGAGGCGACGGCGGCCGGGACGCACGAAACCCCCCTGACGGCCCGGGCGGACGGCGGCACGTCCGCCGCGGGAATGCTCGTCGCCGAGACCGACCTGGTGGCCGCCGCTCACGCCGTGCTCGGCGGATCCGCCGCCGCAGTCATTTCGCACGCCAGTGTCGGGGTGGTGGTGGCCACGGTGGCCGGGGCAGGAGCGGGCCCGGCCACCATGGCCGTCGTGGCCAGCTCATCGGCATCGGTGAGCAGCACAGCCGCCGCCCTGGCCGGACATGACGCGGTGGCGGGTGCCCGGGCGGACACAGCGGGCTGGGCGGCCGCGCTCCTCGCCCCGGACGCCGACATCGAACTCGCGGCCAGGGCGATCGCGGGGGTGATGGCGTACGCGGTCATCGGCCACGCGGCCGGCATCGCCGCGTCGGCGACCGCAGCCGGGACCGCAGAGATCGGCCCCCGCCGAGAGTCGGTGCCGGGCCGCCAGGTGGTCGTGGCGTCCGTCTCGCGGCTGGTGGTCGAGGGGTCGTCGTCGGTGGAGGTGAGCGCGCAGTGAGTGCCGTGGTGGGACTGCTGGAGATCGACGCCGGGGACGCCCCGATGTTCACCGTCGCCGTCGATCCGTCGGCGCCGGACACGGCGATGACCGCGGAGATCGTCGAGACCGCCGCGGCGATCTCGATGACGCCGTCCGCCGACCGGGCGACGTGGTCGGGCACCGGCCCGGCGCTGACCGTGCCCGGTGAGTACACCGCGCGGTTCACCGCCACCGGCACCGGGGCGGGGGTGCAGTACTTCACGGTGATCGTGGCCTCACCGCCGCCGCTCACCACGGACCTGCGGCGGCTGCGGCTGCTGATCGCCGACACCGACCCCTCCGCCCGGATCTTCCGGGTGGACGAACTCGACGACTTCCTCGCCCTCGAAGGCAGCGTCAAGCTCGCCGCGGCCCAGGCATTGGACGTCATCGCCTCCTCCGAGGCCCTGGTCAGCAAGAAGATCAGGACCCAGGAGGGAATGCAGACCGACGGCCCCGCCGTGGCCGCTGAGCTGCGCGCCCGTGCCATGGAACTGCGCCGCCAGGCCACCGAAGGCGAGGGCGACGACAGCGTCGGGTTCGACATCGTGGACTTCGCCGACCCGTTCACCCGCCGCGCCGAGCTCGCCGAGTAGGAGGTGCCTGCCGTGCCGCTGCCCTCGACGCGCGTGATCGGCCCCCGCTGGTCGGAGCACCACCGCCCGGCCGCGACCGGCTCGCAGACCGCCGTCGTGCGGATCACTCGCACCGCCACCGACGGCACCACGGGCGGCGACGGCACCTGGACGCCGCCCGCCCGCACCACCGTCTACGACGGTACGGCCCGCATCAGTCCGCACACCAGCGAGCAGCGGTTCGTCATCGTCGGCGACCGCCGCACGGTGATCCGCGAGTGCATCGTGGCGATCGAATGGGACGCAGCCGAGGTGCTCATCGAGGACCTCGTCGAGGTGGTCGAGGCCGTCGATCCGCGCCTGCCTGGGGTGGTGCTGCGGGTGGAGGACGTCCAGGGCGGGTCGGAGCAGTGGGAGCGGATCCTAGTCGCTACCGAGGTCCTCGCCGCGGAGCGGCAGTGATGGCCGGGTTGGAGTTCGACGGCATCGACGAGATCAACCAGGTCGCCGTCGATCTCGGCCGTGCCGGTGCCGCCGGGACAGCGGCGGCCCGCACGGTGGCGAAGGCCACCGGCAATAACGTCGTCGCCCGCGCGCAGACGATCGTCGTCGTTCGGACCGGCAACCTGAAGAGCACGATCGGCGTCGACATGGACCCGGACGGGCTCGGTTTCGAGGCCGGCCCCACGGCGGAGTACGCCCCGCATGTGGAATGGGGCACCGTGCATATGGCCCCCCGGGCTTTCATGGGACCTGCCTTCGATTACGCGATGGCCGAAGGTGTTGCTGCCTTAGAAGAGGCGCTCGGTAGGAATCTGCTGTGAGAGCCGGATCAGCGGACGCCACCAGCGGCGTCCTTTGGCGAACTGCCACATGTTGATACTGATCAGGTCGATGTTGTGCTCACGACAGAGGCGGATCTTGTCCGCCTTCCGCTGGGTGTAGGCGGGGTTGTCTTGGACTCCCCAGACCTCGATGTAGGTGTCGCCGACGCGGTAGTCGGCCTTATACCGCGAGTCGAAGGGGTAACGGGGCTCGACCTCGTGGGCGAGGCCATGTTCGGTAAGCCAGTCATCCACCCGCTGTTCGTAGAGGGAGCGGGCCTCGTGACCGTCTCGACACTGGTAGCGCTTCCCTCCGTTCCAGCCGTCGCGGTCAATGGGAACCTCCAGCTTGCGGCAGAGGTCGATGATCGTGCGCTTGTCGACCCCGCAGGAGGCTGCGATTGATGAGGCGGACTCACCGGCCGCTCTCCGATGTCGCAACTCCTCTGGGCTGGGGATCTTCGGAGTGCGGCCCTTGCGGCGCGTGTCCCATACGTGGGGCTTCGGGATCCGGTGCTTCTCCAGCCAGTGAGGGATTGCGGTGAAGTCGACGCTGTACCGAGCGGCGATATCGCGGTAACCCAGGTGCTGGCCGTGCACGAGGTCGTACAGCTCTTCGGCAGTGGGCGGGACGATCCCACGATTGGCCAACCCTCGGCCGGAGTCGCGGGCGGTGATCCCGTACGCGTTCATCCATCGCCGGATGGTGATGTGGCGGACGCCGTACATCTCGCCGAGCTGGCGGGTGGTCAAGCGTTCGACCTCGTACTGCGTCCGGAGGGTCTCCCGATCCGGCTTACCGGGGGTTTGTCTCACCTTTCGATTTTAGTTGAGTACGGAACGGTGGTGAGGTAGATGTCCATCTCAGTTGGCTCTCCATGACCACCCCAGCCCCCGCGCGCCCGCACAGCGACGCGGCGGTCGCCGCCATCGAGGCCGTGGTGTCGGCGCAGGCGTCGCAGATCCTCGTCGGCCGTGGCGTCCAGCCGCCGGGGTCGGGCTGGCAGGGCGAGCCCGGCGCGAGCGTGCACCGGCCGTACGTGGTGCTGTACCCGATGACCGGCACGCCCGACGGCAGTGTGGCCGACGCGGTCGAGTACCTGGACTACCAGGCGCAGGCCACCTGCATCGCGGCCACCCAGGACGGCGCTGAAGCGGTCGCCGACCTCGTCAAGACGGCGTGGGTGAACGCGCCGCTGCCCGTCGTCGGCCGGGCCTCCTACCCCGGGCAGGTGCAGCTGGACCGGCCCGCGTCCCGCGACGACACGATCTCCCCGTCGCTGCACTACGCCGTGGTGCAGGTGTCCTGGCGCACCCAGCGCCCCTGACCTCCCCGTGACCACCCCGCGCCCGGCGGGGTCCTACCCGCGCCCTACAGGAGGACTGCATGGCCGACTACGCACCCCAGGCGGTGACCGTCGACGGGCTCGTCGCCACCGCCCGCACCGCCGCAGGCGGAGACAAACTGACCGACCCCGGCGACCGCCGCGAGATTCGCGTCACGAACGGCGGTGGCGCGCCGATCACCCTGACGATCACCCCGCCCGGGTCCACCGACTACGGCGTGGCCAACCCGGCCAAGGTGTTCACGATCACGAACGCCACATCGCGCAGGATTCCCGTCCTCGCCGCATACGGCGACCCCGCCGATGGCGGGAAAGTTGCTCTGACCTGGTCGGCGACCACCAGCGTTACGTTCGAGTACACCCGGAGCTGACTGACCGTGGCCGACGAAATCGTGCTGTGCCGCCGCAAGGACGACCACGCACAGACCCTGCCCATTGCGCTCAGCGCGCTGCCGTACTTCCCCGATTGGGAGCGCGTCCCAGATGAGCTGGCGGGCGGCACAGACGCGGAAAACCAGCCCCGCACCCGCACGCCCACGGCCGACATCGCCGGTGAGCGGGCACCGGATGCCGACTCCGACAAGGCGGCCAAGGCCGCGCCCAAGACCTCGAAGGGACGTGAGTGATGGCCGACATTGTCGCAACCGGGAAACTCAAGTTCACCTGGTGCCTGACGCTTTCCAGCTTGACGGCACCCCCCGCGTCGGAGCTGAACGCGGGCGTGGACCTTCAGACGAAAATTCCGAAGGGCGGGTTGGACGAGGGCCACACTCAGGCGGCCGTCGACAACACGCACATCTCCAGCCTCAAGGAGACCGAACGGGCCGGCACCAGCAAGGACGAGATCACGGTCACCTTCAAGCGGGACGACATTGCCCTACAGGACTTGGCCTACAACACCCTGGTCCCGGGGTCCCTCGGCTACGTCGTGATTCGCCGCGACAAGCTGCACACCACCTCCTACGCCGCCGGGGACATCGTGTCGATCTACCCGGCCGAACTGGGGGTGCGGATGCCGGAGCCGAACACCATCAATGAGCCACTGCAATTCAAAATGAAGTTCTTCAACCACGAGGCCGGCCAGGACGCGGCGACCGTCGCCTGATGCCACTGAACTGGCAGGACATCAAAGCCGGGTCGGTGCGCCCGACGGATCACGTGGAGATCTGCCTGCGTGGGGACCTGGCCGCCGCCTACGCCGATGCCGCGCGGCGGCTGGCCGCCGCACAGGACTCCGACGACGACTCCATCAACGGGGGGCTGGAGGCGCTGCAGGTCGCCGAGGAGATGGCGGCCCTGCGAGAGGAGATGGAGCAGCACACGTTCCGGTTCACCTGCCGGGCGCTGCCCCGGCACGCCTACCGGGAGCTGTGCGAAGCCCACCCGCCGCGCGAGGGCCACCCGTCGGACCGGTTGTACGGCGTGGACATGAGCGCCTTCCCGCTGCCGCTGATCGCCGGTGCGGTCGTCGCCATCACCCCGGCCGCCGACGGCGACCCAGTGGTGGCCCCGGACGCCGAGCCGGTGCTGACGCTCGACGACGTGCGCGAGATGGACGGGCAGCTCACCGAGGGGCAGATGCAGTCCCTCTTCGGCTGCGCCGCCCGGATCAACAAGACGAGCGTGGACCTCCCAAAATCCGCGACCGCCTCCGAGCTGATGGCGACGCACGCGCCGAGCTCGAAGCGGCCCGCGCCTGGGGCGTAAGCCGACGACGGTTCCTGGGCTGGGAGCCCCGCGAGGTTACCGAGTACGAGCACGACGACCAGGGCCGCGTCGTGCGATCGGTGACCGTCCGGGAAGCCGAATGGGACGACGAGCAGCGGGCGTGGGCGGTCGCCCTGCTCGACCTGGAGGCCGATACCTGCGACGGGTGCCACCAGCCCCTGTCGGAGACGACCCTCCGGGAGGCGTTCGAGGGCTACGACGTCTCCGACCCTGCGGTGTGCCAGGGCTGCAAGGCGCTGCTGATCGAGCAGCGGCGGGAGGAGTACGCCACCAATCCGAACTTGCCCGCGTTCCGGTTCGGGGTGCGCCGCACCTGGACCCCGCACGACGAGGAGTGACGCGTTGGACATCGAGGAGATCCTGGCCGCCTACCGGCCGCCGGAGCGGACGCTGCCGCTGTGCCTGCGCTCCGATCTGCAGGCGGTGTGGGAGCAGCTGGAGCGTGACTTCTACGCGGCTGAGGCCGACCCTGGCGATGACGTTCTGCCGAGCGGTGTGTCCGCCCACGCTGCGAAGATCGCTGCCGAGATGGAGCAGGTTCGCGCCGACATGCAGGCCAGCATGACCGTGTTCGCGTTGCGCGCCGTGCCCCGGCCGCGCTGGCATGAGCTCGTCGAGCAGCATCGGGCGGACACGGCGGAGGTGGATGAGGACGCGTTCGGGGCGGCCACGGTCGCGGCGTGTTGCGTCTCCCCGCAGATGACCGTGGAGCAGGCGGGCAGGCTGCAGGCCACGCTGACCGATGGCCAGTGGGAGGAGCTGACCACGGCGGTGGTGCGGCTCAACCGCACCGCGACCGCCGTGCCGTACTCGGCTGCGGTGGCGGCCCGCGCCGCGCTCGCGGGCGCCTGAGCGGGAGCTGAGCCGTGCCGGACAGGACGGTAACCGTACGGGGCCGGTTCGACGTTTCCGGCATCATCGCCGGGGCCCGTGCCGGTGCGGTCGCCTTCAAGGGCCTGGCCAAGGAGGTCAAGGACGCCTCCGGCGAGCAGCGCGCCGCGTTCGACGCACTCGGCTCCGGGGCTGCGGTCGCGGGCGGGGCGATGGTCGCCGGGTTCGGCCTGGCGGTCAAGGCGGCGATGGACTTCGACAAGGAGATGTCGAAGGTCCAAGCGGTCAGCGGGGCGACCGGGAAGGAGCTCGCGGCGCTCCGGCAGAACGCGATCGAGGCTGGGCAGGCCACGGCGTTCTCCGCGACGGAGGCGGCGAAAGCGCAGTCCGAACTGGCCAAGGCCGGCATCTCCACGGCGGACATCCTGGGCGGCGCGCTCAAGGGCAGCCTGGACCTGGCGGCGGCGGGCGGTCTCGACCTCGCCGAAGCCGCGACGGTCAGCGCGCAGGCGATGAACATCTTCTCCCTGCAGGGCAAGGATGTCGGCCGGATCGCCGACACCCTCGCCGCCGGTGCCAACAAGTCCGCCGCCGACGTGGCAGACCTGGCGTGGGCGATGCGGATGGGCGGCCAGGTCGCCGCTCAGACGGGCCTGACTCTGGAGGACACCGTCGGCGTGCTGTCGGCGTTCGCCGATAACGCGCTCATCGGCTCCGACGCGGGCACCAGTTTGAAGACGATGTTGCAGAGGTTGGCCAACCCGACCAACGACATGTCGGATCTCATGCGCGACCTGGGCATCCAGACCTACGACGCCAACGGCACCTTCGTCGGCATGGCCTCCTTCGCTGGGCAGCTGCAGAAGGCGCTCGGCGGGCTCACCCAGGAACAGCGCGACCACGCCATGGCCGTGATCTTCGGAGCCGACGCGGTGCGCGGCGCGAACGTCCTGTACAAGATCGGCAAAACGGGGGTGGAGGAGTACACCCGGGCCGTCACCGACCAGGGCGCGGCCGGGCGCATGGCTGGGACGATGATGGACAACCTCGCCGGTGACCTGGAGAAACTCAAGGGCTCACTGGAGACGGCGCTGATCCAGGGCGGGTCGGGGGCGACCGGCGCGCTGCGGACCCTCGTCCAGGTCGCGACCGGCGCGGTGGACACCTTCTCCGCGCTGCCCGGGCCGGTCCAGGGCGCGATCACCGTGGTCGGCGGCCTCGCCGGGGCGGTGACGCTGCTCGGCGGGGCGATGATGGTCGCCGTTCCCAAGATGCAGGAGTACCGCGAGGCGCTCGCGTCGGCCGGGCCGCGCACCCAGGCCGTTGGGCGGGGCCTGTCCGCCGTCGGCTCCATCCTCACCGGGCCGTGGGGGCTCGCCATCGGCGCTGGGGTCGTCGCGCTCGGCGTGTTCGCCGCCAAGCACCGCGAGGCCCAAGAGCGGATCGCGGAGCTGAAGGACACCCTCGACAAGCAGACCGGGGCGATCAGCGCGGACACCCGCGCCAAGGTCATCAACCGGCTCGAAACCGAGGGCGTGCTGAAGGCGGCGCAGAAGCTCGGCCTGAACATGGGCGACGTCGTCAACAGCATACTGGGCGTGCCGGGCGCGCTGGAGCGGGTCAACAGCGGGATGGCCGCCGCGAGGGACCGCGCGGACGCGCTGGATGAGAAGCTCGGCGGGGGCATCCAGACCGCGCAGGGCTACAGCCACGCCATCCTGAAGGTCCGCAGCGCGGTCGAGGGCCAGAACTCCGAGATCAACCAGGCGACCGAGGCGTGGAAACGCGAGCAGGTCGCGACCGACCAGGCGGCGGGGGCCGCCAAGAACGCGCTCGGCCCCACCAGCACCCTGGGCCGCGCCACCGGCCAGATGGCCGACGAAGCGGGCGCCGCTGCGGACCAGACGGACGAGCTACGCGCCTCCCTGGAAGCGACGTTCAACCCGTCCATCGCCGCATTCCGGGCCACGACCCGGCTCAAGGGCGGGTACCGCGACCTGCTGGAGTCCATGGCCGCCGCCAAGGGCCGGATGGACGGCAACACCGCCGCCTCTGGACGGCTGCGCGACGCGTTCGCCGGCCAGCTCGAAACCGTCGCTGATCTCTACACCTCGACCTACCGGCAAACGCAGTCCACCGACAAGGCGAGCAAGGCGGTGCGCGAGCAGCTGCCCGTGCTCACCGCCCTGGCCGGGCGGAACAAGGAGGCCAGGACCCAGGTCGACAAGCTGGCCGCGGCCACGGGCAACGCCACCGGGGCGACGAAGACGAACCGCGAGGCGTTCATTAAAGCGGCGACCGCGATGAGCATCAGTCGCGACAAGGCCAAGGAGTTGTGGGCCGAACTCAAGAAGATCAAGAGCAAGGACGTCGACATCGCCGTGTCCGCCCGCGGCTCCTGGTCGATCAAGAACCCTGGCACCGTCCGCGAGTTCCACTTCGCGTCGGGTGGCGCGATCCCCGCGACGGCGGCGCTCGGCCCCGGCGGCCCCACCTCCGACGACGTGCCGATCTGGGCCAGCGTCGGCGAGCACATGTGGACCGCCCGCGAGGTCGAGGCGGTCGGCGGCCACGAGGCGATGCTGCGGATGCGCCGCTCGGCCCTGCGCGGCGAGATGCGCGGCTACGCCACCGGCGGCGCCATCGACTTCACCAACCCGGCGGCCCGCGCCGCAGCGGTGGTACGCCCGGTCGAGAAGGGCACCGCCGACCTCGTCGCGAAGATCGCCAACGTGTACGCGGAGGCGTGGAAGAAGGCCGCCGGATCGGGCGGCCCGGTGGTCGCCGCGGCGCGTTCGCAGATCGGGCTGCCGTACTCGTGGGGCGGCGGCGGCCGGGGCGGCCCGTCGTACGGCATCGGTCGCGGCGCGGGCACGTACGGCTTCGACTGCTCGGGTCTGACGGAGTTCTCGTGGTGGCAGGGCCGCCGGGTCGGGATCGGCGGTGTCACCTACACCCAGCATCCGGCGTCGGTGCCGATCGGCGGGCCGCGCCCGGGGGCGCTCGGCTTCAACGCCTCCCTCGGCCACGTCGTCCTCGCCTCCAACAAGCCGGGATATGTGATCGAGGCCCCGTACACGGGCTCCCACGTCCGTGAGGTCCGCAAGTCGATGCCGGACTGGCGGTGGCCCCGCGCGGCGATGGCCGAAGGCGGCCCCGTCCTGCCACGGGAGGAGCTGCTGGCCGAGCGGTCGGTCACCTCGCGCGCGTCCCGCGCCGAGCTGGCCATGGCACGGCTGCTGGGTATGGCCGGGGACCCGGGCCGGATGCGCGGCTACGCCGGCGGCGGGTGGGTGACGGGCCCGGCCGGGCAGGACGCGGTGCCCCTGATGGCGACGGCGGGTGAGTTCGTCGTCAACGCCCAGGCGGCGGCGGCGAACGCCGCGCTGGTCGAGGCCATCAACGGCGGCTCGTCGGGCAGCGCCGCGTCCCGGTCAGCCAGCGGGTTCGGGGCGATGTCGATGGCGTTCCGCCCCGGCGCGATGTCGCGTGCCCCGCTGGCCGAGGTGACCGAGCCGCTGAAGGAAGTCGCCAAGAGCTTGCGGGACATCGTCACCTTGCGGGAGGGCATGGAGAAGCTGACCGGCACGATGTTCGGGCAGACCCGGGCGCTGATGGCGTACGAGTCGGCTTGGGACGCCGCCAACGCCGCGCTGAAGGCCAACGGCAAGACTCTGAACATCAATAAGGAGAAGGGCAGAGAGAACAGGTCGGCCCTGCTCAGCTTGGCGGAGGCAGCGCACGACGTGGTCGCCGCGATGGCGGAGAAGGGCGCCTCCATCACCTCGGTGACGAAGAAGATGACGGAGCAGCGGCGCGAGTTCATCAAGATGGCCAAGCAGTTCGGCCTCACCTCGAAAGAGGCGGCAGCTATGGCCGATCGGCTGGGCCTCATCCCCAGCAAGACGAAGAAGCTCCTGACCGCCGAGCGCAAAGACACCGCGTACAACAAGAAGGCTGAAGCGTTCAACAAGAAGATCGAGGCCAAGGCGTCCGGCGGCCGGGCAGGCGGTTGGACCCTCGTCGGCGAAGAGGGCCCCGAGCTACTCAATCTGCCGAGCAACTCGTACGTGCTGCCCGCTGGCACGACGCGGGCGCTGCTGTCCGGCCGCCGACTGCCCGCCCTCCCCACGGGCGGCGGCGGAGGTGCGGCGGGCGGGCCGATCCACATCACCCTGCGGCTCGGCGACCGCACCCTCGGAGAGGTCGTCGTGGACCCGCTGCGCCGCGCGGTGCACGCGCGCGGCGGCGACGTCCAGGCCGTCCTCGGCAACGGCAGGAGGTAGGCGATGGCGTGGATCCCCTGCACCACAGGGACGGCGGCGCTGTACAAGGGGTTGGACGGCGCCATGGTGGCGGTCGTGGTCGAGGCGTGGGACGACGCTGGTGTGCCGTACGTCGCCGGAGACGCCGGGCTGGAGGACGCCCGGTCGCGGCCGGGGTTCGTCCGGCTGGCGCGGGCCGTGGCGATCGTGCCGCCCCCGGCGCTGCCTCCGGTCGTCGTCCACCCGCCACGGCCGAGTCGTCCAGTCCGGCCAGGTCCGGACGGTCCCGGACGCCCTGATCCGGGCGAGCCGCCGCCGCGGGGTGAGAGGTGACCTTCCCGAGCAGCGTGCTGCCCGTCGTGGTCGAGCTGCAGCTCGGCACCACGTGGACGGACATCACGCCCGACGTGTACCGCCGTGTCCTCATCGAGGTCACGCGCGGCCAGTCCAGCGAGGGAAGCCAGGTCGACCCGTCCACCGCCCGGGTGACCATCGACAACACGTCGGGGAACTACTCGCCGCGTTACCCCTCCTCCCCGGCGTACGCCCTCCTCGGACGCAACACGCCGATCCGGATCGCGATCGAGCAGGGTGCCACCTACCTGGAGCTGCCGGGCGCCGCCGGGGACCGGGCCACCACCCCCGACAACGCCGCCGTGTCGATCACCGGCGACATCGACATCCGCATCGACGCCACCTTCGGATCGTGGCGGGCGGCGACCGACCTGGCCGGAAAATACCTGACCACCGGGGATCAGCGGTCCTGGGTGCTGTCCATCGACGACGCCGGGTACGTAGAACTGGCCTGGTCGACCACCGGCGCGCTGGCGGGCATCTTGTCGCGCACGTCCACGTGGCCGGTGCCCGCCCCCGGCTCGGGCCGCCAAGCGGTCCGGGCGACGCTGGACGTCAACAACGGGTCAGGCGGGCACACCGTGGCGTTCTACACCGGGCCCAGCGTGGCGGGGCCGTGGACGCAACTCGGCATCAGCGTCGTCACCGCCGGAACCACGAGCATCTTCGACAGCTCGGCGGCGGTCGAGGTCGGTGATCTCGTCGGCCGCGACACCGCTGGCATCGCGGGCCGGGTGCATGCCTTCGAGCTGCGAGCGGGAATCGGCGGGAGCGCAGTGGCGAACCCCGACTTCACGTTGCCGTCGCCAGGGGTGAGCAGCTTCGCCGACGCGGCCGGGCGGACGTGGAGCGTCGCCGGGGGCGCGCGGTTGTCCAACAGGCGCTATCGCTTCGCCGGGGAAGTGAGCAGCTGGCCGGTCCGCTCCGACAAGGCTGGGCTGGACGTGTACCTGCCGCTGGAGGCCGGCGGGATCCTGCGCCGCCTCAGCCAGGGCGCAAGCGCGCTCGGGTCGGCGATGTACCGCGGCCGCCTCTACGACGCCGCCTCGCTGGTCGCCTACTGGCCGTTCGAGGATGCCGAGGGGGCGACCTCGATCGCCCCGGCGCTGGACCACGGCCCGATGCAGATCATCGGCACGCCCACCCTCGCTTCCTTCGAAGGCTTCGTGGCCAGCGCGCCCCTGCCTGTGCTGGCCGGTGCGGAGATGCGCGGCCAAGCCCCGGCCTATACGGACAGCGGGCAGACGCAGGTCCGCTGGCTGATGGCCGTCCCCGCCGCCGGAGCCGAGGCCGGTCAGACGATGATGATGTGGTACACCACCGGGTCGGTGCGGCGGTGGGAGGTGCACTACGACACCGGCGGCACCCTCGGACTACGCGCGTTCGACGGCGACGGGAACACGCTGTTCGACTCCGGCGACGTGGCATTCGGCGTCAACGGCCGGCTGGTGATGTGCAGCGTCGAGCTGACCCAGTCCGGCTCGAACATCAACTGGAACCTGCTCACACTGGAACCCGCCGCGACCTCCGGCTTATCGTTCTCAGGCACGCTGAACAACAACACCGTGGGCCGAGTCGGCACGGTCGTCGTGTCCCCCGGCGGAGGCGTGGCCACCACGACCATCGGCCACGTGTCCGTGCAGGCGGTAGTGACGACCCTGTTCGATCTCGGGCCGCAGCTCTCCGGTTGGCTGGGCGAAACCTCCGGGCGCAGGATCGCGCGGCTATGCCGCGAGGAAGGGATCGCCTTCCAGGCGCGCGGCGACCTCGACGACACGACGCGGCTCGGCGTGCAAGGCCGCTCAGACCTGCTGACGCTGATCCGGGAGGCGGCCGAGGCCGACGCGGGCCGGCTGTTCGAGCCGCGCGACACCGTCGGGCTGGGGTATCGCACCCGCGCCTCGATGTACAACCAGGTGGCAGCGCTGGCCGTGCCGTACGCCGCCCTCGGAGAGCCGCTCGATCCCCTCGACGACGACCGGCTCACCAAGAACGACATCACCGCCTCACGCGATGGCGGGTCGAGCGCGCGGGCCGCGCTGGAGGACGGGCCGCTGTCCGTGCAGCCCCCGCCGGACGGCGTCGGCCGCTACGAGGAGACGGTCAGCCTCAGCGTCCGCCACGACCTGGACCTGTTCGACCAGGCTGCGTGGCGGCTCGCGCTCGGCACCGTGGACGAGGCCCGGTATCCGCAGATCGGCATCAACTACACCGTCAACGCCTTCGCGTTCAACGCCGCGCTGACCACTGCCGCGCTGGATCTGGAGGCCGGTGACCGGCTCGCCGTCGACGACCTGCCGGCGTGGCTGCCGCCGGAGACCATCTCCCAGATCGTCCTCGGGGTCGCCGAGAGCTTCGGCGGGAAGCACCACACCGCGTCGATCAACTGCAGCCCAGCACGGCCCTACCAGGTCGGGGTGTACGGCACCAGCCGGTACGGCCCCTCCTCCACGGTCACCAACGAGGTTCTGGACGCCACGGAGACCGGCGTCGACATCACCACCCCGACCGGGCCGCTGTGGGACACCTCCGCCAGCGGGTTCGACATCGTCATCGGCGGCGAGCGGATGACGGTGACGGCCGTCGGCGCCCCGTCCGGGGTCAACCAGACGCTGACCGTCACCCGCTCCGTCAACGGCGTGGTGAAGGCGCACGCCACGGGCGCGCAGGTGTCCCTTGCCGAACCCGCCGTCTACGCCCTGTGAGAGGAGCCGCGAATGCCTGACACCCTGGTCGGGGCGATCATCGACGCCGACGACTTCCCCGCCGCAGCGGGGGCGTCCGACACGACGGCGATCAACAACATCACCGACACGTCGTTCGTCGCCGGGTCTCCGCAGGTCAGCGTGACGTTCCGCGCGCCCACGAGCGGGGCGATCCTCCTCAGCGTCGGGCTGTCGGCGAGGGACAACGGCGGCACGAACGCCATCCACTTGGCGCCGGAGCTCAGGGAGAACGACGTCAGCGGTGCAGTCAACCTGGCGGCCAACGTGGTGACGAGAGGCATCGGGCTGCCCGGGGAGGCCAGCAACTTCGCGTACCGCTCGCGGACCACGATCCGTACCGGCCTCACCCCCGGCCAGGTGTACTTCGCCCGATGCATGCACAAGGTCAGCTCAGGGACGACGGCGGACTTGCAGCTGCGGCAGATCACCGTCTGCCCTGCCCCGTTGGGCAGTTCCTTCGCGGGGCGGCCGGTCCAGGCGCTGGACTACCCCCCGGTCGCGTGGGCGCAGGACACCACGGCCATCGACAACCCCAGCAACACCTCCTACTCCGCTGGATCTCCGCAGGTGAGCGTGACGTTCGTGGCGCCGACCAGCGGCCGGGTGCTGCTCGTCGTTGGCGGCGGGCTCGGCAACAGCGCGGGCGCGGACAGGGTGTTCCTTAGCCCGGAGGTCCGGCTCACCAACTCGTCCGGCGCCCTGGTGCTCAACGCGTCGGTCACGAGCCACGGGATCGCCTCCGACAAGGCGGCCTCGCGGTTCTGCTACGGCTCCCGGGAATCCGTCCTGGAGGGCCTCATCCCTGGCCAGGTCTACTTCGCCCGCGTCATGCACACGGTGGTCACCAGCGAGACCGGGGCCACGTCGGGCGACATCGCCGCCCGCGACATCGGCGTGGTGCCGCTGCCATGACCATCCTCGACGGAGACGTCGTCCGGAGCCTGCCGCAGACGGCGTTCTACCAGGACGACACCCTGATCGCGCAGATCACCTCCGACGCCTACATCACCGGCGCGCCGGAGGTCGGCGTGTTCTTCATCGCCCCACCCAGTGGGATGGTGCGGCTGACGATCGGCGGCGGGGTGCGTGACAACACCGGTGCGGCACCCGACCGTATCTTCCTGAGTCCGCAGCTGTTCCTCGGTGACTCGGCCGGGGAGGAGGTCCTCGCCCCGTCGGTGACGATCCGCGGCTACGGCAGCGTCGCGGAGAATGTCGAGTTTCAGTACGGCTGCCGCGTCTCGCTCATCTCCAGCCTCACGCCGGGCGCCCTGTACTACATCCGCGTCATGTACCTGGCCACCCCCGCCACAGGCTCCGACCAGGCCGACATCGCCGCGCGGGACCTCATCGTCATCCCCATGCCCTGACGTTCAGGCGGCTTCGTCGCGCTGAACGGGATGGCCGAAGACATCGTCGAACTGGTGGGCCAGCCTGCCGTTGACGAGGTAGTAGGAGCCGCCCAGGCCGCGCGTGCCAGCGGTGCCGTACGCGAGGACCTCGTGCGGAGTGAGGACACCGAGGTTGCCTAAGACGTAGAAGATCGGGACGCCGAACGCGGCGATGAACTGGATACCGAAGCTCACGCACTTCTGGGAGATGGCGTAGCGGCCAGTGTCCGCGCTGGAGATGCGGTCCTTGGCGTCGATGGCCACGAGGTCCCCGTCACGGACGGCGACGAGGTCGGGGAAGTGCGCCCACCGCGTTCGGGAGATCGCCCTCCTGATCGGCTCGGAAAGAATGGCCTGACCCCACGCGTCCACGGTCCATCCTCGAATCCGGAATTCGTCGCTAACGCGACGCTCGTGGGCTTCCCCGGCCTGCCTGCGGTTCTCGAAACTGGTCATGTGAGAACTATGACATCCCAGCTCAAGGCCACTTTCTGATCACTCTGCGGCAATCGCGGCACCCAATGGACGCGTGCGGACTTCTACGGACTTTCGCAGACTTTCGCGGACTCAACCGTCACGAACAAACGCCAGCCAACGACGACAAAAGCCTAGCGATTGTTATCTGAACGTAACCGCCGCAGCCAAATCTGATGAAGGGTCACCACTCATGCCCGCCAACGAGTGCCGCGCCAAGGCCGCCAGCGCGTGAGACACCTCGTTCTACGGCTACCGGTCTGGATCCGCGCCCAGCCGCTGGATTGCATGTTCGCCCTGCTCGGCATCCTGCCCGGCGTCGCATCCCTGGCCGGACTCGCCACCTCCCGCGCCCTGGAGACGCTGCTGCCCTGGTGGGCCGCGCAACTGTGGGCGCTGATCCTCATCGTCGGGTGCGGCTGCTGGCTGGCCGGCGCGTCCAGCGTCCGCGAACGCGACGGGCACCTCGTCGCCAGCCGCCTGCCGCTGTTCCTCCTCGGGCTGCGCCTGCTGTCGCTGGCCTGCCTGGTGTACGCGGTGGCGATCGTGGTCATCAGCGGCTGGGCCGGGCTACTGGCCGCCTACCCGCTGCTGGTCGGCGCGGCCGGGCTGTACATCCGCCGGGTGGGGCTGACCCGATGAGCCCGGAAACGCTCACCTCGATCGGCACCCTGCTGGCCGCGCTACTCGGCGGCGGCACCGTCAGCGCGGTCCTGACCTACGTGCGAGACCGGCGCCGCGACCGCGGGGAACAGTCGATCGGCGCAGTCGGGTCGCTCGAACGGCTGAACGACCGGCTGACGGCGCAGGTCGCCGAGCTGCAGACCGCGCTGGACAACGAGCGCACTCAGCGCCGGTCCCTGGAAGACCAGGTGGCCAGCGAACGCCGGGCCCGGCATGACCTCGAAGAGACCGTGGAGACCGAGCGGCGTGCCCGGCACGAACTGGAGGCGCGGATCGCGCTCCTGGAGCAGCAGGTCGCCGACCCCGAAGGAGAGACCTCATGACGACGATGGACAGCCGGGACGCCTGGGGAGCGGCGCGGCCCCGGGCGACGTCCTACCTCGCGTCCGCGCGAGGGGTGAAGGCGCATTACACCGGCGGCCGGGTAGACCCGGCGACGCTGACCGACCACGCCCGATGCAGAGCTGCGATCCGCGGCATCCAGAAAGGCCACGTGAACGGCAACGGCTGGTCGGACATCGGCTACAGCATGTGGGTCTGCGCGCACACGTTCGGCGTCGGCCGCGGCCCACACGTGCTCCCCGCCGCGAACGGCCCGGGGCTGAACGCCGGCCACTACGCGATCCTCTTCCTCGTCGGCACGTCCGGCGTCGTCGAGCCCACCGACAACATGCTCCGGAACTTCCACGCCGCCCGCACCTACCTCCGCGAGCGCGGCGCCGCCGGGGCCGAGATCAAGGGCCACCGCGACGGCTACTCCACCGACTGCCCCGGCGGCCCCATCTACCGGTGGGTCCGCGCCGGCGCGCCCAAGCCCGGCACGTCGCCGGATCCCGAGCCGCCGGCCCCCAGGCCCAAGCCAACCCCCGAACGAGACGAGGACGAGATGGAATACGCGGCGTTCGGACACTCCGGCGCAGGCCCGGTAACCGTGCCGCGCGGCACGTGGTGGAACATCCCGTGGGACACCGAGTACGGCGACCCGACGAACGTGCACACCGGGACGGGGACGTCGATCCTCCGCGGCGACCCGTGCGTCTACGCGGGCGTGGAGTACACCGCCACCCTCGCCGGGCTGCCCGCCGGGACCGAGGTGCGGACCCGGCTGGCGGAGTACAGGTACGACTCCACGCAGACACCGCCGGCCGACGTGCTCGAAGAGGCAGGCCTGGAGGGCTCGACGGTGCTCGGCTCCGAGCTGGCCGTCCATCACGTCGGGTCCGGGAAGCTCCAGGAGAACCGCAAGCTCCGCTGCCAGATCTTCGTCCCGGCCGGGCCGGAGACGGTCACCCTCGCCAAGGCGAACGTCCACGCGCCGTTCGCGAGGTAGCCCCAGCTCACGATCGCAGGCCGACGAACGGCCCGATTTCATGCCACCTGATATGCCGCCGGTCAGTGACCTGCGGCAACGTAACCGATCTTCCTGTTTCTGGCCCTCAGATGAGGGCGAAAATCCCCTGGAGGGGCCATGGCCATGCACACCCCCGACCCCGTACCCGTCCGGATCCGCTACCCCCTGCTCGTCCGCGGCGGCATCGCCCTGGTGCTCATGGGCGTGACCCGGCTCGCCGTCGCGGTGGGCTGGATCCCGCCCGAGTGGGAGCTGTCGGAGACCGGCGTCGAGCAGGCCATCGACGGCGTGCTGTTCGCCTGGGCGTGGTGGACGTCGCAGCGTCACGTCACCCCGGTCGCCGACCCGCGCGACGACCACGGCCGCCAGCTCGTGGCCGCCCGGCCGCAGCCGATGTAGCCACCCATTGCCCCGTGCAGGCGACGCGTAGCCTGGCCAGCAGAACGAAGCCCCGCTCTGATCCTCACGGACCAGGGCGGGGCTTCTTCGCGTTGTATACAGGCTGCCCGGCTAGGCTCGCCGTGCTCGACGTGAGCTGAGACTGATCACGTTCGTGATGCGTCGGCTGGGCAGTTCGGCTCCTGTGGCATGGCGCGACAGCACGTCTTCGGCGAAGGCCGGCGTCCAGTTGGCGGCGCGAGCCAGGCCCTGCGCCGGGTGGGGGCCGTGCAGTGTCTCGGCCATGGCGCGAAAGCCGCGTGGTTTGGTGGGCGCGATGGCGGCGCGCTCTCGCAGCCTCTCGCCGCGGGCGGCCATCTGCTTGAACAGGCTCGTGTACCGGTGGTCATCGATCCGGCCGATGCGATGTGCTGTACGGATGAGTGCGGCTATGGACACGCCCCACCGTCTCTTCAACAGCGCGAAGTCCTGGATGGTGGGGTGAGTGGGCATCTCCTTGTTCATTGCCTCTAGCGGCATCAGGAGATGCATGGCGAACTCGTCGGCTTCCTGCTCCAGTGTGTTGCTCGCCCCGGCGTCGCGGTGCAGCAGCGTGTGTCCGAGCTCGTGTGCGGTCGACCAGAGCTGGCGGTCACCGGCATCGGTGTCGAGAAGTGCCAGTATCGGATGGTCGTTGATCCACAAGGAGAAGGCGTCACGTCGAGTGTTGGGCAGTGGCAGCGCGATGACCTGGAAGCCCACGTGTTCCAGCAGCACCGGCAATCCGAGAGCGGGATCGCGCGGGCCGAGGCCGAGTGCCTCCCGTGCAGCAGCAGCGGCCGCCTGGGGCGCGGTGCCGATTGGATGAGGCTGCAATCTCAGTGGTGGGCCCTCCAGCTGACTGAGCATGGCCAATGCGGCTTCTGCGACGATCTCCCCACCTCGTTTGGCCTGGCCGGCCTCCTTCATGCTCATGCCTGCTCGCGCCCGGAAGTGGGTGGGCAGCCCTTCGAACGTGACCTGCGGCCCCTGTTGGAAGAAGTCGATTGGAAACCCGGTGATGGTGGCGAGCTGCGTCAGCACGTGCATCGGCAGCTCGCTCTTGTCACGTTCAGCGTTCGATAGTGTGCCCTGGCTGATCCCGACGTCGTCGGCCAGCGCCTTCTGGGTAAGCAGGCAGAACTCGCGCGCTTGGGTAAGCCGAGTTCCGTAGATCACTGTGCCTCTGTCTCCTCGGTGCCGGTCTTGTCGTCCCGGCGACGGTACTGCAGATCCTCTACCTGGGTGTAGCGGCCCAGGAGGTGTTCACGCCAGTCCACGGCGACCTGCCCGCCTTTCACGCCAGTGGGGCGAACCAGGTCGAAGCGCATGATGGTGGACCCCTCCGCCGTCCACTGCAGGATGACGTGGTTCTTGCGTGGCGGGGTCGTCACGATCTCGTCGAGTCCAAGGTTCAGTTCGTCGTCGCCGATGAGCGGGATGACCCGCTCGGGGATCTGGCTGACGAACTTCAGCTTGGCTTCGGTGGTCGGCTTGGGGATCTTGATGTCGGCGGTGTGCCAGACCCTGATGATGTCCTGGGGCAGGTGCAGGATCAGGCCGCTCATGGCGAGCCCTAGGTCATCGTCGTCTTCGAGTTCGGGATTGAGCTGCTTCAGCTCTTCCATCGCATCGCGCCGGGTCATGTGGCGGTAGAAGTGGAGATCAGCTCCGGGCTTCCAGCTGGCGATGTCGTGGATGTGGTCGGCAGTCTGGCCGCCCTTCTCCAGGGCGCGGAAGACCTCTTGGCAGGCCGTTTCCAGCCGGGCGACGGTGGCTTCAGGGGAGTCGTCTCTCAACACGTGATTAATCATATTCCTAGAAAATACACACCCCGTACTCGAACACGCCGCACCTTGTGGAACGAGACGACCGGCCGTAACCCCCATCAGGCGAAGGATGGCCGGTACGACGGTTCGATGTCGCAGGCCTTGCCGGAGATACCGCCGTCGAGAGCTCGCAACGGCGGTCGGTCGGCGTCTCATATCGGCTGGGCAGGTATGCGGTAACCGGCCTTGCCGGATGGCGTGGTGCGGCGTAGCGTCCGACACAGCCCCGGCGAGAGCGCCTCCGCACTGTGGGGAGCGCGGGGGCGCACGTCAGGGGCCGCGTGACTCCCATTGGCCTGACACGCGGACGGCCCACGCCTCGGCCATGGCGAGGCGGGGCCGTCGATCAGCCGTCGGCGTATCCGATCAGGCAAGTGGGCACCTGGTCGTTCAGCAGGTGGCGAGCATGTCCTCCAGGGCGTCAACTTCGGCCTGCTGTGCGGTGAGCCCCCAGTCGTACTTCACGTCGATCCACGATCGCGAGTAGGTGCAGTAGAACGACTCCAGCGGCGGGCGCCACACGGACGGGTCCTTGTCGCCCTTGCCCTGGTTGACGTTGTCGGTCACCGACCACAGCTGGCTGTCGCCGAGCGAGTTGGCGAAGGCGCGGCGCTGCGCCGTCGTCCACGCCCAGGCGCCCGACTTCCATGCTTCGGACAGCGGGACCATGTGGTCGATGTCGATGTCACTGGCGGCGGTCCAGGTGGCTCCGTCGTAGGGCGAGTACCAACTGCCGGAGACGGCGGCGCAGGAGGAGTTGGTCACCACGTCGACCCCGTCGCGCTTCAGGACGGTCTCGCGCGTGTTGCAGGCTCCCGACACGGTGATCCAGTGCGGGAAAAGATCGCGATCGTATGTGGCTTCGTTCTCTTCCGGAGCCACCACGAGCTGCTGTAGTTTGTCAGCGGCCTCTTGGGCGCTCGGGATGCCTGGGGGGTCCGCGTGGGCTGGGCCCGCCATCGGGAGCAGGAGCGCGAATGTGGCCAGCGTGGTGCCGGCCATGGCGGAGAGGCGGCGCATGGGGGGTGTCCTTCCTGTCCCGGAGCCTCGGCCAGTCAGGGATGGTCTGGCAGGGGGCGAGGTGGGACAGGAAGGACTTTGACAGCGTGTTACGTTCCGTTACCAGTCACATACGGTAAGACTTTGATTGCCGCTGCCGGCGACGGTGATCGCTATCAGTTGACCCAGAACCACAGCTGATATCTGGCGGCTACGGGCCAGTTCTCGGGGACATACCTGCACTCGTGGGGGTGGATGGATTGGCGTCCGTCCCGGTGGCATGCGTTGAGACCTGACGGGGTGCCGGGATAGGCCCCCTGGTAACTCCACCCTGCGGCCATGTTGGAGGGGGCGGTGATCGGCGCCGCGGCGGCGGGTGCCGAGCCCAGCAGGGCGGGGCCGGCGGCGAGGGTGAGGGCCGTTCCCGCGAGGGCGAGACCGCGTTTCCAGATGGACATGAGTTCTCCGATCGCTTTCCAGGTCACACCGTTCTGTGTGACCCGGTCCATGTCGTGAGCCTCGCTGGCCGCGCTCACCGCACGCTCACCGCGACCTCACCGCACGCTCACCGGCCCAGGAGCACCCCATCAGGGTGGGCCCCGACAGCAGAACGCCCCCGCTCCTCCTGAGACGGCGGGGGCGCACTGTACGGCGGGGCGCGGACGGTGGTCAGGCGGCCGCGGTGGCTTTCAGGCCGTTGACGGCGGCCTTGAACTCACTCCCCGCCTTGAACACGGGCACGGTCTTGGCCTCGACCTTCACCGGCTCCCCGGTGGAGGGGTTCCGGCCGATCCTGGCGTCGCGCTCCACGGGCGAGAAGGCGCCGAACCCGGGCACGCTCACCTTGCGGCCAGCGGCGACCTCGGCCTGGATGACGCCGAACACCGCGTCGATGACGTCGGCGGTGTCCTTCTTCGACTGGCCGGTGAGGTCGGCGACGGCAGCGGTCAGTTCGGTCTTGTTCATGCTCGTTACCTTTCGGTTGGGGAGGCGTTTGGTGGTCCGGCGCCCCACCCCCTAGACGGGGCGCCGGGGAGCTGACTGCTCCGGACACGCGCCCGCACAGAGCCGGGCGCGATCCGCAACGTCAGCGTCGCTACCGGCGGCGTC
>NZ_JARLTC010000047.1 GCF_029382225.1 Spongiactinospora sp. TRM90649
CATCGGCGCGTCTCCTTGAGGTAGGTGGTACGGATCACGGTGGCCAGTTCCCAGGCGATCCGGCCGATACGGCGGGTGCCGATGACGGCGGTCACGTAGGCGTCGGCAGCGCCGAGCAGCAACAACGCGGTGTGACCGAGCAGGGCCATGGCCAGCATCAGCGCGGCCAGGGCGACCTGTAGGGCACGGCGGATACGGGCCTTCATCGGACTCTCCGGCGGGAGGCGCGCACGCCGTACCGACGCGACAGGCGCAACGCGGCAGATGACAGCGCGTAGGCGGTCACAACTCCGGCGGCGAACCCGCCGCCGAAGACGGTCACCGGCGGCAGGTCCGGCACGTCGCGGACCCACGCGGCCAGCGCCCACACGATCAGGCAGACCAGCGCGGCGCCGCGCCACCCGGACGTGCGGGCGCGCGGCCGGGCGGGGATGCGGCCGGTCATGGCCGCCGCCAGTAGGCCAGGATGAGCGCGCCGCCGGCGGCCACGGTCAACACCAGCCCGCACACGGTCAGCGCGACGGCGACGCCGAGCGGGACGGCGGGCAGGGCCAGGACGGCGGCCAGGGCCAGGGCGGCGCAGAACAGCGCGATGGCGGTCTTCACAGCACCCGCCCCCAGCAGTCCGGGCACCCCGGCCGGTCGCACATGGTCGCCGGGTCGTTCTGCCACGCGGCGAGCGCGTGTTCGATGCCGTCCGCCGCGCTCGGCGGCGGGCCGATGCCGCCGGTGTCGTTGTCGTGGGACATTGGTGATCCCTTCCTTCGCGGGTTGGGGCCGCCCCCGGGTACGGCTTCGCGGGCACAGGCCTGGGGGCGGGGTAGTGGGTCAGGACTTGGCCAGCCCTGTCAGGTACGCCCTGACCTGCTGCGCCTTGTCCTGGCCGATGCCGAGTTCGGCTTTGATGGCGCGTACTCCCGGCACGTCGCCGGTGATGACGTCGGGCAGGAAGCGGCTTGCGGCGCGGGTGGCGAGGGCTTCGGGTAGCGGCTCGGGTACGTACCCGGGGCTGTCGTGCGACAGGGGCGGCTCGGTGGTGTGGACCGTGGCCGTCACGTCGATGACCTCACCCCCGGCCCCGTTCCTGTCGTTGGCCGTGGTCGTGTCGTCGTCCGGCGGGCCGGTGTCCGGGCCTGTGCCTGCGGGCACCGGTGCGTGCGTGACGTCGCGGGCGAGCATGTGACCGAGCGCGGCGCCCATGCCGAGCACCAGCACCGGCAGGCAGGCCACCACGACCACCACGGCGGGCGGGGCATGCCGCAACTTCGCCGTCTCCAGCAGGTGATAGGCGATCTGGCCGAGCATGCCCAAAGCGAGCGAGCCCAGGGCCGACGTCTTGGCGAAACGGCGGGTGGACGGCGCGACATCAGCGGAGGTGAGCCACGCCGACAGGGCGAACGCCGCGTACGCCTCGACGCCGATCGGCAAGGTGATCGCGGTGTTCAGCTCGAAGTCCGTCAGCCCGGGCAGCAGCTTGACCATGCCGAAACCGGTCTTCTCACCCAGCCCGACCCAGCCTGACCAGGTGGCCACGGCGGCGGGCAGTGCCAGCAGCACCAGCGGCCAGCGTTTGATGCCGCCCGCCCGGCCGGGAGCATCCGGCGGCCGACGCGCCGCGCCCCCGGCGGGCGGTGTGGAAGCATGAGACCGCTCGGCGAAAGGCGGCGGTGCGGGATTCCGCGCCATCAGGACGTCACCCCCTTGCGGGAGTAGCCGCAGATGCGGACCTCGACCCCCCGGAAGGCGCCCGTGGCACACACGCGGGTGCCGCCGTCGTCCTCGCAGTCGGTCAGGGCCAGCTCCCACGCGCGGGCGTACTCGCGGACCTGTCCGGGGGTGTCGGCCGACCCGCGCAGCGTGCCCGGGTCGAAGGGGTGCAGCGTCCAGGAGATGCGCGGCAGGGCGCCGGTGGCCAGGATCGCGGCCAGCACGCGGGCGGCGGCGGCATCGGCCATCCGGTCCATGTCATCGGCGGTGACATCGCGCCAGCCGCCGAGATCGTCATCGTGGAACAGCGCTTGCAGGACCGAGCACGGGTAGGCCGCGTGCATCCGGTCCAGGACCTCACGCGTCTCGGTGAGCGTGGTGCCGGGCAGGTGCCCGAGGGTGGCGCCGTTGTCGTCGCGGATCGCCACGCGGAACGTACTCGGCGGCGAAACGTCGGCGGTGCCGGTGGGGATGACGGCCACCGGCAGGGAACGGGGGGTCATGCGGCCTCCTTGGCGCAGTCCAGGCAGGTCCCCAGGTGGCGGGGCAGTACGTAACCGGCGTCCCGGCCGCAGCCGGGGCAGGTGCGGCGGGCGGCGTTGGCCTTGCTCAGCGCGGCGCGCTGGGCCGGGCTCGGCGTGCGCTTGGGCAGCGCGAACCGCACGTCGTACAGGTAGGCGGCGCGCACGCCCGGCGCGCCGTGACGGCGCGAGCGCCACAGCACCTGCGCCTGCACGCCCTGACCGCCCGGCCGAAGCCCGGCGGCGGCCAGCTGGCGCATGGTGAGCAGATGCGGCGGCGACATCCGCCACGGGTAGGTGGGGACGCCATAGCGTGCCCCGGCCGGGTCCCAGAACGCGGCGCGGATCCGGCCCATCAGGCCACCTCACGCGGCGCGCACGCGGCAGCGTCGGCGGGGCCGGGCAGGGCGGCGATCTCGTCGGCGGTCAGCCCGGCCCACACCCCGGCGCCGGGGCGGACCGCGAGAGCGTGGAACAGGCAGGAGGCCCACACCGGGCACTCGGCGCAAACCTCGCGGGCGACCTGCACGCGCGCCGCGCGGTCCTGGTCGGACTCGGCGGTGAAGGCGTCGGGGCCGGTGTGCAACTCCGGATCGAACCGGCAGGCCGCATTGTCGGCCAGATGGCGCGGCAGGCCAGCCACGTTGCGAGCCAGGATGTTGACCAGCGCCCTGGGCGCGGCGCCGGGCGGTGTGAAAGCGTGGCGCATGGATCTCTCCTCGGGCAGGGGATGTGATCTGGAAAGGTCCCGGGCCGGTGTTGGTAACACCGGCCCGGGACGCGGGCGTAGCGGGGGATCAGTCGTCGCCGTTCGCGTGCGTCACAGCCAGGCGCACGCGAAGACGGGCGTTCCTAGTGGGCGGCGCCGACGCGGCCGGAGCCGCCGCAGGTGGGGCAGGTGTAGGAGACCTCCACCAGGCGCGGGTGACTGCCCGGCACCATTTCAACGGTCGTCTCGCGCACGGTGCCGTTGCCCTGGCACGGCGTGCAGTACTCAACGCGGCTCATCGCTTGCCACCCTTGCCCTGGTCGGCCTGGGCGGTGCGCTTCTGGGCGAGCAGCGTGTCGTACGCTTCCCGGCACCCGCCGGACTTCGCGCCCCACGCGGGCGGCTCGTCGTGCTGCCAGCCGGTCGGGGAGTCGGGCTCGGACTGGGCGTCCATCGTCTTTCGCGGCATGATGGGGGTACTCCTTTGTGATGGGAGTGGGGCGGCCCCGTGTCTTGGTGGATGGGGGGCCGCCCCGAATCGAACGGGTGGATGGAACGGTCAGGGCTGTACGTCCGGCCGGTGATCGCGCTCAGCGAGCCATGCGCGGATCTCCTCGGGAGTGTCGATACGGGCCGGGCGGCGGAAGCGCTCCTCTATACCGACAAGCAAGCGGGCAAGATCCACCGGATCGAAGTCCGGCAAGTCGTCGTCGTCCACGGTCGCCTCGTAGGGCATGGCGACCACTCCCTTCTACGGTGAAGTTCAGGAGTGAAGGCAGGGCCGTTCGCCCTGCGTGGCCGCCTTATTCGGCGCGAGGCGGCAAACACGGATGTGGGTCTCAAGCTTCAAGTGCGTTCGGCCCGTCGGCCGAAGCGGTCCTTGCGATGTCGACGCGCGATCCCGTCGGACCGCCTTCCGAGTAGTGCCGCGTTGGTGTACTAGTACGCAGAACATAGACGGTGTACTAGTACACCGTCAAGAGGGAGTGCCGGGGCGATTGTCATGCGTCATGCCAGGTGGACTAGGCTTATGGTGACCGGTGTACTAGAACGCCCGATTTGCCGGGAGAGGGGAACCGGATGTCGCCGAGCATTCAGCGCCAAGACCCGCCGTATGTGCAGGTCGTCACCCACATCCGCAACCAGATCCAGTCCGGCGAACTCAAGGATGGCGACGCTATCCCGTCTGCTCGCCGGATCGTTCGTGACTGGGGGATCTCATTGGCCACGGCCACGAAGGTCCTCGCCTCACTGCGCTCCGAGGGGCTTGTCAGGGCGGTGCCTGGAATCGGGACCGTCGTGACGGTGCTCAAGGAGCAGCACACTTCCGCGCGCGACCGCTTTCAAACGATTCGTCGTACCGGACGGATCTACCCGGCGAACGAAGCGGCTCGCATCAAGGCGTGTGAGGTGGTCAGCGCACCAGGTCAGGTAGCCGACGCGCTCGGATTGGAATCTGGTGCCAACGCCATCCGGCGCCACCGGATCACCATGAACACGGAGACGAACACGCCAGTGTCCGCATCTGTTTCGTGGTTCGATGCCGCCTTGGCTGAGCATGCACCCAGGTTGCTGACCGCCGAGCGTCTCATGCAGGGCACGCCGACCTACATAGCAGAGCAGACGGGACGAGTTGCCACCTCGGGACGTGACCAGCAGTGCGCCGCAGTAGCGACCGAGCAAGAGGCGGAGGACCTTGGTCTTCAGCCGGGGATGCCAGTTCTGAGGGGGCGGAACTGGTTGTATGACCAGGAAGGCGACGTCATCGAGTACGGCGAATCCGTGACTGTCTCGGGTCGCTGGTCTACGTACGAATACAGGCTCGCGGAAGATCAGGGAGCATAGTGAAGCTCATTCACTCCGGGAAGGTCCGGGATGTGTACGAGGATCGCGGCGACATCATCCTGGTGGCGTCGGACCGCGTGTCCGTCTACGACGTGATCCTTCCCACGCCGATCCCGGACAAGGGGAAGGTCCTCACGCAGCTTTCGCTGTGGTGGTTCGAGCAACTCGCGGACATCGTGCCGAACCATGTCGTCTCCGCCACCGACGTGCCGGCGGAGTTCGCCGGGCGCGCCGTACGATGCGCCAAGCTGAACATGGTGCAGGTCGAGTGCATCGCCCGCGGGTATCTCGCCGGTCTCGGGCTCAAGGAGTACGAACGCGATGGGGCCGTGTCGGGTGTGTCCCTGCCCGCTGGTCTGGTTGAGGGATCTCAACTCCCGGAGCCCATCTTCACCCCGACCACAAAGGCGGATATCGGGGCTCATGATGAGTTCATCACCTTGCGCGATGTAGTCGCTCAGGAAGGCGCAGAGGTAGCCGAAGATCTTCGCCGGATCACCCTTGATGTGTATGCGCGCGGAGCTGAGATCGCCCGGGAACGCGGCATCATCATCGCGGACACCAAGCTTGAGTTCGGCTGGGACGCGAACGGCGTGCTGACCCTGGGGGATGAAGTTTTGACTTCGGACTCGTCTCGCTTCTGGCCTCTGGAGGACTGGAATCCAGGGCGACCACAGTTCGCCTTTGACAAGCAGTTCGTCCGGGACTGGGCGGCCGGTACCGGATGGGACAAGAAGGCGCCGGCGCCCGAGGTGCCGCAGGCCATCGTTGACGCCACCCGCGCACGCTACATCGAAGCGTACGAACGCATCACCGAGAAGGCTTGGTAAAGGGGAGTTCTGATGAGTGGACAGCAGCACTACGACCCTTACCAGCTCATTCGCGAGGTCGGTTTCATGCTCAGTCATAACGGCCTGGAGGTGAATGAGTTGCCAGAGGGCAAGCTAGGGGAAGCCCTCGCCGGAGCCGGTCAACTCCTTCGGGCATATGGCATCACGCCGAGCATGGATGTCCGGGACACCTTCGATCGCCGTCTCCCGCCTTCCTGGTGAATCCCTGGATGCTCGCCAGCGGTCTGGTTGTGCCCGCCAAGGCGTGAGGACGGACGCCGTGAGTCACCTGAGACGGTTGGCGTCCTGCTCATAACCCAGAGGTCGCAGGTTCAAATCCTGCCCCGTCACGAGAGTAAACGCCCTCCGAGAGATGACTCTCGGAGGGCGTTTCGCATGTCTGGGAAACAGGGGCGAGAGAACGGCCTCAGGCTTGATCTTTGCCCAATTCTTGCCCAATAGAGAGGCTTCTAGATCGCGCTGTCGCCTTATGTGCAGCTCAGGGGCGTGATCCGCTCCTTTTGGCAAGCTGTCTTCTAATCCGACGGTCGGGGGTTCGAATCCCTCAGGGCGCGCAACCAATCCCACGCCGGTCGCACCCTGACCTTCTCCTTTCACGCCTGCGGCCCATTCCGGTGTCCTTCGCGGCACTGACGGCGGGCGAGTCGATCCCGGGCTGTCCCCCCGGAGGGGGGCGTTCGTCGGCTGGGTATGAGCGACAACTTTCCGGTCTTCCGCGTGGGCGGTGCGGCCGTGGCGACGTCGGGCTTCGGATCCGCGGCAGAGGGTGGGGCGCCCCGATGAACGTGCTTCTGTGGATCGTGCAGGCGCTGCTGGCCGCCTCGTTCGCCGCGTCGGGGCTGGCGAAGCTCACCCAGCCGAAGCCCGATCTGCCGGAGCCGCAGCGCCGTGGCGATCCCGCTGACGCCCAGCCCGACCACCAGAGCCCGGCGGCGACCACGGTGTGTCACGTCCATGGGTTCTCCGCGCGAAGGTGTTGGGAAAGGTCCGAACGACGAGCCGGCCGGGCGGGAGCGGTCGGCGTACGTCCCTCTCGCCCGGCGTGGATCACGGCCGTCAGCCCCACTGGCCCGGCGTGTAGTCGCCCGCCGGTTGCCGGGTGATGACGTTGAGCCGGTTCCAGGCGTTCATGAGGGCGATGTGGGACACGAGCGCGGCGAGTTGATCCTCGTCGTAGTGCGCGGAGGCGTTCGCCCAGGTCTGGTCGGGGACGCCGCCGGCGGCGTCCCCGACGCGGGTGCCCTGCTCGGCCAGTTCCAGGGCGGCCCGCTCGGCGTCGGTGAAGACCGTGGCCTCGCGCCACACCGCGACCAGGTTGAGCCGTGTCGGCGTCTCCCCGGCGTGCGCGGCGTCCTTGGTGTGCATGTCGACGCAGGCGCCGCAGCCGTTGATCTGGCTGATCCGCAGCGCCACCAGCTCCTGCGTCGAGGCGGGGAGACCCGAATCATGCACGATCTTGCTCGCCGAGACGAGGTACTTGCCGACCTTCGCGGCAACGGGGTTGTCCGCGTAGTAGAGGCGGGCTTCCATGGTGGGCTCCTTCTGCCGGTTTTGCAGTCACCCCATGGACGGCCCGCCCCGGCGTCACGGGACGGGCGCGAATGTGATCTGCGTCTCCCATGCCGCCCTTCGCGGGAACGCGTTTCGGAAATGGGCGCGCCGAGGCGTCCCTTCCGGGGCTGCTCGTTCGTCGGGAAAATGACAGTCCTATGACCTGGAGGTCGCGATGCAGTACGCCCTGCTGATCTATGCCGAACCCGGTTACCTGGAGGCGCTGCCGGAGGCGGAACGTGAGGCCGCGTACGAGGACCTGCTCGCGGTGAGCGTCGACGACCGGTTCGTCACCGGCGTCCGGCTCCAGCAGGTCGAGACGGCGACCTGTGTACGCGTGCACGGGGGGCGCACGCTGCTGACCGACGGCCCGTTCGCGGACACCAAGGAGGTGCTCGGCGGGTTCTGCGTGGTGGAGGCCGCCGACCTCGACGAGGCGCTGGAACTGGCGGCGCGCGTCCCCGCCGCGCGCTTCGGTGGCACGGTCGAGGTGAGGCCCCTGGAACGCAAGCGGGTGATGTGATTCCGATCGTGCTGGAGGACGTTTTCCGGGAGGAATGGGGCCGGGTGCTGGCCTCGCTGGTCGGCTTTCTCGGCGACTTCGATCGGGCCGAGGAGGCCGCGCAGGAGGCGTTCGCGGCGGCGGTGCGGCACTGGCCGGTGGCCGGCACACCGGACAAGCCGGGCGCGTGGCTGGTGACCACCGCCCGTAACCGCGCCATCGACCGGATCCGCAGGGAACGCACCCGGGCCGAGAAGATTCACCTGCTGGCGATACAGGAGCCGACCATGGACCCCTTCGACGACACCGCGATCAAGGACGAGCGGCTGGAGCTCATCTTCACCTGCTGCCACCCGGCGCTGCCGCTGGAGGGACAGGTGGCGCTCACGCTGCGGGCGCTCGGAGGGCTGGAGACCGCCGAGATCGCCCGCGCCTTCCTGGTGTCCGAGGAGACCATGAAGCGGCGCCTGACCCGGGCGAAGGCCAAGATCAAGGCGACCGGGATCAGGTTCGCGGTGCCCGACGCGCACCGGCTGCCCGACCGCCTGGACGCGGTGCTGGCCGTGCTCTATCTGATCTACAACGAAGGCTACCGGGGCCGCGTCGACCTCGCCGCCGAGGCCATCCGCCTGGGACGCGTGCTGGCCGGGCTGATGCCCGGGGAACCGGAGGCGTACGGGCTGCTGGCCCTGATGACGATCCACCACGCCCGGCGGCGGGCCAGGTTCTCCGGCGAGCGGGACGAGGACCTCGTACTGCTCGACGACCAGGACCGATCGCTGTGGGACCTGCGCCAGATCGACGAGGGACAGGCGGTGCTCGACATGGCGCTGGCGATGGGCGGGCGCGGCGCTTACGTGGTGCAGGCCGCGATCGCGTCGCTGCAGGCGCGGCGGCGCGTCGACTGGCCCCAGGTGGCCCGGCTGTACGGCCGGCTGTTCGAGCTCACCGGCTCGCCGGTGGTCGAGCTCAACCACGCGGTGGCGATCGCCCAGTCCGGCCGGCCCGCCGACGCGCTGCGCATCGTGGACGGCCTCGGCCTGGACGGTTACCTCTACTACCACTCCACCCGCGCCGACCTGCTGCGCCGTCTCGGCCGCCCGGCCGAGGCCAGGGCCGCCTACCGCCGGGCGCTCGGCCTGGCCACCTCCACGCCCGAGCGGCGATTCCTCAGCGGGCGGCTCGAACAGCTCTGAATCTCCGGCGCCGCGTTGTCCCCGGGGCGCTCGCCCGTTCGTCGCGTGGTCATGAGCGACAACCAAGGGGAAGGTCACATGTCAGCGGCCCGCAACAAGGAGATCCTCCGGCGCTTCCACGCCGCCATCAGCTCGGGCGACGAGCAGGTCATCGCCAAGACGATCGACGAGGTCATCGACCCCGACGTGCTGATCGGGACCCCGTTGCCACTCGGCAAGACGGGAAGGGAGGCGCTGAACGAGGTGCTCGTGACCCTCCATCGCGCCTTCCCCGACCTGCGCGTCGAGGTCGAGGACGTGATCGCCGAGGAGGACCGGGTCGTCACCAGGAACACCTGCACCGGCACGCACCTGGGCGACTACATGGGCCTGCCGCCCACCGGCAAGTCCGTCAGCTACAAGGAGGTCATCATCGCCCGTTTCACCAACGGCCGGATCGTCCAGACCTGGGCGGTCGTCGATGTCTTCTCACTGATGCGCCAGCTCGGCGCCATAGCGTCCTAGAAGGCCCCGAAGCACTTCACGAAACGCGGCGGCGACGTAAGGGGGCCAAACCGACCGGCCCCGCCAGCCGGTTGGGGCCGGTGAGCCGGGCCTGGGCCTGATGGCGGGAAACCTTCGGCTATCCACACCTTGGCGTGGTCGCTGGTCAGGTGGGGGTGTGGTCCCAGCGGTCCGACAGGAGGGCTGGGGCGGGGGTGTTGCCGGGGAGTTGGGAGTGGGTGGGGCGGAGGCCGTCCAGGGCGATGGTGATCGTTCGTTTTCTGGCCTCGCGGGCCGCGTCGAGGAGGTCGGTGCGGCCCTGGCGGTCGAGTTGCTCGATCAGGGGGGACTTGCCGAGCTGTTCGATCAGGAGGGAGATGTCCATGACCGCCGCGTCGGCCCTGAGCACACCCGCGCGGTGCGCCCGGTCTACCAGGCGCCGCAGCAGTTCGTCGGACCGGGTGAACTTGGCCGCCATCTCATCCGTGACGGCGATCGTCCCGGCCAGCGGCCCGAGTGAGCCGCCGCTGAACTCGACGCACGCGCCGATGTACGAGGCGAGCCCCTCCCACGGGTCGTCGTGCTCCAGCCCGTGTTCCGCGGCCCGGATCCACTGGTCGAGGGAGAGCGCGCACAGGTGCTGGAAGAGCTCGTCCTTGGACCGGTAGCGGCGGTAGAGGCTCGCGATGCCGACTCCGGCGCGGGCGGCGATCGCCGCCACGGACGCGTGCGCGCCGTCCACGGCCAGGACCTTCTTCGCGGCCTCCAGCAGGGCCTGGTCGTTGCGTTCCGCTTCTGCGTGCCTGGCGGCTTTGCGGGCCATGCCCCCACTGTAGCCGCCTTGCGAAGCGATTCACTCCGTTATAGCGTTCCCAAACGAAGTGTTTCTGTCCGTTTATGGGGGAGCGTCATGCGAGCAGTGGTGATGGAGGAGTTCGGCGGGCCGCGGGTCCTGAAGGTCCGGCAGGTGGCCGATCCGGTGCCCGGCCCGGGGCAGGTGGTCGTCGCCGTGGCGTACGCGAGCATCACGTTCGTCGAGACGCAGGTCCGCGCGGGCGACGGGCCGTTCGGCAGGCCGGCGCTTCCTCGCGTGCCCGGCAACGGCGTCGGCGGCCGTGTCGCCGCCGTGGGGCCCGGCGTGGATCCCGGCCTGGTCGGCACGGTCGTGGTCACCACCACGGGCGGCGAGGGCGGCTACGCCGAACGGGCACTGGCGCGGGCGGAAGACGCGGTTCCGGTGCCGGCGGGCCTGGCGCTCAGGGACGCGGTCGCGTTGCTGGCCGACGGGCGCACGGCTTTGCTGCTGCACCGGCAGGCGGACATCAAGCCGGGGGAGCGGGTCCTCGTGGAGGCCGCCGGCGGCGGCGTCGGCACCCTGCTGGTGCAGCTCGCCGCCGCGGCCGGCGCCCATGTGATCGGGGCCGCCGGGGGCGACGCCAAGGCCGAGCTGGTCACCTCCCTCGGCGCGGCCGCCTACGTCGACTACCGGCGCCCCGGCTGGCTGGAGCGCGTGCGCGAGGCGACCGGCGGCGCCGGGCTCGACCTCGTCTTCGACGGCGTCGGCGGCCGCATCGGCACCGAGGCGGTCGGAGAGCTGCGCGACGGCGGGCGTGTGAGCGCGTACGGCATGGCCGCCGGAGCCGACGCCGAACACGACGAAACCAGCCTCCGGTCCCGCTCCATCCAGGTCATCGGCCTCACCTCCGCGCCGACCCCGGCCCAGGCCCGCGCGCTCATCGCCGACGCGCTCGCCCTGGCCGCCGAAGGCGGGCTGCGACCGGTCATCGGCCAGACCTTCCCACTGGAGGAGGCCGCCGCCGCGCACCGGGCGATCGAGTCGCGCGCCACCTTCGGCAAGACCCTGCTCGTCCCCACCGGCCATGACGGCGACTGAGACCGAGGCCGGAGCGGGCGCCCGGGAGTGGATCGCGCTGGCGGTCCTCGGCGTCCCCGCCGTGCTGGTCATGATGAACATGTCGGTGCTCTACCTGGCGCTGCCCAGCCTGAGCGCCGAACTGGAACCCGACGGGCCCCAGTTGCTGTGGATCACCGACGTCTACGGGTTCATGGTCGCCGGATCGCTGGTCGCGATGGGGACGCTCGGCGACCGCCTCGGGCACCGCCGGCTGCTGCTCACCGGCGCCGTCGCCTTCACCTGCGCGTCCGTCGCGGCCGCCTACGTCCCGAGCGCGGAGGCGCTCATCGCGGCGCGGGCGGCCCAGGGCGTCGCCGCCGCCGCGCTCGCGCCCTCCTCACTGGCGCTGATCCGCGCCCTGTTCCACGACGCACGCCGGCGCGCCCTGGCGATCACGATCTGGATGCTGGCGTTCATGGGCGGCGGCGCGCTCGGCCCGCTGGTCGGCGGCGTGCTGCTGCAGTACTCCTGGTGGGGCGCGGTGTTCCTGCTCGCGGTCCCGGCGATGGCGTTGCTGCTGGTCACCGGCCCCTTCCTGATCCCCGAGCCGCGCGAGAGGACCGCCGGACGGCTGGACGCGGCCAGCGTGGCCCTGTCGCTGCTGACCCCGCTGACGATCGTGTACGGCGTCAAGGACCTCGCCGTCCACGGCCTCACCCCGCCCGGGGTAGCCGCCCTGCTCGCGGGGGCGGTGCTCGCCGCCGTCTTCGTGCGCCGCCAGCGACGGCTGCCCCACCCCCTCCTGGACCTGCGGCTCTTCGCCCTCCCCGCCTTCTCCGTGTCCGTCGCCGGCATGGTCGTCGTGGGGGTCGTGCTCTTCGGGACCAGCCTGCTGACCTCGCAGTACCTGCAACTCGTCCTCGGCCTGTCCCCGCTCGCGGCCGGGCTGTGGCAACTGCCCACCGCGATCGCCGGGACGGTGGTGGCCCTGGTCGTCTCCGGCCTCACCGGCCGGATCCGGCCCGTCGTCCTCATGAGTGCCGGGGCCGCGTTCGCGCTCATCGGCCCGGTCCTGCTCACGCAGGTGGACACCGATCCGGTCGTCCTGGTGGCCGGGTCCGTCTTCCTGTTCGCCGGACTGACCCCGTTCATGGCGCTCGGCACCGGCCTGATCGTCGCCGCCGCCCCGCCGGAACGCGCCGGAGCCGCGTCGGCGATCTCCGAGACCGGCGCCGAACTCGGGGGCGCGCTCGGCATCGCCGTACTCGGCGGCATCGCCACCGGCGTCTACGGCGGCCACCTGGCCCGCAACGCCCCCGAGGGCCTGCCCGTCGCGGTCGCCGAGGCCGCGCGCGAGACGTTGCCCGCCGCGCTCCGGGCGGCACGGCCGCTGCCCGAGGCCCTCGGCCGCCCGCTCGTCCAGGCCGCCCGCGACGCGTTCGCGCACAGCCTGCACGTGCACGCGCTCATCACGATCCCCCTGCTCGTCGCGCTCGCCGTGCTGACCCTTACCGTGCGGCGTACGACCACTCCGCCCGCCGACGCCCGCCGAAAGGACCACCGCCCGTGAACATCGAGGTGTACTTCGACCTGCTGTGCCCCTGGTGCTACATCGGCAAGCGACGCCTCTCCACCGCGCTGAAGGACCGGACGGACGCGCACGTCGTCTGGCGCAGCTTCGAACTCGACCCGGGCGGCGGCCGCACCCCGGGCCCGACCGCGGCGGAGGTCATCGCCCGGTATCAGAGCGATCCGGCCCGAGCCGCCGCACGCGTGGCGCTGATCCGGAGGCTCGGCCAGGCCGAAGGGCTCGAACTCAACCTGCACCTGGCCAGGCCGGTCAACTCCTTCGACGCCCACCGCCTGGTGCACCTCGCGGCGGACGAGGGCCGGGGCGACGCCGTACTGGAACGGCTCCTGCACGGCTACCACACCGAGGGCCGCGACCTCGCCGACCTGGACGTCCTGCGGACGCTGGCCGTCGAGGCCGGGCTCGCCCCGGGCTCCGTCGCCGACCTGCTGCAAGGCGACGCCTTCAGCGCCGAGGTACGGGCCGACGAGGACCGCGCCACGCGGACGGGCATCCGCGGCGTGCCCACCCTCGTGATCGACGGAGGGCCGCCGATGTCGGCGGTCCAGGATCCCGCCGCCCTGTCGGCCCTCCTCTCTATCTCGCCGGCGACTTCACGCTGGTGAAGAAGGGCAGGACCATGCGCTGCGCGGCGAGCACCGCCGCCGTCTGAGGCCGCGTCCGGGCGGTCTCAGACGGTCTTGCGGCGCTGGTAGTGGCGGGCGACGCGGACGCGGTTGCCGCAGCGGGCCGCCGAGCACCAGCGGCGGCGGGGGTGGGCGGGCAGGAAGAGCATGACGCAGTCGGCGGCCTCGCACTGGCGGATCTTGGCCACGTCCGGGTTCACCAGCAGGCCGGCCACCGCCTCGGCCAGCCAGGTGGTCAATCGGGAGCCGGGGGTGCCGTCGCGACGGCGGGCGGCCGTGATCGCCTCGCCGTTCCAGCTCAGCGCGCCGACGGCGGGGGCGGCGCGCTGAGCCTGGTTGAGGGCCTCCAGGTCGGCGGCCGGCGGCCGGGTACCGGCGCGGACGTGGTCGAGGACGCGCGCCGTGCGCTCGCGGAGGTCGCGCACGGCGGCCAGGTCGGCGGCGGTGAACTCGGCGTCGCGGAGGTCCCACGCGTCGGTGAACCGGTCGGCCTGCGAACCCAGCCAGGCGCGCAGGTGGCCGGGCGTGGTCAGCAGGTCGCCCGCGACCGGGCGGGTGTTGACCAGGTCCAGGGCAAGGGGTTCCCCGATCAGGGGGCCGGACTCGCTCATCCTCTAATGCTACATCGCCAAATTGACACATTAGATCGTCCGTGGCTATAACTAACGTGTCATCTATGGCGAAAGGCATTAGAAGTGGCGTTGCTCCAGGTCCCCCATACCGTTCACCAGCACCTCGACGTGGACGGTGTCCGCGTCTTCTATCGTGAGTCGTTGCCGAGGCGGTCCGATGTGCCGGTCATGCTGCTCCTGCACGGCTTCCCGTCCGCCTCGCACCAGTTTCGCCGTCTCATCGACGCGCTGGGCGGCGAGTATCGGCTTATCGCGCTCGACTACCCCGGTTTCGGGTACACCGAAGCCCCGGCCGACTTCACCTACTCCTTCGACCGGCTCGCCGACATCACCGAGGGCTTCGTCCGGAAGCTCGGCCTGACGAGCTTCGTGATGTACGTCTTCGACTTCGGCGCGCCCATCGGGTTCCGGCTCGCCGAGCGGCACCCCGAGTGGATCAAGGGCCTGGTCGTGCAGAACGGCAACGCCTACAAGGAGGGCCTGTCCGACGCGGCCCGCGACTTCATCGCGTTGCGCCCCGATCAGCCCGGCGCCGAGGACACCATCCGCGGGCTGCTCACCCTGCCCGGCACGCGCGGCCAGTACGAGACCGGCGTCGCCCACCCCGAACTCCTCGCTCCGGAGAGCTGGATCCTCGACCAGCACTTCCTCGACCTGCCGGGCCGCAAGGAGGCCCAGGTCGCGCTCGCCTTCGACTATCACTCCAACGTCGAGCGTTACGCCACCTGGCAGAAGTGGCTGCGCAAGCACACTCCGCCCACCCTCATCACCTGGGGTGGCGGCGACCCGTTCTTCACCGAAGCGGGCGCGTACGCCTACCGGCGCGACCTCCCCGACGCCCGAATCCACATCCTCGACACCGGCCACTTCGCCCTGGAAGAGGAGCTCCCGGGGATCGCCCCTCTGATCGCCGACTTCCTGGATCATGTGTGGGAGCGACCGTGAGCGGATCCGCTACCGTCACGTGCACGGACAGACGGTGAGGCGGCACTGAGGCGGCACTGAGGGAGCGCGTCTGATGGACTTCCGGTTCGACCGCGAGACCCAGGAGCTTCGCGAAGTCCTGCTGGACTTCATGGACGGTCACGTCTACCCGGCCGAGGCCGTCTTCCGCGACCAGCTCGCGGCGCTCCCGGACCGATGGTCGTGGGACTCGGTCCCGATCATGACCGAACTGCGCGCCGAGGCCCGGGCGCGCGGCCTGTGGAACCTGTTCCTGCCCGGTGACCACGGCGCGGGCCTGACCAACCTGCGATACGCGCCGCTGGCCGAGATCACCGGCCGGAGCGGGCACCTGGCCCCGGCGGCGCTCAACTGCGCCGCACCCGACACCGGCAACATGGAGCTTCTCGCGCGGTTCGGCACCGAGGCGCAGCGCCGCGAATGGCTGGAACCGCTGCTGGCCGGCGCCATTCGCTCGTCCTTCGCGATGACCGAACCCGGCGTGGCCTCCTCCGACGCCACGAACATCGCCACCAGGATCCGGCGGGACGGCGACGAATACGTGATCGACGGCCGCAAGTGGTGGATCACCGGGGCGATGAACCCGAACGCCCGGATCTTCATCGTGATGGGCAAGACCGACCCCGGCGGCGAGCGGCACCGGCAGCAGTCGATGATCCTGGTCCCGCGCGACACCCCCGGGCTGCGGGTGGAGCGGGCCATGGAGGTCTTCGGCTACGACGACCACGAGCACGGCGGGCACGCCGAGCTGACCTTCACCGGCGTACGCGTCCCCGCCGCCAACCTCATCGGCGGCGAGGGCGACGGGTTCGCCATCGCCCAGGCCCGGCTCGGCCCCGGCCGGATCCACCACTGCATGCGCGCCATCGGGCTCGCCGAGCGCGCGATCGAGCTGATGTGCGCGCGGGCGGACGACCGGGTCGCGTTCGGCCGGCCGCTGGCCGACCAGGGCGTGGTCCGTGACTGGATCGCCGAGTCGCGGGTCCGGGTCGAACAGCTCCGGCTGCTGGTTTTGAAGACGGCCTGGCTGATGGACACGGTCGGCAACAAGGGCGCCCACACCGAGATCCAGGCGATCAAGATCGCCACCCCCGCGGCGGTGCAGTGGATCCTGGACAAGGCCATCCAGGTGCACGGCGCGGCCGGGCTCTCGCAGGACTTCCCGCTGGCCGCCGCCTACGCGGCCGTCCGCACCCTGCGCTTCGCGGACGGCCCCGACGAGGTGCACAGGAACGCGCTGGCGCGCGCCGAACTACGCGACCAGCGCAGGGCACGAGGCGTGTCCCCGCGCTGACCGCCCCTTTGCCGCCTGTCACAGATCGGCGTGCTGTCCTGTCTTCAGACGGACCGTACGTTCTGAAGTGACAGGAGCGCGACGTTGCCACCAGCGGGTATCACGAGTCGCATTCGGGTGCGGATGAGCCCTCGGGCCATCGACGAGCCGCACCGGGCTTCTAGCCAGCTTGAGCTGCTGTTCGACCTGACCTTCGTGGTGGCGGTCGCCGCCGCCACCGCCCAGCTCGCGCACGGGATCGCCGAGGGGCACGGCCTCGCCGAGGTGGTGCCGTTCCTCCAGGTGTTCTTCGCCATCTGGTGGGCGTGGATGAACTTCACCTGGTTCGCCTCGTCCTACGACACCGACGACGTGCCGTACCGGCTGCTGACCATGGTGCAGATGGCCGGGGTGCTGGTGCTCGCCGCCGGGGTGCCCGTCGCCGCCGATCACTCCGACTACGGGATCATCACGCTCGGGTACCTGATCATGCGGGTCGGGCTCGTGGCGCAGTGGGTGCGGGCCGGGATCGAAGATCCGGCCGGACGGCGTACGGCGCTGCGGTACGCCGTGGGCATCACGGTCGCGCAACTGGGCTGGGTGCTGCGTTACTTCATCGCCGAGGCGGGCGTCCTGACCTGGACCTCCGGCCTGGTGTTCTTCTGCTGCCTGGTCGCCCTGGAACTCGCGGTGCCACGGTGGGCGGAACGCGCGCGGTCCACGAACTGGCACCCGTACCACATCGCCGAGCGCTACGGCCTGTTCACGATCATCCTGCTCGGGGAGAGCGTCCTGGCCGCGAGCCGGGGAGTGGCGGGAGCGCTCGAAGCGGGCCGGGTCGGCGGCCCCTTCGTGATCATCGCCGGGTCCGGCCTCGTCCTGCTGTTCGCCCTGTGGTGGCTCTACTTCCTGATCGAGGCGGGGGAGGGGCTCAGCAACCGCCGCCACCGGTCCTACCTGTGGGGATATGGGCATTACGGCATCTTCGTCACGCTGGCGGCGCTCGGCGCGGGGCTGGAGGTGGCGGTCGAGCAGAGCGGGCACGCCGTCGAGGCGTCGCCGTCGGCGCTCGGCTACGCGGTCGCCGTCCCGGTCGGGCTGTACGTCGTGCTGCTGTGGGTGGTGCACGCCATCGTGGCCGGCGAGCCGGTGCTCCACTTCGCCTCGGTGCTGGGCGGCGCCGTCGTCGTCCTGCTGCTGCCGCTCGCCGCCCCGTGGATCGGGGTGACCGGCGTGGTCGCGGCGATCGCGGCGCTCTGCGTGCTGCTCGTCGCCGTCACGATCACGACGGCCCGCGCACGCGGCGAGGTCATCCCCGACGGGTGAGGCCCGCCGGGCGGGCGGACGGCGAGGATGGATCAGCCCGCGCGGCCTCCCCGGCGTCCAAGCAGACCGTCCCGACCACGGAAGGCACACCATGAGCGAGCAGCCCGTCATCGTCCCGGTCCACGGGCCTTCGCCGAATCGGCGAGCTGGAACCGCGTCATCCACCGGATCCACGCCAGGGGGTACACCGCCGTCGCGGTGGCCAACCCGCTGCGCGGCGTGGAGGGCGACGCCGACTACGTGCGCGACGTGATCGGCGGCATCGGACGGCCGGTCGTCCTGGTCGGCCACTCCTACGGAGGCATGGTGATCACCCAGGCGGTTGGCGTCATCCTCACCACCGGACGGATCGGTGGTGAGGATGTTCCTGGGTGATCTCCTCGACCATCGCGCGAGGAATCTCGCGGTGGCTGTCACGGACCCGGGAGCTGCGCTGTCTTAGCTGGTGACCGAACGGCACACAGGGTGCTCGTGCGGACGGAAGGAACAGTGATGAAGATCGTCGTAGTCGGTGGGACCGGCCTGATCGGGTCGAAGGTGGTGAACAGACTGGCCGAGCAGGGGCATGACGCGGTGGTGGCGGCGCCGAGCACCGGCGTCGACACGCTCACCGGCGAAGGGCTGGCCGAGGCGGTGGCGGGCGCGCAGGTCGTGGTCGACGTGTCGAACTCGCCGTCGTTCGAGGCCGCCGCGGTGATGAAGTTCTTCGAGACCTCCACCGGGAACCTGCTCGCCGCGGAGGCGGAGGCCGGGGTCGGTCACCATGTCGCGGTCTCCGTGGTGGGCACGGAGCGGATGCCCGACAACGACTACTTCCGGGCGAAGATCGCCCAGGAGCGGCTGATCGAGGAGTCGCCGATCCCGTTCTCGCTGGTGCACGCGACGCAGTTCTTCGAGTTCGTCCGGCCCATCGCCGACGAGGCCACGGACGGCGACGTCGTGCGGATCCCGCCGGTGGCGTTCCAGCCCATCGCGGGCGACGAGGTCGCCGACGCCGTCGCCAGGGTCGCGGTGGGCACGCCGCTGAACGGCCGGATCGAGGTCGCCGGGCCGGACCGATACCGGATGGACGAGTTCTTCCGCGACGCGCTGGCCGGGTGGGGCGACCCCCGCCAGGTGGTCGCCGACCCGCACGCCCGCTACTTCGGCAGCGAGCCGGGCGAGCTGACGCTGGTGCCCGGTGACGGCGCCACCCTGGGCCGGATCGGCTACCGCGACTGGCCCGGCCGGGCCGCCACTGGCAGGTGATCCCCGATGTCCGCTGACGAGAAGCCGAGATCGACCGCCTGGCAGAGCGCGCCGACCGTGCCGCAGGAGGCCGAACCGCCGTTCATCCCACAGGGCGCGCACGTCATGACCGTGGTCGTCGAGTTCCCGCCGGGTACGGCCTGACGCGCGCCGCCACCGGGTGGTGACCGTTCTGTCGGTAGCGATCCCTACGGTGTGCGGCATGACGACGAATCCCCCGGACGGGGGCGCCTGGCCGCGCGTGCGTGCGGCCATCGCCCGAGGTCGCCTGGCCCGGCTCGCGAACACGGTGCTGACCCTGGACGAGGCCGAACGCCGTGCGGTCGCCGCCGAACTGCCCGGGCACATCGGCGCCGCCAGGCAGGCCCACCAGGAACGCGCCCGGCGCAGCCGCACCTGGAGCGACGGCGGGGAGTGGATCGAGCCCATGCGGGTCGCCGGCGCGGGGACGATCGGCGGGGCCGCGGCCGTCGCCACCTGGCTCTACCGGCGCGACTTCACCCGGTGGCGGCGCGGGCGCGACATCGCCCCGCTGCTGCAGGTGATCACCGCGCGCCCGCAGGAGTGGCAGGCCGACCTCGCCGTACGGCTGGCCCTGCGGCTGCGCGGCACCCCGGCCCAGGCCAGGGACGACAGCGTGCCGCTGGCCCTCGAACTGCTGCGCCGCACCGGAGTCGTCCCGCCCGAGCACGACCCCCTCGTAACCGCCTGGGTGTCCCAGCCGCCCGACCTGGCGAACGACCCGCTGACCCCCCACCTGGTGCCCCGGCTGTTCGAGGCCGAGGGCGTGGGCCGGGCGCTGCGCGAGGACACGCTCGAACCCCCCGCGTGGAACTCCGGCGGCCACACCTGGCTGGCCGCCCTGCGCGACGAGGTCGCCGCCGGACGGCTGGCCGCCGAGCCCCTCGTCGAAGGCTGCGTACGCCGCTTCCTGTACGGCGGAACCGGCCCCGACCTGCGCTTCTTCGTCCGCCTGCACGAGCTGCTCGCCCCCGAGCCGGACGGCGAGCACACCCGCGACTACCTGCGGCTGCTGCCCGCCGCGCCCGGCCCGGTGGCCGAGCTGGCGCTGCGGCGGCTGCGCGGCGCGGGCCGGCTGACCGGCGACGACGTCGAGGAGGCGGTGTCGGCGCTGCTGTTCCGCGCCGAGGGCAAACTGGTGCGGGCCGGGCTGACCCTGCTGGAACAGGCCGCCCGCGAGACCCCCGGCGACCTCGACCACCTGGCCGGGGCGCTCGGCTCGGCGTTCCTGTGCGAGTCGTACCAGGTGCGCGAGCGCGCGGTGCGGCTGGCCGTCAAGCACGCCGCGCGGTTCACGCCCGTCGGGGCCGAGGCCGTGCGGACGGCGGCCGAGGCGCTGCCCGCCGACCTGGCGGCACGGCTGTCCGAGGCGTACGGCGTGACGGCGGCGGAACCGGAGCAGGAGGCCGCCGACGCCTTCGAGCCCGGAGAACTGCCGCCGTTCGAGCCGCTCGCCCGCGACCCCTTCCCGCCACCGCTGACCGACCTGACCGCCACCTATGACCGGGTCGGCGACGGCGTCACCTTCGAACGGTGGCTCGACGCCTTCGTCCGCGACCCGTCCCCGCGCCCGTGCCCCGGCCAGGGCCGCATCTACCGGCGCCGGCACTGGAGTCGCCTGAAGGCGTGGACGGAGGCGCTGCTGCGCGAGGCCGCCGACCCCGGCGCGGAGCCGCCCCTTCCCGCACCCGAGCCGCCCCAGGTGGGCCAGGTGGGCCAGGTGGCCCAGCTGTGCGGCGTGCCGGTGATGGGCGTCGTCAGAAGATTTGTGGAGATCTCGCGGTATGAGAGGGGGGTACCCGGAGAGCAGGCGGGCGCGTCGGCCGACCGGCTGCCCGAACCCGGCTGGGTCTCCGCTCCCGTCCGCATCATGCTCGCGCGCTGCGCCGAGGTGCTCGCCGCGCTGAAGGCCGGGACGCTGCCGCCGTACCTGCTGGCCACCCCGACCCTGACCTCCGGCCACATCGACCCCGCCGTGCTGGTGGACCGCCTGGAGGGCTACGAGCGGGCCGGAGCCCTGGCCATGCCCGCAGACCTGGGGCAGGCACTGCTGCGGCTGCCGCGCGAGGCGGACCCGGAGGTGATCGGCCGCGCCGGGAGGCTGACCTCGGAGGCCGGTCTCGCGCTGGCGCGCTGGCTGGCCGACCGGCCGGAGCCGGAGACGCGCGTGGACTGGTCGCACGCGAACGGCAAGTACACGCACGACCGGCAGAAGGGCGAGCACGGCCCCCGGCTGCGTCCGCGTATCAAGGCCGAGCCGACGGGCTTCGCGATGCTGGACGAGCTGCTGTCCGATCCACCCTCGGCCACGGGCGACGACTACCGCGCCTACATGGAGTCCTGGCGGCTGACACTGCCCTCCGACCGCGAGGCCGTGGCCATGCACCTCATGCCGTACCTGCTGAACGTCTGGCCCCGGCCGGGCGGCTTCCACGAGTACGTGGCCGCGCTGTTCTCCCAGGACGGGCCGGTGGGCGAGGGGACGGCGCTGCTGATCGCCGTCCAGCTCACCGAGCACGGGATGTACGCCTGGCCGGAACGCGGCCTGCGGCTGCTGCTCGGCGCGGCGGCGACCGGCTGCCTGCCCGCCGCGGAAGTCGGGCGGCAGCTCGGGCTGTGCCTGCGCAGAGACGTGGCCAGGCTGCGCGACGTGCGCGCCGCGCTTGAGCAGTGCGCCGGGCAGGGCGCGCACCGCGAGGTGTGGCAGATCATGAGCGGGCTGCTGTCCGTCTACCTGCCGGGGCCGGACGAGCGGCCGAACACCTCCCACACCCAGGCGCTCGCGCTCGCGAGCGAGGCCGCCCACTGGGCGGGGGTGCGCGGCACCCTCCCCGCGATCGAGGAGGCGGCGGCCCGCAAGGGGACGAGCGGCTTCGTGCGCACCGCGCGTGCGCTGCACGAACGGCTGCTCGCCGTCTAGCATTTCGCGGGTGACCACCTTTGATGATCCTGACACGTTCGAACACCTGGACTTCTCGGCCCTGCCCCAGCGTCAGCAGCGGATACTGGCCACGATCCGGGACTGGGTGGTCAAGCACGGATACGCCCCGAGCACCAGCCAGATCGGCCGGGCGGTCGGGCTGCGCTCGTCCTCGTCGGTCTCCAGGCACCTGCGCAGCCTGGAGGAGAAGGGATTCCTCAGCCGGGGCACGGCGGTGACCCGCCCGATCGACGTGCGCCGGTTCCTGCGCGGCGCCGCGCAGGAACCGGCCGCCGACCTGGTGACCGTGCCCGTGGTCGGCGACATCGCCGCGGGCACGCCCATCCTGGCCGCCGAGCACCACGACGAGGCGATGACGCTGCCGCGCGGCCTCACCGGGCGCGGCACCGTGTTCGGCCTGCGGGTGCGCGGCGACTCCATGATCGACGCCGCGATCTGCGACGGCGACATCGTCGTGGTGCGGCAGCAGCCGGACGCGCAGTCCGGCCAGATCGTCGCCGCGATGATCGACGGCGAGGCCACGGTGAAGGTGTTCCGCAGGCGCGGCGGGCACATCCTGCTCGAACCGCGCAACCCCGCCTACGACGTCATCGACGGCGACGAGGCGGCGGTGCTCGGCATCGTGGTGTCCGTCCTGCGCAACGTGTGATCGATGTGTGAGCAGGGTGCGCGTGCTCGGGGTGAGTGTGAGCAGGGTGCGCGCGATCAGGGGGTTCGGTTCAGCTCGGCGAGGGTGATGAGGCCGTCGTCCAGGGCGCGGCCGATCAACTCGCTCTTGGTCCGGGCGGCCCGCCCCACGTTGGCGTACTTCACCCGCACCCGGGTGATGTAGGTGTCGACGGTCTTCACGGTGATGTTGAGCTTCGCCGCCACGAGTTCCTTGGACGCGGACACGAACCACGCCCGCAGCACCTCGGTCTCCCGCTGCGACAGGCGCGGGCGGCCGGGGGAGTCGTCGGCGATGAACGCGCCCGACAGCGAAGGGGTGGTATAGGGCTCGCCCCGGGCGGCGGCCCGGATGGCGGGGACCAGGTGCTCGGGGCCCTCGCGTTTGGTCAGGTAGGCCAGCGCGCCGAGGTCCACGCACTTCATCGCGGTCGCGTCGTCGGTGTGCTGGGAGTACACGATCACGCGGCGGCCGTTCTCGACCAGACGGCGCAGCTCGCCGAAGTCCGGGCGGCGCGGCACCAGCTCCAGATCGAAGATCACCACATCGGCCTCGGACCCGGGGCCCGTCCAGACCTCGCCGAGACGGTCGCCCGCGTCGATGAGCATGATCGGCGGCAGCGCCCGCGAGCACCAGGCCCACACCCCGGCGGCGATGGCCGCGTGGTCGTCGACGATCACCGCGGTGATCGGGTCGCCCGTCACGGAACCGGTTGCCATCGGACCTCCATCCAGGTCATGTCCCCGCCGGTCAGCGCCTCCACCTCGACACCGGGCACGGCCGGGCTCGGCAGGTCCACCGCGCCGCAGTCCGCGACGACGCTGACCGACACCAGCCCGGCGTCGCCCACGACGGTGACCCGCGCCCTGGAGGCCGCGGTGGCCAGCACGGTGAGCACCGCCTCGGTGAGGTCGCGCCGCACCGCCACCGGCAGTGCGGGCCACTTGCCGCGCGCGTCCAGCTCCACGGCGACGCCCTTGCGGTCCGCCACGTCGGCGCAGTGCCGCAGCTCGTGCATCAGGGGCTCGGCGACGGCGTCGGTCTCGGCGAAAAGCCTGCGCATCCGCGCCGCCTCGATCGCGCAGGCTCGCTGCACCGCGGCATCGTCGGCGCGCAGCGAGCCGTCGGCGAACCCTTCGAGCAGCGGGACCGTGGTCGCCGACAGCTCGGTGAACCGCTGCCGCCTGCGGCGGTGCGACTCCGCCGCGACGGCCGCCGCCACCCGCACGCGTTCGATCTCACGCCGGGAGGCGTCCGCCGCCGCGCCCAGGTCACGCAGCACGGCGGCCCCCACGGCCAGGCACAAGGGGAACCCGACCACGCTCATCGAACCCGTGGCGAACCGGGTGAGCGCGTCCCCGGTCGGCTCGTCGAACAGGAACAGGTGCAGCAGGGCCACGCCCTCATGGGCGAGCAGGAACGCCACCGAGATCCGCAGCGGGCGGTCGAGCAGGACGACGAGGCCCACCCAGTTGGCCGCGCCGAAGATCCAGTCCACGGTCGTCGAGGTCTGCCCGTCGGGCAGCGTCGTGTACGACAGCACCGACACGGCCAGCACCACGGCGATGGCGGGCCCGCGCAGCCGGCCCCACGGCCGTCCCCGCAGCAGCAGGACGCCCTCGCCCGCCAGCACCGCCCCGAGCACCGCCAGGGCGAACACCTGAGGGCGGACCGACGGGTAGGCGTCCAGATGGCTGATCATGTTGGCGGCGCCGAGACCGAGCACGATCACGGCGGCGATCAGCAGCGTGGAGGTCCGGAGGCCGCGCCCCAGGTGGGCGCGTGCCTGCTCGCCGGTGGTGTCGTTCATGGGATCGGGTGGCCGGTGTCGTCGGCGGGGGCCTGCCAGTCCAGCCGTACGACCGTGCCCTTGCCCTCGGCCGAGCTGACCGTGGCGGTCGCGCCCACGCGGCTCATCCTGCCGTGCACGGACTCGCGCAGGCCGCGCCGCGTGTCCGGTACATCCGCCGGCGAGAACCCCCGCCCCTGGTCGATCACGTCGAGCCGCAGCGCCGCGGAGTCGCCGCGCAGCCGGACGGTCGCCGCCGTCGTGCCGGAGTGACGGCGCACGTTGGTGAGGGCCTCCCTGGCCGCGTCGGCGATCGCCCTGGCGACCGGGAACGGCAGCCGCAGCCGCGTGGGGGCGTCGAACTCCACGGTCAGGTGCGCCGCGTCGAGGTCGTCGCGGAGCAGCCGCACGAGATCGGCGTGCCGAGGCGCGGGCTCGCTCCCGCCGCGCAGGGTCGCCAGGTCGCGTCGCGCCTGCGGGGCCAGCCAGGCCGCGTCCGAGCCGACCTGCCCGGTGCCGACCATCAGCAGGGTGGTCGCCGCCGTGTCGTGCAGCGAGTTCACCAGCTCGCGTTCCTCGGCGCGGACCCCTGCGGCCACCAGGGCCTCGGCGCGCGACCGCGCGGCCAGCTCCGCCATCCGGTCGGCCCGGTCCGCGGCCCGGTGCAGGAGCGTCCACGCCGCCCTGGACAGCGCCGCCGCGGGCAGCGCCCACGCCTGCGACCTGACCACGATCGGGTCGGCGTCCAGCGCCACCAGGACGGCCACCGCCCCGCCACTCACCGTGAGCGCCGCGGCGGCGCCGGTCCACAGCGAGGTGTGCCACTGGCAGGTGACACAGGCGAAGATGACCAGCAGCCGCAGCCACCCGGTGTTCGTGTGCGCCAGCGCGTCCGTCCAGGACACCCCGGCGTGCAGCAGCAACAGCACCCCCACGTCCAGCGCCACCGGCGCGGACCCCGTGCCCTTACGCAGCCACCACGCGTAACCACACGTCCAGACCGCCGCACCGGCGGCCATCACGACGGTCCCCGCCAGATGCTCGGGAGGAGGCCGCAACACGGCGATCGCACAGATCGGAACCAGCGTCACCAGCCGCACGGTCGCGGCATACCGCCGCCCGAACCGCACCAGCAACCGCGCCGCCCCTTCGGCCACCCGGTCACCTCACCACACCCGTCCACCCACACTCCGTGATCCGCAAGCCTAACGGCCCCTCACCCGTCCGACGAAGACTGCATCATCACCACCCACCGTCCCCCTTCGCCATAGGGCCACCGCCGCGGTTCGATCGAGAGGGGCCCCGGTGGCACTCGGCGTCACCCTTGCGGCGTGGCCCTGAACGCCCGGCCCACGCCGCCGTGCTCTCACCGTCGATATTCGGCCGCGCCATCGCCGCCTTCCCCGGAGGCGCTCTCCCGGAGAGAGCCGGCGCGCGCCGTCGTTCCGGTCTGGGTGGGGACGGCATGCGGTGTCGTCCTTGTGGCCTGGTGTGGGATAGGCCACGCGGCTGAGGTACGCCGTCGGCGACCGGCCCGTTTTGGCCGGTGCCGTCGCGGGATTGGGTGCCGGGTGGGGTTACTTGAGGGCGGGGACGAACGTCTTGGCGAGGCGTTCTAGGGCTTTGCGGGTGAGGGTGGGGTCGAAGGTGGGTTCCTGGTAGCCCTTGGCTTGGGTGAGGCCGCCGCCGGTGGTGGTGCCTCGGAAGGTGAAGTCGATGGTGTGGTCGCCGGAGAGGACCTTGATCAGGAGTTCTTTTCTGGGGCGGTCGTCCTCGGGGTCGGCGTCGGGCTTGGTGCTGGTGGAGAGGACGGCGAAGGCCTTTTCGCCGAGGCCCGTGATGTTCTGGCGGGGTTCGTAGCCGACCTGGATGTTGGCGTCGCCGATGCCGCCCTGGGCCAGGTAGCGGTCGTACTGGCGGGTGGCGCGGTCGTACTGGAAGCGGGAGCCGAGTTCGCCGTCGCCCCAGTCGACGACGTGGATCTGGAGCTGGCCGCCCCGGCTGGTGTACTCCTGGCCGGGCTTGTGGTCGACCGGCTCGCTGATGCTCCAGGTGCAGGTGTTCTGCTTGATCCGCCCGTCGCGGCTGTCGACGGCGGGGCCGTCCGCCTCGGGGAAGAAGGCCGCCTCGACGTCGCGGACGCTGACGATGCCGCACGGGCCGGCGAGCTTCACCTTGTCGGCGTCCTTTGCCATCTCGGCGGTGACGAGTTCGGCGACCTTGCCCGCCGCGTCGCGGGTCTCGTCGCCGGTCGGGTACTTGGCGCCGGTGCGGTTGGCGCCGCCGTACGCGACCTGGATGAGCCAGGGGCCCTGCCGGACGAACACCGTGGTGTGCAGGCCGCTGTGGCCGATCGAGCTCTGGCTGTAGGACGCGTCGCCGTAGCCGAGTTGCCGTGGTTCGCCGAACGACGAGCCGGTGGTCCTGCCGTCGACGCGCTTGCCGTCCCGGATGTTGACCCGGCGGTCGTGGCCCTTGCGGTCGTCGTCGAAGCGCTTGCGGGCGTACTCGGCCGCGCCCTGGGTCTCGGTGCTCTTGGCCTCGACCGAGATGGTCAGCGTGCGGTGGCCGAAGGCGCCGCCGCCGACGTCCATCTTGCTGTTGTTCCAGCTACAGGCGGCCCGCTTCTCGGTGCGGGTGGCCGCGCGGGTGGAGGCGTCCTTGCCGCCGTACTTCCCGTCGGTGACCAGGGGCTTGCGCAGGCCGTCGGGGACGACGGCGCAGAGCTGGTCGCCGCTGATCGGCCGTAGTTTGACCGCCTCGGGCTTCGGCGTGGGCGACCGGGCCAGGTTGCGCCTGCCGTACGCGGAGAGCGGGGGCGGGCCGGAGTCGTCGCCGTTGAGCAACACCCATCCGGTGATCCCGCCCGCCAGCACGACGCAGACCGCCACGATGGTGATGATCAGCGGTGTCTTCGAACCGCCGCGCCGGGGCGGTCGCGGTGGCTGCGGTGGGCCCCACGGGCCTCCAGGGCCTGCCGGCCCACCCGGACCGCCGGGCGTTCCTCCTCCGGGTGGCATCGGCGGATGGCCGGGTTGGCCGGGTTGGCCTGGCCGGCCCGGCCATCCCGGGCCTTGGGGTGGGAATCCTTGAGGTGGCGGGCCCTGCTGAGGTCTCTGGTAGGGGCCGCCCGGGACTGGGCCGTGAGAAGGCGGAAACGGATTGGACATCTGCATGGTCTCGGGTGGCCTCAGCGATCGCCGCCGCTCGTCTCCGGGACCGGCGAGCGCGGCGGGCGTGCCGCCCCTGGGCCCTTCGTGATGCGGATGGAAGAGCCTCGCCCGCGAATCGTGTCCGCCTCGATGGCCGGGATGCCGTTTCTCATGTCCTCCGCCTAGCCCCGTGGAAGGAATGGAGTACCCGCCGTCCCCCTGGCCGACGGGTACCGCGCGGCAGGACGTGCGTGGCCCGCTGTGTCCGCGCCGCGGCTGGTAACGAGCCTACGGAGGACGGCGGCGCGGGGGTGTCAGGCGAACACCCGACAACGAGGTCACGGTTCGATCGCGGACAGCCGCTTTACGGATCGCCGAAAGTAGTCCACGATCACACCGAGGAGGGGACGGAGACAACACGATTTCGATAGGGGAATCATGCGAATCGGCACTAGAGCCTTGGGGGCGGTCCTCCTCACCCTCGGCATCTTCACCGTGACGTTACTCGTCGCCGCGCTGGCGATCGGCTCGGGCGGTGGCACCGCCCTGGCAGCCGCTCCGGCGCGGGACGTCGCCGTCGCCAAGGCTCCTGGGAAGGCGGCGGCAGCGGCGGTGGCGGGCGACACGAAGGCGCCGTCCCGTCCGGTCGGGCTGCGGCCCTGCCCGGTCCCGCTGGTGCCGGACGGCATCGGCTACGCCTCCATCTGCTGGAACGCCTCCAGCGACGACACGGGCGTGGTCGGATACGACCTCTACCGCCTGGAGGTCGGCGGGTTCGTCTACGCCAGCACGACGGTCGGCACCGTCGGCGGCTTCTCCGGTGAGCTGCGCAAGCTCTACACCATGTACGTCGTGGCCAGGGACGCCGCGGGCAACGTCAGCCCGCCGTCGAACCTGATCACGGTGCCCGCGGTGATCGGGATGAGCCCGACCTCCACCCCGACGCCTCCGCCCGGCGACAAGGTGCCCCCGTCCAAGCCCACCGGCCTGCAGGACGCCTGCCTGCAGGACTACCACGGCGTCACGTTCTGCTGGCCGCCCTCCACCGACAACGTGGCGGTGACCGCGTACGACGTTTATCGCGAGACCGCGACGAGCTGGCTGAAGGTCGGCACGCTGCCCGCCTCAAACTTCCTGAACTTCACCGAGGCCGGTCTGGTCACCGGGCAGCGCTACAACTACATCGTGGTCGCCAGGGACGAGGCGGGCAACCTCAGCATGCCGTCCGACCCGCTGTCGGCGCTCTCCAGGGAGGGCATGCCCACCCCGACACCGGGTGAGTCGTGCACTGTGACGTACCGCGCCAACTCGTGGAGCTCGACGCTGAACACCGAGATCACCGTGCGCAACACCGGCGTCGCCGCCATCGACGGCTGGACGCTGACGGTCGACTACCCGACCTCGACGCTGCGCCTCGCCTCGGGGTGGTCCGCCGACTGGACCCAGGACGGCGCGCGGTTCAGCGCCAAGAACAAGAGCTGGAACAAGGTCCTCGCGCCCGGCGGCTCGACCCAGGTCGGGTTCACCGCCTCCTTCGGCGGCGCGCTGCCCGCCCCGCTGAGCTTCGCGCTCAACGGCAGGGCCTGCACCACCCGCTGACCACCCCCGGCCGACTAGGAGGCGAGTGGGGGAGCTCCCGCCCAGTGCGGGAGCGGCTCGCACCGCCTCCGCCACTCCGTGGGGCCGGGGGAGATCCCGGGGCCGGCGGCGACGACCGCCGTGGCTACGGCCACCGCGACGGCCCCGGCCACCGCCTCCGGATTCGCGTGGGTGACCAGCGCCGACAGCGCGGCCTGGCGCACCACCTCGGCGAGGTCGCCCGCGAGCCAGGCGCCGAGCGGCGCCACCCGCATCCCGGCGCCGTTGCCCCACGACCCCGCGCCCTCGAACGGCTCGGCCGAGAGCGTCCGCCAGTCGCCGCCTTCGCGGATGAGGCGGAGCATCCGGTTGGTTGCCGGGCCGTAGCCCCGGTCGAAGTCGTGCCGGGCGGCGAAGCTCGCTGCCAGCACGTGCAGGGAGGCCGTGGCGCGGGTGAGAGGAGTGGTGGGCGTCCCCCTCATTGAACCCCGCCCCCGAAGGGGCGGGGCCCGATTCCGCGCCGCGTCAGCGGGAGTTCTTGCGGAAGAAGTTGAGCAGCGCGGGGTTGTAGATGTCGGAACGTTCCCAGTGGGGCTGGTGGCCGCATTCGTTGACCACGAGCGTGTCCACCCGGGGCAGGTGGTCGGCCAGCATCCGCTGCACGCTCGGCGGGCTGTAGAGGTCGCTGTCGCCCCAGGCCAGCAGGGTCGGGACGCGGAGCCGTTCGAGGTCGGGCCAAGTCGGCGCGTTCTCGTAGCGCTGGAAGATCGTCTTGTTCACGGACCGGTGGTGCAGGTCCAGCCACACGCGGACGCCGTCGGGGTTGGCGGCCCGGTAGGTCGGGCCCAGTTCGATGAAGTCGGGCGGCATGGCGGAGAAGCCCGCCGGCCGCAGCCGGGTCAGCGTCTCCCGGTACGCCGGTTCGGCGAGGCCGGTCAGGCTGCCGGAGATCACCATGCTGCGCAGGCGCTCGGGGTACGACAGGGCGAAGTCCAGCAGGTAGCCGCCTCCGGCCGCCACGCCGACGCCGTGGAAGCGGTTCACTCCCAGGTGATCGAGGAGCCGCCGCAGATCCTCGGTTCCGCTGCCGGGGTCGGCGTCCGGGCCGTTCTCCGACCGGTAGTGGCCGCGCCGCGAGTACGCGATCACCCGGTATCCCCGCTTGGCGAAGTACGGCTGCTGGTACGGCCAGCTCTCCGCGCTGCCGGTGGCCGGGTGCAGGAAGACGATGGGCGCTCCGGATCCTCCGGTGTCCCAGTACCAAAGGCGCACGTCGGGCAGTGAGACGGTCCCCTCGGTCGCGTTCACCTGCGACGGGACCGGGATCAGCGGCAACGGGCTGTCGGGGCGGGGGATGTTCACACCTCCCATCGTGCTCGCCGCGGCGGCCTCGCCGCCCATGGCGAGTACCGCGCTTCCGGCCGCCAGCGCGGTGCCCGCGCCGAGCAGCCTTCTGCGGCCGATGTTCTGGTTCTTGTTCGTGTCAGGGGTCATGGCTGCTGGTGGCCTCCAGTCCAGACATGTTTCGCCCACAGGTGCGCGCATCGTGGCACGCGGGCGACAAAGGGAATCTGGCCTCGTGGTGAGCAGGGGGTTCGAGGTCGGCCTGGGTGTCGCCGAGCGAAGCGTGCAAGAACCGGGGCGTAGGGGGTGCAACGGACCCGGGTGATCGGAGTCTACGTAATGTCCACCCAAAACGGTATAGTTCAGACCGTCCAAAATGGAGTATGTGCCGAGCGTGCGCGAATCGCCCGCGGAGCGGGCAGAGCCGGTGGAGCGAGTACGGCTAGCGGAGCCGCACCGGCAAGGTCAGCGGCCCGCGCACGGTCAGGCTGGAGCGCCACTCCAGCCGCTCGGGATCGACGGCGAGCGCCATTCCCGGGAACTCCCGGATCAGCGCCCCGATGGCGATACGCCCCTCCAGCCGGGCCAGGGCGGCCCCGAGGCAGTAGTGCGCGCCGTGCCCGAAGCTCAGATGGGCGTTGTCCGCGCGCCCCAGGTCGAGCGCGTCCGCGTCGGCGAAGGCCGCCGCGTCACGGTTCGCCGACGACAGCGCCACGAGCACCGGCTGCCCCGCCGGGATGACGGTGTCTCCCACCTCCACAGGCGTCAGCGTGAACCGCCAGGTGGAGAACTCGGCCGGGCTGTCGTAGCGGAGCAGTTCCTCCACGGCCGTCTCCAGCGCCTCAGGACGGCCGCGCAGCCGCGCGAGCTGCCCCGGGTGACGCAGCAGCGCCAGCACGCCGTTGCCGATCAGGTTGATCGTCGTCTCGTATCCCGCCACGAGCAGCAGGAAGACGTAGGCCAGGACCTCGTCGCGGGAAGGTTCCGCCGCGTGCGCCAGCGTGCTGATCACGTCGTCGCCGGGCTCGCGGCGCTTGTCCTCGATGAGGCCGCCGATGTGACCCGCCAGCGCGCGCAGCGCCTCGCCCCGCGTCATGTCGCCGTCCGGATCGGACGACACGACGGCGTCGCACCAGCGCCCGAAGTCTCCCCGGCGGCCGGGCGGAATGCCGAGGATCTCGCAGATCACGGTGGCTTGCAGGGGCTTGGCGTACCGCGCGATCAGGTCGGCCTCGCCCGCGCCGGCCAGGCCGCGCAGCAGGCTCGCCACGGCCTCCTCGATGACCTCGCCGATCGCGCCCAGCCGGCGGTGGTGGAAGAAGCGGGACACTACGGACCGCAGCCGGGTGTGCTCGGGAGGGTCGAGCGTCAGCAAATGCGAGCCCAGCCCCGAGCGGTCCTCCAGCGGACGGCCCCGCCCTGCCTCCTGCCAGTCGGCGGGCGCGTTGCCCGGATCCTTGCTCAGCCGGGGATCGGACAGCACCAGCCGGGCGTCCTCATAACGGGTGACGAGCCAGGCGTACAGCCCGCTGTCGAAACGCACGAAACGCACCGGGTGCGAACGGCGCAGCCCGGCGTAGTAGGGGTAAGGATCGGCCACGAAGCCCGGCCCGGCGGGCAGGAGATCGTCGGAGGGCATTCGGTGTCTCCCGTCGTCGATGTCACCGCCGCCGGTTCTCTGGTATCGAGGATACGGCGGCGATCAACGGCGTGCCGGGAGCGGCGGCGCGCGGGTGCTGGTGGAATGTGTCGTGCGACGGGCGGGGGAGGAGGACGCATGGCGGATACGCGCGCCGGGCGGGCGGCGGCGGTCCTGTCGGCGCCGCTGATCGTGATCCCCGCGCTGATCGTGACGGGCGTCTTCCTGTACGGCGTGCCGTACCTCGGCCTGGCGGCCGACCTCGTGCCGTGGCACGCCACGTGGATCCTGGCCCTCCCGCTCGCCGGAGCCGTGCTCGCCCTGTACGGCGGGCGCCCCGGCCGTCTCCGCGCCGGCCTGCTCGTGCTGGCGGCGCTGACCCTCGCCGGGACGCTGGTGATCATCGCCCGGATGTCGGCCGCCCTCGATCGCGCGGGAGCCGGGCTCGGCCCGCTCGACGCGTTCACCGTCGGAACGGAGCCCGCAGCCGTTCCGGACGCCGTGGTCGGCTACTCCTCCTACCAGGGCGCCCCGCTCTTACTGAGCGTCTACCGTCCGGCGGGCGCGCGTCCAGGCCGGGCCGCCCCCGTGCTGGTCTACCTCCACGGCGGCGGCTGGATCGCGGGCTCGCACGCCGACCGCGCCGCCGACCTGCGCTGGTTCGCCGACCGGGGCTGGCTGACGGTCAGCGTCGGCTACACGCTCTCCACCCCCGCCCGCCATCTGTGGAACGTCACCCAGGGCCAGATCGGCTGCGCGCTGGCGTGGGTGGCCCGGCACGCGCGGGAGTACGGCGGCGATCCGGCCAGGCTGTCGATGACCGGCGACTCGGCGGGCGGCAACCTGGCGATCAACGCCGCTTACATGGCCGCCACGGGGCGGTCGCCGTCGTCATGCGGCGGCCGGGTCCCACGGGTCGCCGCCGTGTCCGCGCTCTACCCGGTGGCTGACCCCGCCGGGTTCTTCGACAACGGCGATCCCGTGCGCGGGCCCGACGCCCGGCTGATGGCCGCCGCCTACACGGGCGGTTCGCCGCGCCGTTTCCCCGAGCGGTACCGCGCCATCGCCTCCGCCACGTACCTGAGCCGCGAGGCCCCGCCCACGTTGCTGATCGTCGGCGGGTCCGACCGCCTGGTGCCGCCCGAGGGCGCCTACCGTCTCGCCGGGGAGGCCCGGCGGCTCGGCGTGAACGCCGAGCTGGTGCGCGTGCCGTACGCCGGTCACGGCTTCGACGCGCCCCCGGACGGCATGGGCAGGAAGGCCTACCGGCGGCTCACCGCCGCCTGGCTGCGCGACCACGGACAGGCTCCCTGAGCACGTGAGCGCCGGCTGCGTAGAATTCCGCTGGAACGGGGACGGTGGTCGTGGCACGCAGAAGAGGCAACCCGCTGGCGCTGGCGGTGCTGGCGACCCTGCTCGAACGCCCGATGCACCCCTACGAGCTGGCCTCTACGCTGCGGTCGCGCCGCAAGGAGGACAGCATCCGGCTCAACTACGGGTCGCTGTACTCCGTGGTGCAGAACATTGAGCGCGCGGGCCTGATCGAGGCCCAGGAGACGACCCGCGAGGGCAGGCGGCCCGAGCGCACGGTCTACGCGATCACCGAGTCCGGGCGGCTGGAGCTGTTCGACTGGCTCGGCGAGCTGCTGTCCACTCCGGCGAAGGAGTACACCAACTTCGAGGCCGGGCTGTCGCTGATGGGCGTGATGCCGCCGGAGGAGGTCGCCCGGCTGCTCGACGAGCGCGCGGGCCGGCTCAGGGAGGGCCTGCGCACCTGGGAGACCTTCAAGGAGATGACCGCAGAGCAGGGGCTCGCCCGGGTCTACGTGATCGAGTTGGAGTACAGGGCGATCCTGCAGCGGGCCGAGCTCGACTGGATCATCACGGTCGTGGCCGAGATCCGCGCGGGGTCGCTGGACGGGCTCGGCGACTGGCGCGAGTACGAGGAACGTTTCGGGCGCGGCGGGTTCCCCATCGTCACCGACGACCCCGGTTCCGGACAGGGGCACCCCGGTCCCGGCTGAGGTCATGGCCTTTTCACCCGCTCGCGAGGCCTTTCTGGTCTACCATTCTGGCCATGCTGCCCGGCACCGCGCCTCCCGCCGAACGGGAGATCGCGCTGCGCGGCGGTGAGATCACCGATGGCGTGGTGCGGGTGGGCGGCACCGTGCGCAGGCCGGTCGGACCTTCCGCCCCCGCGATCCACGCGCTGCTGCGTCACCTGCCCTCCGCCGGGTTCGACCGGGCACCGCGGTTCCTCGGCCTCGACGAACGGGGCAGGGAGATCCTCACCTTCATCCCCGGTGAGGCGGCCACCCGCCCGCTGCCCGCCCACGCGGTCGGCGACGACTCGCTGGTGGCGCTGGCCCGCCTGCTACGCCGCTTCCACGACGCCTCGGCCGGCTTCCCGGCGGAGGCGTACTCGTGGGGGCCGGGGTCCAACGACGACCTGCCGCCCGAGGTCGTCGGGCACTGCGACGTCACGCCCGACAACGTGGTGTTCCGGGGCGGCCTGCCGTACGCGCTGATCGACTTCGACCTGGCCAGGCCCACCACCCGGCTCTTCGACGTGGTGACCACGCTGCGGCACTGGGCCCCCGTCGCCGACCCGGTCGATCGCGACCCGCTGCAGCGCGGGCTCGACGTGGGCGCGCGGCTGCGGCTGTTCTGCGACGAGTACGGCGTGCCCCGCCGCGACCGGCGGCGGCTGCTCGACCTCGCCCGGCTCCGCTTCGACCGCTCCTACGCGAACATGCGCCTGCGCGCCGTCACCGACGGCGGCGCCTGGGCCCGGATGTGGGCCCAGGGCGCGGGCGAGCGCATCCGCAGGGCCCGCGCCTGGCTCGACGCCCACGAGGACGAGATCCAGGCCCGGCTCCGCTGACCGGCCCGCGTGGGGCGGGCGAACTGAGTGAATGCCGATAAATGGCATCATGTGCGACGTGAAACTCGCCTGCGGCGCCTTCGACGCGACGGCGGCCGGGATCGCCCTCGGGGTCGCGCTCGACACCCTCATCGGCGATCCACGGCGCGGCCACCCCGTCGCCCTGTTCGGCCGGGCCGCCGCCGCCCTGGAGGACCGCCTGTACGGCGACGCGCGCCCCAACGGCGCCGCGCACACGCTGATCTGCGTCGGCGCGGTCGCCGCCCTCGGCGCCGCCGCCCACCGCGCGACGCGGGCGAGACCGGCGGCCAGGGCCGCCGTGACCGCCGCCGCCACCTGGGCGGTGCTCGGCGGCACGACCCTCGGACGGGAGGGCGAGGCGCTGGCCCGCTCCCTGGAAAGCGGCGACCTCGAAGCCGCCCGGCGGCGGCTGCCGCACCTGGTCGGGCGCGACCCGAGCGGCCTGTCCGCCGACGAGATCGCCCGCGCCGTCGTCGAGTCGGTCGCCGAGAACACCTCCGACGCCGTGGTCGCCCCGCTGGTGTGGGGAGCCGTCGGGGGCGTCCCGGGGCTGCTCGCCTACCGCGCGATCAACACGCTGGACGCCATGGTCGGGCACCGTTCGCCGAGATACGCCCGCTTCGGCTGGGCCGCCGCCCGCCTCGACGACGCCGCCAACCTGGTCCCCGCCCGCCTGACCGGCCTGCTCGCCGCCGCCTGCGCGCCCCTGGCCGGGGGATCGGCCCGGCGCGCGGCCCGGACGCTGCGCCGCGACGGCCACCGCCACCCCAGCCCCAACGCCGGACGCTGCGAGGCCGCCTTCGCGGGCGCGCTGGGCCTCACCCTCGGCGGGCGCAACGTCTACCACGGGCGCGCCGAGGACCGGCCGGAACTCGGTGACGGCGACCGGCCACGGGTGCGCGACATCCGCAGGGCCGTCCGCCTGGCCAGGGCCGTTTCCCTGTCGGCCGCCGCCATCGCGGTCGCCGGGCGGGCCGTCCTGGCGCGGGCCGGGAGCGGCCGATGAGCGGCGCGCTGCTGGTGGCGGGCACCACCTCCGACGCGGGCAAGAGCGTGGTAACCGCCGGGATCTGCCGCTGGCTGGCCAGGCAGGGGGTCAGGGTCGCGCCGTACAAGGCGCAGAACATGTCGCTCAACTCTTTCGTGACCCCGCAGGGCGCGGAGATCGGCCGCGCGCAGGCCGTCCAGGCGGCGGCCTGCGGGCTGGACCCGCACGCCGACATGAACCCGATCCTCCTCAAACCGGGCAGCGACCGGCGCAGCCAGGTGGTCGTGCTCGGCACCCCGCTCACCGACGTGGACGCCCTGGAGTACGGCGCGCTGAAGGACCGCCTGCGCCAGATCGCGCTGGAGTCGCTGGAGCGCCTGCGCGCCGCCTACGACGTGGTGATCTGCGAGGGCGCGGGCAGTCCCACCGAGATCAACCTGCGGCGCGGCGACATCGCCAACATGGGCCTGGCCCGCGCGGCCGGGCTGCCCGTGCTGGTCGTCGGCGACATCGACCGGGGCGGGGTGTTCGCCGCCCTGTACGGCACGCTCGCCCTGCTCGACGCCGGGGACCAGGCGCTGATCTCCGGGTTCGTGATCAACAAGTTCCGGGGCGCGCCCGAACTGCTCGCCCCCGGCCTGGACACGCTGCGCGAGCTGACCGGACGCCCGGTCCACGGGGTGCTGCCCTGGCTCGACGGGCTCTGGATGGACGTCGAGGACTCCCTGGCACTCGGCTCGCGCGACCGGGTGACGTCGGGCCCGCCGTACGGCATGCAGTCGCTGCGCGTCGCCGTCGTGCGCCTGCCCCGCATCTCCAACTTCACCGACCTGGACGCCCTGGCCTGCGAGCCCGGCGTGCTCGTGCGATTCGTCACCGACCCGGCCGAGATCGCCGACGCCGACCTGGTCGTGCTGCCCGGATCCCGGGCCACCGTCACGGACCTGCGCTGGATGCGCGAACGCGGCCTGGACCGGGCGGTGGCCGAGGTCGCCGCCAGGGGCGGCCCGGTGCTCGGCGTCTGCGGCGGCTACCAGATGCTCGCCAGGCGGATCACCGACCGGGTCGAGTCGGGCGCGGGCACGGTGCCCGGCCTCGGCCTGCTCCCCGCGACCGTGGAGTTCGCCGCGGCCAAGACCCTCGGCACCCCGGTCGGCGAGGCGTACGGTCACCCGGTGCGCGCCTACGAGATCCACCACGGCACGGTGACCCCCGACGACGGCGCCGAGCAGTTCCTCGACGGCTGCCGCGCGGGCGGCGTGTTCGGCACCACCTGGCACGGCGCGCTGGAGAACGACGCCTTCCGCCGGGCGTTCCTGGCCGAGGCCGCCTCGCTGGCGGGCCGCGACTTCACCCCCGCCCCCGGAGTGTCCTTCGCCGAGATCCGCGAACGCCGCCTGGACGCCCTCGGCGACCTGGTCGAGCATCACCTCGACACGGCGGCGCTGACCCGCCTGATCGAGGACGGCCCGCCCGCGGGGCTTCCCGTCCTGCCGCCGGGGGGGACAATGGGCTCATGAGGTTGCTCCTGCTCCCTTTCCTGGTCGTCCTCATCGCGGCCGTCGTCCTCGGCTGCATGCTCGTCGCGCGTTGGCTGTCCGCCAGGGCCGCACCCGCCGTCCCGCCCGCCGACGATCCCCGCGAGATCCTCAAGCGCCGCTACGCGGCGGGCGAGATCGACGAGGACGAGTACCTGCGCCGGATGTCGGGGCTGTCACAGGACTGGTGATCCCGCCGTCGTTGCCGGAAGCGGGCAACGAGCCGCGGCCCAACTGTCGCGTTCCGGCCCGTGCCCGCCAGGTCGCACCGGAGCACCATTCGGAGCATGACAGTAGTGGTGTCGACCGAAGGGTTGACCAAGTATTACCGGTCCGGCCGGCGTGCCAGACGCGGGCTGGAGGACCTCGATCTGGAGATCAGGGCCGGTGAGGTGTTCGGCTACCTGGGCCCCAACGGCGCGGGAAAGACGACCACGATCCGGCTGCTGCTGGACATCATCCGGCCGACCAGGGGCACCGCGCGGGTGCTGGGCGCCGACCCGCGCGACCACCGGGTGCGGGCCAGGATCGGCTACCTGCCGGGCGAGCTGGCGCTGGAAGGGCGCGAACGCGCGGGAGACTACCTGGCCTTCCTGGCCAGGATGCGCGGCGGCGTCCGGCTGGGCCGGATCACCGAGCTGGCCGAACGCCTGGAGGCCGACCTGTCGGTGTCGATGGGCAGGCTCTCCAAGGGCAACCGCCAGAAGATCGGGCTCATCCAGGCGTTCATGCACGAGCCCGACTTCCTCATCCTCGACGAGCCGACCGGCGGCCTCGACCCGCTGGTGCAGCAGGAGTTCCTGAGCATGGTCCGCGAGGTCCGCTCCTCCGGCCGCACCGTGCTGATGTCCTCGCACGTGCTCGCGGAGGTGGAGGACGTCTCCGACCGGGTGGGCATCGTCCGCGACGGACGGCTGGTCGCCGTCGAGGACGTCGGCGCGCTGCGGGAGAAGGCCGTCCGCAGGGTGGAGTTCCACTTCGACGCCGAGGTGCCCCGCGAGGCGTTCGAGGGACTGCCCGGAGTGCGCGACCTGCGGGTCACCGGGGCCGCCGTGCGCTGCACGATCGACGGACGGCCGGACGCGCTGATCAAGGCGGCGGCGCGGTTCACCGTGGTGCACATGGCGAGCGCGGAGCCCGACCTCGAAGAGATCTTCCTGACCTACTACAGCGACGAGGAGGGACGCCATGCTCGTCATCGTGTCGAGGAGCCTGCGTGAGAGCCGCCGGGCGCTGATCGGCTGGACGGTCGGCGTCAGCGTGTTCCTCTCCGTCTACCTGTTCGCCGCCTACCCCTCCCTGGTGGGCGATCCGTCGCTGGCCGGGCAGATGGCGCGGGTCAAGTTCCCCGGCGCGATGCGCGACCTGATGGGTGGGCTGGCCGACTTCACCACCGCCGCCGGATACCTGCAGACCCTGATCTACCAGCTCTTCGGGCCGATGCTGTTCATCGGCTGCGCCACCGGGCTGGCCAACCGGGCGATCGCCGGGCCGGAGGAGTCGGGCACCCTGGAGCTGACCATGGCCCTGCCGCTCACCCGCGGGCGCCTGGTCGCCGAACGGCTGGCCGCGATGGCGCTGGGCCTGCTCGCCATGGCCGCGGTCACCCTGCTGGTGGCCTGGGCCGCGGTGGTGTCCAACGGCATGAACGTGCCCTTCGGCCGGCTCCTGGCCGCGCACCTCGGGGTGTACCTGGTCGCGCTGCTGTGCGGCACGCTGTGCCTGCTGGCGGGGGCCGCCACCGGCAGCAAGGGGATCGCGCTGTCGGTCGTCGGAGTGGCCGCCGTCGGCGGTTACGTCGTCGAGACCCTCGGCAAGCAGGTGCCGGTGCTCGAATGGGCGCGGTGGATCTCGCCGTTCCACTACTACCTGGAGGGCCGCCCGATCCACGACGGCCTGCCGGTGGTGGACTATCTTGTGCTGCTCGGGGCGACGGCCGTACTGGCGGTGGGCGCGATCCTCGCGTTCGACCGGCGAGATGTGGGAGTGTGAGGGCCCCGCACGGGGGCGTGACCATGGAGACCGACGTACTCGCCCGGGTGGGCGAGACCACCGGAGTGCCCGCCGAGCTGTTACGCGGGCACCTGACGGCGCTGGCGCAGGCGGCGGCCACCGGGCGGCTGCCGGACCGGCGCGCGCTGGACGACTGCCGGGCCAGCGGCGGGCGGGCCGCCGAGCAGGGCGTCGCGATGCACGTCCTGGTCGAGGCCGCGCTGCTGGCGGCGGAACTGGTCCCGGAACTGGCCGCCGAAAGCACGCTGCCCGCGCTGCGTCGTACCGTGTCGGCGCTGCTGTCCGGGTACCGCGACGCCCAGCGTGACGCGCTGCGGCGGGAGGAGGACGCGCGCCGGGAGTTCGTGGACGACCTCCTGCAGGGCCGGGCCGAACGGCTGGCCGAGCGTGCCGAGTACTTCGGCCTGCGGCTGGCCGAGGACTACGCGGTGGCCGTCGCCAAACCGGCCGGCGGCCCGATGCGTCCCGGCGACCCGCTGGCCGCGCGCGTCGAACGCGACCTGATCGCCCGGTTCGGCTCGTACAACATCCTGGTCGCGATCCGCGACGGCCTGCTGGTGTGCGTGGCGCCCGGCTCGCTCGCGGCGGCGGCCGGGGAGTTCACCTACCACGTGCGCACCGGGTTCGCCGACGGCTGGCGCGTGGGCCTGGGCCGCCCGCAGCGCGGCCCCGGCGGTGTCGTCGCCTCCTTCCGCGAGGCGGTCAACGCGGTGGAGCTGGGAGAGCGGCTGGGCCTGCGGGTCTCCGTGCTGAAGGCCGCCGACCTGCTGGTCTTCCCAGTGCTGCTGCGCGACCGGTCGGCGATCGAGGACCTGGTGGGCTCGGTGCTCAGCCCGCTGCTCACCGCCAGGGGCGGCCCCGAGCCGCTGCTGGCGACTCTGGAGGCGGTGTTCGCCTCGCAGGGCAACCAGACCGCCGCCGCGCGCCGGCTGGGCCTCAGCACCCGGGCCGTGACCTACCGGCTGGAACGTGTGCGCAGGCTGACCGGCTACTCGCCGGACGACCCGACCCAGCGGTTCACGCTGGAGACCGCCGTGCTCGGCGCGCGGCTGCTGCGCTGGCCCGACGAGAACGGGCGGTGAGGCCGCGCGCCGAAAGGGGGCCTTCAGGGGCGCGGCACCAGCAGCAGCTTGCCCGTGGTGCGGCGGGCCGCCAGGGCCTCGTGCGCCGAGGCGGCCTCGGCCAGCGGGTAGCGTTCGGAGACCTCGATCCGCAGCTCGCCAGAGGCCACCCAGCCGAACACGTCGCTCGCCCGCCACAGCAGTTCCTCGCGGGTGGCGGTGTAGTCGTTCAGGGTGGGCCGGGTGAGGAACAGCGAGCCCCCGTTGTGCAGGCGCATCGGATCGACCGGCGGGACGGGACCGCTGGCCGCGCCGTACAGGGCCATCATGCCCCTGGGGCGCAGGCTGGCCAGGCTGTCGTCGAAGGTGGCCGCGCCGACGCCGTCGTAGACGACGTGCACGCCCGGGCCGGTGAGGTCGCGGACCGCGTCGGCGAACCCCTCGTAGCGCAGCACGGTGTCGGCCCCCGCCGCGCGGGCGATCTTCGCCTTCTCGTCGGTGGACACGGTGCCGATCACGTTGGCCCCGCGCAGCTTGGCCATCTGGGTGAGCAGCAGGCCCATCCCGCCCGCGGCCGCGTGGACCAGCACGTCGTCACCGGGCTTGACCTGGTGCACCGAGTGGGTGAGATAGTGCGCGGTCATGCCCTGCAACGGCACGGCCGCGGCCACGGTGAGGTCCAGCCCGTCGGGCACCGGCAGCGCCTGCGCGACCGGCACGGTCAGCAGTTCGGCGTAGCTGCCCAGCACGCCCGCCCAGGCCACCCGGTCACCGGGGGCGAACTCGGTGACGCCCTCGCCCGCCGCCAGCACGATCCCGGCCCCCTCGCGGCCGGGCACGAACGGCAGCGGCAGGGAGTACTGGCCGCTCCGCTGGTAGATGTCGATGAAGTTCACCCCGGCGGCGGCCACCCGGACCAGGAGCCTGCCCGCGCCGGGCTCGGGGTCGGGGTGGTCGGTGTGCCGGAGCACTTCCGGCCCGCCGGTGGCGGAGATCACTATGGCTCGCATCTCATGGCCTCCTCGATCTTCTCGACCGGTGGTGGTCAAGGGCTGTCGGTAGTGCTCTCGCTGTTCTGGCCGTTCTCGCCGTTCCCAGTGTCCCCGGCGGGCCAGCCGTCCATGGCGAAATTGTCGAACGACGCGCGGAGTGTCGCGGTGCCGTGCTCGCCGACCCGGGCGAGCACGCCGCCCGCGCCGTCCCGGACCTTCCTGATCCGCGCCTGGCCGCCGGTTTCGACCGCGATCACCGCCGCCGTGCAGAACCTGCGGACCCGCCCGGCGGCGTCGGCCTCGCGGCGGAACCGCATCCGGAACTGCTCGTGCCTGCTGTACTCGGGATTGATCACCTTGACGGCCGCCTGCCGGCCCGTGGCGTCCTCGCCCAGGTACACGGTGCCCATCCCGCCGCGCCCGAGTCGCGCGGTCAGCCGGTACCGGCCGATCTGCGGTGGATCGTTCGGATCGAGGTCGTCCACGCTGCCCCAACCAGTCTGTGATCGCGGTGTGACTGCAAATGAGGTGGATCAGCCTACCGATGTCTGACTTGCGTTCGGCAGCGTAAGAACATATGTTCGAGATAGCACCCGCCTTCCCCCGGGTGGCTCACGAGGAAGCAGCCGGAGCCACAAGGGAGAGCAAGCGCCTTGAGCAGACTCTACGGCGACCCTATCGAGGTGTGGACCCGCGAAGGGGAACCGAGCCAGTTCGTCTGGCGAGACCGCCTCTACGTCGTCCGCCGGGTCCTCGACCACTGGGTGGTCGCCCGCGAGTGGTGGAAGACCTCCGAGAGCGACCCCGGCGAACGCCGGTTCTGGCGGGTCGAGGCGGGGTCGGGAGACCAGGCGGGCACCTACGAGCTGCGCTACGACACCGCCGCCGACGGCTGGCTGCTGATCAGGGCGTGGGACTGATGTTCGCCCACCTGCACGTGGCCTCCGCCTACTCGCTGCGCTACGGCACCGCCTTTCCCCGGGCGCTGGTCCGGCGGGCAGCCGAGACGGGCATGGACATCCTGGCGCTGACCGACCGCGACGGCCTGTACGGCGCGATCAAGCACGCCCAGGCGTGCCTGGCCGCGAACGTCCATCCCGTCATCGGCGCGGACCTCTCCCTCGCCGGCGAGGCGGGAGGCCGCCGGGAGTCCGGCCCGAGGGTCACCGTCCTGGCGCTCTCCGGCGGCTGGGGACGGTTGTGCCGGCTGGTCACCGCCGCCCACTACGCGGGCGAGCGCGGCGAGCCCGAGGTGGACCGCGAGACGGTCGGGGCGCACGCCGACGGCCTGGTGGTGATGCTCGGCCCCGCCTCCGACGTGGGCCGCGCGGTGGCCGCCCGCCGCGACGACCTGGCCGCGGAACTGCTGCGCCGCTGGCGCGCGGTGGCCCCCGACCTGGTGATCGAGGTGGTCGACCAGTACGGCTACCGCGAGGCGAACACCGCCGCCCGGATGCTCGGCCTGGCCGACTCGGCGGGCGTGCCCGTCGTGCTCAGCAACGCCGTGCGCCACCTCGACCCCGCCGACTACCAGGTCGGCGACGTCCTCGACGCGGCACGCCAGCTCGTTCCCCTGCACCCCCGCCACCTCCCGCACTCCGCCTCCCACGCCTACCTCAAGAGCCCAGAGGAGATGGCCCACGTCGCCGCCCGGATCTGCGGCGGCGACGGCGAGCGGGCCGCCCGCCTGCTGGCGGTCACCCGCCAGGTCGCCGAGCGGTGCGTCCTGGACCCGATGGACCTGCTGGTGCTGGAGAGCGACGAACCCGACCTGCACCTGCCCGAGATCGGCAGAGACCCGGTGCCGCTGCTGCGCAACCGCTGCGCCGACGGCCTGCGACTGCGCGGCCTGGACCGTTCCAGGGCGGCCAGGCGCAGGCTCGCCGACGAGCTCGACATCATCGAGCGCAAGCGGCTGTCCGGCTACTTCATCGCGGTCGCCGGGATCACCGACATGATCCGCGGCATGGGCGTGCGCTGCGCGATCCGCGGCTCCGGCGCGGGCAGCCTGGTCAACTACCTGATCGGGATCGGCGAGGTCGATCCGATCGAGCACAACCTGCTCATGGAGCGCTTCCTGTCCGAGGGCAGGGTCGGGCTCCCCGACATCGACGTGGACGTGGAGTCCGCCCGCCGTCTCGACTGCTACCGGGCCATCTACGAGCGGTACGGCGAGGCGCGGGTCGCCTGTGTGTCGATGATGGAGACCTACCGCGCCCGCAGCGCGATCAGAGACGTGGGCGGGGCCATGGGCCTGCCGCCGCACGAGATCGACGTGATCGCCAAGGCGTTCCCGCACGTGCGGGCCAGGCAGATCCGCGCCGCCCTGTCCGACCTGCCGGAGCTGCGCGACAGCGGGCTGAACGACCGGGCCCTGGCCACCGTGTTCCGGCTCGCGGAGAAGCTCGACGGGCTGCCCAGGCACATCGCCCTGCACCCGTGCGGGGTGCTGGTCGGCAACGCCGGGCTGCGCGACCGCACGCCGGTCGAGCGGAGCCTGCTGGAATTCCCGATGTCGCAGTTCGACAAGGACGACGTGGAGGAGGCGGGGATGCTCAAGCTCGACGTGCTGGGCGTCCGGATGCAGTCCGCCATGGCGTACACGCTGTCGGAGGTCGAGCGGGTGGACGGCGCCGAGGTCGCGCTCGACGCCGTCCCGCACGACGACACCGGCACCTACGACCTGATCGCCACCGGCCGCACCATCGGCTGCTTCCAGATCGAGTCGCCCGGCCAGCGCGAACTGGTGGCCAAGCTGGTGCCCCGCACCATGCACGACCTGATCGTGGACATCTCGCTGTTCCGGCCGGGGCCGGTCAACTCCGACATGGTCACCCCCTACCTGGAGACCAGGCACGGCTGGAGGCCGGTCGCCTACCCCCACGACGACCTGCGCCCGGCGCTCGCCGAGACCAACGGCGTGGTCATCTTCCACGAGCAGATCCTGCTGATCGTGGACGTCATGACCGGCTGCGGGCTGTCCATGGCGGAGAAGATCCGCCGCACCCTCGACACCCCCGAGGGACGCGCCAGGGTCCAGGTGTGGTGGGAGCTGAACGTGCGGCCCGAGTACTCCAGGGAGACCGTCGAGCGGGCCTGGCAGGTGCTCGACGCGTTCGGCGCCTTCGGGTTCTGCAAGGCGCACGCGGCGGCGTTCGCGCTGCCCACCTACCAGTCGGCCTGGCTCAAGCGGCACCACACGGCCGCCTTCTTCGCCGGGGTCCTCACCCACGAGCCCGGGATGTACCCGCAGCGGGTCATCCTGGACGAGGCCCGTCAGTGCGGGGTCGCGGTGCTGCCGCTCGACGTCAACCGCTCGGGGAAGGACTGGCTGGTCGAGCGGGTCGGCCCCCGCTCCGACGCGTCTCCGCCGCCCCCGCCCCCGCCCCCGCCGCCGCCCGGCGCGGACGGCCCGGCGCGGATCCGCGTCCGCCCGGACGGCCTCACGCCGCCCGCGCGCAAGGTCCCCGAGCCCGCGTGGGTCGGCGAGATGGGCCGCGGGTACGGCCTGCGGGTGCCCTTCTCGGCGGTCAAGGGGGTCAGCGACGCCGAGGTTACCCGGATCGTCGCCGGCCAGCCGTACACCTCGCTGGCCGACTTCTGGGACCGCGCCCGCCCCTCACGGCCGATCGCGGAGCGGATCGTCCAGGTCGGCGGCCTGGACGCGGTCCACGCCCTGCGCCCTGGCGGCCCCAGGTGGCGGCCGGGCGAGCTGACCAGGCGCGACCTGATCGCCCAGGTCGGCGTGCTCGAACGCGCCCCCGTCCCGGGCCTGACGGTGGGCGCGGGCACCGTGCAGCTCCCGCTGGGGTTCACCGAGCACATCGTGCCGGGGGAGCTGCCGGAGATGACCGAGAGCGAGATGGTCGAGGCGGAGCTGGAGATCCTCGGCATGGACGTCAGCCGTCACGTGATCAGCTTCCACGACGAACTGCTCGACGCGATCGGGGTGGTCAGGTCGGCGGAGCTGCTCTCCCTGCGCAACGGCGCGGAGGTGCTGGTCGCCGGGGTCAAGGTGGCCACGCAGACCCCGGCGGTGCGGTCGGGGCAGCGGGTCATCTTCACCACGCTGGACGACTCGACCGGGCCGGTCGACCTGACGCTGTTCGAGTCGGTGCAGGGGCACTGCGCGGCGACCGTCTTCGGGTCGTGGCTGCTGGTCGCCCGGGGCGTGGTCCGGCGGACCGGGCCGAGGGCGGTGTCGCTGCGCGCGCTGGACTGCTGGAACCTGCTCGACCTGGACCGGGTGTGGAGGGAGGAGGGGCTCGCGGGCGTGCGGGCGCTGCTCTCGTCCGCCCCGGCGGGGGCGGGAGGCGTCGGCGGGCGCCGGATCGAGTACGCCAACGGCTTCCGGCTCTCGCCGTACGCGGACATCGGGCCCGCGCCCGGGGTCAAGGAGCCGCCGCGCCGCCTGTGGCACGCCAGCGGCGGCAGCTCCGGCCCCGACCCGACCCGGCGGAGCGCCTAGTCTCCGGCGGGGCGCGCCCGGAAGGCCACCGGCTGCGGCGAGCGCCCGCCGTTCAGCGGCCGGAGCCTGATCACGCGCCCCATGGTGGCCCGGTCCTCGCCGTGCGCGGCCCGGCGGCGGCGGGGGCGCGGGCGGAACCTCGCCGCCTGGAGCCTGCTGACCTCGCGCACCGTGGCCGCGCACAGCAGCGCGGCCAGCGTGAACGCGGCGAAGTGGGCGAAGCCGATGCCGGTCAGGCCGGGCAGCCCGGCGAACCCGGAGGCGGTGACGGCCAGCGCGCCCAGCCAGGAGGCCCACCACGCGGCCAGCAGGATCAGCCAGCGGCGGCGCCCCGTCGCCGGCCGCCGCGCGCCGCGCCGGGCGTTTCGCCAGACGCGGTCCACGAGCAGCGGCGGGACGGCCAGGTTGAGCACCGGCACCAGCCAGCTCACCAGCACCCCGCCCGCCCGGCGGGCGCCGGGCGAACTCGCCCGCATGGCGCGGACCAGCCAGGTCAGGTAGGCGCAGGCGGCGGCGAGCGCGGTGGCGCCCACCGCGAGCACGAGCACCGCGAAGACCGTGACCGCGCCCACGAGGGCCTGCCGGCCCGGGGAGTCGGCCCCGGCGTCGAGCAGGGCGAGCTGCCGGGACAGCCGCTCGCCGCGGATCGCCTCGAAGGCCACCAGAGCGGCCAGTGCGACGACATGGGCCAAAAGCGCGGTGTAGACGGCCAGGGCCGCCCTTTGCGGTGGTGAGGTGGCGACGCGCATGGATCTCTCCCCCCGGCATGCGCTGAAGGACCTTGTCTTTCTTCTATCCCGTCCGTCACCTCGCTAATCCGCGCCGGGGGGCGGCGCGTGCGAGTGGCCCCTTCCGGTCAGCCCACGACGCCGGACTCCCAGGCCCAGGCCGCGACCTCCACCCGGTTCCGCACGCCCAGCTTGCTCTGGATGCTGGCCATGTGGGTCTTGACCGTGGACAGCGACACGAACAGCTCGGCGCCCACCTCGTGGTTGGTGCGGCCCCTGGCGACCAGGCGCACGACGTCGAGCTCCCGCTCGGTCAGCGGCTCGTGGGCGGGCCGTCCGGCGTTGCGGACCGGCCGGGAGAGGTGTTCGAGCAGCCGCACCGTGATCGACGGCGACACCAGCGCGTCGCCCACGGCCGCCGCCCGGACCGCCTCGATCAGCAGCGCCGGGCCGCTGTCCTTGAGCAGGAACCCGCAGGCCCCCGAGCGGAGCGCGCCGTAGACGTACTCGTCGAGGTCGAACGTGGTGACGATGACCACGCGGATCGGGTTCTCCACCCCGGGACCGGCCAGCAGCCTGGTGACCTCCAGGCCGTCGAGGCGGGGCATCCGGATGTCGAGCAGGCACACGTCGGGGCGCAGCCGCCGCGCGTGCTCCACCGCCTCGGCCCCGTCGGCCACGGCGGCGACCACCTCCAAGTCCGGCTGGGCGTCCAGGATCATCTGGAAGCCGGTTCGTACCAGCGCCTGGTCGTCGGCGATCAGCACCCGTGTCGTCACCGGACAATTGTGCTGGACGCGGGAGACCGGCCGCACATCGCCGCTCTCATCGGTCATTCCGGGCGACCGCGTGTCGGTACGGGCTGAGCTGGGAAATCTATACCTGTGAAGAAGATCGTCGGATGGCTCTTGTGCGCCGGTGCACTGCTACTCGCCGGAGCCGCTCCAATGCGCAGCGTGCCCGCTGACGCCGGAGCCAAGCCGCGGCCCAACATCATCCTGGTGGTGGCCGACGACCTGGAGGCGAGCGACCTGAGCGCCTTCCCCAACATCTACAGCCAGCTCGTGCGCCAGGGCACGGCCTTCGAGCGCTACTTCGTGACCGACTCCTGGTGTTGCCCGTCGCGGGCCTCGATCCTGCGCTCGCAGTACGTGCACAGCCACGGTGTCTACACCAACACCGCGCCCGAGGGCGGCTTCGGCAGGTTCCACGCCTCCGGGCTGGAGAGCTCCACGATCGGCACCTGGCTGAAGGCCGCCGGATACCGCACCGCGCTGATGGGGAAGTACCTCAACCACTATCCCGGCCGCGCCGTGCCGCCGACCTACGTGCCGCCCGGCTGGGACGAGTGGCACGTGCCGGTCCGGCGGCTCTACGCCGAGTACGGCTACACGCTCAACGAGAACGGCACGCTGCGCGCCTACGGCCACGAGGCCGCCGACTACTTGTCCGACGTGCTCGCCGCCAAGGCCGCGGCGTTCGTGTCGGATCCCCGCCAGCCGTTCTTCCTCTACCTGGCCCCGATCGGGCCGCACCAGCCCGCCAACCCGGCGCCCCGGCACGCCGACGCCTTCGCGGACGCGCAGGCGCCACGCCCGCCCAGCTTCGACCAGGCGAACGTGGAGGCCGAGCCGGAGTGGCTGCGCGCGGTGCCCAGGCTCCGCGACGGCCAGGTGGCCAGGATCGACGAGAGGTACCGCACCAGGATGCGGTCCATGCTGGGCGTGGACGACCTGGTGGGCACGGTGGTGGGGGCGCTCGGCCGGTCGGGACGGCTGGCCGACACCTACCTGTTCTTCACCTCGGACAACGGCTTCCACCTCGGCACGCACCGGCTGGCGCTGGGCAAGACCACCCCGTTCGAGGAGAGCATCCGGGTGCCACTGGTGGCGCGCGGGCCGGGCATCGCGGCCGGGCGGACGGTCACCGCGATGGCCGCCACGGTCGATCTCGGGCCGACGTTCGCCGAACTGGCGGGCACCCGCGCGCCCGACTTCGCGGAGGGCCGCTCGCTGGTGCCGGTGCTGACCGGCGGGACGCCGTCGCAGTGGCGCAAGAACGTGCTCGTGGAGTTCTATCGGCCGCCGGGCTGGACGCCGGTGCCGGGGGAGGCGCCGCCGTACCGGGCACTGCGCACGGCCGACCACACCTACGTGGAGTACGCGCGCGGCGAGCGGCAGCTCTACGACCTGACCGCCGACCCCTACCAGTTGGACAACGTGGTGGGCCGCACGCCCGCCGAAGTGGTCGACCGGCTGGCGCGGACCCTGCACGAGATGGCGGTCTGCTCGGGGGCTTCGTGCCGGGTCGCCGACACCCGGTAGAGGGGCCGCTGGATCTGGGGCTGGATCTGCGGCTAGGTCTGGGGATAGGTGCGGGCGAGGTGCCCGGCGACCGCCGCGCGGGCCGCCTCGCCGTCGCCCTCGGCGATCGCCCGGTAGATCTCCCGATGGTCGGCCATCAGGCCGCCGGTGCCGCCGAGCCGCTCGACCGCCTCCACCGCGAACCCGGTGGCGGCGGCGCGCAGCGCGCGCATCGTGGCCGACATGAGCCGGTTGCCGGACAACCCGGCGACGGCCAGGTGGAACGCGGTGTCGTGGGTGACGAACTCCTCGACCGAGCCGGCGGCCTCCATGCCCGCCAGCGCGTCGCGCAGCCCGGAGAGGTCGCCGGGGGCCGCACGGCCCGCGCCGTGCGCGGCGGCCCACTGCTCGATCATAGAGCGGGTCTCGACGACCTCGCGCAGGGACAGCCCGGCCAGGCCCAGGTGCAGCCGCAGCAGGTCGGCCAGCGCGATCTCCGGCCGGGAGACCAGCACCGCCCCGGCGTCGGGCCCGCTGCCGGTCTGGGCGGACACCACGCCGAGGGTCGAGAGGACGCGCATCGCCTCGCGGATCGAGGAGCGGCCGACGCCGAGCTGCTCGGCCAGCCGGCGCTCGCCGGGCAGGCGGTCTCCGGCGGTGAGGCCCTCCTCGGCGATGCGCGTCTCGATCGCGGCGAGCACGTCTTCGAAGGCGCGGGTGCGGCGGATCGGGCGCCACCCGCCGGTGAGGTCGTCTTGTGTCCCCATGTGGTCAGACCATACTGTGGTCAGACCACAAGCGAAAGGTGGGGTACGCGGTGCGGGTCGCCCTGTTCGTCACGTGTGTCAACGACACGCTGTTCCCCCAGACCGGCAAGGCGGTGGTGTCGCTGCTCCGCCGCCTGGGCTGCGACGTCGAGTTCCCGCAGGCCCAGACCTGCTGCGGGCAAATGCACCTGAACACCGGATACAAGGACGAGGGCACCCGGCTGGCGCGGCGCTTCGTGCGCGCCTTCTCCCCCTACGACGCGGTGGTGGTGCCGTCCGGGTCGTGCGCGGCCATGGTCCGCGAGCAGTACCCGCGGCTGGCCCCACCGGGAGAGCCCGCGCGGGCGGTGGCCGAGACCGTGCCGAAGGTCTTCGACCTGTCCGAGTTCCTCATCGACGTCCTCGGCGTCACCGACGTCGGGGCCTACTTCCCGCACCGGGTCACCTACCACCCGACCTGCCACTCGCTGCGCGGGCTGCGCCTCGGCGACCGGCCCGCCCGGCTGCTGTCCCAGGTACGCGGCCTCGACCTGGTGCCGCTGCCCGCGGCCGACCAGTGCTGCGGCTTCGGCGGCACATTCGCGGTCAAGAACCCCGCCGTATCGGCCGCGATGTGCGCCGACAAGGTTCGCGCGGTGCTCGACAGCGGGGCCGAGGTGCTGTGCGCGGCCGACAACTCGTGCCTGATGCACATCGGCGGCGCGCTGAACCGCCAGGGGGCCGGGGTCAGGGTCGTGCACCTGGCGGAGATCCTGGCCGCCACCGAAGGGGCGGTGCGGGCATGACCGCCGCCTTCCTCGGGATGCCCGCGTTCCCGGCGGGCTCGGCGCGTGCCGTACGCGACTCCCAGCTCCGCCACAACCTGCGCAAGGCCACCGGCACGATCCGCGGCAAGCGCGCCGCCGTGGTGGGCGAGGTGCCCGACTGGGCCGAGCTGCGCGCCGCCGGAAAGGCGATCAAGGACCACACGCTGCGCCACCTCGACACCTACCTGCTGCGGATGGAGGAGGCCGTCACCCGCGCCGGGGGGCAGGTCCACTGGGCGGAAGACGCCGCGGAGGCCAACCGCATCGTGGCCCGGCTGGTCGAGGCCACCGGCGAGACCGAGGTCGTCAAGGTCAAGTCGATGGCCACCCAGGAGATCGGCCTCAACGAGGCCCTCGCCGCCCGGGGGATCACCGCCTACGAAACCGACCTCGCCGAGCTGATCGTGCAGCTCGGCGACGACCTGCCATCGCACATCCTGGTCCCCGCGATCCACCGCAACCGCGCGGAGATCCGGGAGATCTTCCTGTCCACGATGGCCCGCTGGGGCCGTCCCGCCCCGGCCGACCTCACCGACGAGCCCCGCGCGCTGGCCGAGGCCGCCCGGCTCCACCTGCGCGAGCGGTTCCTCTCCAGCAAGGTGGCGATCTCCGGGGCCAACTTCATGGTCGCCGAGACCGGCACGCTCGTCGTGCTGGAGTCCGAGGGGAACGGCCGGATGTGCCTCACCCTCCCCGAGACGCTGATCAGCGTGGTGGGCATCGAGAAGCTGGTGCCGTCCTGGCGCGACCTGGAGGTCTTCCTGCAGCTCCTGCCGCGCAGCTCGACCGGCGAGCGGATGAACCCCTACACCTCCACCTGGACGGGCGCGGCGGAGGGCCAGACCTTCCACCTGGTGCTGCTCGACAACGGCCGCTCGCGGGTGCTCGCCGACGAGATCGGCCGCCAGGCGCTGCGCTGCATCCGCTGCTCGGCCTGCCTCAACGTCTGCCCCGTCTACGAGCGGGCCGGCGGCCACGCCTACGGCTCGGTCTATCCCGGCCCGATCGGCGCCATCCTCACCCCGCAGCTTCGCGGCATGGGCTCCGAACTCGACCGCTCGCTGCCCTACGCCTCCACCCTGTGCGGGGCATGCTACGACGCTTGCCCGGTGGCCATCGACATCCCCGAGGTGCTGGTCCACCTGCGCGCCGAGGCCCCGCACCCGCCCGCCGAGCGAGCCGGCATGCGCGCCGCCGGGTGGGTCCTCGACCGTCCCATCCGCCTGGCCAAGGCCCAGCGGCTGGCCTCCCGCCTGCGCGGCCTGGTGCCCAGGCGGCTGCCGGGCCCGCTGGGCGCCTGGACCAACACCCGCGACCTGCCCGACATCCCCGCCGAGTCGTTCCGCGACTGGTGGGCCCGCACCGGCGGAGGCCGCCGATGAGCGCCAGAGACCGCATCCTCGGGCGTGTCCGCGCCGCCGTGCGCGACGCCCCCGACCCTCCGGTCGAGCGCGGCTACCGCACCGCCTCGGCCGAGTCTCCGGGCGATCTGGTCACCCGGTTCGCCGAGCGGGTCGACGACTATCGGGCGATCGTCCGCCTCGTCTCCGAGGAAGAGGCCCCGGCGGCGATCGGCGCGGCGCTGGCCGAGCGCGGCGTGGCCCGTCTCGTGGTGCCCGGCGGCCTGCCGGAGCCGTGGGCGCGGGCCGTACCGGTGGGGGCGGCCCTGCCCGACGACCCGCCGCTGAGCGCCGTCGGCCTCGACGCCGCCGACGGAGTGATCACCGGATGCGCGGTGGCCGTCGCCGAGACCGGCACGATCGTCCTCGACGCCGGGCCCGGCCAGGGGCGCAGGGCGCTCACCCTGGTCCCCGACTACCACCTGTGCCTGGTGCGGGCCGGGCAGATCGTGCGCGGCGTGCCCGAGGCCGTCGCCGCGCTCGACCCCGCGCGCCCGCTGACCTGGATCAGCGGGCCGTCGGCGACCAGCGACATCGAACTCGACCGGGTCGAGGGCGTGCACGGCCCGCGCACCCTGGAAGTGCTGATCGTCGGCTAGCGCGGGTCGCCAGGCCGCCGGTCAGAAGCGCAGCACCGCGGCCACCTCGGTGCCCAGGTCGTCACGGGCGGCGAACCAGAGGTCCGCGTCGGTGGTCGCGGCGGCCCTGACCAGCGCGGCGTCGGCGCGCTCGCGCACCGGGTCGGGCACGCCGTACTTCGCCAGCTCCTCCTTGGTGAGCGCGAGCTGAGGTCCCTCCCGGCCGATCCACATCTGGCCGTCCGGGGGCGAGTCGGCGGCGAGCAGCAGCACCTCCACCCGGCCGTCGCGCAGCGCGGCGGCCGGGTCGTCCAGGCCGCGCGCCGACGGGCCGGCGCCGTAGCGGTCGAGCAGCCCGCCGAGCTCGCGCTCCCCCCAGGCGTCCACCGCCGCCTCGGCCTCGGCCTCGAACGGCGCCGGATCGGCGCCCTCGGCACGGCTGCCGCGCTCGGCCACCACCACGCGTGCCGAGGCCTCCGCGCCCAGGTGATCGAGCAGCATCGCCCGCGACCTCGGCTCGCCCGCGACCACGACGAGCTCGGCCCCGATCCTGCGGACCTCCTCGTCCACCTCGGCGGCCACCGCCATCGCGTTGCGCTCCCAGGTCTCCTCCACGCTGCGTTCGTAGCGCTTCTGCGACCAGCCGCCCTGCGCGGTCTTGGTCAGCGGCCACTCCTGGGCGTGCACCGCCGTCCGGCGCGGCGACCCGGGACCGATCACGATGACGTCGGCCCCCGTGTGGTCGATGATCACCCGCAGTTGCGGGACGCTCTCCCCGCGCTGCGCGAGCAGCGGCATGACGTGCGGCAGGGCCGACCAGGTGGCGATCGGCAGGGCCGGCGGATCCGACATCGCCTCGTCGTGGGCGACATCGCCGTCGACGGCGAACACCGCGAGCCCCGGCGCGGCCTCCTCTGGGTCGGTCACGACCTCCTCGATGGCGTCGAGGTCGTCGTCGTGGGTGTGCTCCCTGGCGAGTTTGCGGCGAATGTCACGCCAGCGCAGCTCGACCTCCTCCGCCCCCACCTCGGTCGTCCGGCTCGCGTCCAGATAAACCGAGGCGAAGGGCCCGGAATGGTCATACATCTGCCGGATTACCTGGAGTTTCATCTCACATTTCCTCCGGGTTTCACGAACGGCGGGCCTCGACCCCCAGGCCGAGCGCCTGAGCCACCTCGGACACGTTGGCGTACTGCATCTCGGGCAGATCGGCCACGGCCTTCAGGACGGCGTCGGGCGCGCCCGAGCGCTCCGCGTGGGCCAGCAGCGCCCTGCGGTCGGCGGGGAAGCGGGCGCCGCTCAGCCACTTGGCCAGGTTGCTGCGCCGTTCGACGTCGGCGGGGCTGATCCCGGCCGCGGTGCCGGGCTCGTGGTCGGGCGGCCGCCGAGGTGGCGCGAGGTCCCTCTCACCGGGGCGCTCGGTGGGCTCCGGCTCCTTCCACTCCTCCGCGTGCGTGGCGCCGCCGCCGCGTACGATGCCCTCGCTCTCGTGCTTCTGCTGGTCGTCCAGGCGTGGGCCGTGTTTCGCACTCCCGCGTTCCATGGCGTCCCCCCATCACGCCGAGGTACTCGGACTTCTGGTCCTACCCCCGCGCCCATCGGCAAACCTGCTGGTCAGCCGGGGGCCACGGGGGCGGCCAACCGGGCCTCGACGGCCTCGCGGCGGGGGATGGGCCCGACCGCGCCGGGGCCGGTCGTGGTGAGCGCGGCGGCGACGACCGCGCCGCCCCGGAGGCGTCCACCGGCTCCACGGGGTGAGCGGGAACATGCGTGGTACGGCCCTCGGCCGACAGCAGCGCCGTCCGCGCCCATCTTGAGCACGACGACGCCCCTGCACCTGGCCGCGAACGCCGCCGGCACCGCCGCCGGTTCTGGATTTTCAATGCTGTTCTCCGGTCGAACCTGAGGCCATCCCCCTGGTGACGGCCCGGCTACCGCACCTACCGGTTCGGCCCGCCATCGGTCACTGTGGAGGGGGAGGCGGTGCGCAGTGAACCTCAGTCAACCCGGAGCCGCCGCGGCGTCCCTCTTCCCGGAGGGGAAGGGGGCGCGGGCCGCGACGATCACCGTGATCGGCAGCGACGGCTCCGATCTCTCGTCCGAGGCACGGGCCCGGCTGGACGGCGCGGCGCTCGTCACCGGCCCGGAACGCGTCATCCGGCGGGTGCGCCCGGCCCCGGGGGTGACCAGCGTCCCGGGCGTCTCCGGCCGTGATCTGCTGCGCACCCTGGACGAGCACCTGGAACACGGCGGCGGCCCCGCCGTGGTCCTGGCCGACGGCGACCCAGGCTTCTTCGGCGCGGTGCGGTCCCTGCGCGCCCACGGCCTCGCGCCCGAGGTGCTGCCCGCGACCTCGGTGGTCTCCCGCGCGTTCGCCCGCGCCGGGCTCGCCTGGGACGACGCCCTCGTGGTCGCCCCCGCCGAACTGCGCCGCGCGGTCAACGTGTGCCGCGCCCACCACAAGGTCGCGGTGCTCGCCGCGCCGGGCGTCGGCCCCGGCGAACTGGCCCGCGAGCTGGCGCCGACCACCCCGCGCGCGCTGATCGTCTTCGAGGACCTCGGCGGCCCCGGCGAACGCGTCACCCACAGCCGCATGGGCGAGGCCACCACCCGGCCGTGGCGGGAGCCCGACGTCGTGCTGATCCTCGACCCCCGGCACCGTCCCAGCGGGCCGGTGTGGCTCGCCGGGGCCCGTCCCGGTCCGGGGCGGTGGGCCACCGGCGGGTCCGCGGACGACGGCCTCGGGCCCGTGGCACGGGCGTTCGCGCTGGCCCGGCTCGGGCCTCGGCTCGGCGACCTGGTGTGGGACATCGGCGCGGGTCACGGCGAGGTGGCCGTGGACTGCGCCAGGTTCGGGGCGGCGGTGATCGCGGTGGAGCGAGACGCCGCCCGGTGCGACGCACTGCGGCGGCACGTGATCGCGAACGGCGTGAAGGTCGCGCTCACCTGCGGTCCCGCGCCGCCCGCGCTGGAGCCGCTGCCCGATCCCGACGCCGCGTTCGTCGCGGGCGGGTGGCCGGACGTCATCGCCGCGTGCGCGGAGCGGGGGCCGTCCTCGCTGGTGTGCGCGGTGCGCGCGGCGGACCTCGCGCCCGCCGTACTGGCGATCATGCGGGAGCGCGGATACCACGCGGAGGCGGTGCGGATCGAGGCGGCGCGGCCCGCCGAACCCGCTGTCTCAGAGGGGGTGTTCATCGTCCACGGGACCCTTCGCTGAGGCTCAGGGATCTTCGTTCGTCCCTGCGGCACCACCGGCACCGGGGTTCCCGCCACGGCCTGTCGGAGTGGCGGGCTTTCGGATATCCTCCCGTGTCTTGTCTGGGATTCCTCCGAGCATTCCCAGGTCGCGCAGGTCGACGACGATGGAGATTCAGGTATGAAGCCGCCGCTGTTGCTCGTCGGTCAGGGTGCGGATGACGACAGCGGTACTGCCGAGTTCGGCAGGTTCGTCCATCGGCTGCGCTGCCGGCTCGACCATGGCGCGACCGATGTGGCGGGTGGATACCTGGAGCGGGCGCGGCCGAGGCTGAGCGACGCCGTCACCTCGCTCCTGGCCAAGGGCCACCACCGGATGATCACCCTCCCGCTCGCCATGAACGCCACCTGGGAGCCAGGGGCGGAGATGCCCGCCGCCATGGCCCTGGAACAACGACTCCACCCCACGCTCGCCTTCACCGGCGCGCGTCCCATCGGGCCCGACCCGCGCGTGCTGGCCCTGATGGCCGACCGGCTCGCCGACGCGGCCACCGAGGTGCCACGGCTGCGCGTGGTCTCGGCCGTGACCGACGAGGAACCCGAGCCCGTCACCCCCGCGCAGACCGCCGTGGTGCTGGTCGGCGACGGATCCACCGACGCCGCCGCCAACGCCGAGGTGCACCGCGTCTCCCGGCTCTTCTGGGAGCTCCACGCCTACGACCACCTGACCGTGGAGACCGCGTTCGTCTCGCTCACCCCGCCGGGAGTGGCCGGCGGGCTGGAGCGCTGCCGCCGCCTCGGCGCGCGGCGCGTCATCGTCGTGCCGTACCTGCTGTTCGCGGGCGGGCTGCTGGACCGGGTCTGGGCGCAGGCGCTCGCCTACGCCGCCGGGCACCCCGAACTGGACATCCGCTGCGCCGAGGTGATCGGCGACTGTGAGGCGCTGGCCGACGTGGTAATCGACAGATACGAGGAGGCCCTCGGCGGCGAAGCCGCGGGCCTCACCGGGCCGGTCGCGCGCGTGGCCCCGCGCCGGCTGGCCGCCGTCCGCCCGACCGCCATGCGATGAGGATGGTTCCCCAGTGAGCGACCCCGTGAACGATCATGTGAGTGTTCCGATGAACGGCCTGCTCGGCGACACCGTCGCCGCGATCCACCCCGCGGACCCCGCCGCGCTCGCCGAGGCCGCCGCCCACCAGGACCGCCTCACCAAGCCGAGGGGCTCCCTCGGCGTGCTGGAGGAGGTCGCCGTGCGCCTGGCCGGTTCGGCCGGGGTCAGCCCGCCGCCGATGCCGGTCCCCGTCGCGCTGGCCATCTTCGCGGCCGACCACGGGGTCCACGCCCGGGGCGTCAGCCCGTGGCCGCAGGAGGTCACCGGCCAGATGGTCGCCAACTTCCTGGCGGGCGGGGCCGTCGCCAACGCCTTCGCCGCCCAGATCGGCGCGTCGGTGACCGTCGTGGACATCGGCGTCGCCACCGACCTCCCGGCCGCCGACGGCCTGCTCGCCCGCAAGGTCGCCCGGGGCACGGCCGACCTGTCGCGCGGCCCCGCCATGACCCCCGAGCAGGTCGTGACCGCGCTGGAGACCGGCATCGCCGTCGCGGGCGACCTACTCGACGCGGGCGCGCGCTGCCTGGTCGCCGGTGACATGGGCATCGCCAACACCACCGCTTCAGCGGCGCTGATCTGCGCCTACACCGGGGCCGACCCCGTCCGGGCCACCGGCAGGGGAACCGGGATCGATGACGCCACGCACGCGCGCAAGGTCGAGGTGGTCCGGGAGGCGCTCGCCGTCAACGGCCTGCCCGGCGACGCGGGGCCGCTCGGCGTGCTCGGCGCCGTCGGCGGGCTGGAGCACGCGGCGATCGCCGGTTTCATCCTGAAGGCCGCGGCCTCCCGCACGCCCGTCATCCTGGACGGCGTGATCGCCGGGTCGGCCGCGCTGGCGGCGGCGGCGATCGCGCCCGCCGTCGTGGACCATTGCGTGGCCGGTCACCGTTCCGCCGAGCCCGGCCACCGGATCGCGCTGGACCATCTCGGGCTGCGGCCCCTGGTCGATCTCGAACTCCGGCTGGGCGAGGGTACCGGCGGGCTGCTGGCCCATCCGCTCGTGTGCGCGGCCGTCCGCGTCATGCACGAGGTCGCCACCTTCGACGCCGCCGGGGTGACCGACAAGGAGGCGTGACGCCGTCGGCCCGGCTCCGCTCGCGCATGAGAGGGCGTGCGGCGGGAAGTGGAGCCCAGGGCCGAGAGGAGCGTGCGCGGTGGCGAGATACGGGCCGATGTTCGGAGCGGATCTGACCTTCCTCGGCGTCGACCGCTGTGACGTGACCGACCCCGGCACGTTCGCCGGGGCCGACGTGGTGATCATCGGCGCGCCGTTCGACGGCGGCACCAGCAACCGGCCGGGGGCGCGCTTCGGCCCCGCCGCCATCCGGCAGGCGTGCTACCTGCCCCACGACGGCTCACGGCCCAGCCTCGCCCTCCGCGTGGACGCCCTGCGGGACCTGCGGGTGTTCGACGCCGGAGACATCGAGTGCTACTCCGGAGACGTCGAGGGGTCCATCTCCGCCATCGAGGAGGCCGTGCGCCGCGTGGCCTCCTGCGGGGCGATCCCGGTCGTGCTCGGCGGCGACCACACCGTGGCCCTGCCCGACGCGCGGGGGGTCGCGCGCATCCGGGGGATGGGCCGGGTCTCCATGATCCACTTCGACGCCCACGCCGACACCGGCGACATCTCCTTCGGCCACCTGTACGGCCACGGCCAGCCGATGCGGCGGCTCATCGAGTCCGGGGCCATCCGCGGCGACCGGTTCCTCCAGATCGGCCTGCGCGGATACTGGCCCGGCCCCGGCACCCTGGCCTGGATGGCCGAGCGCGGCATGCGCTCCTACGAGATGACCGAGATCACGGCGCGCGGCCTCGACGACTGCCTCACCGAGGCGTTCGGCATCGCCCTCGACGACTGCGAGAGCGTGTTCCTGTCGGTGGACGTCGACGTGTGCGATCCTGGTCACGCTCCCGGCACGGGAACCCCTGAACCGGGCGGGCTCACGGCCCGCCAGCTTCTCGACTCCGTCCGCCGGGTCTGTTACGAGCTGCCGGTGGTGGGAATGGACGTCGTCGAGGTCGCGCCGCCCTACGACCATGCCGACATCACCGCCTACCTGGGCAACCGTGTGGTACTCGAAGCACTGTCGGCGATCGCGCGCAGACGCCGCGACGCCGAGGGCGGCCCCCGGTGGGATCCGCGTCAGCCGTTGCTTGACGGCCGTTGACACATGCGCAGCGAAACCGGCGTGCGCAGCCGGTAGGTTTACCTCCTAACTGCACGTACTCGCGAACGGGAGATCGGCCGCATGTCCCCCTACCTGCTCGGTCTGCGCCTTTCCGGGCGGCGGGTGCTCGTCGTGGGCGGGGGCCGGGTCGCCCAGCGGCGGATTCCCGCCCTGCTGGAGGCGGGCGCCCAGGTCACGCTGGTGTCCCCGAGCGTCACCCCGGCGCTCGACGATCTCATCGCGGCGGGGCGGATCACCTGGGAGGCCCGGCCGTACGAGGTGGGCGACTGCGACGGCGCGTGGCTCGTGCAGGCGTGCACCGACGAGCGCGCGGTGAACACCGCGGTGGCGGCCGAGGCCGAGGCCAAACGGGTATGGTGCGTGCGCGCCGACGACAAGGACGCCTCGGCGGCCTGGACCCCGGCCTCCGGCAAGGTCGGAGAGGTCGGCGTCGCCGTCACGGCGGGCGGCGACCCGCGCAGGGCGGCGGGCATCAGGGACGCGGTGGTGGCCGCGCTGCGCGACGGCACGGTCGACGCGCGCCGCAGCCGTACCAAACCGGTGGGCGTCGCGCTGGTCGGCGGCGGCCCCGGCGATCCCGGGCTGATCACCGTGCGCGGACGGCAGTTGCTCGCACAGGCCGACGTGGTGATCGCCGACCGGCTGGCCCCCCGTGCGCTGCTCGACGAGCTGCCCGCCGACGTGGAGCTGATCGACGCCGCGAAGATCCCCTACGGCCGCTACCTCGCCCAGGAGAAGATCAACGAGCTGCTCGTCGAGCACGCGAGGGCGGGCAGGTTCGTGGTCCGCCTCAAGGGCGGCGACCCGTTCGTCTTCGGCCGGGGCGGCGAGGAGATGCTGGCCTGCGCCCGCGCCGGCATTCCGGTGACCGTGGTGCCCGGCATCACCAGCGCCGTCGCGGTGCCCGGCGCGGCGGGTGTGCCGGTGACCCATCGCGGGGTCAGCCAGGAGTTCCACGTGATCTCGGTGCACGTCGCGCCGGATGATCCGCAGTCCACGGTCGACTGGCCGGCGCTGGCCGGGTCCCGGGGAACCCTGGTGTTGATGATGGCCGTTGAACGCGTCGGCAAGGTGGCCGAGGCGTTGCTGCGAGGCGGACGTTCTTCGGAAACTCCCGTAATGGTGGTACAGGACGGTACTCTTCCGACGCAGCGCGCTCTTTACGCCACGCTGTCCACCGTGACGGGGCGCGTGACCGCGGCTGGGATTCGGCCACCGGCGATCGTGATCGTCGGCGACGTCGTGAAGGTCGGCCAGGAGGTCGAGATGGTTCGAGCGGAGCGGGTTCCGTGAAGTCAGCAGCCAACAGGCCCCCGGGCCTCGGGGACCCCGCCGACGACGAGACGGTCATGCCCGAAACGGCGGGCGAGGAGTCGATCGGCGAGCAGACGGTGTCCTTCCGGCCCATTCGTGACGACGCCGATGATCCCGGCGAAGAGCCCGAGGCGTCCGAGCCGTCCGATGAGTCTGAGTCCTCTGAGTCCTCTGACGAGGCGGAGGTCGCTGACGAGCCGGAGGACCCGGGAGCGGAAGCGGACGAAAGCGGCGATAACGCCCCCGCGGAAGAGCCTGCCGACGAGCCGGAGCCCGACGCGGACGGCGAGCCGGAGAGCGAGCCCGACACCGCCAAGGTCAAGGAGATCGCCCTCCCCGACGCCGCCGCCCAAGCCCTCGGCCAGGCGCTGCACGCCCTCAAGGAGACCATCGCTGACCTGCGGTTCGGCGCCGACGCCCCGGGCGCGGAAGAGGCCGGCAAGGCGCGCGAGGAGATCCTCGCCCAGCTCGACAACTACGTCATGCCACGCGTGCGGATGAGCACCGCCCCCGCCCTCGTCGTCGTCGCCGGGTCCACCGGCGCGGGCAAGTCCACCCTGGTCAACTCGCTCGCCGGGGGCAAGGTCAGCGCGACCGGCGTCCGCCGTCCGACCACAAGCACCCCCGTGCTCGTCTGCCACCCCGACGACAGGGAGTGGTTCGCGGAGGGCGGCCTGCTCGGCGGGCTCACCCGGGTCGAACGACCCGGCCCCGAGACCGGCCCCGGCGACCTCGCCGTGGCCACCAGCGTGCCGCTGCCGCCCGGCATCGCGCTGCTGGACAGCCCCGACATCGACTCCGTGGTCGTGGCCCACCACGAGATCGCGCACCGGATGCTCGACGCCGCCGATCTGTGGATCTTTGTGACCACCGCCGCCCGCTACGCCGACGCGCCCGCCTGGCGGCTGCTGCGCACGGCCAAGGAGCGCGGGGCGCGGCTGGCCATCGTGCTGTCCCGGGTGCCGCCGCGGGCGCGCGAGGTGGTCGTCAAGCACTTCGTGCGGATGCTCACCGAGTACGGCCTCGGCGACGCCGAGCGGTTCGTCATCAACGAGTGCGCCACGAGCGAGGGCCGCCTGCCCGAGAACGAGATCTCCGAGCTGCGGATGTGGCTCACCGAGCTTTCGGTGGACGACGAGCGGCGCGAGCAGGCCGTCCGCACGGCCCTGGAGACCGTCCTGGACAGCTTCCGCGGTCGCGTGCCCGCCCTGGCCCGGCACCTGGAGACCCAGGTGGCCTTCCGCGGCGAGCTGCGCTCCGACGTCGAGGCCGCCTACGCGGGCGCGCTGTCCGAGATCGACGAGATCAGCAGGAACGGCTCGCTGCTGCGCGGCGAGGTCCTCGCCCGCTGGCAGGACTTCACCGGCTCAGGCGACCTCATGCGCACGCTCAGCCTGCGCAGGCCCGGCCGGTTCGCCTCAAAGATCACCCGGCAGGCCCCCGAGCGGCGGATGGCGCTGAAGTCCGCGCTGCGGGCCGGTCTGGAAGCCGTGGTCATCGCCGCCGCCCAGCGCGCCGCGGAGCGGACCGCCACCCGCTGGGCCCGCCGTGGCGCCCACGGCGCCCGGCTCGCCGCCGCGCCCGAACTCGGCCACGTCTCCGACGACCTGGTGCGCCGCACCGGGCGGAGCATCGCCGCCTGGCAGGACCACCTGGCCGCGATGATCCGCAAGGAGGGCGTGACCAAGCGCTCGGTGGGCAAGATCTCGTCCTTCGACGAGGAGTCGCTCGGCCTGATCTTCACGGTCGGCATCCTCGGCTACGGCATGCCCGAGATCGACGGCGGACCGGGCCCCATGCCCCAGCGGCTGCTCCGGGCGCTGCTCGGCGCCGAGTCCCTGCGCCACATGAGCGTCAAGGCCAGAAACGACCTGCGAGCGAGGATCAACACGCTGTTCGACGAGGAGACACTGCGCTACGCCACGGCGCTGGACGGCGCGGGCATACCCGACGAGACCGCCGCGTCCCGCCTGTACCAGGTGACGTACAACCTTGAGGCCGCACGATGAGCACTGCAACCACCGGCACCACCTCGACCCCCGCAGGCGGCGGCCGCGCCCGGCCGGGCCTCGGCTCCCGGCTGGCCGCCCTGTCCCGGGTGGTGGAACTGGGCGCGGGCACGGTCGATCCCCCGCTGCTCGAAGAGGCGGGCCAGGTCCTGCTGCGGGCCGGCGACCGGCTGAAGCTGTCGTCCGAGCACACCGTGGTCGCCCTCGCCGGAGGCACGGGCAGCGGTAAGTCGTCGCTGTTCAACTCCGTCTCCGGCCTGGAACTGTCGCCCACCGGAGTGCGCAGGCCCACCACCGCCCGCACCCACGCCTGCGTGTGGGGCCTGGAAGGCGCGGGCCCGCTGCTGGACTGGCTCCAGATCCAGTGGCGGCACCGGTTCGCCAGGGCCAGCGCCCTGGACAAGGACGACGGCGCGCTGCACGGCCTGATCCTGCTCGACCTCCCCGACCACGACTCGATCCGCGCCCTCACCGACCACGAGGCCGACCGGCTCATCGGCGTGGCCGACCTCGTCGTGTGGGTGCTCGACCCGCAGAAGTACGCCGACGCCTCCACCCACCGGCGCTACATCTCCGAGCTCTCCGGCCACGACGCGGTGACGGTCTACGCCCTCAACCACGCAGACCGGCTGACGCAGGAGGAACTCGCCGAGTGCGTCGCCGACCTCACCGGGCTGCTCAAGCGTGAGGGGATCACCGACCCTCGCGTGGTCGCCACGTCGGCCATCACGCCCAGGGGCTCCGAGGGGCTCAAGGCCGTCCTCGCCGACACCGTGTCCCGGCGCCGGGCGGCGATCCTGCGCCTGGAGGCCGACGTCGAGCGGGTCATGCGCGACATGGACGTGATGCTCCCCGAGGCCGACCCGCTGACCGTCCCCCCGACGGTCGACGGCGCACGCCGGGTCGGGCTGACCGACGCGCTGTGCGACGCCGTGGGCGTGCCCGCGATCGGCGAGGCCATGGAGAACGTCTACGCGACCAGGTCGCAGCTCTGGGTGGGCTGGCCGTACGCCCGCTGGGCCAACCGCCTGGGCGGCGACCCCGTCAAGCACCTTCGCCTGGGCGACCTGCGCGACGAGATCCGCGGCGTGCCCGGCGGCGACGTCAGCGCCCAGCCGGCCGAGGTCGACAACGCCGTCCAGGCACTCACCGACGGGCTGACCGCCGACATGCACGAGAGCTGGCGCAACGGCGTGAAACGGGCGGCGCGCTCCAACGCCACCCGCATCCCCGGGGCGATGGCCGAGGAACTCGACCAGATCGCCCCGCGCCTCGACCGCGTGCCGCCCTCCTGGCACCTGCTGCGGATCTGGCAGTGGCTGCTCGTCCTGCTGTTCGTGGTGGCCGTGGCCTGGTGCGGCACCACCCTGGTGTACGGCGTGATGGGCGCGGGCACGCTGCCCGACGGCCTGTCCGCCCTCGGCGACGTCGGCAGCCTGCCATGGGTCGGCCTCATCATGATCTCCGCCCTGGGTCTCGGCATCCTCTCCGCTGTCGCGAGCCGCAACTTCGTCGTCATCGCGGCGGGCAACGAGCGCGAACGCGTCGAGCGCGAGATGCGCCGCCGCGTCGGAGCGCTGACGGAGAGCATGGTGATCGCACCGGTGGAACGCGAGCTGGCGCGCCACCGCGAGTTCTACGAGGCCCTCCGCAGCCTGCGCGACTGACCCGGCTGACGTTCGTCCACAGCCCTGATCACGCATGCGCGCCGGGTTATCCCCAGAACCCGGTTCGGCCGACGGCTTGGCCGGCGTCGTGCGCCACCGTTTCTCCCAGAGGCGGGCAGCAGGCCCGCCGCCTGGGAGGCATTCCTGATGAACGACATCCAGCTCACGCTCAACGGTCACGTCGTCGCCGACCCCCGCCAGCACACCTTCCCCGACGGATCACGGGTGACCTCACTCCGCGTCTGCTCGACCAGCCGCTACTACGACCGCAAGGCGGGGGAGTGGCGAGACGGCGAGAAGATCTTCTTCGCCGTCCGCTGCTGGCGCGGCCTCGCCGACAACGTGGCCCAATCCGTCCGCGTCGGCCAGCCCGTGGTCGTCCAGGGCCGCCTCCGCATCCGCGAGTTCGGCCCCGAGGGCGAACGCCGCTTCCTCGCCGAGGTCGAGGCCACCTCGGTAGGCCACGATCTCCGCTGGGGCATCGGCACCTTCACCAAGCCCCAACGCCTGGGCGCCACCCCGGCTCTAGACCAGGAGACCCGCGACTCCCTCGACCGTTCCACCGAAGACTGGGCCTTCGCCACCACCCGCCCACCCCGCCCAGCCCTTCCCCCCACCTCTTCCGCCCACCCCACACCCCCTCAAGCCCTCCCACCCCTCCCAACCCCGACGCCCCCCTCACCGGTAGCCCCCCACCCACCCACACCCCCCTCACCGCCCGAGCCCGCCCCCGCCTCGTGGTCGCCCGGCCCCCAGGCCACGGCCGCCGTACCGCATCCATGCGCCCCTACCCCGCTGTCTGAGGCCGCCCCCACCTCGTGGTCGCCCGGTGCTCAGGCCGCGGTGGACGTCCCGCCCAGCGACGGGGTCTCCGGCGACGCCGCGACCGAGCCGCCGGAGCGCTCGCGTGGGCTGAGGCCGCTCTCCGCGCTGCTGGCCGAGGTCGTGATCCCCTCCTCCGCCACCACCAGTGACGCGCACGGGGAAGAGGCACTGGAGCCTGTCGAGCAGGTCGCCCCGCGCGGGCGTCGCTCTACGACCAAGGGCCGACGCGCCGGTTCGCCTGGCACGGCCACCAGGCAGCCATCCGCTGACGAGCCGATGGTCGCCTGACGATTCCCCTCGCCGGTCCTCGCCAACGGCCTCACCGCCACCGCCGAGGACCGGCGTTCCGCGCCCGGCATCACCCTTGACGGCACAGCGGAGGCAGCGCTCTCGCACAGGTCACGGCACTCACCTCAGCCGCCGCCTCGAAGAATCCGCTACGAGCCGGACACCGCCAGTGTCGCCCCCGGGGGCCGCGTCCGATGGCCGTCCTTTCGCTGGGACTGCTCTTCCCGGTTCGGGCTCCACCAGGCGATCACGAGCATGATCGACGAGTCGCTCGAAAGACACCCGATCACATCCGGGGCCAAAAGCGAGGAGGGTCAGATCCCGCCGAACCGCCTACCCCACAAGTCTCGCTGTAGCGAGGGCCTTTTGTACGGCGGCGCGGTAGGGAGGCTGGGCTGGGGTTCCAGGTGGGACTGTACGGTTTTCGGTGTAACTCCTGATCATGGAGAACGCACCTGATGAGTACTGTGATCCAGGCATCGACGG
>NZ_JARLTC010000048.1 GCF_029382225.1 Spongiactinospora sp. TRM90649
TCGGTCGCTCTAGCCCGCCGGGGCTTGAAGTTCGTCTCTGTGGCCCCGTCTCCAGGGCAACCCCTCTAACTTACCAGACCTTCTGATGTGCACCAAATTCGTGCTGACATCTTCTGTCGTGACTTGCGAGGGAGGTTCGGCGCGATGAGCACCGCAGGAAGAACATTAGCACCCCTGTCGGGTGCTCCCGTGCATCTTCCGGTAACACTCTGGTCTACCCGAGGCTGGCTGGGGCTAAACCCCGGTGGCCATGGCGCGTGTCACACCACCGCTGACCTGCGGAATGACCATCAACTCAGTGACGCTTCCAACGCGAAGCGAAAACCAGGAATTCCCGAAGATCTCCGACCCGTCAACGCGTCGTGCCCGTGCGGGGACACCGCACGGGCACGATGGCACGACGGTCAGGCGGACGCCTCCGGAAGCGCGGCGAGCTGGGCCTCAAGGCGGGCGATCTCCTCCTCGGCCTTGGCCGCGCGGGCGCGGACCTTGGCCACGACGTCGTCGGGGGCCTTGGACATGAACTGCTCGTTGCCGAGCTTGCCCGTGGTCTGCGCGGCTTCCTTCCTGGCCGCCGCCAGATCCTTCTCCAGCCGCTTGCGCTCGGCCGCGACGTCGATGGCCCCGGCCGTGTCGAGTTCGACGGTCACCGTGCCGACCGCGAGGCGGGCGGTGGGCGTGAACGATTCGGCGGGCTCGTCGAGCCGCAGCAGGGTGCGGATCGCCGGCTCATGGGCCGTCAGGCCGGTACCGGTCAGGGTGAGCCGGGCGGCGACCCGCTGCCCTGGCTTGAGACCCTGATCGGAACGGAAGCGGCGAACCTCGGTGACGAGGTCCTGCATCTGCACGATCTCGGCCTCGGCCCCCGGATCCGCCAGCCCAGGATCGGCCACCGGCCAGGGGGCGATCACGAGCGACTCACGCCCGGTCAGCGCCCGCCACAGCTCCTCGGTGACGAACGGCACCAGCGGATGCAACAACCTCAGCAACGCGTCGAAGACGTGACCCAGCACATAGCGGGTGCCCGTCAGGCCGGCGGAAAGCTGGATCTTTGCCAGTTCGACGTACCAGTCGCAGACCTCGTCCCACGCGAAGTGGTAGAGCAGGTCGCACGCCTTGGCGAACTCGAAGTCGGCCAGCGCGGCGTCCACCGACGAGATCACGCTCTGCAGGCGGGACAGAATCCACCGGTCGGAGGCCGTGAGGTCGGCCGGGAGCTCGCCGACGGCCGCGCCGTTCATCAGCGCGAACCGCGCGGCGTTCCAGATCTTGTTGCAGAAGTTACGGGAACCGCCGGCCCACTCCTCGCTGATCGCCACGTCGGCGCCGGGGTTGGCGCCGCGCAGCAGCGTGAAGCGGGTGGCGTCGGCCCCGTAGCGTTCGACCCAGTCGAGCGGATCGACGACGTTGCCGAACGACTTCGACATCTTCTTGCCGAACTGGTCGCGGACCATGCCGTGCAGGGCCACGACGCGGAACGGCGGCTGCCCGTCCATCGCGTACAGGCCGAGCATCATCATCCGCGCGACCCAGAAGAACAGGATGTCGTAGCCGGTGACCAGGACGGAGGTCGGGTAGAACTTGGCCAGCTCGGGCGTCTGGGACGGCCAGCCCAGGGTCGAGAACGGCCACAGGCCCGAGGAGAACCAGGTGTCGAGGACATCGGGGTCCTGGACGTAACCGGCGGGCGGCTCCTCGTCGGGGCCGACGCACACGACCTCGCCGTCCGGCCCGTACCAGACCGGGATGCGATGCCCCCACCACAGTTGCCGGGAGATGCACCAGTCGTGCATGTCGTCGACCCAGTCGAAGTAGCGTTTGGCCATCTCCGGCGGGTGGATGCGCGTGCGGCCGTCGCGGACCGCGTCGCCGGCCGCCTTGGCGAGCGGGCCGACGTTGACGAACCACTGCAGGGACATCCTCGGCTCGACCACGGTCTTGCACCGTGAGCAGTGACCGACCGCGTGGACGTAGGGCCGCTTCTCGGCGACGATGCGCCCTTCGGCGCGCAGCGCGGCGACCACGGCGGGCCTGGCCTCGAAGCGGTCGAGCCCTTCGAAAGGACCGTGCGCGGTGATCACACCGCGCTCATCCATGATCACGTGGGCGGGCAGCGAGTGCCGCCGGCCGATCTCGAAGTCGTTGGGGTCGTGCGCCGGGGTCACCTTGACCGCGCCGGTGCCGAAGGCGGGATCGACGTGCTCGTCGGCGACGATCGGGATCATTCGCCCGGTCAGCGGGAGCTCGATCTCGCGCCCCACCAGGTGGGTATAGCGCTCGTCCGACGGATGGACGGCCACGGCGGTGTCGCCGAGCATCGTCTCGGCCCGCGTGGTGGCAACCACGATCGAGTCGTCGCCCGAGCCGTACCGGATCGAGACCAGCTCGCCATCGTCGTCGGTGTGCTCCACTTCGATGTCGGACAGCGCGGTCAGGCAGCGCGGGCACCAGTTGATGATGCGCTCGGCGCGGTAGATGAGCCCGTCGTCGAAGAGGCTCTTGAAGATCGTCTGAACGGCGCGCGAGAGGTTCTCGTCCATCGTGAACCGCTCACGGGACCAGTCCACGCTGTCGCCCAGCTTGGTCATCTGGCCGAGGATCCGCCCGCCGGACTCCTCCTTCCACTGCCAGACCCGCTCGACGAACGCCTCGCGGCCGAGGTCGTGCCGGGACACGCCCTCCTTGGCGATCTCGCGTTCCACCACGTTCTGGGTGGCGATGCCCGCGTGGTCCATGCCCGGGAGCCAGAGCGTCTCCGCCCCGCTCATCCGGGCCTTGCGGGCCAGGGCGTCCTGGATCGAGTGGTCCAGGGCGTGCCCGATGTGCAGCGAACCCGTGACGTTGGGCGGCGGCAGCACGATGCTGAACGGCTCCCTGCCACTCCCCGGGTCGGCGGTGAAGTAGCCGCGCGCCACCCAGCGCTCGTAGCTCCGGGTCTCGACCTGGGCCGGGGTGTAGTGGCTGGGCAGCTCTGGTGTCGGCTCTGCTGTCGGCGTCGTCACGGTGTCACATTCTAGGGACCTTGCCGGGGTCAGGCGGACTTCTCCCGCGGCGTGCGCTGCTGCTTGGCCTGAAGCTGGTCGCGCGGCACGAGCGTGGGATTGACGTGCTCCAGCACGGACGACCGGTCGATGATCACTCGGGCGACATCCTGCCGGGACGGGACTTCGTACATCACCGAGAGGAGGACCTCCTCCAGGATGGCCCGCAGGCCGCGGGCGCCGGTGCCGCGCAGGATGGCCTGGTCGGCGATGGCCTCCAGGGCGTCGTCGCCGAACTCAAGCTCGACGTTGTCCAGCTCGAACAACCGGCGGTACTGCTTGACCAGCGCGTTTCGCGGCTCGGTGAGGATCTGGATCAGCGCGTCGCGGTCGAGGTTGTGCACGCTGGTGATGATCGGCAGACGGCCCACGAACTCGGGGATCATGCCGAACTTCAGCAGGTCTTCGGGCATGACGTCGCCGAAGATGTCGGAGGAGTCGACCTCGTCCTTGGAGTGCAGGATCGCGTTGAAGCCGATGCCCTTCTTGCCGACCCGCGACTCGATGATCTTCTCCAGGCCGGCGAAGGCCCCACCGCAGATGAACAGCACGTTGGTGGTGTCGATCTGGATGAACTCCTGGTGGGGGTGCTTGCGCCCGCCCTGCGGAGGCACCGAGGCCGTGGTGCCCTCCAGTATCTTCAGCAGCGCCTGCTGCACGCCCTCACCCGAGACGTCGCGCGTGATCGACGGGTTCTCGCTCTTGCGGGCGATCTTGTCGACCTCGTCGATGTAGATGATGCCGGTCTCGGCCTTCTTGACGTCGTAGTCGGCCGCCTGGATGAGCTTGAGCAGGATGTTCTCGACATCCTCTCCCACGTAGCCCGCCTCGGTCAGCGCCGTGGCGTCGGCGATGGCGAACGGCACGTTGAGCATCTTGGCCAGCGTCTGCGCCAGCAGTGTCTTGCCGGAACCGGTGGGGCCGAGGAGCAGGATGTTGGACTTCGACAGCTCCACGCCATCGTCACGGCCGCGTTCGCCGGACTGCACCCGCTTGTAGTGGTTGTACACCGCCACCGAGAGGGCCTTCTTCGCCTTGTCCTGACCGATGACGTAGGCGTCGAGGAACTCGTAGATCTCCCGAGGCTTGGGCAGGTTGTCCCACTTGAGCTCGGAGGACTCGGAGAGCTCCTCCTCGATGATCTCGTTGCAGAGATCGATGCACTCATCGCAGATGTAGACGCCGGGTCCGGCGATGAGCTTCTTGACTTGCTTCTGGCTCTTTCCGCAGAACGAGCACTTCAGCAGGTCTCCCCCGTCGCCGATGCGTGCCACCCCAGATACTCCTTTGCGTGGGACCGCCCTGCCAACCTGGTCCGTTTCTTTCGCCCCGGGAGGATACCGGGTGCGAAAAGTCATCCCGCTCAGGTTTCGACGTTACCGTCTCCCTGGCCCTCAGTGAGCCCCCTGGCGGCGAGTCGCACCGGAACGTGCCCAATTGGGCACCGTTCCGGTGCTCACGTACCGTCAGGAAGCCACCGCTTGTGCGCGCTTCTTCCGCGACGGAATGATGTCGTCCACCAAGCCGTAGGCCTTGGCCTCGTCGGCGCTGAGGATCTTGTCGCGCTCGATGTCGCGACGCACCTCGTCGGTCGACTTGCCCGAGTGACGTGCCACGATCTCCTCCAGGAGGCCCCGCATCCGCAGGATCTCCCGGGCCTGGATCTCGATGTCGCTCCCCTGGCCGCCGCCCTCGGTGGACGGCTGGTGGATCAGCACCCGGGCGTTCGGCAACGCGAAGCGCTTGCCGGGCGTGCCGCCCGCGAGCAGCACCGCCGCCGCCGAGGCCGCCTGGCCCAGACACACGGTCTGGATCTCCGGCCGGACGAACTGCATCGTGTCGTAGATCGCCGTCATGGCGGTGAACGACCCGCCGGGCGAGTTGATGTAGATGCTGATGTCCCGGTCGGGATCGAGCGACTCCAGCGTCAGCAACTGCGCCATGACGTCGTTGGCGGACGCGTCGTCGATCTGCACCCCGAGGAAGATGATGCGGTCCTCGAAGAGCTTGTTGTACGGGTTCATCTCCTTGACGCCGTACGTCGTACGTTCGACGAACGAGGGGATGATGTAGCGGCCGTTGATGTCTCCCGGCCGGATCAACTCACTCACCTTTTGCCCTTTCAGGAGACGGCACCCGACGAAGGCACCTGTCGCGCGCTGCGCACGACCTGGTCGATGAAGCCGTAGTCCTTGGCCTCGTCCGCGGTGAACCAGCGGTCACGGTCGGAGTCCCTCTCGATCTGCTCCAGCGGCTGACCGGTGTGCGAGGCGATGCGCTCGGCCAGCGTCTTTTTCACGTAGAGCATCTGCTCTGCCTGAATGGCGATGTCGGCCGCGGTACCGCCGATGCCGCCGGACGGCTGGTGCATCATGATGCGCGCGTGCGGCAGAGCGTAACGCTTGCCGTGTGCCCCGGCGCACAGCAGGAACTGGCCCATGGAGGCCGCCAGGCCCATGGCCACCGTGCACACGTCGTTCGGCACGTACTCCATCATGTCGTAAATCGCCATCCCGGCGGTCACCGAGCCGCCCGGGGAGTTGATGTAGAGATAGATGTCGCGGTCAGGGTCGTCCGCGGCCAAAAGCAGCAACTCCGCGCAGATCCGGTTGGCGATCTCATCGTTGACCTGGGAGCCCAGCACGATGATGCGCTCGCGCAGCAGACGCTGGTAGAGCTGGTCTTCGAGACGGAAGGATCCGTTGGGCTGGCTCCTGGACTCGGGCTCGAAACCGGCCGGCTGATAGAGGGTCGGCGGGCTGGTCACAGCGTCACCTTCCGATGCGTCGTAAATCGATTGGCTTTGCTTGTGACCCTAACGCGCGTCGCGCACCGGACATGCCGCCTCCAACACGCTGTTCGCTGTCGGCGCAGGTAGACACGCGCCGTGGCGTCAGGGCCCGGGAAGCCTTTGCGGCGTCTGTCGAGCCTGTGCCCTCTGTGCCCTCTGTTCCGTTGTCGTCATCGTCGAGGACGGCACGCACCCTGTCCAGCCGCGATTCGAAAAGTTGCCGGAAAACAATCGGCTGTGTGCTCGTCCAGCCGGTCCTGCCTGGACATCGCCACCTCCAGCAGCGCCTCCCGGGCCGTCGCCTCCTCCACCACCGCCGCGCGGCCCTCCCCCAGGCCAAGCAGCCGCAGCAGCGGGCCCAGCGTGGACGCCTGCACTACGAGGGTCACCAGCACCACCGACGCCGCCAGGAACAGCAGCAGCCCCCGATCGGCGGCGGCGAGCGGGATCGACAGCGCGATGGCGAGCGTGATCGCGCCGCGCATCCCCGACCAGCCCATCAGCAGGCGTTCGCGCGGGCCGAGGTGGGAACACCAGCCAGGTCCATGCGAGCCGTAGCAGCACCACCACGGCGATGACCAGCACGGCGGCCACCGCCAGCCGTTCGGCCGACCCGCCGGACACGCCCTCGAAGACCTCGTGGATCTGCAGGCCGAGCAGCACGAACAGGGTGGACTCAAGGAGGAACACCAGCACGCCCTAGAACACCTGCCCGGTCAGGCGGGAGGCGGGCTGGAGCCTGCCGGGCCCCCGGATGCCGAGCATGAAGCCGGTCACGATCGTGGCCAGCACGCCGGAGAAGCCGAAGTGCTCGGCGGGGAAGTAGGCGAGGAAGGGGGTGACGAGGGACAGCACGGTCTGGCCGCCGCCGTCCTTGATCAGCGAGCGCTGCCGTCCGATCACCCAGGCCAGTGCCAGGCCGTACAGGACGCCGCCGAACACCACCTTGAGCAGGAGGATCCCGGTCTCTCCCGCCGTGACCGGGTGGGACATCGCGGCCAGCGCCAGGCCGAAGAGAGTGAGCGCCGCGCCGTCGATGACCAGGCTCTCCTCCTCCAGGATCGTCACCTGCCTGCGCGGCGCGCCCAGCCGCTTCAGCATGGAGGTGGCGGCCACGGGATCCGTCGGGGCCACCGCCGCCCCGAGCGCCAGCGCCTCGGGCCACGGCAGCCCAGGGACGGCCAGCAGCGCCGTCCCCATCACGGCGAGCGCGGTTACCAGCGTCAGGCCGAACGCCATGACCCCGATGGGGGCGGCGTCCGCTCGGCGTACGGCGCGGCGGGGGCGGCACAGCGCCCGAGTCCAGCGGCCCCCTGGACGACACCGACACGGTCAGAGCGTCGGAGAAGCGACCACGGTCAGGCAGCCGCTTCGCGCGGCGGGCAGCCTGGCGAAACCGCTGGACAGCGCGCCAGCGCTCAGCGGGGCGGGGAGGCGAAAGCCGAAGCGACGTACGGCACGGGTGGCGGAGGTGCGGTCACACCGGCCATCAGCCAGGCGGCTGCTGCGGGCGGAAGGCACCGCGGCGACGCCGCTGGACGGCGCGTCGGAGCGGATTCCGACACGCTGAGAGCGATTGCGCTTCCGGCGGCGGTGGTGGCGGTGGGGTATGGACGGCGAATGGCCGTGCTCTGGGGTGGTGCAGAGCACGGCCATGGCGGACGGCTCACCGCCGATGCGGGCGGGCAGGCATCGGGCGGTGAGGTGGGGAGGCCGGTGGGGTTACTTGGTGGTCTCGGTGTCGTCGGTGGGCTCGTCGGAGGAGGACTCGGCGGTGGGCTCGTCGGTGTCCTCGGGCTCCTCGGTGGGGCCGCCGATCTCGCGGTAGATGGCCTTGAGGTCGACGTCGTTGCCGTCCTCGTCCTTCACCGTGGCGGCGTCGCCGACGACGGCGCGGGCCTTGTCGCGGACGATCTCCACCATGGCCAGGGTGAGCTGGTCGTTCTCGGCCAGGTGCTGGGCCAGGGTGTTGGGGGCCACGCCGATCTCGCCCGCACGGCGGATGACGAAGTTGGTGAGCTCCTGCTCGGAGACCCCGAGCTCCTCGGCACGGGCGATCTTGTCGAGCACGAAACCGGTGCGGAGGGCCTTGGCGGCGGCGTCCTCGAACTCCTTGAAGCGCTCTTCCTCGCTGGTCTGGTAGAGACGGTAGAACGCCTCCTTGCTCAGGCCACTGTCGGAGATCTGGTGCTCCAGGTTGTGCTTGCGCGTGTCGATCTCGGTCTTGACCGCGCTCTCCGGGAGCGGGATCTCGATCCGGTCGAGGAGGGCGTCGAGCGCCTTCTGACGGGCCTGGGCGATCTGGTCGATCAGCTTGTTGTGCCGGATCTGGCCGCGCAGGCTCTCACGCAGCTCGTCCAGCGTGTCGAACTCGCTGGCGAGCTGGGCGAACTCGTCGTCCAGCTCGGGCAGGACCTTCTCCTTGACCGTCTTCACCGAGACCGTGATCTCGGCCTCGTCGCCGGCGTTCTGGCCGCCGACCAGGGTGGAGGTGAAGACCTTCTCCTCGCCCGCGGACATGCCTTCGAGGGAGGCGTCGAGGCCCTCCAGCACCGAGCCGGCTCCCACCTCGTAGGAAACCTCGCTGGCCTGCTGCTCCTCGATGTTGGCGCCGTCGATGGAGGCGGCGAGGTCCATCACGACGTAGTCGCCGCCGGCGGCGGCGCGCTCGACGCCGGTCAGGGTGGCGAAGCGCTGACGCAGGCCGTCGAGCTGCTCATCGATGTCGGCGTCGGTCACCTCAGAGGAGGGGACGGTCACCTCGATGTCGGCGTACTCGGGGATCTCGAACTGCGGGCGGACGTCGACCTCGGCGGTGAACTCGACCTGCTCGCCGTCCTCGATCTTGGTGACCTCGATCTCCGGCTGGCTGACCGGGAAGATGTCGCTCTCGTCGACGGCCTGGCCGTACAGCTTGGGAACCGCGTCGTTGAGGGTCTCCTCCAGCACCACAGCGCGGCCGAAGCGCTGCTCGATGATGCGGGCAGGGACCTTGCCGGGGCGGAAGCCGGGCACGCGCACCTGCTGCGCGACCTTCTTGTACGCCGCCTGCATGCTTTCGCCGAGCTCCTCGAACGGCACCTCGACGGTGAGCCTCACCCTGGTGGGGCTGAGCTCCTCGACAGCGGTCTTCACGGGGTGGTCTCCTTGGTCAAGCTTCGAGTGATCGCGGGCGCGTCAAGTCGTGCTTTGTCGGTCGGGTCGGCCTTCGCCGTCTGTACGACCGGGCCGCGGACGACCCGCCGCCTCCGGCTCGGCTCCCCCTCCCGCTGCGGCTGCCGCGGCGAGCTCGCGCGCCGCGCCCACATGACCGGCACCGTACCCGGACTCGTGTGGATGTGTCGCTTGCGGACATACTCCACCCTGGCGGGTGTCCAGCGCCGCAGGCCAGTCTAGGGCAGATATGCGGCGATGAGCGACGGCGCGGCCGTCAGATCTCCTTCATGATCTTGACGAGGATCTCCACGGTCTCGTCAGGAGTGGTGCTCACCGCGCACAGGCGCTCCATGACCTCGCTGTAACGATCGACGTCCTCGCGCTTGTCGAGGTACAGCGCGCTGGCGAGTTGCTCGACGTAGACGACGTCGGGGAGCTCGGCGTCCTCGAAGCGCAACACGCTGAACGCGCCGCCCTCCGCGCTGTGGCCGCCGAAGCTGAACGGCATGATCTGGACCGTGATGTTGGGCTGGCGCATGAGCTCCAGCAGGTGTTCGAGCTGCGCGCGCATCACGTCGGCCCCGCCGATCGGACGCCGCAGCGCGGCCTCGTCGATCACCGCCCAGAAGAACGGCCCGTCGCCGGCCTCCAGGACCCGCTGGCGCTCCATCCGCAGATCGACACGCCGGGCGATCTCGTGCGCGCCGATGCCGGCCGCGCCCGCGGTGATGACGGCCCTGGTGTACTCCTTGGTCTGCAGCAGGCCGGGGACGAACTGCACCTCGTAGGTACGGATGCGGGAGGCGGCCTCCTCCAGGCCGACGTACGCCTGGAACCACGAAGGAAGCAGGTCGTTGTAGCGGTGCCACCAGCCGGGCTCGTTGGCCCGGAGCACCAGGTCCATGACCGGACGGCGGGCGCCCTCGTCCTCCACCCCGTAGAAGGTCAGAAGATCGGCGACATCACGTTCCTTGAACCCGACGCGCCCCAGTTCCATCCGGCTTATCTTGGACTCGGAGCCCCGGATCAGATGCCCGGCCTCCTCGCGGGAGATGCCCTTGGCCTCACGGAGCCGACGGAGTTGTGAACCTAGGAGGATACGCAACGCCGTGGGACCCGCTCCCGGCTGTGTGTGCGTCACAGCTTCCTCCCTGTCGCCTTGCCCCAGCGCACACAGTGTCACTACTTCCAGCCGCTATGGCAAGGTCTCAACCCCGTGTCCGGTTCGCAAGCCGGAGTAGGTACGCGCACGTAACCGCCCATGCGCTTGCACATTGCAGGTGCACGTGCATTTGGGTCTTGCAGGTGACGATCAGGTGTCCCATGATGGCCTAGTGCATAGTGCGCTTAAGGCGCACTAGCTGATAAATCGGCAGCAGTGGCGGCGAATCGTCGAAGCGACACCAGGAGGTAGCGGCAGCATGGTGGAGCAGCCGACGTCCACTGCCGACTGTCCCCGCCAACACCACTGGATCAAGTTCCCGGACCTGCTGCGATCGTCCTGCTGTGAGACCACCACCACGCCGCTCTCCCCCCAGGCCGACTCGGTGAAGACCGCCCGGGACGTGACCAGGGCCACCCTGAACGACTGGGGATACGACGCGCTCGGCGACGACGCGGCGCTGGTCGTCTCCGAACTCGTCACCAACGCCGTGCGATACGCGCTGCGTCCCCCGCAGGCCTCGGCGGGGCAGATAACACTGATGCTCGTCCGCGTCAGCCGCCACGTGGTGCTGGCCGTCGCCGACCCGAGCGACCAGGTTCCGGTGCCGAAGGAGCCCGACTTCATCTCCGAGAACGGCCGGGGCCTCTACATCGTGGAGACCTACAGCCGCGATTGGGGCTGGGACCACCTGGAAAGCGGCGGCAAGGCGGTCTGGGCGCTTTTCACCCCCGAAGAGGCCGCTCGCTGAAGTTCGCGGCCAGGCCCCCGGCCGGAAAGCCGAAGGCCGAAGCGAACACCTCACGTCTTACCTGTCGGGGCGGCGGGATTTGAACCCACGACCTTCTGGTCCCAAACCAGACGCGCTGCCAAGCTGCGCCACGCCCCGCGACGCCCGGTGCGCAAGCCTTCCGGAACTCCGGTACGCTTACGCCCTGACGACCGGATGAAGTCTAGACCAGACCACGACCGGCTCGCGCGGACGTAGCTCAATGGTAGAGCCCCAGTCTTCCAAACTGGCTACGCGGGTTCGATTCCCGTCGTCCGCTCCAAAACAGAAAGGCCAGGTCACCGGGATTCCGGTGCCTGGCCTTTCCGCTGTCACGGGCCGCGAAACCCGGCCGATGAAACGTGCGGCCGGGGGAACAATGCCCGAGAGCCCCGGGTTCTCGCGGATGTGGCGACGGACGCGAGGAGGCTGTGATGGGCGACTACGGGCGTTCGCTGGAGTTCGGCTACTTCCTCATCCCGGGGGTGGACGAGCCCCTGCTCGACCGGGCGCGGCAGGTCGATCGGCTCGGTCTCGACCTGATCGGCGTGCAGGATCACCCTTACCAGCGGCGATACGTGGAGACCTGGACCCTCCTCAGCATGATCGCGGCGGTCACCGAGCGAGTCAGGGTGTTCCCCGACGTGGCCAACCTGGCGTTGCGCCCGCCCGCCGTCCTGGCCAAGGCGGCGGCGAGCCTGGACGTGCTCAGCGGCGGGCGTGCCGAGCTGGGCCTGGGAGGCGGCGGCTTCTGGGGCGCGATCGAGGCGTACGGCGGGCGACGCCGTACGCCCGGCCAGTCCAGGGCCGCGCTCGACGAGGCCGTCACGGTGATCCGCAAGATCTGGTCCGGCGAGCGCAACCTGCGTTTCGAGGGCGAGCACTACCGCCTGGCCGGAGCCCAGTCGGGGCCGGTCCCCGCGCATCCGATCGAGATCTGGCTGGGCGTGTCGGGCCCGAAGGCGCTGGCGCTGACCGGCGCGCGGGCCGACGGCTGGCTGCCGTCCTCCGCGTGGGCGACCCCGGACCGGCTGCCGGAGATGAACGCCCGCGTGGACGAGGGCGCGGCGGCGGCCGGACGGGAGCCGGACGCGATCCGGCGTCTCTACAACGTCAACGGCACGATCACCGACGGCGCGTCCGAGGGCTTCCTGAGAGGCCCGGCGGCCCAGTGGGCCGAGGAGCTGACCGATCTGGCCGTCGGCTACGGCATGGACACCTTCGTCCTGTGGGCGGAGGGCGACCAGGACACGCAGATTCGGCGGTTCGCCGAGGAGGTCGTGCCGGAGGTGCGTGAGCGGGTGGCGCGCGAGCGCAAGGGATAGCCAGGGATGGCAGGGGATCAAGGGACAGGCCGCCTCACGCGGGCGCCCGGCCGATGGCCTTCCGGGGCGCACGCGGTTGCCGGAGACTGGTCGCGCACATGTCCCGCACTGCCGTGGAGGCGGAATGGCGCACGAAGCCACCCGAGTCCTGCTCGACGAGTCCCGGATCCCGAACGCCTGGTACAACATCGTTCCCGACCTTCCCGCCCCACCTCCGCCGCCGCTGCATCCGGGCACCCGTGAGCCGATCGGCCCGGCCGACCTGGCGCCGCTGTTCCCGGCGGAGCTGATCGCGCAGGAGGTGAGCGGGGAGCGTTTCATCGAGATCCCGCAGAGCGTCCGCGACGTCTACCGGCTGTGGCGGCCGACGCCGCTGATCCGGGCCAGGCGGCTGGAGCGCGCGCTGGGCACTCCCGCGCGGATCTACTACAAGTACGAGGGCGGTTCGCCGGCGGGCTCGCACAAGCCCAACACGGCCGTCCCGCAGGCGTACTACAACGCGCGCGAGGGGGTCAGGCGACTGACCACCGAGACCGGCGCGGGCCAGTGGGGGTCGGCGCTGGCGTTCGCCTGCGCCCAGTACGGCCTGGACTGCGAGGTGTGGATGGTGCGCGCCTCCTATGACCAGAAGCCGCATCGGCGGTCGCTGATGCGGGTGTACGGCGCGACCCTGCACGCCAGCCCGTCCCCGGTGACGGAAGCGGGCGCGCGGATACTGGCGGCGGATCCGGCGAGCCCGGGGAGCCTGGGCATCGCGATCAGTGAGGCGGTCGAGGCCGCGGCCGGGGCCGAGGACACCCGTTACGCGCTGGGCTCGGTGCTGAACCACGTGCTGATGCACCAGACGGTGATCGGCGAGGAGGCGATCGAGCAGCTCGCCGAGTTCGGTGAGACGCCCGACCTGATCGTGGGCTGCACGGGCGGCGGGTCGAACTTCGCCGGGCTGGCCTTCCCGTTCCTGCGGGGGAAGCTGGCCGGGGGCACCGGTCCGGAGGTCCGGGCGGTGGAGCCGGCCGCGTGCCCGTCGTTCACGCGCGGCCGGTACGCCTACGACTTCGGCGACACCGCCGGGCTGACGCCGCTGCTGAAGATGCACACGCTGGGCCACGACTTCGTGCCCGATCCGATCCACGCGGGTGGGCTGCGTTATCACGGCATGGCGCCGCTGCTGTCGCACATGTACGTGCTGGGGATGTTCCAGGCGGTGACGCGGAGCCAGTCGGAGTGCTTCGAGGCCGGGGTGCGGTTCGCCCGGACGGAGGGGATCGTCCCGGCTCCGGAGCCGACGCACGCGCTGGCCGAGACGATCGCCGAGGCGGAGCGGTGCCGCGAGACGGGTGAGGAGAAGGTGATTCTCACCGCGCTGTGCGGCCACGGTCATTTCGACCTGGCGGCCTATGACCGCCATCTGGCGGGCGAGATGGAAGACTACACCCTGCCTCAGGAACGTATCGAAGCGTCTCTGGCCGGACTTCCCTAGTCAACTCGCCATAGGGTTGCGCGCTATATCGCACTAAATGCTGGCAATCCTCGAAATATTTGCGTCGGCATCGTCGGCGAACTCGACGCCGCGGCCCTTCCGATATTCCGGCCCGACCGCATCGTGCACATTCGGATGCCGCGTCGATAGCGGTCATGACGTCCGTCCGGCGTCCGCGCCCATACGGCGCGGACGCCGACCGGACCAGGCCATCCGCGCGGAAGACCCTTGGACCGGTACGGCACGCGCCCCCGCCCGCCCACCGGATCATCCACCCGTGGGCGCCACACTCCTTACACTCTTCCGACAATCTGGCATTTTCTTGAAATAGCCAAGATTTTCTCTCTTTAAGAAGATCCTTCTTTACTAGACTTCTAGGGTGAGGAGTCAGGTATCCCCGCCCGCCTCCTGTCTGCCGACTTTCCGGTCAGATGATCACACGAATGGTCAGGCTTGCGAGTCAGGAGAAAATTGTGACCGAATTCGACGGCATCTTCGTAGCCGGCGGGCACAACGGGCCGACCCGGGCGTCATACCTCGTCGGCAGCGGGCCGTCGGCCGCGCTACTTCCCAGGCGCAACACCCGCGACGCCATGCCGTACGGCCACCGCTCCACCCGCGACGCCATGCCGTACGGCCACCGCTCCACCCGTGCCGCCTCCACCGTCACTCCCGGCGTGCCCCCCGACGGCACCGCCACGCGCTCTGGCCCAGCGGCACGGAACGCCCGCCGCTCCGCGCCCTGGTGGACCCCGGTGCCCGCGCCGGACTGGGACGATGTCGAATGACCGCCGGTTTCGTGGTCGACCCCGGATCCCCCGAACGCCGGCGGCTGAGCAGCCCGGCGACCGTCGAGGAGCAGTTGTCCCTGCTGAACGAGGCGAGCCGGCGCATCGGCAGCACCCTCGACCTGCGCCAGACCGGCCGGGAGCTGATGGAGGTGTCGGTGCCCCGCTTCGCCGACGCCGCCGGGGTGCTGGTTCACGACCGCCTGGTGGCCGACGGCGAGTTCCCCGGCCGCACGGCGGACGGCACCGCGATCCTGCGCCGGATCGCCACGGGCACCACCGGCCGCGCCTCCGACTACCTGGCCGCCTTCCCGCTCGACGAGGTCGCCGCCTACCCGGCCTGGTCGCCGTACGCGCGCAGCATGACCACCGCGCGCACGATCCTCTATCCCCGGATGGACGCCGGGACGGCCAGGGAGATCGCCCTGTCCTGGAAGCGCGACGTGGTCATCTCCCTGTTGCAGGACTGCTCGTTCCTCGTGGTGCCGCTGCGCGCCAGGGGGCGGGTGCTGGGGTTCGTGGTGTTCACCAGAACCGCGGCGAGCCCGCCGTTCCACGAGAAGGACGTGGCGCTGGCCGAGGAGCTGACCGGCCGTACCGCGCTGTGCCTGGACAACGCCCGGCTGTACGACCGGGAGCGGCGCACCGCGCTGACCCTGCAGAGCAGCCTGCTGCCCGCCGACCTGCCCGCGCCGCCGGGCCTGGAGATCGCCTCGCGCTACCTGCCGGCCAGTGACCTGACCGGCGTCGGCGGCGACTGGTACGACGTGATCCCGCTGCCCGGCCACCGGGTGGCGCTCGTGGTCGGCGACGTCATGGGGCACGGCACCCGCGCCGCCGCCACCATGGGGCAGCTCCGCACCGCCGCGCGCACCCTGGCGAGCCTGGACCTCACGCCCAAGGAGGTGCTGTTCCGGCTCAGCCGGATGACCCAGGACCTGGACGCCACGCAGATCGCGACCTGCGTCTACGCCACCTACGACCCGATCACGCACACCTGCGCGATCGGCCGGGCCGGGCACGTGCCGCCGATCCTGCTCGGCCCGGACGGCAAGACCCGCCTGATCGAGCTGCCCCCGGGCCTGCCGCTGGGCATCGGCGGCCAGGCGTTCGACATGCGCGAGCTGACCCTGCCGACCGACAGCGTGCTCGTCTTCTACACCGACGGCCTGGTGGAGAGCCGCGACCGCGACCTCGACTCCGGCATCCGCGACCTGCGGCGGGTGCTCGAATGCAGCTACCAGGACCTGGAGGACCTGTGCGACGCGACGATCGCCACGCAGCGCCCGCCGCACGAGCGCGACGACATCGCCCTGCTGCTGGCCCGGGTGCGCGACCTGTCCCCCGCCGAGTTCGCGCGCTGGGAGCTGCCGTTCGAGGCCAGGTCGGCGAGCGAGGCGCGGCGGCTGGTGCGCGCGACGCTGCGCTCGTGGGGGCAGACGGCGGTGCTGGACACGACCGAGCTGGTGGTCAGCGAGCTGGTGGCGAACGCGGTCAACCACGGCTCCGGGCCGATCGAGCTGCGCCTGCTGCGGGGGTCCACCCTGCTGTGCGAGGTCGCCGACCGCTCTCCGCAGCCGCCGTCGCTGTGGCGTCCCGACCTCGATGACGAGGCGGGACGCGGGCTCAACCTGATCAACAGGTTCTCCTACCGCTGGGGCAGCCGCCCGACCGCCACCGGCAAGATCGTGTGGTGTGAGGTGCGCCTGCCCTGACCGGGGGTGCGCGGGGCTGCGATTAAGCTCGGGTTCATGGCGGATCGCGAAGAGTTCGACGTCGTCGTGATGGGCGGCGGTCCCGGCGGTGAGGACGTCGCCGGACGACTGGCCGAGGCGGGCCTGCGGGTGGCCGTGGTGGAGGGCAAGCTGTTCGGCGGCGAATGCCCCTACTGGGGGTGCATCCCGTCGAAGATGATGGTCCGCGCGGCGGAGTTGATCACCGAGGCGCGGCGCGTACCGGGCATGGCGGGCGATGCCACGGTGTCGCCCGACTGGTCGCCGGTGGCCAAGCGGGTCCGCGCGGAGGCCACCGCCGACTGGAACGACCAGGCGGCGGTGGATCGCCTGCTCGGCAAGGGCGGGCACTTCATCCGCGGGTGGGGCCATGTCACCGGTCCTGACGAGATCACCGTGCGCGCGACCGGCGACGGCGTGCGGGTGCTGCGCGCGCGCCGGGGCATCGTGCTGGCCACCGGCTCGCAGCCGACCATCCCGCCGATCGAGGGGCTGGCGGGCACGCCGTACTGGACCAACCGGGGGGCGATCGAGACCGAGCGGGTGCCGGAGTCGCTGGTGGTGCTCGGGGGCGGGGCGATCGGGTCGGAGCTGGCGCAGGTGTTCGCCAGGTTCGGGGCGGCGGTGACGGTGGTGGAGTCCTCGCCGCGCATCCTCGCCGCCGAGGAGCCGGAGGCCGGTGAGCTGCTGGCGGAGGCGTTCCGGGCCGACGGCATCGACCTGCGCACCGGGGTGCGGGCCGTCCGGGCCGGGCACGACGGCGAGCGGTTCACCGTCCACCTCAACGACGGCACGTCGGTGGAGGGCGAGCGGATGCTGGTCGCCACCGGACGGCACAGCGACCTCCCCGCGCTCGGCGTCGGCGCGGCCGGCATCGACGAGTCGGCCCGCACGATCGCCACCGACGCCCGGATGCGCGCCGCCGACCGGGTGTGGGCGCTGGGCGACGTCACCGGGCGCGGCGCGTTCACGCACATGTCGATGTACCAGGCCGACATCGTGGTGAAGGACATCCTCGGCGAGCCGGTGCACGACGCCGAGTACCACGCGGTCCCCCGGGTCACGTTCACCGATCCCGAGATCGGCGCGGTCGGGCTGACCGAGGCGCAGGCCCGCAGGCAGGGGCTCGACGTGCGCACCGCGGTCAGCGACCTCGGCAGCCGGGGCTGGATCCACCGGGCGCGGGGCTTCTTCAAGCTCGTCGCGGCCGACGGCGTGCTGGTGGGAGCCACCTCGGCGGGCCCGTACGGCGGTGAGCTGCTGGGCATGCTGACGGTGGCCGTCCACTCGCGGCTCCCGGTCGCCCGGCTGAACGAGATGATCTTCGCGTTCCCCACCTTCCACCGTGGCATCTATCCGGCGCTGGCCAAGCTGACGTCCTGACCTGGGCGGCCTCCATCAGGAGGCCCCCGCCGGTCGCCTTTCCCGACATCACATGTACGGTGCATATGTTGTCGTGCGTCGGGAAAGGCTGGGTTTGCCAACGTCATCACCGAAGAGCGTCGTCGGCGTGCTCTCGTTCTGCGGAATCGCCGTCGCGCTCATGCAAACGCTGGTCGTCCCCCTCATCCCCGAACTCCCCCGCCTGCTCGACACCACGCCCGCGAGCGCGTCCTGGGTGATCACCGCGACCCTGCTGACCGCGGCGGTGTGCAATCCGGTGAGCGGGCGCCTGGGCGACATGTACGGCAAGCGCCGGATGATGATCATCAGCCTGGTCATGATGATCGCCGGGTCGCTGATCTGCGCGTTGAGCAGTTCGCTGCCCGTGGTCGTGGCCGGCCGCGCCCTCCAGGGCTGTTCGATCGGCGTGATCCCGCTGGGCATCAGCATCATGCGCGACGTGCTGCCGCCCGCCCGGCTCGGCCCCTCGATGGCCCTGATGAGCGCCACCCTGGGCGCGGGGGCGGGCGTCGGGCTGCCGCTCTCCGCGTTCGTCGCCGAGCGCGCCGACTGGCACACCCTGTTCTGGATGGCCGCCGGGACGGGCGTGCTCAGCCTGATCCTGGTGCTCACGGTGGTGCGCGAGTCGCCGGTGCGCGCCCCCGGCCGGTTCGACTTCCCCGGCGCGGTGGGCCTCATCGCCGGGCTCCTCTGCCTGCTGCTGGCCGTCTCCAAGGGCGCCGACTGGGGCTGGGGCAGCCCGCTCACGCTCGGGCTGTTCGGCGGCGCCGTGGTGATCCTGCCGCTGTGGGCGTGGCTGGAGCTGCGGGTCCGCGCGCCGCTGGTGGACCTGCGCACCTCGGCCAGGCGGCCGGTGCTGCTCACCAACCTGGCCTCCCTGCTGGTGGGCTTCGCGATGTTCGCGATGTCGCTGGTCCTGCCGCAACTGCTGCAGGCGCCGACCTCCACCGGGTACGGCCTGGGCCTGTCCCTGCTGATGACCGGACTGTGCATGGCCCCCAGCGGGCTGGTCATGATGCTGCTCTCCCCCGTGTCGGCGCGCGTGGCCGCGCGCTGGGGCCCGAAGACCGCGCTGATCTCCGGCGCGGCCGTGCTCGGCGTGGGGTACGTCGTCGGAGTGGGGCTGATGGCGGCGCCCTGGCAGGTGGTCGTCACCACCACGATCGTCTCCTCTGGGCTCGGGCTGGCCTACTCCGCCATGCCCGCGCTGATCATGTCGTCCGTGCCGCCGACCGAGACCGCCGCGGCCAACGGGCTGAACGCGCTGATGCGGGCGATCGGCACGGCGTCCTCCAGCGCGGTGATCAGTGTGCTGCTCTCGCAGATGACCATCACCACGGCGGCGGGGCCGCTGCCGTCGTTCGCCGGGCTGCGCACCGCGCTGCTGCTCGCCGCGGGGGCCGCCTTCGTGGGCGTGCTCATCGCGGTGTTCATTCCGCGCGGGACGCGCGAGAGAAGGTTCGAGAGGGACGAGCCCTTGCCTGTGCCGGTGCCCGCTCCCGTGGCTCCGGCGCCCGTGGACGCGCCGATCGGCGACCCCAAGGCCCGGTGAGGATCCGCTAGGCAGTCCGGACGGCACGGCCCCGCCGCGCGACCGCGGCATCGCGGCGGCGGGCCGTCGCCGCGTCAGCGAGCCGTGGGCCGCTTACCGTGATTGGCCTTCTTCTTCTTCCGTGCCCGGCTCTTGCGCGCGCGTCGTGCCATGTGCGACACCGCCCTTCCTCCGGTTCCGGTACGTGGTCCAGACTCTCCCCGGTTCGCCTTCCGTTCAAGACCCAGATCCGGCATGTTTCCCCGGCCACCATCAGATTCCAACAGCACGTGTCGGTTTCCGTGTCATAATTTGGTGGAATCTGTTTGAAGGAGTGGTGATGCTCGCCCAGCAGCGTCGTCAGGCGATCCTTGAGCGGGTGCGCGCGAGCGGCGGCGTCCGCGTCGCCGACCTGGTGCGCGAGCTCGGCGTCTCCGACATGACGATCCGCCGCGACCTTGAGGTCCTGGCCGAGCGCGGGCTCGTGGCCAAGGTGCACGGCGGAGCCACCGCGACCGGTCCCGGGTCCACCGAGGAGCCGGGGTTCGCCGCCAAGTCGGTCCGCCAGCAATTGGAGAAGGACGCGATCGCACGCGAGGCCGCCCGCCTGGTACGGCCGGGCACCGCCGTCGCGCTGTCGGCGGGCACCACCATCTGGACCCTCGCCCGCCACCTGGTCGAGATCGCCGACCTGACGGTCATCACCAACTCGATCCGGGTCGCCGATGTGTTCCACCGCGCGCCGCGCGCCGACCGCACGGTGGTGCTGACCGGCGGGGTGCGCACCCCCTCCGACGCGCTGGTCGGCCCGGTGGCGGTGGCGGCGATCCGCCGGCTGCACGTGGACACGCTGTTCCTGGGCGTCCACGGGATGAGCGTGCGGGCCGGGTTCACCACGCCCAACCTGCTGGAGGCCGAGACCGACCGTGAGCTGATCGCCTGCGCGCGCCGGCTGGTCGTGCCCGCCGACCACACCAAGTGGGGGCTGGTGGGCATCAGCACCATCGCGGAGCTGTCCGAGGCGCACGTGGTGGTCACCGACGACGGCCTGTGCCGTCAGGCCAGAGACGAGCTGGCCGCCGCCGCGGGCGAGCTGATCGTCGCCGGGAGCGACGGCCGGGCGGCCGGCTCCGGAGACGGCCCGTGAAACGCACGGTCACGCGGCTGGCCGACGGCCGCGAGCTGATCTACTTCGACCGCCGCGACGACGCCGACCGGTCCGCGCCCGACCTGCGCGACCTGCCGCCCCGCCCGCCCGCCTCCGAGCTGCGCCGCGACCCGCTCACCGGCGACTGGGTCGCCATCGCGGGCCACCGGCAGAACCGCACCTTCCATCCGGCGGCCGACGCGTGCCCGCTGTGCCCGTCCACCCCCGGCAGGCCCACCGAGATCCCGTCCGCCGACTACGACGTGGTGGTCTTCGAGAACCGCTTCCCGTCCTTCTCCGCCACGCCCGGCGACCTCGCGCAGGCGGGCGGGCTCAGCGAGGTGCGTCCGGGGATCGGGCGGTGTGAGGTGGTCTGCTTCACCTCCGACCACGAGGCGTCCTTCGCCGACCTCTCCCCCGGCCGGGCCGCGCTGGTCATGGAGGCATGGGCCGACCGTACGGCCGAGCTGTCCGCGCTGCCCGGCGTGGAGCAGGTCTTCTGCTTCGAGAACCGGGGCCGGGAGATCGGCATCACGCTCGGGCATCCGCACGGGCAGATCTACGCCTATCCCTACGTGACGCCGCGTACCCTCCGGACGCTCGCGATGGCCGCGAGCCACGCCGAGCGCACCGGGCGGGATCTGTTCGCCGACGTGCTGGCGGCCGAGCGGGAGGCCGGGGTGCGGGTGGTGGCGGCGAACGACCACTGGACCGCGTTCGTGCCCGCGGCGGCGCGCTGGCCGTTCGAGGTGCACATCTACCCGCACCGGCGGGTGCCCGACCTGTGCGGGCTCGACGCCGCCGAGCGGGCGTCCTTCGGCCCCCTCTACACAGGCGTTCTGCGCAGGCTGGACGGGCTGTTCGGGGTGGCGATGCCGTACGTCGCGGCCTGGCACCAAGCGCCCATTTCGACGGACCGGAAACTTTCGTACGCCCACATGGAACTGTTCGGTGTCCGGCGAGCGTCGAACAGGCTAAAGCACCTGGCTGGGTCCGAGTCGGCGATGGGCGCGTTCGTCAACGACGTCCGTCCCGAGGACGCCGCCGATCTCTTGCGCAGAGTGGTCACGACCTGATCACTAATTGGTACCAACTTGATGTCGCATTACCCCCCGTTTACCACTACTATCCACTCGCATCGGTTGTCATAGTCGAACCGCCTAATTCCGGGCAGCCCCCGCCCGGAAACCGGGGACCCGAGCACCTGGGGTGAATCCGCGGCGGCCCCCCGCCTCGGTAGGGCACCTCCAGCCCGAACCCGTCAGCTAACCCGGTAGGCGTCAGGAGAGGAGTGCGCGTGGTGGCTTCGTCCCCCACGTTTCGTCGCCATGCCATCGCAGCCGCCTGTGCGCTGGCCACCGCCGGAGCGGTCGTCCTGTTTCCCGCAGGCATCGCCGCCGCGGCGCCGAAACCGAGCAAGTCAGAACTGAAGTCCCAACTGGCCAAGCTGAACAAGCAGGTCGACGGGCTGATCGAGCAGTACAACGCCAAGCGCGTGGAACTGGCCGACGCCAAGAAGGCCGAGGCGAAGGCCAAGGAGAAGCTGAGCACGGCCGAGGGCGCCTACCGCCAGGCCGAGGACCGCATCGGCGAGATCGCCGGGATGCGATATCAGGGCAGCGACGTGAGCCTCCCGACGCTGATGTTCGGCAAGAGCATCGGCGGGGCGGCCCTGCTGGAGCAGATGGCCGCCGAGGAGACCGCCTATCTGCAGGGCTACGCCGTCGCGCGCGACACCAAGAAGAAGGCCGCGGACGAGGCGGCGGAGCTCACCACCCGCATCCGGGATCAGGCCGAGGACGTCGAACGCCGCCGCGAGGAGGCCGGCGAGCTGATCAAGGAGATCGAGAAGCGGCTCGACAAGCTCATCGAGGCCGGCTCGGGCAAGCGGGCGGACGGCACCTGGGCCCCCCAGTTGCCCGCCGGCAGCGACAACATCACCCCACGCACCCGCCAGATGCGCGCGGAGCTCAAGGAACGGTTCACCCTGACCTTCCCCGTGGGCTGCTATCGCTCGGGAGGGGGCGGAGAGCACCCTCTCGGCCGGGCGTGCGACTTCATGCTCAGTTCGGGCGGCTCCATGCCGTCGGCCCCGCAGAAGGCACTCGGCGACGCGATGGCGCTGTGGGCGATCAACAACGGCGGCAAGCTCGGCGTCAAGTACGTCATCTGGCGGCAGCGGATCTACACGATCGGCGGCTCCGGCTGGCGCTCGATGTCGGACCGGGGAAGCGTCACCCAGAACCACTACGACCACGTGCACATCTCAATGCACTAGGACGGCGTGAGGTGGCGGGGTCAGCCCTCCAGGGCCTCGGCGATGACCTCGTCGAGCCGGGCGAGGTCGGCGGGGCTGGCCACCGACGCCTCGGCCAGGCGGGTGATCAGCCGGGCGAACGTCTCACGGTCGTCCTGGCTCCAGTCGGCCATGAGGCTGTCGAGGTAGCCCCGGCGATGGCGGGTGACGGCGTCGAGCACGCGCCTGCCCGCCTCGCTCGGCACCAGGCGGACCCTGCGGGCGTCGACGTTGGAGGCGGCCCGCTCGACGAAGCCGGCCGCGATCGCGTCGTTGACGAGCCTGCTCGCGGTCGAGGGATCGACGTCCATGTGCTCGGCGACCCCCCCGACGGTCACCTCGGAGCACTCCCGTTCGAGCCGGGAGACCGCGCCGACGACCATGACGTTGGACATCTGGATGGGCCGCGCCGGATCACCGACCTTGCGCGGGCGCAGCGGCCTGGCCCACATCCGGCGCAGCCGGAAGAGGGCGACGTCGATCGCGGTTCCGGTCGTTGCCTGCTGCACTTCCACAGTCCCAGATTACCACTGAGTTATATGTAGACTACATATAACGTCATCCCGACAGGCGGATCGGATTCACCAGGTCGGCGTACGCCAGCAGCCCGGCCATCACGATCATCACCATCGCCACGCCGTACGTTAGCGGCAGCAGCTTGGCGATGTCCACGTAGCCGGGGGTGGGTCGCCGGAACAGCCTGGCGAAACCGCGCTTGACGCCCTCCCAGAGGGCGCCGACGATGTGCCCGCCGTCCAGTGGGAGCAGCGGCAACAGGTTGAACATGCCGATCGCCAGGTTGAAACCGGCCAGCAGGTTCACGAAGAACACGATCTTGTCGCGCACCGGCGCGTCGGAGGCGACGATCTCACCGCCGATCCTGCCCGCGCCCACGATGCCGATCGGGCCGTTCGGGTCGCGCTTCTCGCCGGAGAACGCGGCGTCCCAGACGCCCACCATCTTCTCCGGCAGCCGGACCAGCGAGGCCGCGGTGGCCCGGGTGACGTCGACCATATGCGCGCCGACCGCGCCGATGCCCTGCGGCTCCATGGTGACCACCGGGGTCACGCCCAGATAGCCGACGCCCTTGTCGATCTTGTTGGGGTCGTCGAGGCTCTGCCGGTCCTGCGGGATCAGCTCGGCGTTCAGCGCGAGCGGACGGCCGTCGCGCTCGATGCCGATGGCCACCTGCCCGCCCCCCGCCGCGCGGATGGCCCGCGACGCGGCGTCCCAGTCGGCGACCTGCTTGCCGTCCACCGAGAGGATCTTGTCGCCGGGCCGCAGCCCGGCCTTGGCCGCCGGGCTGGCCTGGTCGCCGGGACCGCAGGCGCTGTTCCGCTGGAACTCCGCGGCCGTCTTCACACACGCGGGAACGGTGTTCACCACCGTGTGGTAGGTCGCCACGCCGAAGCCCATCAGCAGCACCGCGTACAGCAGGAAGGCCAGCACGAAGTTCATCGCCGGCCCGCCGGTCATGATGATCGCCTTCTGCCACCACGCCTTGCGGTAGAAGACCCGCTTCTCGTCGCCGGGACGGATCTCCTCCAGCGACGCCTCCCGCGCGCTGTCCACGAGCCCCTGGAACATGCCCGTGGTGGTGCCGCGCAGGGTGTTCGGGTCGTCGTTCGGGCGCGGCGGGAGCATGCCGATCATGCGGACGTAGCCGCCCATCGGGATCCACTTGATGCCGTACTCGGTCTCACCCTTGCGCCGCGACCACATGGTGGCGCCGAAGCCCACCATGTACTGCGGCACCCGCACGCCGAAGCGCTTCGCGGGCACCAGGTGCCCGATCTCGTGCAGGGCGATGGAGACCATCAGTCCGACGAGGAAGATGAGGATTCCGGCGATGTTCAGCCAGAGCTCCATGAAACCCCCGGTGCCGCGAGCGATATTCGGTATGAGACGAGTGCCCTCCACAGGCTAGCCCAATCCTGAGCGGACCAGCCCGGTTCGTACCAAGCGTCACGGCCGCCAGATGAGGACCAGCGCGCAGTCGTCGTTGTGACCTGAGGACATCGCGTTGACCAAGGCGCGCGCCCCCTCCCGGTATCCCGTGGCCAGCAGCCGCTCGGCCTCGCCCAGCAGCCGGTCGAGCCCGGCGTCGATGTCGCGGCCCGGCTGCTCGATGAGACCATCGGTGTAGAGGAGCAGGGCGTCGCCCTTGCGCAGCACCCCGCTGTCGGCCTCGCAGTGCAGGTCGGGCACCACGCCGAGGACCACGCCCTTGGCGCCCGCGACCTTCCAGGCCCCGGTGCCGGCCTCGAACTTGACCACCGGCGGGTGCCCGGCGGAGGTGATCACGTACGCGCCCGTGGAGAGGTCGAGCCGCAGGTGCACGGCGGTGACGAAACCCTCACCCTCGCGCTGACGGTGCAGATAGGTGTTGCACGCGGGCAGGAACTCCGGCACCGAGCCGAGCAGCCCGCCGAACGCCCCCGACAGCAGCAGCGCCCGGGTGCCCGCGTCGACCCCCTTGCCGGAGACGTCCACCAGGGACAGCTCCAGCCGGTCGGCCTCGCGCATGGACACCACGAAGTCGCCGCCGAAGGACGACCCGCCGGCCTGCTTGAGCACCACCTTGGCGCCCCAGTCGCGCGGCAGCGCGGGCAGCTCGCTCTGGCTCTTCAGCCGGTCGCGCAGTTCGAGCAGCATCGCGTCGCCGCGCAGCCCCTGCACGCCGAGCTTGCCCCGGGTGCGGGACATCATCGCGGCCAGCGCCGTGGTGCACACCATCGTGACCAGCAGGCCGAAGCCGACGTGCCCCTGCCCGCGGACCAACGCGACGTAGCCGAGCGCGACCACGACGGCGCCGATGAGGACGGCGAGGCTGCGCAGCCGTAACTGCAGGCCCCCGACCAGGGTGATCAGGATGAGCAGTGCGGGAGAGAACCACTCCGCGGACACGCGCGCGGCCAAGCCGCCGATCACCAGCGCGAGCACGCTCAGGCTGATGAGCAGGTTGCGGTCACGGGCCAGGGGCCCGCGGCGTACGAAACGTACGATGCGTACCAGAAACGGCACGCGGACCAGGATCGCGCGGAGCCGGGGAGGGATCAGCGGCGCCGGACGGGAACTCATGATGCGCTCGACTGTATCGGGCGCGGCCCCTCTTGGGCAGCCCACTTGACCAAGACCTTGATCATTGAACCTTTTTCGACCGAGACGTTCCCCCAGGTAGGAAGTGGTGCGCGAGCGCGGGATCCCCGGCGTGGGCGGGGATCCCCGGCACGCGACGGTGACGGACCCCTGTGATACAAGGTCGAACATGAACGCTTTCACCATCCGCCCCATCGGCGCGGCGGAGTGGCAGGAATGGGCCATGATCGCGCAGGAGGCGTTCGTCAGCGACATGCCGGAGGAACACCTCCAGCGGTTGCGGGCCTCGGTCGACTTCGACAGGTCGCTGGGCGCCTACGACGACGACGTCCTGATCGGCGGCGCGATCTCCCTGGCCTTCAGCATGGCGGTGCCCGGCGCGACGCTCTCCGCCGCCGGTGTCACCGGCGTGGCCGTCCTGCCGAGTCACCGCCGACGGGGCGTGCTGCGCGGGCTGATGCGCGCCCAGCTCGCCGGCGTGCGCGAACGCGGCGAGCCGATCGCCGCGCTGTACGCGTCCGAGGCCCCCATCTACGGGCGCTACGGTTACGGCCGGGCGGCCGACCGCCTCGCCCTCCGCATCCCCACGAACCGATCCGCCTTCCGCGACTCGGCCCCGCGCGACCCCGCCCTGCGGGTGCGCATCGCCACGCCCGCCGCGGCCAGGGCCGACATGGAGAAGGTCCACGACGCGGCGTGGCCCGCCCGGCCCGGCATGTACCGCCGCGACACGTTCCGCTGGGACCTGCTGTTCCATGACGACCGGTCCGCCGGCGGCTACGGCTCGCTGCGCTGCGTCCTGGTGGAGGACGACGCGGGGCCGCGCGGCTACGCCATGTTCCGCATTCGCCGGGGCGCGACCGAGCACGACGTGCCGGACGGCGTGCTGCGGCTGGAAGACCTGGCCGCCCTCGACCCGGCCGCCTACGCGCTGATCTGGCGGCAGGTGCTGGACCGCGACCTGGTGGCCACCGTCGTGGCGGGCAACCGTCCAGTGGACGACCCGCTGCTCCACCTCGTCGCCGATCCCCGCCAGTTGGGCGCGATCTACTCCGACGACCTGTGGCTACGGCTGGTGGACGCCGGGCAGGCGCTGGCGTCACGGCGATACGCCACCGAGGTGGACACGGTGATCGAGCTGACCGATCCGGTGTGCCCGTGGAACGAGGGCCGCTGGCGGCTGTCGGCCGATCCTTCAGGATCGGTGTGCGAGCGCACCACCGACCCGGCCGACGTGGCGCTGCCCGCCGATTCGCTGGCGGCGGCCTACCTGGGCGGGCGTCCGCTGACCCCGCTCGCGGCGGCGGGAGGGGCCGCCGAGCTGACTCGGGGGGCGCTGGCACGGCTGTCGACGGCGATGTCCTGGGAACCGCGTCCCTGGTGCGGGCTGGTCTTCTGATCCGGTGCGCTGACACGCGCGGGGCGGTGTTCTAGAGTTCGAGGATGGCCCTGCAGAGCTTGCAGATCACCGCCGTGACCGCGATGCGGGCGCGCGATGTGTCCCGCCCGACCAAGGAGCAGCAGGAGCACGCCGACCGGCGCCCGCTGCGCGATGAGATGCCGCGGCGCGAGCCGCGCCGCGGCCAGGCGCCCCGGGAGGCGCCCGGCGCGCGCTAGGCCGCGGTCACGAGCGCGGCGGCCGGGATCAGGAGGGCAGCGAGGGAAGCTGCCCGATGGTCTCGTAGGCGTCGAGCTGGGCGATGCGCCTGCTGTGCCGCGTGGCGCCGGAGTAGGCGGTGCCGAGGAAGACCTCGACGAACCGGGTCGCCTCCTCCTGGGTGTGCATCCGCGCGCCCAGGCTGATCACGTTGGCGTCGTTGTGCTCGCGGGCCAGCTCGGCGGTCTGCTCGCTCCAGGCCAGCGCCGCCCGGATGCCGCGCACCTTGTTGGCCGCGATCTGCTCGCCGTTGCCCGAACCGCCGATGACGATGCCCAGGCTGCCGGGGTCTCCGGCCACCCCCTCGGCCGCGCGCAGCACGAACGCGGGGTAGTCGTCCTCGGCGTCGTAGACGAACGGGCCGCAGTCGGTCACCTCGTCGCCGTGCTCCTTCAGCCAGGAGGCCAGGTGGTTCTTCAGTTCATAGCCGGCATGGTCGGCAGCGATGTAGACACGCACCGACCCAGTGTCGCAGGTTCGGCCGCCGGAACGGACCCCGGCACAGCTAGAGTAAGAGACACAAACCCCCTTCGTCCCTTACAGGAGAGCCTCGATGCGTGACATCCGGACGATCGGCGACCCGGTCCTGCGCACTCCCGCCGAGCCGGTCACCGACTTCGACCGCGACCTGCGCCGCCTCATCGACGAGATGTTCGCCGCGATGTACGCGGTGGACGGCGTCGGGCTGGCCGGGCCGCAGATCGGCGTGTCACGCCGCGTGTTCGTCTACGACATCGCCCGGCGGAAGGGGCATGTGATCAATCCCAGCCTCACCGTGGACGATCCGGAGCCGATGGTAGACGACGAGGGCTGCCTGTCGGTGCCCGACCGCGAGACGCGGACGCCGCTCTACGCCAAGACCCCGCGCACCTCCGGCGTCACGGTGACCGGCCTCGACCGGCTCGGCCGTCCGGTGCGGATCAAGGCCAGGGGCTCGCTCGCCCGCTGCTTCCAGCACGAGACCGACCACCTCGACGGCATGCTCTACGTGGACCGCCTGCCCAAGGACGCCGCCCGCGCGGTGCTGCTCAAGACCCCCTGAGCCGCTCAGGCGTCCTGCGGCTCGGGCACGGGGCGGGCATCTCGGCGGGCACGGCGGCGGTGGCGGAACAGCGGCCAGGCCGTCAGCCCGGCCCCGGCGAGCAGCAGCAGCGCGACCACGGCCCACTCGTTCGACCCGCCCGGCCCGTAGACGTGGCCGGGGCGGCCGGTGTCGAAGGCGCGCGTCGGCTCGCCCCGCTCGAACATGGTGCGGTCGGAGCCGTAGAAGGCGATGCCGTCACGGCGCACCGTGCCGTCGTCGGATCGGAAGTCGCCGAGCCAGGTGCACTGCTCGTGCCCCGCGTGGTTGACGCACTCCAGGCGGAGGGCGGTGAAGCCGCCGTAGACGCCGTCGCCGCGCGCCGCGGCCACCGCCGGACCGACGTTCTGCGCGGCCAGCAGGACCAGCACCAGCCCGCCCACCGCGACCACCACATCGAAGGCGCTGATCCGACGCACCCCGCACCGCCTTTCGCCGCCCTGACCTCAGACTCCCCCAAGCCGGGCCCTTCGGCAATGCCGGGGGTTCCAGCTACAGGTGCAGCGCCTTGAGCTCCAGGTATTCCTCAAGGCCGTAGGTGCCCAGCTCGCGGCCGATCCCGGAGTGCTTGTAGCCGCCGAACGGCGCCATCGGGTTGAACCGGCCGCCGTTGATCGCCACCTGGCCGGTGCGCAGCCGCCGCGCGACCTCGACCGCGCGCTCACGCGAGCCCGCCCAGACCGCGCCGGACAGCCCGTACGGCGTGCCGTTGGCGATCTCGACCGCCTCGTCCACCCGCGTGTACGGAATGATCGACAGGACCGGCCCGAAGATCTCCTCCTGCTCGATCGTCATGCCGGGCGCGACGCCCGCGAAGACCGTGGGCAGCACGTGGTAGCCGACGTCGAAGGGCCGCTCGGTGCCCCCGGCGACCAGCCGCGCGCCCTCCTCCTCGCCCCGGTTGATGTAGCGGATCACCCGCTCCCGCTGGGTGGCCGAGACCAGCGGCCCGAGCCGGGTGCCCTCGTCGAGCGGGTCGCCCACGGTCTGCCTGGCCGCCGCCTCGACGGCCATGCCCACGACCTCGTCGTAGCTGTCGCGGTGGACGATCATGCGGGTGAGCGCGGAGCACGTCTGCCCGGAGTTGATGAACGCCCCGGCCACGCCGACCTTGACCGCCGCGGCGAGGTCGGCGTCGGGGAGGATCAGCGTCGCCGACTTGCCGCCCAGCTCCAGGGCGACCCGTTTGACCGTCTCGGCGGCCAGCGCGGCCACCCTGCGCCCGGCGCGGGTAGAACCGGTGAAGGACACCATGTCGACGCCGGGATGGGCGGCGACCGCCTCGCCGACCACCGGGCCCCTGCCGCAGACCATGTTGAAGACGCCGGGCGGCAGCCCCGCCTCGTGCAGGATCTCGGCGAACGCGTAGGCCGCCATGGGCGCGATCTCGCTGGGCTTGAGCACGACGGTGCACCCGGCCGCCAGGGCGGGCGCGACCTTGCACACGATCTGGTGCAGCGGGTAGTTCCACGGTGTGATCGCGCCGACGACGCCCGCGGGCTCGCGCACGACCCGCGAGTTGCCGACCGGCTCGCCGTCGAAGTCGTAGGTCTCGGCGAGCTGGGCGTAGGAGGCCAGCACCCCGGCCGGCATCAGCGTCTGGACCTTCAGCGCCATGGCGTAGGGCGCGCCCATGTCGGTGGTGATCGTGCGCGCGATGCGGTCGGAGCGCGCCCGGATCAGCTCGGCCGCGGTGGCGAGGATCTTGCCCCGCTCACCGGGCGCGGTGTCCGCCCAGCCGGTGAACGCGGCACGGGCCGCCGCCACCGCGGATTCCACGTCGTCAGGCGAACCCGCGGGGACCCTCTCGAAGGGTTCCTCCGTGGCGGGGTTCACGACGTCGATCCACTCGCCGGAGGCGGACGGCGACCACACTCCGTTCACATACTGGTGACGCATGCCCCCCATCCTTGCGTGCCCGCCGGTGGTTGGCGAGCGAATGCCGCTAGAGGGTCGGTGGTGGGCGCGTCAGTCGAAGGTGGGGCGCCGGGTACGTGTGCGTTTGACCTCGAAGAAGCCGTCGGTGCCGGCCACCAGGAGCAGGCCGTCCCACAGCCGCCCGGCCGCCTCGCCCTTGGGCGCGGGGGTGACGACCGGCCCGAAGAAGGCGATCCGGTCGCCGTCGCCGCCCGTGCCGACGGCGATGACCGGGGTGCCGACCTCCTCGCCGACCAGTCCGATGCCCTCGCCGTGGGAACGGCGGATCTCCGCGTCGAACTCGGTGGACCCGGCCGCCTCGGTGAGGACGGGATCGAAGCCCGCCGCGGTGAGCGAGTCGCGCAGGATGGCGGGGACCTGGGAACGGTCCTTCAGGCCGCCCTGGTTGTGCAAGCGGGTGCCGATCTCGGTGTAGAGCGGGGCGAGCACCGCTTCGCCGTACCGGGCGGCCGCGGCGGCGAGCACGCGGACCGGGGCCATCCCGCCGGCGAGACGCGCCCGGCGTTCCGCGGTGAGGTTCTCGTTCTTGTTCTCGTTGAGCACGGAGAGGCTCATGAGGTGGAACCGCGGCTCGACCGGGCGGACCCGCTCGACCTCCAGCAACCACCTGGAAGTGAGCCATGCCCAGGGACAAAGCGGGTCGAACCACAGACTTACCGGGACTCGTCCAGAACTACGCTCTGTCATGGTCGGCTCCCTGATCGCGATGGGCCATGTCAACCTGACATAACCCGATCTTCCAGGTGCGACATTCCCCCACCCGGCGTGGCAGGATTCAGAGCATCCGTCCGTCAGGAGCGGGCGAATACCGTGTGATGACGCTGCGTCAAGGTGTGTCAAGAGGAGTACATGTGGCAGGCAATCTCACCCGCGAAGAGGCCCGGGAGCGTGCCCGGCTGCTGAAGGTCCATTCCTACACGGTCGCGCTGGACCTCACGGAGGGCGAGGAGCAGTTCGAAAGCGTCACCACGGTCAGGTTCACGGCAGTGCGGCCCGGCGCCGCCACCTTCGTCGACCTCGCAGGTGCGCACGTCCGCCGGGTCTCGCTGAACGGCCGTGACCTCGACGTCTCGGCCTACGACGCCGAGACCGGCAGGTTCCCGCTCGACGCTCTGGCCGACGAGAATGAGCTGATCATCGACGCCGACTGCGCCTACATGCGCACCGGCGAGGGCCTGCACCGATTCGTAGACCCGGTCGACCACAAGGTCTACCTGCACACGCAGTTCGAGACGGCGGACGCCCACCGGATGTACGCCTGTTTCGACCAGCCCGATCTCAAGGCGACCTTCGAGCTGACCGTGCTCGCCCCCGGCGACTGGGAGGTCGTGTCCAACGCCGCCGCCGACGCCGCCGAGGAACTCCCCGAGCACCAGGGGCGCCACGGCACGCTCCAGGCCGCCAAGCGCTGGCACTTCCCGCCCACCCCGGTGATGTCCACCTACATCACCGCGCTGGTCGCCGGGCCGTACTACAAGGTGACCGACGAGCACGACGGCATCCCGCTCGGCATCTACTGCCGTTCCTCGATCGCCGAGCACCTCGACCCGGAGAACATCTTCGAGGTCACCAAGCAGGGCTTCGACTTCTTCCACCGGGTCTTCGGCCTGCGCTACCCCTTCGGCAAGTACGACCAGCTCTTCGTGCCCGAGTTCAACGCGGGCGCGATGGAGAACGCCGGCTGCGTGACCTTCCTGGAGGACTACGTCTTCCGCTCGCGCGTCACCGACGCCATGGTGGAGCGCCGCGCCGAGACGATCCTGCACGAGATGGCGCACATGTGGTTCGGCGACCTGGTCACCATGCGCTGGTGGGACGACCTGTGGCTGAACGAGTCGTTCGCCACCTACATGTCGGTGCTGTGCCAGGCCGAGGCCACCCGGTGGGGGCAGGGCGCGTGGACCACCTTCGCCAACGTGGAGAAGTCGTGGGCCTACCGGCAGGACCAGCTTCCCTCCACGCACCCCATCGCCGCCGACATCGTGGACATGCAGGCGGTGGAGGTCAACTTCGACGGCATCACCTACGCCAAGGGCGCGTCGGTCCTCAAGCAGCTCGTCGCCTACGTCGGCCTGGACAACTTCCTCGCCGGGGTACGCGACTACTTCAACGAGCACGCCTGGGGCAACACCACCCTGGCCGACCTGCTGTCGGCGCTGGAGCGCACCTCCGGCCGCGACCTCACCTCGTGGTCCAAGGAATGGCTGGAGACCACCTGGGTCAACACGCTGCGCCCCGACTTCCAGACCGACGCCGAGGACCGCTTCACCGAGTTCGCGGTGATGCAGGAGGCGCCCTCGGCGCACCCGACGCTCCGCTCGCACCGTGTGGCGATCGGCCTGTACTCCCTCACCAACGGCGTGCTGCGCCGCACCAAGCGGGTCGAGCTCGACGTCGTCGGCGCGCGCACGCAGGTGCCCGAGCTGGTCGGCGTGCGCCGGCCCGACCTGGTCCTGCTGAACGACGACGACCTGACCTACGCCAAGATCCGTCTTGACGAGGGGTCGCTTCGCACGCTGGTAGAGGGCGGCATCTCCTGCATCGCCGACTCCCTGCCCAGGGCCTTGTGCTGGTCGGCGGCGTGGGACATGACGCGAGACGCCGAGATGGCGGCCCGCGACTACGTCAAGCTGGTGTGCTCCGGGGTGACCTCGATCAAGGACATCACGGTCGCGCAGACGGTGCTGCGGCAGGCGCGGCTGGCCGTCCAGCAGTACGCCGACCCGGCGTGGCGGGTGGCCGGGCTCGACGAGCTGGCCTCCCGGCTGCGCGAGCTGATCGCCACGGCCGAGCCGCGCTCCGACCACCAGCTCGCCTACGTCAACGCGTTCAGCGCGGTGGCCACCTCCGACGGCGAGCTGGAATACCTGCGCGACATCCTCGACGGCCGGTCCGTGCCCGACGGCCTGACCGTGGACGCCGACCTGCGCTGGACCCTCATCCACGCGCTGGTCTCCGGCGGCGTCCTCGGCGAGGCCGACATCGAGGCCGAGCTGCGGCGCGACGCCACCGCCACCGGCGAGCGCTCGGCGGCGCTGTGCCGCGCCTCGATCCCGACGGCCGAGGCCAAGGCGGCCTGCTGGGAGCGGCTCGTCGGCGGCGAGCTGAGCGGCGCGCTGCTGCGTTCCACGATCGTCGGCTTCATGGACCCGCACCACGTCGCCCTGCTGGTCCCCTACGCCGAGCGTCACCTGGCCGAGGCGGGCCGGATCTGGAAGTCCTGGACCTCCGACACGGCGCAGAACTTCGTCGTCGGCTGCTTCCCCGCGCTGCTGATCGAGCAGAGCACGGTGGAGCGCGTCAACGAGTACATCGCCGCGGAGAACCCCCCGCACGCGCTGCGCCGCCTGCTGCTCGAGGGGGCCGACGGCATCAGCCGCGCGCTGCGCGCCCGCGCGCGCGACCTGGCCGCGGCCTCGGGCGAGTAGGCACGGATTCCGGTGACCGGCCCGTCCCGGCGGGCCGGTCACCCGGGGTTTCCGGTCAGCGGAAGGACCGAAAAGGTTAACCGTTCGTGATCATCCAACTCCTGATAGCCTCGTGACTTGACATTTGTCGGGGTTCCTCGCTGACAGGATCCTTTGGGGGCACTAACATCCGGGGGTTTGGCCGTGCTCGGACCGGAGACTCGACTCGACGACCGGTACCAGCTCGAAAGCCGCATCGGCGGCGGCGGCATGGGCGAGGTCTGGCGGGCGCGGGACGTGGTGCTCGGCCGTACGGTGGCCGTCAAGGTCCTGCTGCCCGCGCTGATGGAGGACCCCGGTTTCGAGGCCCGTTTCCTGGCCGAGGCCAGGGCCATGGCCACCCTCCACCACCCCGGCGTGGTCGACGTCTACGACTACGGCTCCTGCCCGCTGCCCGACGGCAGCGACGTCAGCTACCTGGTCATGGAGTACGTCGAGGGCGAGTCCCTCGACCGGCTGCTGCGGCGTGGAGCGGTCCCGGCCGAGACCGCGATGCGGATGGTGGCCGAGGCGGGCGAGGCACTCGCCGCCGCCCACGAGCAGGGCATCGTGCACCGCGACGTCAAGCCGGGCAACCTGATGGTGCGCCCCGACGGCCGGCTGGCGCTGACCGACTTCGGCATCGCCCGCTCCGCGTCGGGACACCAGCTCACCACCCGGGGAATGGTCCTGGGGTCGGTCGGCTACTGCGCGCCTGAGCAGGCGTCGGGCGGCGAGATCACCCCGGCCGCCGACGTCTACGCGCTCGGCGTGGTCGGCTACCAGTGCCTGACCGGGCGGCTGCCGTTCGAGGGTGAAACGGCCGTCCAAATCCTGCTGAAGCACATGAACGCCGAGCCGGCGCCGCTGCCCGCCGAGATCCCCGCCGCGCAGGGGCAGGTCGTGATGCGCGCGATGAGCAAAGATCCGGCGGCGCGCTGGCCGTCCGCCTCGGCGATGGCCGCCGCCGCCCGCCGTGCCGGGGGCGACCCGTCGGCGACCCCGCTGCCCGCGCCCGCCCCGGCGATCGCGCCGCGGGCGACCGGCACGGAGCCCGCGACCCTCGCCTCCGCCGACCTCTCGGGGCGCTCGGACGTGGGCGCACGCCGCCGCAAGCGGGCGGTGACCATGTTCGCCAGCGCCGGCGCCGCGGTGCTCGCCACCCTGTCGCTGGGCGCGATGGTGTGGATCCAGCGGCCCGTCGCCGAGCCGGTCGTCCCCGTCGAGCGCACGGTCGAACCGGTCGCCCCGGCCACGCCCCAGAGCACCGCGCCCAGTTACGTGCCGCGCGAGCCCACCGAGCGGCGCTCCAGGGTGATCAGGGAGCCCCGGCCCAGGTTCGACCCCACCCCGTCGATGCCGTACGAGCCGTCCGCCACGCCCTCGCCCAGCGAGCCGCCGCCGACCGGTGAGCCCACCGGCGAGCCGACGGGCGAGCCCACCGATCCGGCGCCCAGCCCGACCGATGTCCCCGACCCCGGCGAGGGGCCCGACCCGCAGCCGAGCACCCTGCCCACCCAGGAGAACCCGCCGCCCGACCGGCAGCAGCCGTAGCGCCGTGCGTCCGCGCTCCGCGCACATGAGATCGTTTTCCTGTGTACTCCGCACGTGATCTGCTGGTCGAACTGGCCGGACGCCATGCCTTCGCCGATCTGGGGGCGCTCGCCCCCCTGGTCCTGGGGGGTGAGGATGGCGAGGAGGTCGCCGAGGTGTGTGAGTTCGGGCAGCGGCTGCTGTCGCTCGACGCGGAGGACTTCGCCTCGCGGGCGCGTGCCGTGCCCGCCGAGCTGCGCCGGCAGGCGCGGGCCTGCCACATGCCGCAGACCCCGCGCGAGCAGCCGCGTGGGGCGCTGGCCTCGCTGCGGCCCGCCTACGGCCTGCTCCTTGAGGTGATCGAGGTGCGCTGGCACCGGCGCGAGCTGAGCCCGATGACGGCGGCGCTCCACATCGCCGCCGAATACCTGCCGCTGCTGGCGTGCGAGCCGGTGCTCGGCCACGCGGGCGACCCGGCCATGTGGCCGGAGGGCCTGACCGCGCGGGGCAGCAGGTTCGGCGCGATCGGCGACCGCGAGTGCGACCACACCAGATCCGAGCAGTCGGCGGCCAACCGGACCCTCCGGGTCGCGGAGGAACCCGGCGAGGGCTGGCGGGCCTACTTCGACCGCCAGCACAGCCAGGTGGCGGGGGCGCTGGCCACCTGTGTGGCCAGGTGCCGCAACCCGTGCACCGCGATGGACTGGGTGTCCGAGCCCGCCCGCGCCGGGCTGACGCTGCGTGCCAAGGTCGCGCTGGCGTTCGCCGACACCCCGCTGGTCCGGCTGCGCCACGCGGCCCCGGTCGGGCACGGTTTCGGCGTTCCCTCCCCCGAGGAGGTCCTCGACGCGTGGGAGCGCAGCCGGGCCGTACTGGACAAGAACCCGATCGGGCACGCCGCCACCCGCGACGACGGGTTCATCCTGCCCGGGCTGCCCGCGCTCTTCTCCGCCGTCGCCGAGGCCCCCGTGGAGTCCTCGCGGCTGCTCCGCGACATCGGCGGCCACCTGGTCGAGAGGATCGGCGGCTGAGCCCGGCGGTTCGGTCCGGTGGCCTCAGCGGCCGGGCACGGGCAGCAGCGCCAGGTGCTCGCTGGTCACCAGGTCGAACCTGAGCGCCAGGGACACCAGCGCGTGCCGCTGCCAGTCGGCCTTGCCGTCGCCGTCCTGCGGCCTTTTGACGTGGAGCTTCTTCTCCGCCAGGTAGCCGATGTGGAACCCGATCGCGGTACGGCTCAGCCCCAGGCCGGGCAGCCGGTCCATGATCTCGGGGATGGTCGGGATGCGCGAGGACGCCGGGTCGCGCAGCCTGGGCTCGCACAGCGCCACCAGGATCCGGAAGTACTTGGCGTTCTGGTCGAGCGGGTAGGCGACCTGCGTGGCCGCGCCGCTCCGGTCGGCGCTTCCCGGCAAGGCGTGCCGGTGCTGGGGCGCGAACACCAGGAACGAGACGGTGCCGTCCACCGCGGGCAGGCTCACCCTGGAGAACTCGAACGGGATCGGCGCGCCCATCCGCCCGGGGGGCACCTTGACGAACTCGCCGCCGCCCTCCGGGTTGTCCACCACGTAGGTCTTCGCGGTGTTGAGGTTGGACAGCAGCCAGTAGTCGCCGACGGCGGTGATCTCCCCCGCCCGGCGCGACACCGCCGGGTCGTCGAGCGGGATGTCCACCGGGGAGCCGGGCGTCCCGCGCCCGAAGTGGGCGCGCTCGCCGGGGCCGAGCTCCAGCGAGTACGGCCGGTCGGCCGTCGGCGAGGCGGCCATCTGGATCAGGATCGTGCTGTGCATCGGTGCGGGACCCTACTCGTCGTGGCGTTGGTGGTCGAGACGCGCGCGGTGCGGTCGCTCCGGCGAGCGGCGGGGCCACCGAGTGCGTCAAGTCATGACATCTCGCCGTATATGCGACCGCCTTCCTCCGATCCTGCGTGTCCTGCGGCGATTCCGTAACCTGGTAGATCCCAGGTCGGGTGGAAGAAACCTCGATCATCGGCGATGATGAGCCGAATGACGGCACCCTCCCATGCGGGTCGCTACCGGATCGAGCAGATCATCGGGGTCGGCGGGTTCGCCTCCGTCTATCTCGCCTACGACGACGAACTCCGCTCTCCGGTGGCCGTCAAGATCCTCGCCGACAACTGGGCGCGCCGCTCCGACGTGCGCGAGCGGTTCCTGCAGGAGGCCAGGCTGCTGCGCAGGGCCGACTCGCACTGGCTGGTCCAGGTCTTCGACATCGGCGAGCTGGCCGACGGCAGGCCGTACTTCGTGATGACCTACGCCGACCGGGGCACCCTGGGCGACCGCCTGGCCGATCGGCGGCCCGCCGTGGCCGAGACCCTCCGGACGATCCAGCGGATCTCGCAGGGCGTGGCGGTGCTGCACAGCATCGGGGTGGTCCACCGCGACCTGAAGCCGTCCAACGTGCTGTTCTGCACGCGCCCCGAGGGCGGCGAACGGGTCATGGTGGCCGACCTCGGCATCGCGCGCTCCACCGACCACCTGTCCGGGCTCACGCTCCCGGCGGGCTCGCCCGGCTACCAGGCCCCCGAGCAACTCCACTTCGACGGGGCACCAGACGCCCGCGCCGACGTGCATGGCCTGGGCGCGCTGACCTACCACATGCTCACCGGCACGGTCCCCGACCGGCCAGAGCGCCGGGTGCCGCCGAGCGGGCTGCGGCCCGAGGTGCCGCCCGAGATCGACGAAGTGGTGATGCGGGCGCTGGAACCCGACCGCGAGGGCCGCTGGCCCGACGCGGCCGCCTACGCCGCCGCCCTGCTCACCGCGACCCGTGCGGCGATCCCGGAGGCCGCCCTCGCCGTCGAGCCCGGCGATGTCGCTCCCCCGGCCCCTCCGCGCCCGAGCGGCGACGCGAGCGACGGCGGGCCGGAGCCCCGAGGCGAGGTCCCGGAGGACGACGGCACGCGGGATCCGGCTCATGGCACCGGGAGCGACCAGGAGGTCCTCGCCGTGCTACGGCCCGGCGACGTCGCTCCGGCGGCTCCGGAGGGCGCCGGGCGCTTACCTGACGGCGAGCGGGAGACCGGAGACGGCCCGGAGCCGGACGGCGAAGCCACGCCGCTCCCCGACGGCACCCGGCGTTCAGCGATCGTACGGCGGCGGCTGGCCTGGGCAGGGGCGGCCCTGGGAACGATGGCGATGATCGCGATCACGCTGGCCGTGTTCGACGGCGCGCGCGACGGCGCCCTCAGGAACGGCCCGGCGACGCGCTCGGCCGGCACCGACACCGCGACCGAGGTCGAGACCGGCGCCGTACCGCCGTTCGGCGACCCGACCGGCCGCCTGCTGCGTCTCGACTCCGACATCCCCAAGGAGTACCGCGCCCTGATCGTCGGGGCGGGCACGCGCTGCGAGCTGCGCGGCCTGAGCCCGACGCTGATCGCGGCCATGCTGAAGGCGGAGTCCGACTTCGACGCCGCCCTGTCCGACCCCTCCGTCGACGAGTACGGCATCGCCCGCTGGACCCCCAGCGTCCTGTGGCACTGGCAGCCCGGCGGCCTGAAGAGCCCGCAGCCGACCCCGCCGATCACCCCGGAGCTGTCGATCACGGCCATGGGCCGCTTCCTGTGCGGGCTCGGCCCGCGGATCGTCGACATCCCGGGCGATCCCGCGCTCAACCTCGCGGCCCTCTACCGCAGCGGCGTGGACCCCATGCACCGTGACGGGGGCGTGCCCAAGCGGTGGCGCGACTACGTCGACAAGGTCGGCCGGTACATGCGCGACTACGCGCCGCGCTGATCGCCCTCACCCCGGCGACGCGGCCTGCTGGGCCAGCGCGGCGATGCCGTAGACCACCCCGCCCACGAGGTCGCCGCCGCTGAACGCGGTGGCCATGGACATCGCGACCATGCGGCACCGGGCGTCGGTCAGCCTGCGCCGGACGCGCTCGCCGGTCACGATCTCCAGCGCGTGGGCGCCGGGATCGACGAAGACCAGCACGGCGCGGGGGGCGTCGTCGCCCAGGGCGGCGTGCAGGCGCTCGGCGTAGTGGCGGCCCCCGGCGGGCGCGGGGCCGAGGTAGACGGCGAACCTGAGCCCGGAGCGGCGTTCGGCCTGCTGTACGGCCACGCGGATGTCGTCCGCCTGGAGAGTGGAGAGCGCGCGCACGGCCCTCACCACCCCGCCGAGGCGCCGCCGTTGCGGCCGGGCTCGGAGGTCTCGGCCAGCGCGGGCCAGTCCGACTCGGGGGCGCCGATCCAGCCGGGGCGGTGATCCAGGAGCACCAGGCCGGAATCGGTCACGCCGTGCTCGCCGTGGCCGGGCCTGCCGTGTCCGGGCCCGCCGAACCACACCACGCCGGGATGCGCCGGGGGGCTCGACCTGGCGGCCGCCGCTCTTCCCGGCATCAGCACCACGATGGTGATCAGAATGAACAGACCTGCTGAAATACCGATGAGTGTGCCAAGCACCTCGATCGCGCTGTCCACAGGTTGAACGTATCCCTCTGAAGAAGGCGCGTCCACGCGTTAGGATCACGAATCTGTGGGCCGTCGGCACCTGGGCGGAGCATGCGCCGGTTCCGGAGTTGTCTAGAGAGGAAAGGGATAGATACCCGGTTTCCGGCCTAGCGAAGCGGGTGAAGGCAGCCACAAAAGTGTGAACCAGGGAAGACTAGGCAACCTCTCAGCGACTCGGCTACGGTGAGTTACGTGGATCTCGGCCAAGTTCCAGAAGACGGTCACACTCAGTCACCAATTTGGGTGAGTGACCGGCCGGCTCAATCGTCGGCTCGCCCCACCGCGCCTCCCTCGACGTTCGCTCCACTCGAACGTGCGTCCTTGCGGAGCCTGCTCCAGGATCCGAAGTACCGGCCGCTGCGCCGGCGGGTGCTGATCGCCCTGCTCGGCGGCATCCTCTTCGGCATCCTGTTGTCGGACTGGCGCGCGGGAGTCACCGGTGCGGTGGTCGCGGCGATCGCCGACACCGTCTACCGCGCGCGGTCCGCCTCTTCCGTGCCCGCCTGGCGACGTCCCTCCGTCGCCGAGCGCCGTACGGAGGCCCAGCTCAAGAAGCTGGAGCGGAGCGGCTACCGCACACTGCACGCCCGCGCCATCCCGGACAGCGAAGCGCAGATCGATCACCTGGTGATCGGCCCTACCGGGGTGTACGCGGTCGACTCCGAGAAGTGGGACAAGCGCCTGCCGGTTCGGGTCCAGTCCGGCAAGCGGCTGTTCCACGGTCCCTTCACCCAGAAGCCGCGCCTCGTCGAGGCGGCGTGGGAGGCGGCCCAGGCCAGCCAGCTGATCGGCGAGAAGCTCGAACGCGAGCTGGTCGTCGTGCCCTCGCTGGCGATCTACGGCCCGGCCATCCCATGGAAGATCCTGACGATCCGCGACGTCGACGTGTTCGAGGGCAGCCGGGTCCGCAGGTGGATCACCAAGCGGGAGCACTCCCTCACCGACGAAGAGATCAACAGGATCTACGAGGCGGCCGAGCAGGTACTGCCCGCGCGCTACGCCGAGAGCTGACGCGAGAGCGGTTCCACATACCCGCGCGCCCGCCACGTGGGCACGTCGGGTCAGTGTCCGGTGTGTGGACTTGACGTCTCATTTACCGGGCGTACGCCGTACCATTTGAAGACTCGCCTGTCTTCAGGTTCGTCTTCGATGGGAGATGCGTCATGCCTCCGCTCAGGTCGCGAACGGTCACACACGGCAGGAACATGGCCGGTGCCCGGGCCCTACTCCGGGCGACCGGCGTAGCGGGGAGCGACTTCGGCAAGCCCATCGTCGCCGTCGCCAACAGCTTCACGCAGTTCGTCCCCGGCCATGTCCACCTGCGCGAGGTCGGCGACGTGGTGGCCGGGGCCGTCCGGGAGGCGGGCGCCATCCCTCGCGAGTTCAACACCATCGCGGTCGACGACGGCATCGCCATGGGCCACGGCGGCATGCTCTACTCGCTGCCCAGCCGCGAGCTGATCGCCGACGCGGTCGAGTACATGGTCAACGCGCACTGCGCCGACGCCCTGGTCTGCGTGTCCAACTGCGACAAGATCACGCCGGGCATGCTGCTGGCCGCGCTGCGGCTCAACATCCCGACCGTGTTCGTCTCCGGCGGGCCGATGGAGGCGGGCAAGACGCCCGGCCGCAAGCTCGACCTGATCGACCCGATGATCGCCGCCGCCGACGACTCGGTGTCCGACGAAGAGCTGCTCCAGATGGAGGAGAGCGCCTGCCCGACGTGCGGCTCGTGCAGCGGCATGTTCACCGCCAACTCGATGAACTGCCTGGCCGAGGCGATCGGGCTGGCGCTGCCCGGCAACGGCACCACGCTGGCCACCCACACCGCCCGGCGGGCGCTGTTCGAGCAGGCCGGCCGTACGGTGGTCGACATCACCCGCCGCTACTACGAGCAGGACGACGAGTCCGTGCTCCCTCTGTCCATCGCCACGCGCGACGCGTTCGAGAACGCGATGGCCCTCGACGTGGCCATGGGCGGCTCCACCAACACGATCCTGCACCTGCTGGCGGCGGCCAGGGAGGCCGGGGTCGACTTCGGCCTGAAGGAGATCAACGAGCTGTCGCTGCGGGTGCCCTGCCTGTGCAAGGTCGCCCCGGCCACGGCGAAGTACCACGTGGAAGACGTCCACCGGGCGGGCGGCATCCCCGCGATCCTGGGCGAACTCGACCGCGCGGGCCTGCTGCACCGCGACGTGCCGACCATCCACAGCGCGACTCTGGCCGACTACATCGCCGAATGGGACCCGGTGTCCCCCACGGTGCGCCCCGAGGCCGTCGAGCTGTGGCACGCGGGGCCCGGCAACGTCCGCACGGTCAAGCCGTACTCGCAGAGCGCCCGCTGGGACTCCCTCGACCTCGACCGCGAGCAGGGGTGCGTGCGCGAGCTCGGGCACGCCTACTCGCGTGACGGCGGCCTGGCCGTCCTGTACGGCAACCTGTCGCTCGACGGCGCGGTGGTGAAGACCGCCGGGGTCGACGAGTCCATCTGGCGGTTCTCCGGCCCGGCCGTGGTGTTCGAGTCGCAGGAGGACGCCGTCGAGGGCATCCTCAACGACCGCGTCAAGCCTGGCGACGTCGTGGTCATCCGCTACGAGGGCCCCAAGGGCGGCCCCGGCATGCAGGAGATGCTCTACCCGACCTCCTTCCTGAAGGGCAAGGGCCTGGGCAAGGCGTGCGCGCTGGTGACCGACGGGCGCTTCTCCGGCGGCACCTCCGGCCTCTCGATCGGCCACGCCTCCCCGGAGGCGGCCGAGGGCGGCGTGATCGCGCTGGTCGAAGACGGCGACATCATCGACATCGACATCCCCGGGCGCTCGATGGAGCTGAAGGTCGCCGAGGGCGTCCTCGCCGCGCGCCGTGAGCGCCTGCTGACCGAGCGGCAGGGCTACCGCCCGGCGAACCGCCAGCGGACGGTCAGCGCCGCCCTGCAGGCGTACGCCGCGCTCACCACCTCCGCCTCCACCGGGGCCTCCCGCGACCTCTCGCAGCTCTCCAAGTGAGCCCCGGCCGGCCCGTCCTTTCGGGGGCGGGCCGAGGGCGGTCCGACGCGACGATGTGTTCGAGAAATGTCGGTAGCCGCAGGTAAAATCGGGGTATGACTAACGTCATGGAGGCCCCTTCTCGCACGCTCAACGCCGCCGAGATAGCCGCGCTCGCCCTCTCGCTCGCGCACCTGGGTGCCGGGCCGCAGTCGGTGACCGCACGGCGTGGCCTGCGCCACGCGTTCGACCATCTCGACCTCGACGACGACGTCGTCGCCGCCACCCTCGCCACCCTGACGACCCCGCTGTCCGCCGACACCGCTGCCAGAGCCAAGCTCATCGCCGAGGCGATCACCGGCCGCCGCGTCATCCGGCTGCACTACCGCGACGCGGGCGACCGCCTCAGCGTCCGCGAGGTGGATCCGGTGACGTGCCTGGTCCACCGCGACTACTGGTACCTGGTCGGCATGTGCCGGCTCAAGCGGGCCATCCGCGCCTTCCGCTTCGACCGGATCATCGCCGTCGAACCCACCAACGCCCCCGCGCGACCGCATCTGGCAGAGCGCTTCCTGCCCTTCCAGCGCCGCGCCCGCAAGGCCGCCTGACCCGACGAGCCGGGCGCGGCCGGTGAACATCCGCCGCGCCCGAAGCGGGCTATGGAATGCCCGAAATGCGGCGGTCGCCACGCAAGGTGACCGCCGTGGAGGAGATCTCAGGGGTGCCGCGCGGCGTCAGCCGCAGCAGCCGCCCCCACAGCAACCCCCGCCGGAGGCGCGCGGGGCGGCCGGGGCGGCGCTGCCACCCGTCATGGCGACGGTGGACAGCAGCTTCACCGTGTCGTCGTGGCCGTCAGGGCACTGGGCGGGGTCACTCGCCTGAGCCATCGGCCGGGACAGCTCGAAGGTGCTCCCGCAGGCACGGCACCGATAGTCATAACGCGGCATGACCTGGATGCTACCGCAGCTCAGGGAGCGGACACCACAGTCCGGACGTTATGCCGCAAAGGCCCCAGCCGCCCGCCGTCGCCGGTGTCCTCGACGACCAGCTCGCAGTCGGTGGGCCACGGCAGCCAGTATCCGGCGGGCACGTGTTCGACGATCTTGGAGGAGTCGGCCAGCACCACCACCCGCCTGGACGACCGCACCACCGCCTCCTTCAGCGCTATCTGGTCGGTGTCCACCTCCAGCAGCCCCCGGACCGGATGGACGGCGTCGGCGCTGATGAACGCCGTGTCGATGGACACGTGCTGGAGCAGCCGCTCCGCCTCGCCCGTTCCCGCGATGTCGAAAGCAGTCCCATGATCTACCGAAGTGCGGATGACCGGAAGTCCCACTCTGATGTTCACTCCGCCGACGCACCCGAGCGCCTTGACCGTCAAGTTCCACTGGTCGCGCGACTCGCGCAGATCGGTCACGTGGGACGGGCACCCGGAAAGCACGAACACCGGCCCCTTCGAAGGGGCCGGTGTTCGGGTACCGCTCTTACCGGCTCTTACCCGGGACCTCGGTGGCCGCGTGTCAGGCGGCGTTCTCGGTCAGGTAGGGCGCCCACTGCGGGTCTCCGATCAGCTTGGCGCCGATCAGCCGCCAGTGGGCGCCGCGTGGCACCACCGGGGCGACCCGCAGGTTCCACCCCAGTTCCTCCAGCATCTTGTCGGCCTTGCGGTGGTTGCACGTCATACAGGACGCCACGCAGTTCTCCCAGGTGTGCGTGCCGCCCCGTGAGCGGGGGATGACGTGGTCAATGGTCTCGGCCCGCTGCCCGCAGTACGCGCAGCGGAAATCGTCGCGGCGCATCAGCGCCGCGCGCGTCAGGGGGATGCGTGACCGGTAGGGGATACGGACATATCTCTTGAGCCTGATCACCGAAGGGACGTCGACCGTACGGCTCGCCGAGCGCAGCACCGCGCCGCGCCCGTCACGGTGGACGACGTCCGCCTTCTCGCGCAACACCAGCACCACGGCGCGGTGCAGCGAGAGGGTGGTCAGGGGCTCGAAGGTGGCGTTCAACAGCAGGACCTGGCGCATCAGCGGGCCCTTCTCGCCGTGCGCGGCATGTCGAGGGCCGCGCGCAAGCACGACCCGCGTTGTGGCCCGCTCTCTTGGGGCCCGGTTACTTCCGTCACATGGACCTCCGCCGGACGGCCCAGCGGATGGTCACCACGGCACCGTCCTCCACCCAGTCTGGCGTTTCAGCAGGCTCCCCCGCCACCCCATAACACCAGGCGCGAATGACAGGAGAGACACCTGATCGGTTTTATCCCCGCCCGGACCCCGCTTTACTCCGGCCACAAAGCGGGTGAAGCAGACGTTCTGGGGAAGGCCCGCCGTCAACGGCTTCTGTCCGCGCGGGAATGTAGTGTTCCAGCCATGACCTCCACGCCGTACCCGCCCGCCCGCCGCGACGACCACGCAGATGAGCTGCACGGAGTCACGGTCCCCGACCCCTACCGGTGGCTGGAGGATCCCGACGATCCGGCGACCAAGGAATGGCTGGAGGCGCAGGGCGCGCTGTTCACCGCGAGCATTGACAGGCGGCCCGAGTTCCGTGAACGGATCGCCGAGTTGCTGCGCTCGGGTTCGGTGGGCGCGCCCGTCTGGCGCGGAGACCGGCGTTTCTTCATGCGGCGCACCCCCGAGCAGGAGCACTCCGTGCTCTACACGATCGACGCCGACGGCTCCGAGCGGGCGCTGATCGACCCGATGCGGCTCGACCCCTCCGGCCTCACCACCCTCGACTCCTGGCAGCCGGACAAGGAGGGCCGCCTGCTCGCCTACCAGATCTCGGTCGGCGGCGACGAGGAGTCGGCCCTCTACGTGATGGACGTCGCGTTCGGCGACCGCATCGAGGGCCCGATCGACCGCTGCCGCTACTCCCCGGTGGCGTGGCTGCCGGGCGGCGAGGCGTTCTACTACGTGCGCAGGCTTCCCTCCACGGAGGTGCCGCCCGGCGAGGAGCAGTACCACCGGCGCGTCTACCTGCACCGCGTGGGCACCTCCAGCGAAGACGACGTGCTGATCTTCGGTGACGGCCTGGAGAAGACCAACTACTACGGCGTCGCCGTCTCGCGCGATGGCCGGTGGCTGACGATCTCGGCGTCCCGGGGCACCGCCCCGCGCAACGACCTGTGGGTGGCCGACCTCTCGGCGTCCCCGCCGGAGCGCCCCGAGCTGGACACCGTCCAGGAGGGGGTCGACGCCCAGACCGCGCTGCACTTCGGCCGCGACGGGCGGCTCTACGTCTTCACCGACCGCGACGCCCCGAGGGGCCGGGTCTGCGTCACCGACCCGGCCAAGCCGACACACGAGCACTGGCACGACCTGATCCCCGAAGACGCCGAGGCGGTGCTGTCCGACTTCGCGATCCTCGACGACCTCGCCTCCCCCGTCCTGCTGGCCGGATGGACCCGCCACGCGATCAGCGAGATCACCGTCCACGACCTGGCCACCGGGGCGCGAACCGGCGAGGTGCCGCTGCCCGGGCTGGGCACGATCGGGGGCATCGTGGAGCGCCCCGACGGCGGCCACGAGGCGTGGTTCGGCTACACCGACAACACCACGCCGCCGACCATCCAGCGCTATGACGCGCGCACCGGCGAGACCACCCTGTGGGCGTCCTCCCCCGGCGCGGTGAACGTCCCGGCCGTCACCACCGAGCAGGTCGTCTACACCTCGGCCGACGGCACCTCCGTGCACATGCTGGTGATCTCCCGCCCCGACGCGGGCGACGGCCCGCGTCCCACGGTCCTGTACGGCTACGGCGGCTTCGGCATCTCCATGACGCCCGGCTACTCCGCCTCCATCCTCACCTGGGTCGAGGCCGGCGGCGTCTACGCCATCGCGCAGCTACGCGGCGGCGGCGAGCAGGGCGAGGAGTGGCACCGGGCCGGCATGCTCGGCGGCAAGCAGCGCGTCTTCGACGACCTGCACGCGGCGGCCGAGCACCTGATCGCCACCGGCGTCACCACCCCGGAGATGCTCGGCATCTCCGGGGGCTCCAACGGCGGCCTGCTGGTCGGCGCGGCCCTCACCCAGCGGCCCGAGCTCTACGCCGCGGTGGCCTGTTCCGCGCCGCTGCTGGACATGATCCGCTACGAGCGGTTCGGCCTGGGCGCCACCTGGAACGTCGAGTACGGCTCGGCCGACGACCCCGAGGAGTTCGCCTGGCTATGGTCCTACTCCCCCTACCACCACGTGCGCGAGGGGGTCGCCTACCCGGCCACGCTGTTCTCGGTGTTCGCCTCCGACACCCGGGTGCACCCGATGCACGCCTGGAAGATGTGCGCGGCCCTGCAGCACGCCCAGGGTGCGCCCGAGCGCCCCATCCTGCTGCGCAACGAGACCGAGGTCGGGCACGGCGCGCGGGCGATCAGCAAGTCGGTCGACCTCTCCGCCGACCAGCTCGCCTTCATGGCCCGGCACACCGGCCTGGTGCGCTGACCAACCGGCACCGGGCCGGCTCGCCCTGCCTGGTCTACCTGGCCTACTTGGTCGCGACCACGATCAGGTAGGGCGAGGAGTCCTGGTAGGGCGTGCCGTCCCAGTCGCCGTAGCAGCGGGCCGCGCCGAACCCGGCGGCGCGGCACAGGTCGGCGAACTCGCGGTCGGTGTAGATCCGCATGTCGTACGGCGCGAGCGGGAACTCCGTGCCGTCGCGGTCCACCACCACCCATTCGCCGTGCTCGCGCGATGAGTCGGGGTCCAGCCGGCGCCGGGAGATCAGGTTGCGCCCGCTGCTCAGCCCGCGCCGCTCCTCGGCGGGCACCCGGCCGTCGCGCAGGGCCGGGATCGTCACCATGGTGTGCATCAGGAACCGGCCGCCGGGCCGCAGCACGCGGTGGAAGCCGCGCAGTACCTCAAGGTCCTCCTTCTGGGTGAAGAACCCGAAGGAGTAGAACATGTTGATCACTGCGTCCATCGGGTCCAGGCCCGGCAGTTTGCGCATGTCGCCCTCGACGAACCGGACGCTCGCGCCCGTCTCCTTGGCGCGCTCACGAGCGTCGGCGAGGAAGAGGGGGTTGATGTCGACTCCGGTGACGTCGAGGCCGCGCCCAGCCAGCGCGACGCTGTGCCGTCCGTACCCGGACGGGCAGTCCAGCACCCGCGAGCCGGCGGCCAGGCCGCACAGGCTCAGCACCCCTTCGGCCTCCGCCTCGGTACGGTCGCCGAGCCCGGTCTCGCCTTCGAAGAAGGTCCGCAGGGAATCGTCGGCCTCCATGTACAACTCGCCGAAGAAACCGCCCTCCGGCTCCCACCAGCACGACTGGCGGGACGCGCTCTCGTCGCACGGCACATTGTCTCCCGTGGTGAACGTCGCGTTTTAAGGGCACGCTATGGAGTTGGAGCCACGAAATAGTATTTCTAATCGCCTTTACCCAGAAATGGCGGGGCCCAATGACCGCTGGGCACGCCGAACCACCGGCCGCAGGCCGAACCACCGCCGGGGCGAGCGCGCGCGGTCAGCGCGGGAAGATGACCGTCTTGTGGCCGTCCAGCAGGATGCGCTGCTCGGCGTGCCAGCGCACCGCCTTGGCCAATGCCTGGCACTCCAGGTCGCGGCCGATGGCGGCCAGGTCTTCCGGGGAGTGGGTGTGGTTCACCCTGGCCACCTCCTGCTCGATGATCGGGCCCTCGTCGAGGTCGGGCGTGACGTAGTGCGCGGTCGCGCCGATCAGCTTGACCCCGCGCGAGTAGGCCTGGTGGTACGGCTTGGCGCCCTTGAAGGACGGCAGGAACGAGTGGTGGATGTTGATCACCTGCCCGGCGAGCTTGGCGCAGAGATCCTCCGACAGCACCTGCATGTACCTGGCCAGCACCACCATGTCGGCCTGGTAGTGCTCGACCAGCGTGAGCACCTCGGCCTCCTGGCGCGGCTTGGTCTCCGCGGTGACCGGCAGGTGGTGGTAGTCGATGCCGTACGACTGGGTGAGGGGCCGCAGGTCGGGGTGGTTGGAGACGACGGCGACGATCTCGATGTCGAGCAGCCCGGACCGCACCCGGTAGAGCAGGTCGTTGAGGCAGTGCCCAAGCCTGCTGACCATGACCAGCGCCCGCGGTTTGACGTCGAGTGCGCGCAGCCGCAGTTCCATCGCGAACTCGGGGGCGAGCGCGGCGAAGGCCGTGCGCAGCGCGTCGTCGCCGAGGTCCGACACGAACTGCACGCGCATGAAGAACCGGTCGGCGACGCGGTCGCCGTACTGCTGGCTCTCGGTGATGTTGCACCCATGCCCGGCGAGCAGCCCCGACACGGCCGCGACCACGCCAGGGCGGTCCGGGCACGACAGGGTCAGCACGTACTCCGCGGTCATCTTCCGCTCCCTCCAGATACGGGCAGAGTTTACGGGGCCGGGGCAGGCCATGCGTCATGACCTGCGGGGCCACAGGACGAAATTGCGGGATCTTGGGTAGAGGTAGCGGCATAAGTGATTTGACCGGTTCGGAGGACCATGACCATCGCACTGGTGGCGCTCGCCTGCGTGTTCGCGGTCGTCTCCGGTATCAACGACGGCGGCGCGCTGCTCGGAACCGGACTGAAGATCCCCAGTGTGCGCCCGGTGGTCGGGATCCTGATGCTGATGATCGCGGTCGCCGTCGTGCCATTGCTGACCTCGCAGGTGGCGCAGACCTTCACCACGCGTCTCGCGCCGATGCGCGGCCCCGGCGGGCAGGCCGCGATGGCCGTCGCGGTGCTCGCCTCGCTGATCGTGGTGACGGTGCTCAGCGGCCGGGGGATGCCCACCAGCCTGACGCTGGCGGTGGTGGGCGGGGTGACCGGCGCCGGACTGGGCTGGGGGCTGCCGGTGGCGGCGGGCCAGGTGGCGTTCGTGCTGGCGGTCGCGCTCGCCGCGCCGTTCGTGGGCGGGCTGCTGGCCGTACTGGTCAGCCACCTGCTCGTACGGCTCGCCGACGGCGCCACCCTCCCGCGCTGGCACCGCGCCGGGTTCGCCGTGCAGTGCCTGGCCTACGCGGCCAACGACGGCCAGAAGATGCTGGCGGTGTTCATCGTCGCCCTCGGGTTCGCGGGTGCGCCGGTCGGCGTCTGCGCGCTGATCGCGGTGCTGTTCGGCCTGGGCACGGTGTACGGCCTGCCGCGCGCCGGACGCACGCTGAGCAGGGAGATCCTGGCCTCACGCCCGCTGCACGGCGTCTCGGCCGAGCTGGCCAGCGGGCCCGCGGTGATCGGCTGCGCGGCGGCGGGAGCGCCGGTCAGCATGACCCAGGCCATCGCCGGCGGCCTGATCGGCGCGGGCGTCGCCGAGAGCACGCACCGGGTGCGCTGGCACCCGGCCACGAAGATCGTCATGGCCTGGGCGCTGACCCTCCCGGCCAGCGCGCTCCTCGCCGCGGCCTCGGCGCTCCTGGTCAAGGGTGTGATCGCGTGAGTGGAGACCGTGAGGAGGCGGGCGGGTGAAGCGCCTGCGGCGGATGCTGGATCTGATGCGCGGCCGGATGGACAGCGCGCTCACCGACGCGCTGATCGGCCAGCTTGAGGCCACCAAGCAGGGCGCCTGGCTGGCCATGGCCATGATCGGCGGCGAGGTCGGCCGGACCGAGGCGCACGAGCGGATGCGCGAGATCGAGCACCGGGGCGACACGTTCCGGGCCGCGCTGATCGGCGAGCTGTCCGGGGCGCTGGTCACGCCGATCGACCGCGAGGACCTGTTCCGGCTGTCCCGCTCCATCGACGACGTGCTCGACTCCCTGCGCGACTTCGTCCGGGAGTCGTACCTGTACCGGATCAAGGGGCAGCGCCGGTTCGCGCCGATGCTGGACCAGGTGGTGGTCGGCATCGAGGTGCTCGAGGAGTCGGTTCGCGACCTCGCCGACCGCTCCTCGGCGGTCGGCCACGACGCCCTGGAGGCCAAGAAGATCGGCGGCAACATCCGCCGCATGTACCAGTACGAGATCGCCCGGATCTTCTCCGAGGAGCTGACCTCTGAGGCGATGAAGGAACGCGAGCTGGTCCGGCGGCTGGAGATCGTCGGCATGGCCATCGGCGACGCCGCCGACGCGATCGCCGACGGCGCCATGAAACGGTGAGCGGTCGGGAGGTTACGCCCGGCCGGAGGTGACGGCCAGGGCCGCGTGGATCTCGGGGTCGTCCGGGTCGAGGTCCAGCGCCAGGTGCAGGTCGTCGAGCGCCTCGTCCTCCCTGCCCAGGGCCCGCAGCGCCAGGGCCCGGTTGTAGTGCAGCTCGGCGCTCCTTTCCAGGGCCAGCGCCCTGGTCAGGTCCGCGACGGCGCCCTCCGGGTCACCGGACTCGAAGCGGGCGATGGCCCGGTTGGCCCACGCCGCGCCCAGCTCGGGGTCGGCCGCGAGCGCTTCGCCGAACGCGCTCAGCGCCTCGGCGTGCCGTCCGGCGCCGCATTCGAGCTGGCCGAGCACGCAGTGCAGGTGCGCGTTGCGCGGGTCGATGGCCAGCCCGGCCTCCACGTCGGCCCGCGCCTCGGCCTCGCGCCCCTCGACGGCCAGCACCCCGGCCCGGTTGATGTGCGCGTCGAGATAGCCGGGATCGAGCTCCAGCACGTGGTCCAGGTCGGCCAGCGCGGCCTCCCGCTCGTCGCAGGCCAGGCGCACCTGAGCGCGGTTGTAGTACGCCTCGGGAAGCGGCGGGCTGAGCCGCATGGCGGTCTCATAGTCGTCCAGCGCGCCGTCCAGCATGCCCTGGCGGAAGCGCAGGTTGCCCCGGTCGAGATAGTGGTCGGGGAAGGCCGGATCCAAGGTGACCGCGGCGTTGTAGTCGTCCAGCGCCTCCTTGCCGCGCCCGAGGGCGGTCAGCAACTGCGCGCGGTTGGCCAGCAGCACCATCCGGTGGGTGCGGTGCCTGCCGGGCGGCAGGTCCCGGTCGGCCAGCTCCATCGCGGACTCGACCAGGTCGAGCGCCTGCGGCAGGCGGCCGTGGCGCAGCTCCACCAGGGCCCGCCCGTTGCGGTCGAAGCCGAGCTTGAAAGCGCGCTCCTCCGGGTCGGGCAGCAGCGTGGAGATCGCGATGGCCTGGTTGATCCAGCCCATCGCGCGGCCCAGGTCGCGGGCGGCGGGGTCGGGATGGCGCGCGTCGAGCATCGCGGTGCCGTACGCCGCGGCGGCGTGCACGGCGGGCTCCACGCTGGTGCGCCTGGCCAGGTTCCACAGGTCACGGGCCTCGTCGTGACGGCGCAGCCCGGCCATGGCGGTCGCGGTGCGCTGCAGGAACCGCCACCACAGGTCTCCGCCCGCCTCGGCCAGCGCGAGGCCGCGCAGGCCGGTCTCCACCACGGCGTCGAGGAAGCCCTCGCGCACGCAGTGGTCCACCGCCGCCCACAGCGCCTCCACTCCGGAGCCGCCCGGGTCGGAGCCGTGCTCCAGGTGGAACGGGATCGCGCCGAGCAGCGGCGCGGGGTCGCCGAGCCCCAGCAGCTCCGCCGCGCGGCGCTCGTGCAGGGCGGCCCTGGCGCCAGGCGGCAGCGCCCGGTAGGCGGCGGCCAGGCGGGGATCGTCGGTGGTGCAGTCGGACTCGACGTACCGGGCCGCCGACACGTCTCCAGAGAGCGGCTGAGGCTCCGCGTGCGCGCGGGCGCCGGAGAAGGTCGCGGGCGGCGGTTCGGCCGAGCAGATCACGACGGTGAGGCGCTCGGGAGGCAGCCTGCGCACCAGGACGGCGAGCAGCTCCCGGTCGGTGGCGTCGGCGTGGTGGGCGTTCTCGACGACGAGCACGCCTCCCGGTTCCACGCCTTCGCTCAGGAACTCGGTGATCCCGTTCGCGATCCGCAGCGTGCGGCGGGGCGCGGGGACCAGGATGCGCTCGTCGTCGCTCTGCCGGGCGTCACAGGTCTCCCAGCGGGGCGTCACCAGGTCGCGCAGGCCGGGCGCGGCGGCCCGGATCTCGATGTCGTGCGCGGCGACCAGACCGGGTGACCGGCGCAGGACGCCCGGGACCAGCGCGCCGAGCAGCGCGCCCCCGAAGGTGTAGGGCCCTCGGGTCCGGCGGTGGGCGTCCAGCGCCGCTGTCACCAGAGGGAGCGGTCCCCAGGACGCGAGCAGTGCCGCCCGGTCACCGGAACGCTCCCCCTGGAGCCAGACATGGCAGGAGTGGTCGATCACCCTTTGTGGATGACGCTGGAGCTGCCGCTGAGCTTGGCCAAGGCAGGCTTGCGCACAATGATTTTCTTCATGCTTCCCCTCGCGTCGCACGGTTGCCGGTCCAATTATTCGGCCGATCCGTGGTTTCACAAGGGTTATGACCACATCCGTCCTTATTTATTAAACTCTCCCACCCCTAGTCTGGATATATGCCACATATCGGTCAGGGGTGTTGATCAGGGGTTTCTGGAAGTAGACGACGACCAGGGCGCCGACCTCGGTTCGGGCGATCTCCTGCCAGCCGCGCTTGGCGTACAGGGCCATCGCGGCCCGCTGGTTCAGCGTCGTGTCACAGCGCACCGTGGCGTAGCCCAGCTCGGCCGCCCGGTGCTCCAGGACGGCGACCACGCGCTCGCCGTACCCGCGCCGCTGCGTCTCGGGATGGACCCGCAGCCGGCACATCTCGGCGACCCGGTCGTCGACCCGGCGCAGCGCGCCCATGGCCACGACGCGCCGCCTGTCGTCCTGGAGGAGCTCGCCGACCAGGAACTCGCCCCGGCCGGCCAGATAAAGCTCCTCGATATGGGGGAAATCATCCTCGTAGTAGACGCCGTCACCGGACGTCAGCCCCACCTGGGCCAGGCAGAGCCGATGTAACGAACACACGGCGTCGAGATCGGACCCTCGGTACCGGCGGATCAACAGAGTCATATGCACCCTCCGGATGCCGCAATCCGGACGATGACCTGCCCGGATTGGCTACGTGATCGGTCTGCCCGGCTCCTCGTGCCCACGGCCGGACTGCGCGACCGCGCTCCTGTGCGCCTGCGCGTCGTTGGTCAGAGCGCGGACGAGATCGAGGTACGGCGTCAGCATGGGGTGTTGCGGCGACTTGGCCTCCACCATCTTGGCGAGTTCATGCGCGCGCTTCATCACGATGTCGGTGCGATAGTTCTCCTCAAGGTCTCGGAGGATCTTGAAGCCGATGTTCATCGCCTCGTCGCAGTCACCCTCCAGGACCTTGCACTTGGCCCGGTCGAAACGGATCAGCAACGGGTCGAGCCACTCGCTGGGGCCGTACTTGGCGAGCGCCTGTTCCAGCACCATGTCGGCCTCCATCGCCTGGCCGAGCTTGACCAGGGCGTCGCCCTGGTGGAAGTAGAGCTGCCTCTCGGTGTACCCGAACGCCGAGTCGTCCTGCTCACCGGGCGTCATCTGGGAGAAGGCCGCCCTGGCCCGTTGCAGCGCCCGCTTGACCTGATCGACCACGTCTTTCTTGCCGCCGCCCGACAGGGCCGCCAGCGCGCGGGCCTCCACGACCGGAGCCATGGCCTGCGCGGCGCAGGGGGTCTGCCCCGCGAGGTCACGGCTCTTCTTGGCGAGGTTCAGCGCCTCGCGCGGGTCGCCGTAGTAGAGCGGGACCAGTGCCTCCCTGGCGCAGACCCAGGCGCGCAGCGCGCGGTCGCCGGTCTCGTCGGCGGCGGTGCGGCCCGTCCGGAAGAAGGAGCGGGCCAGCCGGTGGTCGCCGAGATTTATCATGATCATGCCGCTCAGCCCGGCGAGCTGGGCGGCCATCCGGCACAGGCGCTCCTGCAGATCGATGGGCTGGCGCTTGTCCATCGCCTTGCGCACCGCGCTGAACTCCAGCATGACGTCGCACAGCAGGCGCAGCGGCGGGGTGTTCATGTACTGGCGGCCGAACCCGGCGGTGGCCTCCTCCCACTGGTCGAGCATCGCGGGCGAGACCGTGGCCGACACCAGGGTCTCGTCGAGCCTCCTGCGGATGTTCTCCACCGCGCCGTGCACGGGGGCGTCGAGGCCGCCCATGCCGTCCTTGCCGCGCAGCAGCGCCAGGAGCGTACGGCGCAGCACGTGCTCGTCCTCGTCGCCGCCCGGACCGGACGAGCCCGCGGACGTCGGCGGGGCCCACTGCTCGCGCCCGCCGGACGGCCCCGCGTGCGTGGACCTGCCCTCGTGCGGCTCGCCCCGGCCGGGAAGCGGGCCCTTGTGGGTGTGGCCGCAGATGCACGGCCCGTCGTAGCCGAGCGCCGCCGGCTCGACCCGGTAGACGGAGCACAGGTAGTGCAGGTACTCGGGGCCCGGGCGCTTCAGGCCGCTCTCGTAGGCGGACAGGAGCGTCTCGCCGATGCCGGGCGGCGGCTTGCCGTCGCGTTCGAACAGCGCGCGTACCTGTTCTATGACGTCGGCGAGCGCGATTCCGTGCGCCAGCCGGTGGCTCTTGACTCGGGTGGTGCCGAACTGTGTTGAGCAGGTTTCATGGATCTCTTCGGCGATCTGAGCCGCGATACGGCCGACGGCCAGGCCTTTGGCCCGGATACGCCGAGCTAACTCGGTCTCCCTGTGCTGCCTGCCGGACATTCCGGCCCCTCTCCCGACGGCCAGCTGGGCGGGCTGGCCTCTGTCATGACCGTCCCCACTCGCTGACGCAGCGTAGCTCACAGGTTGCACACCGCGCCTAGGAGAATGATGGACCACTAATGAGAACTTGAAAACGCCCGGAAATTGAGCGTCGGCTAAGGATCGTCTCCCGCCGGACGGTTTCTTTCAACCCACTTGTGACAATGCCTCTACTCGGAGTGGTCAGAGCCTCGTTGACCACATCGGTGTCCTGAGTCATGTTGGGCCGACCAGAACTTCGGCGGCAACGACCGGCGCCCGCGAACGACCCGTCACACCGGTGCCGGCGGGCGACACACGAGGAGGGGACGAAGTGGCCGAGGACGACTTCGGGCGCCTTGAGCGACTGGTGAGCGAACTCGACGCCCACGGACTGCTCGCCCGGGTGGTGCGCACCCCGGCGGGCCGTGCGTTCGTCCGGGTGATCAACCCGGCCGCGACCAGTCTCGCGGAGAACGTCACGTGCAGGCAGGTGACCGTGCCCGACCAGCTCGACTGGTACTACTGGTGGTCCTGGGGCGAGCTGATGCACCGCGCCGACGACCCGGCGGGAGCGGCGACCAAGGTCGCGAGAGTCCTCGCCGCGGTGGGGGAATGACCGGACGCGCGGCGGCCGCGGGGCGCGGCCACGGCCGCCGCGCGCCCATCGCGGCTTTCCGTTGATCACGAAATCGACCCGGAATCACAACGAATCAAATCTGTCAGATTGAGCGCAGGTGATGGTAAGGCGCGACAAAACGTCCTCCGGCAGGTCCGGAGGGCCATCGGGGGCCCCTCCCGGTAACGGCACGGAACACGCTCCGGGTGCGTGTTCGTGCCGAGCCGTCCGCCACCGGAGCGCCCGGCCCGCCCTCCGCGGCCCGGACCGGGTATGCCCGTCTTCCCCGGCGTGATGTGACGGCGGCCGGTTCGGTCGGCACTATTGGGGGAGTCCTTCGACTCGCCCGATTGCCGGCCGAACCGATCCGGGGGGATCCCACACGTGTTGCCGCTCGTGTTCAACGTGCTGCCGCTCGCGCCTGCCAAACCCGCGCCCGCTCCCGACCTGCCCTCGATCTCCGACCTCACCAACACGGTCGCGAGGGTGTGCTCCGGCGGATCCGGTGGTGATGTGCTCTGCCCGCTGTTCCGGAGCTTCCTGCCCGAGAACATCGCGCCACTGGCCACCTGGCTCGTCATCATCATCTTGACCATGATCGCGGCCATCGTACTGCGCAACCTGGTACGCAAGCTGATCATCCGCGCGACCCGCAGGGCCGCCGAGGGCGTGATCCCCGAGCGGCTGCGCCAGCGCGGCGGCGCGGCGCTCGACGACGGCGCCCTGCTGCTCAACGAGCGCCGACGGCAACGGGCCGACACCCTCGGCTCGGTGCTCAGCCACATCGCCAACATAGTGATCATCGGCACCGCGGTGCTCATGATCCTCTCCCAGTTCGGCGTGGAACTCGCGCCCCTGCTGACCAGCGTCGGCATCCTCGGCGTCGCCGTCGGGTTCGGCGCCCAGGAGCTGGTGAAGGACTTCATCGCCGGCATGTTCATGCTGCTCGAAGACCAGTACGGCGTGGGCGACGTGATAGACGTCGGGCCCGCCGTCGGCACCGTCGAGGCCGTCACGCTGCGGGTCACCCGGCTGCGCGACGTGGACGGCCGCGTCTGGTACGTCCGCAACGGCACCATCACCCGGATCGGCAACGAGTCCCAGGGCTGGTCACGCGCCTCACTCGATGTCCCCGTCGCCTACGACTCCGACATCCCCGCCGTGCGCGAGATCCTCAACCGGGTCGCCACGGAGCTGTGGGAGGACACCGACTACCGCGACCGGGTGATCGTCGAGGAGCCGCAGGTCTGGGGCCTGGAGCAGATCTCCGACACCGCGGTGATCTTCCGGATCAGCGCCAAGACCCTCCCCGCCCGCCAGGCCGAGATCGCCCGCGAACTCCGCATGCGGGTCAAGGCCGCGCTCGACCGGGAGTCCATCCCCTTCGTCTCCACCGCCTGAGGCCGTACAGGGCGCTGTGGCGGGTGACTTAGGCTGGGTTGCATGTCAGGGAACGCCGAGGAGCCGGAGAGCTTCTACGAGGCCGTGGGAGGCGAAGAGACCTTCCGTCGCCTGGTCCACCGCTTCTACGAGGGCGTGGCCGATGATCCGCTGCTGCGCCCGCTCTACCCGGAGGAAGACCTCACCGGGGCCGAGGAGCGGCTGCGGATGTTCCTGGAGCAGTACTGGGGCGGCCCGAACACCTACAGCCATCGTCGCGGCCACCCACGGCTGCGGATGCGGCACGTGCCGTTCGTCATCGGGTCGGCCGAGCGCGACGCCTGGCTGCGCCACATGCACGACGCGGTACTCTCCCTGGAGCTGCCGAAAGACCAGGAGACGCGGCTCTGGGACTACCTCGTCTACGCCGCGCACAGCCTGGTGAACGCGCCCGACGTCCCGGCCGCCCCGCCGTCCACGGCATAGCCCCGGCGGGAGCGGGCACCCCGGAAGCATGACCTCGACCTCCCCCTGGTGGCATGACGCCGTCGTCTACGAGATCTACGTCCGCAGCTTCGCCGACGCCTCGGGCGACGGCGTCGGCGATCTCGCGGGCATCCGCGCCCGACTCGACTACCTGACCGGCCTCGGGATCGACGCGATCTGGCTGACCCCGTTCTACCCCTCCCCCATGGCCGACGGCGGCTACGACGTCGCCGACCACCGAGACGTCGATCCGCTCTTCGGCGACCTCGCCGACTTCGACGCGCTGCTCGCCGAGGCCCACGCCCGGGGGCTGCGGTTGATCATCGATATCGTCCCCAACCACAGTTCCTCGGCGCACCCGTGGTTCCGCGAGGCCGTCGCCGCCGCACCCGGCTCCACTGAGCGCGACCGCTACATCTTCGTCACCTCCGGCGACGAGCCGCCCAACAACTGGCAGTCCACGTTCGGCGGCCCCGCCTGGACCCGCCTGCCCGACGGGCAGTGGTACCTCCACCTGTTCGCCCCCGAGCAGCCCGACTTCAACTGGCGCCGCCCCGAGGTGCCCGCCGAATTCCTCGACGTCCTGCGGTTCTGGCTCGACCGAGGCGTGGACGGCTTCCGCATCGACGTCGCCACCGGCCTGTTCAAGGAGGAGGGCCTGCCCGACGCTCCCCCCGCCGACCAGGCGTTCAAGGCCGAGTCGCCGATCTGGGGCCGTCCGGAGGTGCACGAGGTCTACCGGGAGTGGCGTGTGCTGCTCGACTCCTATCCGGGCGAGCGGATGGCCGTCGGCGAGGTCTGGACCGACTCCGTCGAAGACCTCGCCCGGTACCTGCGGCCGGACGAACTGCACCAGAGCTTCAACTTCGCCTGGCTGGAGGCCCCCTGGTCGCCCGCCTCCTTCCGCAAGGTGATCGACGACACCCTCGGCACCGTGCCCGCGCCGACATGGGTATTGTCGAACCACGACGTCGTCCGCCACCGCACCCGCTACGCGGAGTCACAGCCGGGCGCGGGCCTCGCGCGGGCCAAGGCCGCCATGCTGACAACTCTTGCCCTACCTGGGTCGGCGTATCTCTACCAGGGGGATGAACTCGGCCTCCCCGAAGTGAAGGACATTCCCCAGGAACTACGGCAGGATCCGATCTTCATCCGCACCAAGGGTGAACTCGCGGGCCGCGACGGCTGCCGCGTCCCGCTGCCGTGGTCGGGGACGGCCGAGCCGTACGGGTTCGCGGGCGAGGGCGTGCTGCCCTGGCTGCCCCAGCCCGCCGAATGGGCCACCCTGACCGTGGAACGCCAGACCGGCGACCCCGGCTCGACACTCGAGTTCCACCGCACGGCCCTCGCTCTGCGCCGCCGGCTACGCGACTCCCTGCCCGCCGGAATCGACTGGCTCGACTCCCCTGACGACGTGCTGACCTTCGCCCGCGGCTCCCTCATCTGCGTCCTCAACTGCGGCACAGAGCCCACGCCACTCCCCCCGCACCAAAACGTCCTCATCACCAGCGCCCCCCTCACATCCGCTCTTCTCCCGCCCGACACCGCCGCCTGGCTCACCCACTGAAGTTGACGGGCTCCTCAGCCGCGGCAGGGGGTGGGGGTGCGGTCTTCGCGCGGGGTGGGGCGGGCGGCCGCCTTGGCGGCGGCTGCGCGGCGTTCGGCGACGATCGGGATCAGGGGGACGGCGGCGAGGGCGCAGAGCGCTCCGACGCCGAAGCCGGCCCAGTAGCCGGAGACGCCGATCACCACGCCGAGGGCGGGGACGGCCAGGAAGGAGACGACATTCTGGACCGTGTTGTGCGCGCCGAGCACGCGCCCCGCCCAGCCCGGACCCGCGAGTTCCCCCGCGCCCAGGTAGGCCAGGCCGTTCCCGCTGACCGTGACCACGGCGGCAAGGGCCAGCGCCGCGACCCCCGCCCACGGGCTCATCCGCTCGGCCACCGCGAGCAGGCCCATGACCACGGCGGTGGCCACCACGATCACCCGGAGCGGAGCCATGCGGCGTCCCGTGCGGTCCGACCAGTATCCGGCGGCCAGCCGGGCCGCCGCGCCCACCAGGGCGGCCGCGCCGAACACCCGGCCGGCGTCCACCTGCGACCACGCGTGGCCGTCGACCAGGCTGCTCACGCCGTAGGTGCTGACCACGAACTGCGGCACCACCAGCAGCGCGCTCGTCGCGTGCACCCGCCACAGTTCCGGCTTGCGGTACGGCGAAGGCGAAGCTGAAGGTGAAGTGGCTGAAGGTGACGCTGAAGGCGATGCGGCCCGTTCGGCAGGCGCGGACGCCGTGGCGGGCGCGGTGCGCGGGAGCGGCGGGTCGGCCACGAACACCGCCGCCAGCACGCCCGCCACCAGTGTGGCCAGGGCGCAGGCGAGCAGCGCGCCGCCCAGCCCGTGCGCGCGGGCCACCGGCGGCAGGACGAACGCGGCGAGCCCCATGCCGAGCAGGAAGGAGACCTGCCGCAGCCCCATCGCGATCCCCCGCAGCTCGGGCGGGAACCAGCGCAGCACGATGCGCCCGCCGCCCACGATGGCCGCGGACCCCGCCGCGCCCATCAGCGCGAGCACCACACCGAGCACGGCGGGCTGGGACGCCATGGCGGCGAGCCCCAGCAGCAGCGCGCAGCCCGTGACCCCGGTGCCGAGCACCACCCGCTCACCGCTCCGGTCGGCGAGCATGCCCCACAGGATGAGGCACGCCATCGCCCCCACGCTCGGCGCTCCGGTCAGGATGCCCGCGACGGCCAGGGACACGCCCAGTTCGTCACGGATCGCCGGAAGCAGCACCGGTAGCCCGAACATCCCGACCGTGGTCAACGTGTGCGCGTTGACACCCAGTGCCAGGATCCACCATCGCCGTCGCACATTACTCACACGGCCATGGTCGCCCGGACCCCTACCTCTCGGCCAACCACTAAAACCCCCCTTAAACTTCCACCCCGGCGACGATACGGACATACGGTACGTCTTTCCGACATTGCCAGGTGATCGCGGGGTTGTGCGGTCTTAGTCGCGCCGAAGCTGCCGGTAGGTGACCCGATGCGGCCGGGCCGCGTCCGCGCCCAGGCGGTCGATCTTGTTCTTCTCGTAGTCGGCGAAGTTGCCCTCGAACCAGAACCAGTTCGACCCCTCCTCCCAGGCCAGGATGTGGGTCGCGATGCGGTCGAGGAACCACCGGTCGTGCGAGGTGATCACCGCGCAGCCCGGGAAGTCGAGCAGCGCGTTCTCCAGGCTGGACAGGGTCTCGGTGTCGAGGTCGTTGGTCGGCTCGTCGAGCAGCAGCACGTTGCCGCCCTGCTTGAGGGTGAGCGCGAGGTTCAGGCGGTTGCGCTCGCCACCCGACAGCACGCCGGACGGTTTCTGCTGGTCGGGCCCCTTGAAGCCGAACGCCGCGATGTAGGCCCTGGACGGCATCTCGACATGCCCGACCTTGATGTGGTCGAGCCCGTCGGAGACGACCTCCCAGACGTTCTTGCTCGGGTCGATGCCCGCCCGCGACTGGTCGACGTAGGAGATCTGCACGGTCTCGCCGACCACGATGGCGCCGTCGTCAGGGGTGTCGTTCCCGGTGATCATGCGGAACAGCGTGGTCTTGCCGACGCCGTTGGGACCGATCACACCGACGATGCCGTTACGCGGGAGCTGGAACGACAGATCCTCGATCAGCACGCGCTCGCCGAAGCCCTTGGTGAGCTTCTGCGCCTCGATCACCGTGGTGCCCAGGCGCGGGCCCGGCGGGATCTGGATCTCCTCGAAGTCGAGCTTGCGGTACTTGTCGGCCTCGGCCGCCATCTCCTCGTAGCGCTGCAGACGCGCCTTGCTCTTGGTCTGCCGGGCCTTGGGGTTGGAGCGGACCCACTCCAGCTCGTCTTCGAGGCGCTTCTTGCGCTTGATGTCCTTCTGGCCCTCGACCCGCAGCCGGGCGGCCTTCTTCTCCAGGTAGGTGGAGTAGTTGCCCTCGTAGGGGTGGCAGCGCCCGCGGTCGAGCTCAAGGATCCAGGTGGCCACGTTGTCCAGGAAGTAGCGGTCGTGGGTGACGGCCAGCACGGTGCCCGCGTACTTCTCCAGGTGCTGCTCCAGCCACTGCACGCTCTCGGCGTCGAGGTGGTTGGTGGGCTCGTCGAGCAGCAGCAGGTCGGGGGCCTCCAGCAGCAGCTTGCACAGCGCCACGCGGCGGCGCTCGCCACCGGACAGGGTGCTGACCTCGGCCTCGGGCGGCGGGCAGCGCAACGCGTCCATCGCCTGTTCGAGCTGACTGCCGAGATCCCACGCGTTGCGGTGGTCGAGCTGCTCCTGGAGTCGGCCCATCTCCTCCAGCAGCTCGTCGCTGTAGTCGGTGGCCATCTCCTCGGCGATCTGGTTGTAGCGATCGAGGAGCGCCTTGGTCTCGGCCACGCCGTCCTCGACGTTGCCGAGCACCGTCTTCGACTCGTCGAGCTGAGGCTCCTGCTGAAGGATGCCGACCGTGAAGCCGGGCATCAGCCGGGCATCGCCGTTGGACGGCTGTTCGAGGCCCGCCATCATCTTCAGCAACGTGGACTTGCCGGTGCCGTTCGGGCCCAGCACACCGATCTTCGCGCCCGGCAGGAACTGCAGCGTCACATCGTCGAGGACGACCTTGTCGCCATGGGCTTTGCGCACGCGCTGCAACGTGTAGATGTACTCCGGCATGCTCTCAAGCTTAGTGGCGGATGGCGACCGCGAGACCGTCCCCGAACTCCTCGCCCATCTTTCCTGGTCCGGCCCGGCAAACGATCTTCGCCCAGGTACGGCCGGGACGCGCTCAGGAAGGTGCGGCGGGCGGTACCTGCCAGGCGGCCTCTTCGCGAACGGCTTCGTGCACGGCTTCGCGTACGGCGGCGCCGTCGGCGTCGGCGGAGGTCTCGACCGGCTCGGCCGCGTCTACGGGCTCCGGAGGACTCACCGGCTCGGGCGGGGCCGCCTGCGTGGTGGAGGTGCCCAGGGTGGCGCTCTTCGCGCCCGCGATCGGCGCGGGCACCGGGGCGGCGGCGGGCGTGCCCCCGCCCGGCACCGGGACGGCGGGCAGGCAGGTGCGGTCGCGGCCCAGCTCCTTCGCCCGATAGAGGGCGAGGTCGGCGGCGGCCAGCAGGTCGAGCAGATCGTCGCCGTGCACAGTGCTGATCGCGAGCCCCACCGAGACGGTCACCGTGATCACCTCGTGGTCGGTGGGGACGGCCATCCGGCCGATGCGCGTGCGCAGCCGCTCGGCGACCCGATGGGCCTCGGCCAGGTCGGCCCCTGGCAGCAGGACCACGAACTCCTCGCCGCCGAACCGGCCCACGACGTCGTATTCGCGCAACTGGCCGCGCAACGCCTTGGCGACCTCGATGAGGACCTGGTCGCCGACCAGGTGACCGAATCGGTCGTTGACCCGCTTGAAGTGGTCGATGTCGATGATCAGCAGGCCGAGGGTGTCTCCGGTGCGCCTGGCGCGCACGATCTCCGTGTCGGCCTCCCGCTGCCAGGCGGCGGCGTTGAGCAGCCCGGTCTTGGGGTCGGTGCGGGCCGCCGCCTGCAACTGGGCGTGCAGCAGGCTGCGCTGGAGCAGCACCACCGGTGGCAGCGCCAGCACCAGCAGGGCGACGTTGAGCCCGCAGGCCAGGCCGACGAGCACGCCCAGACAGAGCTCCACGATGTCGAGCAGCAGGCTCTCGCGGTCCCACAGGACGGCCCGCCACCCGATGTCGGGGTCGGCCAGATGCGCGGCGACGGCGATGAGGGCGGTGTTGATCACGGTGAAGAGCAGCGCGGCGACCACGGCCATGGCGATCGCGGTCGGGGTGGCCGTGCGAAGTTCGATCCGTTCGTCCACCGCCGTGTGGAAGACGACGGACGCCGTCAGCCCGGCCAGGCCGATCGCCGCGCTGCTGCAGACCCTCCGATAGAGCACCGTCTGCCGCACCCGCGTCTGCAGCAGGATCTGCAGCGGGATGGGGGCGAGCAGGGCGTAGAAGGGCGGGAGGAGGAGTGCGACCGGTAACCACCAGGCGGAGAGCAGGTCACGGGACACGCCGGCGGGCATGCCCAGCCGCCGGGTCGCCTCGATACAGACGGCGCCACAGGCCATCAGCGCGACGAAGGTCGCCACGTCCGCCCACCGCAGAGCGGTCTCGGAGCCGACGTAGACGATGCCGCCGACGTGCAGGACCACGATCCCGCACAGATAGACGACCAGCGCCCAGCGCTGCCCGAGCAGGGGCCATCGGTCGGCCAACGCCGAAACGCCGCCGCCGCGAGGCTTTGCCGAGACATGACGTGTCGTCGCCACGTCATTCCCCCTTCCCTGACTCACGATGTGTAACACACTAATTGCGGAGTGTGCGATACGCGAGGCGAACCGATAGCTTGGTCCGCCTTTCCGCACTCAGCCCGGCGGGCCGCCGCCGCCTACCTGCGCGAGGGCGTCCGTACAAGGTCGAAACACACTTCCCGATCACGACGTCCGCGGCCTCACCGAGACCGGCTCGGCAGAACGATCCGCCGTCCCCGCGTCCCATCCGGCCCCTCTCCGTCGCCGCCACGCGATCCTCGCGCCGCCCGCGCACAGCTCACACACAGCCTTCGCACGGCCCACGCACAGTCCTCACGCCCGGCACCGTCTGCGCGCCGCCTTTTGATGGGGTCCGCACCGTGCGGCCCCGGCGGAGCCCTGGGCATCACCCAGGCCGTGTACCCCCACCGCCCCCTTCCCCAGGCGGCCGGGACATGCATGCCGTACCGCGTACGCCACGGTGAGTGACCGCATACCGCCGTCCGACACCCTCGCCCACGGCATGACACACCCTCCCACCCCGGCGCCCGCCAAGTCCTCACACTCACTTACCACGCCAAGCCGAATCACCACCCGGAAAACCCGGTAATCCCCCCACCCCACCCCCAACCTGGAAGGGTGTGTCCAGTTTTCGGTGTATCTCGATCTTGACTAGTTATCGAGTGGTCGGGGTCAGCCGGCCTTCGAAGGTGA
>NZ_JARLTC010000049.1 GCF_029382225.1 Spongiactinospora sp. TRM90649
GGACATGCCGGTCAGCTCGGCGATCTGCGCGCGCTCGCAGTCGGCCGCGGTCATCGCTCCTCACCCCTCTCTCGGGCACGCTCGATGCGACGGGCGATGCGGTAGCCGTGCCAGGTGCTGACGGCTAGGAGCGACACCGCGAACGCGACGGGCAGGGGCAGCACGATGACGAGCATCACTGTGGAGACGGCGATCGCGGCGAAGTAGATGAGCGCGTCGAGGAGGTCGAGGACGACGCCGAGCACGAGGAGACGAAGGACGCGGGGCAGGCGGGCGATCATCGGTCCTCACCGCCCGCCGGGGTGGTCGCGTGCGAGCCGTTGACGGCGGGGGTGGTCGCGACCGGGTCCGCGACCGGTCGCGGGGGTGCAGGAGTGCCGCGATCGTCGAAGGTCCACCCGCCGTCGATCATGATTTGGCGGGCTTCCTGGATGCAGCCGAGCGCCCATGTTTCGCTGAATCCGGTCCAGTCGGCGAGGTCCCGCTTGGAGCCGATGTTGCCCTTCTTCGCGCGGCTGACCCACAGGCGAATGGCTCGGCGTTTGTCCTGCTCATCGGGCCTTCTGCGGTCCGCGACCGGTCGCGACTCGGTCGCGACCACCGCCCCGTCGGCGACCAGTTCCGCGACCGGTTCGGCGACCGGCTGCCGGTCGTCGTCGTCATCGGCGACCGGTCGCGGCTGCGGTCGCGACCACGGCACCAGGACGGTCGCCCAGGGCCGCCCTTCGGACCCCGCGCGGGCGGTCCCGCCGGGGGCCGTCGAGGGGGTGGCCGACAGGTCGTGACCGGTCGCCGGGTGGTCGCCGTCCGGTCGCGGCGCGGTCGCCGACGGGGCGGTGGTCGCGACCGGACGCGGGTAGACCTCGGCTCGGGCCGCGGTGTTGCGGTCGAGGGCGGCGGCGAGCTCGGCGGCGTCCGAGCGGCGGTCGAGGCCGAGGATGGCGGGGTGGTCGTCGTGCTCCCATGGCCCGGCGGCTGGCAGGGAGAGCAGGCCGCGCGCGCCGTACAGGGTGGTGATCTGGTCGAGCATGGCCGCGCGCGTCCGCGGGTTGCGGGCGAGGTCGGTGTACTCGACGGCGCGGTCGAGGGCCTTGTCGAGCCGGGCCAGGGCGGCGGCCTGCTTCTTCGGCTTCGCGCCGGCGTCATACAGGGCGCGGGCCCGCTTGGCCGCGAGCGCGACGCGGGTCAGGCGGCGGTGCGCGTCGACCTCGCTGGCCGAGCGGTCGCGGGCTTCGGCCAGGCCGAGCCGCACCAGGATCCGCTCGGGGGTGAGCCGCCAGTTGATCGCTTTGAGCCCGGAGATCTGCTGCCGCTCGATCGCCATTCCGCGTTCCCATAGCCAGGCGGCGACGAACGGGGCGACGAGCCGGAAGAGGAACTCCGGCCAGGAGGAGGCTTCCAGGGACGACAGCACGGCGGTGAGGGTCGTGAGGGCCCATACGGCGGTGCCGTCGATTCCGGCGGAAGGGCGGATGAGCGGGTCGGTCTTGGCGAGTTCGGCGCTGTCGCGCACGTTCCGCCGTGCGCGCACGGCGGAGGCGAGCATGCCGATCTCGATGAACGCGAACAGCGCTCCCTGGAGAAGGACGGGGAGATCGAACGCCTTGTCGAAGAACGTCCACATGCCCTGGGCGGACACGCCGGTGGCGATGCCGGCGGCCAGGTAGGTGAGGACGTCGGCGAAAGGGATGGCGGTTCGTCGGGCGGCACGCACGATGGTCCACAGCACGAAGAGCGTGGCGGTCCCGGCGGCGGCGGCCCACACGATGGTGGGCACTGCGGCGAGCGCCTCGCGCGCGGCGTTGAGCACCTGGTCGACGAGGGGGAACTGCCCATCGTCGGGCGGCGGCGGGGCGGGTCCCATGGTTGGTCTGTCCTTCCTGGTCGTGGTGTTCGGGTTCGGTGCCCGCCCGGGTGAGCGCCGGTCGGGCTGTGGGCGTCAGGTGCGGGGCAAGGCCCGCTCGGACTCCAGGAGCTCGGCGCGCAGCGCCAGCAGCTCCTCGATCCGGTCGTCGATCCGGGCCACGGTCAGCTGCGGGCCGCTGTACCGGCCCGGGTCGAAGCCGATGACCATGACGCCGTCGAAGCCGAAGTCGTCGCCGATCACGTAGCCGACCGATTCCAGGGCCCTACGCATCGCCTTGGCGGCGCTCAGGCCGATCGTTCCGGCGCCTCGGACGACGATTCCGCCCCGGGTGACGGTTGCGTCCAGCAGCGTCCCGTACCATCCGGCGAGCGCGGACGTGCAGATGGCGGTGACCTCGTTGAGGTCGGCATCGCTGACGCGGATGAGGCTTTCTCGCTGCGCGGCCTTGAGCTCGCTGGCCTGACGGTCGTGCTTCTTGCCGAGCAAACGCATCGTGATCTCCTGGTCGGGATGGCCTGCGGTCGTTGGTGGGGTGCTGCCGGGCCGGGGGTGGGTGTGGGGCCCGGCCCGGCAGCGGTCTCAGGGGGTAGGGCGGGGCATGGCTCGGCAGCGCTCGGCGTGCTCCTGGGCCCAGTTGCGGGCGTGCTGCGCGGCCTCGTGGCGGTGTGTGTCGATGTACCGAACGGCGGTTGACTCCCAGGTCTCTCGCAGCCAGTCGAAATCCCGCTGCGTGCCACATCCGGCGCAGCGCGGGACGGTTCTACTCGCTGCGGGACACTCGGCATCGGCGTGCTCGGTCAGGTCGACGGTGGCGCCCCCCACGGTGAGAAAGCGGGCGATGACCCCGTCGGGCCAGGCGGTCTGCTGGGCGGTCACAGTGGTCCTTTCGGATCTTGTGGTCGGCGGTTGGGGTGCTGCCGGGCCGGGGGGTTCTGGCCCGGCAGCGGCTCAGTGGCGGAGGATGTAGAGGATCAGCGCGGCGCTGGCCAGGGTGGCCATCGCGCCGAGCACGGCGCCGATCGCCAGGAGGATCGCGGTGCGGCGCCTCACCGCTTGTCCTTCTTGGCCTGGGCCTTGGCCTTGCGGTCGTACGCCTTGCGGCAGCCGCGGCCCTTCGACCACTCCGGCCCGGCGGGGCGCTCGCCCTTGGGCCAGATGCCGTCGGGGCCGGCCGAGGCGATGCGGTCCTCCAGGACGTCGGTGGCGATCAGGACCGTCGCGATGCGCTCGCCGGGGTTCACCGTCGCTCCTTCTTGGCCGGGATGGGGTTGCTGGAGTGCAACGGCCGGCGGGCGTCGTCGGCGTTGTAGGACCGGTCGGAGGTGTACGTCGGCGCGGTGCGCTGCTCGGGCGGGGCGACGTCGTCCTCGGTCACCCCATGCAGGGCGAGGAACTTGGCGCAGCGGGTCACTGGTCCACCCCCAGGTCGCGCAGGTGCTGGCAGCCCCGGACCCATGCGGCGCTGGGCTTCTCGGCGCCCATGCCGTCACGGAGGGCGAGGAGACGTCCGAGGCCGATGATCAGGCCGTGGATGTAGCGGGTGGCGGACTGCACGGCATAGGCGGAGGCCCCCTGCTCGCGCAGGCGCTCCCGGTCGCGGACGGCAGCGCGGATGTCGGCGACCATCGTGGTGATCGCCGCGTCGGCACCGTCCTGGCCGAGCGCGGCCTCGAAGCGGTAGATCGCCTCTTCCTCACGGGAGCGGGCGGCGAACGCTTCTTCCTGTTCGCGGGTCATCGGGTGCCTCCCCGGCAGGTGCGGCACGGCCCGGCGATGGCCTTGCTGTTGACCGTGCCGCACGCGCACACCCAGGTGTGCGGCGTCTGCGCGGCCAGCGTGTCCGGCTCGGCCTGCCGGCGCGTGGCGCCGGGGACGGTGATGACCTTGCCCATCACGCCGCTGCTCCGTTCCGGGCGCGGGTGACCAGGTCCAAGCCGGTGCGGAAGTACGCCTCGGCCTGGTCGAGGGGCAGCTCCGTGATGCTCTGCCACAGGAACACGGTCGGGCCGTGGTCGGTGTCGCCCACGATGATGTCGCCGTAGGCGGGGGAGGTGCTGGTCGTCTGGCAGTAGCTGTGCCGGTGGTCGGTGCACCACGGCTTGCACTGGACGGTCGACGGTGGCGCGGTAGCCTGTGCCATGAGATTGCCTTTCACTGCTAGGGACGGTTGATCTCAGGGCCTGCCGGTGTTGCTGCACCGGCAGGCCCGCTTGCGTTGAGGGTCTCGATGGGGGCGGGAGTGTCGGCCATCGACTCGACATCGACTCGGCGGTAAACGAAGACCCTGCCGCCGGGATTCTTGCTGGCCTGGATCTTCCCGGTGCGCGCCCACACCCTCACCGTCTCTGGGTCGACCTTGAAGAAGGCCGCAACCTCTTCGGTGGTCATCAGTGGACTGAGCGGACGGCCGACGGTGTCGGCACTCACACGGCACCTCCGAATCTGGACATAGCGCCAGTCAGGCCCGGATCGGGCGGTGGTTGGCTTGCTTAAGCCAGACCATACTGCCTCACGCGTGAGCTGACAAGGCGCGAAGTAGAGTGAGCTGGTACCCAACCTTGTTGCCCCGCAGATAAGGTGACTAGGACACGATGCGGTGAAAGGGGCATGGGGAGCCGTGAGACCAGATACCAGACACCCGTCCCACAAGGTCGCTGCCGATCTACGGGCGAAGATCATGGCCGGGCTGTTGAAACCCGATGAGCAGTTGCCCTCAACTCCACAGCTCGCGGAGCGGTACGACGCCGCCCCAACGACCATCCAGAACGCCGTCCGCATGCTCAAGGCCGAAGGATTCGTCACGAGCCGCGCGGGGGCCGGCGTCTACGTGAGCCGCGACCACGCGTTCACAGTTGAGACCGCCGCCTACTACGACCCCGCGTCCCGTGGGGTCGCCTATCGAATCCTTGACGTAGCCGAGCTACAGCCTCCGGCCGATGTTGCCGCCGCTCTGAAGGAGGATCGCGCGGTCTGCCGCTCCAGGCTCACGATGCGTGGCGAGACGCCCATGGAGCTCTCGCGCTCCTACTATCCGATGAGCCTTGCGGCAGGAACGCCCCTTACTGGGCGGGGCCGTATCCGAGGAGGCGCGCCTGCCGTACTCGCCGACCTCGGCTACCCGGAACTCGAATGGACCGACCGAGTGTCCACCCGCGTCCCAACAACCGAAGAAGCGGAGATCCTGGAGATCCCCGACGGCGTGCCGGTCCTTCGTCAGTTCCGCACGATCTTCTCCGAGGACGATCGACCGGTCGAAGTATCGGTGCTGATTAAGCCAGGGCACCTGTACGAACTGACGTATCGGCAGGCCGTGGATGATGAGCAGTAGTCCAAAGGAGGTTCAGTGCCTGACACTCGGGATGATGGATGGGTCTGGCTGCCTGATTTTCCAGCAGAGGCCGGCATAGCCATTGGCGGCTTCTGGGCCCCTCCAGGCAGCAGGTGGGAGAATGTCTCGTCCGTTGACGAGGACGGCACACCTCGTATCGCCTGGCGGGTTGCGCGAGATGCGCCAAAAAGCCAGACCGTCGATCACAAGCGGGCGGTGGAGGTGCCGAAGCGAGGACAGGGAGAGAAGAAGCGGCTACCTCGTGTACCTCGTGAAATACCGACCGGAATCACGGCGCTGTACCGATACTTCGATGACCAGGATCGACTGCTGTATGTGGGGATGACCAACGATCTCTCCCTGCGCACACGGAACCACGTGAGAGCGTCGGATTGGATGGCCTTCGCAGTTCGATCGACCATCGAGCGCTATCCGAGTCGGTCCGAAGCGGAGGCAGCCGAGCATAAGGCGATCTCGGATGAGTCGCCGATCTTCAACGTCCGAGGTAACGCGACCCCAAAGGCTCAGCGCCGACTTGTTGAGTACCTGGTTGAGCACGGTCGCACGGACTTGCTGACAGCCATCATCTCCCGTGGCTGACTTTCGCGTGCGGGGTGCTGCTGGAGCCGGACGGGTCATGCTTCGCCTGCCGCTCCAGTCGGTGACCAGCCAAGCCCCGGTCACGGGGTGGGACTCGTGGAGGTGGGAGGGGGCGGAGGCGGAGGTGGCGGCTCTGTGCCACCTCTGGCGAACGCAGCCCAGCCGGCAAGCGCCGCTACGACCAGCGCCCCGCCGACGAGTACCGTCTTGCCGCCACGGGTGTGGGGGGAGACCCAGGTGCGCCCTCCACCTGGTCGCCGCCGATAGTGCCCCTTGACCCAGCTCTTCCTTCTCGCCGCCATACCGGGACCGTACGAACCCGCCGTGACTCCGCATACTCTGCGCGTGGGCACGATCCGCTGGCGTCGATGGCACGAGAGACAGACCTTGCCCGGTTCAACGTTCTGTGCCGTGCCCATGACGCTGGGCGCTGACCGGCGTACCGTGAGTGCGTGGCCGACAAGGATGACGAGCCCCCCGTCTGCCGGGTCTGTCTCGGCGCAGGCGGGGAATGGATCTGGAAGAACGGCACCGAGGAAGCACACAAGGAGTGGGTGCCGTGCTCCACCTGCGAGGGGACCGGGCGCGCATGACCGACCCCATCACCTGCCCCGAGTGCGAGGGCAAGAAGGGCCACCGCGTCGGTGAGCTGTTCCTGGCCTGCCGGTTCTGCTGCGGAAGGGGCTGGGTCGGCGGCGAGCACGAACCCGCCGAGCGCGATCACCGGCCGCCGCCGGAGCCGCCGCCAGCGTGGGAGCACAAGGTGTGGTGCGACCCGGCCGTATCCGCCGCGATCCCCTGCCGCTACTGCCTCGGATCGGGCAAGGTCATCAACCTCGGCAGCGGTGTCCAGCGCGGCAACGTGCTTACCATGGCCGACTGCCCCGCCTGCACCATCCCGGATGACCAGACAGTCTGACGCGCCCGCTGTGGCCGCCGCCATCATCGTGCGGCGCGGCAAGGTCCTGCTCATCCGCCGACGTGTCGCCGAAGGCGAGCTGTTGTGGACGTTCCCCGGCGGCCAGGTCGAGTTAGGCGAATCCGGCGAGCAGGCTGCCGTACGCGAGACTCGCGAGGAAGTCGGACTCGACGTCACCGCCGTGAAGGCCCTCGGTGCCCGCATCCACCCCGCGACCGGCCGCCGCATGATCTACGTCGTGTGCGAGACGGTGGCCGGCACGGCCCGCGTCGCCGACGTCGAGGAAGTGGCCGAGGTCGAGTGGTGTGGCCGGACGCGCGTCGCCGAACTGGTGCCGTTCTCCTTCTTCGCGCCGGTCCAGGCGCACCTCGACGAGCATCTGACCTGACCTGGTGCTGATGACCACAGAACCTGGCCCGCTGTGGGAGACGCTTCGTGACCATGCCGACACGGCATAGCCAGGCCATCGTCCCCGTACAGTCAGAAGACGCCCGTCGGACCAGCGCATACCGTCGCGTTGAGGATCACCACCGGTCCCGGCGAGGGGATGAGACATGAGCGTCACGGCAAACGGCCAGTCCGCGCTGAGCACTCGTGCATACACTGACCGCATGAGCGCACAGCCGCACGACGTCCCGGCCGCCGGCCAGCTGCCGGACAAGACGCTGCGCTCCATTCGCGCCGCCCTCGTCGTTCCCGAGGACCGCGACGCCTTCGACGCCGGGCTGCGCGTCGCCCTCGCCGAAGTGGGCGCGACGTTGGACCTCGCCAAGCTGACGGACTTCGTCGACACCTGGTGGCTCATGGCCTGTGACTCGGTCAGGGATCCCGAAGGGCGGCGCGAGATGCATCGGCGGGCCGCCCGCGTGCAGCAGCTCGCCGCAGAGGGGAAGCCGATCCCTCGCGGGGACAAGACGTGGGAGGAGCTGCTCGCAGCGCGCGGCATTGAGCTGTAGATGTATGAGCTGACGAAGCCCGACCCCATTGCCCAGGAGCAGATCGCCGCGCTGCCGGACGATGCGGCCCGCTATCTCGCGGAGGCGTTCAAGGTTCTCAAGCTCGCCCCAGGGAATGGCGATCTGTTCCGCCCGGACAATCCGGAGGGGAACATGCGCACGCTGAAGTTCGGCGGCAGGGGCATGATCACGTACATCGTCATGGAGCCGCAGCGCGAGGTGTACATCATCCGCGTCCACTGGATCTGATCTTCGCCGCGCTCTCTTCAACGGTGGAGGCCGGGTGGCCCCGCGACCCTCAACGCGGGGCCACCCGGTCGCCTGACCCGCCTCGGGGAGTAGGCCAGGCCAGGCGGGGAAACCAGCCACCCGCAGGGGCGGGAACGCGGTGGCCGGCAAGGGTCAGGTGCGGCGGATCAGCGACAGCAGATGCGCCTGGTGAGCTAGGGCGACCACGAGCTCTCCGACACTGGGCTGGGCGACCTGGTGCTGGACCCCCAGCGCCCGCTCTGCCGCGTCTGGTGCCGTATGCAGGGTTGCCCACCACAGGGCGCCGAGCCGGGTGATCCGCCATCCGGGATAGGTGGTGCGGATCGCTTCGAGTACGTCGGGGTTCACCCGTGGTCCGCAGGGGCGATGCCCGGCCACCTCGGGGAGGGGGTCCGAGATGGCCGGAGACACGGTACGGCGCGGCGTACGGTGATGAGGAACCACACGGTCTTGCCGTCTGGGAGGAGTTCGACACCCCACTTGTCCGCCAGGGAGTTGACGACGGTCAGACCGCGCCCGCTTTCGTCATCCGGGACGGCCCTCGGCGGCTCCATCGGGCCGGGCCAGCTGTGGCCATGGTCGGTGATGTCGGCTCGCAGGGTGCGGCCTGACAGGTTCAGGGCCAGCTCGATCTGACAGCGGACCGCGTCGGCGGTGTGGACGATCGCGTTGGTGACCAGTTCGCTGACCAAGAGGGTCACATCGTCGGCGATGTCCAGGAGGGCCCAGGCGGCCAGCGTTCTGCGTGTGCACGCGCGCGCGCTGCGGACGGAGGTGGGGCGGTGGTTGAGCGTGTAGGTGGCGGATTGGAGGACGGCCTGGCGCGTCATTTTCTGTTCCCAACGTCGTTGTTGGCGGCCCGTGCGGCGGCGAGATGGGCACTGAGATCGGCGACGTATCGCTCGGCGTCGGCGAGGGGGAGTTCGTCGCGGACGAGCCATAGGCCGATGACGATGCCGTCGTCGGGGGAGGGGAAGGACACGATTTCGCCGTACGGGCCGGTGCTGCGCTGCGACGCGGCCAGGGAGGGATCGGCGCTGTCCGGGCTCATCGGGGCCCCATCGCTCGGTGAGGGGTCCGGTGTCCTGCGCCCGGTGGGGTCGGCGGGCGCGGGTTGGTTCGCCCGGTTCTGCGGTGGTTTCGTGATCGATTTTCGAGTAAGCCGTTACACGGTGTGCCATGGAATACCACGAACAACCATGGACTCCCCGTGCATGCTGTGGCAGGACGCGGCTTTCTACCGTCTGCCGCATGGTCGAGTTTGCCGAGGACGAGCTTGTGTGGCTGCAGCTCTACAGGGAGCTTCGTCGTCGTATTGAGGATGGCAGGTACCGGGAGCGGATGCCCATCCCGAGCCTGCGCCAGCTCGACCAGGAGTTCCCCGTCAGTCGCGGCACGATCGTCAAGGTGGTGACGCTTCTCGCCGAGGAGGGGTTCGTCCGGCCGATCCGGGGCCGGGGAACGTACGTCCGTCCCCGGGCCGAGTGGCCACAGAGCAGGGGATAAGCGAGTCATGGTGTGATCGCCCCGGTCTGCTTGAGCGTTCGGCGCGCCTGGGCGACGCGGGAGGCTTGCGACTGCCGGGCAGGCCGGCCGGGATGCGTTCGCGGATCTGCGGACACCCGCCGGTCGGTCAGCGTCATGATCTCCATACTCCCGATAGCGGGAAAGGGCTAGCATCATCATGGTGCCAAGACCAATTCTCGGCAATACTCAATTTTAACAAGACCGATATGGGCCCATCTGTGGCTCAATGTCCCGCATGCGGAGGGATGGTCTGGTGTATAGCCCCACCGTCAGGCGCCGACGACTGTCGAACGCGCTGAAACAATTCCGCGAAGCCGCGAACATGGACTCCAAGGAAGCCGCCAAGCGGCTCGGCTGGCAGCCCAGCAAGGTCACCCGGATCGAGCGCGACGAATGGCGGCGGCCCACCGTCAACGACGTCATGGACCTGCTCGACATCTACGAGGTGACCGACGAGGCCACCTGCAACGCGATGATCACTCTCGCCCGTGAGAGCCGCCGCCGCGGCTGGTGGGAAGAGGAGTACAAGGACATCCTCGGTGGCGCGCTGGTCGGCCTGGAATGGGAAGCCAACGACATCGAGGCGTTCGAGCTCGCACTGATCCCTGGACTGCTACAGACCGCGGACTACGCCACGGCGGTCTTCAAGGGTGGCCGGGTGTCCGAACCGGCGCCGATCCAGCGGATGGTGGAGGCTCGGCTGGCCAGGCAGCGCATCCTCACCCGTGAGAACCCGCCGATGTTCTGGGCGGTGATCGACGAGGCTGCGCTGCGCAAGCACGTGGGCGGCCCGGCCGTGATGCGCGAGCAGCTGCACCACCTGTGCCGCATGGCCGAGCGGCCGAACATCGGCATTCAGGTGCTACTCGACACCGTCGGCGCGCACACCGCTATGACGTGCGGTTTCACCATCCTGGACTACGAGGCGCCGGAAGACCCCACGATCATCTACGTGGAGGCCGGCGCGGCCGGTGACCTGTTCCTGGAGAAGCCGGAGGCTGTGGCGGCCTATCGGGACAGCTACGGTTACCTCCGTGCCTCGGCACTGAGCGTCGAGGCATCGGCGGCCTACATTGAAGGCCTGGCCAAACAACTGAAATAGAGGCGAGATCGTGGACCTTACCCACCCCGAGCTCCCTTGGCGCACGTCGTCCCACAGTTCAGCGCAGGGGCAGAACTGCGTCCAGGTGGCGTCAATTGCCGCTGGTGTCGCCGTCAGGGACAGCAAGAACCCTGACGGCGGGAAGCTGGTCTTCACCGCGTCCGAGTGGTCGTCATTCGTCGCCGCGGTGAAGGACGGCACCTTCGATAGATGATCAATGGCCTCGGGCGGACCGTCCACGTGGAGGGTCCGCCCGGACCTTACCCATCGCCCACCATAGGTGAGGGCAACCCCTTTCGCGACTATCTGACAGGACCTATTAGGCGATCCTTCCTTTTCCGGACAGGGCATATGTGGGCCTCGCCAGATCGCCATTCCCGGCGCCTTGCCGCTACGGCACCGTCCCCTGGCAGCTGGCGATGGTGTAGCCGCCGGCCGAGGTGTTCCGGCTGATCACCACGCCGCCGACGGAGATCTCACACGTGATCGTCCCCGAGACGCCCTCGTTCTGCGCGGACAGGTAGACGAAGTCGCCCGGCGTCATCTCGACCTCGTACCGCATCGGCACGGCCCGGCCGGACGCCTGCTCGGTCCCGGTGGAGGTGGCCACGGTGACGCCGGCCGAGTCCGCCGTCCCGGTGACGGCGTATACCACCGTGCCGCCCGGGTTCGCGACCGGCAGTGCGGTCGGCTCGGTCTGGGAGGGCGGGAGGGGTGGCAGCGGGCCGGGGGTGCGCGTGGTGAAGGCGATGCCGCCGATCGCGATGACGAAGAGGACGAGGACGATGGCGAGGATGTAGCGCGGCACGGCGGCTCCCGGTTCGACATGGCGGCCATGGGAGAAGACGCGGTGACCGGTGGTGACGTTGGCGCTGAGTGTCGTTCTCTTGGGACTCCATCTGGGAGATGGTCTGCCGGACCAATGCCGGACCCAACGCCTTCGATCTTATGATCTTTGATGCTCTCTCTTGAATAGTGCGATCATGGCTCTGACCAGCAAATATCGTCCTTCTGATTAGTGCTGAATACTCCTGATTGATCGAATGGTGGAGACTTTTAATCTGTAGGTTCAGGGTTCGAGCCCCTGGCGCCCCACCACTCACACCCCATCTGACCTGCGGTTTCTCGCTCCGAGAGACTCGCGGTGAGGTGTTGCCCTCGCAGGCCCGCTCGCCCGCTGCTCGCGGGCACCCATCGGCCTCCCCAGCCGGGGCATCCTACGGCCGGCTGCCAAGGTGGAGCCACAGGAAGGTCATGTGCGGCCCATCGCAAGCGCGAGGCAGGCGATGGTGCACGGGTTGTCCAGGTCATTCGGGCCATCACGCACACGTGGGTGACTGAAGGCGAACCGCGTGCCTAGCGAACCTCGCCCCTACAGAGTCGTTCTGGGCTGCCGGTCTCACAGGCTGCCCTGCGAACTGCTCGCGCTGCCAGATACAGGCATGACTTGCGACTTGAGGCCGATCCCAAATCCGGATCTATTGCTCCTCTTCATCTGCCAAGATCATGGGCTCCAGGGCTCCTACGGGGCCTCTGGAGCGAAACGGTATCCGGCAATCCTATTTTTTGCCAAATCGCTCGTGACGGTTCACATTACACTAAAGGCGCGTATCGCTGTTGGCGTGCGGATGGAGTCTAGGCTCTGCTATTTATAGCCGAACCGATTCGCCGGGAGCGATTAGAGGGAGTTTTCGTGCCCAAGCGCAAGAAGAAGCAGCGTACAACTAGGTCATCTAAGAACATTTCACGGCGCGCGCCTGTGGCTGCAGACGCGATTGTCGAAGATGGGAAAGCTCTCGAAAGCGACCCGATGCCAACTGTTGAGGAACGGCCTAACATCGCCAGTCGCACCGAATCGGGACTCCTTGTAATTTCACTGGAAAGTAGCCAGATCAGGGTCGAGGCGTCTACGCACTGCTCTGACGAAATCATCGAAGTACTGCGAACCTATTGGGAATGGGACGACGGCAATCAAAATTGGAAATGGCCAGCAAAGGACGCGGCCGAGAAGCTGGGAATTCCGGTAGGAAAATTGGCGACAGCGCTAAGCCAATGGGCGTGCGCTTACATCGTCGGTAGCGCTTGTCCTGAGTGTGGAAACGGAGAGCCTGTCAAAAACCGGTCGTCGGCTGCTCGGGAACTGGTCGATCCCAAGCCGAAAAAATGCTGGGACTGCGTTCAGCGGGTCAGGCGCGAAGACCTAGAGGACATCAGTATTTGGTGCGACAGTATGATCGCGCCAGCACCCGTCGAAATACCTCTATTGGCGGCGCTAGCGGTTAAGGTCATCTTCATCCCGAAATCGGGCAGTCCGGTTCAGAGGATGACTGCAGGGAATCTTAGAGGAAGAGTGCTTCAGCCTCTGATAGGCCCTCCAATAGCTGACTGCGACCTTGTCGGGACAATGGTGGCAATGGGAATAATGGCCCCTACAGCCGACAGCCCTCAGAAGGCTTTCAAGATGGTCGATGGCGAACTGGAAAGCTGGTATCCCCTCGAAGCTTTCTACATGCCAGGCAGCGGGGTCCTAGAGCTTCTGGCTCAGATAGAAACTGCACAGGAAATTGTGAATTGCTACGGAATTGACGAGGTCAGGAGACTCTGGGTGGACCTTGCAGTGCAAGATGCGATGAACTACCTTGACGGCCAGCTTGCATTTGAGTTCCACGATCCAAGACCGCCCGTGCCAGAACACCGTAGAGCGGAACTCGAGGCTAGCCTGTTGGGAGTCGCTGAGCATTTCAGCATCGGTCAGCTTCGAAATCTCTGCTGGCGCTCCGCCCGAGACGCCATCGTATGGGGAGAAAAGCATGGGCCGTACCTAAAGGCGGAGGCCGTATCCTCATGTGCCGCCACCTCTCTTATTAGAAATGTAGAAAATGCCCAGCGCGACAGGTGGAAGGTAAATCACACTCAGTTTGAGGTGTCTTGGCATACGCTTGGGAGCGTCGCGAAGACATTCTTTGAGCTGATTCTTCCCCACGGAAGCTATCTCACAGAGACGAGCTCCACATGGCGCGTGCCACCTCCCACAGTAGTCTCCAAAGAGCATCCTACTGCCTCTGGAGCCAGGAAGCCCGTGGAGTTCCCAGACTCCATTAACGAGAGACCGTCCGTCCTCTGTGCTGGAATTCTGGAGAATGGCGAGTGGTGTCCAGAAAGCGTAGAAGCGCCCGGGACAGTATGCGCCACCTACGCGCACATGGATACTATCGAAGATCCAGTGGATGCATAGCCCGTGAGAAATGCGTCTTACGAAAATTCGCATACGATTGCCTTCGTTCGACCGCTTGCCCATCCATTGACAAATGGACAGGAACTTCTGTACGAAGGCTGGTTAATAGTGAACTCTTTTTACCGTGACGTCGCAGGTCACAGGCTCGCTACAGATCACCCTTCCTGATCCGGAACGCAGATACAGTAGCGACCTCGTTAAACAATCATGCGGTCCGGTTGGCTGAGGTGGGGGCTGGCGAAAGCGGTTCCGGTCTCAGAACCTTGGCACGACGCAAAGCGAAACTTTGTTCGCTTTACTGTCGGCGCCCCCGGCCGACACCGCAGTGCATCTACGGGACTCGCGGTCTTTTCTAGATCATGATCTTCTCTGGTGTGACCTGTGAACCTTGCGAGGGAATCTGCGGGATATCGGTGACGTGATCATCGGGTGAACTGGGGGGCTGCTGTGAAGCGACAGGGACACTCGGATGTAGGTACGGATCGACCGATGTCGCAGCGGCTGCTGCGCCTGGTGCGGGCGTGCACCGCGACGCCGTTCGTCGTGGCCGCGGTGCTGGCGGCTCCCGCACCGGCTGCGGCCGTGGCCACTGATTGCCCGGCTGGGATCACTCCGCTCGCCGATCGGTACTGGAACATGGAAAAGCTCTGCGAGAGCATCATCCGAGACGTGGTGAGCGGTCAGACCGTGAGCGTGCGCGAGCGCTTCGAGGAGGCACAGCGATTCCCCCCAGGCCATGCCGATCCACCGCCCGTCGCCGTCGCGAAGGAGCGATCCCGCGAAGCGAAGCCTCCTCCACGAGAACGAAGCAATCCCGAAAAGAAGGAGCAGAGGCCGGGGATAGAGCACGAGGCGGACAGGTCAGCGATCGCCGAGCAGCCTCAGCGAGAGCGGCGCGGGAGGTCCGTGCCGGTTGAAGGGCGCCGGGCACGGACGGTGGGGGCAGCGGAGCGTCAGCATGCGAGACGTGCGAAGCCGCCTGCCGAGCGGCCTCGTGTGGTACGGGAGACGATGCACCACACCGTGACGCCTGCGATCACACCGCCTCCGCCGCCGGTGCCCAGTGCGTCGGCACCGACGACGTTGCGTGCCAAGCCGATGGCCTCCGCGGCGCCCGGTGACGGGCGGTCCGCTGTCGTCGGCTTTGGCTCTGCGGCGCTGTTCGGGGCCGTGGTGATGTTCGGGAGCACGCTGCTGGCGCGCCAGCTTCGCGGCGGGAGGCGACCGCGTTCCATGGAGAGGGCCGGATCTGAGGCACGGGTCGCTGCTTCGTCCGTGGGGTCTTCGCCGGTTGATGAGCCGCTCGTCGGTGGCGATGCAGGCCCCGACGAGGTGTTCGCTCACCCCGCAGGGACCGTGGTGAGCGCCTCGCCGAGAACTGCGGTAACGGCTCCCTCGCGGGCGAAGGTTCAGCTGTTCGGCCCGGTACGGGTGACCGTGGGCGAGCAAGAAGTGTCGTTCGGGCGGGCCGAGGGGCGGGACCTGTTCGCGCTGCTGGCCGCGTCGAAGGAGGGCGAGCCCACCGACAGCGTGATCGAGCGGTTGTGGCCGGATGAGGTCGGGCGGGGCAACCTCCGGCTGGAGACGGGAGTCCGGGACGTCAACGCCGCGATGAGGCACGCGACGAGGCTGGCGACCGAGGTGAAGTTCGTGGTGAAGGTGGGCCGACGGCGCCGGTTGTCGGCGGCGTACTTCGACGTCGACTGGTGGCAGTTCCAGGAGGCGTACGTGCGGTCTCACACCGGTGAGGACGAGGCGGTCCGGGTGCGGGCGCTGCGGGAGATGCTGGCGCTCTACCAGGGGCCGTTGCTGGCCGATCGGGACGATCTGTGGTCTTTGCCGCTGCGGCATGCGGCCGAGACGCAGGCGGTGAACGCGGCGATGCGGCTGGCGGAGAACGAGCGGAAGAGGGATCCCGGCCGGGCGTTGGATGTGCTGACCCTGGCGGTGGACCGGGTCGATCGGTACAACGAGGTGCTGTGGTGCCAGATCATGACCGTTCAGGCGGAGCTGGGGCGGTTGCCTGCCGTGCGGTGGGCGTTTCAGCAGCTCACCGAACGGTTGGCGGAGATCGATCTGGTGCCGAGCCGTCAGGCGCGGCAGACCTATCAGCGGCTGGTGGGGTGATACGCCTTCGCCGGGGCTGGACTGCTCCGGTGTGGTGGATAGGCCGGGGTGAGTTTGCCCAGGGGGTGGGGGCTGTGGGCGGGTGTTGATCGCGGGGCTGCGGGGGCTTGAGCCGGGGCGTTGAGTCGGTTCATGGTGCTGGCCCCGTCCCGGTTTCGGGACCTGACGGAGGGCGTCAGCGGTGAATCAGCGCGAGTACTACCGGCCGGTCAAGTCAGGCGTCTCCACCCGCGATGTCATGGTGTGGCGGCGTGTCTTTGCGGGTCGGGGGGATCAGGTTGCCCCGGCGCGGCATCTGGTGCGGACGCTGCTGGGTGACACAAACCGTGGCGATGACGCGGAGTGGGTGGCAGCGGAGTTGATCAGCAACGCGCTGCTCTACAGCCGGTCGGGTAGGCCGCGCGGGTTCTTTGTGGTCGAGGTACGGCGGGATTCGCGCATCGCGCGGATCGCCGTCCGGGACCTCGGCGGTGGCGGCGTTCCGCGGCTTACTCCCTCGTGGCAGGTGCTGGGCGGTGAGCTGGACGAGCACGGGTACGGCCTGCGTGGCGTCGGCGAGCTGGCTGCCGCGGTCGGGGTGGACGGAGACCCGAACGCCGGGCATGAGGTCTGGGCGGAACTCGGCTTGGAGTGCTCTGACGTGCAAGCCGCTTCCCCGCATAAGGATTGACCACCAATCGCTGATGCGTTCGCTGTGGCGTTGTGTGTCGCGTTCGGAGTCGCGGTTAAGAGCGCATCGATGGTAATAGCGATTCCTTGCATGTCGTGGCGCTTCGGATCGATGCGTTGGGGCTCCCGACTCGCCTGAGGGCGACGTGTGAATATGTGGCGGCCCGTACGAATGCAGGTCCTTTTCAATTTGCCGTCGTGGTGCTCGCCGTACGCAACTTTCCCTGCTCGGATGGTCGGCCTCACTGCTTCGCGCGGCGGGTGCCGGCGGCGTGCGAGCTGCTCGCTGCCCTGTCGGCTCGGCCTCGTCGAGTCGTTGGCCGAGCTGCATTGAAAAACGGCTCGCCCCCCTCGCTCGCCCTATTCGAGAAGAAATGAGTATCCGGCTGGGCGAATGTGGTGGCGTCAGGTAAGCCTCTCCAGCCGTCGTGGTGACTAAAAATATCGTGTCACCGCTTGAGTTAACCGCCGGAGGCGAGCAATGGTCGAGCTCCAACAAAACGCGGCCCGCCGAAACCGGCCGGGACGCAACCGGAAAGGAGCCTTACCCGATGACGATTCACGCGGACACGGCCGCCACGGTCCCCGACACCGCAGCGACCCCGTCGCCGGACACCGACACCACCGCCGCGCCGAACGACCGGCAGGAGGCCATGTGGGCGGCGCTGATGGCCAACCCGGGAGCCTCGGCGACCATCCTCGGCGCGGAGGCCGGGATCAGCCGGATCACCGCCAGCAAGATCCTCAAGCAGTTCGAGGGCGACGGCCGGGCCACGCGGACGCCGGGCGGTCACGACGGGCGCGGCCGTACGCCGGATTGCTGGCACCCCGCCGACACCGCAGTGTCCGCGCCAGCCGATGACGGTGAGCACACCGGCGAGTCGCCCGAGGAGCCGGATGAGATCGCTCCGGCAGCGGAGAACGGCGTGCCGGAGCCGGAGCAGGACGACCACGCCGAGCCGCAGGGTGACGAACCTGCGGACACGCCGGAGGCCGACGCGGACAGCGAATCCGACGGCGAGCCGGACGAGCCGGATGCCGAGGAGGACCCGGCCCGCAGTCAGGCCCGTAGCGAACTCCTCGAACTGGCCGATCTGATCATCGGCACGGTGACCGCCATGGAGACCGATGAGGCGATCATCGCCCTGGGCCGGTTGGAGATGTTCATGGCCAAGGCCCCCCAGGTGCACCGCAACGCCCGCGCCCTGCTGACCGGCACCTCCGCCCCCGGCCGTACGGCCAGCCGCACCGCACCCGCCACAACGGCGGCCACCGGTGGCGCGGTCCGGCCCGGCCAGCTCCGGGACCGGGTCCTGGAGCACCTGACCCAGCACGCGGGCAAGGACTTCACTCCCTACGAGATCGGCCGCGTTCTGGACAGCTCCTCCGGCGCGGTCGCCAACGCCCTGGACCGGCTGGTCAGCCTCGGTCAGGCCGAGCTGACCTGTGAGCGTCCCCGCCGGTTCTCCCTCGCGTCCTGACCCCGAAGCCCGCCGTACCGGGCCGACGGAGGCCCGGTACGGCCCGCCCACCCAACCTGCATGGAGGTAATCGTCATGGCTCACGAGCTTGAAGTCTTCGCCGACGGATCCGCCGCGTTCGCCGCCGCCGTCAAGCCCGGCTGGCACCGGCTCGGCTACACCGCGCCCGGCCCGATGACCGCCGGGGAACTGCTCACCCACGCCCAGCTCGCCGACTGGAACGTCCGTAAGGTCCCCGTCGGGCAGGTCACCGACCCCGACACCGGCCAGCCGGTGACCGCCGACGAGGACTTCCTGATCGTCCGCACCAACCCCGGCACCGGGCAGCCCGAACGGCTCGGCATGGTCGGCAAGGACTACAAGATCGTCCAGAACGAGGAGGTCGCCGACTTCCTGCAGACCCTCGTGGACGAGTCCGGCGCGGTCTTCGACACCGGCGGCTCGCTGCACAGCGGACGCCGGGTGTTCGTCACCATGCGCCTGCCCGAGCCGCTCATGGTCGGCGGGTTCGACCAGGTCGATCTGTACCTGGCCGCGTTCTCCCGGCACGACGGCTGGGGGTCCTTCACCACCGTCGCCACCCCGGTCCGCGTGGTCTGCGCCAACACCGAACGCGCCGCGCTACGCAACAACGCCGCCATGTTCAAAGTCCGCCACACCGGCCACATCGCCGGGCGCATCGCCGAGGCCCGCGACGCGCTACGGCTGACCTGGCGGCACGGCCAGGCGTTCGCCGTCGAGGCCGAGAAGCTGCTGGCCACCCCGATGGACCTCCAGGAGTTCCGCCAGTTCGCCGCCACGCTGCACCCGCTCAGCCCGGACGCCAAGGACCTCACCCGCCGCAACCACGAGCTGGCGATGCGGGAACTGGAGTGGCTGTTCACTTCCGCCCCCACCAACGAGCCCATCCGGGGCACCCGCTGGGCCGCCTACAACGCGGTCACCGAGCGGCTCGACCACCGTAGCCCGGTGATCGGGCGGCGCGAGGCCGCGATCGTCCGCGCCGAGCGGGCTCTGCTCGACGACCACGCCAACACCAAGATCAAGGGCCGCGCCTTCTATCTGCTCGCCGCCTGACCGTCCCGGCACGCACGAAAGAGAGAAGGCGCATGGGTTACCTCGAAGACCTCGCCAGCGATCATCACGCCAAAGCCGGTGAGGAGTGGGCCACCGCGATCACCCGGCTCACCTACCTCGCCGACGAAGGACAGGACTTCACCGCAGAAGAGATCTCCCGCGCCGCCGTCGCTCAGTACGCCTACGGCTGGTGGCGGGCGGTGTCGGAACTGATCGGCACCGAGTGCCACGGCGAGCTGTTCACCCAAGCCATGAACCAGGCCCGCCGTCAGGCCGCCCAGCGGTTCCTCACCGCCACTCGGAAACTCGCCGACGCCCTCGCCGACATCGAAAGGAACTGACCGTGATCCCACCATGTGAGGTCCCTTGCACCCTGAAACTCCACACCCAGCGGGTGATCGAGTCCGCCACCCGAGCGCACGGCGCAGCCGCCGCCGAGCTCACCTTCCGCGTTGACAGAGGGCACCTGCTGTCCGCCGGGTCCATGTACGGCACCGCCTACGGCCGCGCCCTGTGCACCTGGTGGGCCACAGTCATCACGCAGATCGGCACCGACGAGATCGCCACCGACCACGCCCTGCGCCGGGTACGCGCCTGGGCCCGGCAGTACCTCACCTCCGAGCCAGGTTCCGCTTTGCCCGGCACCTTGTTCGACCACGCCATCGCGCATGCCTCCCGGGCCGCCGCCCGGGACTTCCTGACCGCCACCGGCGAGCTGCTCACCCTGCACGCCTTCCCTCATGAGGAGGCCAAGTGACCGTCTCGGCCGAAGAGGGCTCGGAGGTGGAGGTGTTCCAGCTCCTGGCATGGCGCTGGAACGTCACAGCCGCCAAAGGCTACGCGGCGGGCCGCGCACCGAACGGCGCGCTCGCGGCGGCCAGTTGGGCGGGGCTGCTGTCCCTGATCGCCATTGACCGCGACCACGCCGCCACGGTCGACGTGTCCGAGCCCGTGATCGCCGTCCCGGTGCCCGACGACGGCGGGCCGCTCGTCATCGACGGCTGGCACCGCATCCACCAGGCCCTGGCCACCGGAACCGAACGGCTGCCGGTCATCCTGCTCACCGCCGAGGAGGAGCGGGCCTGCCGCATCCACGGCGGCGAGAAGGGCTACGGCTGGCGGTAGACCGCGCCCGGTGGCGTAGGAGGATTGCCCCGGTTCGTGCACATCACGTGTACGGCCGGGGCACACCTCCTGCACCACCGGTCCGGCCGTACCGGAACCTGCCTTAAGGGCTGCCGTTCGGAGCTGTGATCGTGTGGACGGCTTTGCTTCGGTGAATCCCCTGCCGATCAGGTGCTTCTGCCCCGACGGTGTCGGGCCCGGGAGGCGGAGATGGTGGGGTGGTGCTTGCTCTTGAGCCCCACACCCGCCCCGAGGCCTACCGAATGGCTCTCACTGGAAACCGGGCGAGAACTCCGTATCCGGTGCCGGAAGCGAACCGGCCGTGCCAGAGTGATTCACGTGATCCCCGCGCACGTCCCCGACAAGCCACCGCTCACCTACGCCGACAGCTTCGACGTACCGGTCCTTTTCCGTGACAGGCCTGCGAAGAACCCTAGGAGGCAGTTGCGGACGGCCAAGCACAAGCCGTGGGCGGGGATGGGTGGATTTCCGGCGACCAACGGCTGGTACGTCTCGACCACCACCTGGCGGGAGATCATCAAGGCCGCCATCGAGGTCGGCCGCGACGTCACTCCGCACTTGCGGAATCAGCCGCAGTACGCGCACGGGGAACTCGTCGCCCGGGTTTCCCCGCTGTATGCCTATCTTGGCATGCACCCCGTCAAGCCTCGGCACCCCGTACGAGGCACCACGGACCGGCGCCTGACTCTGAACCCGGTGTACGAGTACGGCACCGAGCGCAGCGCGAAGAACGCGGCCGCCTACCGGCTGGGTATGACGATGGCCGAGTGGGCCTGCCGCTCACTGCTGGGCCTCGGACAGACCGAGCACCTCGAATTCGGCGGCCCGATCCCCGCCCTGCGCAACACGTTCAAGAACCCGAAGAATAGGTTGCCCGACCTGTGGGGGCAGCACCAGGCAGAGGGCCTGTGCTGGCTGATCGAGGCCAAGGGGGGCGACGTGGGCCTCAGCAAACTCCGCGAGGGGTGGGAGCAACTGGCCGCCGGCAGCAAGGTTCTCGGCTCGTACGCCCACCGCACCGTCCTGGTTGGAGCGTCCGTGCGGCCCGGAGATGACCTCTTCCTCACCATCGACCACGATCTGCACCCTCGACGAGCGCCGCGTACCCCGGCCGGATTCGACATCGACGACGAGTCAGCGGTCGGACCCGGCGGTCTCGAAGACCGTCTCGCTGACAGCGACGACGCGCTCATCGGCGCGGCCCGCGCCCAAATGCTCACCTACCTAGCGCTGCGCTCGGCTGCCTTCTCACAACTGCGCACCGTGCTCATTCCCGCCGACAGCGCGTCCCGCCATCGGCGCTCTGGGCTGATCACACCCTTGGAAAGCGACGACCTCACCCGCGCCCTTCGGGCTGAGGCCCGCACAGAGGCGAACTACTACGCTGACCGGCGCACCCTGCGTACCAGGCTTCGTTCCATGGGCCTCGACGACTTCCTCACCTGCCGCATCCTCGGAACCGGGGTTCACCTCGGCATGTCCCGGCAGCTGTTCGCCGCCTGCGAGCGTCTCCACGAGGAGGACCTCGCGATCGCCCAGCGCATCCCTGGGCTGCGCGCCGAGGACCAGCTGGCCGATGACCAGGAACTCGGGGACGACGCTCAGGAAGAACAGCGATTTACCGAGCGGCGGATCCTGCGCGAGCGGGAGGAGGAAGCCCGCCCCCGGCTGCACTTCCTGCTCCGCCAGGCCTACGTTCAGGGAGCGACAAGGGAATGGAGTGATCTGTTGCATCGTCCTGAGGAGCCAGAACTAGATCTGGCAGGCGACGAGGGGCTCCTCGAGGCGGCGACGCCGGAGACGTACCTGACCGTCAGCCGCTACGACCTGCCCCCCGCACGTGCCTGGCTTTAGGGCTCGCGGGAGGCCTGCGGGCTGCGCGTCTGCGATGCGCATCTGATCACCCGGCCGAGGCCAGCGTTCGGCGAGCGGTTTCGACGGCGAACCGGGCCGGGTCGAACTCCTGCGCGCTCTCCAGACCGGCCCAGTGGACATATTCGTCGTGCTCGTGGTGGTCGGGATCGGCCAGCACCAGACGGAAGTATGCGTAGCCTCCGATGCCGCCGACGTCCTCTGGAGGGCAAGCGCCCACCCCGTCCACCAGCACCGGGTAACGGACACCTTCCTCCGCGGCGAGGATCTCCTCCAGCACGATGTCATGCCGCCAGCTGTCACCCAGGTCGTACTCGTACTCCATGGCTGCCCCGACCTGTGCGAGCACCTCCGCCAGCGAGGTCTTCTTCTCGTCCACAACGTCCAGATCCCACTCGGGTGACGGTTCGCCGTACAGGACACCTCCCACCGTGAACAGGTGGAGATGACGGCCCTCCCAGCCCATCGCCGCGACCAGGATGTCGTGCAGCCTGTCGATCGTGATCCCGGGTGAGACGAGCAGGCGCCGCCAGATCACGGGATCCGCACTCTCCGGGAGCGTCACCCGGATCTGATAGATCGGCTCTCCCGGTGCGGCCTCACCCAGGCCGCGCCGTACGACGTTCACCGCTACCGGGGACAGGGTCGCCGTCTCCTCCGTGAGTTCCACCGCATCCAGCCGTACCAAGACGGCCAGCAGTCGATCGATGTCCTGGTCGGCCATCCGCCGCTGCGCTTCCGGGTTGCGCATCTCGTAGTACGGCGACGCGATCTCCCAGGCCAGTTCCCGCAGATTCGCAACCGACACGGGCCCGCCGTACAACCTGCGCAGCAGTGCCGGCCAGATGAGCGTGAACTCCTCGCCGACCAGGGACGCGTACCAGTGGCTCCTGGGGAAGAGCGCGTCGCTCATCTTCCCCAACGCCGTGAACGACGCCTCCCACAACCGCTCCGAGTCCATCAGCAGTGGCACTGCCTTCTTCACCGGCAGCAGCCGCCCCTTGACCACCCGGACCAGTCCGACCGCCTTGGCCCATTCCACGATCAGGTTCAATCCGGGCAGTTCGGTGCTGCTCTTCGTCCGGAACACCCGATCGCCGATCTTCGGGTCGATCTCGTCGCCGGTCTCCAGCAGTGCCACCAGCGTCCGCGCATCCGATAGCGTCAGTTTTCCCGTCTGAGTCAGCTTCCGGCCTGCGCCCACCCATTCGGTAAACGCCCGCAACTCCTCCTGCACGGCATTCAGGGTATGACCGAGTCTGGCCTCAGCCGCACGCGCCGCGCGAACGAGTCCTTCCTGTCCCATCACGAGACCGCCATTCGCGATCTAGACCCCTGCGTCGCGTTGCCGTTCGAGCCGGTCGCGCAGCGCGGATATCGGCAGCGAGCCTTCCGGGGTATCGACTCGCCAGAACTCCCAGCCGTTCTGCTGGTGGCCGGTCAGCGCGCGGGCCGGTCCGGACAGCGTCGGCCAGTTCTTCTCCCTGAACCGGATCGTGCCGTCCGCGTTGATCGCGGCTCGCTCGGTGTGCTTGCGGGACTTCGGGATCAGCGCCGCGCCGGGGCTCAGCAGTTCGGCCGAGAGCAGGTCAGAGACCTCGATGGAGCTTCGCCGCTTCGCCACCGGTTCGCTCTTCGCGGGCTCCGGCGCTGGAGGTGTCGGAACGTCGTCAACCAGTTCACGGTGGCTGAGCTCGTGCCCGAGGAGGCGCAGGCAGGCGAGGATGGGCGGAATGTAGATCCGCATGCTGGCCTGGTCGTGCGCCGAGATGGTGAGGTCGCGGGGACGGTTGCGGTTGTTCAGCCGGACCGTGTCGGCACCCGCCAGGATGTCGTAGAGGTGGCCTTCCAGCCATCCGGCCTGCCCGGTGTGGAAGCCGTCGTCGCTGGAGTTCCGGCGCACCAGGACCGCGCGGTACCAGTGCTCACGCTTGTGCAGGTGGGAGCGGAGGCGGGCGCGCAGGTCACCGGGGGCGGCCATGCCGACGTAGGCACCCCACCGGCCCAGCGCGTCCGGGCGGTCGAGCAGGAAGTAGACCCCGGCCGCCTGCCAGCTCCGGTCGAGTTTCCCGGCGAGGTCGCGCTCGACCACCGCCATTCGCAGTCCCGGATACTCGAAGACGACCTCGATCAGCCCCTCCAAGCCATCCGGCATGAGCACCCTGAACGGCGACTTCTCAATGCTCAGTTCCATCCGGGCCCCCTCCTTTCCCGGACAAGTATCGATCAGAAGCCGCTCAGTATTCGGCGATCGCCGAAGAGCCGCCAACAGGCCGGGTGAAACCGACCAGGTCTGAGCGTCGGTAAGACGCGACCTTGACGACGTCTCCGCTGGCGGGTGCGTTGATCATCTGGCTACCGCCGATCACGATCCCGACGTGGCCGGGCCCGTCCGCCTCCATGCGGAAGAAGACCAGATCGCCCGGCTGTTCCCGCCCAGCCCGTATGCCCCGGCCATGCCGCCACTGGTCGGCCGCGACGCGCGGAATCACGATCCCCGCCGCCTGGTACGCGCGCATGGTGAGCCCTGAGCAGTCGAAGGAGCCGGGCCCCTCGGCTCCCCATACATACGGCTTCCCGAGCTGCGCGTGAGCGTAGGCGACCACGGCGGCGGCCCGATCGCCCGCGATCAGCGGTACGCACGAACCGGTGAGCGCATCGACGGTCCGCTGCGCGAGCGGTTCCCACCGGGCGTACGCATCCGGGAAGGCCGAGCGCTGGACGGCCTGCGCCGCCTCGGTCAGCGGCAGCCGCTCCCACCGGGGGACACGGAGAAGACGCTCGTAGAACCGGTTGGCGGCGAAGCCGGGTTCAAGGATCTGCTCGGGGGTGCCCCACCCCTGGGAGGGCCGCTGCTGGAACAACCCCAGCGAGTCGAGGTGGCCGTGCGTGATGTTGCGGAGCTGGGATTCCTGCATGGCGGTGGCCAGCGCGATGACGGCCGCCCGGGACGGCAGGCGGAGCCGGACGGCGGTCTGGACGATGAGCGCGGCGTTACGCGTCTGCTCGCCGTCCAGGCCGGTCACCGGAAGGCAGTGCGCCGGGCTTTCGAGGCCGCCGCCGAGAACGCCTGCGGTCGCCCCGATGATGGCCACCATGAGCAGGACGAAGAGGGCCGCACCGGCCACGGCGTAGGTCACCGCGAGTGCCGGGCGGACGGCGGCGTGAGATGCGGCCAGGCGTCCGCGAGCTCGGCCAGCGCCAGCCGGTCACCCCGGGAGTCGGCGGGTAGCCACACCCGCCCTGCCGGTCCGCCGCCGAGCGTCGTCTGTACGGCGGTGGCCACCGGCACCTCGGCGCCCGCGATGAGCTCGCGCAGGTGCGCCTCCCGGGCGGCGCTCGGGAGCCAGAGCAGCACGGGCGTGACGATGTGCGTCGCCTCGGCGAGCCCGGCGTAGTCGGCCAGCTTGCCCGCGACCTTCGCCAGCGGTTCGGAGCCGGTGTCGTGCTCCAGGAAGAAGTCCACCTCCCGGCCGCCTTCCGCCCAGCGGCCGTAGGCGTCGGGACGGGCCAGGTCCCCCCAGAGCTTGGCGCAGCGCCGTTCCGACCACCAGGCGAGCACCCGCGCGCCGCTCGCACCGGTTCGCGCGTGATGATGCAACTCGGTGAAGAAGTCGTTGACGCCGACCTGGTGACCCAGCCGCGTGGACAGGCAGATGGCGAGGGAGCTGTCGGGGCTGTAGCCGAGGTCGCTGAGCGTGCCGCCCTGCTTGATGGCGAGGACGGCGGCTCCTGCGCGGCCGAGCACCCAGTGCGAGGGAGCCGACCCGCCGCCGTAGGGCACCCAGGGGCGGAACCTGGTCACGGCGTTGAGCAGGTGCAGGGTACGCAACCGCCGCCGGGTGGGCTGCGGGAGGGTGAAGAAGATGCGCTGGATCTGATGCGTCGTCAACACCCGGTGCTGGTGCAGGTGGGCCAGGATGTCGTAGTCGCGCGGTGTGAGGCGGCCGGACAGCTCGGCCAGCGCGGCGCGGTCGAAGCGCGGCTGGCGGTTCGGTGTCATGTGCGATCTCCCCCATCGGTGAGTGCGGCTCGCGGGTCCCTTTCTGTGGCGATGCGGCCTGCCCGCCTGCGAGCGGGCGCGGGCGGCTCGGGATGCGAGAAGCGTTCGCGGGATGCCTGCCGTACTGCTTCTTCTCGGCCGGGCGTGGCCGGCGGGAGGGGACGCGTCCGCAAGGTGAAGGCGGGAGTTTGCCGACCAGCGACGATGAGCCGGGCGGTGGCCTGGTAGGCGCCCAGGTGGGTGAGGTCGTGCGGGGCGATCAGGGGTGCGGTGTGCGCCTTGAGGTCGTGGGCGTCCCTGGGCGAGACGGCGAAGTAGATCTTGTTTCGGGCGTCCGCCGACAGGGCTTCCCGCAGGTCGGCGGGAAGCTGGTCCAGGTGCTGGTGGGCGAGCACGAGCGACAGGCGGTAGCCGCGCGCTTCGGCGAGTACGTCGTTGATGTGGCCGGGCAAGTTCAGGAAGTTCTGGCACTCGTCGATGTAGCAAGCGGCGTCCGGCCGGTCGCCGGGGGCGAGTACGGCTCGGCGGGTCGCGGCCTGCCAGGTGTGCGCCAGCAGGATCGAACCGAGCAGCCGGGCGGCGTCGTCACCGAGGATGCCCTTGGGCAGGCGGGCCAGGACGAGCCCGCCCTCGCTGAGCAGCCGCCCGATCGGCACAGTGGTGGCGGGACTGGTCAGCGCGTGGCGGACGAACGGCCGGAGCAGTACGGCACGCAGCTTGTTCATCACCGGCCCGATCACCGTGGCCTGCCCCGCCGGGGTGAGCGCCTGGTAGGCGTCCCAGAACCCGGCCAGGAGCTCGTCATCCAGCCGGGCCGTGATCCGGGCGCGGTAGGCGGAGTCGGTGAGCAGCCGTGGCACGTCGGCGAGCGTGGCGCGCTGACCGAGCACCCTGGTGAGCGTCAGGCACGTCGAGCGGAGCAGGTCGTCCACCCGCGGCCCCCAGGCGGAGGCGAAGCATCGGTGAAAGATGGTGACGACGGAGTCGACCGCGAAGGCGGGGTTAGGACCGGCCAGCACGTTGATCGCGGGTGGCCGGGCCGGGTCCTGCGGGTCGAAGACCGCAGTTCTGCCGATCACGCGTTCCGGGAGCCGGGCGAGGATGTCGGTGATGAGGTCGCCCTTCGGGTCGATCACCAGGGCCCCTCGGCCCGCTTCGGCGTCGGCGAGCACCATGCTCGCCAGCAGCGTTGATTTGCCGACCCCGGTGCCGCCGAGCACGTGGACGTGGTGCCGGGCGTCCGCCACCGGCAGCGCGACGGGCCGCCGGTGGCCGCCGTCGGCGTCCCCCAGGACCCGCACGGGTCCAGCGCCCGGCCCGTGCGGGACGTCCGGCGACGGGGCCACAGGGCGCGCTCCGGCGCGCGTGACGCCCGGGGCGTCGGGGTCCCAGGGCAGGTGGGCGAGCGCGGCCAACTCGGCAACCGAAAGCAGGTAGCCACCGTCCAACCGGCGCGAGCCGATCAGCGAGCCCGGGCGGAGCGCGCGCCGACGGCGGAGGTACTGGTGGCCGGAGGTGAACAGCGCGAAGGTTCCGGCCAGAGTGTGGGCCTGGCCGCGTAGCCAGGCCGATGCCGTGTCGTGCCGCGCGGTGGTGGCGACGGCGTAGCGGATGGCGACCACGTAGCGGGGCTGGGCCGCCTTGGCGAGGATGGCGCGCACCTGCTCGGCCCGCTCGGGGTACATCCGGGCCAGCTCGCCAGGGTTAGCGTGACCGGACACCGGCGCCAGCTCGTCCAGGAGCTGCCCGATCGGGCTGCCGCTCCGGGCGCCTCGCAGGGTTGCCGCCGCTCGGTGCGCGTGCCGTAGCCGCCTGCCGGTGGTGGGCCTGGCCAGGATCTGCACGGCGGCGTGCTCGCCGTCGCGCAGGCCGTTCATCGCGGCGAGGAGCGAGCGCACCGGGTCGGCCTGGTGGTCGGTCTTGAGCGGGAAGTGCTCGGCACGGCCCGGCACCATCCGGCCTCCCGCAATGTTCGTCGCCGGAGGAAACGGGGTGGCGGCCTGCGTGGTCACCGTCGTGCCGGGCCACGCCGCCAGGATGGCCTTCTCCACCAGGCCCTGTGGCACGCCGCCGGGAACCCAGATCCGGATGCGGACGCCGTACTGGTCGGCGACGTACTCCCAGGCCAGGTGCGGTTGCCCGGCGAGGAACCGCTTCCACCGGGGGCGGAGCAGCCCGGCCAACTGGCTCCACAGCATGACCGCGCCGCCGGGATCGGACTGGGGCGGGCAGGCGATCTCGACGAGCCGCGCACCGGACGCGAAACGGGTATGCCGTAGCCACCCGGCGAGGTAGCGCACCAGGGCGACCGTCGCGAAGAGAGCCGCCACGAGCAAGCCGTATTCCGGTAGCTCCCCGAGGCCGTTCACAGCGGGTCCCCGTCACCCACGTCGTACGGTTCGGCCTCATCCGCCTCGATGCGGGCCAGCTCCGCCGGATCGCTCGTGATCAGCTCCGCCTCGGAGGCGGAGGCGACCACCCGGAAGCCGGTACGGCTGGCCGGCCCGGCCACCATGAGCGCCTCACCCTGCTCCGCGGTCAGCAGGAACTGCCGCTCGCCCTCCGACAGGTCGAAGGCGTCGCCGACCGTGCCGATCGCCTGCGGCGCCTGACGGAGCAGGATCTGACCGGCCGCGTTCGCCACGATGGCCTGCCCCAGCTCCGAGCCGAGCAGATCGGCGGCGTCCTGGGTGACGACGGCCAGCCCCGCCCAGTGCTTGCGGGCCGCCTTCGCCATCCGGAACAGAAACCGCGCCCCCTCGGCCTCGCGCATCAGCAACCATGCCTCATCCACGACGACCAGCCGCTTCTTCCGGTTGCGCGGGTTGGCGACCTGCCGCCAGACCGCGTCCAGCGCCAGCAGCACGCCCACCGGCTTGATCTCGTCGGCCAGGTCGCGCAGCGAGAACACGATCAGATGACCGGCTGGCGTGGTGGTGGTCGGCCCGTCGAACAGCTCGCGATGGGAGCCGTTCACATAGGGGGCGAGCTGCGTGGCCAGTTCCTTACCGTCCCGGCACTTGGCCAGCGTGCCGACCAGGTCGCCGAGCAGCGGCGCGGCCCTGCTCCACGTGGCGGGGTCGCGGGTGATGCCCGCTGCGGCGTAGGTGCCGATGATCGCGGCATCGAGTACGGCACGCGCCTGCGGCCCGATCGGCGTGCCGAGCATGGTGGCGATCAGCGTGTGCAGAAACAGTGCCCGCCGGGCGAGCACGTCGTCCTTCGGGCCTTGGCCGACGGGGAGGTCGAACGGGTTCCACCGCACGCCCGCTGCGCCGAGCCGCAGGTAGGAGCCGCCGACCGCGCGGGCCAGCCGGGCGTACTCGTCCTCGGGATCCACTACGGCGACCTCGACGCCGTGGTAGAGCAGACGCAGGGCTTCGAGCTTGGTGAAGAAGCTCTTGCCGGCTCCCGACCGGGCCAGTACGACGGAGTTGTGGTTGTCCTGGGCGAACCGGTCCCACAGCACCACCCCGGACGAGGTCATGCCGTACAGCACCGCCGTGTCACCGGCAGGCACGGCCAGGTCCGGGGAGGTGAACGGGAAGGCCGCGGAGAGCGCGGCGGTGTCGAAGCTCCGAGTCATGCCCACGGCGTCGCACCCGAGAGGCAGGCAGGTCACCCAGCCCTGCATGGCGCGGAAGGTGGTCGGCTGCGCATCCAGCAACAGTGAGGCGGCGAGCGCCCGCACCCGTTCCACCTCGGCGTCGAGCTCCGCCGCCGTGGCGGCGTGGACGGTCAGGTACAGGCCCACCTTGAACAGGCGGCCATGGCCGCGCGCCAGGCCGGCCGCCAGCTCGGTGGCGTCGTCGGCGGCGGCCTCGGTGACGAAGTCGAGCAGCCGCCCATGCTCGGCGTCGGCGCGGCTGGCCGACTCCAGCCGGGCGAGCCGACGGCGCAGCCGCATGGCCGCGACCATCTGCGGGACCGGCTCGATGTGCAGGGAGACGTCGAGCCTGCCCGGATAGGTGAGCAGCGGCTCAAGCCAGCCCGCATGCACCTCGTACGGGTAGCCGGTCACGGCGAAGGAGGCGGCCATCCCGTTAGGCAGGCCGAGCGCCCGCGCGCCGACCTCCACGGAACCGGGTTCCGCCAGCCCGGTGTGCTGTTTCATCAAGCCTCCCGGGCACTGATCAGCTCATCGGTTCCGGCCGGGTGCCACCCGCCCGGATCGAGGCACTCCGTGAGCGCCTGCCGTGCCTGCTCGACGTCCAGCACGCGCACGTGGACGCCGAGCGCGCCCAGCGCCCGCGCGGTTTCGGCGGCCCGGCGCAGAACCACCGGCGCAGCCGCGTCCCGCCGTACGGCCCGGCGGCCCGCGGCCTGCTCTCGAAGGACGATGAGGACCTGGCGGGACAGCAGGTCCGCCGATTGCGCGAGCTCGGTAAGAAACGCCGCGTGCTCGGCCGCCGCCTGGGCCAGAGCCGGATGCGGGAGGGTGTCGGCCTGCCGCTCGACACCGGCGATCAGCGGGCTCAGGTCGACCGGGCGGGTCCGCACGAGGATCTGCACGGGCGCTTCCAGCGAGTTCAGCCAGCGCCCGAACGCCCCGACCAGGGACGCCTGCTCGTCCGCCGTACGCAGATGAAATGACAGGGTGGACGCCTCTACCAGCACCGCCACCCCGCCCTCGGCCAGCTCCAGCACTCCATCGGCGCGTCCGGCACGGACCGGGAGCCGCAGCGGAGCGGGCAGCTTCCCGCGAACGCGGCACCACCGGGGCGGCGCGACCACGGGCGCCGCCACCAGCCTCTTCGGCGAGCGTGCGAACAGCAGCGCGGCCAGGGCGAAGCGGTCCAGCGTCAGCCCGTCCCGGCGTCCCAGCGCGACCGCCACCCCGGCGGCCACCGGCGGCAGCAGCAGCCCGGCGAGCACGACCACCGGGAGCAGCTTGTGGAAGGCGTAGTAGAGGCCCGCCGCGACGGCTCCGGTGGCGGCGATGACGGCGAGCTGGCGTACCGTCAGCCCGAAAGCTATGCGGTCGGGCTGATCCACGTCGGACGGAATCCGCGCGATGAGCGGGTCGTTCATCGTCCCTCCCCTCGCGGCCTGCGGCGCGGCGGCGGGTCGAGCCGCAACTGCAACTGGCGCGGCCGGGCGGGGCGGGTCGGCATGCCCGGCAGCCGGTCCTGCGCGTACGGCGGGCGCGGCCTGATCCAGGGCGTGTCCGCAGGTGGCGGCGCGGCGCTGGCGGGTGGACGCGCAACGCGGGTCACCGGGAACGGCAGCGCCAGCTGGCGGTCACGGGACGCTTTCGGGATACCGAGAGGAAGCTCCAGTTGCCGGGCCTTCTGGACTGACGTGCTTGCGGGCTTCTTCGGCATCACCGGGTTCCTCCTTCCAGGGGCAGGCCGTACAGCGGTGCCCGCCGAGCCGGGCCGGCTACGTCCTCCTCGGAAGCGGCCGACCGCCCCGAGGGTCTTGTAGATGATCAGCGCCTTGACCACGCGGGTGAGCAGGGTCGGGTGCGCCTGCCGCCAGATGGACCGGGCGACCCAGCCGGGAATCTTGATCAGCACGTAGAAGAGCCCGATCAGCACCAGGACGTCGACCGCCCGGCTGATGGTCGGCTGTACCACTGACATCGCCGCTTGCCCTGGCTGCAGGGCGAAAGCGCCCGGAGCGTCGGTGAGGAAGACCTTGAAACCGAGGATGAGCACGAGGGCCTGTAGAACCTGGATGGCCAGCACGCCCGTGATGGCCCGCCACCACAGCTTCGCCACGCCCTCGGTCTGCGGCAGCGCATGGCAGAGCAGCGCGAGCGGCGCCGCGATGATCAGGAAGAGCAGCAGCGCGATCCGTACGACGGCGATGAAGGCCAGGATGATCCCCATCAGCACGGCCACGCCCGCCATGAGCACCAGGAACAGCACCGTGCCCTCGGGATCGGCGACGAGCGCGCCGACCTGCCCGGCGAGCAGGTTGCCCGCCCGCCTGCCGTCCACGCCGCTGCCAAGGAGGGCTCCGACCAGCGCGTTACAGAACTCGACGGCGTGCTGGCAGAGGATGAGCGAGGTGTTGAGCGCGATGGTCGCGACCACCAGCCGTGGCGCGACCTCTTTGACCGCGGTCGAGGTCTGCACGCTTCCGTGTGCCATCACGATCAGGCCACCGGCCAGCACGAAGAGCACCAGGAGCGCGTTGGCCACCAGTTGCACGTGACCGGACAGCTCCTGAACGCGCGACAGCATCGACGGCGGCGGCGAGGACAGCAGGGTGTGCCCGACCATGACGAAGGCAGGCTCGATCGCACCCACGACGAGCGAGGTGAACCAGCCGTCCACCGCTTCGTTGATCTTGCATCCGAAGTCCAGCCAGTCACAGCTCGGCGCGGGGCTGGGCACCGCTACGCGCCCACGATGCTCTTGAGGATGTTCACCAGCAGTGGCGCGAGAGCGGCGATGCCATACCCGAGCGCGGCATAGCGGAGCGTCTTCTTGGCGGCCTCCACCTCGCCGGGGTCGCCCCCGGCGAGGATGTATCGGACTCCGCCAACGGTCAGGAACAGGGTGGCCAGGGCGACCAGCAACCCCACGATGACCTTGCGCAGATTGTCGACTACCTGGTTCAGAGTGGCCGGTACGGCGAGCGTCGTGGCGCTGCGGGCGATGCCGACCTCAAGGAGCGTGCCGAGCCCGATAGCGGCGACCACGATCATGGCGATAAGGGCGAGCTTGAGGCGGGATGACATTGCCACCTCCTTTGATCGTCGAACGTGTGGAGGTGAGGAGCAGCGGCGGAGGCACCATCCCGCCGGGCGTGTTGGGCGTCCTCCTTCGAGGTGCGAGCTACCGGTGGTGACAGGGACCGGTGGCCGATGCGTCCCCGGCGGGATCGGTGCCGTCCGCGCTGCTCTTCATCTGCGGAAAGACTTGGAAACGGGCGATGGGTGGGACAGCGGCGGTCGCGGATTTTGCTCAGCCATGGCCCGGCTGATCGCCGGTCAGGTCTCCCGCGATGAGTGCCTGGCGGAGGCGGTTCTCTGCGCGCTGACGGCGCTTGAGCACGGCGCAGTAGAGCAGCCCGTGGCGGCGGCAGTACGCGCTGAGCGGCACGCCCTCCAGCCGTGTCGCGCCGATCAGTTCCGCGGCCTCGGCGCTGATGATCCCCTGGCGTACGGCCTCGGCCAGCAGCAGATCGGCGTTGCCCGCGGGGTAGGTGAGGCTGCGGTCCTCGACCGGATCGGGGTCGGCCAGCAACTGCGGCCGTTCGGCGGCGCGGGCACGCAGGACGGCGTAACGGGTCAGCCGGGACAGCCGTAGAACCGGGTGACTCCAGGTCAGATTCACGCGGTCCAGCGCGTCCATGAAGCAGGCCAGCACGTCGGCTTCGAGTTCCTCGCGGTCGGTCGTGTCGAGGGACCTGGTGAGAGAGCGCAGCATCGGCATGGCAAGCGCCGTAATCGCGATGGTCCAGTCACCCCGGTGGGTTCTGGCTTGGCAGATCAGGTGCCGCCAGATCTCGTCGCGGCTGGTTCGCGAGCAGGACGGGTGGAGCAGGATCGCGCGGAGCTCGTCGAGCGGGACGGGGCGTGCGGGCAGGCCCAAGCCGAGCGCCTCTCCGTCGATGCTGATCGGCTGGGGCATTCGGGTCAGGAGGGTGAAGGCTCTCTCAGCGACGTCCAGCGGCAGCGTGGAAGTCTGGGCCTTCGGATACTTGAGGGTGACCGAGTTGATCGTGCCGGTGGTGGAAGCGATGTGCGACATGGCAGCTCCCGAGGTGATCGGTCGATTGCTGCCTGTGTGCCAGCGGTGTCCCGCAAGATCGGGACATGATCGGTACGGACCTCGGCACGGGTAAGAGGTCGCCAAAGACTGTGGAATGCATCGATACATGCTTTGACCTGCGGCAACCCCCGCTGAGCGGTCAACCGGACTTCTCGTGCCGGCCTGGTCATGGCTGCCGGATGGTGTTCTGGATAGCGCTGACCTGCATAAACGCAGATCATCCCGATTCAACAGGTCAAGTTTCCACCAAGCTGCCCGCCGGTCTCAGGTGCGTTGGAAGACCTCGTCTCGAGGTGTCCGATCTTGTGGTCCGTGGCCAGTATTTCTCAGGGTGACAGGGATCAGGTGGCCGGTGTGATCGGGCCACGTCATCGTGACAGCACCTTCGCGTTCCAGATACGGAGTTTCGCGGCATCTGCCGTTGAGTGTGTGGCAGGCCGCCGCCGACCGGGAGTCGAAGCACGGTTGCCCACACCCCTGCTGCGTCCCGGTCAGTCATGCGCTGGCGCATCACCTGCTGACCGCCTGTGCGCGGCCGGGAGATCTAGTCGTCGACATCGACGCCGCCGACCACGTGGTCGTCTCCACCGCGCTGAAGCTCGGTTGCCATGCCGTCGGCACCTTCGGCGACGCGGTTGCGGCGGAGGCCGCGCGCCGGGCGGTCGGCCCGGTCGATCCTGGGGAGCTGGATTTGCGTGTCACCGGGCCTGCCGGTCCCGGTGCGGGACTCGCCGATCTGTACGGCACAGCGGCCACGGTCGTAGCGAAGCAGACCTGCCGTACCCGAGTGACGGACCAGCTCCCTCACTTGAGCGGGCTGTTGAGACCGGGCGGTCACCTCGCCGTCGTCGCTGGACTGCACCAGAAGGGGCGCAGGGTGATCGATCCAGCTCCGCAGATCATCATCTGCGCCAAAGCGAACGGGCTGATCTACCTACAGCACGTCGTGGCACTTCAGATTCCTCTTCGCCGTGCCGAGGAGCCCGCTCCGCCGTACTCGCGGGGCGAGGTTATGAGTAGACGTGCGCACAGCGATGTGCTGATCTTCACCAGGTCTGCGCTGGGCGGTGAGCGATGACATCGACTTCTTCGGTGTGGCCGACCGGGCAGCAGCCGTCGCGGGCGCAGCGGCAGGGCCGGTACGTGCCGGAGTCGATGAAGCATCCGGGAAAGATGCTGCCCGCAATCGCGGCCAGGGCGGTCGCCGCGTTCACCCGGCCGGGGGACCTGGTGGTCGATCCGATGTGCGGGATCGGCACCACTCTGGTCGAGGCGGTTCACCTGGGCCGGGACGCGGTGGGGGTGGAGTTCGAGTACGGCTGGGCCGCGCTCGCGGTGGCCAATCTCGCGCTCGCCCGCAGCCAGGACGCGATAGGGACCGGACGGGTGATCGCCGGTGATGCCCGGCGGATCACCCAGCTCCTGCCGGAGGCGGCCGGGCGGGCGGCGCTGGTGCTGACGTCGCCGCCGTACGGCCCGGCCACACACGGGCACGTCCGCTCCACCCGCGACAGCGGCGAGCCGGGCATCCGCAAGTCGAACCACCGCTACTCCCGCGACCGCGCCAACCTGGCCCACCAGAGCCTTCCCGCACTGCTGGACGGGTTCGCCGGCATTCTCGCTGGGAGCGCGCGGCTGCTGCGGCCGGACGGGATCGTGGCGGTGACAGTACGGCCCTTCCGGCATCGCGGCGAGCTGGTCGACCTGCCCGGACACGTCATCGAGGTCGGGCAGCGGGCGGGGCTCGTCCTCGCCGACCGGGTGGTGTGCCTGCTGTGCGGGCTGGGGGACGGCAGGCTGCTGAACCGGGCCTCGTTCTTCCAGCTGCATGAGGCGCGTAAGGCGTGGGCGCGCGGCATCCCGATCCACGCGGTCGCGCACGAGGACCTGCTGGTCTTCCGGTGCCCCCCGATGCCCGCGGACGGTGTCGCTTGACCTGCGGTACGAAGGCGGGCGTCGATACCACCCCCGCGCGACGGGTTCGTCGATTCCCAACCTGGAGGTGATTCGTGGCGAAGCACGTTACGGCAGCGGCGGATCTGGACCGCCTTCCGCCGGTACTGGATCTGCTCACGGCCGGGCGGCTGCTCGGTATGGGCCGTACCAAGGCCTACCGGTTGGCCCGGTCTGGGGAGTTCCCGTGCCGGGTGCTGCGGATCGGCGGGCGCTATGCCGTACCGGCGCGCGGGGTGCGATCACTGCTGGGGTACGACGGGTCGGAAGGATGAGGGGCCAGTGGCCATCTACAAGAATTGTTCCTGCCGCGATGAGGAGAGCGGACGGCGGCTCGGCAAGAGCTGCCCGAAGCTCCACGGACGCGGGAGCCAGCGCTGGAGCACCACCCACGGGCGGTGGGCCTACCAGCTGGAGCTGCCCCCGCACGCCGACGGGCGACGCCGTAACCCGCTGCGGCGCAGCGGGTTCCCCACCCTGGCCGACGCCGAGGCCGAACTCGACCACGCCTGCGGCCTGCTCGCCTTGGACGCCGATCCCGGGGTCAGGCGGCAGATCACCGAGCTGATGCTGGCCACGCTCAAGGCCACCAGGCAACTGCCGCCGGTGGAGGAGGTACGCCGCAAGGTCCGCACCGGCCAGGACCTGAACCGGCAGATCACCGTGGGGGAGTGGCTGGGGGAGTTCCTGAAACGCAAGCGGCGCATCGATGAGACCACCCGCCGCCTGTACGCGACGCACATTCGGCTCTACCTGGATCCCTACCTGGGCGGTATCCGGCTGGACCGGTTGCGGGTCTCCGACGTGGCCGGGATGTTCGACGCGATCGAGGAGTTCAACGACGTCATCACCGCCGCCCGCGCGAGCGGCGACCCGGAGCAACTGGCGGGGGTGAAGTACCGGCGTCCGGTCGGGGCGCGGACCATGCACAGTATCCGCGCGACGCTGCGGCACGCCCTCAACATCGCGATCAAGCAGGACCGGCTGCTCGACTTCAACCCCGCCGCCGTGGTCGAGCTGCCGGTGGCCGTACGGCCCAGGCCGGTGGTGTGGAGCGAGGAACGCGTCACCCAGTGGCACGCCGACCACGCCCGCCACCTCGCTACGCAGGACGGGCGCAGCGCTTTGGCGGCCTACATCTCCGCGCCGCGCCCGTCGCCGGTGATGGTGTGGACACCGGTCCAGACCTCGGCATTCCTCGACCACGCCCGGAGTCACCGGCTGTTCGCGCTGTTCCGGCTGATCGCCCTACGTGGCCTGCGGCGGGGTGAGGCGGTCGGGCTGCGCTGGCGGGATGTGAACGCCGCTGCGGGTGTGATCGGCGTGCACTGGCAGATCACCCAGCTCGGCTGGACCCCGATCCAGGGCAAGCCGAAGACCGACGCCAGCGACCGCACCATCGCGGTGGACGCCGAGACGCTGGCGGCGCTCCAGGCCCACCGCGCCCGGCAGGCGAGGGAACGGCTGGCGCTGGGGGAGGACTGGATCGACACTGGTTTCGCCTTTACCGACGAACTTGGCCGTCCCCTGCACCCGCAGTATGTGACCGATCAGTTCTACCTACTGGTGTACGAGGCGGGCCTGCCGCCGATCCGGCTGCACGACCTGCGCCACGGAGCGGCGTCGCTGATGCTGGCGGCCGGGGTGGAGTTGAAGGTGGTGCAGGAGACCTTGGGGCATGTGTCTTCGACGTTCACCCGGGACACCTACACCAGTGTCTTCCCCGAGGTGGCCGCGGCCGCCGCCGAGTCCACTGCGGCACTGGTGAGCAGCAGCAGACGGCCCTCCGGGCCAAGGCGACTGAGAGTGGTATGGCCAGGGCTCACTGGCAGGTAGCGGTCTCTCACAATGGCAGATTCAACCAGCAATGCAGCCCGTCCTGAAAAGGTAGCTTTTGTGGAATCAGTCGGGATATTGCCCGGTTTCGGGATTGAAAATGGTGACCTAATTACCGCGTTCCGCGATGGGTGTTGACCGGGGACGACACCTCAATCTTTGATGGTCTGTGGCCCCGCCAAGATCCTGCAGGTGGGGCTGCGCATCACGCGTTGTCGAAGAGCAATGTCTTGGTGCGTCGGATTCGGACCGATCACAGGAGAGGTTTCATGCCCCTCGAACCCCGATTTCATCGGGTCGCGGCACTGCATCGCCGTTTCGTCAACCGTGAAGGCCCGCGGGCTGTCTTCGAGGAGGAACTCGGCAAGATCGGTCATGGCCCCCGCGTCCTGAACGTCGTCGGAGTCGGCGGGATCGGCAAGTCGCGCCTGCTGCGCGAGTTCGAGCGGCATGTCAGGAGCGACTTTCTCGTGGCCACGCTGGACCTTCAGGTCCCGGCGCACCGGCAGCAGGTGGATGCCCTTGCCGTACTGCGGATGCAGCTCGGCGAGCAAGGGGTGCGCTTTGATCGCTACGACATCGCCTATGCGGTGCTGTGGCAGCGCCTGCATCCACACCTCGGGCTGAGCCGGCGCGACCTGCCCTTCGTCGAGCACAGCGAGGTACTGAGCGAGATACTTGACGGCGTCGCGAGCGTCCCGGTGTTCGCCACCGCGGTGGGGCTGGTCAAGCTCATGGATCGTGGCGTCGGCGCGAAGAGACGGCGTCGCCACCTCCGCACCGACGGCACCTTGGCCCAACTCGACCAGTTGCCGGGGGCCGACCTGGTGGACGCGGTCACGTACCTCTTCGCGGAAGACCTCCGGATCGGCTGCAAGGACACCCCCTACCTGGTCGTGGTGGACGCGTACGAGGCACTTGGCCTGCCGAGCGCCGATACCTGGCTGCGTGACCTGGTGGGGCAGCTGGACCGTGGTCTCACGGTGATAGCAAGCAGGGAACCCGTGGCCTGGCACCAAGTCGACGCGGATTGGGAGGAGGTGATCCGCGTTCTTCCGTTGGAGGGGCTTCCGATGGAGTCCCGGATGGAACTGCTGGCAGACGGCGGAGTCAGTGACCCGCAACTCCAGGAGGTCATCGCGAACGCCAGCGTGGGCGTCCCGTTCTACTTGCATCTCGCGGTCGACAGCGAGGGCAAGGGACGCGTCGTTTCACAGGACGAGATCATGCAGCGCTTCCTGCAGCATGTGGACCCAGACGAGCGTCGTTACCTTGACCTGCTCAGCGCCTCGCGGACTTTCGACTTCGAACTGTTCACCCGGCTCGCACAGGCTTTCCACCTGCCCGCCAGCCGACTCGCCTGGGAACGGCTGGTGGCCTATTCGTTCGTCTACCCGGCGTCGGACGAGCGTTTCCAACTGCACCAGCTCATGGCCAATTCCCTGTGCGTACGGCTCTCGTCCGCCATCGCTCGCGACACCCACAGCATGCTGCACGAACTGTGGAGGGACCGCGCCGAGAAGGACAACGCCACAGATGCCCTGTGCGAAGCGGTGTACCACGGACTCCACGCCGAGATGCTGTCCAGCGACCGGCTCCTGGAGTACGCCGACCGGATCACCGCATCTGGAGGGTCGCAGGGAATGGCCGTGCTCGTCTCCGATCTGACCGAGTATCTCGGCGGTCACAAGTCCGACGAGACTCTGGAGCAGACCGCTCGTTGTCTTGCCGCAGAGTCGGCCGTCCTGCTGGGCGACACCAGCAGGATCAACGATCTCACGCCTGCGGGCTCGTGGTCGCTGGCGACCATGGCCGGTGCGCGTCTAGCGGTCGCCGCAGGTCACGGGCGCCGTATCGCCGGCGACACGTCCGAAGCCCTGACCATCTACGCCAGCGTGTGGGAGGGCCGCCAAGGACCGGAACGGCACCCTGCGGGGCTGTGGAGCGCGGATCTGCATATGGCGCAGGGGAGGTTCGGGGCTGCGATCCGTCTGGCGAACGAGCTTGCCGCCACATGTCCGGCGGATGCCTATGTCCTCAGGGGCGATCTCGCTCGCCTGTTGTATCTCGCCGCACGTTTCAGCTACGACTTCCAGCATGCTGATCAGTACCTCCGTGAGGCGGAGATCTGTTACCAGCAGGCTGGGACGATCGTGGGCGCGGCACTGATCAAGACGAACAGGGCCGAACTGCTCGCCTGGACGGATCCGTTCTCCGCGATCGACGTCTCGCTCGATGCCGTGGCCGCCAATGCCGATCTGGGAGCCCTGCACGAGGTGGGCAAGGCCTACACCGCCATGGGGCACGCACACCTGGCCATCGGGCGGTTCGAGGAAGCGGAGAGCTCCCTTGATCAAGGGTGCCGGGCTCTGGAGAAGGCGGGGTACCGCTCCGGTCGGGCGAGAGCCGAGCTGGTCAAGGCCACCCTCCACGCACGGCGGGGCCATGCGGATGAGGCGGAGGCATCGGTGTCCTGGGCCGTCGACGAACTGGTCAAGGTCGAGGTCTACCCGACCCTTCTGATGGTGGCGGCGCACCTCCTCGGTGCGCTCGGCCGTACCGATGACAAGGTCAGCCGGGCGGCTGAGGAGGCGAGAACCAGGATAGAAGCGTTGGACTCGTTGGACGCGCTCGAAGCGCGATTGCAGTACCACCTGCGAGGGCTGTTGGCATGAACGATCTTTACGAAGCGGCCCTCCAGTCTCGCGGAGGCTCCAGCGGTTTCTACAACGACAACGTGCGAGTGGACACGGAAACCGGGCCCGTCGTCGTCCGTATCCCCATAGCCGGTGCCGACTCGATGGACCTTCGCCTCTGGCCCGAACAAGAGGTCCTGGCCACGCTTACTGCCCACGTAAGCCATGCGCCGCGGTTGCTGCACGTATCGCAGGATCCGCGCTTCCAGGTACATGAGTTCATCGCCGGTGACCTCATCGCGGACATCGCGCCTCGCGGGCGGCGCCTTCCGCCGGTTGTGGTGCATGACGTGGTGGAGCTGTTCGTTCAGCTCACGAGCGTTCCGCTGGCGGAACTGCCCGAGCTTCCACCATCGTGGCCGGAGGATGGGGACACGGTTGGTTTCGCGAGCCTCCTGTCCGGCATCACGCGACAGGTCTATACGACTTTTGGGGACGAGTACCGATCGCTCTTCTCGGCACTCGGCATTCCCGACGATCCGCTCGCCTCCGTCCTCGCACGCTGGCCCGATCTGACCCCACGGCCGTTCGGGCTTATCCACACTGACGTTCACCGCAAGAACATGATCCTCAGCGACGGGCGTGTCGTCTTCCTTGATTGGGAGCTCGCTTTATGGGGCGATCCTGTCTACGAGCTGGCCGTTCATTTCCACAAGATGGCGTACCAGGAGGACGAGCACGCAGCCGTACTTGGCGGATGGCTGGATGGAATGCCATCACGGTCCACCGAGGGCTGGAAGGACGATCTCGACATCTACCTCGCGCATGAGCGGGTAAAGTCATCCATTGTCGACACCGTCCGCTACACGCAGCTGATCAGGGCCGAAACCCTCGACGAAGCAGAGGAAGCGCATCTGATCCGCAAGTTGGTCGCCAAACTTCATGCTGCGGGGAGGGTCTGGCAGCATGACGCCTTGATCACGGAGGCACAGGTAGCTGCCCTCCTGCGCGAAGGAGATCCCGCCCAGCCGGACTGACCTGGCGAGCAGGAATGCGCTTACTGCAGCTTCGGCGCGTGAGTGCCATCCTTGATGCCGTCGACGAATGCTCTCCACTCGGAAGGCGCGAAGCGCAGTATCGGTCCGCCGGAGTCCTTGCTGTCGCGCACGGCCCGGCCTCCCTCGGGCAACGTCGCGATCTCGACGCAGTCAGAGCTGTTGGCTCCGCTGTACGAGCTTTTACGCCAGGTGAGTTCCTCGGACTGGGTAAGGTCCATGACTCTCGCCTCTATTGAAGTTGTTCCGCCAAACCGGCCAGATACGCCAGCGACGCATCTGCGCTCAGCGCTGATGCGCGAACGTGATCATATGCCAGCACATAGGTTCTGACTTCCTCGGGTTTCTCCAGGTACAGATCCCCTGTGATCATGCCGATGTTCACGATACTCGGATCGTCCGGCGTAGCGAACTCCAGGATCGTGAACGAGTTCTCGGCGGCAGCGTGGGCGCCGACCGTGTGCGGTATCACCTGAACGCCGATGTTCGGGCGTTCGGCCATCTTGGCGATGTGCAGTAGCTGCTGTCGCATGACGGCCACGCCTCCCACATGCTTGGTGAGTGCAGCCTCGTCAATGACGGCCCAGAGGATGGGCGGCTTCTTACCTTCAAGGATCTGCTGGCGCGCCATCCGGGCCTCGACGCGACGGCTGATCGTCTCCTCGCGCACGACCTGGCCACCGCGAAAGACGGCAGCGGCGTAGTCGGCGGTCTGCAGCAGGCCGGGGACCAGGAGCGCCTGGAAGGTGAGAATCTTCGCCGCCTCCGCTTCGAACTCGGGGACCGAGCCGAGCTCGAACACATCCTTGTACTCCTCCCACCAGCCGCGCTGCCGGGCTTCACGAGCGAGCGTGATCACCGCCTCGCGCTGGGCCTTGTCAGTCACGCCGTAGACGTCGAGAAGATCGCGCACGTCCCGGACGCTCGGGAGCTTCCACTCATTGCGCTCCATCCTGGTCAGCTTGGACGCGGTCCACTCCAGGCGGCGGGCGACCTCGTCGGCGTGGAAGCCGGCGGACTGCCGGAGCTGGCGCAGGAGCGATGAGAGACGGCGTCGGCGCACCGTCGGGCTGTAGGTCACCAATGACCTCCTTGGGGGAAAGATGGCATTTGAATGACTTTGTATTGCGCTTCTTTGCTTGCTTAAGCGTTTGTCTTGCAAATTCGCTCTGCGAGGGCAAGTATGAACCTAGCACTCGCCGGTCGCTGACAGTGAGTGTGCGATGACTGATAGTGGCACAAGCTGGCGTGCCATCCGCTCCCGAAGCCGGGAGGAGATGGAGTGATCGAGCGAAGGACGTCACCTCGGTCACGCTGCGCCCTGTATGCGCTGCGATGTTCGCGGACGCTGTGAAAACAAGATGGCCCCAGGCGCGGGCGGCCACCCGGCCTGGGGCTGGATCAGGAACTAGGAAGGGAGTTTCTGACCTCGATGACCGCCAGTATGCCCCTTCGGGCCGCGCCCGATGAAGTGCTGTTTCGCACCGGCTTCCTCACCGGCATCCTGTACGGCGACGCCGTACCCGACCGCCGTGCGGCCATTATCAAGGCCGCTGAACAGGCCGGCCTCGACCGCGAGGCGACCCCCGTCGATCTACGGGCGGTCCTCGGCCTGAACTCTCAGGACACCCACGAGGACCTCCGCGCGCTCCTCGCCCGGATCACTGCTGTCGTCGGCACTGACCCTCGTCCAGACCGCATCATGACCAAGGAAGCGCACTACGCCGTTCCTCATGACGACCGAGCCGTCGGTGAAGCGCGCCGATTCACCACTCGCATCCTGACCGCCTGGGAAGTGCATGACGAGGCGATCTACGACGTGACCCTCCTGGTCAGCGAACTTGTTACCAACGCAGTGCGGTATGGCAAGGCCCCTATCACCCTCACCCTTCACTACATCGGCAATCTGGTTCGCGTTGAGGTGACCGACAATCACCCTCATTTCCCGTCCCCTAACGTCGGGCCGCCCGACGTGGATGAGGAGCATGGCCGCGGACTACACCTGGTCGCCAAGCTCGCCGACACCTGGGGCTTTGACCCCGCCCCGAGTGGCAAGACCGCATGGTGCACCAAACGCACTGTCTCGTGACCTCTCGACCTCCGCACGTGGCATCGCTCTTGTGATCACCCTTGTGGGGCTTCCGCTCCGAGAAATGATCAGCAATCATCGAGTTGAGTGGCGCAATCATGCGAAACTCCGTACCCAGGGAGGGTGTCATGCGGCTAACGTTCTTGGGCAAGACCGGCGGATCGAACGAGGGCAACTGTCCTGCGCTCTACCGCACCGACCGAGGGACATACGTCGTACAGGGGAAGAAAGTGACCGACGCCGAGGCGCTCGCCGGTGTGCGCGACCTCGCCGCCGACGAGACGGTCGTAGAGATCCCCGCCGACGTCCTCCGGCACGCACGGGAGGAGCGGTGACACACCTGGTGGCAGGGGGGGACTTCCTCGCCTTGTTCACCCAGATGCGGTCAGGCGCGTTCCGCTTGGAGCTGCGTGACCGGTACAACGTGCCCGAGGAGCGCGCCCGCTGGGAGGCGTTCCAGGTCCGTGACTGGGCGGAACTGGACCGGCTCAACGAGTCCCAGCGTGCGACCTGGATGCGCCTGATGCGCGAGGCGACCATGACGGGACGGCACGTCCAGCGCGTCCGGGTGGTGTCGGAGCCGCCGAGCGACTACATCCGTTTCGAGCTGGCACTGAACCCGGGAAACGCCGACGCGGGTGAGGACATCAGGTATCTTCCCCGCCATGTCGCCGACGATCTGGATTTGCCGTCGGAGGACTACTGGCTGTTCGATCGTCGGCGTCTGGCGCTGATGCGCTTCGACGATGACGATGCGCTGGTCTCGACCGAGTTGATCGACGATCCCGGCACGGTGGCCAGATATAGCGAAGGACGCGATACCGCCTGGGCGGTGGCCACTCCCTTCGCTGAGTACGTCAAGAAGTGGCGCGGTGCCGAACGTCCGTGAGGCGCGTGAGGCGCTGGGAAATCGACTGCGTGAGCTGCGTACCGACGCGGGAATGAACGGTCGGCAGCTCGCGCAGTCGCTGGGCTGGCAACCCGCCAAGGTCTCCAAGATCGAGCATGGGAAGCAGACACCCACCGACGCGGAGATCAGGGCCTGGGCTGTGGCCAGTGGCGCACCCGAGCAGGCCGGCGCGCTGATATCGCAGCTCCGAAGCTTGGAACTCGCCCACGCCGAGTGGAAGCGTCATCTTCGTACGGGCACCCGAGCCAGGCAGGTCCAACTCGCGGCGATAGAAGCAGGCGCTTCGCTGCTGCGGATATTCGAGCCTGCGACGGTTCCGGGGCTTTTGCAGACCCCGGAGTACGCCAGAAGCATTTTCGCCCAGGCGATCGCCATGCACAAAATCCCGGACGACCTGGACGAAGGGGTGGAGGCGCGGATGGAGCGCCAGAAGATCCTTTATCGCCCGGGACGTAAATTCCACTTCATCGTGACCGAGGCGGCGCTGCGAAACCTGGTAGCCCCGCCGGACGTGCTGATGGGCCAGATCGAACGACTTATCGCGACGAGCACTCTCCCCAACGTGGTGGTGGGTGTCATCCCGTTCACGGCTCGCCTGCCCAAAAGCCCCGTTCACGGCTTCTGGATCTACGAAGAAACCCTTGTCATGGTTGAGACGTTTTCGGCGGAGATGTCGCTTATCCAGCCGGATGAGATCGAGCTGTACGGCCGGATCTTCGCGCTCATGCACGACGTCGCCACCTACGGCCGACCGGCGAGAGCGATCATGACCGGAGTCCTCGACGATCTTGCTGCGCAGTTCTTCCCTGAAACTAGCGAGCAAGCCTGATGCCCGTCGAGAAATCTCGCGCAATCTGCTTGATGCGCTGGTAGCGGTCTTCTTAGCGTCTGAGACAACGCTCCTGCCCCGGACACGGGCACCGCGGAGCAGCACAGTTCTGGACATCAGCGGAAGTCGGCAACGGCGTACCGCTCTCCGCCCATGAGGGCGGTGTGGTGGATTCCGCCAGGCAGAGGTGGACAAACCGCCGGAAGAAGCCCGGGCCGGAGCGGTCCGGACCCGGAAGTTGGGAGAAGCGATGGATACTGCGAGCCCGCCCCAGCCCATTTCACCACCCGGCCTGTTCGACCTGGACATCTCCCTGCTGGAGGTATCGGACCCGGCCGGCCTGGTCAACATGACCGACGACAACTGTGGTTCTACCTGCGAGAAGTCCACTTGCGTCACCGGGGCCTAGCCCGCGTCACCGATGGCCGCACGCCACTCGCCGCACGACCGCAGGTGGTGTCCGGCCACCCACCTCCCACTTCTGCATCTTCGCCAGGGGTCCGCGTGAGATCACCAGATGACAGCGAGCAGGGTTTCCGGGTAATGGGTGGAGCGCTCATCCGCGCCGCTCACCACTCCGGGCTCCCACTTCCTCCATGGCCCGACCTGGCCTGTATCGACCCGGCCCGCACGGACCCCTCCAGCGTGATCGGTTGGGTCGACTGGCTTCGCAAAGTATGGGCCACCCCCGAGGTCGCCGACACCCTCGCCCACGCCAGTCCAGCGCTGGACGAGCGCGTCCGCGCGCTGCTCGCCATGAACCGGCCCGAGGCGCGGGCGACCCGAAGGGCTGTGCTGTCCGTGGCCCGATACGTGCGGCGGATGACCGGTCGGCCGACGCCTGTGGGGCTGCTGGCAGGAGTGGCTCCTGCCACGTTCGCCGAGCAGCCGTTCGTGCGATGGGGCAGCGGGCATAGGGCTGTGGCCAGGGCCGATGCCGGCTGGCTGGCCGATGTCATCGGTTCGCTGGAGGGGTGCCCAGCGCTCCTTGAGCGTCTGGCCGTGGTCGTGAACTCCATGGCGATCGTCCGTGGGGATCGGTTGATCGTCCCCCACCAGCCCAAGGCGCCGGTGGGAGAAGGCCGTGTGGGAACGGTGGAGGTGTCGCTGCGCTACACCGACGCCGTGCGCACCGCGATTGAAGCGGCTCGAACGCCGGTCGCTTTCGGAAAGCTGGTGGCGCTCCTGGTCACCACATTCCCTGCCGTGGCTCCTGCGAAGGCGACCGAGATGCTCACCGCGTTGGTCGCGCGCCGTGCGCTGATCACCAGCCTGCACGCACCGGGCACCGAGCCGGACGCGCTGGGATGGATACTCGCCCACCTGGAAGAACTCGATGGCGCTGCGGTTCCCTCCGTCGCCCCTGTAATCGGCGACCTGCGAGAGATCCATCGGCTTTTGGACCGGCACAGTAAGGTATCCGTCCGTCAGAGCCGCGCCATCCGGGCGCATCTGAATCGGCGGATGCGTGGCCTGGCTTTCACGCACCGGCACCCGGTCGCGGTGGATCTGAGATGGGACGCGAGTATCGTTCTGCCCGCAGCCGTGGCCCGCGAGAGCGAACGTGCGGCGCGGGCACTGGCCCGGCTGAGTGCGCATCCTTTCGGCGAGCCCGCGTGGAGCGACTTCCACCGGCGGTTCTACCAGCGGTTCGGCGTCGGAGCCCTGGTCCCGTTGCTGGACGTCGTTGCCGACAGCGGCATCGGGTGGCCGGACGGCTACCCCGGTGCCCCGAACGCCACGCGCCCTGCCGCGCGATCCGGTCGCGACGAGACGCTGCTGGCCTTGGCCCAGACCGCGGCCTTGGACGGACGGTATGAGGTTGTGCTGGACGAGCCGCTGATCGCCGAACTGGAACAGGGCACTCCGGGAAAGGTGCGGCTACCCCTACACCTGGAACTGTGCGTCCGCATCCACGCCGCCGATCTGGATGCCCTGCAGCGCGGTGACTTCCGCCTGACGATGGTGTCGGTGTCCCGGGCGGCGGGAGTGGTCAGCGGGCGCTTCCTGACCGTCCTCGACCAGGCGGGACGGGCGGAACTTGTCTCCGGCCTGGCTCGTCTTCCCGGCAGCAACCCGGACACGGTATGCGCGCAGTTGACCTTCCCGCCGCTGGACCCGGCCACCGCGCACGTCGTCCGAACCTTGCGGGCTCTCCCGAGCGTGATCAGTTTCGCCGAGCATCGAGATAGCGTCACCGATCCGAACATACTGACGGCGGAAGACCTGGCGGTCGGATGTGATGGCCATCGCCTGTATCTGGCCGTCCCGGCCTGGGGAAAACGAGTTGAGGCCTGGGCACTGCATGCGCTGAACCTGCGCACCCACACACCGCCCCTCGCGCGCTTCGTCACCGAGATCAGCCGTGCGCAGTCCGTCCAGGTGACCGACTTCGACTGGGGTGCCGCCGGGCAGTTGCCGTTTCTGCCTCGCCTGCGGCACGGCCGTACGATTCTCTCCCCGGCACGGTGGCGGCTCGGCGCCGGTGAATTGCCCAGACGCACTGCCGGTTGGAAAAGCTGGGAGGCGGCTCTGGCGGAGTGGTGCGCTCGGCGTCGCTTGCCCCGGCTGGTGTACCTGGTCGTAGACGACCAACGCCTGCCCTTGGATTTGGACGATGCCGGTCACCGGGTTCTGCTGCATGAACACATGAACACCCAGCTGCTGGCGGTCCTGGAAGAGGCCCCCGATGAGCAGGCTGCCGGATGGTGCGAAGGGCGCGCGCACGAGGTCGTCGTGCCGCTGGCCGCAGCGCAGCCACCGAGGTGGCCTCGGCTGCCCCGCCCGGTCCGGCAGCGGATCGTCGGGCGCGACTACGGCTGTATGCCGGGGGCGTCCCGGGTGCTGTGCGCCGAGCTGTACGGGGAGGCCAGTCGCCAAGACACCGTCCTTGCCCAGCACCTGCCGGCTCTGCTGGCCCGGTGGGGTGATACGTGGCCCGTTTGGTGGTTTCTGCGGTTCCGCGACAGAGGCGAGTGCCGCCTGCGGTTGCGGATCATCCTGCCGACGGATACCGCCGAGTCGTTCGGCCAGGCGGCGGGCGCAGTGAGCGCATGGGCTGATGAGCTGCGCCGGGGCGGGCTGCTGCGCGACGTGGCCTACGCCACCTCCTATCCACAGACGGGACGTTGGGGCGGCGGCCACGCGCTGAACGCGGCTCAAACGGCATTCGCTGCCGATTCCGCCGCGGTGCTCACCCAGCTCGCCCTCCCCGTCCGGCCCAAAGCTCAAGCGCTTGCCGCGGCGAACTTCGTCGCTATGACGATCGCGTTCACCGGCGGCATCTCCGACGGCTTGGCGTGGCTGCTCCGTTGCATTCCCGCCACCGCGCCGGCGCCGGTGCCACGGCCGGTGTTCACCGAAGCCGTACGGCTGGCCGACCCTCATGATGACTTCTTCGCCCTGCGAGGTGTGCCCGGGGGCACCGCGATAGTGGACGCCTGGACTCAGCGCGCCGAAGCGCTTACTGCGTACCGCACGCACTTCCCCGGACCGGACACCACCGGCATCCAGGCCGACGACGCCCTCGACTCCCTCCTGCACACCCACTTTCTGCGTGCCAGTGGCATCGCCCCGAAGGACAAGTCGGTGTGCCTTTACCTGGCCAGAGCTGCCGCGCTGGCCGCGACCGCCCGTACGCAGGTCCGTCCGTGAACGTCGAACACGCCCTCCAGACCGCGGATCGCCTTGCGGTCCCGACCACCCGCGGCCTGCCCTCCGCCCACGCGTGGTGGCCGCAGTCTCTCGCACACGGCGCTCCCGGTGTCGCCTTGCTGCATATCGAGGTGGCCGCTGCCGGCCTGCGATCCTGGCAGCGCGTCCAGGACTGGCTGACCGTCACCGCGCATTCTCCGATCACGACCGGTCGAAGCACGGGCCTGTTCTACGGCGCGCCCGCCCTGGCTTTCACCCTCGCCGCGGCCGCATCCGTGCGCTCCGGCGCCTACCGCAGCGCCCTCGCCTCGCTGGATGAGCCGGTCGCCGCGGACGCGCGCCGCCGCGTAGCCGAGGCCCGTGCCCGCATCGCCGCCGGTCGCCTTCCGGCGCTGGCGGAGTTCGACACGATCCGTGGCCTGGCCGGGATCGCGGTATTGCTGCTGCGCCGGGATCCGGGCGGGCAGGCCGTACGCGCTGTCCTTGAGTACCTGGTCGATCTGACCAGGCCGGTGAGCATCGACGAGGGGAAGCTCGTGCCGGGATGGTGGACGCGCACCGGCGCGACCGGACGCCCCGATAAGGACTATCCAGAAGGGCACGGCAACGCGGGCATGGCCCACGGCATCGGCGGGCCCCTCGCAGCCCTCGCGGTCGCCGCCTTGAAGGGCGTCACCGTGCCCGGACAGGTAGAGGCCATCGAAACCGTCTGCGCTTGGCTTGACTCCTGGCGTACCGACACCGATTCCGGCCCCGCCTGGCCGTACCTGATCAGCCGCGCGCAGCTGGACGCCGGTCCCCTTCCGCCGGGCAACAACGGACCGATACGGCGCCCATCGTGGTGCTACGGCTCCGCCGGTCTGGGCCGCGCCCAGCAACTCGCGGCGCTGGCCACCGGTAACGCGACGCGCCGCCGCATGGCCGAACACGCGCTGATTCGCGCCTTCTCAGACCCGACACTCCGGGCCGCGACCACTGACGCGTCGCTGTGCCATGGATACGCCGGGCTCGCCCGCATCGCATCCCGTGCTGCCGACGACGCCGAGAAGCCCGCGGCAGCAACGCTGCGGAAGCTCGCGGCCGAGCTGCTCGGCCTGGCGCTGGCCCACCCGAACTCCGCCGAAGCCGAGCCGGTTCCCGGGGTCCTTGAGGGCGCCGCCGGTGTAGCCCTGGCCGCCCTCACGCCCACGATAGGCCCGCCCTCGACAGGTTGGGATACCTGCTTGCTGATCACCTGAACCGTCCCACCCCGGCCCCTGGAGGGGAGTCCTCGACTTCGATGGCGACAAGTGACTGGCACCAGTACATGATCGAGTTCGCCGCCTGTAGCCCAGCAGACGACACCATGGCGCGACACCTCGCCCCGGCCCTGAACCACGCGCAAGCGGTCGGCCTGCTGGACACTTGGTGGTATATCCGCAAGCCGCCCGGCTTGCGCGTCCGGTACCGGTCCCACGAGCCCGAGCTCGCGGAGGATCTGCTGGCCACGCTGGCCGCCCAGGGCCATATCAGCGGCTGGGCGCGCGGTATCTACGAACCGGAGACGCTCGCCTTCGGCGGCCCGGCCGCGATGGAAACCGCCCACGATCTGTTCCACCACGACGCCCGGCATTTCCTCACTAGGGCCGCGCGCGGTGGCTCGGCTGCGGCTCTGGGACAACGCGAGACCAGCGTCTTGCTGTTCAGCGCCATGCTGCGAGCCGCCGGCCTCGATTGGTTCGAGTATGGCGACGTCTGGGCGAAAATCGGGGAGCTGCGCCCAGCCTCGCACACGCTGACCGCGGAAAGATCTACGCGCCTGGGCCGGGCGATGCAGCGGCTGATGACCATCGACCCCCGTACGACGTCTGACCTGATCTGCACGTCGTGGATGCTCGCATTCACCATGACCGGCGGCGTCTTGCTCGACCTGGCGATGACCGGGTGCCTGCGGCGAGGGCTGCGCGCCGTACTTGCGCATCACTTCATCTTCCATGCGAACCGCGCCGGCCTCTCCGCTGCGGACCAGGCCACCCTGGCGGCGCTGGCCACAGCCACCGTCTTCCACTCCCAAGAACCGGGTTTCACCGGCAACCGCATCCAACATCAGTAAGGTGCCACCACGTGACAACTACCATGGGTGAGATCAACGATTCTGTTAGTCACCTTCGTAACAAGCTTGTCGACCTCCTACGCGGCCGCAACGCCGTCCGTAGCCCCGCCGTGGATTCCGCGATCCGCACCGTGCCCCGGCATCTGTTCGTTCCTGGCGTCCCCCTGGAAGATGCCTACGCCAACGAGGCTGTCTACACCAAACACGACGAAACCAGCGCCGCCTCCATCAGTGCCGCCTCCCAGCCGGAGATCGTCGCGATGATGTTGGAGCAACTCCAGCTCCGCCCCGGCCAGCGAGTCCTGGAACTGGGCGCGGGCACCGGCTACAACGCGGCTTTGATCGGCGCGATCGTCGGAGAAGGCGGCCATGTCATCACCATCGACATCGATCAGGACCTGGTCGACGGCGCCCGCGAGCACCTGGCCGCCGCCAGCGTAAGGAATGTTGAAGTGGTCCTGGCGGACGGCGCGCTCGGGCATCCCCCAGCGGCCCCCTACGACCGGTTGATCGCCACCGTGGGCGCCTTCGAAACCCCCACCAGCTGGCTGGAGCAGCTCGCCCCAGGGGGCCGCCTCGTCGTTCCGCTACGCCTCGCGGGAGCCGTCTCCCGCAGCATCATCCTTGAGCGAGACGCCAACGGATGGGCTGACCGCGGCAGCGAAATGGCCGTTTTCATGCCCCTGCGCGGCATCGGCGACGACGCTCGCCGCACCATCGACCTCACCGGAACCGGTGAGGTGACCTTGCAAGCCCACAAGGACAACCACGAATGTGAACAGGCCGCGCTCGCCGGGATTCTGAACAGTACTCGCCACGAGACATGGACCGGTGTGCTGTTCGGATCCGGGGTCTCCTTCGAATGGCTTGACCTGTGGCTGGCATGCCGCCTGGACAACCCCATCATGCGGATGAACGTCGAGCCCGCCGCCAAGGAACGTGGCCTGGTCTCTCCCATGTTCCCCACCGTCGCCATGGCCACCGCAACGAGCAACAGCCTGGCCTACCTCACTATCCGAACCGCACCATCGGCCGCCGATGGCGGCAAACAGTTCGAGGTCGGCGTCATCGGCCACGGCTCAGCCGGACCGGACCTCGCCGAGCGCGTCCGAAGCGACATCGTCACCTGGGCCCAAGACTCCCGCACCCGCAGCGTCCGCTTCGCCCTTCCCGACACGCCACCCGCAGCAGACCCCGATCACGGCCGGTTCGTCCTGCATCGCCCCCACCGCCCGATCACCGTGACCTGGGAATGACCATGCTGGATCCCACCGGCCCGATCGCACGCCAGTTCCCCCTCATCGCACGCACCCGCCCCGCCTGCACACCGCTGCCACAGCGGGTGGCCGATCTGACCGACCGCGCCCGCGCGGTCGGTCAGGCCGGAGACATGGCGGGGGCCGCCGCCGTGTGCAACCTGGCCGCGCTCCTCGCCTCCGACCTTGGCCTACCCGACCTCGCCCGCCGCTGGTGTCTTCGCCAGTCGAACGTCTATCTGAGCGCCCGCCCTCTGGGCACACAGGCCGCGCGCCACGCTCTCGAACCCCTCATCAACATCGCCCGTCTCCACATGCGCGCCGGCGATGGCGAGCGCGCCTTCAACTTCCTCGACGCGATGTATACGGCCATCTGCAACCGCACCGACACCATAATCGACGGAATAGACATTCCTGGCGCCACCCTGTCCATCACCAACGAGGACCATCAGGACCTGCGGCGATGGCTCTGGGCCAATACGCTGGCCGCCGGTGCGCGCGCCCTGGCCATCGCCGGACGCTGGGAAGAGGCGCACACCCAACTCCGCCGCTACAAGGGCATCGGCCGACGCATGCTCGATGGTCGCCAAGTCGCCATCCTCGCCCACGCCACCTCCGGCGACACCACGGGCGCCCTCGCCCTTTTGGACGACACCCAACCCGGCGAGCCTTGGGAAAACGCCGTCACCGCCTGCCTGAGCGCACTTTGCCGCGGTTGTACCGGCCAGCTCGGTGATCAGAACTCCACCCTCTTGATCGACCGCTACCAGCTACTTCCCCCCATTCCCGGTCTGGACGTTTTCCATACCCGGCTCGGCCTGACCATCATCGACACGCTTGGCGGCACAACCAGCCCATCGGCTCGCCAGATCGCTCTCGACCTCATCGATCACACCATCGCAGCCAGCGACGGATACACAGCGCGAGAACTGCTCTCCCACACGGACTGTGCCAGTCTCCTCACCCCCTCCCAAAGTCGCGACCTCACCGCAGTAGTAATCGCATGCGCGCTCGGCACGCACGACCTGCCCGCCGACCTGCGTACCGATCTCGAAACCGCGCTCGCCACCAGCGAAACCGAACTCACCCGCGCGCTCACACCCCTCGGAGGTGCATGACGACGGCACAATCGGATGCGTCGACTTCGAGTTCGCCGACCGCAGCGACCCCGCCTTCGACGCCGCGGACCTGATCGAGCACATCAGCTCCAGAAGCGTCAGCGACGAGACCTGGGAAGCCCTCGTGTCAGAACTCGGAGTCGAGACGCGTCGATAACGCTTCCACGCGGCCCAACGCACTACCGCCCTCCGGTGGTCGGCCGTCCTCTGGAAACAACGTCATCAGCGAGTAGCGGAATTCGCCGCCCAGCTCGCACGGATCCGCATCGTAGGGGTGGGCGACCATTGCGGGACCTGGTGAGCAGGAAGGTAACCGTCATCGAGCACCGGTCCGTATTTCCGGTCGCAATGCCGCCTGGCAAATCTCACCAATCCAGTCGCCTGTCATGAGCACCCATGGAGCGTTGATATTCGAATTGCCCGGTTGCGGGCCCGCACCGCCCCGAGGGGTGTGATCTGCAAGGCTCCGCGAACACGAGGGAGGAACTGTGAGGGTATGCCTCAAGATCCGGATCGAGGCTGACCTGCCCCCTTGTCGATCGCCGGCCTCGTAAGCGCGTCGGCGAGCGCCACGATGCTCCCCTTGATCGCAGGCCCGTCGGTGAAGAAGTAGTCGGCCATGGTGTTGTGCGCGTCCTGGTTGCCGGCGACGGCCTCAGCGACGGCGGACTGGAAGTCCTGCGACTCCATGAACTGCTTCTTCGAGTTCACCCGGGTCTGCTGGACCAGGTTCGGGTCGGCGAGCAGTCGCTGCACGAGCCCCGATCAGCGCGACCTGGGAAGCGATCTTCCGGCCCTCCGCTTCGTCACAGGTGAGAGGCACTCGTGAACACCCCTGCAGGAGCCGTTCTTGAGATTGCCGAATCGCGGCGTGCGTCGTGGGCCGAGCAGCGCGAGTCTCTCCAGCTCATGTGGCCCGCTCGACGGGCGTAATGAAGGGGTGCTCTGACAACGCCTTGTGGACCTCGGACCGCCATCCGTCCTCGAGGTCGCCAACTCGAAGGAACATGTCGGCGACGACGTTGAGGAACCGTCGTTCGTCAGTGAGCGGGATGTCTGGAGCGGGATGCGGCCTATGCTGCTCGACGGCACAAGGTCCAGCCGGAACGAGGTCGAGCACGAGGTCGAGGGTGCAGGCTCGCACGCCCCGCTTTGCATGGTCGGTCTCGTTCTCGCTGTGCACCATCTCGCAGCCCACCGCGCGCAGGCCAGCGCTTTGCAGCGCGCCGAAGACGGCGATCCAGGCGCGTGGGCTTCGGTTGGCGTAGCTGAAGACGAGATGTCCGTCCGGTCGAAGTGTACGTCCAGCCTCTTTGAAGATGCGGCCGAGCAGCGCCTCGTAGGCGCCGGCGTCGACGAGTTGGCCGGTGGCGCTATTAACCACGGCTTCGCCGGTGAGTGCCTCGTTGGTGAGCTTCTCGTTCGCGAGACGAGCCCACGCGCGTAAGGGGCCAGACAATTCTGCGTACTGCACGTCGTCGTGGTACGGCGGATCGGTCAGAACCAGATGCACGGATTCCGATGGTAGGACAATCTGCTCGCTGCTGCCTTCGACAACGCGTACGTCCCACTCGTTCATGGCGGTGGCCGGTGTACTGCTGGTGAGCGGGCCTTGGACGAGCAGCTCACGGCCTGTCTTCTCATGCAACCAGTTCGCGGACTTGACGAGCTGGTTGAGGCGTCGCAAGACGGTTCCGCGTCCGCGGCCAACGCCGCCCCAAACGTTCGGCTCGACAGCCAGGGTCGTAAGGTTGAATCGATGACCTGCCATTGATTCGAAGCTCTTGAGGTAGAACCGGTCCCAGCGGGACAGGTGCCCGGCCATCTCGGCGCTACCAACGACGGCCAGTTCCGCCGCGCGTAGGACCGAAGGATCTGTCGAACAACGGCTTGCCAGATCGAGCATGCGCTCGAGCATGTGGCGCTGCCGGTTGGGGTACAGGTCCTGCCAGCGCTGGAAGCCGTGACGGATGAGTACGTTCGTTTCTTGGCCTGGCGGGATCGCTCCCAGATCGTGAGCTGGCTGCCATCCACCCGAGTCGGCCCGCTCGCGTTCGGCCTCGGTAGGGATGTCGATCTCACGCGCGGTGCGGCTGGACCTATCGACGAGGACGATCTCCCATTGCCAGGTCTCAGCGCGATCGGCGAGGCGATCGGTTTTGCCGCATTCGCAGGTGATCGTCCGCATCGGGGTATAGGTGGCGGTCGGCTCGACAAGGACATGGCAGGTCGGGCAGCGTCGACGTTTGTCGGAATTGGCTGAGAAGAGGTGACCACGCCGACAGGCCATCCACGCTTGGGGGTTTCCGCTCTCTTTGCGGTTTCGCAGCGACACAAGCGCGTGGGGGAACATGCGTGCGCGCTGACCGCAGCCCGTGCACTCGCCCGTTGCCACTCGGATTGTGTGGGAGACGACGCCTCTGTTCCCGTCGATGAGAGTGGTGCCATAGGCGGCCTCGACCTCGGTGCGGATCCACTGCTCGATCGTCGATGCCGCCTCGCGGAGTTTGTCCGGTGCGGGAAGCCCAAGCATTGCGGTGAGTCCGGCGGCTGGCCAGGGGTTCAGGTCCTGGGCGTACACCTGGTGGCCTCGCGCGACGGCTGCGAGCGGGATGACGCCGCCTCCAGCGAACATATCGGCCACGAGAAGCCGGCCAGGCGTTATTGCGTTGAACGCGTCGATGAGGGCACCGTTGACGGCGCTCGTCCGCCGAGCCCACCAGCGGTAGGTACTGACCGGCGGAAGGTGAACCTCTCGATTGCGGCTCTCGGCTCGAGCTTCCTCGCTGACCTTGAGGTAGTCGAGTCTGCCGAGCGGGCTGCGAAGTGGTTCAGGCTGCGAGGACGACGGGACCGAGAGTTGTGGGTCGGTCGTCGGGATCGTCATCGCGGTCATGATTATCCTATGTTCGCTCACTGAACCGTCCAGGGCGTTCGTATCACGGACATGCGGGGAGGTGTGTCGTACACCCGAACGACCGATCATGTTACGGTGCCGTTCGTCCAATCGGGAGTCGCCCTTACGGACCACCAGTTCGGCCCGGTTCGTTCGGTTTCCTGAGCGGAAGACCGGGCCGCAGGCTCTGGGCACTGATGGTGATCCGACATGACGCCCAGCGGCCTCGAAGCTGGCCTCGGCCGAGTGGTGGGTCTGCGGGCAGCGCCTCGGCGAAATCGCTGTGGGTGAGCCAGCCGACAACCTGCATTACCGGTTCGGTGATGGTGGGATCACGTTCCCGCCGAGTAACCACCAGCGACCAGCGCGGATCGCGCTCGGCGACAGCGGCCTCATTCCGGCTGATGAAGAACTCCACCCAGCCTGGTGGCGCCGAGGTCGCCTTGACCTCGAGCCGGTGACGCTGGCCGGTGGCATCGGGACTGGCGATGTCATAGCCCAGGGTGTCGTCAATCAAGCTGACCTGGGCCACATCGGCGAGCATGTGCTGCATACCAGCGCTGCGTAGATGGGTGCGGCATGCCTCAAGTACCGCCTGCTCACCTTCGTCCCCGAATTCCTGCAGCACCTGAAGATCAATTTTCCTGGCGGCGGCAAGAAGCAACGCATCGCGTTCGCGCACGTCTTCAAAGGTCGAGGCAAGCGCGGTGGCCACGTCGTACGGCACCAGCTCCCAGCGGACCTCGTCGGTCGTCGCCATCTGTGCTAGCCACGCCTCGCGCTGGTCGGTAAGGATCTTGAAAAGCAGGGCCTCGACGAACGTGTCCACCGGCAATAGGGCCATGGCCAGCAGGTCGTCGGACGGCACGACGAGGTGTTGCTGGGTCGCGAGCAGGCCTGCGCGGGCGAGCAGGCGTTCGCCCTCGGCGAGACTGCGGTGATCGTGCAGCGCGCCTGTTGCAAGGCTTCGGTAGCTCCGGTCGAGGGCGTGTCGGAGCTCGCCGTCCCGCTTAAGTAATCGAGCTACATAGAACGCCGCCTGGAGGTGCCGGTGACTCGGATGGACCGGGAGCGGCTCGGGCAGCACAGCTGTTCACTTGTCCTGGCCGTCGATATGGGCAAGTAACGCGGCCATGTCTGCATCGGTCTCGATCGGGGCTCCGTAGTCCTCGTCGTCAGGCAGCGACATCCGTACAAGCTCCTTGTCGTCCAGAGCTCGAGCAAGGTTGGTGGCCTTGTCCCGGATTCGAGTGTCAACGACCTGATCGATGGTGTCATCTGTGATCATGAAAAGCAACGTAGTGCGCTGGTCGGGATCCATGCCGAGCCGGTGGATGCGGTCGATGCTTTGTAAGTAGTGGCCAGCGTTGAAGGTTCTGTCGAAGTAGACCGCGTCATGGCATTCGTGGTGAAGGCTGACGCCCTCGCTCATCGCCGCGGGATTGGCGAGCAGGACCTTGCAGTCGTCGTCCTTGCGGAAGCGCCGCAGCTCCGACTCCCGGGTGATCGCCGCAGTGGGCGCGCTTGTGACGGACGGAACCCCGCCGTGGATCATGGCGGGCTGGTACTCGGCCAGCCACCGTTTCAAACCTTCGAGGTTGGAAACGAAGTTCGACCACACCAGCGTCTTGCGGGGACCGGCCGGATCAGCGACGTTCTGAGCGATGATCTCCCGTAGGCGGGTGAACTTGGGGGGCGTCTCATAGCGGCTGTAGCCGACGATCATTTCCCACAATCGGCTCCCAGGTTTGACGGGCAACGGTGGATGGGCGAACTCCCCCGGCAGGTCGCGTGACCCGACCGCAAGCAGCTGGGGGTTGCTCGCGGCCTCGAGCAGGTACATGACGATCGTGCCCATGCGGGCCAGTTCAACGCGGTCATTCATCGAGACGCGCAGCATGCCTGCATAGCGATCGCGGAGACTCAAATAGATCTCCCGCTGCAGGCCACTCAACGGGACTACGACCGGCCTGCGAGTGGGCCGAGGCAGCTCCAGCTCCCCCTTCGTGGTGCGCACGAAGAGCGGCTGTAGGGCTCGGTTGATTGCGTGGAGTATTTCCGGTTGGGGGTTCGTCGTCATCACCTCGGCCGGGAGGATCCGCCGTGACTGCCCTGGCCATAAAAACTCATATAGGGCGACGAAGTCCTGGGCCGACTGCGGAGCGGGCGTCCCCGTCAGGATGTCCCGCCGTGACGCCGAAAACGCAAGGTCGAGACACGCGCTACCGTGCTGGCCGATGCGGCCCGCCTTCATCCGGTGCGCTTCATCAAGCAGCACCAAGGTCGGCCGTCTGCGGACCCACCTCGTAAGCTCGCTGAGGTACGCCGCCAAACGGTGGTAGTTGACCAGCAGGACCTCAGCGTCCTGACTGCCCGGCGTCCCGAACACCCTGATGACTGGGGCCATCCCCGGCTTGAAGCACTCCCCGATCTCCGTCTCCCATGCGTCGAACGCCGACAGCGGCGCAACGACCAGGAGCTGATCGACTCTCTCAGCGCGGCGCTCCGCCTCATACACGGCGTATGCCACGGATGTCTTGCCGGCGCCGGGTACGGAGAAGTTTGCGCCGTGCGCCAGACCGAGCAGTTTGGCCGCGTCGCGAAGTTGGAATGGCTTGAGCTGCCTGGCGAAGCGGCTGCCGTTGAGGCGGCGTTGCACGTCGTCGGGGGTCATCGGTGTGTTGACCTCGCGGCGTGCGTGTTCGAGCTGCCTGCGTTCAAGCTTGATCGTGGTAATGATCGCCTCGGCGGCAGGCTCCCACGCGATATTGACGTTATAGCGGTTGCAGGCTGGGCCCAGCCAGCCGATGTTCTCGCGAAATCGTTCGAGCGGTACCCGGATAGACCGGGCTGGGTCGCCGTCGTAGCCCCACTCGACGCGCAGCTGGCCCCAGAACACGGCTGGGACGGCACCGACCTTCTGGGCGAGGACCACGTTCGCCGTCGGGTCGAAGTCGAGCGAGATAGCAGGTCCGTCGGTCACAGTCGATTCTCCGCAGCGGCGAACCCACGTTCTGACAGGTAGCGCAGCAGTTCATCGTGCGAGCGCAGGTAGGCGTCGAGGGCGCGCTCGAGCGCCATCGGCTCCGGCTGATCGCCGTCGTCCTCAAGCTCGTCGTACGCCCGGCGTACTCGGTCACACGCAGCGCCAGCGGCGTTCAGCTGACGCCGCGGAAGGTCGCGGGCGTCCTGGCCCTGATCGTCCTGCGCCTTGCTGTCCGCCGCTGTCTGCATCGCAGCCTTGACCGCGTCGAAGAACGTATTCTTCGGCAGCCTCGTGGTGCCCTCAGCGGTCGGCATCTCCACTTCGGCGTCCCAGTCAGTGTCGCCGTTGACCTTGCCGTGGCGGACGAGCACGTCGAACAGCGGCTGCAGGGTGACCTCCCCGGGTTGATCAACAGGCGGGTCCTCATTGAGGTCATCGAGGAGGGAAAGCCCTCCTAGGTCTGCGCGAGGGGCCTCCTGTTGTCCAATCGCCAGGGCCTTCGCGGCAGGCCGCAAGTTCGGCTCTTCCTCAAGCGCCTGGAGCACGTAACTATCCAGATACGACTCATCGATGCGCCTTACTCGGCGGTAGTCCATCCCGGCGAGGAGGCCGACGAGTTTCGCCTGCTTGACACGGCGCGCTGCATCCGGGCCTTTGCGTGCGACCATCCTCCGGTAGGTCTCATCGATCTCGATCAAGTTCTGCCGGTCGTCGTCGAAGTCGGGCCAACACAGAGCTCCACTGCTTGCGGCGATCAGTTCCTCGATGATTTGCCGAAGTCGGTCCTCGCCCTCCACTTCTTCGGCGGCTGCACGTCGATCCTTCGCAGATGTCGGATCGTAGTGTGGCTTCATCTGCACGCCGATTTCGTCCGGCTTTAGGTTGGAGTCCAGCAGATCCTTGATGAACAGTAACTGATTTGTGAACGAGTAGGGCTGCTGGTAGTTCCGCCGCATCTGGAAATTGAACTCCAGCTGCATGATCTCGATGCTGTCGGCGTTATCCGGCAGGACCTGGACCTTGATGAACGCGAAGGAACTCTCGTGCGGTACCTCCTCGTGCAGGTCTCGCAAGGCAACCGCTCTAGTGTTTGCGTTGACCAGCACACCCTCGTGCGTGATAAGCCCCGGCTCGCGCTGCTTTTCATGACGGATCATGGCCTTGACCTCGGCGTACCCGCTGGTTTGCCGAATGAGGTCGGCCAGTAGTTGTTGCGCTTCCTCACTGTCCGGCTTGGTCTCGATGATGGCGCCGTCGGCCCCGAGACCCTCGACCTGGGCGCGTACCCGGTGCGTCCGGTGGTTGAGTAGGACATCACCCACCGGGACGGTGACCACGGGCAGCATGATGTTATCCCCGCGCCATTCGAACGGTCTGCGTTCAGTCTGCTCCGTGACCGCCGCCTTAGCCGCCGCAATGACCCCGCGCCGCGCCTGCTGGGTCAGCGAACTCATGGGCGGGCCTCCGATGGACCGTCAACCGATGCGGTGGACTGTGTGCCGCGATTCTGCTCGACCGGTACAAGGCTTTCGCTCTGGGCAACCATGCCGCTGAGCGCGTCCGCAAGCTCAGGGACTGTCCGCTCTGTATAAATCCGTCCATGAAACGGACGAGCGAGTTCAGCCGTGGTGTTCCGTTCCGCCCACCCCGGTCCTACCAACACCACACTGCAGGCGATGCCGAGGCGCGCCGGAAGGGTGCCCAGCCTGGCTCCGCTCTTCCTTGCCGTTCCGCCGTCCCGTGCGACCGAGACGGCGACCGCGTGGGTCAGTGCCGGAGAATGCACCAGCACGGCGAGTTGCCCGCCCTCGTTACGTCCGTCCTCCGCAGCAGCAGTCGGGTTGGCTCCCACCCGCGTCAACAGCTCCCGTGACGCCGCGTTCATGGCAAGCCGGTGATAGGGCACCGACCGCTTGTCAAGCAGCTCGCATAGAGAGGTCGTTACCGCAGCTTGCACCTTCTTGCCCGTGCTGCTCCTGTGGGCGACCCATGCACTGCCAACTGCTCGCTGGGTCAGCAGAAGCTCATACGGGACACCGTGGGCCCTCATCTGCTCAACCAATGCCCACCCGCGCTGCCGCTCAGGCTCGTCGTCGATCTCGGGTAGCAGGTGTTCAACCGGCCGGGCTGGCTGGGCGGCCGGACTGGTTGCCGTCACTTGGCCGGTGATGACTGCGTCGATGACGTCAAAGACCGCCTTCAACTGGTCGTTCTTCCACTTGCCACGTAGGTCGGTGGGAACCGACGTATCGCGGACCCTGGCGCGTAAATCCCGGTAGGACAAGCCGGCCGCTGCGCAGAGCGCGGTCACGACGTTGCGGTCGTCCTGTTGTGCAGCCATGACGGCGGCTAGTGCCGCGTCACCGAACCTTGCTAGGTCATTGATCGTTGGTGGGTGAGCACGCCAGCCTTGTCCCGGAGTAGT
>NZ_JARLTC010000005.1 GCF_029382225.1 Spongiactinospora sp. TRM90649
TCACAGGGCCCGATCACAGGGCCCGATCACAGGGCCCGATCACAGGGCCCGATCACAGGGCCCGATCACAGGGCCCGATCACAGGGCCCGCAGCGCGGGCAGCAGCTCCCGCTCCGACCACTCGAAGAAGGGCTCCTGGTGCGCGCCGCCGATCTGGACCAGCGCGAGGTGGGTGAACCCGGCCTCGACGTAGGCGCGGGCGGCCTCGACCACGGCCCCCACGTCGGCCCCGCAGGGCACCGAACTCGCCACGTCGTCGGGGGTCACCGTCCGGGCGTAGGCGGCGAAGTTCACCGGCCCGGGCAGCTCGGCCATCACCTTCCAGCCCGCCACCGACCAGCGCCACAGCCGGTGCGCGCGCTCCCTGGCCGCCCGCTCGTCGGTGTCGTAGCAGATGGCGAGCTGGCCGTAGACGGGCTTGCCGTGCCCGCCCGCCCCGGCGAACGCGGACACCAGCCCGGAGTCGGGGGCCACGGAGACCAGCGCGTCGCCGTGCTCCGCGGCGATCTCCGCCGAGCGTCCGCCGGAGGCCGCGATGGCCAGCGGCACCGGCTTGTCCGGCAGGTCGTAGAGCCGGGCGGAGTCGAGGTCGAAGAACTCGCCCCGGTAGCCGCAGTACCCGCCGCCGAAGAGCCGGATGATGATCTCGATGGCCTCGCGGAACATCAGGTGCCTGGTGTCCACCGAGGGCCAGCCGTTCCCGATGACGTGCTCGTTCAGGTTCTCCCCCGCCCCGAGCCCGAGCGTGAAGCGGCCCTGCGACAGCACGCCCATGGTCGCCGCCTTCTGCGCCACGACGGCCGGGTGGTAACGCATGATCGGGCACGTCACGTAGGTCATCAGCGGCAGGCGCTCGGTCGCCTGCGCGGCGGCCCCGAGCACCGACCAGGCGTACGGCGAGTGCCCCAGCTCCTCGATCCACGGAAAGTAGTGGTCGGAGATGACGGCGTAGTCGAACCCCGCTCGTTCGGCGCGCGCCACGTCGGCGACGAGCTGCCTGGCCGGGGTCTGCTCGCACAACATCGTGTAGCCGATCTCTGCCATGCCCCGGCCCATACCCCCGGCCGTCTCCGCGCAACGCCAAGGGATCGCGAAGTGCCCGCCGCGCGGCGCTCAGCCGCCGAGCAGGTCGAGGAGGTCGTCCGCGTGATCCTCCTCCTCTTCCTTGATCGACTCCATCAGCCGCCGGGTGGTCGGGTCGCCCTCGCCGAGCCAGAGGATGATCTCCTGGTAGATGTCGATGACGATGCGCTCGGCCTCCAGGTTGTCGCGCAGCATCTGGGTGAGGTCGTGGTCGGCCGGGGCCGTGTAGTCGGTGTGCGCGCGCTGCACCAGCTTGGCCGGGTCGAAGTCGGGTTCGCCGCCGAGCTGGGAGACGCGTTGGGCGGCCCGCAGCGCGTGGTTCATCTCCTCCTTGGCGTGCTCGGTGAACTCCGCGGCGACCTGCGCGCGGTCCACGCCGACGGCCGAGATCGCGTGGCGGGTGTAGCGCAGCCAGCACACGACCTCGGTCGCGATCACGTCGTTGAGGATCTCGATGACCCGGTTCTTGTCCTTGCCGTAGGTGTCGGTGACCGGCCCTTCGGCCATCTTGGCCCGGGCCTGCTGGCGGATCTTCTGCACGTCCAGCACGAAGTCGTCGCTCATGTTCCTGCCCCCGATGATGTCTGCCCTGCTCATCGGCAGGATAAGAAGGCGGAGTGCCCGGCCCCGGTCTAACCTGCGGCGTGTCGCATCGGTCGTCCGAATCCGGAATGTCAGCGCCACGATGTATGTTTCGGAAAGCAGGTGGCGACGGGGCACGACGGGCAGAAGGGTCATGAGGCGGGACAACCCTGCGGGTGACAGCGGTCTGGCGGAGACGTTCCTGAACAGGCAACGCCGCTATACCAGCCGCGAGGTCGCAGCGATGGCCGGTGTCCCGGTCTACCGGGCGCGCAGGCTGTGGCGGGCGCTCGGCTTCGCCAACGTCCCCGACGACGCCGTGGAGTTCACCGAGGCCGACGTCGAGGCGCTCAAGACCATGGTCGGCATGGTGAGCGCGGGCGCCTACGACGACGAGCACCTGCTGCTGATGACCAGGTCGCTGGGCGGCTACACGGCCCGGCTTGCCGAGTCGCAGGCCGAGCTGGGCTCCGAGGCGCTGGCCTCGGCGGGCGTGCCGCTGGCCAGGCGCGGAGCGGCCTGGCGGGGCCGCGCCGAATGGGTGGTGCCCGAGCTGGAGAAGCTGCTGGTCTACGCCTGGCGGCGGCATCTGGCCTCGGCGGCGGGGCGGCTGGTCGACCAGGAGAGCAGCGCGGTCCGCCTGGCGGTCGGCTTCGCCGACCTCGTCGGGTTCACCCGGCTCAGCCGTCAGATCCCGGAGAACGACCTGGCCAGGCTGGTCGAGCGGTTCGAGGGCCGGTCCGCCGACGTGGTGGCCTCCTCCGGCGGGCGGCTGGTCAAGACCCTCGGCGACTCCGTGCTGTTCGTCACCGACACCGCCCACGAGTCGGCGGAGATCGGCCTGCGGCTCCTGGAGGTCCACGCCCGCACCAGGGGCATGCCCGGGCTGCGCGTGGGCCTGGCCATCGGGCAGGTGATCGGCCGGATGGGCGACGTCTACGGCGCGCCGGTCAACCTGGCGAGCAGGCTGACCGCGCTGGCCGCGGCCGGCAGCGTGCTGGCCGACCCGGCGCTGGCCGAGGCGCTGGCCGGTGACGCCGCGTTCACGCTGAACCCCGGCGAGCCGGTCGCGGTGCGCGGGGTCGGCGAGGTGACCCCTTCGGTCGTGACCCGCCGCTCCCCCACCTGATCCCGCTCAGCGCAGCCGTACGCCGATCAGGCAGGTGTCGTCGTCGGTGTCCGACTCCGAATGGGCGAGCAGGCGGTCCAGGAGTTCGTCCAGCGAGGCCGCGCCCGCCCTGGTCCCGGCCAGGAACCGCTCCTGCGAGTGCTGCAGCGCCTGGTCCCTGCGCTCGATCAGCCCATCGGTGAACATGAGCAGGGTGTCGCCGGGGTGGAGCTGGACGTCGCCCTCCTCGTAGGACGCCTCGGAGACCGCCCCGAGCAGCAGCCCGCCGATCAGCGGCAGTTCCTCCGGCTCGTCGTCGCGCACCAGCACCGGCGGCAGGTGCCCGGCGCGGGCCCAGCGCAGCACCCGGGTGTCGGGGTCGTACAGGGCGCAGACCGCGGTGGCGGTGATGTTGTCGGCCAGATGGTGGGCGACGAGGTTGAGCCAGGCGAGCAACTGGCCGGGCCCCGCGCCGGTGGTCGCCAGGCCGCGCAGCGCGTTGCGCAGCACGACCATCCCGGTGGCGGCCTCGATCCCGTGCCCGGCGACGTCGCCGACCGACAGCAGGATCTGCTTGGACGGCAGGACCACCGTGTCGTACCAGTCGCCGCCGACCAGGTGCTCCTTCTCCGCCGGGCGGTATCGCACCGCGATGCGCAGGCCCAGGGCGTCGATCGGGGGCCGCATCGGAGGCATGATGGCCTGCTGGAGCTGCAGGGCCAGCTTGTTCCGCTCGGCCGACTGCTGCTCGCTGTGTTCGAGCCTGTCGCGGGTGGCGGCCAGCGCGACCTCGGTCCAGTGCTGGGAGGAGATGTCCTGGTATACGCCTCGGACGGCGGTCAGCCGGGAGTCTTCTCCGAAGACCGGCTCGGCGACGACGCGGATGTGCCGGGAGACGCCCTCGGGCCGCTGGACGCGGAAGGCGACTGAGGCGGGATGCCGGTGGTGCAGCAGGGTGCGCTGGAAGCGGGCGATCGCGGCGCCGTCGTCGGGGTGGGCGTGGTCGCGCAGGCCCTCCAGCGGGATGGGCGGGGCGGCGGCGGGCAGGCCGTACAGGTCGTAGATCTGGCGGCTCCAGACGATCTCGCCGGTGACCGCGTTCTCCTCGAAGCCGCCGATGCGGCCCAGCCGCTGGGCGTGCTGCAGCAGGCTCGCGACCCTGGCCATCTCGTCCTCGATGCGCCAGATGAGCAGGACGCCGTCGCCGTGGCGGGTGACGCTGACCCCGGCCGTGGTGGTCAGCGGCACCTGGTCCACCAGGGCGGTCACCGCCATACGGTCGGTCCTGAACGCCTCGCCCGTGGCGTGCACCCGCTCGATCTTCTCGAACAGGCCGCCGTCACCTGCGGCCATGGGGTACGCCTCCAGCATCAGGGAGCCGGTGACGCTGCTGCGGGGCCGTCCCGCCGGGTCCAGGAAGCGGGCGTTGGCGTGGTGGATGCGGAAGTCGGCGAGCCTGCCCTCCGGGTCCAGGTGCGGGGTCAGCACCACGGCGGCGTCGAGCAGGCCGTCGGCCAGTTCCACGACCTGGGCGAGGTCCGGCGTGCCCGGCGGCGGTCCTGCCGGGCCGTCCAGGGTGTGCGCGCACAGCTCGGCCAGCGCCTCGACCTGCCGCCGGATCTGCGGGGACAGCGGCCCTACCTCGTCGGGCCAGCAGATCTCCAGGACGCCGATGATGCGCCCGCCGGTCCCGGCGGGCGCGACGACCCTGCCGCCGCCGACCTGGCGGTGGCCGATCGAGGGCAGCCCGGCCTCGCGCAGGCTGGGGATGCGGGCGACGGCGCGCTCGGTGAGCGCCTTGCGGGCGGGCGTCGCCACGCCCGGCGGCACGTACCGCCAGCGGCGGGCCTCCTCCAGGCCGAAGCCGGCGTATCCGGCGAGCGTCAGCGCCGCCCCGGTGTCGGCCAGCCACACCGCGACCGCGGTCGCGCCCAGCGGGGTCAGCGCGTGCTCCAGCAGCGACTCGGCGACCGCCTGCGTGTCCGGGGCGCTGAGCAGCCCGCTCTCGGCGGTGCGCAGCCGCAGCGCCACCGGTTCGTCGTCCCCGGCGTCGCCGCCCGCCATCGCCAGGAAGTCGCGGGCCACCTCGCTCACCCGGTCCCTGGACGACTGGTTGATCAGGTCGGCGGCCAGGTGCACCACGGGCACCCCGGCCTGCTCGGCCAGCGTGGTGAGCTGCTGGGCGGCCTGGGTGGGGCCGCACCCCAGGCGCTCGACGAGGATCCCGGTGGCCATCTCGATCAGCGCCCGGCCGTCGGCGGCCAGGTGGGCCCGCTGCACCTCCCGGCGCAGCCGGTCGATGGTGGCGGCCAGCCTGCCGAGGTGCCCGCCCTCGGGCGTCCCGCTCTCGCCGGCCGGGTCGCCGGTGCCGGGGTGGGTCTGCACGTGTGCCGCTCCTTGTGAATCGGACCGTGCCCCGGGCGTGCACCCGGGGCACGGGGAGGTTCCCTAGGCGTTCAGCCAGTGCTGCATGCGGGTGATCAGGTGCTCGGCGTCGACCGGCTTGGTGACGTGGTCGCTCGCCCCGGAGGCCAGGCTCTTGTCCTGGTCGCCGGGCATCGCCTTGGCGGTGACCGCGATGATCGGCAGGTCGGTGTATCCGGGCATGGCCCTGATCGCGGCGGTGGCGGTGTAGCCGTCCATCTCCGGCATCATCACGTCCATCAGCACGATGTCGGTCTCCGGGTGCGCGGTGAGCACCTCGATGGCCTTGCGGCCGTCCTCGGCGTGCAGCACGTGCATGCCGATGATCTCCAGGATGCTGGTGAGCGCGAACAGGTTGCGCGCGTCGTCGTCCACGACGAGCACGGTGCGCCCGGCCAGCGCGTCGTCCAGCTTCCGCGGCTCGGTCTCGGCGATCCGCCGGTCGAGCGGCAGCACGTCGCCCGGCTGGTCGGCGGTCAGGTGCAGGGCGATCCGCTCGCGCAGCTCGTCCAGGCTGGACAGCAGCTCCAGCGGACGGTCGCCGGTGCGGTACCGCGAGACGTCCTCACGGCGGGGGCTCATCCGCCAGTTGTCGTAGGCCAGGATCGGCACGTCGCGCAGCGCGGGGTCGCCGTTCATGGCCTCCAGCAGGGTGAACGCGGCCCCGTTCGGCAGGTCCAGGTCCAGGACGATGCAGTGGCACGCCTGCCCGGCGAGCACCGAGGCGGCCTCCTGCGCACCGACGGCGGTGACGATCTCCACCTCGCCTTCCCGCTCGCCCCGGCCCGACAGGTCCGTCAGGACGCTCTCGGTGACCAGCGACAGCAGCCCCCGGGGCCGTTCCTCGATGACCAGGAGACGCCGCCGCCTGGCGGGGACCGTCGCGGCGGGCGGCTCGGGCGCCGCGACGGGCTCCTCGGCCACCGTGTCGTCCTGCGGCGCAGGGACGGCGCCGCGGTCTTCGAAGTCGGGGCGGGAGATCGGCAGGTACAGGGTGAAGACGCTGCCCTGGCCCGGCGTGCTCTCGGCGGTGATGGCCCCGCCCAGCAGGTAGGCGATCTCGCGGCTGATCGACAGGCCGAGCCCGGTGCCGCCGTACTTTCGGCTGGTGGTGCCGTCGGCCTGCTGGAACGCGCCGAAGATGGCCTCAAGTTGCTGCTCGGGGATGCCGATGCCGGTGTCCACGACCCGCAGCGCGACCGCCGCGCCGTGCGGGCGGACCGAGGCGGGCAGCTCCGTCTGCGCGGCCGGCTCGATGCGCAGCTCGACGATGCCGGCCTCGGTGAACTTGACCGCGTTGGACAACAGGTTGCGCAGGATCTGCCGCAGCCGCGAGTCGTCGGTGAGCAGCTCGGCCGGGGTGCCCGGCGCCGTGGTGACCACGAAGTCGAGGTTGTTCTGGGTGGTCAGCGGGCGGAACGTGGCCTCGGCGTAGTCCAGCAGCCTGCGCAGCGGCACGGGTTCGGGGTTGACGTCCATCTTGCCCGCCTCGACCTTGGACAGGTCGAGGATGTCGTTGATGAGCTGGAGCAGGTCCGACCCGGCCGAGTGGATGATCCCGGCGTACTCCACCTGCTTGGGCGTCAGGTTCCTGGTGTGGTTCTGGGCCAGCAACTGGGCGAGGATGAGCAGCGAGTTCAGCGGGGTGCGCAGCTCGTGGCTCATGTTGGCGAGGAACTCGCTCTTGTACTTGGAGGCCAGCGCGAGCTGCTGCGCCCGGTCCTCCAGTTCCTGGCGGGCCTGCTCGATCTCCAGGTTCTTGGTCTCGATGTCCTGGTTCTGGCTGACCAGCAGGCGGGCCTTCTCCTCCAGCTCGGCGTTGGAGCGACGCAGCTCCTCCTGCTGAGTCTGCAGTTCCACCGAGCGGGCCCGCAGTTCCTCGGTGAGCCGCTGCGACTCCGCCAGCAGCTCGTCGGTGCGGGCGTTGGCCACGATGGTGTTGAGGTTGACGCCGATGGTCTCCAGGAGCTGGTCCAGGAAGGCCCGGTGGACCGGGGTGAACTCGTGCACCGAGGCCAGCTCGATCACGCCGAGCACCTGCTCCTCGACCACGACGGGCATCACGATCAGGGAGGACGGGTCGGTCCGGCCGAGCCCGGAGGAGATGGTCACGTACCCGGACGGCACGTCGTCGAGCGCGATCGTGCGGCGGGTCCTGGCGGCCTGTCCCACCAGGCCCTCACCGATGCCGAAGCGGTCCGGCCGCTGCGAGGCGACCGGGTAGCCATAGGCGCTGATCAGTTGCAGCTCGCCGTCCTCGGCCAGGAAGAAGGCGCCGAACTGCGCCGACACCAGCGGCGCCAGCTCGTTCATGACCAGCTCGGCGACCGTGGCCAGGTCGCGGTGGCCCTGCATCAGCCCGGACATCCTGGCCAGGTTGGACTTGAGCCAGCCCTGTTCCTCGCTGGCCGCGGTGGACTCGCGCAGCGACTCGACCATGGAGTTGATGTTGTCCTTCAGGTCGGCCAGCTCGCCCTCGGCGTCCACGGTGATGGAGCGGGTGAGGTCGCCGGAGGTGACCGCGCTGGTGACCTCGGCGATGGCGCGGACCTGGCGGGTCAGGTTCCCGGCCAGCTCGTTGACGTTCTCGGTGAGCCGCTTCCAGGTCCCGGAGACCCCCTCGACCTCGGCCTGCCCGCCGAGCCTGCCCTCGCTGCCCACCTCCCTGGCGACGCGCGTCACCTCGGCGGCGAACGAGGAGAGCTGGTCCACCATGGTGTTGATGGTGGTCTTCAGCTCCAGGATCTCGCCCCGGGCGTCCACGTCGATCTTGCGGGTGAGGTCACCGTTGGCCACCGCCGTGGTGACGGTGGCGATGCTGCGCACCTGGCCGGTCAGGTTGTCGGCCATCGAGTTGACGCTGTCGGTGAGGTTCTTCCAGGTCCCGGCCACGTTGGGGACGCGGGCCTGGCCGCCGAGGCGGCCCTCGGTGCCGACCTCGCGGGCCACCCGGGTCACCTCGTCGGCGAAGGCGCCCAGCGTGTCCACCATGGTGTTGATGGTCTGGGCGAGGGCGGCGACCTCGCCCTCGGCCTCGACGGTGATCTTCTGCGACAGGTCGCCCTTGGCCACGGCCGTGGCCACCTGGGAGATGTTGCGCACCTGGCCGGTCAGGTTGCCCGCCATCGAGTTCACCGAGTCGGTGAGGTCGCGCCAGGTGCCCGCCACGCCCTTGACGTACGCCTGGCCGCCGAGCCTGCCGTCCGTGCCGACCTCGCGGGCCACCCGGGTGACCTCCTCGGCGAAGGAGGAGAGCTGGTCGACCATGGTGTTGACGGTGTTCTTCAGCTCCAGGATCTCGCCCCGGGCGTCCACGTCGATCTTCTGCGACAGGTCGCCGCGCGCCACCGCCGTGGTGACCTCGGCGATGCTGCGCACCTGGCCGGTCAGGTTGCCCGCCATGGCGTTGACCGACTCGGTGAGGTCCTTCCAGGTGCCCGACACGCCCGGCACCTCGGCCTGGCCGCCGAGGCGGCCCTCGGTGCCGACCTCCCGCGCGACGCGCGTCACCTCGGAGGTGAACAGCGCCAACTGGTCCACCATGCCGTTGAACACCGAGGCGATCTCGCCGGGCAGCCCGTCGGTGTCGGCGGGCAGCCGGGTGCGGAAGTCGCCGTCCCGGACGGCCGTCAGCCCGGCGAGCAGCCGCCGTAGCTCCCGTTCCTCGGCTCTCGGCTCCCCATGGGCGCCGTTGCCGCCAGCCGTCGGCTGCGATCCGCTGACCACTTGCCCTCCACGTCAACCCGTACGCCGACATGGACGCCCATGCGGCCGAACTGGATCATAGGCCACCAACGGCCTGGAAACGGGCGACGACTACCCACCGTGGAGGCGGGTAGGCCCTTCGCCGGACAGGAGATCGAAACGGGGATGTGAGAGATGCGTACCGTGACGCCGGGACGCACCGGGCTGCGCGTGACCCCGATCCGTTACGGAACCTGGCAGTTCGGCGGCGACTGGGGGAGCGTCGACGAACGGGCGGCGGTGGAGTCGATCCGCGCGGCGAGAGACCTGGGGATCAACTTCTTCGACACCGCGCACGGCTACGGGTTCGGCGTCTCCGAACGGCTGCTCGGCCGGGCCCTCGCCGCCGAACTGGGCTCCGGCCGCGACTCCGTGGTGATCGCCACCAAAGGCGGCCTCCGGCTGGACGGCAGGCGCCTGGTGCGCGACTCCAGCCCGTCCCGCCTGCGCCAGGAGGTCGAGGAGAGCCTCTCGGCCCTCGGCACCGACCACATCGACCTGATCGTCGACTCCCGCAGGCACTCCCATCCGAAGGAGAGCGTGGGCGCGCTCGACCTGGAGCTGAGCGGCGACGACATCGCGGAGATCGACCGCCTCACGCGCGCGGCGGCCCCGGTGCGCGGGCCGTCGCCGTTCGGGTGAACGGGCGCGACCGATGGGACGGATGGGGCGCGGGCGAGGACTACGAACGCGCCAGGGAGCTGCGCGACGAGATCGCCGAGCTGACCCGCCGCATCGACGAGACCCACGACGGGCCGCCCGCCGTGCCCGAGGTCACCGGCGAGGAGATCGCCGCCATCGTCTCCCGGGCCACCGGCATCCGGATCGCGCAGCTCACCCAGGAGGAGCGGGAGCGCCTGCTGGCGCTGGAGCGGTGGCTGCACCAGCGGGTGATCGGCCAGGACAAAGCGGTCGCGGCGGTGGCCGAGGCGGTGCGCAGGTCGCGCGCCGGGCTCGGCGATCCGGGGCGGCCCATCGGTTCCTTCCTCTTCCTCGGGCCGACCGGGGTGGGCAAGACGGAACTGGCCCGCGCGCTGGCCGAGGCGCTGTTCGGCGACCAGGACCGGACGGTCCGCTTCGACATGAGCGAGTTCCAGGAGCGGCACAGCGTGTCGCGCCTGGTGGGAGCGCCGCCGGGCGCGGCGTGGCCACCCGTCTGGACGGCGACCGCGTGCGGCGCACGGTGGCGGAGGTCGCCTCGATCCTCGAACAGCGCGAGCGCGCCTTCGCCGCGCAGGGCATCGACTCCGTAGCAGCTGGTGGCAGGGGGCCGACCTCTACGTGTTCGTGGACGACTACGACCTGGTGGCCACCTCGTCGAACCCGCTGCTCCCGCTGGTGGAGCTGCTGCCCCAGGCGCGGGACATCGGCCTGCAGGGCACGCCCTTCAGGTACTGCCCGGCGATGATCATCGCGACGGCGGTGCCGTGTCCCAGGCAGTCACGGTGCCCGGTGCCGGTGAAATCGACCTGCCCGGCCACCCGGAGCTGCGGATGGGTCAGGTCGACGCCGCTGTCCACCATGGCCACGGTGACCCCGTCGCCCCTGCTCAGCGGCCACACCCGGCGGGCGTCCACGCGCCGCTGCGCCCAGGACTCCCCCACCCGCACGCTGCCCTTGGGCGGCTCGCACCGGACGGGTGCGCGCTCCGCCGCCGCTGACGTGGGCGCGGCCGACGAGAGCGCGATCAGCGTGACCGCCGCGAGGATCCGACCGATCATGACGGCCCAGCCTAGCCGCCGGGGCCGCGGCCCACCCGGTTGCCGTCATTCAGCTCGCGGACCTCGCGCCCGAGGTGACTCCGGCCAGCAGGTCGTCGAGCCCGGCGCGCACGGCGTCGAGGGTGAGGCCGTGCTCGCGCATCCGGTAGGCGAGCAGGTTGGCGGCCAGCGGGGCGAGCAGCGCGTCGGCCAGGTAGGAGGGATCGGCGCGGTGTCCGGCCGGGGACGGTAGGTCGGCCAGCAGGATCGCCAGGTGCCGGTGGTAGGCGTCGTAGGCACCGCCGAACCGGGCGAACGGCGTCGCGGTCTCGGCCATCAGCAGCAGGTCGAGCTGCCCGGCGACGCGACCCGCGAGGGCCTGGAGGAAGGCGCGGATCCGCGCGGCGGCGGGCGCGCCGGGGCCGAGCGGCGGGGGGCCGCCCATGAACGACGCCTGGAAGTCGCGCTCGCGCCGGTCGATGAGTGCGTAGGCCAGGCCGGACCGATCGCCGAAACGCCGGTAGAGGGTGCCGACGCCGACCCCGGCCGCGGCGGCGACGTCGGCCATGGACAGCGCCTCGACGCCGCGCGTGGCGACGATCTCCTCGGCGGCGGCGAGGATCCTCGCGCGGTTCCTGGCGGCGTCGGCGCGCTCCTCTCCGCGCCGGTCGCCCCGACCGGCCTGGGGCAGCGCTCGCCGGGTCTGCGTCACGCGCCCACCTTATCGAGTTGCGATCCGGAATCCATTCCGCTTACTCTACAAACGGAATACATTCTGCTTTTTGGAGGCGAACATGCTCAACGGACGAGTGGCCCTGGTGACGGGCGGCAGCCGGGGAATCGGCGCCGCGATCGCCCGGCGGCTGGCGGGCGACGGCGCCGACGTGGCCATCACCTACGCGAATGCGGTCGGGCGCGCCGCCGAGGTGGTCGGCGCGATCGAGGGGGCGGGGCGGCGCGGGCTGGCCGTACCGGCGGAGGCGACCGACGCGGCCGCGCTGACCTCGGCCGTCGAACACGTGGTGGCGAAGCTGGGCCGGCTGGACATCCTGGTCAACAACGCGGGGATCGCCCCCTTCGGCCCGCTCGGCGAGGTCACGCTGGAGGAGCTGGACCGGACCATGGCCATCCACGCCAGGGCCTCGTTCGTGCTCGCCCAGGCCGCGTCCCGGCACATGACGGACGGCGGGCGGATCATCAACATCGGCAGCAGCCTGGCCGACCGCGTGCCGTACCCGGACTGGACGCTCTACGCGATGAGCAAGTCCGCGCTGATCGGCCTCACCAAGGGGCTGGCCAGAGACCTAGGCTCCCGGGGGATCACCGCCAACCTGGTCGCCCCCGGCTCGACCGACACGGAGATGAACCCGGCCGACAGCCCCGACGCGGCGGGCGAGCGGGCGTTCACCGCGCTGGACCGCTACTGCGCCCCAGAGGACATCGCCGCGACGGTGGCGCATCTGGCCGGTCCCGGTGGCCGCTACATCACCGGCGCGTCCATCGCCGTGGACGCCGGAACGACGGCCTGACCGCGATGCCCTGGCTTACGCTGGCCGCGGCCGCGCTGCTGGAGGTCGTGTGGGCGCTGGCCCTCGAACGGTCGGAGGGGTTCACCCGGTTCTGGCCGGCGGCCGTCGGCGTGACGGCCGCCGTGCTCAGCTTCGTCCTGCTCGCCTTCGCGTTGCGCGACCTGCCGCTGGGCACCGCCTACGCGGTCTGGGTGGGCCTGGGCGCCGTGGGGGTCGCGCTCAGCGGGATCATCGCCCTGGGTGAGAGCGCCTCCCCCGCCCGCCTGGCCTGCCTGCTCCTGATCGTCGCGGGCGTGGCCGGGCTCAAGCTGATCGAGGGCTGACCGGGCTCAGGAGCCGGTGATCAGCGGCTCGTAGTGCCGCATCTCCTCGATGTTGGACACGAACGGCCTGATCTCCGCGAAGAACTCACGGAAGTGATCACTGCCCCGGAACCCCTCGAGATGGTCCTTCGTGGAGGTCCACTCGATGCGCAGGATGTAGCTTTCCGGTTCTTCCGTGCACCTGGACAACTCGTACGACAGGCATTGGGGCGCCTTGCCGAGCGGGATCACGGCTCTGCTGTAGGCGCTCTCGAACACCTCCGCCGTCTCACCCTTGGGAATCCGGTAACGGATGTACTCGACGACCATGACGGCTCCACCTCCTTGTAATCATGTAATCACGTACCAGGTCGAGCCGCCACCGGATCCTCCAATGATCGCAGGGCGGGTTCCAGCGCGCGGTGGAACGTCGGAAACGCGAAGATCATCTGGCGGAGGGTGGCGATCGGGACCCGGGCGTGCACGGCCACCGCCAGCGCGCCGAGCACCTCGCCGCCGCACGGCCCGGCGCTGGTCGCGCCGACCAGCACACCGCCGGACTCGACCAGTTTGATCAGGCCGTCGTTGCCGGTCTTGTGGATCCACCCGCGCGACGACTCGTGCAGCGGCACGGTGGCCGCGCGCACCGCGAGGCCGTGCGACCTGGCCTGTGCCTCGGTCAGCCCGACCGCTCCCACCTCGGGATCGGTGAAGGCGACCCGGGGCACCGCGTGGTAGCTCGCGCCCGGGCCGTCCTCGCCGAGGATGTCCCGGACCACCACGCCCGCCTGGTAGACGGCCACGTGGGTGAAACCGCCAAGACCGACCACGTCGCCCAGCGCCCAAACACCGGGCGCGGCGCGCATCCGGTCGTCCACGGGCACCGAGCGCCCGCGTTCGTCGATGCCGGCGGCGCCCAGTCCCAGGCCGGTCAGATCGACCCGGCGGCCGGTCGCGACGAGCAGCCGCTCGGCGGTCAGCACCGACCCGCCGTCCAGGGTCAGGATGAACCGGCGCCCGTCGTGGGCGGCCTCGACGGCGCGGGCGCCCAGCCGTACGTCGATGCCCTCGCGGGCGAACGACGCGGAGACCAGGTCGCCCGCCTCGGGCTCCTCCATGGACAGCAGCCGGGGCGACGCCTCCACGATGCTCACCCGCGCGCCGAAGCGGGCGAAGACCTGGGCCAGCTCGGCGCCGATGGCGCCGCCGCCCAGCACGATCAGCGAGCGGGGGCACCGGTCGGTCTCGATCGCCTCCCGGTTGGTCCAGTACGGCGTGCGCCCCAGCCCCGGCACCGGCGGCACCGCCGCCCTGGAGCCGGTGGCCACGACGATCCCGCGCCTGGCCCGCAGCACCCGCTCGCCGCCGATGGTCACCTCACCGGGGGCGGTGATGGCGCCCCTCCCCCGGAAGAAGTGGCCGCCCTTGCCGGTGAACCTGGTCACCGCCGCCTTGTCGTCCCAGTAGGCCGTGGCCTCCTCGCGGATCCGCAGGGCGACCGGGGCCCAGTCCGGGACCACGGTCGCCTCGCCCGCCATGCCGGGGACGCGGCGGGCCTCCGCGAGGAGCCCCGCCGCGCGGACCATCATCTTCGACGGGACGCATCCCCAGTAGGGGCACTCGCCGCCGACCAGGTTCGCCTCGACGCCGGCCACGGACAGCCCGGCCTCGGCGAGCCGTTGCGCGACCTCCTCGCCGCCCGGTCCCATGCCGAGCACGATCACGTCGTACTCGGGCACCTCCGGTTCAGGCGCCATGCTCTCCTCCAGGCGTCCGGCGGGACGTCGGCCACAGGCTTCCGGCGAGGGCCGCCAGGCAGACCACCGCCACGGCCAGGATGAAGATGGTCGTGGCCTGGTGCAGCCCGAGCCGGTCGGTGACCAGGCCCGCGCTGATCGCCGGGACGCTCATCGCGAGGTAGGCCACCACGTACACCGCGGCCAGGAGCTCGCCCCGGTGCGCGGGCTCGGCCAGCGCCGCCATGGAGCGGAACACCCCGAGGAAGGCGAGGCCCCAGCCCAGGCCGAGGACGGCGGTGCCGACGAAGAAGATCGGCGGCCACACCACGGCGAGGGTGAGCAGGATCGCGCCCAGCCCGGCCAGCAGCAGGACCAGCCCCAGCACGAGCGGGCGCCTGGCCGGCCAGTTGTGCGCGACCATCTGCCCGGCCGCGGCCACACCGGCCAGGATCGCGATCACCAGTCCGCCGATCAGCCGGTCGTCGGTGTCCAGCAGGTCCCGCACCAGCGAGGGGCCGAGGGACAGGTAGAACCCGCCCACGGCCCAGATCGCGATGAGCCCGAGGGACAGCACCGCGAAGGAGCGGTGCGCGGAGCGCGGGACGCGCACCCGGTGCGGACGGATCCGCACCGGGCCGCCCGCGCCGGGTGCGGTCTCCGGCATCAGCAGCACACCGGCGAAGAGCACCAGGAAACCGGCCAGCATGATGGCATATGTCATAACGGTGGGTGCGGGCGCGTACTGCACCAGCAGTCCGGCGCCGAGCCCTCCGAGAGCGAGCCCGAGGGTCGGGCCCGTGGCGTTCACCAGGGTCCCCCGTCCGGGTGCGCCGGACGGGGCGAGTTCCAGGAGGGCGGCCCCCATGGCACCGGTGGCCAGCCCTACCGCGAGTCCCTGCACCGCCCGTGCCGCCAGCAGCGCCGGGACCCCCTGCGCCAGGATGAAGATCACCATGCTCGCGATCATCACGGCGAGCGAGCCGAGCAGCACCCGGCGGCGGCCCAGCGCGTCCGAGAGCGACCCGAATCCCAGCAGGCCGATCAGGACGGTGAGCGCGTAGATCCCGAACACCACGGTCAGCGTCGAGTCGGAGAACCCCCACTGCCGCTGGTAGACCCCGTACAGCGGGGACGGCGCGGAGGCGGAGTAGAGCATCAGCACGAGCATCGCGCCGACCAGCCAGAAGGCCGCGCCGTGGGACAGCCGGGCGGCGCCGGCCCTTTCCACGCTGGTCATGGTGCGGCTCCGCTCATGAGACGTCGATCCACACGGACTTGACCTGGGTGTAGCTCTCCATCGACTCGGGACCGCACTCACGGCCGAAGCCGGACGCCTTGTACCCGCCGTACGGAGTGGTGCTGTCGTACTTGTTGTAGGTGTTGACCCACGTGGTGCCCGAGTGGATGGCGTGGGCGACGGTGATCGCCTTCTTCAGGTCCCGGGTGTGCACGCCGGACGCCAGGCCGTAGGCGGTGTCGTTGGCGATCCGCACGGCCTCCTCGACGGTGTCGAAGGGGATGACGCACAGGACCGGCCCGAAGATCTCCTCCTGAGCGATCCGCATGCCGTTGTCCACGTCGGCGAAGATGGTGGGCAGGAAGTACAGCCCGCCGTCGGGGCCGCCCTCCGGCCGGTACGGCTCGCCGCCGACGACCAGCCGCGCGCCTTCCTTCTTGCCGATCTCCACGTACTCCGAGACCTTCTCGAACTGCCCCCGGTGGGCCAGCGGGCCGAACATCGTGGTGGGGTCGAGCGGGTCGCCGGGCAGCAGCGTGGTCGCCCGCTCGGCGAGCCGCCGCACGACCTCGTCGTAGACGGGCCGCTCGACGAGCAGCCGGGAGCCGGCCGTGCAGATCTCGCCCTTGTTGTAGAAGATCCCGAAGAAGGCGTACTCAAGGGCGGATTCCAGGTCGGCGTCGGCGAAGATGATGTGCGGCGACTTGCCGCCCAGCTCCATCGTCACCTTCTTGAGCGTGTCCGCCGCGCCCTTGATGATCGACTTGCCGACCTCGGTGGACCCGGTGAACGCGATCTTGTTGATGCCGGGATGCTTGACCAGCGCCTCACCGAGCTCCACGCCGGGGCCGGTGATGACGTTCATGGCGCCGTCCGGCATCCCGGCCTCGGCGAACAGCTCCGCCATCTTCAGCGCGGTGAGCGGGGTGGCGGGCGACGGCTTGTGCACGACCGTGTTGCCCGCCGCCAGCGCCGGGGCGATCTTGGTAAGGGCCAGCAGCAGCGGGAAGTTGAACGGCGTGATCGCGGCGACCACGCCGAGCGGCTGGCGCAGGGTGTAGTTGAGCGTGGGCGTCTGCGCGCCCCTGGTGGCTCCGTCGAGCTGCGTGGCGATGCCCGCGTAGTACCTGAGGAGCTGGATCGCGATGGGGACGTCCACCGAGCTGGAGAACATGATCGGCTTGCCCATGTCCACCGTCTCGCGGTAGGCCATCTCCTCCGCGTCCCGCTCTACCAGGTCGGCGACCCGGTAGAGCAGCTTGGCGCGCTCGTGCACGGTCATCCGCGGCCAGGGTCCTTCGTCGAAGGCCCGGCGCGCCGCGTCCACCGCGATGTCGACGTCCGCGTCACCCGCCTGGGCGATCTGGGCGATCTCGGAGCCGTCCGCGGGGTTGATCGTGGGAGCGGTCGCCTTGTCGATGGCGTCCCGCCACTTGCCGTCGATGAAGAGCCGTCCCTCGGTGATCACATACGAAGTCACAGTCTTGTCCCATCTCCTTGGTCAGGTACGGCGGGACAGGTCCACGTCAGGCCGCTCGTTCGCGCGCGCGGGCCAGAGCCCGCCGCGCGAGCACCCAAGCGAGGTGGGCGCGATACTCGCCGGATGCCGCCTGGTCGGATTGGAAGACGTCGCCGAGCGGCGGCGCCGTGGCCTTCCCCGGTGGAGCGGTGAGTGCGCGTTCTAGGTCCGGCACCCGGCGGGCGGGCAGCCCGTCGCCGCAGACGACGGCCCGGCAGTCGCCGGCCTCGCCGTCCGCGCGGAAGGTCACGCTGACCGCCACGCCGCAGAGGGAGGAGAGCGTCGCGGGCACGGGCTGCCGCGCGTACGCGCCGATGGAGGTGCCGGTGGGCACGCCGACGGAGGTGATCACCTCGTCGGCCGCCAGACCCGGCCCCGTGCCGGGATCGAGGAGGTGCTCGACGGTGAGCGTGCGGTGCCTGCCGCCGCGGCCCTGGATCTCCGCCACGGCGTCAAGGGCGATGAGAGCCGCCGCCAGGTCGGTCCCGGCGACCACCGATCCGCCCACGGTGCCCCGGTTCCTGACCTGCGGGTCGGGCAGGGTCTCCGCCGCGTCCGAGAGCAGGGCGTGGGCGTGGGACTCCCGCACGGCGGGGTCGGCGACCAGATCGGCGATCGTGGTCATGGAACCGATCCGCAGTTCCCCGCCCGGGGCGCGGCTCACGCCGCGCAGCCCGGGCACCTTGGCCAGATCGACGAGCAGCGGTATTCGCCGGGTTCGCCGTTTGAGGTCGAGGATCAGCCGGTGCCCACCGGCGAGGGGGCGGGCACCGGGGCTGTCGTGCAGTGCTTGGAGCGCGCCTTCGAGGTCGGATGGCGCCGTGTAGTCCAGCAGCTCCATGATCATCCTTTTGCATCTCTGATGACGCGCCAGATCTTCTCCGCCGTGAACGGCATGTCGACGTGCCGCACGCCGTAGTCGCGCAGGGCGTCGCAGACGGCGTTGGCCACGGCGGCCGTCACCGGGACGGTCGCGATCTCCCCGGCGCCCTTGACCCCGAGCGGGTTGTGCGGCGTGGGGGTGACCGTGTTGTCCAGGTCGAAGTTCGGCACGTCGGCGGCGCGCGGCATGGCGTAGCCGAGGAGGTCGGCGGTGAGCAGACGCCCGTCTTCGTCGTAGCGGGCCTCCTCCATCAGCGCCTGGCCCAGGCCGTGCACGATGCTGCCCTCGAACTGGCCGGTGACCACCAGCGGGTTGCCGATCGGGCCGACGTCGTTGACGGCCACGTACCGGACGACGTCCACCTTGCCGGTCTCCTCGTCGATCTCCACGACGGCCACGTGCGAGCCGAAGGGATAGTTGAAGTCCGGCGGGTCGAAGAAGGTGGTCGCGTCGAGCGCGGGCTCCATGCCGGCGGGCAGGGCCCAGCCGTACCAGACGGCCATCGCGATGTCCTGGAACGACTTGACCGCGTCCTTGTCACCCGGCACCGAGAACGTTCCCGCCTCGTAGACGACGCTGTCCTCGGGGACGCCCATGAAGTGCGCCGCGGCGGTCTTCATCTTGGCGATGATCTGCCGTGCGGCCAGGGCGATCGCCGGTCCCGCGACGCTGTAGGAGCGGCTGCCATAGGTGCCCTGCCCGTACGGCGCGCGCTGCGTGTCCGACTGGAACACCACCACCGTCTCCACGTCGATGCCCAGCTCGTCGGCGACGATCTGCGCGAACGTGGTCCGGTGGCTCTGCCCGGTCGAGGTGGAGCCGATGCACAGCGCGACCTCGCCGTTGGGTTGGACGCGGATGTTGGCGCCCTCCCAGGTGCCGCCGAGCATGCCCTCGTCCCGCATCCGGGTGGACGGCCCGACGCCGCAGACGGCCACGAAGGAGCCGATGCCGACCCCGAGCAGCTTGCCCCGGTCGCGCGCCTCGCGGCGCAGCACCTCGGCCTTGGGATAGCCGGCCATCTCCAGCGCCCGCCGCAGCGCGGCCGGGTAGTCGCCGGAGTCGTAGGTCCAGCCCAGGCCGTTGTCGTAGGGGAAACGGTCGGGCGGCACCATGTTGCGCAGCCGGACCTCGGCCGGGTCGACCCCGATCTCCGCCGCGAACAGGTCCATGGCGCGCTCGGTGATCGTCGTGGCCTCGGCCCGCCCCGAGCCGCGCTGGGCCCCGAGCGGCACGGTGTTGGTGAACACCGCATAGACCTCGCAGAACGCGCTGGGGATGGCGTACGGGCCGGTGATGCTCCTGCCCATCAGCGCGGTGGCGACACCGGGGCCGATGGTGGAGGGGTAGGCCCCCAGGTTGGCGTGGCTGGTGCAGCGCAGCGCGGTGATCCGCCCGTCGCGGGTGCCCGCGATGGTGACGTGCTGCGTGTGGTCGCGGCCCTGCACCGTGGAGCGCATCAGGCCCTCCCTGGTGTCGGTCCACTTCACCGGGCGGCCGAGCCGCTTGGCCAGGAAGAGGACCAGGGGCATGTCCGGGTAGAGGTAGCCCTTGGTGCCGAAACTCCCCCCGATGGGCGGCGCGATCACCCTGAGCTTGTTGAACGGGATGCCGAGGACCAGCGCGGACAGCAGGAACCGGTGGTTGTGCGGCGACTGGGTCGTTGCATAGAGCGTGTAGTCGTCCGTGATCGGGTCGTAGGCGCCGAGCGCCGCCCTGGGCTCCATCGGGTTGTTGATGGTGCGCTGGTTGTACAGGTCGAGTTCGACGACGACCTCCGCGGCCGCGATGGCCGCGTCGGTCGCGTCGGCGTCGCCGCACGTCCAGCGCGCGTTGAGGTTGCCGGGCACCGCGTCGTGCAGTTGCGGCGCCCCCTCGGCCAGGGCCTGCTCGGGCCGGGTGACGGCCGGCAGCGGCGTGTAGTCCACACGCACCCGCAGCGCGGCCTCCCTGGCCTGCACGGCCGTCTCCGCCACGACGGCGGCCACCGGCTCGCCGATGAAGCGCACCCGGTCCTCGGCCAGCACGGTCCCCGCGCCCGGCAGCCCGTAGGGATGCGGCGGGAAATGGCTTTCCACGCCGCCGGGGATCCAGATGCAGGGCAGCGGCATGAGCTTGCCCGCGAGGTCCGCGCCGGTGACGATGTCCACCACCCCGGGCATCTCGGCCGCCCGCGCGGTGTCGATCGCGTCGATGCGGGCGTGGCCGTGCTCGCTGCGGACGAACTCCAGGTGCAGCATGCCCGGCAGTGTGAGGTCGCTGGTGAACTTCGTCGCCCCGCGGACCATCGCGGGGCCTTCGCGGTCCTTCAGTCCCGTTCCGAACGCGCCAGTGGTGGTCTCGGTGGTCATGTCGTGCCCTTCACGGCTGTCTGAACGGCGCGGACTACCGCGTTGTAGCCGGTGCACCGGCACATGTTCCCGGCCAGCCAGGCGCGGATGGCCTCCTCGTCGGGCGCGGACTCGTGTTCGAGGAGGTCGAGCAGGGACATCGTCATCCCCGGCGTGCAGAAGCCGCACTGGGCGCCGTGCTCCTCCCAGAGGGCCTCCTGAAGGGCGGTCAGGCTCCCGTTCGCGACCCCCTCGACGGTGGTCACCTCGGTGCCGTCCGCCTGTACGGCGAGCATCTGGCAGCTCTTGACCGAGCGGTCCCCCACCCGCACCACGCATGAGCCGCATTGACCTGTACCGCAGCCGACCTTGGCGCCGGTCAGGCCGCAGGTCTCTCTGAGCAGGTCGACGAGCAGGACCTGCGGAGTCACTTCCGTCGAAACGACGGACCCATTGACAGTGAGCGAGATTCGCATTTCCTCTTCGCCCCGTCGATTAACCGGCCAGGCGCTTCACGAATGCCTCTGCGAGCGCCGTGGAGGAGTATGGGTTCTGACCTGTGATGATATTTCCATCTTCGACGACGTGAGATCCCCAGATCACGTCGGACTTTTCATACCTGGCGCCCAGTCGCTCCAGTTCGATCTGAAGGACGAATGGCAACTGTCCCGCCATTTCCGTGACCATCTCCTCGTCGTGGGAGAATGCGGTCATGCGCACGCCCTCCAGCGGCCAGCGCCCTTCGGAGTTGCGCAGCGGCAGCAGCGCCGACTGGCCGTGGCACACGACGGCGAGCGGCTTGCCGAGTTCGAGGATCCAGCGGACGACGCCGGTCATCGCCGCGTCGTGGGGCAGGTCCTCCATGGCCCCGTGGCCGCCGGAGATGTAGACCCCCGCGTAGCCGGCCAGCTTCTCCTTGGTGATGTCGGCGACGTTCATGGGCTCCCGCAGTGCGGCGAGAGAGCCGATGACGTCGTTGTAGTGGGCGACGTTGGCCTCGTCGTGGTCCGGCGAGCCCTTGGGCCGGGTCAGGCCGACCACGAAGGGGGTAAGGCTGCCCTGGTCCGGTGTGGGGGCCTCTCCGCCGATCGTCGCGATGTCGACGTCATAGCCTTCCTGGACAAGGCGTTCGTACGGCACGACGAACTCCTCGGCCCAGAATCCCGAAGCGTGTTGTCTGCCGTCGAGGAGACCGAGGGTCTTGGCCTTGGTCATCAGAATGAGTACGTCCGCCATGGTGCTTCACCCTTCCCTGCGGCACTTCGCCACCACAATGGACGGAGGGGTGCGGGGCGGCAATGGCGAGTTTGCCCCGCCGGGGCACTTGGTTGGCTAGAATGCGCGACTTCATGACGTCAGCCGGATACTGTTGAGAAATCTCCGCCCCGGCATTGGCCTTACGCCCGGACCGGACGAGAATCCCGGCATGGACCTCCGACTGCCGACCTGGTTCGCAGAGCGCGTCACGCCCACCCCGGACCACGAAGAACTGCGGGTTTCCACACTTGAGCTGTTCTTCGACCTCGTTTTCGTGTTCACCGCCACCCAGCTCACCGTCCTGCTCGCCGCCGACTTCACCACCGCCCCGCAGGTGCTCCTGATGTTCGGCGTGATCTGGTGGATGTTCGCCAGCTACGCCTGGGTGACCAACGCCGTCCCGCCCATCCGCGTCACCCGCCGCATGTTCATGCTCGCCGCCATGGCCGGGTGGCTGATCATCGCACTGGCCGTCCCCGAGTCCTTCGTGGACGAGGGCGTCGGCTTCGCCGTCGGCCTGTTCGTGGTCGTCATCGTCCACGGGCTGATGTACCTCCAGTCGACCTGGCGGTTCCTGCGGATGTTCGCCGCCAACCTCACCGGCGCGGTGCTCATCCTCATCGCCTCCGGCATGACCGGCCTGCCGAAGTACGGGATGTGGGTCGCCGCGCTGCTGGTGATGTGGACCTCGCCGTACATCACCGGGCAGGAGGGCTTCCCGTTACACCCCGGGCACGTGGCCGAACGGCACGGCCTGGTGGTCATCATCGCCCTCGGTGAGTCCATCGTCGCCGTGGCCGTCGGCATCGAGGACAACGGCGGCGAGCTCAGCGTCCCGGCCGTGGCCACCGCGCTGGTGGGCCTGGCGCTCAGCGCCAGCCTGTGGTGGGCCTACTTCCACATCGACCTGGAACGCGCGGAGGACGCGCTGACGCGCGTCACCGACCAGGTCCGCCGCACCCGGATGGTGCTCTTCGGATTCTTCTACGCCCACGTGCCGATCCTGCTCGGCATCATCGCACTGTCCGCCGGCCTGAAGAAGGCCGTCGCCCACCCCGGCGACCCGCTCACCGGCGGCGCCCAAATCGCCCTGGCCGGCGGCGTCGCGCTGTACCTGCTCGGCTCGGTGGCGTTCCGCCTGGCGCTCGCCCTGCCGGGCAGGGCCATCCGCACGGTGACCGCCGTCCTGATCCTCGCGACCGTCCCGGTCGGGCTCGTCACCGCCGCCGGGCAGCTCGTGCTCATCGCCGTGATCCTCATCGCCGCGCTCGCCCTGGAAGAGCGGTCGGAGCACCGACAAGTAGCGAGAGTGTAGCGACGAACCTCCGCAAGTATTCCGCCGTTCCTGGACAGCTCCCATGTGGATCGGTTTCCGTGAGAAAGCACACAACCGAGCCCCATGGGAGAACCAAATGCCCGCGATCGTACTTCCGGCCCTGCTTGACAAGCAGATCGGGCAGCTCAAAGCGCACGACCTCGACGCGATGATGCGCAACTACCACGAAGACGCCGTCGTAATGCGTCCCGGCGCCACCGCCCGCGGAAAGGCCGAGATCCGCGAGTTCTTCGCCGAATACCTCAAGCTGGACCCGCGAATCGAAGAGATCATGATGGCGGAGGGCACCGAGGACCTGATCCTGTACTACGCCAAGATCGGCATCGGCGACGACGTGCACAAGGACGTCGGCACCTGGGTGCTCAAGGACGGGCTCATCTGGCGGCAGACCGCGGTCCTCGTCTCCGACTGACTACGAGAAAATCCCGCTGACAGGTCATCAAGTAGCAGTTTTCAGGTAATCAAGTGGCGCTCCCGCCGTCGCCCGGCATTGCATTCGGCCGCCGCGGGGGCGACATTGCGATCGGCCGGCCGCCGCCCACGGTAGGCGTCATATAAGAGCGGGGCCGATCCGCGACAAGCAATCGACACCGGGGAGTTCGCGTGTCCAGAAAGATTCTCGTCGTCGTGTCTGAATTCGGTTATTGGGGCGAGGAACTCGTCGGGCCGCTCGGCGTCTTCGACCGCCAGGGCTACGAGTCGGTGATCGCCACGCCGCGCGGGCGCAGGCCGCACGCGCTGCCGCCGAGCATGGACGCCGCCTATCTCGACCCCCCGCTCGGCCGCTCGGTGACCACCGAGGAGATGGCCAGGCTGGTGCGCGAGGTGGACGAGTCCGACCGGCTGGTCAAGCCTCTGGACATCTCCGCCTGGGCTCCCGAGCGGCCCTACATGAGCGCGCCGGGATACCTGCGCGACCTGGAGGCCTACCACCGGGCGCTGACCGAGCTGCAGCGCAGCATCGCCGAGTACGACGCGATGCTGATCGTCGGCGGCAGCGGCCCGATCGCCGACCTCGCCAACAACGAGCGCGTGCACGCGCTCATCCTGGCCTTCCTGGAGGCGGGCAAGCCGATCGGGGCCGAGTGCTACGGCGTCGCGTGCCTGGCCTTCGCCCGTGACTGGGACGGCCGCAAGAGCATCATCTGGGGCAAGCACGTCACCGGGCACTGCAAGGAGTACGACTACAAGGACGGCACCGGCTTCCTCGGCGTCGACTTCAACATGGGGCCGCCGCCGTACCCGCTGGAGTACATCCTGCGCGACGCCACCGGCCCCGAGGGCCGGTACCACGGCAACGTGGGGCACCCCATCTCCGTGATCGTCGACTACCCGTTCATCACCGGGCGGTCCACGCCGGACTCGATCACGACCGGCGAGAAGATGGTCGCGGTGCTGGAAAACGGCCTGCGGCGTTACGGCTGGTGACCATGGCCTCCCCCCGCACCGGAACGGCCGCGCTGCTGGAGCAGCTACGGGCCGACGGGATGACGACGGTGTTCGGCAACCCGGGCACCGTCGAGCAGGGACTGCTCGACGCCCTGGACGCCGCCGAGGGGTTCCGCTACGTCCTCGGCCTGGCCGAGGCGCCGGTGGTCGGCATGGCCGACGGCTATGCCCGCGCCACCAGGAAGCCCACGTTCGTGCAGCTCCACTCGGGGGTGGGGCTGGGCAACGGCATCGGCATGCTCTACCAGGCCATGCGCGGCCACGCGCCGCTCGTGGTGGTCGCCGGCGAGGCGGGCGTGCGCTACGACGCCTTCGACGCGCAGATGGCCGCCGATCTGGTGGGGATGGCGCGGCCGGTCACCAAGTTCGCGACCAGGGTCATCGACCCCGGGTCCGTGCTGCGGGTGTTCCGCCGCGCCGTCAAGATCGCGACCACCCCGCCGTGCGGCCCGGTCTTCGTGTCGCTCCCCCTCGACATCCTCGACGCGCCCAACGACGAGATCGTGGTGCCCACCACGATCCCACAGACCCGTACGGTGCCCGTCCCCGAACTGATCGACGCCGCCGCCGGCCTGCTCGCGGGCGCGGAGCGGCCGGTGATCCTGGCGGGCGACGGGGTCGCCGAGTCCGACGCCCAGCCGGAACTCGCCCGCATCGCCGAGCTGCTCGGCGCGCGGGTGTGGCTGGCCGACACCTCGGTGGTGAACCTCGACGCGGCGCACCCGCTGCACCGAGGGCCGCTCGGGCACATGTTCGGGGAGGTGAGCGCCGCGGCCGTGCGGGAGGCGGACGCGGTGCTCATCGTCGGCACCTATGTGTTCCCTGAGGTGTTCCCGCTGATCGGCTCGCCGTTCGCGAAGGGCGCCAAGGTCGTGCACATCGACCTGAACGCCTACGAGATCGGCAAGAACCACCCGGTGGACCTCGGCCTGGTCGCCGACCCGCGCGCCACCCTCACCGCCCTCGGCGCGGAGCTGGTACGGCGGGGCGTTACGCCCGCCGTCGTGCCGCCCGCGGCGGCTCCGGCCGCGACGACCGGCGGCGAGGTCTACGAGCGGTTCCTGGCCGAGCTGGCCGCCCAGACCCCCGACCCGGTCATCTTCGACGAGGCGCTGACCTCCGGCCCCGCGCTGGTGCGGCACTTCCCGCCGCGCAGCCCCGGCCGGTATTACCTCACCAGGGGCGGTTCGCTGGGCGTGGGGATCCCGGGCGCGGTCGGGATCAAGCTCGCCATGCCGGACGACGTGGTCATCGGCTTCACCGGCGACGGCGGCAGCATGTACACGATCCAGGCGCTGTGGACCGCCGCGCACCAGGGCATCGGCGCCAAGTTCGTGGTCTGCAACAACGGCAAGTACGAACTGCTCAACGACAACATCTCGGTCTACTGGCGCGAACGCGGCGTCGCCCCCCACCGCTTCCCGTCCTCCTTCGACCTGAGCGGCCTGCCCATCGGGTTCTCCGACATCGCCCGCGGCCTGGGCGTACCGGCCGCGCGCGTCGCGTCCCCCGACGACGTCGGCCCGGCCGTCAAGCGGATGCTCGCCGACGACGAGCCCTTCCTGGTGGACGTGCTCGTGGAGCCGGGCCGATGACCCCGACCGGAAAGGAATGATCAACGTGACGAGACCGGCGCCGGCCGACAAGACCGTGCAGGAGTGGGTGGCCGCCTGGTACCGGGCGCTCGACCGGCACGACGACATCGAGACGCTCTGGGACTACCTCACCGGGGACGACCTGACCTTCGTCTTCCCCGAGGGCCCCACCCACGGGCACGACGACTTCCGCAAGTGGTACGAGACCGTGACGAACCGCTTCTTCGACGAGGAGCACACGGTGACGTCCGTGGACGTCGGCGCGTGGCGCGACAACGCCGCCACCCTCAAGGTCGTCGTGAATTGGCAGGCCCGCATCTGGGACCCGCCCGCCGCCAAGAGCGTCTGGATCGGCTTCAACGCCTACCAGACCTGGGAGGTCGTGGTGGAACCGGCCGACCACCTGCGGATCAGGAAGTACGTCGTGGACAGCCTCGACCCCATGCCCGGGAGCCCGGAGCTATGACAACGAGACAGACCATCGAGCGTTACTACGAGTACGCCAACGCCGGTGACTGGTCGCGCTGGTGCGACCTGTTCACCGAGAAGGCCGTGGTGGACGAGCAGATCGCCGGCCGTCTGGAGGGCCAGGACACGCTGCGCGAGGCGGTCGCCGGGTTCCCGAAGATCTACCGGTCGTTCCGCAACGAGCCGCGCCACGTGGTCGTCTCCGGCGACCAGGCCGGGGTGGTCTCGCACATCAGCGCGGTCGCCGCCAACGGCGAGGCGATCGAGGCCGAGGTGATGAACTACTTCCGCCTGGAGGAGGGCCGGATCGCCTACATGGCCAACTTCCACGACACGATGCCGTTCCGCGGGCCCCTCGGGCTGGACAAGTGATGGCGGCGGCACGGGAGTTCGACTACGTCGTCGTCGGCGCGGGCGCGGCGGGCACGGTGCTCGCGCGGCGGCTCGCGGAGTCGGGCGACGCCTCGGTGCTGCTGCTGGAGGCCGGGGACTCCTGGATCCCGGCCGGCGTGGACGCCGCGCAGTTGTGGTTCACCCTGCTCGGCTCGGAGGTGGACTGGAACTACGAGAGCGTGCCGCAGCCCGGGCTCTCGGGACGCAAGACGCACGAGCCGCGCGGGAAGCTGGTCGGCGGCAGCAGCAACCTCTACATCATGATGCACATCCGCGGCCACCGCTCCGACTTCGACAACTGGGCCTACCAGGGCGCGGCGGGCTGGTCGTACGCGGACTGCCTGCCGTACTTCCAGCGGCTGGAGAACCAGGAGGACAAGACCTGGGAAGGCACCGGCACCGGTGGGCCCCAGGTCGTCACCAACGCCGGGGCGCACGACCCCAACCCGTACTCCAGGACCTTCCTCGAAGCCTGCGCGGAGCTGGGACACCAGAGCGTCTCGGACTTCAACGGGCCCTCGATGCTGGGCGCCGGCTGGCACCACATCAACGCCGACGGCGGACGCCGCCAAGGCTCGATGCACTGCTACCTGGAGCCCGTGCTCGACCACGAGCGGCTGACCCTGCGCCCCAACGCGCGGGCGATGCGGCTGCTGTTCGACGGCGACCGGTGCGTGGGCGTGGAGTACCGGCAGTCGGCGCAGGGACCCGACCGCGGCGAGGGCCGCAGACTGACCGGGTCCTCGGTGGACACCGGCGTGGATCCCGGCGTGCACCAGGTTCGGGCCCGGCGTGAGGTGCTGCTGTGCGGCGGCGCCATCGAGTCCCCCAAGCTGCTGATGCTGTCCGGCATCGGCGACCCCGCGCACCTGCGCGAAGTGGGCGTTCCGCTGCGGGTGGACTCTCCCGGCGTCGGCGCCAACTTCCACAACCACGTGCTCACCGGCGTGATCCAGGAGACCAGGCGGCCGGTGCCACAGGGCGCCAACAACCTGTCGGAGGCGGCGCTGTTCACCGTCTCGCAGACCGGCATGGTCGCGCCCGACATCCAGATCGCGTTCGTGCACGTGCCGTTCGACATCATCGTCGGCCGTCAGCACCCCAACGCGGTCAGCATCCTGCCCGGCGTGGTCCGCCCGACCTCCCGTGGCTGGGTGCGGCTGGCGTCGGCCGACCCGTTCACCGATCCCCTGATCAATCCCAACTACCTGGGCGACCGAGCCGACCTCGACCGGCTCGTCCAGGGCGTGGAGATCGCCAGGGACATCTTCGCCACGCGGGCCTTCTCGAAGGTCCTCGCCGGCGAGCTGCTGCCCGGCCCGGACGTCTCCGACCGCGCGGCCCTGGCCGACTTCGCCCGCAAGCGCGCCGACACCTACCACCACCAGGTCGGTTCGTGCCGGATGGGCATCGACGACGAGGCCGTGGTGGACCCGACGCTTCGGGTGCGGGGGGTCTCCGGGCTGCGCGTCGCGGACGCGAGCGTCATGCCCGCCGTCACCTCGGGCAACACCCACGCGGCGATCCAGATGATCGCCGAGCGGTGCGCCGACTTCGTGCTCGGAGGTTCCCGTGGCTGAGCTGCGCGGAGCAAGGGTCGCGCTCCTCCTGGAGAGCGACTACTACGAACCGGAGATCTTCTACTACCAGCGGCGGTTCGCGGAGGAGGGGGTGAACCTGGAGCTGCTGACCCGCCTGTGGGGGCAGTCCCAGATCACCTTCACCGGCCACGAGTACCGCGCGCCGCTGGTCGTGGACCGGGGGCTGGAGGGGTTGTCCGACGACGACCTGCGCGGCTACGACGCGATCATCGTGCCGTCCGGCATGGTGGCCGACCGCCTGCGCTTCAGTGAGAAGCCGCTGGACCTCTCCCCCGCCACCGAGCTGATGAAGCGCGCCTTCGCGCTGCCCGAGGTGCTCAAGGGCGTCATCTGCCACGGCATGTGGCTGCTGGCCAAGGTGCCGGAGACGGTCCGTGGCCGGCCGGTGACCTGCCACAACAACCTGGTGGGCGACGTGCTCAACATGGGCGCGGAGTACCGGGACGAGGACGTGGTGATCGACGGCGACCTCGTGACCGGGCGCAGCGGCGCGCACGCCCACCTGTTCGCCAAGGCACTGATCGGCGAACTGACCGCGCGGCGGGCCGCGCGGTGAGCCAGGCCCGGGACGACGGCGGACTTCGCTGGTCGCACGCCGCCCTCAACTGCCGCGACATCGACGCGACCGCGGACTTCTACTGCAAGTGGTTCGGGTTCACCCGGGCCGCCACGTTCCCGGTCGGCGACACCAAGATCATGTTTCTCAGAAAGGGCGAAGCCTACCTGGAGCTGTTCCAGGCGGCGGACGGCCCAGCGGATGGCACTGGGGGCGGCGACGGCCCGACCTCCGCCGGCACGCTGCGGCACATCGCCCTGCAGACCGACGACATCGACCAGGTCCTGGCCGAGATGGGACCGCAGGCGCAGGTCTCACTCGGACCGCTCTGCTTCGACGATTTCATCCCCGGCTGGCGCTCGGTGTGGATGAAGGACCCCGACGGCACCGTCGTCGAGGTCAGCCAGGGTTACAAGGACCAGATACCCGGAGGTGGAGAGAATGCCCAGCGGCATTGACTTCCGTTTCAGCGACCTGCTGGCGGGCCGGGTCGGCTCCCCGGTGGACGCCCAGGGCACGTTCAGCCTGACCACGGCGGACGGCCGCGAGTTCCGCGTCACCATGGACGGCAACACCTCGGCCGAGGTGCTGCGCAACCTGGAGCACCCCTACCTCGACGCCAGTTCCCACCGCGACGACATGGTGGTCCCCGGCCGCCATCTGTTCGCCTACGGCGTGTTCACCCCGCGTGCCGACGGCCTGGCCTTCGCCGCCAAGCGCGTGATCTTCCTCGGGCGGCAGGCCGACGTCTACCGCTTCGAGGAGCCGGACTGGTGGATCCACCAGCTCGGCCGGATCGCCGCCTTCTACCGCAAGGCACAGTTCGGGGCCGACGGCATCGACTACCGCGACTACCGGACCGTGCTGCGGCTCGACGGCCGCAAGACCGCGAGCCACGTGCAGGAGACGGACACCATCTCGCGCCTGATCTACGGCATGGCCTCGGCCTACATGCTCAGCGGCGACGAGGACTACCTCAACGTCGCCGAGGCGGGCGTGGACTACCTGCGCGAGCACATGCGCTTCGTGGACCTGCCGCACAACGTGACCTACTGGTACCACGGCATCGAGGTCCAGGAGGGGCGCCCGGAGAAGAAGCTGTTCACCTCCGAGTTCTCCGACGACTACGACGCCATCCCGATGTACGAGCAGATCTACGCGCTCGCCGGCCCCACGCAGACCTACCGGATCAACGGCGACCCGGGGATCCTGCGCGACGCCGAGGGCACCATCCGGCTGTTCGACAACCACTTCCGTGACTTCAAGGGCGGCGGCTACTTCAGCCACATCGACCCGATCTTCATGGACCCGCGGCACCCGTCGATCGCGCCGAACGACGGCCGCAAGAACTGGAACTCCGTCGGCGACCACGCCCCGGCGTACCTGATCAACCTCTACCTCGCGACGGGTCGCGAGGAGTACGCCGACATGCTGGAGCGCACCTTCGACACCATCGTGGAGCACTTCCCCGAGGACGACTACAGCCCCTTCGTCCAGGAGCGCTTCAACGAGGACTGGAGCCCCGACCGCGGCCACACCTGGCAGCAGGACCGCGCGGTCGTCGGCCACAACCTGAAGATCGCCTGGAACCTGATGCGGATGCACTCGCTCCGCGGCAAGCGGGACTACCAGGGGCTGGCCGAGCGGATCGCCGAGCGCATGCCCGCGATCGGCAGCGACCAGCAGCGCGGCGGATGGTACGACGTGGTGGAACGAACCAAGGCCGACAACGACCGCTGGTACGACTTCACCTGGCACGACCGCAAGGCGTGGTGGCAGCAGGAGCAGGCGATCCTCGCCTACCTGATCCTGGCCGGCACCACCAAGAACCCGGACTACCTGGACGAGGCGCGCCGCGCCTCGGGGTTCTACAACGCCTTCTTCCTCGACCACGACGAGGGCGCGGTGTACTTCAACGTGCTCGCGGACGGCATGCCGTACCTGCTCGGCACCGAGCGGTTCAAGGGCAGCCACTCGATGAGCATGTACCACTCGTCCGAGCTCTGCTTCCTCGCGACCGTCTACACGAACCTGCTGGTCAGGGGCGAGCCGCTGACGCTGTGGTTCAAGCCGCTGCCCAACGCGCCGCGCACGCTGCGCGTCTCCCCCGACCTGCTCCCCCAGGGCTCGGTGCGGCTGGAGGGGGTCGAGATCGACGGGCGCAGGCACACCGAATTCGACAGGGACGCGCTGATCGTGCACCTGCCGGAGTCCGACGAGCGGCTGACGGTCCGGGCGACCCTCACTCCCGCGAAGTAAAAGGACAGGTGAAGAGTCCATGCCTACACGAACGCTCGACGTCACCATGTCGAGGGAGGGTGAGCTGGCCGTGGTCCGGCTCACCGGAGACCTGGACAGCAGAACCGCCCCCACGGTTCAGGAGCACGTCGGCAAGGCGCTGGCCGAATCGCGGCTGATCGCCTTGGACCTGACGGATCTCCGTTACATGTCGAGCGCCGGCCTGCGCGTGATGCTCCTGTCGTACCGGCAGGCGCAGCGGGCCGGCGGTGAGATGGCCGTGGTGGGGCTGTCCGACGAACTCCGCATGATCATGAGCGCCGTGGGGTTCCTCAGCTTCTTCACCATCGCCGAAGACCTCGACGAGGCCACGAAGCTGCTGACGGAGGAATGATGACGATCCCCCTGCTCGACCGGATCGACTCGTACCCGACCCACAAGATCGCAGGCTTTCCGGTACGGCACGGCAACCCGCTGTTGCCCGGAGCGACGTTTCTGCACGGTGGAGTGAACTTCACCGTCTGCTCCGAGAACGCCACGTCGATCAGCCTGGTGCTGTTCAAGCGCGGCGAGCAGGACCCATACGCGGAACTGCCGATCCCGGCGACGTTCCGCACCGGGCACATCTGGGCCATCACCGTGTACGACCTGGACAACCTGGACGACCTGGAGTACGGCTTCCGGGCGGACGGCCCCGGCGAGAACTGCTCGCCGGACCGGATCCTGTCCGACCCCTACGCCAAGCTCGTCTCGGGCCGCGAGGTGTGGGGCCAGGACCCCGACTGGAACGACCCCTACCAGCACCGTTCCAGGCTGATGTTCCACGACTTCCACTGGGGCGACGACACCTCCCCGCGCGTCCCGCGCGAGCAGCTCATCATCTACGAGGCCCACGTGCGCGGGTACACGCGCCACCCCAGCTCCGGGGTGAGCGCGCCCGGCACGTACGCGGGCCTGCGGGAGAAGATCCCCTACCTGAAGTCGATCGGGGTCAACGCCCTCGAGCTCATGCCGATCTTCGAGTTCGACGAGTTCGAGAACTCCCGGATCAACCCCGACACCGGTGAGCGCCTCTACAACTTCTGGGGCTACTCCACCGTCTCCTTCTACGCCCCGAAGGCCGGCTACGCCGCCAGCGGCCGGTACGGCATGGCGGGCGACGAGCTGAAGGCGCTGGTCAGGGAGTGCCACCAGAACGGCATCGAGGTCATCCTCGACGTGGTGTTCAACCACACCGCCGAGGGCAACCACGAGGGCCCGACGATCTCCTTCAAGGGACTGGACAACGACGTCTGGTACATGATGACCCCGGAGGGGTACTACTACAACTTCAGCGGCACCGGCAACACGATGAACTGCAACCACCCCGTGGTGCGCGAGTTCGTCCTGGACTGCCTGCGCTACTGGGTCGTGGAGTACCACATCGACGGGTTCCGCTTCGACCTCGCCGCGATCATGTCCCGCGACGTGGACGGCACTCCCATCCCCAACCCGCCGCTGCTGCAGGAGCTGGCCTACGACCCGCTGCTGCGCGGCTGCATCCTGATCGCGGAGGCGTGGGACGCCGCCGGCCTCTACGAGGTGGGCAGCTTCCCCAACTACCACCGCTGGTCCGAGTGGAACGGCCGCTACCGCGACACCCTGCGCCAGTTCGTCAAGGGCGACCCCGGGGTGATCGGCGAGATGGCCACCCGTTATGTCGGCTCCCCCGACCTGTACGAGGGCCGCTCGCCCGCCGCGTCGATCAACTTCGTCACGGCGCACGACGGGTTCACCCTCCACGACCTGGTCTCCTACAACGACAAGCACAACGAGGCCAACGGCGAGAACAACCGCGACGGCGGCAACGACAACGCGAGCTGGAACTGCGGCGCGGAGGGCGAGACCGACGACCCCGAGGTCAACGAGCTGCGCCGCAGGCAGATGAAGAACCTGCTCACCCTGCTGCTGACCAGCCAGGGCATCCCGATGATCCTGGCGGGCGACGAGCGCGCCCGCACGCAGTGGGGCAACAACAACGCGTACTGCCACGACAGCGAGCTGAGCTGGGTGGACTGGGCCGAGACCGAGCTCTCTGAGGACATGACCCGGTTCACCGGGCTGCTCACCCGGCTGCGCGGCGCCCACCCGGCGGTCCGCGCCCTGGAACACCCGACCGGGCGCGAGATCCGGCCGGGCATCCCCGAGATCAGCTGGCACGGAGTGACCGCCTACGCGCCGGACTGGTCCAGCGACAGCCGGTTGCTGGCGGTCATGCGATGCGCCGCCCTCGAAAACGAGGACGGCGTGGACTGCGTCTACGTCGCGTCGAACGCGCACTGGGAGGCACACGACGTCGAGCTGCCCTGGCTGCCCGACGGCGCGCTGTGGCGGGTGGCCGTGGACACCGCGGCCGCGCATCCCGGCGACGCCTACCCGGTGGGCAAGGAGCCCATCCTGGGCGACCAGCGCTCGGTGCGGGTGAACGCGCGTTCGACCGTCGTGCTCTGTTCGCGCATCCCCTAGGCACCCCTAGGCACAGTGCGACGACCTCTGGCGAAAGGACCCACCGAAATGTTCCAGGCCGATCTGACCATCACCGACGGCACCGTGGTCATCCAGATGAGCGGCGACCTCGACGCGTCCTCGGCGCCCAGCTTCCACGAGATCCTCCAGCAGGCGGCGGCGCACGCACCCAAGCAGCTCTGCCTGGCGATGCACAACCTCAGCTACATCTCCTCGGCGGGCGTCCGCGGGCTGGTCTTCGCCCGGCAGAAGATGGGCGACGACGTCGAGGTGATCGTGGAGGGCGCCAACGACAACGTCGCCGAGACCATCCGGATGACGGGGATGGAGCACGCCATCACGATCCGGGCGTCCTTCTCCAACTGACGGACCACCGGTGAGAACCCTCCGGGTGCCCGCCACCGTCTCCTCGCTCGGCGAGGTCGCGGAGTTCGTCGGTCAGGCGGTCGTGTGCGCGGACCTGGGCGAGAAGGACGCCTACCGGCTGCGGCTCGCCACCGACGAACTGGTCACCAACGTCATAACTCACGGCTTTCGGCACCGCCCTCCTGGGGACATCGAACTGCAGGCCTCGATCAGCGACGGCCGGGTCCTGCTGATGATGGTCGACACCGCGGGGGAATTCGACCCGACGGGGCGGGACAGGGCGGTGCCGCCGGCCGTACGGCCGTCCGCCGCGCGGTGGCCGGACGAGGGCAAGGCCGGTGGTTTCGGTCTCGCCCTCGTCCGGATGTGCGCGGACCGGATCCTGTACGAACGTGTCGGCGACCTGAACCGCACCATCATCGTGGTCCGCCGTTCCGGTCGCGGCCTGGGCGAGCGCGAGGATCGCTGAGGACGTGGACTGAGCCATGGAAGGACTGAAGGTCCTCGTCGCCGGGAAGAACGCGCCTGGCGACGACACCATCCGCGAACTGGCGAGCGCGCTGGTCGAGTGCGGCACCCAGCCGGTGCTCTCCTCCGGGGAGGAGATCCTCTCGGGGGCGCACGACGCCTTCGACCCCGACCTGCTGCTGCTGCACGCCGAGCTGACCAAGAAAGAGGTCGGGTTCGTCAGGGACCGGTGGCAGCGGTCCTGCGACCCGCCGGGCGCGCTGCTGTTCTGCGGCCCCGACCACGTCACCCTCGAACCCCACCTTGACCAAGGGCTCGACTACATCCTGCCGCCGTTCACCCCGGGGCTGGTGCGCAACCGCCTGACCTCGGGGTACGAACGGCGGCGCCTGGCCCGCGCGGTCGGCGACCTGGAACCGTCGCTCGACCTGCTGCTGCACGAGCGGGACCTGCGGATCGGGCGGCGGATCCAGGAGGGCTTCCTGCCCGCCGAGCTACCCTGCCCCACCGGCTGGGAGGTGGCCGCCCGCTTCGAACCGGCCAGGGAGGTCTCCGGCGACTTCTACGACGGATTCTCCATGGCGAACGGACGGCGGGCGGCCTTCCTCGTCGCCGACGTGTGCGACAAGGGCATCGGCTCGGCCCTGTTCATGGCGCTGATGCGGACCCTGCTGCGGCACTCGGCGGAGAACTGGTGGACCGGCGCGCTCGCGCCGTTCCTGCTGCCCGGACGGCAGGGCTTCCTCGGCTCGCCCGGCATCGGCGCGGTGCCGCTGCTCGCCGCGGTGCGCGGCACCAACCACTACCTCACCACCCACCATCTCAGTCAGGCGTACTTCGTGACGCTGTTCTTCTGCGTCACCGATCCCGCCACCGGCCGGATCCTCTATATCAACGGGGGCCACAATCCGCCGATCCTGCAGCGCGCGTCCGGCGGGCACCGCCTGTTGCGGGCGACCGGCCCCGCCGTCGGGCTCTGGTCCGACGCCGTCTTCACCATCGCCGCCGGCACGCTGGGCCCGGCCGACACGCTGTTCATGTACACCGACGGGGTGACCGAGGCCCGTAACGAGGAGGGCGAGCTGTTCGGCCTGCCCCGCCTGGTCAATCTGCTGGACGGCATGTCCGGCGCACCCGCCGAGGAGGTGGTGACCCAGGTGCTGGCCGAGGTCCGGGCGCACACGGGGAGGGCACCCCAGTCCGACGACATCACCATGCTCGTCCTGCGAAGGTGTCCATAGACCGTGGGGCGGCGTCAGGCACCGATCGTGGCCGTGTCCTCACCGCACGGCGGAACCGGGAAGACGTCCCTGGTGGTGAACCTCGCGTCCGTCTCGCTCGCGCGGGGCAGGCGCGTGGCGGTGGTGGACACCGCGATGCAGTCCCCAGGCCTGAGCGCCGCGCTGGGGCTGACCGTGCCCAGGTCCCTGGCCGACTACCTGTGCGGGACCTGCGACATCGCCGAGGCGGTGCGGCACCACCGGGGCGCGGGCGGCGCTGAGGGGGCGATGTTCGTCGTGGCGGCCTGCCGCGACCGCGAGGACGCGGCGGCCGCGCTGGTCGGGGGGTACGACCCGGGGCTGCTGGTGGAGGGCTGTCACCGGCTAGTGGACCTGCTGGACCTCGACCTGCTGCTGCTGGACACTCCGCCGGGGCTGAACACCGAGGCGCTGGTCAGCACCGGCATCGCCGACACGATCGTGCACGTGGACCGGGTGCGCGGGCTGCGCTCGGCGCTGGGCGCGCCGACCGCGACGACGTCGTCGTTCCGGCTGGTCGTCAACATGGTGCCGGCCACGGTGCCGGAGCCGGACGTCAGGGAGGACGTGCGCGCGGTGTACGGGGGCGTTCCGCCGCTGACCATCCTGCCGTACGTGCCGGAGCTCGCGGCGAGCGCGGGGGTGTTCGTGGAAACGCATCCCGGGCACGACGTGTCGGCCCGGATCCGGGCCCTGGCCCGCACCGTCCCAGGTGCGCACGGGATGCGAACCGTGTAAAAATACTCACTTCTCCGGGTCACCGGAAGATGGTCGCCGACCGGCGCTCCGGCAGAAAAAACAGGTAAATGGCCGCCTTTATTTAGGAAGTCATACAGTTCCCGCCGCAACGAAATCACCAGCGGTGACGGCCGGTCCCCCAGAGTGGCCATACCGGGCAGAGGGGCCGGCGTATGCGCTCGGTTTGCGGCGGTGTATCTGTCGGCGTATGCGGAGAAACCCAAGGCAGATGGGCCGCGGCGGCGCCGGGGTGAACTCTGGGCGGCCAATGAAATGCCATGTGCCGAGCGGCTCGCGACCCCTTGATTAACGGTCGGGTACTTTATCTCCGCCCTACAGTATTTTATCGGACGAACCCCACCTAACCGGACCCGGTGTGGTTGACTGATCGTTCTCCAACCATCTGGACATATAGCCAGAAGCACGTATTTTTGATTATATCTATAAGCAAGACCGGTCGCAGCGCGTCAGCGGGGGGAGGTGGCGCCGGGCCCTCGGTGAGCCTTCTGCGTTTTTCTTCCCAGGTACGGCCATGCTCGACCCCCCGGCGCGGCAGTTGAGGAAAGGAGGACAGAAGTGTGCAGTGGAACAATCAGGAACACGGCGCCTCAGAGCCGTCGTCGCAGATCGCCCGCCAGCTTCGCGAAGACTCTCTGCAAGAGTTCTGTGAAGAACTTTTCGCACCGTTGAGCAGGCGGGATCAACGCCGATGGGGATGGATGTACGTCCGCGGGTTACTACTGTCCGCGGGTCGCAAGTCGATGCGCAACATCGCCGCGACAGCCCATCAACCGGCGTCCCAGCAGAATCTACAGCAGTTCGTGAGCAAATCGACCTGGGACTGGCAGGAAGTGCGCCAGCGGCTGGCCAGGGTGCTCTGCAGGCATCTGAAAGCCACCGCGTGGGTGCTCTCACCTCTTGTCATTCCAAAGTCAGGAAACAACACAGTGGGAGTGGACACACAATTCGTCTCCCACTTGGGCCGGCTGGTCAACTGCCAGCAGGCCCTCGGCGTCTGGTTCGTCAAACCGGGTGTGAGCTGCCCCATGGACTGGCGGCTGATCCTTCCGACGAGCTGGACGGACGACCCGATACGCCGGCGTCGCGCCGCCATTCCGGTGGAGGTCAAGAACGCTCCGGCGTGGGAGCACGGGGTCGACGCGCTGATCACCATGATCAACGACTGGGGACTGCCGATGCGCCCGGCGGTGATGGACGTGAGGCAGGCCGACGCCGCGGAGATCATCGGGGAGCTACAGCGGCTGCACATGCCGTTCATCGTGCGGGTCAACCGGGCGGCGCGGTTCGTAAGGGCGAGACGAACCGGGCCGCGCAAGGGCGGCGAGGACGAGTACACGGCCGACTCCCTGGCCAGGATCCTGAAAGGCCAGCGGAGAGTGGTGCAGTGGCACGACGGCGAGCGCGGCGGCCATCAGGGCGTCCTCGCGGCCGCGATCCACGTCAACCTGCCGGAGGCCGAGCTCGGCGTGAGCGATCCGGACAACGTGTTCGTCCCGATCGGGATGGACATGCCACCCATGCAGCGCGCACTGGTGCTGATCGCGGAGTGGCGTGACTCCGTCCAGGGCAAGCCGGCCTTCTGGGTGTCCAACATCACCAGCGCGTCGGTGCCCACCCTGCTGGGCTGCGCGAACCTGACCCGCCAGGTTTACCGGGACCAGGAGCAGATCAGCAGGCGCATCGGGTTGTACGACTTCGAAGGACGGTCGTTCGGCGGATGGCACCGGCACGTGACGCTGGTGTCGGCGGCGCACGCCTACATCTCACTGAACCGCCTGAACGGTTCATTCAACGGAACATCGGAAGCGAAAGGCGAAATCATGACAAGGCACCGTGAATCTCCATGGCAGGAAGTCTGACCTGAGCTGGACCGACCTCACCAAGTGCCGTCGCGACACTAGGCAGTGCCGCGATGCCCGGACTACCGTAAACCCGTATTTACTACGGTTAGCCGTCCCCGTCGGCGGACGTCAGGTCGCGATCGATCGAGGTTACGTTATGACGGACAATAGCCTGGGCTCGTTGCTGCGAAATGCGACGCGGCTGGCACGGGAATTCGAGGGCGCGCGAGACGCGGAGCCGTGGACACGCTGCGGCCACCGGCTTCGCGAGAGTGTGATCCGCCCGCTCGCGAAGATCGTGCAATTGGAAGACGGCGCCCCCGCGGACGCCGGGCAGGATCAACCGGACGACTCCCGGGCGGGCGGGTGGGGTCGCCTATGGAGCCTGACCAGGGCCGCCACCGAAGAGCGTGTCCGCCGGGGCGCGAGCGCCCCGGCCGAACTGCTGGAGGCGGTCGCCGCCCTGCAGGAGGTCTCCCTCGTCGTCGCGGGTGACGAGGCGGAGACTCGGCTCGCGGAACTGCGCGAGCTGCAGGAGGGCCTGGAGCCCGGCATCGAGGTGGCCACCGACGGACCCTACCTGGTGACCAACGTCTCGGCCGTGTGCGACTGGCTGGGACGTCCGATCACCGCGGGGCCGCAGGTGGCGCTGTGCCGGTGCGGCGCCTCGGAGCTGAAACCGTTCTGTGACGGGAGCCACGAGCGGGTCGGCTTCTCCGGTGCCAAGGATCCCAAGCGGATCCCCGACCAGCGGGACTCCTACGCGGGTGTCAACGTGACCGTGCTCGACAACCGGGGCGTCTGCGCGCACTCCGGATTCTGTACCGACCGGCTTTCCACGGTGTTCCACGTGGGGCAGGAGCCGTTCGTGACACCCAGCGGCGGGCGCCTGGACGAGATCGTCCAGGCGACCCGCAACTGCCCGTCGGGGGCGCTGAGCTTCGCCATCGGCGGTGTCGAGCAGCGCGGGACCGTCGACTGGGTCCGGGGGCCCGCCATCGAGGTCTCCAAGGACGGGCCGTACCGGATCACCGGCGGCATAGCGCTGAGCGGTCAGGGAGGCGCGGACTCCGAGCGCAACGAGGGCGCCTCGCTGGAGCACTACAGTCTCTGCCGGTGCGGCCACTCGCAGAACAAGCCGTTCTGCAGTGGCATGCACTGGTACGCCGGGTTCCACGACCCGGTGGACGACCCCGACCACGAGCCCACGCTCTTCGAGTGGGCGGGCGGGCTGCCCGCGCTCACCCGGATGACCCGCCTGTTCTACGAGAAGTTCGTGCCGGAGGACCCCCTCATCGGCCCGCTGTTCGCCAGCATGCGGCCCGACCATCCGATCAGGGTGGCCAGGTGGCTGGGCGAGGTCTTCGGCGGGCCGCCGGCGTACAGCGGCAACTACGGCGGGTACGACCGGATGATCTCCCAGCACCTCGGCAGGCAACTGCGCGAGGAGCAGCGGGCCCGCTGGGTGGCCCTGATGGCCAAGGCCGCCGAGCAGGCCGGACTGCCGGCCGACCCGGAGTTCCGCGCGGCCTTCATCGCCTACCTGGAATGGGGTTCCCGGATCGCGCTGGAGAACTCCCAGAGCGGGGCCAAGCCCCCGGAGCGCATGCCGGTGCCCCGCTGGTGGTGGGTCTGCAACGCGACCCCGGGCGCCCGGATCTCGGCGCTCGCCGAGGTCCAGGAACCGGAGAAGGTGACCGTCACATTACCGGCCGAGGACGAGCCGGTGTCCTTCGCGGCGCACGTCAAACCGCTCTTCCGCGCGCAGGACAGGAATTCCATGCGATTCGCGTTCGACCTGTGGGCCCACGAGGACGTGAAAACCCACTCGGCGGAAATCCTGGCCCGGTTGAGCAACGGTTCCATGCCGTGCGACGGCGGCTGGTCACCGGACTGGATCGCGGTTTTCCGCCGGTGGGTCGAATCAGATATGCCGGAATAGCGGATACGGCGGGCTAGAACCCGCGCACACGCGTCAGGCGTACCCGGGCGAGCACCGGGTACGCCTCGACGAACTTCGCGGCGTCACCGACGATCCGGGCGATTCCCGCGCTGTACTTCTCCAGATAATCGGTGTGCGTGGTCAGGCTCGCCCGTTCGTCGAGCAGTTCGGCGTCGCCGGTCATCACCACGATGTCCTGTCCGCCGGAGCTGTCGAAGTTGAGCGATACCCTAGGGTTCCGCCTAATGTTCACCAGCCGTTTGGCGGCCGGTCGGTTGTAGATGAGGAGGCTTTCCGCGCCGTCCCACAGGAACCAGACGGGATTGGGCTGCGGCGTGTTATCGCCGGCCACCGTGGTGAGCCATACGACGGTGTCTTCGGTAAGCCTTTTCCGGACCCGCGCACCGAAGGGCGTGGATTGTTCGGGAATCACTTCTTCAGCCATTCCGCAATCATATGCCTGGCCACTCGGCCACGGGTCCGTACCGCGAAAAGGATGCCCGGCCGCTTTAAACGCGCCTACGCACGGTACACAGAGGATGACGCGGACGAACCCCCGGAGGTGTCCATGACGGAATCCTCACCCGGAGGCGGCACCGACAGTGCCGACAGTGCCGCCAGTGCCGCCAGTGCCGCCGATACCGCCGGTACCGCCGGTACCGCCGGTATCGGCCGTGCCCGCTGGGCGCGGTTCGCCCGCCATTTCGCCGAGACGCTCGCCGCGATGCTCGTGGGAATGCTGGTCCTGGGCACCGCGCTGCGCGTCCTGCTGGCCGCCCTCGGGCTGGAGTACTCGCGCGCCGCGCACCCGGAGGCCGCCTACGCCGAGATGGCGGGCGCCATGGCCGCCGGGATGGCCGCGTGGATGCGCCTGCGCGGCCACGGCCGGACGGTGACCCTGACCATGACGGCGGCGATGTTCGCCCCCGCAGTGGTGCTGTTCCCGTTGACGTGGCTGGGCGTGCTCAGCGGCACTGCGCTGGCCACCGCCGCGCACGCCGCGATGCCCCCCGTGATGCTCCTGGTCATGCTCCGGCACCGGGCGGAGTTCCTGAGCTGAGCGCCCGCCCCGCCGTACCGCACACTGGCGTAGGGGAAAACCATGGGGTTGACGGCGTTTGACACCACGCCTGACGATCGCCTCGAATCGGGCCTCCCGATCGGGCTCTCGACAGAATGGTGCTCCCATGCGTCTGCTCACGCGCTGCGCCGTCGCCTGCGCGGCCACACTGCTGGCCGCCGCGATCAGCGGCCCGGCGCTGGCCGCCGCCCCGGCGGCGACCGATGTCCAGCCGCCGTCCGCCCCGACCGGGCTGTGGGAGTGCGCGGCCGACTGGGCCAACGCGGTGCCGTTCTGCTGGACCGCCTCCACCGACGACGTCGGGGTCGTCGGCTACGACATCTACATGCGGCAGGGCGATACGTTCGTGCTGCACGGCGGCTCCACGTACACCACCTACACGGCCACCAACCTGATCGCGGGCCAGTGGTACACGTTCTACGTGGTCGCCAAGGACGCGGCGGGCAACCGCAGCGCGCCCTCGGCCCTCTACACGGCCCGCGCCCAGGAGGGCCTGCCGGTGCCGCCGAACTGCCATGTCACCTACACCGGCACGAACCGGGGCCGCATCCTGAACGGTACCGTCAAGATCACCAACATCGGCGGTACCCCCGTGTCGGGCTGGACGCTGCGCTTCACCTTCCCCGGCGACCAGCGGGTCAAGTCCGGATGGAACGGGATCTGGTCCCAGTCCGGGACGGCGGTCACCGTGAAGAACCTCCCGAGCCAGCCCGTGATCCGGCCCGGCCAGACGGTCACGACCGGCTTCACCGGGATCGGCTCGACCACCGGGCCCGCCGCGTTCACCCTCAACGGCGTCACCTGCGCCAGGGGCTGAGCCGCCCCGCCGTCACGTGTGAAGGCTGATCCCGCCGGATCGGCCTTCCGCCTTTTCCCCGCAGGATGAAACCCTTGGGGCGGTGAATTCCGTAGTACCGCCTGTGGGCGCTTTCCGATGAGTCGTTACTCGCCGGCATGGCGGCGGGCGAGACACAGGCCGCCGCGGCCTTCGTGCGCAGATACCAGGCCCGCGTCTTCGGCCTGGCCCGTGCCGTGCTCGGGGACGCCGCGGTCGCCGAGGAGGTCGCCCAGGAGGCGTTCGTCCGGGCCTGGCGGCACGCGGCGATCTACGACGCCAGGCGCGGGAAGGTGTCCACCTGGCTGCTCACCATAACGCGCAACCTCGCCGTGGACGCCCTGCGGCTGCGCCGGGAGGACCCGGTCGACCCACAGCGGCTCGTCTCCGAGCTGCTCGACCGTGAGCGCGGCGAGGACGCGCCACAGGACGTGGAGTTCGTCCGGCAGGCGCTCGGCTCCCTGCCGCGCGAGCAGGCGCGGGCGATCGCCCTGACCGTCTTCTACGGAATGACCGGCAAAGAGGTGGCGGCGCTCGAAGGCATACCGCTGGGCACGGCGAAGACACGGCTGCGGAGGGGGATGGCGAAGCTGCGCGAGCGGATGGAGGTGGCCGATGATGAGTGACGACCCGGCGTGCGCCCGAGCCCGGGAGGTGATCCCGGAGCTGGCGGCGAGCGCCATGCCGGGCGACGAGCGGGCCGGTGCGCTGAGCCACCTTTCCGGGTGCGCCGCGTGCCGCCGCGAGCTGCGCGAGACGGCCGTGGTGGTGGACGAGCTGCTCTCGCTGGCACCCGCGTACGAGCCGCCCGCGGGTTTCGAGGTGGCGGTCCTCGCCCGCGTCGCCGCCGGCGACGTCCCGCCCGGCAGGACCCGCCGCCGGTGGCTCCGGCCGCGGCCCGGACCCGACGGGGCCGCCTTCGTCTCACGCGAGCAGGACGGCCCTGAGCAGGGGGCGTCCTCTCGCGAGCAGGGGGAGGATCACCAGGCGTCCCCGGGAGAGGGAGGCACGCCCGGACGGCGAGACGTCCGCCCCGGGGCGGACGGGCCGCAGGAGGAGACCAGGAGAGGGAACCACCTCGCGCCCCTGCGCGAGCGCCGGTCGCGCGGGCGGCGGGGCGAACGTCCCGGCGGTGGCGGGCCGGGACGCGGGGCGCGAAGGGGACGCGGGTGGCGGCGGCCGGTGCTGCTGGTGGTCACCCTCGTCGCCGTGGCGATCCTGTCGGGAAGCGGGGTATGGCAGGCGACCGAGCCGGACCGCACGCTGGCCGCCGGGTACCGCGCGACGCTGGAGGCCGCGCACGGCAAGTACCTGACAGCGGGGGGCATCTACACCGGGGGGCGGCGGGTCGGCCAGGTCTTCGGCTACCAGGGCTCGCCAAACTGGATCTTCGTGGCCGTCCAGGGCGCCCCAGTGTCCGGCGTCTACGACCTGACGATGACCACCTACGACGGCGTCCGCCAGAAGCTCGGCCAAATCGTCGTGGCGAACGGGAACGGCACCTACGGCACCGCGATCGGGAATGATATAGCCGACGTCCGGCGAATCACCCTGACCCTGCCCGGCGTTTCCGACATAACCGGCCGCTTCCGCCAGCGGACCGGCTGGTAGGTCCCCCTTTCCCCCAGAACGCGTAAGGTGCCGGACATGCTGGACTGGAACAGGACCGCCTTGCGGACACGCGTCGTGGCGGTGGTGGCCGCGGCGGTCACCGTGGCGGCGGGCCTGGGGGTCAGGGCGGCCTTCGGCGGCGACTTCGCCAAGTACGCCGGTGACGCCCTCTACACCCTCCTGCTCTACACGCTGGTGGTCGCGGCGGCGCCCAGGGTCAGACCGGCGGCGGCGGCCGCGGTCGCCGCCGGGGTGAGCTGGGTGATCGAGTTCGCCCAGCTCACCGGGGTGCCCGCCGAGCTGTCCGCGCGCAGCACGCCGGCCAGGCTCGTCCTGGGCGCGACGTTCAACCCGCCCGACCTGTTCTGGTACGCGGCCGGCGCGGCGGCCGGATGGCTGATCCACACCCTGCTACGACGCCGGACGCCCTGAGCCCGGCCTCACCCGGGCTTGCGCCCGACGCCGCAGAAGGCGTCCACCTCGGGGGGCGGCCCGAAGGGGCCCTCCTCCGGCCGCCACCGCGAGACCGAGACCAGGCCCGGCTCCAGCAGGTCGAGGCCGTCGAGGAACCGCCCGATCGCGGCCGGGGAACGCAGCCGGTACGGCGAGCCCGCCTCGGCCCGGCGTCGCTCCCCCGCCCCTGCCCCGGCCGGATCGATCACGTTGGAGCCGTCGTTGACCGCGACATGGCTGCCCGGCGGCAGGGCCGCCACGAGCCGCCGCACGATCGCGTACGCCTCGCCGTCGTCGGCCACGTTGCCCATGATGCCGAGCAGCACGAGCCCGACGGGCCGGGTGAGGTCCAGCGTCCTGGCGGCCTCGGCGATGATCCGGTCCGTGTCGCGGACGTCGGCGTCCACGTAGTCCGTGGCCCCGTACGGGCCGCTGACCAGCAGGGCGCGGGCGTGCACGAGCACGAGCGGGTCGTTGTCGACATAGACGATCCGCGACTCCGGCGCGATCCGCTGGGCGACCTCGTGGGTGTTGTCGTGAGTGGGCAGCCCGGTGCCGATGTCGAGGAACTGACGGATCCCGACGTCCTCGGTGAGGTGCCTGACGACCCTGCCCAGGAACGCCCTGGAGTGCCGCGCGACCTCGATGATGTCCGGGAATACCTCCCGGACCTGCTCGCCGACCTCCCGGTCGATCGGATAGTGGTCCTTGCCGCCGACCCAGTAGTTCCAGATCCTCGCCGAGTGCGGGCGAGTGGTGTCGATCTTGGGAGTCGGCTCGGACTCAGGGGGCGTGCCCGATAGATCGGCCATATTCGGAAAGTATCATTACCCACAGATTTACCGGGGAAATCAGGCCTTTCGCTCAGTCGCCGCCGACGCCCGGAGCGGGGTTACGGCGGGGCCTGATGACCGCGTTCGGCAGCGGCGGCGCGGGCAGCCGCCCGACCTCACCCTGGTAGCCGCGCACGTCGCCGAACCTGGCCGAGCCGCGCCCCCACTCCTCCCGGTACTCCACGATGTCATCGTGGCTCCGGCCGACGAAGTTCCACCACATGACGATCTCCTCCTCGAACGGCGTGCCGCCGAGCAGCACCGCCCTGGCGGGCTCGCCGCCGGGATTGGCCACTTCCAGGCGGGTCCGGCCGGGCGGCAGGTAGCCGATGTGGGCGGGCTCGACGCGGACGCCCGCCACCTCGACGGGGAGCGTGTCGGCCAGGATCCCGTGCTCGAAGGCCGCGTCCACCTCCAGGACGACCCCTCCCCCGGCAGGCAGGACGATCTCCGCACCGAGCAGCGGCGAGAACACCGGCACCGGGGAGGACTCTCCGGCCAGTTCCCCGAGGAAGACCCGCGCCGACGGGCCGCCCAGGTCGACGCGCGTCGGCACGTGGTGCCGGAAGTCGCGGGGCGCGTCGCGGTCCGCGCCCGGCAGGGCCACCCAGAGCTGGACGCCGTGCAGCGTCGTGGTGCTCCGCGTGGACACCTCCGAGTGGCAGACCCCGTGCCCGGCGGTCATCAGGTTCAGCTCGCCCGGCCGTACCAGGGCGTGCGCTCCGGTGCTGTCACGGTGCTCGATCTCCCCCTCGAACAGCCAGCTCACGGTCTGCAGCCCGGTGTGCGGGTGCGGCGGCACGTCCATTCCGCCGGAGCGCGCCACGTCGTCGGGCCCGTAGTGGTCGGCGAAGCACCAGGCCCCGATCAGGGACCGCTCGCGCCGGGGCAGCGTGCGCCGGACCCGCATCGCCCTCGGGCCGCCGAGCGGGACCTCCCGCGGGGCCAGGACGCGCAGGCCGGTGACGGCGGAGGCGGGCTCCCCGGCGCGGGTGCCCGGCTCGCCCTGGTGCCCGCCGCAGCGCAGTTCGTCCGGGGCCTGTTCGGTGTTGCTCATGATCCTGCGACTCCCCCGATCGTCCGTCCCACCATCCGGGCCCCTCATGGGGGCGCCCGCCGTACGGGGGGATCGTACGGCGGGCGCTGGTGGCACACGGACGGCGGGGGCGGTGGGCTGTCGGCCGGGAGCCGGTTCACCAGCCCCCGGAGACGCGGTGCAACGCGCCGCGCACCGCGCCGCCGGGGAACTCGCCCGTGTGCAGGTTCGTGTACCAGTTCTTGGGAGCGCGCCGGATTCCGGCGGCGATGTCGGCCTTGATCGGCACGGTCCCGGCGATGCCGGTGATCGAGGCGGGCAGGCCCTTGGCGGCGGCGAAGAAGTCGAGCACGACCGGGCCGTTCACGCCCGCCTTGCCCCGGTGGACGTGGGCGTTCGTGGGCGCGCCGATCCGGTTCCAGACGGTCGCGTAGTTCGCCCGGCCGCCGTTGATCCACAGCAGCCAGCGGGCGCGGCCGTCGCGGTCGCCGACCTTCTGGCCGGGCGCGGGCACCTCCTGCGCGCCGGTGGCGTCGGCGGCGAACGAGGTCTTCGATCCGGTCCCGAGCAGCGCCGTCAGGCCGGTCGGGCGGATCCGGTGGAGCTGGGCGCGCACCGCGCCGCCGGGGAACTCGCCGGTGTGCAGGTTGGCGTACCAGTTGGCGGGATTCTGCCGGATCCGGGCCAGCAGCGCGGGGTCGGCGCTCACCGTGCCGGTGACGGCCCGCGCGCTGCCGGGCAGGGCCTCGCCGAAGAAGCCGAGCTTCACGTCCCCGTTACTGCCCGCCTTCCCCCGGTGGATGTGGAAGGCGGTGGGAGCGGCCACGTTCCGCCACCGGATCGCGTAGGAGACCTTGTTCCCGTGCAGGCGGAAGAGGGCCACCGCGCGGCCGTCCCGGTCGCCGACGGCCGGGCCGCCCTTCACCGGTACCTCGTTGCGACCGGACAGCGTGGCGGCGAAGTAGGCGTCGGCCGACGCGGCGGCCTGAGCGGGCACGGCGGCCAGGGACGTGGTGAGCGCGGCGGTCGCGAGTGCGGAGGCGGCGATCGTGCGAGTGAACATCGGAAAACCCCCCGGGGTCGGTGCTGCGGGTGTCGGATCATCGGCTTGCGATCAGGAGCACGCGGCGGACGGCCCGGGGAGTTCAATCGGACTTCTGCGTAAAACTCCACAGAACCCGGCACGGCGGGCCCGTTCGGCACCGAGCGGCCGGTGCTGGGATGCTCGTCAAGTGGACGAAGCCGAAGACCTGGCCGAAGACCTGATCGCCGGATGGCCGTCGCTCGCGGGCGGCTCCCCGGCGTCCCTGGAGGTGGCCGCCGACCTGGCGGCCCGCTGGGCGGAGCCGCACCGCCGCTACCACACCACCGCCCACCTGCGCGCGGTGCTGGAGGCGATCACCCCGCTCGCGGCGTACGCGGCCGACCCCGTCGCGGTGCGGCTCGCCGCCTGGTTCCACGACGCCGTCTACGACGGGGTCCCCGGCCAGGACGAGGAACGCAGCGCACGACTCGCGCTGCGCCTCCTGCCGCGCTGCGATGTGCCGCCACCGCGCGTGGACGAGACCGCCCGCCTGGTGCGGCTGACCGCCACGCACGATCCTGAGGAGGGCGACGCGAACGGGGCCGTGCTGTGCGACGCCGACCTCGCGGTCCTCGCCTCGCCCGGCTACGACGGCTACGCCCGGGCGGTCCGTGAGGAATACCGGCACGTGCCGGACGACGCGTTCCGGGCGGGCCGGGCCGCCGTGCTTCGCCGTCTGCTCGCCGCGCCGCGCCTCTACCGCACGGCTACGGCGCACGATCTGTGGGAGGCGACCGCACGGGCCAATCTCGCGGCGGAACTCGCCGCGCTCAGCGGACCTTCCGCCGCCGCAGACCCGACGCCACCAGCCTGAGCAGCAGCTCCCGCGAAGTCACCGGCTCGGCGCCGAGCGCCACGGCGCGGGCGTGGACGGTCTCCGGCACGTCGTAGTGGTCGCGGTCGAACGCCCGGCGCGGCACCCCCAGTTGGCCCGCGAAGTCGTGCAGCTCGTCCAGCGAGACATCGCTGACCAGATGAGACCAGAGCAGGCCGCGCGGCCCCGGCCAGATGGGCGTATCGATCAGCACTGCCACGCGTCCAAGGGTAGGACCTTCCGGCGGGCCCGCCGTCCGGGGCGACCCCTGATCCACGCGGCGTCGAGCGCCGCACTCCCGGGGACTGAGATGCTGGGAAGTGAACCTGAACAAGGAGCATCCGATGAGAATCGAACTCAATGTCGAGCGATGCATCGGCGCGGGCATGTGCGCGCTGACCGCTCCTGACCTCTTCGACCAGGACGAGGACGAAGGCACCGTGGTCCTCCTCGCCCAGCCCGCGACGCCCGCCCAGGAGCGGGCCGCCCGGCAGGCCGCCGACCGTTGCCCGAGCGGCACGATCCGCGTGGTGGAGGACGCCGCCGACGCCGACGCGACGGCGGCCCAGCCGGGGCACTCGACCGGCTGAGCCCCGTTTACCGGTGCGCCCGTGGGTAAAGAGCGGGGACAGCGGGAGAACGGGGGAAGGATGCGGCGGCTGCTGGTGATCGCCAACGCGGCGGCGGGCGGGGCCGACGACGACGCCGTGGAACGTGCGCGTGCCGTCCTCGCCGCCGGCGCCGACGTGGCCGAGGCCACCGCCGCCGATCCCGCCCGGCTGCCCGCGCTGCTCGGCGAGCACCCCGGGCGCGATCCGGTGGTGATGGGCGGCGACGGCACCCTGCACGCGCTGGTCGCCGCGCTCGACGCCACCGGCGGGCTAGGCTCGCGCACGGTGGGGCTGATCCCGATGGGCACCGGCAACGACTTCGCCCGCGCGCTGGGCCTCCCGCTGGATCCGGGCGAGGCGGCCCGGGTCATCGCGCGGGGCGAGCGCCGCCGGGTCGATCTGATCCGCGACGACCGGGGCGGCCTCGTGGTCAACGCGCTGCACCTCGGCGTGGGCGTCGAGGCGGTGGAGGCGGCGGCCCCGCTCAAGCCGGTGCTGCACCGGCTGGCCTACGCGGCCGGCGCGCTGCGCGCGGGCCTGAGCACCACCGGCAGCCGGATCCGCGTCACCGTGGACGGCCGGGTGGTCGCCGACGGTGACCGCAAGGTGCTGATGGCCGGTGTCGGCAACGGCTCCACCATCGGCGGCGGCACGCCGCTGGTCCCCGATGCCCGGCCGGACGACGGGCAGGCCGACGTCGTGGTGTCGTTCGCCACCGGGCCGCTGCAACGGCTCGCGTACGGCGTGCTGCTGCGCCTCGGCCGTCATGTCCGCCACGAGACCGTGCGCACGGCCAGGGGCGCCGACATCCGGATCACCTGCCCGCCGCTGCGGGTCAACGCCGACGGCGAGCTGATCGGCCCCGTCTCCGGCCTGTCCCTGACGGTAGAGCCGGGCGCCTGGAGCGTCTACTCCCCGGCGCGCCGGGATTTCCACGAAAGAACTCTCGCGAAACCCTGAACCTTCCCGGCCCCGGCCGCGTACAACCTATGGCAACGGTCCGCACGACAGGCTTTCGACGCCTGTGGCGTCCGAGCCGCGAAGGGTGGCCCGGCCCGGGGGATGGGCGGGACGCCTGGCGCGGACGGCAAGGCGTACGTCCGGGGGAAGAGTCGCACGGCCGGGGATCCCACTTGGATCACCGGCCGTGCGGCGTTCCCGGCCCGCGTGGCCCGCACCCCCCAGCCCGAGCGCCACGGTCCGTTCCCCGGCCCTGCTTCCCCCGGGGTCCTTGTTCCCCTGTTCCCTTGTTCCCTTGTTTCTCCTGGTACGTCAGCCCGCCGCGGCGACCCGCCCCGCGTACCTGGACTCGGGACGGGCGAGCCCGTAGTTCTCGCGCAGCGTCCGCCCCTCGTACTCCGTCCGGAACAGCCCTCTCGCCTGCAGCACGGGCACCACGTGGTCCACGAAGTCGGCCAGCCCGCCGGGCAGGATCGGCGGCATGATGTTGAAGCCGTCGGCGGCCCCCGCCTCGTACCACTCCTGGAGCTGGTCGGCGATCTGCTCAGGGGTTCCGGCGACCACCCGGTGGCCCCTGCCCCCGGCCAGGCGCGCGAGCAGCCCGCGCACGGTGAGGTTCTCCCTCCTGGCCAGCTCGACCACCAGCCGGCGGCGGCTCTGCGCGCCCTCGGTGTCGGTGCCGATGTCGGGCAGCGGCCCGTCCAGGGAGTCCTCGCCGAGGTCGATGCCGGTCATGTGGGAGAGCTGGCGCAGCCCGTAGGCCGGGATGAGCAGATCCTCCAGCTCCTTCTCCAGCAGCAGGGCGGCCCGCTCGGTGTCGCCGATGATCGGCGAGATGCCGGGCAGGACGAGCAGGTCGCCGGGGCGCCTCCCGTACGCGCCCAGCCTGCCCTTGATGTCGGTGTAGAACGCCTGGGCGTCGGCCAGGGTCTGCTGGGCGGTGAAGACCGCCTCGGCGTGCCGGGCGGCGAACTCCTTGCCGTCCTCCGACGAACCGGCCTGGACCAGCAGCGGACGCCCCTGGGGCGGCCTGGCGGTGTTGAGCGGTCCCCTGACCGCGAAGTGCTCGCCGCGGTGCTCGACCGCGTGGATCTTCTCCGCGTCGGCGTAACGGCCGCCTTCGCGGTCCTGCACGATCGCGTCGTCCTCCCAGCTGTCCCACAGCTTGGTCGCGACGTCGAGGAACTCTCCGGCCCGCGCGTAGCGGCGGGCGTGCGCCGGCCGCTCGACGCCGAAGTTGTGCGCCTCGGCCTCGCTGGCGGAGGTGACGATGTTCCACCCGGCCCGGCCGCCGCTGATGTGGTCGAGCGAGGCGAACTTGCGCGCCACGTGGTACGGCTCGTTGTAGGTCGTGGAGACGGTGGCGATCAGGCCGATGTACTCGGTGACGGTGGCCAGGGCGGACAGCAGGGTCAGCGGCTCCAGGCCGCCGAGCGCGTTGTAGCGGACGTCGCCGCGCAGGGCCACGCCGTCGGCGAGGAAGACCGAGTCGAGCAGGCCGCGCTCGGCGATGGTGGCCAGTTCCTGGTAGTGCCTGACGTCTCTGAGTCGCGAAGGGTCGGTACGAGGGTGCCGCCACGCCGCTTCGTGGTGGCCTACGCCCATCAGGAAGGCGTTGAGGTGAAGCTTGCCCTGGCTCATGAGTCGAAGGTACGGCCCGGTCCGGCTAAAGTCAATATTTCCTACTTGTTTTACATGCAATTATCGGGAGCGTATGAGCCGGGCCGTCCCGTCGTCGAGAGTGGCCAGGAAGGCCGCGAGGACGTCTGTCAGGTGGTTCAGCGAGCGGGCGCGGAAGAGGACCGGCTGGTAGCCGGAGATCTCGTACGGCGTGGCCAGCATCGCGGGCACGTCCAGCTCCCTGACCTGGCGGTCCGTGACGCTGCCGAGCTCGCCGAACGACGAGAGCAGCGCCGCGCCGTACGCCTTGGTGCGCCCGCCCTCCGCGATGACCCCGTACTCCAGGGTGAACCAGTACAGGTCGCTGACGATCTGCAGTGCCTCCTCCGTCTCCAGCCGGGCGGCGGCCTCGCCGATCAGCCGGTAGACCGAGGCGAAGGCGGGCATCGCCAGATGGATCCCATGGCCGAAGACGTCGTGGAGGATGTCCGGCTCCGGCGAGTACATCGGCACGGCGGGATGCCGGACGAACTGCACCGCGTGGAAGTAGCCCAGCGCCATGGAGCCGAGGAACCGCTTGTTGGCCACCGCTCCCCCGGCCAGGGTCAGGTCGAACCCGGTCAGCCCCCGCAGGCGCGAGCCGACCTCCGCGTGCGTCGGGATCCGGTCGGGCGGGATCTCGGCCGCCTCCCGGCCGTCCAGCGCCTCCCGGCAGGCGTGCTCGCGGTGGGCCGCGCCCAGGGTGCGGTGGACCGTGCGCCAGGTCGCCACCTCCGCCTCGGTGTACTCCACGGGCGGCGAGGGGTCGCCGACCCGGTGGCCTCGGGCCCGCGCCCCGAACGCCCGGCGGCGGGCGAGATAGCGAGGATCGCGCAGTCCGGGATGCTCGGCGGCGCTCCCGATGACGCCGTCGGCGGAGACCGGGGTCCGGCGCCAGACATCACTCACAATCGGATTCCTACCCAGGACGGACATTGTTGGGTAATTCACTTGTGGAATCGTTGAACAATTTTTACCGTTAGGGGGATGCTTCTCCCGAATGAGACCGGAGGCATGTCATGTCCTTGGGGTCGTCCTTCAAGATCGCCGCCGGGGTGGCCGCGCTGCTGCTGGCCATCCCCACGCTGATCGGGCTTCTCGGCGGGCTGGAGCGCACCGAGCCGGGCCAGATCGCCGTGGTGCGGGACGGCGGGCCGTTCGACGACACCGCCGTCCGCCAGATCATCGACCCCGGCTCCGGGATCACCTGGGCGGGGATGTGGTCCAGCGTCCATGCGTACCCGGCCCAGCAGCGCTTCTACACGATCACCTCCGACCCCAAGCGCGCCACCGCGCTCGGCGTGGACGTGGTGACCACCCCGAGCGCCGACGGCGTCAACCTGGGCATCGAGGGCACCCTGTACTTCACCCTCAACCTCGACCACGAGACGCTGCGCCGGTTCGACGACCGCTTCGGCACCCGCACCTTCCGCGGGCAGGACGACACCGCGCGCTACGCGTGGGACGGCGACGAGGGCTGGGCGGCGTTCTTCGGACAGGCGGTCCGCCCGGTGATCGACAACGCCCTGCGGGTCCAGGTGGGCGCCCGCCGCTGCGTGGAGCTGGTCTCCTCGTGCGCCCTGGTCCAGGAGGGCGGCGGCACGGACACGGAGTTCCGCGACACGGTGGCCAACGTGGTGAAGGTGCAGGAGGGCGTGAACGCCGCCCTGGCCCGCGACGTCCCGGCCATGCTGGGCGACGACTTCATCACCGGGATCCGCTTCAACCTGGTCAAGGTGACCCTCCCCACCGGGGTGCAGGACGCGGTGAACCGCTCGCTCGCCGCAGCGGCCTCGGTGTCGGAGTCGCGCGCGAAGGTGCTGCAGGCGGAGGCCGAGGCCAAGGCGAACCAGGCCAGGCAGGACGGCTACGACAAGTGCCCGGCCTGCGCGGAGATCGACAAGCTCAAGTCGCTGCCCAGCGGCATCACCGTCTACGCGCCGGGCAACGCCGACGCTGTGGTGGTGCCGACCCGCTGACCGGCGGGGCCGGCGGCCGATGCGCGGCCGTCAGCGGCTCGTGCGCGGGTCATCAGGGACGGCGGCGAGAGTGGGCGACGACAACCGACCTCGCACAGAAACGGGCCCCTTCATGGGAAACCGCTACCTGGAAGGCGCGTTCGCCCCGGTCACCGAGGAGATCACCGCCTTCGACCTGCCGGTCACCGGGCGCGTCCCCGACGACCTCGACGGACGCTACCTGCGCAACGGCCCCAACCCGCTGAACCTCGAAGACCCCGAGGCCCACCACTGGATGATGGGCGAGGGCATGGTGCACGGCGTGCGGCTGCGCGACGGCCGCGCCGAGTGGTACCGCAACCGCTGGGTGCGCTCGGCCGAGGTCGCCGGCCGTCTCGGGGAGCCGCACCCGGCGGGCCTGGCCGCGGTCGCGGCCGACTTCGCGGCCAACACCCACGTGTTCGCCCACGCGGGCCGCACGCTGGCGGCGATCGAGGGCGGGCCGCCGCCGTACGAGCTGGACGAGGAGCTGCGCACGCTGGGCACCTGCGACTTCGGCGGCGGCCTCGGCACCGGGCCCGGCACGGGGCTCGGCGAGGGGGTGTTCACCGCGCACACCAAGCGCGACCCGGTCAACGGCGAGCTGCACGCGATCACCTACCACCCGCTCTGGGACCACGTCAGGCACCTGGTCGTGGACCGCTCGGGGACGCTGGTCCGCGCCGGCCGCATCCCCGTGGACGGCGCGCCGATGATGCACGACTTCGCGCTGACCGAACGGCACGTCGTGCTGATCGACCAGCCGGTGACCTTCAGCATGGAGGCCGCCGCGGCGGGTCAGCAGGTCCCCTACGTCTGGAACGAGGGGCGCGGGACGGCGGTGGGCGTGATGCCGCGCGAGGGCGGCGCCACCCGCTGGTTCGGCACCGACCCGTGCTACGTGGCGCACACCCTCAACGCCTACGACGACGGCGAGCAGGTGATCCTCGACGTGGTCAGATATCCCAGGATGGACGTGGCCAGGCACATCGCCGAGCCGATGACCCTGGAGCGGTGGACGATCGACCCGGTCGCCGGCACGGTCGCCCGCCGCGTGGTCGACGACCGCCCGCAGGAGTTCCCCCGGGTCGGCGACGGCGTCGTCTCCCGCCCGCACCGGTACGGCTACACCGCGGTGACGGGTGAGCTGAACGACGTGGTCCTGGCACCCGTGGACGGCCCCCTGCCGGACATCGCGTTCGACAACGCGATCATCAAGCACGACTACGCGACCGGCGGCTCCGAGCTGCACCGTTTCGGGGGCGACGCGGCGACCGGCGAGGCGGTCTTCGCGGCCCGGCCGGGCGGCGTCACGGAGGACGACGGCTACGTGCTGGCCTACACGCACAACCCCGGGCGCGGCGCGGCCGACCTGGTCGTGCTGTCCGCGCAGGACTTCACCGGCGAGCCGCTGGCGCGGATCCACCTGCCGGGAAGGGTGCCGCTCGGCTTCCACGGAAGCTGGATCGCCACCGGCGCGTAGCGAGCACACGGCGAGTGGCGGGCCGGCCGCGAACGGTCGGCCCCTTCACGCGTCCGCGGCGCAGCGGAACCCGGTGTGGCCGGAGGAGGAGTCGCCGGTGTTGCCCATCCTGGCCGCCACCCGGTAGCGCGTGCAGTAGGAGTCGTGGCACATGTAGGACCCGCCGCGCAGCACCCTGGAGTCGCCCGACGGCGGCCCGGTGGGATCGACGCGCGGGCCGTTCAGGTGGAACGATGAGCTGAACCGGTCGGCGCACCACTCCCATACGTTGCCCGAGACGTTGCGGAGACCGTAACCGTTGGGCGGGAAGGAGTCCACCGGGGCGGTGCCCCGGTGCCCGTCCTCGGCGGTGTTCTTGGTGGGGAACGCGCCCTGCCAGATGTTGCACATGTGCAGGCCGCCGGGGGTCAGCTCGTCGCCCCACGGGTAGCGCCGCTGTTCCAGCCCGCCGCGCGCGGCGTACTCCCACTCGGCCTCGGTCGGCAGGCGCACCCCCGCCCAGCGCGCGTAGGCCGCGGCGTCGTTCCAGGACACGTGGACCACCGGGTGGTCCCAGCGGTCCTCGATGGAGGACCCCGGCCCCTCGGGGTGCCGCCAGTCCGCCCCCTTGACGCCGCACCACCACGGGGTCTGCGCCACCCTCGGCGAGTCGCGGCGCAGCGCGCCGCTCAGGAACCCGGCGAAGACGTGCGACCAGCCGAACCGCTCGGCCTCGGTCACATGACCGGTCGCGTCCGCGAAGACGGCGAACCCGGCGTTGCTCACCGCGTGGGCGTCGACGCGGAACGGCCGCAGGCGCACCTCGCGCACCGGTCCCTCGCCGTCGGCGGGGAAGCCCGCGCCGTCCTCGTTGCCCATCAGGAACGCCCCGCCCGGCAGGGAGATCATCCCCTCGCGGACGGCGGGCGCGGACGCCGCGCCCCCCGCCCTGACGGGGGCGGCCAACGGCACGGACACGGCGGGCTCCGGTTCCCTGGCGGGCGCGCAGCACGCCGGGCGGTGCTCTTTCGACATCATCACCACTTCGCGGTCTCGGGTTGCCCGACCGATTATCCCCAACGCCACCTGCGCCGTCGTGAACCGGGGACCCGCCTTACCCCTCTGTTGCCTCCATGTCATTGACGCGGGACATCATCCCGGGCTACGTTCACACCAAACTTTTAAGAAACCTTCCTAACAATTAGCGCCAGTGCTCCTGGTGGCTTGAGGTGACCTGTGCCGCGATCACCACCAGTGCGAGATCGCACGACGACTGGGGGCCACGCGTGAGCAGCCCGCTCACCACACCGACATTCCCACACCGCACATTCGGACGTGGAGCAGCACACATGAATGGAAAGAACCTCACACGCCTGGCGGCGGCAGCGGTCGCGCTGGTGATACCGCTCGGCACGGCCTTCGCCGTCGCGCCGAGCGCGTCGGCGGCGGCGCCCGCGGCCAAGTCCGCGGCCGCGCTGGCCCCGGCGTGGGCGCCGTACACCGCCTACGCCACGGGCGCCGTGGTGACCTACAACGGTGTCGACTATGAGTGCCGGCAGGGCCACACCTCACTGCCCGGCTGGGAACCGGCCAACGTTCCGGCCCTGTGGAAGGTGTCGGGCGGCGGCGGCCAGGACCAGACCGCGCCCAGCGTCCCCGGTAGCCTGCGCAGCACCGGCGTGACCGGCAACAGCGTCAGCCTGGCCTGGAACGCCTCCACCGACAACGTCGCCGTCACCGGCTACGAGGTCTACCGGGGCACCACGCTGGTCACCACGACCAACGGCACCACCACGACCTACACCGACACCGGCCTGACCGCCGGCACCACGTACCAGTACACGGTCAGAGCGCGTGACGCCGCGGGCAACCGCTCCAACGCGAGCAACCAGATCAGCGCCACCACCACCGGCGGCGGCGACCCCACCGCGCCGAGCGTGCCGGGCAACCTGCGCAGCACCGGTGTGACGGCCACCAGCGTCAGCCTGGCCTGGAACGCCTCCACCGACAACGTCGCCGTCACCGGCTACGAGGTCTACCGCGGTACCACCCTGGTCACCACGACCAACGGCACCACCACGACCTACACCGACACCGGCCTGACCGCCGCCACGACCTACCAGTACACGGTCAGAGCGCGTGACGCCGCGGGCAACCGGTCGGAGGCCAGCAACCAGATCAGCGCCACCACCTCCGAGGACGGCGGCGGCGACGACAGGACCCCGCCGAGCGTGCCGGGCAACCTGCGCAGCACCGGTTCCTCCAACAGCAGCATCGGCCTAGCCTGGAACGCCTCCACCGACAACGTCGCCGTCACCGGCTACGAGGTCTACCGTGGCGGCACCCTGGTCACCACGACCAACGGCACCGGCACCGCCTACACCGACACCGGCCTGACCGCCAACACGACCTACCAGTACACGGTCAGGGCGCGTGACGCCGCGGGCAACCGCTCCAACGCGAGCAACCAGATCAGCGCGTCCACGACCGGCGGCCAGGGCGGCAACAAGCTGCTGGGCTACTTCGTGCAGTGGGGCATCTACCAGCGCGGCTACCACGTCAAGAACATCGACACCAGCGGTTCCGCGAGCAAGCTGACCCATATCAACTACGCCTTCGGCAACGTCCAGGGCGGCCGGTGCACCATCGGCGACTCCTACGCCGACTACGACCGCTTCTACCAGGCGGGCGAGAGCGTGGACGGCCAGGCCGACACCTGGGACAACGGCGCGCTGCGCGGCAACTTCAACCAGCTCCGCAAGCTCAAGGCCAAGTACCCGAACCTGAAGGTGCTGTTCTCCTTCGGCGGCTGGACCTGGTCCGGCGGCTTCGGCCAGGCCGCGGCCAACCCGGCCGCGTTCGCCGAGTCCTGCTACAACCTGGTCGAGGACCCGCGCTGGGCCGACGTCTTCGATGGCATCGACATCGACTGGGAGTACCCGAACGCCTGTGGTCTCACCTGTGACACCAGCGGCCCGGCCTCGCTCAAGAACCTGATGCAGGCCCTGCGCAACAAGTTCGGCCAGAACTACCTGATCACCGCGGCCATCACCGCCGACGGCACCGACGGCGGCAAGATGGACGCCGCCGACTACGCGGGCGCCGCGCAGTACGTCGACTGGTACAACGTGATGACCTACGACTTCTTCGGCGCCTGGGAGGCCAAGGGCCCGACGGCTCCGCACTCCCCGCTCAACAGCTACACCGGTATCCCGATCGAGGGCTACCACACCGAGCAGGCGATCAACAAGCTGAAGGGCAAGGGCATCCCTGCCAGCAAGCTCCTCTCCGGCATCGGCTTCTACGGCCGTGGCTGGACCGGCGTCACCCAGAAGGAGCCGGGTGGCACCGCCACCGGTCCGGCGCAGGGCACCTACGAGCAGGGCATCGAGGACTACAAGGTCCTCAAGACCCGCTGCCCCTCCAACGGAACCGTGGCCGGCACCGCCTACGCCTTCTGTGGCAACAACTGGTGGAGCTACGACACCCCCGCCACCATCGGCAGCAAGATGGGCTGGACGAAGAACCAGGGCCTCGGCGGCTCGTTCTTCTGGGAGCTCAGCGGTGACACCACCAACGGTGAGCTGATCACCGCGATGAAGAACGGCCTCAACTAGGCCTGCCTCCGGGCCGGGGAGCGCGCCTCCCCGGCCCGGACCGTCTCACCGCGTCACAGCGAGCCGCGCCGCCAGGGCCCGGTGATCGCGAACGTGATTCCCGGCGACTGGATGTTCACGAACAGCCAGTCGCCGTTTCGCGTGTCGAACGTCGCCCCGCACCACTCGGAGCCGGTGTAGTCGCCGGGGGCGACCGTCTTGCCGGGGATCCCGCCGGACGGGACGACCACGTTGTTGGCGGCGAACGGGAAGATCCTGCCGTCCTCGGTCAGCCCGTGCAGGTACTCCACGCCCGAGCCGTCCTCGCACAGCACGATCCCGCCGCGCGGGCTCACGCAGATGTTGTCCGGGTTGTTCAGCACCGAGGCGTCCGGCGAGGCGAACAGCACCTTGATCCGGTCGTGCCGCAGGTCGTACTCGAACACCTGCCCCTGGCCCATGGGGCCGCCGCTGGTGCTGACCACGTAGACCTTGTGGTCGTGGTACCAGGCCCCCTCCAGGCGGGCGAAGCCGCCCCGCCCCCGGCGATGCCCTGCCGAACGGTGCTCGGCTCCCCCGGCCCGGGGTCCGGCGTGTCCACGCGCACCCAGCCGATCTCCCGGTACGGCCGCGCCTGGCTGACCCCGTCGTGCGTGGCCGCCCACCCCCCTCCGGCGGGCGGCCAACAACGACCTTCCCGACCGGATGTTCGTCCGCCGACCGCCGCCGGATGTCGTTTTGCGGGGACTTCTCCCGGCGGTCAGGCCCCGGTGCCGCGCAGCTCGCCTGTCAGGTAGCGCTCGGCCAGCTCACAGCTCTGCCACGTGTAGTGTGCGCCCAGTTCGCGAGCCGTGTCCACGCCCGGATGCGAGCCGATCCAGGCCACCAGCAGCAGGCGGCGGAACAGGATGAAGGTCCAGATCTCCTCCGGCGCGACCGGGGGCGGGCCCACGGCCCGGTAGCCGCGCAGCCAGGCGTCTATCATGGCGGGGACCTGCGGGTGGTGCTCGATGAAGCTGACGGCGGCGGCCAGGTCGTAGAGGAACCAGCCGAAGCCGCAGTCGTCGAAGTCGATCACGCTGGGCGGGGCGTCGCCGTCCACCAGCAGGTTGGCCAGGCGCAGGTCAGCGTGGATCAGGCCGTAGCGGTCGGGGGCCGTGCCGAGCGCGGCCAGGCGCCCGCGCAGCTCGGTGTCCAGGCGGCCGAGCAGGGCGAGCGCCTCCCCGGTCATCCCCGGCCCGTCCTGCCAGCGTCCCCAGCGGGAGACGCGGCCGAGCGCGGCGTCGTAGTCCCAGTGGAAGCGGGTGAACCCGGCGGGGCCGCGCCACCGCCTGACGTGGCGGTGCATCCGCGAGGTGACCTCGCCCAGCCGCTCGAAGCCGGCGACGAGGCGGTCTTCGCCCGGTTCGGCGCCGGGCAGGAACTCGAACATCACGCAGGTGCGGGGGTGCCCGCCGTGCGGGTCGGGCACGATCACGGTGCGGCTGCCGTCGGCGGCCGGGAGCACGCGCGGCGTGCTGATCCCCTCGTCGGCGCGCAGCGCGGACAGCCAGTCGAGCTCGGACTCGATCGCCGCGCGGGAGTGGTAGCCCAGGCGGTGCACGCGCAGCACGGCGCGCTCGCCGGTCGCCGGATCGTCCACCCGGAAGGTGGCGTTCTCCGAGACGTTGATCAGCTCCACGGCGGCCCCCGGCGACAGCCGGTAGCGGCCCAGCGCGGCCCGCGCGACCTCGGCCATCCGGCCCAGTACGCCGTCCCCCGCGGACAGATCGTGAAGTTGCATGACCCTCTTCTATCAGCAGCCCATACCAGGGCGAATTCCGATCTTGCGGGGGGGCGACCCGGAGAGGTACGAACGAACCAAGCCGATCAACGAGCGGAGCGGCAGGGCGGAGGACGCGCGAACGTGAACCTGGAGCTTGCTCTGCGGATGTGCGAGGCGGCGATCAAGGAGGCCGCCCGCACCGGTGCGGTGGTGTCCGTCGCCGTGGTGGACTCTGGGGGGCACCTGATGGCCTTCCAGCGGATGGACGGCGCGGAGATCGCCGGTCCGGCGCTCGCGCCAGGCAAGGCGTACACCGCCGTGGCCCACCGGATCGCGACCGCCGACCTCGCCCCGCTCGTGCAGCCCGGCGGCGAGCTGTACGGCCTCGCCTCCGCGGGCGACTACGTCTGTTTCGGCGGCGGGATCCCGCTATGGGCCGAGCACGGCGACGGCGAGCGGGTCGTGGGCGGCGTCGGCGTCAGCGGCGGGACGGTGGACCAGGACGTGGCGTGCGCCGAGGCCGCCGCCGCGCTGTGGGAGACGTCGTGAGCCTGCCGGACGCCCGTCCGCGCCCGGACGAGCTGGAACGCCAGGCGATCATCGCGGCCGAGCACGGCAACCCCGCCCTGGCCGCCGCGCTGCGCCGTACCGCCGAACTGGCCCGGCTGCCCTGGCCGGAGACCGGGCGCGTGCGCGACGCGCTGTGCCCGCACCGCTCCACCGAGGGCGGGCTGACCGCCCTGGCGGCCTGGCTGGACGCCAGGGGCTGCCCGCTCACCGCCGCGCTGATCCGCGACACCCGCGACCTGTACGCCCGGGAGGGCCTGCTGCGCGCCGACGGCTTCCCCGGCCTGACGGAGGTCGCGGGCTCCGGCGCCCGGAACGGACGGTACATCTGAGGCGCACGCCGGTTCCCGCCGTCGCGAACCCCTTCCCTTGCGGCCTTCCAGCCGGAAAACTCGTGTCCGCCACGAATAGATCCGGCACCACGGGTAACACACACCCGATCCAGGACGCCGAGGAGGAAGAAAACTCATGGCCCTTCCCGTACTCACCCCCGAACAGCGCCAGGCGGCGCTGGACAAGGCGGCGGAGGCCCGCGCCGCGCGCGCGGCGCTGCTCTCGAAGATCAAGAAAGGCGAGATGTCCTTCGCCGACCTCCTCGACCGCGAGGACGAGGTCACCAGGAAGACGAAGGTCGCCCAGGCGCTGCGGGCCGTCAAGGGCGTCGGCCCGGCCAGGGCCAGCGCCCTGATGGAATCCGCCGGCGTCGACCCCAACCGCAGGATCGGCGGGCTCGGCGCGCAGCAGCGCCGCAAGCTGGTCGACGCGCTGGCCTGACCGCCCCCGCGCCGCTCAGGAGCGCAGGTAGGCGAGCACGGCCAGCACCCTGCGGTGCTGGTCGGTGTCCTCGGCGTGCAGGTCGAGCTTGGCGAAGATGCTGCGGATGTGCTTCTCCACCGCGCCGTCGCTGATCACGAGCTGACGCCCGATCGCGGGGTTCGACCTGCCCTCGGCCATCAGGCCGAGCACCTCGCGCTCGCGCGGAGTGAGCTGCGCGAGCGGGTCGTCGCGTCTGCGGCGCACCATCAGCTGCGCCACGACTTCGGGGTCGAAGACCGTGCCGCCCGCCGCGACCCTGCGCAGGCCGGAGAGGAACTCCTCGACGTCGATGACACGGTCCTTGAGCAGGTAGCCGACCGCTCCGCGGGCGTCGGCGAGAAGGTCGTCGGCATAGGACACCTCGACATACTGGGACAGGATCAGCACGGGCGCGCCCGGCACCCGCCTGCGGGCCTCGACGGCGGCGCGCAGGCCCTCGTCGCTGAAGCTCGGCGGCATCCGAACGTCCACGACGGAGACGTCGGGGCGGTGTTCGACGACGGCCTTGACCAGCGCCTCGCCGTCGCTCACCGCCTCGACGACCTCGCAGCCGAACTCTTCGAGCAGCCTGATCAGGCCCTCCCTGATCAGGACCGCGTCGTCGGCCACCACTACCCGCACGGCACCTCCGCGACGATCAGCGTCGGCCCGCCGGACGGCGACTCGACGGCCAGCTCGCCGTCCACCGCGCGCAGCCGGTCGGCCAGACCGGACAGGCCGTGTCCCTTGGCGACGTGTGCGCCGCCGACACCATCATCCCCGATCGTCAGCAGCAGCACGTCACCGGTGCGGACCAGGGTCACCGTGCACAGCGTGGCCCGGCTGTGCTTGGCCACGTTGGTCAGGCTCTCGGCGACGACGAAGTAGATGGTGTTCTCCAGAGCCGCCGGATAGCGTTCGGTGGTCTGGACGTCGATCTCGACCTGGACGGTGCAACGGCCGGCCAGCGCCGCCAGCGCCGGGGCGAGCCCGCGGTCGGAGAGGATCGGCGGGGCGATCCCCCGCGACAGCGCGCGCAGTTCGTCCAGGGTCTCCCTGGTGGCCAGGATTGCGTCGGTGAGGGTGGAATGCGCCGCCCCCGGGTTCTTGACCATCTCCCGCTGCGCGCGGGACAGCTCCATGGCCAGGTGCACCAGCCGCTGCTGCGGGCCGTCGTGGATGTCGCGCTCCAGCCTGCGCAGCGCCGTGGCCTCGGCCGAGACGGCCGCCGCGCGGCCCTCGGCGAGATCGTCGATGCGCTCCTGCAGCTCGGCCACGCCGGTCAGCAGGACCCTGGCCAGCCCGCCCTTGAGCAGCGCCACCAGACGCAGCACGAACGGCAGGGTGATGGCCGCGACCAGGCCGATGACGAAGTTCAGCCCGGCGTCCACGAAGTACAGGCGGGGCAGGTTCAGCAGGTTGGCCAGACCTCCGCTGTTGCCAGGGATGTTGTAGAGGATCCAGCCGTAAAGGGGGTAGGTGAGGCCCGCGATGGCGATGGCCCACCACACCACGGCGAACACGAACCCCAGGATCGCGAACGGGAAGGCGACGATCCCGAACACCAGGTCGAGCCAGGACTGGCCGTTGGTCAGCGGGTTCACCAGGCGGCGGAACGCGCCCGCGCCCTCGGGGGCCCGAGGGTATCTGGGGCGTGCGACCGGCCGTCCGAGCACATCGGGGAGCCAGTGGCGCTCGATGTCGGCGACCGTCCTGGCCATCAGCAGCGTGACGGAGAGGATGGGCAGACCGACCCAGACGACGACGCTGCCGACCCCGGCGGCGAAACCGGTGATCAAAAGGCAGAACCCGACGACGGCGACGGGGAGCCCGATGAGCAGATATCGGGTGTCGACGCCGATCTGCTTGGTGAGGGAGCGCATGCCACCACGCTACGAGTACCCGCGAGCCGTGGCGATCCGGGCGACCGCCCATTCAAGGTAGGGCCAGCCCTACCCCCGCCGGTAGTGCGGCGCGCAGCGAGAGTGGGCAGATGGCATGACTGCGCCGGCCAGCCCCCGGACGAGAGGCTCGATTCACCTTCGGCCACTCCCCTAGTGGATGAATCGAGCGTCACATGACCGCCCTCCTGGAACACCCGCCCACTCCCGTCACCGCTCCGATCCGTACGCCCGTCCGTGCGCCCGCGCCGACTGCCGACCGGCGCGACCTGTTCATCGACGCGCTGCGCGTCATCGGGATCTCCGTGGTGGTGCTCGAACACTGGAGCATGCCGGTGCTGTCCTACGACGGCGGGCGGATCACCGCGGGCAACGCGCTGAGCGCGCCCGGCGCGTGGGCGCTGACCTGGCTCATCCAGGTGATGCCGCTGGTGTTCTTCGCGGGCGGCGCGGCGAACGCGATCAGCTTCCGGCGCGGGGGGCGTCCGGCGGCGGCCTGGCCCGCCGTCCGCCTGCGGCGGCTGGCGTGGCCCGTCCTGGCCCTTGCCGCGGTGTGGATCCCGCTGCCCCACGTGCTGCTCAGCCTGGGCGTGCCCGCGCAGCCGGTCGATCTGGGAGCGCGGCTGGTGGGCCAGTTGCTGTGGTTCCTGGCCGCCTACCTGGTGGCGGTGATGCTGACGCCGCTGATGCTCCGCGCCCACGACCGGTACGGCGCGCTGGTGCCCGTCGCCTTCGCGCTCGCCGCCGGGGCGACCGACGCCGTGCGGTTCGCCGGCGGCGTGGAGTGGCTCGGCTACCCCAACGTCGTGTTCGTCTGGATCGCCGTCCACCAGTTCGGCGTGCTATACGCCTCCGGACGTCTCACCAGGCCCGCCCTGCTCGCCGCAGGCGGCTTCGGCGCCGCCGCGCTGCTGGTCGCCTACGGCCCCTATCCGGGCAGCATGATCGGCATGCCGGGCGCCCCGGTGTCCAACATGGCCCCGCCCACGCTCGCCCTGCTCGCCGTGGCCGCCGGTCAGGTCGGGCTGGCCGTGCTGCTGAGGCCGTGGATCGTGCGGCTGCCGTGGGGGCGCGTGCTCGACTGGGCCGGTCCCCGGATCATGAGCGTCTACCTGTGGCACATGCCGGCGCTGGTGCTGGTCACCGGCGTGGTCGTGGTCGGGCTGGGGATCGACACCCCGGTTCCCGGCAGCCTCGGCTGGCTGGCCGGGTGGCCGCTCTGGCTCGCCGTCCTCGGCGCTGTGCTCTACCTGTTGCTGCGGTGCGTGGCCCGGTTCGAGCGCGCTCCGGCCCTGCCGTACGGACGGCCTCGCTGGAGCGGCGCGCTGGTCTCGGCCGGGCTCGTCGCGGCGGGCGTGCTGACCCTCACCGTGGCCGGATTCGCCACCGGATTCGCCCCGATCCTGGCCGTCGTGGCCATCGTCGGCGGGCTTCTCCGCACCGCGCCCACCGCGAACCCCTGACCGGATCGAGCCGCGCCCGGCCGAGGTGGTCCGAACAGTGCGCGAGCTTCGGCAGTATGGGAGGTGTGAGCCTCATCGATTATCTGCCTGACGACATCGACGCCGACCCCGACGCGATCTATGACGCCTTCGTGCGGTGGAACACCGACCGGGGGCTCACGCTCTACCCCCATCAGGAGGAGGCCCTCATCGAGGTGGTCTCCGGCGGCAACCTGATCCTGTCCACCCCGACGGGGTCGGGCAAGAGCCTGGTCGCGGCGGGAGCCCACTTCGCCGCCTTGACGCGCGACCAGCGCACCTTCTACACCGCGCCGATCAAGGCGCTGGTCTCCGAGAAGTTCTTCGACCTGTGCGCGGTGTTCGGCACCGAGAACGTCGGCATGATGACCGGCGACGCCAGCGTCAACCCCGGCGCCCCCATCATCTGCTGCACCGCCGAGATCCTGGCCAACGTGGCCCTGCGCGACGGCGCGTCCGCCGACATCGGCCAGGTGGTGATGGACGAGTTCCACTTCTACGCCGAGCCCGACCGTGGCTGGGCGTGGCAGGTGCCGCTGCTGGAGCTGCCTAAGGCGCAGTTCATCCTGATGTCGGCCACTCTGGGCGACGTGCGGCTCTTCGAGGAAGACCTCACCCGGCGCACCGGCCGCCCGACGGCCGTGGTGAAGAACGCCGAGCGTCCCGTGCCCCTCGTCTACACCTACCGCCTCACGGCGCTGCACGAGACCCTTGAGGAGATGCTCACCACCGGGCAGGCCCCGGTCTACGTCGTCCACTTCACCCAGGCCGCGGCCATGGAGCGGGCGCAGTCGCTGATGAGCATCAACATGTCGACCAAGGCGGAGAAGGAGTCGATCGCCGCGCTGATCGGCAACTTCCGGTTCACCACCAAGTTCGGCCGCGCGCTCTCCCGCCTGGTCAGGCACGGCATCGGGGTCCACCACGCCGGAATGCTGCCGAAGTACCGCAGGCTCGTCGAACGGCTGGCCCAGGCCGGGCTGCTGAAGGTCATCTGCGGCACCGACACCCTCGGCGTCGGCGTCAACGTGCCGATCCGCACGGTGCTGTTCACCGCACTGTCGAAGTACGACGGCAACAAGGTGCGACGGCTGCGCGCCCGCGAGTTCCACCAGATCGCCGGGCGGGCGGGGCGCGCCGGCTTCGACACCATCGGCTACGTCGCCTGCCAGGCCCCCGAGCACGTGATCGAGAACGAGCGCGCGCTCGCCAAGATCGGCGACGACCCGAAGCGGCGGCGCGGCTACGCCCGCAAGAAGCCCCCGGAGGGGTTCGTCGGCTGGAGCGACGAGACCTTCGAGAAGCTGCAGACGGCCGAGCCGGAGCCGCTGGGCTCTCGCTTCAAGGTGAGCAACGCGATGCTGCTCGCGGTGATCAACCGTCCTGGCGACTGCTTCGCGGCGATGAAGCACCTGCTCACCGACAACCACGAGGACCGCAGGTGGCAGCGGCGGCATATCAGCCAGGCCATCGCGATCTACCGCTCGCTGCTGGCGGGCGGCGTGGTCGAGCAGCTCGCCGAGCCCGACGAGCAGGGCCGCAGGGCGCGGCTCACCATCGAACTGCAGGACGACTTCGCGCTGAACCAGGCGTTGTCCACGTTCGCGCTGGCCGCGTTCGAGCTGCTGGACCGCGAGTCCCCGGCGTACGCGCTGGACATGGTCTCCATCGTGGAGTCCATCCTCGACGACCCCCGCCAGATCCTGTCGGCGCAGCTCAACAAGGCGCGGGCGGAGGCCGTCGCGCAGATGAAGGCCGACGGCGTGGAGTACGAGGAACGGATGGAGCGGCTGACCGAGGTCATGTACCCGATGCCGCTCGCCGACCTGCTGCTGGGCGCCTACGAGACCTACCGGCGCGGCCACCCCTGGGTGGGCGACTACACCGTCAGCCCCAAGTCGGTCATCCGCGACATGTTCGAGCGGGCGATGACCTTCACCGAGTACGTGGCGTTCTACGAGCTGGCCAGGTCCGAGGGCACGGTGCTGCGCTACCTGGCCGACGCCTACCGCACGCTCTCGCGCACCATCCCCGAGCACCTGAAGACGGAAGACCTGGTCGATCTCATCGAGTGGCTGGGCGAACTGGTCAGGCAGGTCGACTCCAGCCTGCTGGACGAATGGGAGGCGCTGACCAACCCGCAGGCCGCCCTGGACGCCGGGCACGAGCTGGAGGCCAAGCCGCGCCCGGTCACCGGCAACCCCCGGGCGTTCCGGGTGCTGGTGCGCAACGCGATGTTCCGGCTGGTGGAGCTGGCCGCGCTGGAGCGCGAGGAGGAACTGGCCGAACTGGCCCCCGACGTCGACTGGGCGGCGGCGCTCGACGGCTACTTCGCCGACCACGACGACATCCGCACCGACGCCGACGCCCGTGGGCCCGCGCTGCTCCAGATCACCGAGGAGAAGGAGTTCTGGCGGGTGCGCCAGGTCGTGCACGACCCGGCGGGCGACCACGACTGGGGCATCGAGGCGCAGGTCGACCTGGCCTCCTCCGACTCCGAGGGCCGCGCCGTGCTGCACGTCATCGGCCTGAACCGCCTCTGATCCCAGCGGCGGTCGAGGCACGGTCGAGCGCGGCTCGACCGCCGTTCGCGATAAGTCGGGATTTACCGGCTAATGAGTAGCCGGTTACTCATGCGTGCCCGGGAAAACCGGGAATCCTGGTTGCATGGTGGACTTCCGAGCAGGCGACACCGTCCGGATCGGGGACCGGGCGAGCCTCAAGAGCACGGGCGTGAACGGCAGCGTCGCGAAACTTACCGGAGCGCCGGGAAACGGGGCGCGGGCGAACGCCCTGCGGCCTCCCGATCACCTCGCCGCCGCCATCGCCAACGCCGGCATGCGCGACCTCGAACTGGACCGCGAGGTGACGATCGAGAGCACCGCGCGCGCCGCGGGCCGTCCCAAGGTGCTGTTCGAGCACGACGCGCCGCCGCCCGGCGAATGCCGGGTCGCACTCGCCGCGACGGTCGGCGACGACGGGTACGGCATGCTGACCTGGCACCGGATGGACGCCAAGGGCCGCTTCGCGGTGGAGCGCACCTCTTGGAACGCTCCACTCGGCTGGGCGGGCAAGCTCCTGGTCAAGATCTTCGGCTTCGCGGTGGAAGGGCTCGGCGCGGCCGTCGCCGAACACCTCGTCACCGCCATGGAGGAACGCTCGCACCGCTACCGGCTGCGGGCCTGCCTGCCCGCCTCCTACGCCGCCGACGTCCCCGACGACATGCCCGGCGCGATGTGGGCCGACCTGGTGACCGGCGGCGCGGCCGACCGCCGCGCGCTGCTGCTCCTGCACGGGGCCTTCGGCCGGTCCCACACCGCCTTCGGCGGCCTGCCACCGGCCCAGTTCGCCCGGCTGCACCGCGCCTACGGCGGGCGCGTCTTCGCCTTCGATCACTACACGCTGGTCCATGACCCTGCGGAGAACGTCCGCAGGCTCGTCGGGATGATCCCCGACGGCTCCGACCTGCACCTCGACGTCCTGACCCACTCCCGTGGCGGGCTCGTGGCGCGTGAGCTGGTCCGCCACGCCACCACCGCCCACCTCGGCCGCAGACGGCTGCGGGTCGGCAACGTGATCTTCGTCGGCACCCCCAACGGTGGCACCATCCTGGCCGACGCGCAGCACCGGGACGACCTGCTCGACCGGATGACGACCCTGCTGTCCGTCCTCGGCGGCGGGTCGGCGGCCACCGAGGCCCTCGCGCTGGTGCTCGAACTGGTCAAACTGGCCGCCGCCGGGGCCTCGGCCGAGTTGCCCGGCCTCACCTCCATGGACCCTCGCGGCGAATACCTGCGCGGGCTCAACACGGCCAGGCCGTCACCCGGCGTCACCTACCACGCCCTCGGCTCCGACTTCGAGCCCTCCGGCGCCGAGATGCTGGCCCAGGACCTCGCGGCCGACCTGATCTTCCCCTCGGGGAACGACCTCATCGTGCCCTCGGAGGGGGTCGGGGAACTGGGTTCCTCGGGCAGCATCGCCTCCCGCAACACGCTCATCCTCACCCCGCGCGAGGCCGTCCACCACAGCGCCTACTTCTCCCTGCCCAAGCCGTCCGAGCGGATCATGAGCTGGCTCTGCCCGTGATCCCTCCGGCTCAGCCGCCTGAGGTCTCCAGCTCGGCGTCACCCGGCACCACGCCGTCGTCGGGGTCGTCGAGCCAGCCCTCGGGCAGGTGCACCCGCTCACGCGGCGCGGACTTGCCTCTCGGGCCCTCGGCCCCAGCCGGCCACGGCTGGTCCGGGTCGAGCTCGCCCAGGCGCTCGCGCAGCCCCGAGAGGGACTCGGCGGTGGCGAGCGCCCGCCGGGTCTCGGCGCCCACCTCGAACCCCTTCAGGTACCAGCCGATGTGCTTGCGGAAGTCGGCGATCGCGTGCGGCTCGCTGCCGAAGCAGTCCACGAGCAGGGCGGCATGCCTGGCCATCACGGCGGTGACCTCACCGAGCGCGGGACGCACGGGGGGCGCCGTGCCGTCGCCCGTCATGGCCTCGGAGAGGTCGCGGAACAGCCACGGACGGCCCAGGCAGCCGCGGCCCACCACGACGCCGTCACAGCCGGTGGAGGCCATCATCCGCAGCGCGTCGGCGGCACTCCAGATGTCGCCGTTGCCGAGCACCGGGATCTCGGTCACGGCCTCCTTCAGCCGGGCGATGGCCGTCCAGTCGGCCTCGCCGCCATAGTGCTGCACGGCCGTGCGCGCGTGCAGGGCGACGGCCGCCACCCCCTCACCGGCCGCGATGCGCCCGGCGTCGAGGTAGGTCAGATGGTCGTCGTCGATGCCCTTGCGCATCTTCACCGTGACCGGCAGGCTGCCCGCCCCGCTGACCGCCTCCCGCAGGATCGCGCGCAGCAGGTTGCGCTTGTACGGCAGCGCCGACCCGCCGCCGCGCCTGGTCACCTTGGGCACCGGGCAGCCGAAGTTGAGGTCGATGTGGTCGGCGAGGTCCTCCTCGGCGATCATGCGCGCCGCCCGCCCGACGGTCTGCGGATCGACGCCGTAGAGCTGCACACTGCGCGGCGTCTCCTCCGGCTCGAACCGGATCATCGTCAGCGTCTTGCGGTTGCGCTCCACCAGCGCCCGCGTGGTGATCATCTCGGACACGTAGAGACCGCCGCCCTGCTCACGGCACAGCGTACGGAAGGCCATGTTCGTGATGCCGGCCATCGGCGCGAGCACCACGGGGGGCCACACCCGCAGCGGTCCGACCTTCAACGCCTCCACCGGTCATTTCTACCCCATGCCGGGCGTGCGCCGACCTTCCCGGTTACGCACCGGCCCGGAAAACCCGCTAGAGTTCTCTCGTCGCCGGAAAACGGCGACGCTGCGGACGTGGCTCAGCTGGTAGAGCATCACCTTGCCAAGGTGAGGGTCGCGGGTTCGAATCCCGTCGTCCGCTCGAAGAGGTCTGTCAACGACCTCGCTCGGTGGAGTGGCCGAGAGGCGAGGCAGCGGCCTGCAAAGCCGCGTACACGGGTTCAAATCCCGTCTCCACCTCGAAAAGCAAGACAAGACCTCGGGCGATTAGCTCAGTGGGAGAGCGCTACCTTGACACGGTAGAGGCCACTGGTTCAATCCCAGTATCGCCCACCACCATTCACCGCCGTACCGGCGGAAGTGACGCTCAGGGGGCTGGGCAGGAGCCGCGATTCGCGGTACGCCCTTGATCACCATCGCCGACCTGGACCGCCCGGTGCCCACGTGGCTGCTCGTCGCGACGACCTCGGCGGCGGCGATGATCGCCTTCCCGGCGGCGTTCCTGCTGGCCCGCAGGCGCCGTCCCCCCGTTCGACCATCGCGGCAGGAACCAACACGGTCACCCGACCTCGCGCCGCAAGAAGCGGCACGGCTACGTCGGCGGCTTCATCGTGCCCACTTCGGTCAACGGCATCCAGAACGATCTCGTCGAGTTCTGTCAGATGGCGCTGGGCGCTATGGACGCGGTGCGGCGGCACGCGGTGGCCGTGGGCTCGTACCACGATCTCGTGATCATCGGTGTGGACGGGACAAACGAGGCCATCGCCGTCGTGGACGCCGGGCCCTCGCCGCTGCGGGCCACCATCGTGCAGGAGACCAGCCGGATGGCCCAGGTCGCGGTCGACATCCTGCTGCCGATGCGCGGTGGCGAAAGCGTTGCCGACGAGACGTTCGTGCCCACCATGGTCTACCCGATCCCGTGATCCTCGCATTGGACGTCGGCGCTTCCGGGGGAACGAACGCGGGCCGGCCTCTACGAGGCCGGCCCGCGTGTCATCACTGTGGCGGGGACCCAGGGTGTCGCGGGCCCGGCCCCGCCGGTGTGATGAGTGTCAGGTGGTTCGTGGGGTTACTGGCGCTGCCAGAGGGCCGGTACGTTGGGCGGCTCCCAGCCGGACATGGCGGTGTGCGCCTGGCTGCACCGGTAGGTGACGCCGTTGTAGGTGACGCGGTCACCGGCCGCGTAGGAGGTGCCCGCCGCCCAGTTGGTGACGGGGCCCGAGGTCGGGGTCACGGTGGGCGTGGGGGTAGGGGTCTGAGAGATCGTGGGGGTCGGGGTGGGAGTGGGGTCGGGTCCACCAGGGCCGACCTGGAGGTCGACACAGCTGTAGAACGCCATGGCCGTGTCGGCGATGTTCCAGATGGCGAGCAGCTTGATCCGGCCGGTACGGCCGCCCAGGCTCACCGAGTGGGTGACCGTCGATGACGGCTGCCTGCCGCCGTCGTTGAAGACCGCGAGCCGGGTGCCGCCGACGTAGTACTCCCAGGTGCTGGTGGCGTGGCGCACCGGAATGGACCACTTGAAGCTGACCGTGTCGCCGACGTTCGCGGCGGGCCATGCCTTGGAGTCGTCGTCCAGCGGGGCCCACCGGCGGTCACCGGCGCTGCAGTTGCGCTGGCCCTTGCGGCCTTCCACGCTCTGCGGCTCGTAGATGATGTCGCCGCAGTTGCGGACCTTGCCGGAGGCACAGTTGGCCTGGCGGCTCGGCGGGCTGGAAACATATCCATGGGCGGACGCCGGTGGCGCGATGAACACCACCGTGGCGGCGGTGACCACCGCCGTGGCCAAGAACGTGATCAGTTTGCGCATGTCACGCTTCCTTCTGGCTGAGGGGTGGCCCAAATATAAAGGAAAGTTTCCTAACAGTAAACAGTCTAGACAGGATCTTCCGCCGAATTCTCCCAAGGATCGGGGTATGAACCCCTACGAATCGGGGAGCAGGGCCGGGGGCGAAGTGGACCACAAGCACGTCATCGAGGTCGTCGGCGGGGCGCTCGACGTCGCGGGCGTCGTCGTCATCGCGGTGGGGATGCTCGCCGCCACGGCCGCGTTCGCGGTGCGCGCGACAGGATCCCGCCGGCTCGACGGCGGTCTGTACCGCACCTACCGCGAGGGCGTGGGCCGGTCCATCCTGCTGGGCCTGGAGATCCTGGTGGGCGCGGACATCGTCCGGACGGTCGCCGTCAAGCCCACCTTCGAGGGGGTCGGCGTGCTGGCCGCCCTCGTCGCGGTCAGGACCTTCCTGAGCATGTCACTCCAGGTCGAGCTGGAAGGACGGTGGCCCTGGCAACGTACCGATCAGCCGGGACCGGCGAGCCGAGCCGGATGACACGGATAACACTTCCTACTTTTTCGTGATTTGGGGACAATCCTCGCCGTGGGATCCACGATCATCGTCCCCCAGACGCGCACCATGAGCGGCGCGGGGCCAACCGGATCTACGGCGTCGAACGGGACCGGCCCTGCCACCGCAAGTACACCAGGGCCGCCGTCCTGGCGCTGACCTCCGGCGTCTGCATGATCACCGGCTTCACCGCGCTGTTCCGGGCCTCCCCCAGGCGTAGGCAGCCCGGGCACACCTGGCTCGCCTTCGGCGCGCTCGCGGCCCTGGCCCTGTGGACACTGTTCACCCTCGCCCTGGCCCTCTACACCGAGCACAACGGCACCTTCGGCGACAATTCGCCGCGCAGCTCGAAGCGTGCCGGGCCGGATTCGTGACCCTCACAGCAGGTCGGCCAGCAGGCCGGCGAACTCCTCAGGGGTGAGGATCCGCACGCCCAGGCTCTCGGCCTTCGTCCGCTTGGAGCCCGCCTTCTCACCGGCGACCAGGAAGTCGGTGCGGGCCGACACGCTGGACGAGGCCCGGCCGCCGGCGCGCTCGACCAGCTCGTTCATCTCATTGCGCGAGTAGGTGGCGAGCGGCCCGCTCATCGCCCCGGTGACCACGACGGACTTGCCCGCCAGGGGAGGCGCCGCCTCTTCGGCCTCGACCTCGGTCTCGGTGCCGGATTCGCGCTCCGCGTCAGCCTCGGCCGCCCGCTCCGGGCGGGGGGTGATACCGGGCTCGGTCATGTTGACCCCGGCCCGCACCAGCTTGTCGATGAGCGGCCCCAGCTCGGCCAGTTCGGCCACCACGACCGGTGCCTTCTCCGGCCCCAGCCCCTCGACCTCCTGGATCGCCTCGGCGTCGGCCGCGCGCAGCGCGTCCATCGTGCCGAAGTACTGGGCCATCCGCCTGCTCATCGAGCGGCCGGTGCCGCGCACCCCGAGCGCGCACAGCACCCGGCTGAGCGGCTTGGACTTGGCCTCCTCGATGGCGGCCAGCAGGTTGGCGGTGCTGACCTCGCCCATCCGCTCCAGGCCCAGCAACTGCTCCTTGGTGAGGTAGAACAGGTCGCCGAAGTCGGCGATCAGGCCGGTGTCGAGCATCTGCTTGATCCGGCTCTCGGCCAGGCCCGCGATGTCGAGCGTGTCGCGGCCGACCGCGTAGCCGATCGAGGCGATCGCCCGGCACTCGCGGCCCCGCACGCAGCGCCACCGCTCCTGGGAGGCGTCGATCGCGTCGCCGCAGGACGGGCAGACCTCGGGGATCTCGATCGGCCGCTCCTCGCCGGTGCGCAGGTGCACGACCGGCGCCTCGACCCGGGGGATCACGTCGCCCGCCTTGTAGACCACCACGCTGTCGCCCAGCATCAGGCCGCGGCGGGCGATGTCGGCGACGTTGTGCAGGGTGGCGTAGGTGACCAGGCTGCCGTCGAGCTCGACCGGTTCGAGCACGGCCCGGGGCGCGATGACGCCGGTGCGGCCGGTGTTCCACTCGACGGCGAGCAGCTTGGTGATCTTCTCGGTGGCGGGGAGCTTGTAGGCGACGGCCCAGCGCGGGGCCCGTGAGCTGAACCCCGCCTGCGCCTGGTCGGCGGGCAGGTCGCAGCGGACCACGATGCCGTCGATCGCGAAGGCCAGCCCGGCGCGGGCTCCGGCGATGTGCTCGACCCGCACGACGACCTCGTCGAGGGTGGCGGCGACGACTCCGGCGACCGGGGTGGCGGCGGTGGTCTGCACGCCCTGGGCGGCGACCCACCGCATCGCCTCGCTGTGCGGGAGACCGCGCAGCGTGGAGGCGAACTCCGACTCCTCGGCGGGCGGGGGCAGCACGCCGTACGCGAAGAAGGTCATCTCGCAGACGTAGGGCCGGTCCTGGGCGCGCAGGGTGCCCGCCGCGGCGCTGCGCGGGTTGGCGAAGGTGGTGCCGTCGTGCGCTGCGCGTTTGGCGCACGCGGCCTCGAACTGCTCGGTGGTCATCATCACCTCGCCGCGCACCTCGACCGTGAGCGGCTCGGCCAGCTCGCCGGGCAGCCCGGCGATGGTGCCGATCGCGTGCGAGACGTCTTCGCCCGCGAGGCCGTCGCCCCTGGTGACGAGCTGGGCCAGCCGTCCCCTGCGGTAGCGCGCGGACACCGCCAGGCCGTCGAGCTTGGGCTCGACGCTCCACACCTCGACCGGCCTGCCCAGCCTGCGCTCCAGCGAGGCCGCCCAGTCGGCGAGCTGGCCCGCGCCGAAGACGTTGTCGAGCGACAGCATGGGCACGGTGTGCGGAACGTCGCCCACCACCGCGCCGCCGGCCACCTTGCCGGTGGGCGAGATGGCCGACACCTGGTCGGGGTGCGCCTCCTCGTAGGCCGCGATGCCGCGCACCAGCCGGTCGTAGGCGTCGTCGTCGAGAGTGGAGGTGCCGTCGCCGTAGTAGGCCGCCGACGCATCAAGTGCGAGCCGGACGGCCTCGGCGTAGGCGGTCTCGTCGGCGAGTGCGGTGATCGCGGGGGCTTCGCTCATATGTTCATCATCTCTTCTGCCACCGACAGTTTTCGATGCCCGGAACGCGGGCTGAGCTGGTGGTTCGTCCCACGAATCAGAGGAGCGAGCGGAGTCTCGTGGTTCTGGTGCCCGGGGGGTGGTCGTCGTCATGTGGATCATGGTGACGGGGCGTACCGACAAATCCGCCGGGCGGCGCTCCCCCCTCCGGCGGTGAAATCCGGCTGTCCGGGCGCCGGCGGCGACCTGGTTTGCAAGGACACCGCCCATGCCGTCGAGGCCGCCGTCGTCATGAGACTGCTCCCGGCCCGGCCGCGCCTGCTCGCCCTGGGCGAGCCCACCCACGGCGAAGACCTCCTGCTCGACCTGCGCAACGACCTCTTCCGGCAGCTCGTCGAGCAGGAGGGCCTGCGGGCGATCGCGATCGAGAGCGACTGCCTGATGGGCCTGACCGTCGACGACTACGTCACCTCGGGCAAGGGCACCCTCGACGAGGTGATGGCGCGCGGCTTCAGCCACGGGTTCGGCGCGTCGGCGGCCAATCGCGAGCCGGTCCGCTGGATGCGCGCGCGACGACGGCCTGCCGTCCTCGGAACAGGTCCGTTTCGCCGGTTTCGACGCCCCGCTGGAGGCCACCCACGCCGGGAGCCCGCGGCAGGCCCTCGTCGCGCTGCTCGAGTACCTGGCGACGTGGGTGGCGATCAGAGGCCGTGACCGGAATCGAACCGGTGTACACCGCTTTGCAGGCGGTTCCCTCAACCACTCGGGCACACGGCCGGGGACGGGCTCAGGCGGCCCGCCGTACGGCGAGGCGCTCGGTCACCGCCCCAAGGTCCTCCAGGAACCACAGGTGGTCGCCCTGGTTGGTCTCGCGGACGAAGTCACGCAACGGCGCGCTGGCCGCGAGGTGGCCGGCGATGTCGCCCACGACCACCAGCAGCAGCCGGTAGTTGGTGAACTTCTGGGCGATCTCGCCGGCCACGCGGGTGCGGAGCACGAAGAAGTCGTCGGTGAGCCGCTGGACGGGAACGACCACGACCTCGGCCCGCCGGCCGAAAGCGTCGCCCATCACATCGGTGGCCGAGCGCTCGTCGCGAATTACCGGCCCGTCCGCGTCACAAATGAGCGTGCGAAATCCGTGAATAACAGAAAACGTGTCAGCCATTATTTGGGCACCTTTTCACGGGCCTGCGGAAAACGGTCCGCAGGCTGGGGGTGAACGAAGAGGAGAGAGAAGAACGCGCTCGTCAGGCGCGACAACAGGACTCTCGGAAGGACGAGGCATCCGGCGCACAGGTGCAGCGGGTCGGTTCGACCTCCGCCTTCCCGTTCATCGCCTGGCTCCTGCCGTCGTCGTCCTTGGTGACCACAATACTAAAGGGCCGAGCCGGCGACGTCAATGCGAAAGGAACGCCACCAATTCATATGGGCGATTTCACGCGAAGGCGCGGGCCGCCGGATGCGGCCCGCGCCTTCGGGTTCATCGGTCGTCTTCCGGGGCTTCTAGCGAAGCGGGGGCCGCCAGCGCGAAACGGTGGGCAGCAGCGCGGGCGCCGGTTCGGGCCTGCGGTCCGGGGCGCTCCTGGCCGACGGCGGCTGCGGCGGCTGCGGCCGCGCACCTGGTGCCGTGCCTGGGCGGCGCCAGCGCGAGCGGGTAACGGTCGATCGGCGCCGTGGTGCACTCGCTGACTCCGTAGATACCGTGTCCCCAGCCCTCGTAGGTGGACGTACTACGGCATCTCGTACGGCACGCTCATGGGGCAGAAGTACGCCGAGCAGTACCCGGGCCGCATCCGCGCCCACGTGCTGGACAGCACGGGCGCGGCAGTCCTCGCGCAGCCGCCTGCTGTAGTCGCGCCAGACGTCGAACTCGGCCGCGTTCGGTGAGTGATGAAGCAGATCTACGGTGATCGGCGCGGGCGTACTCGCCGGAGCCGTCGGACCCGTCATTCCCCGGTGCGAGTCAGCCGGTGACGGACGCCACCGCGTGACAGGCCCCGGTCCCCTCGGCCCTGGCCACGATCCGTCCCGCCTCGACGCGGACGGCGGTCTCGGTGGCGTCGCTGACCGCGTGCACCCCCGCGGCGGCGGCGACCGTACCGCGCTCGTCGACCACGATCTGGAGTCCGGGCCAGGCCCTGGCGGGCACCGCCCGGCGCAGGCGCTCCCGGAGGGAGACGAGGACCAGCCGGGCCAGCGGCGCCAGTTCGCCCGGATCGCCGGTGACCGTGACCACGGTGACCCCGGCCCCGGGCGCGGCGGCGCGCACCGCCTCCTCGGCCGCCGACAGCCGGTGCAGCCCGAGGAACGCGACCACGCCGTCATCCGAGAGCCGCGCGGGGCGGTCGCGGAGCACGTCGTCGGCGGACGGCGGGCGCCACGCCTCCCGCACCGCCAGGACCGGCGGGACCATGGTCCTGGGCGGCCACCGGTCGCCGAGGTCGATCCCGGCGAGCCGCTCGACGGCGGCGACGATGTCGAACGGCTCGGCGAAGCCCGGCGCCGCCGCGGCCATCTGGCTCGCGCCGTGCAGGGTGGTGAGCGCGGCCTCGGCCAGCCGCACCATCCGGCCGCCGGGCCCGCCGGGCGGCCGCAGGCTTTCCAGGGCGAGCCCGAGCACGATCGCGTCCAGCTTCATGAGCTGCGCGAAGGGCTTCCTGGTGCGCGCGTCGGCGAGGATCTCGGGGATCAGGTCCAGGCCGAGCCTGGTCTCCTGCCGGTCGTCGCTGACCAGGGGCAGCCGGGCGAGCCAGGCGCGCGCGAGGGCGCCGAGGACCCGCTCGACCGTGGCAGGGGCGGCGGGCGCGGCCGGGACGGCGGCCCGTTCGGCGAGATCGGCCAGCACCGTGAAGTAGAGCGCCCGCTTGCCCGGGAAGTTGGAGTAGACCGCGCCTCTGGTCAGCCGGGCGCGCTCGGCGATGCCGTCGATCCGCGCCTCCCTGAAGCCGCGTTCGGCGAATTCCGCCCTGGCCGCCGCCAGCACCCTGGCCCGGGTTCGCTCCTGGGTCTCGGCCCTGCTGAGCGGGGCCATCGTCCTCCCTAATTCCGATGTGGCCGTATATCACGGCAAAACATACCGTGGACGTTCGAGATGATGGCATCATCTGATCCAGACATCCAGAGACCCGCGGAGGCCCGAATGCGGCGTTACGCGCAGGACGAACCAGGCGGCCGTCACCTGCGGCGTCCCCCGCTCACGCCATTCCGTGCCGGCCCGCCCCAGGCCGGAGCGCGGACCGAAACGACGCTCGCGATTCGTCCGGGTCGCTTCCCCGGAGCCGCGCTCGCCGTACCATCGGAAGGCGGGGACCGCGCCCCCGACTCGGGCACCCGCCGTCGTCAGGCGCGACCCGTGACCTCTGACCCCCATAGAGGAGACGTTCCGAGTGGCACGCATAGGTGACCGCGGCGACCTGCTGAAGTGCACGTTCTGCGGGAAGAGCCAGAAAGAGGTCCGCAAGCTCATCGCGGGTCCGGGTGGCGTCTACATCTGTGACGAATGCGTCGAGCTCTGCAACGAACTCATCGAGGAGGAGCTTGAGGAGTCTCCCGACACCGGCCTGCGCGAACTGCCCCGGCCCAAGGAGATCTACGAGTTCCTGCAGGGTTATGTCGTCGGCCAGGACGACGCCAAGAAGGCGCTGTCGGTCGCGGTGTACAACCACTACAAACGCATCCGCGCCGGGGCCGTCAGATCTCGCCGCGACGCCTCCGGCGAGGAGCCGGTGGAGCTCGGCAAGTCCAACATCCTGCTGATCGGGCCGACCGGCTGCGGCAAGACCTACCTCGCCCAAACCCTCGCCAGGATGCTCGACGTGCCGTTCGCGATCGTGGACGCCACGGCGCTGACCGAGGCGGGCTACGTCGGCGAGGACGTCGAGAACATCCTGCTCAAGCTCATCCAGGCGGCCGACTACGACGTCAAGAAGGCCGAGACCGGCATCATCTACATCGACGAGATCGACAAGATCGCCCGCAAGAGCGAGAACCCGTCGATCACGCGCGACGTCTCCGGCGAGGGCGTGCAGCAGGCGCTGCTCAAGATCCTGGAGGGCACCACCGCCTCGGTGCCTCCGCAGGGCGGGCGCAAGCACCCCAACCAGGAGTTCATCCAGATCGACACGGCCAACGTGCTGTTCATCGTGGGCGGCGCGTTCGCCGGGCTCGACCAGATCATCGAACAGCGCTCCGGGCGCAAGGGCGCCGGGTTCGGGGCCGCGCTGCGGGCCGGGCAGGAACGCGAGGGCCATCCCTATGCCGGGGTCATGCCGCAGGACCTGCTGAAGTTCGGGCTGATCCCCGAGCTGGTCGGCCGGCTGCCGGTGATCTCGACCTTCCAGCCGCTCGACCGCACTGCGCTGATGCGCATCCTCACCGAGCCGCGCAACGCGCTGATCAAGCAGTTCAAGAAGCTGTTCGAGCTCGACGGGGTGGAGCTGGAGTTCGCCGAGGACGCGATCGGCGCGATCGCCGACCAGGCCCTGCTGCGCCGTACGGGTGCCAGGGCCACCCGCGCCATCGTCGAGGAGGTCCTGCTCAACGTGATGTACGAGGTGCCGAGCCGCGACGACGTCGCGCGGGTCGTGGTCACCCGGGACACCGTGCTCGACAACGTCAACCCCACCCTGGTGCCCCGCGACCAGCTCGACCTGGAGCGCGAGCGCCGCGACAAGTCAGCCTGACCCCGCGCCGAGGAGGCGAGCAGTTCCGCCCGGCTCGGCGCGGGCAGGCCCGCAGCACCCGGGTGAGGCGTTCGGGGGCGCGCAGGTCCTTCAGTGGGGCGTCGCCGCCGCGCACGACGGCCGTGACCGACCCCCGCGGCAAACGGTGCCAGCGAGGCGGCGGTGCCCGCCACCGGATTTCCGGCGGGTCAGTCCCCGAGCCGGCGCAGGCGGTCCTTGAACAGGGTCGTGGCGATCGACGCGCGGCGCGGCCGGCCCTTCAGGAACGCCTGGGCGAACCGCTTGGCCTGCTCGTAGGTCACCTTGCCGGGCATCGGCGGCTCGTCGGGATCGACGTCCACGTCCACCAGGGCGGGGCCGTCGAAGGCCAGCGCCTCCGCGACCGCCCGTTCGACGTCGGCGGCCTTGCCGATCTTCGCCCCGAAGCCCCGGCAGGACCGCGCCCAGCCGGAGAAGTCCGACCACGGCTCGTCGAAGCGCACGCCGTGCTCCGGGTAGCCGAGGACCATCTGCTCCCAGAGGATCTGGCCGAGGGCGTTGTTGTTGTTCACCACCACCTTGACCGGCAGGCCGTGCTGGGCGGCGGTCAGGAACTCGGCCATGAGCATGGCGAACCCGCCGTCGCCGACGAAGGCGACGACTTGGCGGCCCGGGAAGGCGTACTGCATGGCGATCGCGTACGGCAGGCCCGGCGCCATGCTGGCCAGGTTGCCCGACAGGTAGAACTCCCGGCCGCCGCGGATCGTCCAGTGCCGCGCGGCCCAGGTGGCCACGGTGCCGCTGTCGCAGGTCAGGATCGCGTCGTCGGCGCAGAGCCGGTCGAGCACGGAGACGAGGTACTGCGGCGCGACCGGGTCGCGGTCCGGCGACTCCATGGCGCGCATGTCCGACTGCCAGGCATCCATCTTCTCCTGATATTTGGCCAGGTGGCTGGTGTCGCGCCGGGCGTCGAGCAGTGGCAGCAGCGCCCGCAGCCCCTCCTTCGCGTCGCCGACCATCGGCACCTCGGTCGGGACGCGCGCGCCCGCCCGGGTGGGATCGGCCTCCAGTTGCACCACCCGCGCCTTGCCCGGCTCGGGCAGATGCTTGGTGTAGGGGAAGTTCGTCCCCACCATGAACAGCACGTCCACGTCGTCCACCAGGTCCTCGCTGGGCCTGGTGCCGAGCAGCCCGATGCCACCGGTCGTGTACGGCGAGTCGTCCGGGATCACGGCCTTGCCGGGCAGCGTCTTGATCACCGGGGCCGCCATCCGCTCGGCCACCGCCAGCACCTCGTCCCGCGCGTGCAGCGCGCCCGCGCCGACGAGGAGCGCGGGCCGCTCGGCGGAGTTGAGCACGGCCGCCGCCCGCTCCAGGTCCTCCTGCCGGGGACGCCCCGGCGGGGACAGGTAGACGGGCGCGGACTGCGGCGGCCGCGCCGGGGCGACGTTCCGCCAGGGATCGGCGTCGGCGTCGGCCACCTGCACGTCGTTGGGCAAGGTCAGGTGGGCGACGCCGCGCCGGGCGAAGGCGTGCCGCACGGCGGCGTCCACGAGCGCCGGGAGCTGCACCGGGTTGACGATCATCTCGTTGTACTCGGCCACGTCGGCGTACAGCCGTTCGAGATGGACCTCCTGCTGGTAGCCGGTGCCCAGCACTGCGGTCTCCTGCATCCCGGTGATCGCCAGCACCGGGACGTGGTCGAGCTTGGCGTCGTAGAGGCCGTTCATCAGGTGCACCCCGCCGGGGCCCGAAGTGGCCAGGCACACCCCGAGGCGTCCGGTGGACTTCGCGTAGCCGGTGGCCATGAAGGCGGCGGCCTCCTCGTGGTGCACGAGCACGAAGCGCACCTTGTCGCGCTGCCGGCGCAGCCCCTCCATGATGCCGTTGATGCCGTCGCCCGGCAGGCCGAACACGGTGTCGACTCCCCACTCGGCGAGCCGCTCGACCAGGGATTCCGCAGCTATTCGAGGCATTACCGGCCAGTACCCGAGGCGCGGCGACTATGCGAAAGGACCGGCAAAGACCTCGGCTCATCCGATCGGCCCGGCCAGCCCATCTGGTCAGCTCGCCCAGTCGAGCAGTGGCTGGACGTGTTCGGGTGAGCGCAGCGAGCGGAGCGCCTGGCGTTCGAGCTGCCGGATGCGCTCCCTGGTCAGGCCCAGCCGTTCGCCGATCTCCTGGTAGGTGTGGGTCTTGCCGTCGGTGAGCCCGTAGCGCAGGCTGACGATGAACGCCTCGCGTTCGGGCAGCGTGTCCACCAGTGCCCGCAGTTCCTCGGCGAGCGCCTGGTACTCCAGGAGGTCCGAGACCGGCACGACCTCGGTGTCGGCGATCAGGTCGCCCACCCGGGTCTCCTCGCCGTCGCCCACAGGGGTGTCCAGGCTGACCGTGTCGTGGCCGATGCGCCGGAGTTCGAGGAGTTCCTCCAGGCTCAGCCCCGACGCCCTGGCCACCTCCTGGTCGGTCGGCTCGCGGTTCAGGCGGGTCAGGAGCTGCCGTTCCATCCGATGCACCTTGGACAGGCGGTCCATGATGTGCACGGGCAGGCGCACCGTCCTGGTCTTGTCGGCGAGGCCCCGCTCGATGGCCTGGCGGATCCACCACATCGCGTAGGTGGAGAACTTGAAGCCCTTCGCGTAGTCGAACTTCTCCACCGCCCTGATCAGGCCCAGGTTGCCCTCCTGGATGACGTCCAGCATCGGCCAGCCCCGGTGCCCGTACTTCTTGGCGGTCGAGACCACCAGGCGCAGGTTGGCGCGCAGCATGTGGTCCTTGGCGGCCTCGCCGTCGCGGACCAGCGACTCCAGCTCCTCGGCGCGCGGCCCGTCCGGCACCCCCTCGTCCAGCAGGTGGCGGGCGTACAGACCGGCCTCGATCCGCCGGGACAGCTCCACCTCCTGCTGCGCGCTCAGCAGGGGCGTCCTGCCGATCTGGAGCAGATACTGCCCCAGTAGGTCGGTCTCGTCATACGGCTCGTACGGCTCCGCCCGGGCTGCGCCGTCGTGCCCGTGCATGTCCTCACCCCATCCCTCGACGCTCCTCTCCCGGCTACCCCGCAACCCCCTGGTCAGTCCCGCACCGATCTTCGAATCCCCCGAACCGGCCCGGGGAAATGTCGGACGGCAGTGTCATGATGGCTGCATACGTCCCGACCGGGAGGAGAGATCGTGGGGTTGCCCCCGGACGACATCGTCGCGGCTGCCTTGCGGGCCGGGGACGAAACGATGTTCGCGGCGCTGCTGGACACCTGGTCGCGCGGCATGTTGCGGCTGGCCAGGTCATACGTGTCCACCAGCGACTCGGCCGAGGAGGTCGTCCAGGACACCTGGCTGGCGGTGATCCGCGGGATCGACGGGTTCGAGGGCCGGTCCTCGGTCAAGACCTGGGTGTACCGGATCCTGGTCAACACGGCCAAGAAGCGCGGGGCGCGGGAGAGCCGCACCGTGCCGTGGAGCAGCGCCTTCGAGCGCGACGGCGAGCCGTCCCCCGACGGCCGGCGCTTCCAGGGCCCCGACGACCCCTTCCCCGGTAGCTGGAAGGACTTCCCGCTCGCCTGGCCCGCCCCCGAGGGCGAGGTCCTCGCCTCCGAGGTCCGCGGCCAGATAGCGGCGGCGCTGGCCACGCTGCCCGCGCGCCAGCGCAATGTGATCATCCTGCGTGACGTCGAAGGGTGCAGCTCCGATGAGGTCTGCTCGATCCTGGAGATCTCCTCCGCCAACCAGCGGGTGCTGCTCCACCGGGCCCGTACGGCGGTGCGCAGGCGACTGGAAGACTACTTCGACGCGATGAGACGCTAGATGTAATACGGCGGTAACGAATCGGTTTGGTCTAGGAACGATTAGACGGTAGTCGTAGATGAAGCGGTTCACACGTAGATGGGTAAGGCGGTCGCTTTCGTGAAACGGTTAAGCTGTGCGGAGGTCGTCGAACGCGTCACCGCGTACCTCGACGACGACCTCGGCGACGAGACCCGGCACGCTTTCGACGACCACACCGCCGGATGCGAGGGCTGCGCGCGCTACCTGATCCAGTTCCGCGCCACGGTGGGCGCCCTGCACGACTTCTCCGCCTCCTCGCCCCGGCAAGACCTCTCCCCCGGTACCCGGCGGCGGCTGCTCGCCGCCTTCCGCGAATCACGCCGCCGCTGAGCCGACGCTGATTCGCCCGCGCCTTCCCCTGTAACGCTGGGCGGGTTCGCGGATCTGTAGATCCGTGACCACCGGGCGAAGGGGGAAGGCATGACGGCTCCCGCTATCGACGACATACCCCTCCACGACACCTCCGACGTCGAGGAATTCGCACACCGCTGCTTCGACGGCGGCACTGAGGACGGCCGGATCGGCGTCGAGTTGGAGTTCCTGGTCTTCGACCGGGAGCACACCGGCTCGCACGTGCCGATCGCACGCGTGGCCGACGCGCTGGCGCTGCCGCACGGCGGCGCCGTCCTGCCCGGCGGCAGCCGGGTGACCTTCGAGCCCGGCGGGCAGCTTGAGCTGTCCGGCCCCCCGGGCACACTCCACGAGGCGATCGGCCGGATCGGCGCCGACGTCGCGGTCGCCAGGGCCGCCCTGGGCGAGGCCGGGCTGGTGCTCGGCGAGGTCGGGCTCGACCCGGTGCGCCAGGCCAGGCGTCAGCTCCACCAGCCGCGCTACGACGCGATGGCGGAGTTCTTCGGCGTGCCCTACGGCGCGCTGATGATGTGCAGCACCGCGTCCGTGCAGGTCAACCTGGATCTCGGGAGGCGTCCCGAGATCCGCTGGGACCGCGCGCACCGGCTGGGCCCGGTGCTGACGGCGGCGTTCGCCAACTCGCCGCTCAGCGGCGGGCGGCCCTGCGGGTGGATGTCCGGCCGCCAGGCGGTGTGGGAGCACCTGGACAACACCCGCACCGCGCCCGTCTCAGAGGGCGCCGACCCGGTCCGGGCATGGACCGACTACCTGCTCGGCGCCAGGGTCATGCTCCGCAGGGGCAGCCCGCAGGCCGTCGCCGACGGCTCGACCTTCGCCGACTGGCTGGCCTCCCCCGGCGCGCCGCCGACGGTCGCCGACCTGGCCTGCCACGCCACCACCGTGTTCCCGCCGGTCCGGCCAAGGGGCTGGCTGGAGATCCGCTACCTCGACGCCCAGCACGCCGCCGACTGGCCGGTCTGCGTGGCGGTGACACACGCGCTGATCGCCGACGACCGGGCCGCCGACATCGCCCTCGACGCGGCGGAGCCGTGCCGCGCCCAATGGCGCCGGGCGGCCCGCGACGGGCTGGGCGACCCGGAGATCCGGGCCGCCGCCGAGGCGTGTTTCACCGCGGCCCTGGAGGCGCTGCCCAGGCTGGGCGCCTCCGCGGAGCTGACCGCGCGGGTGGCGGGATTCGCCGACCGCCACGTCACCCCCGGCCGCTCCCCGGCCACCGACCTGCTCGACGGAGCACGGGCCGCCGTCCCCGCATGACCGGCCCGCGAAAGGAAAGAGGAGGACGATGAACAACGACTTCGACGCGGATCGTCTGAAGGAGCGGATCGCGACGCAGCTCGTCGCGGTGCGCGACCGTTCGCTGGCCTACACCGAGGCCGACGACGACGTGCTGGTGCGCCAGCACTCCGCGCTGATGTCGCCACTGGTGTGGGACCTCGCGCACGTGGGCAACTACGAGGAACTGTGGGTGCTGCGCGAGGCGGGCGGCATCACGCCGCTGCGCCCCGAGATCGACGACCTCTACGACGCGTTCAAACACCCCCGCAGAGACCGGCCGTCCCTGCCGATCCTCGGCCCCGGCGAGGCCAGGCAGTACATCTCGGGCGTCCGCGGCCGCACCCTCGACGTGCTCGACTCGCTCGACTTCACCGCCCCCGACCCGCTGCACCACGCCGGTTTCGTCTTCGGCCTGGTCATCCAGCACGAGCACCAGCACGACGAGACGATGCTGGCCACCCTGCAACTGTCCGGACGGCCCGGCCTGGTCCGCGAGGGCGTCCTGCCCGCCACGCCGCGACGCGACGCCCCCGCCGAGGTCCTGGTCCCCGCCGGCCGGTTCACCATGGGCACCAGCACCCTCCCCTGGGCCTACGACAACGAACGCCCCGGCCATCCGGTCGACGTGCCCGCCTTCTTCATCGACCGGCTGCCGGTGGGCAACGCCGCCTACACCGCGTTCATCGACGACGGCGGCTACGACGACGAGCGCTGGTGGCATCCGGCGGGCTGGCGGTGGCGGCGCGAGCACGACATCACCGCGCCGCTGTTCTGGACCCGCGACGGCGGCGCCTGGTGGCGCAACCGCTTTGGCCGCAACGAGCCGGTTCCCGGCGACGAACCGGTACAGCACGTGAGCTGGTACGAAGCCGACGCCTACGCCCGCTGGGCGGGCGGGCGGCTGCCCACCGAGGCCGAGTGGGAGAAGGCGTGCGGCTGGGATCCCGTGGCCGGGCGGGCCAGGCGTTACCCCTGGGGCGACGACGACCCGACCCCCGGCCTGGCCAACCTCGGCCACCGCGCCGCCAGGCCCGCGCCGCTCGGCGCCTACCCGGCGGGCGCCAGCGCCTACGGCGTGGAACAGATGATCGGCGAGGTGTGGGAGTGGACGAGCTCGTCCTTCACCGGCTACCCGGGCTTCCGCAGCTTCCCCTACCGCGAGTACAGCGAGGTCTTCTTCGGCGACGACTACCGCGTGCTGCGCGGCGGCTCCTGGGCCGCCGACCCGGCGGCGGTCCGCACCACCTTCCGCAACTGGGACTACCCGATCAGGCGGCAGATCTTCACCGGCTTCCGCTGCGCCCGCTCCGCCGCGCCGGAAGAGGCCGGCTGATGTGCCGCCACGCGGCCTGGCTGGGCCCTCCGCGCAGCCTTACGACGCTGCTCGGCGAGCCCGAGTACGGCCTGATCAGGCAGTCGTACGCGCCCCGGATGCAGCGGCACGGCATGATCAACGCCGACGGTTTCGGGGTGGGCTGGTACGACCCGGTCTCCGGGGGGCCGGTGCGCTACCGCCGTACGATCCCGATCTGGACCGACGCCAACCTGCCCGGCCTGGCCGGGGCGGCCCGGTCCGGTTGCCTGCTGGCCGCCGTCCGGTCGGCCACCGTCGGCATGCCCGTCGAGGAGAGCGCCACCGCGCCGTTCGCCGACGGCCGGTGGCTGCTCAGCCACAACGGGCGGGTGCGCGGCGAGGCCGTCCGCTCGCTCGTCGACTCGGCGGAGAGCACCTGCGACGCCGCGTGGGTGGCCGCCGCCGTCTTCGCGCGCCTGCGTGACGGCGTGCCGCTCGGCGACGCGCTCACCGAGGTCGTCACGCACGCCGGAACCAAGGACCCCGAGGCCCGCCTCAACCTGCTCGCCACCGACGGCTCCGCCGTCGCCGCCACCACCTGGGGAGACACGCTCTTCCTCGACACCGGCGACGACGGCGTGCTGATCGCCAGCGAGCCGCTGGACGACCGGCCCGCCTGGCAGGCCGTGCCCGACCGCCACCTCGTCCTCGCGACGGGCGGCGGCGTCCGCGTCCAGCCCTTCTGACCCACCGACCCAGGAGGCTCCGTGCCCGAACCCACGACTTCGACGACCGGCGGCGGCTCCCACGTCCGCCTGACCGACCACCTCGACGCGGGCTACCTGCGCCAGGCCCTGGAACACGACGTCCGCGCCGGGCTGGGCGCCCGCCCCAAGTGGCTGCCGCCCAAATGGTTCTACGACGCCGTGGGCAGCGACCTGTTCTCGCAGATCACCCGCCTGCCCGAGTACTACCCGACCCGCCGTGAACTGGCCATCCTGCGCGAGCACGCGGCCGACATCGCCGCGCGCAGCGGCGCCGACACGCTCGTCGAACTGGGCTCCGGCACCAGCGAGAAGACCGTCCTGCTGCTCGACGCGCTGGCCGCCCGCGGCCTCCGGGCCTACCTGCCGGTCGACGTCGACGCCGTGACCCTGCGCGAGGCCGCCGACCGGCTGGCCGCCCGCTACCCCGGCGTCGAGGTCCACGCCGTGTGCGCCGACTTCGAACGCCACCTCGGCCTCCTGCCCCGCACCGGCAGGCGCATGGTCGCCTTCCTCGGCGGCACCATCGGCAACCTGGAACCCGCCGCCCGCGAGGTCTTCCTCAAGAGCCTGCGCGCCACGCTCGAACCCGGCGAGTCCCTGCTCCTCGGCGCCGACCTGGTCAAGGACACCGACCGGCTGATCGCCGCCTACGACGACCCGGCCGGCATCACGGCCGCCTTCAACCGCAACGTGCTGCACGTGCTCAACCGCGAACTGAACGCCGACTTCGACCCCGACGCCTTCGACCACGTCGCGATCTACGACGAGGGCGACGACTGGATCGAGATGCGGCTCCGCGCCACCCGCCCGATGCGGGCCCGCGTCACCGCCCTCGACCTCGACGTCGAATTCGACCAGGACGAGGAACTCCGCACCGAGATCAGCGCCAAGTTCCGCCCAGGCCCGCTGATGGCGGAACTGGAGGCGGCCGGCTTCACCCCGGCCCACCTCTACACCGACCCGACGGGCGACTTCGCCCTGATCCTCGCCACCGCCTGACCCCCGACGGGCACCACCCCTCGGTGGTGCCCGTCCCTTCGGCGCTGATCACAGCGCGTCGACCAGGGTGACCTCGACGCTTCGCACACTGCCGTCGGGCCTGCGGTAGCCGCCGGGACGGCGGCCCCCGCGCGCAGCACTCCGATGCGGGCGGCGCTCTGCTCCCTGGCGTTGGTGATGGTCTTGCCATTGAACGAGACGATGACGTCACCGGGCCGGATCCCGGCCTTGTCGGCGGGGCTGCCCGGCACCACATCGGACACCAGCGCGCCGGCGAGAGCCGTCGGATGGCGGGTGAGCCGGTCGGCGGCCGCGCGGGCCGTCAGGTCATCGCAGATGGGGCGCAACGCCTCGGAACGTGCCCGGTACGGCGCCGCCCCGGGCGGGGAATCCGCCGCCGAGGCGAGGAGTGGCTCCAGCATCGCCCGTTCCCGCCGGTAGCGGGCGCCGAGCCGGTGGGCGAAGGCGGCGTCGGCGCCGAGCAGCGCGGGCAGCACCTCGCCCATCAGGCGTCCGGGATCGCCGTGCAGGCGCAACCGCAGGTGCGGGTCGGGATCGGCGTACCGGACGAAGAGCCAGCGGTCGACCGAGCCTTCGGACACCGCCTCGCGCACCAGCGGATCACCACCCCCGGCGGCGTCGCGAAGCCGGCCGGCGGGACGACCCGAAGAGGCAAGATCGTTTGCTTAGGAGTGCTATCGTTTGCAGCATGGCTGGGGCGAAGTTGGCGGACGTGGCGTTGGAAGCCGGCGTGCACGTCGGCACTGTGTCGCGGGCACTCAATCCCGCCACCCGGTCACGCGTCAACGCCGAGACGGCGGCCCGCATCATCGAGGTGGCGCAGCGGCTGGGCTACGAGGTGAACATCACCGGCCGCGCGTTACGCACCCAGCGCACCCAGACCGTTGGCGCGCTGATTCCCGACCTCACCAACCCCCTCTTCCCGCGCATCGTCCGGGGGGTCGAGGACAGCCTGGAGAAGGCCGGATACACGGCGCTGATCACGAACACCGACAACGACGCGCAGCGCGAGCGCAGGATGATCGCGGCGCTGACCAGCCGGCAGGTCGACGGGTTCCTGATCGCGAGCGCCCGGCTGGACGACCAGGCGCTGAAGGAGATCACGGAGGAGGGCGTCCCCGTGGTGGTGATCAACCGGACCAGCGCCGACGCCCGGGCCTCGGCCGTGATCGCCGACGATTCGCAGGGCATCGCCGACGTGATGGCACACCTGGTGGCCCTGGGGCACGAGCGCATCGCGCATCTGGCCGGCCCCGGTGACACCAGCACCGGACAGGCCCGCCTGAAGGCGTTCGAAGCGGCACTGGACCGGTACGGGCTGCAGCACCGCTCCGAGCTGGTGGTGCGGGCGGAGGCCTACACCATCGCGGCCGGCACCCGGTGCCTACGGGAGCTGCTCAAGCGCGGCAACCCGTTCACGGCCGTGGTGGCCGGGAACGACCTGCTGGCGCTCGGCGCGCTCGACGCGCTGAAGGAGAACCGGATTCCCTGCCCCGAGCGGGTCTCGGTGGTCGGCTTCAACGACATCGACTTCGCCGAGCGTCTGTCGCCTGCCCTCACCACGGTCCGGGTGCCGAAGTACGAGCTGGGGGCGCGGGGCGCCGAGCTGCTCCTCGACATGATCTATTCCGGGCGGGAGATCTCGACGGTGACCCTGCCCGTCACCTTGATGATCCGCGACTCCACTGCTCCCCCGCCGCTTCCGGGCACCGGTCTGTTCGGTCTGTGACCGCCGCCGGAAGCCGGGAGCCCGGGGATGCCGGGCTCCCGGACAGGGTCGTCCGGGCGTCAGGCCAGGATGCGGAGCGGGTTCTCGATCAGGGCGAGAAACGCCTTCATCCACTCGGCCGCGACCGCTCCGTCCACGGGCCGGTGGTCGACCGACAGCGTCACCCTCATCACCGTCCCGACCTCGATCGAGTCCATCCCCACCACCGGCTCCCGGCGGGCGGCGCCGACCGCGAGGATGGCCGACTGCGGCGGGTTGATGATCGCGGCGAACTCTTCCGTCCCGTACATCCCGAGGTTGGACACCGTGATCGTGCCCCCCTCCAGCTCGGCCTGCCCGAGCCTGCCGTTCTTCGCCCGCTCCGCGAAGTCCCTCAGGGTCGAGGAGATGGACGACACGCTCAACTGTTCGGCCGACCTCACCACAGGTGTGGCGAGCCCTCGTTCGGTGGCGACCGCGACCGAGACGTCCACCGAGGAGAAGGACCGCACCGCGTCCTCGGTCCAGATCACGTTCATCGCCGGGACCAGCGTGTGCGCACGGGCCACGGCCTTGACCACCAGGTCGTTGACCGAGACGCGGATCGGGCCGTCGTCGTTGAGCCCGCGGCGCAGCTCCAGCAGGGCGTCGGCCCGGGCCGTGCCGCGCAGGTAGAAGTGCGGGACGGACCGTTTGCTCTCCGCCGTGCGCGTGGCGATGGCACGGCGCATGCGCGTGTGCGGGACCTCGGTGAACGCCCGCTCCTGAGCTGGAGCCGGTGACGCGGCGGGCGCGCTCACCGCGGGGCGGGGAGGTTCCGGTGTGTCGAGGGGCCGACGGGCCGCGACGGCCGCCTCGACGTCCCTTCGGACGATCCGGCCGTGCGGGCCCGTGCCGGTGATCTCCTCGATGGGGATGCCCGCCTCGGCGGCCAGCCGGCGGGCGAGCGGGCTGGTGAAGATCCGCTGCCCGGTGCCTTTCAGGACGGTGCCTTCCGGGACGGCGCCGGCCGGTGACTGGGAGACGGCCGCCGCGTCCGGGGCGGCGGCGTCCGGTGGCCCGGGAGCCGTCACACCGAGCCGGATCAGCAGGGCGCCGAGGTCCGCCACCTGTTCCCCGGGCGTGCCGATGAGCGCGATGGGCGCGCCCACGTCGACACGGGCGCCTTCGGGCACCAGCGCCTTGAGGATGACGCCGTCGCTGTCGGCCTCCACGTCCACCACGGCCTTCTCGGTCTCGATGGTGGCGATCACGTCCTGGGCGGCGTAGGAGGTGTTCTCCGCGACGGGCCAGCTCGCAAGGACGGCCTCGGCCGCGCTCGCGGCCACCTCCGGCATGTGCAGCAGTCTCGCCATGTCAGTACCCCGCGATCTCGGTGAGTTTGGCGGCCACTTCCTCGCTTCCGGCGATGGCCGCGCGCTCCAGGACCTTGGAGATGCTCGGGGACGCCTCGCCGCCCGTCACCCGCTCCACCGGATGGTCCAGCCAGTCGAAGAAGCGGCGGTTGATCTCGTCCGCCAGCCAGCCGCCGTACGAGGTGCCCACGGGGCCCTGTTCGGCGATGAGCGCCATGTTCGTCTTCTTGATGCTCGCGCCGATGGTGTCCCAGTCGATGCTCGCCCGGTCCAGCCAGCGCAGGTCGATGACCTCGGCGTCGACGTCGCCGAGGGAGTCGATCGCGTTGAGCACGTGGTTGGTCATGGCCAGATAGGAGATGACGGTGAGCTTCGATCCGCCGCGCCGTACGGCGGCCTTGCCGACCGGGATGCAGTAGTCCAGGTCGTCGACCGGTCCCTCCCCGACCGAGGTGTAGAGGTCCACGTGTTCGAGCACGACCACGGGGTCCTTGCAGCGAAGGGCGCTGTTCATCAGACCGACGTAGTCGAACGGCGTGGAGGGCGCGACGATCCGCCAGCCGGGGGCGGTCGCGAAGACGCCCGCGGGGTCCATGGAGTGCTGGGAACCGTAGCCGGTGCCCATCGCGACCTTGCTGCGCAGCACGAACGGCACGTCGCCGTCGCCGCCGAACATGTGCCTGGCCTTGCCGATCTGGTTGAAGAGCTGGTCGGCGGCGACCCACATGAAGTCGGCGTACATGAACTCGACCACGGGCAGGAAACGGCCGTCGAGCGCGATGCCGCCGCCGAGCCCGGTGAAGGCGTTCTCGCTGATCGGTGTCGCGAGGATACGTCCGGGGAACCGCTCCGGCAGTCCCCGGGTGGCGCCGTTGGTGCCGCCGTTGAGGCGGTGTACGTCCTCCCCCATCACGACGACGCTCTCGTCGGTCTCCATCCGGCGGGCCATCACCCCGGCGACCGCGTCGATGAACCTCTGCTCGGCCAGCGCGCCGGAGAAGGAGTCTCGGTCCGCGATCGGCGCGTCGGCGAACTCGCTGAGGTCGCCCCGCACCCCGACGTCGGCGAAGGCGGGGTCGGGCCACTCCTGCGGCCTGATCCGTCGTTGCCCGGGCTTGCCGCCGGGCAACGGTTCGAGGAGCTCCTCCCCCAGGCTCGACATGAGTTTCGCGGCGCGGACGGTCGCCGCCTCGATCTGCTCCTCGGTGAGGATGCCGCGGCGGGTGAGGTGGGACGCGACCCGCCTGATCGGATCCCGGTCGCGCCAGGCCTTCTCCTCCTCCTTGGAGCGGTAGCCGAAGGCGCTCCCGGGGAACGGGCCGTTCTGGTGGAAGTAGCGGTAGACGTCGGCTTCGATCAGTGCGGGCCCTCCGCCGGATCGCAGGTGGGTCAGCGCACGCAGCATGGTGAGGTGGACGGCCAGCGGGTCCATGCCGTCGACCTTCCAGCTCGGGATCCCGAAGCCCGGCCCCCGGCCGGACAGCCTCGGCTCGCCGGTCACCTCCGCCACGTGCGTCGAGACCGCGTACAGGTTGTTCTCCACGAAGAAGCACAGCGGCAGGCGCCAGGCGGCCGCCAGGTTGAAGGTCTCAAGCGTGGAGCCGATGTTGATCGCACCGTCGCCGAAGTACGTCACGGCCACCGCGTCGGTCCCGGCCTGCCGGTGCGCCCACGCGGATCCGGCGGCGAGCGGTACGCCGCCGCCGACGATGGCGTTCGTGCCGATCGCTCCGGCCTCCTTCCACTGCAGGTGCATGGAGCCGCCCCGGCCGTGGCTGAAGCCCCGGTCGAGGCCGCATATCTCGGCCAGGCCGCGGAGCAGTACGGCGCGCACCTCGGCGGGGAGGTCGAGGGTGGGGTCGATCCCCTTGGGCGCGACGTGTGCGAGCACCTTGGCCAGGAACTGGTGATGCCCGCGGTGTGAGCCGTTGACGGTGTCCGCCGAGGTGAGGGCGAGGACCGAGCCGACGGCTCCGCCCTCCTGCCCGATGCTGGAGTGCGCCGGCCCGTGGATCAGCCCGTCGCGCGCGAGCTCCAGGACGTATTCCTCGAAGGCCCGGATGAGGACGAGGTGGCTGAGCATGTTCGTGAGCAGCGCCGGGTCGGCGGCGTCCCAGTCGGCGTCGGTGGCCACCACCTCCACCCACGGAGCCGCAGGTTCGAGCCGGTTATCCTGGGTCATGTCATCTCCGTGCAATCGTTTGCCGAGCTCCAGTGTTGCACATCATGGATCCAATCTGTAGATATGAGATGGACAATCCAGGCGAACTAACCGGCAATCTGCTCGTTTTGGATCCATTCCGCTTTGAGGAGCACAAGGATGAAGGCTGGACTCCCCGGGCTGACCCGCGTGGACCACATCGGCTTCACGGTCCCCGATCTCGAACAGGCCCGTCGCTTCCTCGTCGACGTGCTCGGCTGCGAGTACATGTACTCGCTGGGCCCGTACCAGGACGAAGGCGACTGGATGTCCGAGCACCTCAACGTCCACCCGCGCGCCGTCATGGAGCGGCTGCACTTCTTCCGCTGCGGCGAGCAGGCCATCTTCGAGGTCTTCCAGTACACCGCCCCCGACCAGGACCGCGCGGTGCCGAGGAACAGCAGCGTCGGCGGGCACCACGTCGCGCTGTACGTCGAGGACCTGGACACCGCGATCACCTACCTGCGGGAGCAGGGGGTGACGGTCCTGAGCGGCCCGACCACCAGCCGCGGCCCCAGCGAGGGACAGCGCTGGATCTACTTCCTCGCCCCGTGGGGCATGCAGTTCGAGCTGGTGTCCTACCCCGGGGGCAAGGCCTTCGACCGGCGGACAGCGGCCGGATGACCGCCTCGTTCATGAACGACCCGGTACGCCCGGCCGCCGACGCCGCCCGCGGCGACGCGGTGAGCCGGCGCGTCGCCGACCACCTGCGCGAGGCGATCCTCCGCGGTGAGATCGCCCCCGGCGAGCGCATCCGGCAGGAGGACGTCGCCGCGCGCCTGGGCGCCAGCAGGCTGCCGGTACGGGAGGCGCTGCGGATCCTGGAGGCCGAAGGGCTCATCGAGCAGCGGGCCCACAAGGGCGCCAGAGTCCTCCGTCTGGACGCGCACGAGGTGCAGGTGATCTACGAGATGCGCCGGCGGCTCGAACCGCTGGCGCTGGCCGAGAGCCTCCCGCATCTCACGGATGACGACCTTCTCCGGCTCGGCCGGATCCAGGACCGCATCGAGGCGAACCCCGGCATCGCCGAGTTCCTCGCCCTCGACCGCGAGTTCCACCTGCTGACGTACACCGGATGCCGGGTCGAGTGGCTCTCCACGATGGTGGTCCGGCTGTGGAACGCCACCCAGCACTACCGCAGGGAGTTCATGCGCCTGAGCGGATCCGGGCGGCGATGGGTGGTCAACGCCGAGCACCGCCTGCTCCTCGACGCGATCGAACGGCGCGACGCCGTCGACGCGGAACTGCACCTCGGCGGGCACATCCGGCGGACCCGCGTCGAGCTCGCCCGCCACCCCGAGGTGTTCGGCCCGACGCCGTGAAACGGCCTGCCCGCCGGACGGCGGGCAGGCCGGCTTCACCACTCCGGGCGGCAGGTCACCACTGGACCGCGACGTACTGTTCCTCCATGTAGTCCAGCAGGCCCTCGTGGCCGCCCTCGCGGCCGAGGCCGCTCTGCTTCACTCCCCCGAACGGCGCCGCCGGATCACTGACCAGGCCGCGGTTGATCGCGACCATGCCCGACTCGATCCGCTCGCTCACGCGCAGCCCCCGGGCCAGGTCACCGGTGTAGACGTAGGCGGCCAGCCCGTACTCCGTCGAGTTGGCGAGCCGGATCGCCTCCTCCTCCCCGTCGAACGTGACGATGGGGGCCACCGGGCCGAAGATCTCCTCGGTCAGGATGGCCGCGCCCGGACGGACGTCCGCCAGCACGGTCGGCTCGTAGTAGAAGCCCGCGCCGGCGGGCCGTCCGCCCCCGGTGAGCACCGTGGCGCCCTCGGCGACGGCGCCGCGCACCAGGTCGTCGACCTTGTCGACCGCGTCCCGGTTGACCAGCGGCCCGACCTCGGTGTCCTCGGCTGCGGGCGGGCCGACCCTCAGCTCCGCCATCCGCTTCGCCAGCCGTCTGCCGAACTCGCCGGCGATCGGTGACTCGACGTAGAACCGGTTGGCGGCGGTGCACGCCTCCCCCGCGTTGCGCATCTTGGCCACCATCGCGCCGTCGATCGCCGCGTCGAGGTCGGCGTCGGCGAACACCAGGAACGGCGCGTTCCCGCCCAGCTCCATCGACGTGTTGACCACCTGGTCCGCGGCCTCGCGCAGCAGCGCGCGACCGACCTCGGTGGAGCCGGTGAAGGACAGCTTCCGCACCCGGGGGTCGTGCAGCATCGCCGACACCACCGGGCCGGAGCGGCGGCTCGGCAGGACGCCGACCACCCCCTCGGGCACGCCCGCCGCCTCCAGGATCTGGGCGATCGCCAGCGCGGTGAGCGGCGTGTCGCTGGCCGGTTTGAGGATCATGGTGCAGCCCGCCGCCAGCGCCGGGCCGATCTTCCTGGTGGCCATCGCGGCGGGGAAGTTCCACGGGGTCACCAGCACACAGATGCCGACCGGCCGATGCTGCACCAGGATCCGGTTCGTCCCACCAGGAGCGGTGGTCACCATGCCGGTCCCCCGTACGGCCTCCTCGGAGTACCAGCGGAAGAACTCCGCGGCGTAGGCCACTTCGGCCAGCGCGTCTCCCCGGGACTTGCCGTTCTCCAGGGAGATGAGCCGGGCGAGTTCGGACGCACGCTCGACCGTCAGCTCGAAAGCCGTGCGCAGGATCTCCGCCCGGCTCCGGGGCGACGTCGCCGCCCAGGACGCCGCGGCGCGTTCCGCGGCGTCCACGGCGGCGATCGCGTCGCTGATGCCGCCGTCCGCGACCGAGGCGATCACCTCGCCGGTCGCGGGATCAATCACCGGGAAGCGCGCGCCGTCGGCGGCCGGTACGGCCTTGCCACCGAGATAGAGGTCGGTAAGCAGGTGGAGCCCGGCTGTCAGGGTGTCGTCTGCCATGGCATCTGCCTTTCGGTGCTCAACGGGCTCAGTAGGGGTTGGCGATGACGAGTTCACGGGCGGGGAAGAGCGTGAGAATTCGGGCGCCGTCCTCGGTGACGACGACCTCCTCCTCGATCCGTGCGGCGGAGAAGCCATCACTGGCGGGGCAGTAGGTCTCCAGCGCGAAGACCATCCCGGGCCGCAGTTCGACCGGTTCCCGCATGCTGTTGAGCCGCGAGATGATCGGCCGTTCGTGCAGGCCGAGCCCGAGGCCGTGGCCGAACTGGAGGCCGAAGGCGGCCATCTCGTTCTCGAAACCGAACTCGGTGGCCGCCGGCCACACGGACGCCACGTCCGCCGTGCTCACGCCCGGCTTGACGGCGTCGATGGAGGCGTCCATCCACTCCCGTGCCCGGGTGTAGGCGTCGCGCTGGGACGGCGTCGCGCTGCCCACGCCGAACGTCCGGTAGTAGCACGTCCGGTAACCGTTGTAGGAGTGGATGATGTCGAAGAACGCCTGGTCGCCCGGCCTGATCAGGCGATCGGAGAAGTTGTGCGGGTGCGGGTTGCAGCGCTCGCCGCTGACCGCGTTGATCGCCTCGACCTGGTCGGAGCCCATCTCGTACAGGCGCTTGCTGGCGAGCGCGACGATCTCGTTCTCCCTGATCCCCGGCTTGAGCGCCTCCAGGATGTCCTGGTAGACGCCGTCGACCATCGCCGCGGCCTGGGTGAGCAGCATGATCTCGTCGCTCGACTTGATCTGCCTGGCGTCGAGCATGGACTGCTGGGCGTCCACCACTGTCAGCCCCTGGCGCTGCATCTCGAAGAGGAACGGCGGCTCGACGATGTCCACGCCCACGGGGGCGTCCGCCACCCCCGCGTCCTCCAGCAGGCCCTTGATCTGGCGTACCGCGTCCCGCATGAGGCCCGCCGTGGGAGCGATGGCGCCCCTCAGGCCGAGCATCCCGGCGTGACAGTTGGCCGGGTCGAGCCACGGGCTGAACAGCCGGTGGTGGCGGGCCGCCGACCCGAAGTCCCACAGCATCGGCTCGCCGCCCCGGGTGAGCAGAGCGTAACGGGTCATCTTGTCGCCGAGGGCCCCGCCGATCCAGGTCTGGGTGGTGTAGCGGATGTTGTAGAAGTCGAACAGCAGGAAGGCCCCGCATTCGCTCGCCTCCAGCGAGGCGAGCGCACGCTGCAGCCGATGACGCCGCAGCCGGTCGAAGTCGACGCGCTGCTCGTAGTCGACTCCCATGTGCCCCGGCGCGGGCAGCGGTGCCCCGGTCATGACCGGGCCGCCTCATCGGCGGCTCCGAGCCCGTCGTCCACGAACACGCCTTCCGGCCGGAGCGTGATCCCGGAGGCGGCGGCCTGCAGGTCGAGCAGGATCGCGAAGTCCTCGTCCACCCGGCCGCTGCCGATGCTGGCCTGCACGAGCTGCGCGGTGGCGGCCGTGACGGGCATGGGGACATCGAGGCGGCGCGCCGCGGCGAGCCCGAGGTCGAAGTCCTTGCGGAGCAGGATCGGGGTGAAGGTCGGCGTGTAGTCGAGGTTGACGAAGGCGGGCGACTTGTAGCGGGTGAAGACCGAACCCATGACGCTGTCGTTCAGGAAGGACAGGAAGGCGTGGCGGGAGACCCCGCCCTTCTCGGCCAGCACGGTGATCTCGGCCAGCGACTGGGTCACCACTCCGAGCAGCAGGTTGTGCGCGATCTTCACCAGCCGCGCGATGTCGCCTTCTCCGACGTAGGTGACCGACGCGCCGATGTACCCGAGCAGGTGCTCGACCCTGGCGTACGTCGCTTCCGGCCCGGACGCCACGATGCTGAGGGCGCCGGCCCGGACGACCTTGCCGTTGCCGCTGACGGGCGCGGCGAGGAAGTCGACGCCACGATCCGCGCACTCCTTCCGCAGCGCCTCGGAGGCGTCGGTGGCGACGGTCGAGCAGTCGACGACGATGGCGGGCCGCCGTTCGCCGGCGAGCAGGCCGTCCTGGCCCAGGAGCACCCGCTCCAGGTCGTCGGAGGTGGAGACCATGGTGAACACCACGTCTCGGTCACGCAGACCGGCGATGGTCTCGCTCACGGTGGCGCCGTGCTCCTTGAGCGGAGCGGCCTTGGCGCTCGTACGGTTCCACACGGCCAGGTCCACGCCCGCCTTCGCCAGGCGCTCGGCCATCGCGGCGCCCATCCGGCCGGTGCCGATCCAGCCGACACTGAGAGCGGCCTCGGGAGTCGTCTTGGTCATCGTTGTTCCATTCTGTGCAATCGTTTGCCGAGCTATGCTAAAAGAGTTCTGCTCAATCGGTGCGGGTGGTCACCCGGTGATCGGGACCCTTTCCCGGTGGCCACCGCGTGAGACCCGCACCAGCCCGTACTCGGTCATCTTGAGTCCGGGAATGCTCACGGCCAGGCAGGCGAATCCCGCACTGGGCACCAGACCGGGCAGCGGCGAGCCGAGCTCGCCCCTGATGGCCTGTGCGACACGCTGGGAACTCGCGAGCGTCTCGGCGAGGGGCGCGTGCGAGACGATGCCGAAGGTCGGCAACGCCACCTCGGCCCGCACCACGCCGTCACGGACCACCACGATCCCGCCCTCCAGCTCGGCGCAGCGGTTGGCCGCGAGCGCCATGTCCGCGTCGTCCACCCCCACCACCATGAGGTTCATCACCCCGGCGTTGATGGTCGCCGCGATCGCGCCCCGCCGTACGCCGAGCCCGCTGATCAGCGCCGTGGCGAGACGGCCGGTCGCCTCGTGCCGGTCCGCGACGGCGATCTTGGCGATGTCCAGCCCGTCGTCCGCGACCGGCCCGCCGTCGCGGACCGGCAGATCGAGCGACCGCTCGTCCGTGCGCAGCGAGCCGGGGGTGATCCCGATCACCCTGAGGGTCCGGGTTCCGTCCGCCACGGGCAGCCGGAAGTCGTCCCGCGTGAGGGCGCGGCCCAGCCGCACCATGTGGTTCCACTCGGCCGGGTAGTCCTCCAGCCTGCTGGGCAGCAGGTACTCGCCGTTCTCCGCGCAGAGCCGGCCGCGGCTGAACGTGCGCACGACCCGGAACGAGGCGAGGTCCTCGACCAGCGCGAGCGAGGCCAGCCGGCCGGGCAGCACCGCGCCGTAGTGCCGCTCCAGCCCCAGGGACCGGGCCGCGTTCAGCGTCACCATGCGGACGGCGTCCACCGGGGCGACCCCGTTGCGAACCAGCACGCGCAGCTTGTGGTCCTGGTGCCCGAGTTCGGCGAGACTGTGCAGTTCCTGCTCGTCGCTGCACGCGCTGAACATCGAGGGATCGGCGCCGAACTCGGTGATGGCGGGCAGGACGTTGAGCAGGTCCTGGGCCGAGGATCCCTCGCGCAGCTGCACGGTCACGCCGAGCCGGACGCGCTCCAGCGCCTCCTCCACCGTGGTGACCTCATGGTCGGAGGCCACGCCCTGCGCCACAGCGGCCTGTACGGCCGGGCCGGACAACCCCTCCATATGCCCGGCGATCACCCTGCCGCGCTTGAGCGCCTCGGCCCACACCCCGGCAAGACCGGGTACCGGCAGCCGGCTCACGTCGTCGTTCCACTCACGCAGCTCGACGCACTGCTCGTGCTCGACCAGCGCCCGCAGGTCGTCGATGGAGAACCGGTTCAGGCAGCCGAACTCGCCCAGCCCCAGGGCCGCGGCGTGGAAGGGCGAGAGCAGGGCGTCCAGGCCGGTGCCCGCTCCCCTCTCAAGCTGTGTCTCCACCGCGCGGCGGCCCGCGATGTAGCCGGACTCGGAGAAGCAACTGCTCAGCGCGACGGTGCCCATGGGCACGAGCAACTCGGCCAGCCGTTCGACGGTCACCTGCGAGAAGCCCACGTGGAAGTGCGGGTCGATGAACCCGGGCAGCACGAACAGGCCCGTGGCGTCGACTTCCGCCGTACCGTCGCCGACGCAGTGCGCGACGTCGCCGACCGCCGCGATCCGGGCGCCCGCCACCGCCACATCGCCCCGGTAGATGCGGCCCGACAGGACGTCGACGATGCGGCCACCGGTGATGACCAGGTCGGCGGGCTCGCGGCCCGCGGCCACGTCGGCGGCGTGCCGCCGCCCGGCGGGCGAGGTCTCTGTCGAAGAGGGATCCATCGTGTTCACCTGTTCCTCGTGGTTCGATCGTCAGATGTGATGCCGGTTGCTTCCCTCGCGCTCATGTGCCCGCGGCCTTCCCGGCCAGGCGCCCGCCCCTGAACCCGCAGAACACCGCCGCGGCGACCAGCGTCAGGATGCCGAGCAGCCATTGCCGCCAGGCGTCGTTCAGGTCCAGGAACGCGCTCACGTTGATCGTCACCTCGATCAGCACCGCGCCCAGGGCGGCGCTGAGGAAGGAACCCCGGCCGCCGTAGATGCTGGCACCGGCCAGGATGACCGCGGTGATGCTGCTGAAGGTGTACGTCAGCCCCGCGGTCGCGTCGCCGATGCCGTTCTGTCCCATCAGCACGACCGCGCCCAGGGCGGCGAGCACCGAGCAGGCGCCGTACCCGAGGATGTGCGTCAGCGTGACCTTCGCGGCCAGCCGGTGCGCCGCGGGCTCGTCGGAGCCCACCGCGCGCAACTGCATTCCCCAGCGGGTACGGCGCAGCACCCACTCGCCGGCCACCGCGACGACGACCGCGACGACGAACACCCACGGCACGAACCCGATGGTGGCGTGCAGGGCGGTGATGACGCCGTCATGGATGAACCCGCCGGGAAGGGGCCGCAGCAGCAGCGACACCCCCTGCAGGACGATGAAGGTGACCAGCGTGGCGACCACCGGCGACATGCCGGCCAGCCGGATCATGGATCCGTTCAGCGCCCCGATGCCCCCTGCCAGCACGATCATGGCGACGATCGCGGTGACTGTACCGGCGACACCGCCTGAAGTGGCCAGGAACGACGCGATGACCACCAGGAAGCCCGTCAGCGGGCCGATTGACAGGTCGATCCCGCCCAGCATGACGGCGATCATCTGTCCCAGGGAGACGAAGATGAGCGCGCTCATCGTGTACAGCAGGCCCTCGAAGTTCTGCGGGCTCAGCAGTTGATCGTTCCGCGTGGCGGCGATGCCGACGAGCAGCAACGCCGCGAACGCGAGCACGATGCCCGGGGCGTGGTCGCCGCTCATCAGTCCTCGCAGCCACGGCATGGACGGCGACCACCGCTTGGCGGGCGAGCCGGGCGTGGCGGGCGGACCGGTGGTCCCCTGCGCCGCCGCGCCGCTGGACGGCGAGCCGGTCAGGATCGCTCCGGTGATCGCCTCCTCCGTCACCCCGGCGGCCTCCAGGTCGGCGCACACCCGCCCTCTGGAGAAGATCATCACCCGGTCGCAGAGGCCCTGCAGCTCGTGCGTGTCGGAGGAGACGACGAGCACGGCGTTGCCCTCGTCGGCCAGCTCACGCAGGATCCGGTAGATCTCCAGGCGCGTCCCGACGTCCACGCCCTGGGTCGGCTCCTCCGCGATGAGCAGCCGCGGCCGGGCCAGCAGCGAGCGGGCCAGGACGACCTTCTGCTGGTTACCGCCGGAGAGCGTGCCCGCGGGGGTCTCCAGCGACGGGGCCTTCACCGCCAGCGCGCCGGTCTGCGCCGCCGTCGCCGACCGCTCCCGGCCCTGCCGTACGAAACCGGCCGTAGCCCGGTCGGCGAGGGTGAGCACGGCCGTGTTCTCCCGCACCGACAGGGTCTTGAAGAGCCCTTCACGCGGCCGGTCGCCGGGAACGTACACGATCCCGGCATCGAGGGCGCGCCTGGGCGTGGTGGGCCGGACGGGCACCCCGCGGACGGAGACCTCGCCGTCGAGGCGCTGCAACCCCGCGAGAGACCGGGCGAGGTCGTGGTGCCCGTTGCCCGGCATGCCGGCCAGGCCCACCACTTCGCCCGGACGTATGCGCAGGTCGACGTCGGTGAACCGGGGTCCCGAGACGGCGCGCAGATCCAGGACCGGCGCCGCGCCCGGATCCGTCCCCTGACCGGTCGCCTTGGCGGGAAAGGTGGAGTCGATCGGACGGCCCACGATGAGGCGCAGCACGTCCTCCTCCGTCACGTCGGCCATGCGGAAGGTCCCGCGCGTCTCCCCGTCGCGGAGCACGGTGATCCGGTCGGCGATGCGCCGCACCTCGGGGAGGCGGTGTGAGATGTAGACGATGGCTGTGCCCGTCGCGGCGAAGCGGCGCACCTGCTCGAACAGCCGCTCCACGTCCTCGGCGACGAGAGCCTCGGTCGGCTCGTCGAGGATGAGCACGCGCGGTTCCATCGCCAGCGCCTTGGCGATCTCGACGAGCTGGCGGTCGGTGACCGAGAGGCCGGAGATCCGCTCGTGCAGGCCAACGTCCGCGCCGACGAGGTCCAGCCGCTCCCGCGCCCACGCCGCGGCCCGGTTCATCGGCGGACGCCAGGCCGGCAGCATCGCGAACACCAGGTTCTCCATCACCGTCAGGTCGGGCAGCAGAGCGGGCTGCTGGTAGACGACGGCCAGGCCGAGCTCCTGCGCCGCCGACGGCGACGGAGACCGCATGACCTGGTGACAGATCTCCACGGTGCCGGTGTCGGCGAGCAGCGATCCCGCGGCGATCGACATCAGCGTCGACTTGCCCGCGCCGTTCTCGCCGACGATCGCGTGCACCTCACCGGGGAACACCTCAAGCTCGGCGGAGCGCAGGGCCACGACCCCGGGGTAGCGTTTGGTCACTCCGCTCAGGCGCAGCACCGGGCCGGCACCTGTCATGTCATCCTCCGTTGGTGAACAACTGGGCGAGCTTCTCCTTGGGGAGCTGCGCGGACAGCGTGGCGTCCGGCGGCAGGCCCGGCTCGCACTTCGGCGCCAGGTCGCCTCCCGCCGTCGAGTCCTCCGTGAAAGGGACCTCGATGACGGACGGCTCGTCGTTCGGCTTGCCGCTCGCCGCGGCCACGCCCTTGCGCAACGCGAGCCGGATGATCCACGTGTAGGAGGAGATGGTGCTCAGCTCGAAGTTCTCCTGCTTCGGCTTGTGCTCCTTGTACAGACAGGCCAGCTCGTTGATGTCGCCCGCGCTCCACGGCACGAGCGGACGGCCGGCGTTCACGAACGCCCGGATCGCCCCCGCGGAGACCAGCCCCGAGTCTGCGATGACGCCGTCGATCTTCGCGTGCTTCGACAGCAGCCCCGACATCACCTTCTGGGCCTGCGCCTGGTCCCAGTTCGTGTCGATGGGACCGTCACCGAGCAGCTTCATCCCCGGATGACGGGCCAGCACCTGCTTGATGCCCGCGGCCTCGCTCAGGCTCGCCGGGTTTCCCGGCGTGCCTCCAAGGAAGACGATGTCGCCCTTCCCGTCGAGCCGCTTGACCATCCATTCGGCCCACGCCCGGCCCATCGCCTCGCCGTCGAAGGTCGGCGCGTCCACGTAGTCCACACCGGGGGTGCCGCCCAGGGCGCCCACGGCCCACGGCACGACCGCGACCCCGCGCTGCATGGCCCGGCGCAGAGTGGGCAGCAGCGCGTCACCCGAGTCCGGCAGGATGACGATCACATCGACGCCCTTCGCCACCGCCGCGTTGATCTCAGAGATCATCTTGGAGGGGTCGCCCTGCGCGTTGTGGTAGGTGACCTTGGTGATGTTGGGACACTTGGCGGCCTCGTCCAGCAGTTCGGCGTGGGCGACCTTGCGCCAGGAGTTCTGCGCGCCGTCGATGTGCGCGACCGTGACGGGTTTGCCGCCGCACACCTCCGCCATGGTCTTCAGCTCGGCCACGGTGCCGCGCTCGCCCGCCCTGACCTTGCCGACAGCGCCGGTGCCGGCGCTGGAGCCGCCGGCGCCGTTCGTGCCGCAGGCGCTCAGGGCGAGCGCCACGACGGCCACCGCGCCGCACAACTTCGTGGCACGCGACTTCGTGGCATGCGGCTTCGTGGTGCGCGGCCGGACACTCCGCACGGGAGATCTGTTCATCTGACTGCCCTCCTGGGAGTCATGAGGCCCTGGACGGCCTGCTCACCTCGCCGTCCGCCCCGGCCGATACGGCCGGACCGGGCCGCGGCCGAGCGCCGACGGACTCGGTAAAGGATCACGCCGAGCGCGATGATCAGGCCCTGGATCAGGTACTGCACCGCCGTCCCGGCTCCCAGGGACAGGACGATCTGATTGAGCTGGGTGAGGAAGAGGGCACCCAGCACGGTGCCGAGGACCGTTCCACGTCCTCCGGCGAGCGCGGTGCCGCCGACCACCACCGCGGCGATGCCGGCGAGCAGGTAACCGTCGCCGATGTTCAGGGCCGGTGTCCGGATGAAACCGGCCAGCAGGACGCCCGCCGCGGCGTGGCAGAGCGCGGCGCAGACGTACGTGCCCATGCCGTACCGGATGAGCGAGACGGCGGCCGCCCGCGCCGCGGCCGGATTCGCGCCGACCGCCTGGAACCGCCGCCCGACCACGGTCCGGTGGACGACGACCGCCACGATCACCGCGACCGCCACCGCGATGAGCACGGTGTTGGGCACCCCGAGCGTCTTGGCCAGGGCGAACCGCTGCAGGCCGGCCGGCACCGCGCCCGGCGACCCGTTGGTGAAGTGCTGGACACCGCCCAGCAGCAGCGCGTTGCCTCCCAACGTCGCCACCAGCGGTGTGACCCCCACCACGGTGACCAGGTAGCCGTGCACGAGACCCACGGCGAGGGCCAGCAGGGCCACCAGCAGCAGCGCGGGCAGCAGCCGGGAGTCGGCTCCGTCCGGATACTTGGTCACGATCACCGCGGACATCGAGATGACGCCCGCGACCGAAAGATCCAGCCCGCCCTGCTGGACCACGAGCATCTGGCCGATGGCCGTGACGGCCAGCAGCGCCGCGAAGGGCGCCATCGACAGGAGCGAGTCCGTCGCCAGCACCCCGGGAACGAACAGCGCGCTGCCGGCGAAGAGCAAAACGGTCATCACCACGGCCGACGGAACCGCGACGCGCGCCGATCCGGCCGGCCCCCGACCGGCGGCACCGGTCCCATCGGCGGCCGGCGGGGCCGGCATGCCCGTGCTCTCGGAGGTCTGAGATGCGTTCATGTCCACCTCTCGATGCCCACGGTCACGCAACGTGCTCGACGCGGCGGATCAGGCGGGCGGCGCGGCGGCGACAACGTGGATCTCCAGGCGTAGCCGGGGATCCGTCGCCAGCCGCGTCACCTCCACGGTGGTGCTCGTGGGGATGTGCCCGCCGAACCACTCCGCCTGGATCCGGTTCACGGCGTCCTGGTCCTCGGCCACGTTGGTGAAGAACCGGATCAGGTTCACCACGTCACGTCGCTCCGCTCCCGCGGCGCGCAGGGCCTGGTCCAGGTGCTCGAACGCGGTGCGGGCCTGCGCGGCGCCGTCCGCGGGAATGGCGTCGAAGACCTCGGGCCGGTGCGGGTGATCGTGGTAGACCGGCGCCCCGGTGACCCCCGAGATGAAGACCAGCCGCGCCGACGACACGACGCGAATGGCCGGGACAAAGGGGCTGACGATGTCCGGGTCGTACCCCTCGTGGTGAATGATCTCCGACTGCCCGACGGACTGGATCTCGGGAATGTCGCTCACGGCTTCTCCTCGCATCGTGCTGTGTTACAGGATGTGACGCTAGCGGCGATGGCAATCGATTGTCAACGAATGACCTGCAGCCTTACCAACAGTCACCATCCGGACGACAGCCCTCTGCGGCACCGATCGGCCCACGTCACGCGGATGCCGCCCGTCATCGTCGTCCACTTCGCCACCGCCACCGACCTGTGAGACGACCGGCACGCCGCGCCGTACCGGTGGTCGGTCACGTCCAGGCACTGACCGCCGCAACCGTTTACACCGCGACGGACGGCGAAGCGAGAGACGGCTCCGCCGCCCATCTCGACTTGGCCGATCGGCCGGGGTCCGCCTGTCAGGCACCGAGGGCAGCGCCGGGACGACACCGCGCCCTCGGGCCGACAGCCTGCGCGTGGCGCCTACGTGGCCTGCCCATTCACCTCGATCGTGACACCCGGCTTCTCACCCCAGAAGGCGAGCAGGCCGGCGATCTCCTTCACCCTCGGGAACGGCTCCGTGTAGGACCAGACCACATCCTCGGCCACGGCGTCACCGCCCTGAACCGACCAATAGGTGGCGTCGCCCTTGAACGGGCAGTGCGACGTCGTCGCCGACGATCTGAGCAGGTCCATCTGCACGTCCGCCGACGGCAGGTAGTAGCGCGGCGGACAGCCCGTCTCGGTGAGCAGGACCGGCCGGGAGGACGTCGCGACGATCACGTCCCCGACTCGGACCACGACCTGGTCCGATACGGGCGTGACCTCGATGTCATGACCTTGTGTGTTCATAGAGCGATCCCATCAAACGTGCCCCCCGGACGCCAGCGCGACGCTTCTCACCACTCGGCGAGCGCGGCAGAGGTATCGGTGGACGGTGGCCTGCTAACACATGACGCCGCCATCATCAGGGTCCGCACCATGCGCCGCCGACACGGTGACCGCGTAATCACCGACCGAAGGATCACCATCTGTACCGATGATTGCCGAGACATGCAGATAGGCGGTTACATTGTTCAACCGCTTACGGAGGCAAGCGGCCTGTGTTCGCCTGACCCACTTCCATCCGTCTTCCCCGGCAACTCGATCGTAGAACGCAATAACGTCGGGCTCCGCCCCCTGGAAGGCGTATTGTTCTGTCGCAAAGACATACTCGTCGTCCCCGTCGCACCCGGCACGAGAGCTCACCGCCCTTACAGTCGGAGGATGCGAGCTTAGAACTCTCTGTGATTGCAGTACGGGCAGAATTGCCAAATCTTCAGATGCACACCTGGAAGCGGAGTAGAGAACCCCGGAGCAACCCAGGGCGGCGGCGCAGATCAAAGCCGCTCCCGCCGTGTACGTCACGATAGAGAAAGCCGCAGACCGCAATCGCATGCCGACAAGTCTAGCCTTGACCTCACCATACGGAAATGTATAAGGGTCCGGCCAGTGAAACTGAACCCAAATTCGCCTTTTCGATCAATCGGCCAAGAGCCTGACCTTCCACAGCAGTCGCAGATCGTGACCTTGCCGCGAACCGGCCACGCCGAAGCGAGAGACGACAGTGCGCGAGATGCGTACAGCAGTGCGCTCATCGCTGACGACAGGCCCGCCCATCACAGGGCAGACTTCACCGACCGACCAATGGAATACGGGGCGACCGGCTGGCGAAGCTCCGGCGCGTGATCGGCGCGCTCCTCGGCGCCGCCGGCGTACCGTCCGGGCGAGCGCCTCATCGTCCGGCGGGACTCGGCCGGTGCCCTGCGCACCGGGCAAGTCGTCCTGCTCGGCGGAGCAGGTCATCCCCATCGGTAAGACCGCGTAGGACCGCGAACGGGAACGGCGTGGGCCCGCGCTGCGCACCGTCCCAGGCACACAGGTACCGCAAGGTCACCTGGTCGTGCTGGGCGACAACGCGGACCGCTCCTACGACTCGCGCCAGTGCGGATACCTGGCGGCGAACCGTGTCGTGGGCATCGTGCTGCGCGAGGCCGGGCCGCACCGTCTCGATGGATGACGCAGCCGAAGCCGACGGTGAGGACCAGACCTCCGCGACGGCCGCGGTGCCGTCCCGGTCGCGATGGCCGACGCGCCGATTGCCCCGGGCACAGGCGACAGAGGCCCCAGGCCGGCGATCTGGACCGAGCTGAAGGATCACGCGTCGGACGCACGGCCGTGCCGGAGCGCTCTCATGTCGTAAGACCGAATGGTTCCGGAGAGATCGGGGGCGACAACAGCGTCCGCCGACTCCTGCCAAGATGCCCGACGTCTGGCATCGTGGCCGTTCAAGGAGCGATCAGATGACGAATCCGCCGTCGACGGTGAGGGTCGCGCCGGTGATGTAGCGTCCCTCCTCGCCGGCGAGGAACGCCACGGACGCGGCCACGTCGGCCGGTTCGGCGTAGCGGCCGAGCGCGGTGAACCCGTTGATCGTCTCGGCGTTGGGGCCGGAGGCGGGGTTCAGTTCGGTGTCGGTCGGGCCCGGGTTCACCAGGTTGACCGTGATGCCGCGCGCGCCCAGCTCCCGTCCGAGCGCCTTGGTCAGGCCGGTGAGCGCGGTCTTGCTCAGCGCGTACAGCGAGAAGCCGGGGAACACCACCCGGTCGGCGACCATGCTGCCGATCGTGATGATGCGACCGTCGGCCCGCATGTGCGGGACGGCGGCCTGCGCGGCGACGAACGGCGCGCGGACGTTGACCGCGATCGTCTGGTCGAACTCGTCCAGGCTCACCTGCTCCAGCGGCGCGACGGGGAACGCGCCGGCGTTGCTGACCAGGATGTCGAGCCGGCCCAGCTCGCCGGCGACCCGGTCGATGGCCGCGACCAGGGCCGCCGGGTCGGCGCTGTCAGCCTGAATGGCCAGGGCGCGCCGCCCCGCCGCCTTGATCTGGTCGACGACCTCTTCGGCGCGACGCTCGTTGCTGTGATAGGTGAAGGCCACATCGGCGCCCTGCTGCGTCAGGCGCAGCGCCACGGCGGCGCCGATGCCCCGGCTTCCGCCGGTCACGAAGGCTACTTTTCCGTCAAGTCGATTGTTCATGGTCCGAGAGTCTGGCCGAGTGCCCGCCGGCGCCGCTGGCAGGAATCAGACGTCGCGCTGTCGTGATCATTGCGCGGCTTTCGTTGTTTCTGGACTCTGGTACGGCCTTGCCCCTGGAGCGATCGCGGGCCCGGGATCATTGACGACCTCCGCTCCCCTACGTCGGCGATACTACCGCTTTACTTCACCTTAGGCATTAATGCATACTGTGTAGCGTTACACAGACTGCACTAATTGGAGGTGGCCATCATGGGAAGCCTGGACGGGCGCATCGTCCTCATCACCGGAGCGGGACGCGGCATCGGGCGGGAGGAGGCGCTGCTCTTCGCCGCCGAGGGGGCCAAGGTCGTCGTCAACGACCCCGGCGTGGCGATCGACGGCACGGGCGGCGACGCCGGAGTGGCCGCGCGGGTGGTCGAGGAGATCACCGCGCGCGGCGGGCAGGCCGTGGCCAGCACCGACAGCGTCGCCGACTGGGAGGGCGCCCGCCGCATGGTGGAGACGGCCCTTGAGCACTTCCGTGACCTGCACGTCGTGGTCAACAACGCGACCATCGAGCGGAACATGGGGCTGACCGACCTGTCGGAGGAGGATTTCGACGATGTCGTGGCCGTCAAGCTGAAGGGCAGCTTCGCGGTGACGCGTTGGGCGGCCCGCCACTGGCGCGACCGGTTCCGCGCGGGAGACGGCATCGACCGCGCCGTGGTCAACACCTCCTCCGGCTCCGGGCTGCTCAACCCGCTGCCCACGCAGGTCTCGTACGCGGCGGGCAACGCCGGGGTCGCGGCGATGACCATCGTGGCGGCCCTCGAACTCGGCCGCTACGGGGTGCGGGTCAACTGCCTCTCGCCGTCCATGGCCCGCACCAGGCTCACCCTCGGCGTTCCCGGCATGAGCGAGGACCCGCCGGCGGACCGGTTCGACCCCCTGCACCCGGCCACCAGCGCGCCGGTCGCGGCCTACCTGGCCGCCGCGGACTGCCCGCTCACCGGCCAGGTACTGTCGGTGCGCGGCGGCTCGGTCGCGGTCAACCACGGCTGGTCGATCGGCGGCCACGTCCACAAGGACGGGCTGTGGAGCGTGGCCGAACTGGCCGAGAAGGTGAAGGAGCTGCCGACGGACGACCCCTTCGACAACCTCGCGAAGGCCCTCTCCGGCGCGCTCGGCACCACCGGGCGCGACCGGCTCCAAGAGATGATCGACGCGCTGCTGGACCAAGAGGACCCGTCCGGTACGAACTCCGCGTGAGGCGATGAGGCCGCCCTGGACCACGTACTAGGGCTCGTGGTCCAGGGCGCTCAGCGGGGGGCCATCCGGATCGCGCCGTCGAGACGGATGGTCTCGCCGTTGATCATCGGGTTGGCGATGATGTGGCCCGCGAGGGCGGCGAACTCGGCGGGCCGCCCGAGCCGCCTCGGGTGTTGTGTCTGCGCGTTCAGCGAGGCGATCGCCTCGTCGGAGACCGTGGCGAACAGGGGTGTGTGGAACAGGCCGGGCGCGATGGTCGCCACCCTGATCTGGTGCGTGGCGAGGTCGCGGGCGATCGGCAGCGTCATGCCGACGATCCCGGCCTTGGACGCCGCGTAGGCGGCCTGCCCGACCTGCCCGTCGAAGGCGGCCACCGACGCGGTGTTGACGATCACCCCGCGTTCGCCGTCGACGGCGTCGGTTCGCGCGATCTGTTCGGCGGCGAGGCGGACGACGTTGAACGTGCCGACGAGGTTGACGGTGACGACGGCGGCGAACTCGTTCAGCGGAAAGGCGCCCCGCGCGCCGACCGTTCTGACCGCGTTGCCGATGCCCGCGCAGTTCACCACCGCCCGCAACGGCCCGCGGGCGGCGCAGGCGGCGACCGCGGCGGCCACGTCCTTCTCGTCGGTGACGTCGCCGGGAACGAAACAGACGTGCGAACCGATCTCCTCGGCGACGGCTTCGCCGCCCGACGACGGCAGATCGAGGATGACGACGTCGGCACCGGCGGCACGCAGCTCCCGTACCGTCGCCAGGCCGAGCCCGGACGCGCCGCCGGTGACGAGCGCCACCGCGTTGGTGAGTTTCATCGGTAAGCCTCTCCGGATGGAGTGAGTGGAACGTATGGCCCGATCAGGCCGGTGCGGGCAGGGCGATCAGGCGCGCGAGCTCGGCGTGCAGCGACCCCGGCGTACCGAAGGTGACCTGATCGGCCTTGGCCCGCTTGAGGTACAGGTGCAGCGGGTGCTCCCACGTCATGCCGATGCCACCGTGCAACTGGACGGCCTCCTCGGCGACGCGCACCGCCGCCGTCCCGCAGAAGGCCCGCGCCACCAGGGCCGCCACCGGGCGTTCCGCGTCGTGGGTCGCGGTCGCGGCGTGCCTGGCCGCCGCCCTCATCGACTCGACCTCCACGTACAGGTCGGCGAGACGATGCTTGACGGCCTGGAATCCGCCGATCGCCCGGCCGAACTGACGCCGCGTCCGGACGTACTCGACGGTCGTGTCCAGGCACCGCTGCGCGAGCCCTAGCTGTTCGGAGGCGAGCAGCGCGGCCCCCGTGAGCAGGGCGTCGCCGATCGCGCTCCGGCCCGCTCCGGCCGGGGCGACCAGGTCACCGGAGACACCGGACAGACTGACGTCCGCCAATTGTCTGCTCATGTCGAGCGACGACACGGGCTCGACGCGCGCGGCCATCGCCGGCACCGCCCGAAGCTCGACCCCTTCTGCCGTCCTGACCGGAACCAGCAGGACGTCCGCCTCCGCCGCGCCGGCCACGTTGGCGACCCGTCCGCGCAGCCCGTCGTCCTCCGCGCGGACGTCGAAGCGCGCCGCGCCCGGCCCGGCGTCCAGCGGCAGGACCAGCGCGACGGTACGGCGTCCCGCGGCGAGTTCGGACAGGAGGTCGCCCGCCGCGGGGGCGGGTGACGCGAGCAGGGCGGTGGTCCCCACGACCGCGCTGGTCAGGTAGGGAACCGGCGCGACGGCCCGGCCGAGCTCCTCCAGGACGACCGCCGCCTCCCGGGCGCGACCTCCCGCGCCGCCGTACGCCTCCGGTACCAGCAACGCCGACAGGCCCAGCTCCGCGCTCAGCCGCGGCCACAGGTCGGCGACCAGCCCGCGGTCGCCGTCGAAGCAGGCCAGTACCCCGGCGGGCGCGCACCGGTCGGCCAGCAGCCCGCGGACGGCGGCCCGCAGGGCGTCCTCGACGTCGGTGTACAACAGGTCGGGCTCGGTGCTCATCTCGCCAGGTCCTTCCACGGCACGCCCTTGTCGGGACGCGGCTCCGCCGGCAGTCCGAGGACCCGTTCCGCCACGATCGTGCGCAGGATCTCCGACGTGCCGCCCTCGATCGAGTTCCCCCTGGCCCGCAGGTACCGGTAGCCGGCGTCGCGCCCGGTCAGGTCCACACTGGCCGGGCGCGCCATCGGCCACCGCCCGTACCGCAACCCGTCGGCACCGAGGAGTTCGAGCTCCAGCCCGGTGAGCCGCTGGGCGAGCCGCGCGAAGGTCACCTTCAGCGCCGCCCCCTCCGGGCCCGGCTGCCCGGCGGCCAGTTTCTGCCGCAGCCGGATCCCGGCCAGCCGGAGCACCTCCGCCTCCACCCACAGGCGCGTCAGCCTGCCGTGCAGCTCGGCCGTCCGCAGGTCGGGCCGCCGTCGCCAGGTGCCGGCGACGACCCCGATCATGCCGTCCTCGCGGGCGTCGGACCCGCCGCCGATGGCCACCCGCTCGTTGTTCAGCGTCGCCGAGGCGACCGCCCAGCCCTCGCCTTCGCGGCCCAGCCGGTGCGCGTCCGGGACTCGGACATCGGTCAGGAACACCTCGTTGAACTCGGCCTCGCCGGTGAGCTGGCGCAACGGGCGGACCTCGACGCCCGGCGCGGTCATGTCGCACACGAAGTAGGTCAGTCCCTGGTGCTTGGGGACGTCCGGGTCGGTCCTGGCCAGCAGGATCCCCCACCGCGCGTTGTGCGCGCTCGAGGTCCACACTTTCTGGCCGTTGACGACCCATCCGTCCCCGTCACGGACGGCACGGGTGGCGACCGCCGCCAGGTCGGAACCCGCGCCCGGTTCGCTGAACAACTGGCACCACACCTCCTCTCCCGTCCACAGCGGCCGGAGGAACCGCCGTCTCTGGGCCGGGGTGCCGTACCTGAGGATCGTCGGGGCCGCCATGCCGAGGCCGATGCCGTTGCGCCGCGGATCGTTGTCCGGGGCGCCCGCGGCGGCCAGCAGGCGGTCCACCCCGGGCTGGAACTCGCGCGGCAGGGCCAGTCCGCCCGCGCCCGGCGGGAAGTGGACCCAGGCCAGCCCCTCGTCGAACCTGGCCCGCAGGAACTCCTGGCTGCTCGTCCTGGCCGGATCGTGCGCGGTGAGCAGTCGGTCCACCCTGGCGCGCAGGTCGTACGGCGGTTCGTCCAGCATCGTCGGTCCTGTCTCAGCTCGCCGGGCCGTGCGCCAACGGCGCGGTCACGGCCTCCAGTTGACGTCCGGTGGTGCGGGGCCCGAACAGCCCGATGTCGACGGCGCAGATCACCAGCAGCAGGGCCGAGACGCCGAGCACGCCGACCGGGCCGAGCGCGGCCAGGATGGCCAGCGCCGCGAACGGCATGAGCGCGGTCGCCAGCCGGGACAGGCCGTTTCCGAGACCGGTGGCGAACCCGCGGGTCTCGGTCGGGAAGATCTCCGGTACGTACACACAGGCCGCCGTGGCGAACACGCTGCCGAGCGCGGTGAACGCGAACCCGGTCAGCAGTACCAGGGTCTCCTGATCGGCCACTCCGAACGCGATCCCGACCACTGCCATGAGCAGCGCGGACACCACGATCAGCCGCTTTCGTTCCACCCTGTCGGCGATGATCGCGACAACGGCGGCCCCCAGCGGGTACCCGATCGCGATCAGCCCGGTGTAGAGCAGCGACTGGATGATGTCGAAGCCCTTGGCCAGCAGGATGATCGGCGCGATCGCACCGATCCCGTAGTGCGCCAGCCCCGCGCACACGTTGAAGATGTTGATCACCACGAGGCGGCCCAGGTAGCGGCCCCGGAACATCGCCCGGACCGGTGCCTGCGGCGCGGGCGGCCGGGCCGGCTCCGCCGCCGGGGCGGGCAGCGGCCCCGACTCGCGTTCGGCCTCCCGCTCGATGCCGGCCACGATCGCGTCGGCCTCCGCGTGACGGCCCCTGGCGATCAGCCAGCGGGCGGATTCCGGCAGGCTCCGCCGGACCCACAGCAGTAGGACCGCGCCGGAACCGGCGGCGATGAGCAGCCACCTCCATCCCTCGATCAGGAACGTCGCCCCGGCCAGCGGCGCGCCCAGGAAGGCCACCGTCGGGTAGGCGGCGAAGGCGATCGCCATGACCCAGCCGAGGTACCGGCCGCGGCTGGCTCTGGGCATGAACTCACCTATGTAGGCCCCGACGAGGGTCGACTCCGCGCCCGCGCCGATGCCCGCGACGAACCGGCACGCCGCCAGCACCCACACGTTGGGGGCCGCCGCTGCGAGCAGGCCGAAGACCAGGTAGATGGTGAGGTTGATCAGGAACATCCGGCGGCGGCCGAACCGGTCCCCCAGGTATCCGAGCCCGACCGCGCCGACGAACATGCCGAGGAACACGGAGGAGATCAGCACGCCGGACTCGAACGGCGTCAGATTCCACAGCGGTCGCAGGGTCGCGGCGAGCGTGCCGCCGAGCACCAGCTCGAAGTACTCGTAGAACAGCCCGCCGCCGATGATGAGGGTCAACCGGCGGTGCCAGCGGCCGACCGGCAGGCGGTCCAGCCGGGCGGCGATCGTCACCGCGCCGGAGGGACCTGGCCGGTCTCCCGGGACGGAACTCTGGTCGATGGTGTCTGACATGACGGGCTCACTTCCTCGGGGGGTACGGCTCTCGGTCAGAGGGCCAGGCCACCACCGCACGAGAGCACCTCGCCGGTGACGTAGTCGGCGTCGGGAGTGCACAGGAGGTACACGGCTCCCGCCGCCTCGGCCGGTGTGCCGGCCCGGCCGAGCGGGATCAGGCCGGCCGCCCCGGCGATGACGTCCGCCGGAATGCCCACCCGGACCCGCCTGCCCTCGGCCTCGATCCACGCGCCGGGCCGGTCGTGGTCGTCGGTGAGCCGGGTGGAGATCATGCCGAACGCGACCGCGTTGACGTTGACGCGGTACCGTCCCCACTCCTTGGCCAGGGTCTTGGTCAGGCCGACGACGCCCGCCTTCGCCGCCGCGTAGTTGCTCTGACCGGCGTTGCCGCCGAGCCCGGCGAGCGAGGAGATGTTGACGACCTTGCGATGCGGCGGTCGTTCCGCGGCCTCGCCCTCCGCCTTCGCCGCCGCCTTGATGAACGGCAGGGCGGCCCGCAGGATCCGGAACGGCGCACCGAGGTGCACGTCGATGACCGCGTTCCACTGCTCGTCGGTCATCTTCTGGATCACTGAGTCCCAGGTGTAGCCGGCGTTGTTGACCACGATGTCCAGGCCCCCGAAGCCGTCCACCGCGGTCGCCACGAACCGTTCGGCGAAGTCGGTCTCGGTGACGCTGCCGACGCACGTGAGCGCTTCAGAACCGGCCTCGCGTACGGCCTGCGCCGCCTGCTCCGCCGGTTCCTCGTCCATATCGTTGATCACGATCCGCGCGCCGGCGAGGGCGAGCCGTTCGGCCACCGCACGCCCGATGCCCCGCCCCGCGCCGGACACCAGCGCGACCTTCCCGGTGAGAGTCCCTGATGAGGTCATCGGACCACCGCCCTTTCCCCGGCGGGGACGGCGACGAGCGCCTCCCCGGCGACCGTGACCGTGCCGTCCTGGACGGCGACGGAGAGTTCGACGCGAGCGAGCCGCTCCGGGCCGTCCTCGATGGCGGCCACCCGGCCGGAGCAGACGGGCCGCGCGTGGACCGGCGTGATCGCCCGGAACCGCACCCGCAGGGACCGGAGGTCGCGTTGCGGGAACCACCGGGTGAGCAGGCGGCCCAGGTAGGCCATGGACAACATGCCGTGGGCGAACACGTCGGCCGCGCCCGCCGCCCGTGCCGCGTCGATGTCCACGTGCATCGGGTTGTAGTCGCCCGAAGCGCCCGCGTACTTGGCCAGCGTGGTGCGGCTCACCGGCGCGACGGCCAGGTCGGGCAGCGCGACTCCGGCGACCCACTCGATCCCCGTCGCGGCCCTCATCGGTCCTCGCCCAGGATGACGATGACGTTGCGCATGGTCGCGATCGGCTCTCCGGCGCGGGTGATCCGGGTGGACTTCACGATGAAGTCGAGCCGCCGCTCCTCCCGCGAGTACACGTCGCTGATCACCGACGCGATGTGCAATCGGTCGCCGGCATGGGCCATCGCGTGGTACTCGAAGGTCTGCTCCCCGTGCCGCACCCGGCCGGTGTCGATCCCCAGTTCCGCCTGGAAGGCGAAGGCCCCCGGGTCGTCCATCTCCAGGCAGAACAGGAAGGTCGGCGGGACGGGCAGGTCGGGGTGGCCGGCGGCGCGGGCGGCGGTCAGGTCCACGTAGACCGGGTCCGTCTCGCCGATCGCGTCGGCGAACCGCAGCAGGCGTGCGCGGTCCACGACCTCGTCGTGCTCGGGAAGCGCCGCCCCGATCAATGCCGGGTCGATCACCTGCCCGTCCTCTCGTACATCGTGACGACGCAGGCGCCACCGAGTCCCAGGTTGTGTTGCAGCGCCACCGCCGCGCCCTCGACCTGGCGCGGGCCGGCCTCGCCGCGCAACTGCCAGGTGAGCTCGGCGCACTGCGCGAGGCCCGTCGCGCCCAGCGGGTGTCCCTTCGCCAGCAGGCCGCCCGACGGGTTCGTGACGATACGTCCGCCGTAGGTGTTCTGCCGGTCGGCGATGAACTTGTCCGCCTCCCCTTCGGGGACCAGCCGCAGGGCCTCGTAGGAGATGACCTCGTTGGTGGCGAAGCAGTCATGCAGTTCGGCGACCTGGACGTCCCCCGGTCCGAGGCCCGCCTGCCGGTAGACCTGATCGGCGGCGGCGCGGGCCATTCCGGCTCCGGCCAGTGTCATCATGCCGCCTTCGGTGAACGTGCCCGGCCCGTCGGTCACCATGGCCTGGGCGCGGATCCGCACGTCGCGCCGCAGGCCCCTGCGGCGGGCGTACTCCTCACCGCAGAGCACGGCGGCGGCGGCCCCGCAGGTGGGAGGGCAGCACAGGAGGCGGGTCAGCGGCCCGTACACCCGCGGCGACGCCAGCACCTCCTCCTCCGTCAGCGGCTCCCTGAACACCGCGTAGGGATTGGCGGCCGCATGCGCCCGCGCCTTGACCGAGACTCTGGCGAACAGCTCAGGTCCCACGTCGTAGGTGCGCATGTACTCGCGGGCCGCGCCGCCGAAGAACCGGGCCGCCAGCGGCACGTCCGGCTCGTCGCCCTGCAGGTCGGTCATCGTCCGCAGGCTGCGCGCCATCGCGGAGGGGCGGTCGGTCCAGTGCTCGACCAGCGCGCCACGGCGCATCTGCTCGAAGCCGAGCACCAGCACGCAGTCCGCGGCCCCGGCGGCGATGGCCTGCCGCGCCTGCCAGAGCGCGGTGGAGCCGGTCGCGCAGTTGTTGTTGACGTTCACGATCGGTATGCCGCTCTGGCCCAGCCCGTACAGCGCCGCCTGGCCGGATGTGGAATCCCCGTACACGTAGCCGGCGTACGCCTGATCGACGTCGCTGTACTCGATGCCCGCGTCCTCCAGCGCGGCCCTGGCGGCCCGCTCGCCCATCACGGCGTAGGGCTCCTCGCGGCCGGGTTTGGTGAACGGGATCATCCCGACGCCCACCACGTGGACATTGCTCACGTCGGATCCTCCAGCGCTCGATCGAACTTCACTTAACTGAGCGGTCGATAAACAGAGACTCTAAGAAGTCGCTCGATCCGGCGTCAACCCCAAGAAGACCGACTGGACAGCGCGAATTCGTAACTCCTATGGTCGATATAGATCGACCGATCAGTCTGTGATCTTGAACTGAGGAGAGACCATGGTGACCAATGCAGTCATCGTTGACGTGGTACGCACGGCGTCCGGTCGCGGCAAGCCGGGCGGGGCCCTGTCCGGTATCCACCCCGCCGACCTGCTCGGACGGGTCCTACGCGCGCTCGTGGACCGGCACGCGGTCGATCCGGAGCTGGTGGACGACGTCATCGTGGGCTGCGTTTCCCAGGTCGGCGACCAGTCGGCCAACGTGGCGCGCAGCGCCGTGCTGGCCGCGGGGTTCCCCGAAACGGTCCCCGCCACCACGATCGACCGGCAGTGCGGCTCCAGCCAGCAGGCGCTGCACTTCGCCGCCCAGGGCATCATGGCCGGGGCCTATGACGTGGTGATCGCGGGCGGGGTCGAGTCGATGAGCCGCGTCCCCATGGGCGCGAGCACACAGGGCGGAGCCCCCTTCGCCCCGGTGTCCGCGCGCTATGACGGCCGCCTCGTGCCGCAGGGCATCGCCGCCGAACTGCTCGCCGCGCGGTGGCGGCTCGACCGGCAGGCGCTGGACGAGTACTCCGCGGAGTCACACCGCAGGGCCGCCGCGTGCGCGGCCGGCGGCGCGTACGACGACGAGATCGTACCGATCGAGGTGACCACGGCCTCGGGCGAGCGGACCACGCACACGCGGGACGAGACGATCCGGCCGGACACCACCCCCGAGACCCTTGGCGGGCTGCGCGCCTCCTTCGTGGACCCGGACGCGAAGCGCCGCTTCCCGGAGATCGACTGGCGGATCACGCCGGGCAACTCCTCCCCGCTCACCGACGGCGCGTCGGCGGCGCTGCTGATGTCGGAGGAGCGGGCCCGGCGGCTCGGCCTCACGCCGCGCGCCAGGTTGCACGCCTTCGCCGTGGCCGGGAGCGATCCGGTGCTCATGCTCACCGGGATCATCCCGGCCACCCGCAAGATCCTGGACCGCGCCCGGCTCAGGATCGCGGACATCGACGCCTACGAGGTGAACGAGGCGTTCGCCCCGGTACCGCTGCTCTGGCAGGCCGAGTTCGACGCCGATCCGGCCCGGCTGAACCCGCACGGCGGGGCCATCGCGCTCGGCCATCCGCTCGGCGCCAGCGGCACCCGGCTGCTGGCCACGCTGGTGAACCGGCTGGACGGCACGCGCGGCCGATACGGGCTCCAGGTGATGTGCGAAGGCGGCGGGATGGCCAACGCGACCATCATCGAGCGGTTGTGACCCCGGCGCGGGCGAGGTTCATCGCATACCGGGCGTAGTGGCCGCTCACCTCGGCCGGCGACAGCGCGCCCCCCGGGTGGTACCAGGTGGCGATCGCCTGGCACATGCCCAGGATCGCCCGGGCCACCTCCGTGACCTCATCGACCTCGAACACGCCCGCTTCCGCGCCGGAGCGCAGAACCCCGACCAACTCGTCCTCGACCCGCCGGCGGTGCCGCCGGTATCCGGCCAGTGCCTCCGGGTCGAGGTAGCGCAGCTCGGCGTCGAGGAAGGCCAGCCGGTGCCGCTGGGTCATCTGCAACGCGATGGCCTCGACGAGGACGGCCAGCCTGGACGCGGGGTCGTCCGGGGTGCTCCGCAGCGCCCGGGTCACGAAGTCCGCGAAGTCCCGCGCGGCCAGCTCGACCAGCGCGACCATGATCGCCTGCTTGCTCGCGTAGTGGTAGTAGAGCGCCGGAACCGTCACTCCGACGCGGGAGGCGATGTCGCGCACCGACGCGCCGTGGTAACCCTTCTCGTAAAAGGATTCGAGGGCGCCGGCCAGCAGCGGAGGCAACTCCAGCGGCTCGCGCCGTCGCCAGTCGGAAGCAGTCTCGTCGCCCTGCATGACCCGCCTTCCCCAGGATCCGCGAGTCTACCAATCTTCCAGGCCGCCCTGCCGCCTCTCACCAGGCGTCGAGCGGCCTGCGGCGGCGGTCGGCCGCGCGCGTCGCCGAGCGCCACGCGGCGGTGACCCGGTACCGCGTGTCGGCCGGATCGATGACGTCGTCCACCTCGAACACCGCCGCGACCGACAGGGCCTTGCCGTCCTCGTAGAGCCGGGCGACCAGTTCCTCCTCGCGGCGTCGCCGTGCCGCGGGGTCGGCGATCGCCTCCAGTTCGGCCCGGTGACCGAGCCGTACCGCGCCTTCCAGCCCCATCCCGCCGAACTCACCGGTCGGCCACGCCATGCTGCACACCGGCACGCGTGTGCCGCCGCCCGCCATCGCCATCGCGCCCAGCCCGTACGCCTTGCGCAGCACGACGAACGCGACCGGCACCTCAAGGTGCGAGGCTGCGATGAACATTCTGCTGAAATGCCGCACGGTCGCGGTGCGCTCCGCCGCCGGACCGACCATGAATCCCGGGGTGTCGCACAGCGACAGCACCGGAAGGCCGTGCGCGTTGCACAGTTGGAGGAAACGAGCGGCCTTGTCGGCCGCGTCCGCGTCGATCGCCCCGCCAAGATGCGCCGGGTTGTTGGCCATGATTCCCGCGGCCATGCCGTCGATCCTGGCGAGCGCGGTCACGACGCCGAGGCCGAAGGACCGCCGCAGCTCCATGACCGTACCGGTGTCCGCGAGCGCCTCCACCACCGCGCGCACGTCATACGGCCGGAGCCGGTCACCCGGTACCAGATGGCGCAGCAGCCGCTGGTCGCCGCAGCCCGCGGCGGGCTCGCCCCCGCCGGTCAGCGCCAGGTAGCGGCGCGCGGCGGCCACCGCCGCGGGCTCGTCGGGGACCAGGACGTCGATCACCCCGTTGGCCGCCTGGACCGACGGCGGACCGACGTCCTCGGGGGCCACCGCGCCGAGTCCGGCCGCCTCGATCATGGCGGGACCGCCCATGCCGATGCTGGAGTCCTCCGTGGCGATCACCACGTCACAGCAGCCGAGGATCGCGGCGTGCCCGGCGAAGCAGTAGCCGGACGCGATGCCGACCAGCGGTACCACGCCGGAGAGCCGCGCCAGCAGCGCGAAGGCGGGCTCGTCCAGACCGGCGACGGCCCCGTGGTCGGTGTCCCCCGACCGGCCGCCGCCGCCCTCCGCGATCACCACGACGGGCAGCGACTCGCGCAGCGCGAGCCCCAGCATGCGGTCGGTCTTGCGGTGGTTGCGCACGCCCTGGGTGCCGGCCAGCACCGTGTAGTCGTACGACATCACCACGCACCGCCGCCCGCCGACCAGCCCGATCCCGGCGACCAGGCCGTCGGCGGGGGTCCGCTCGACCAGTTCGGCCACGGAACGGCGCTGCCGTTGCGCGGCGACGACCAGCGCGCCGTACTCGACGAACGTTCCCGGGTCGCACAGCTCGCCGATGTTCTCCCTGGCGGTGCGGCGGCCCACCGCCCGCCGGGCGGCCACGGCCCCGGGCCGCGCCTCGTCGCGTACCCCCCGGTGCCGGTCGAGCACTTCGGCCAGCTCCGGCCGCACCAGGTCGAGGTCCGGCTCTTCGACGACCTCCTGCCGGTCGTCCTCGCCGGTCGCGGCCAGCACCGCCACCACGTCGCCCGCGCGGATCGAAGCGCCGACGGCGACGCGGACCTCCAGTACGGTCCCCGGACGGCCGGCCGCGACGACGTGGTGCATCTTCATCGCCTCCAGCACGACCAGCGACGACGTGGTGCTCACCGGGTCGCCGGGCCGGCTCTCCACCGCCACCACGGTGGCGTCCACCGGCGCGGTGATCACCAGTGGCCCCGGTTCGCCGGTGCCTGGGTCTGGGGGCGGCTCGTGGCCGACCAGATCGGCGAGCCGCCGGTCCACGAAGTCCGTGGTGAGCAGGCCCGACCGCAGCTCCGGCCGGCGCAGGATGGCGTCGAGCAGGCCGATGTTGGTGCCCGGCCCCGCCACGTCGAACTCCCGCAGCGCGCGGCGTGCCCTGGCCAGTACCGTGGCGAGGTCGTCACCGGTGACGATCACCTTGGCGAGCAGCGAGTCGTACCGGCTCCCCGTGCGATAGCCGGGATAACCGTGAGTGTCCACGCGCACCCCCTTCCCCACGGGCGGCGCGAACCGTTCCAGCGGCCCTGCCTGCGGGCGGACCTGCCCGTCCGCCGACACCGTCTCGGCGTTTACCCGGACCTGCACCGCGACGCCCGCCGGCGCGGGCGGCTCTGTCATCCCCAGCGCGGCGAGCGTGGCCCCACCGGCGATCCGGAGCTGTGCCTCCACCAGGTCGACGCCGGTCAGCTCCTCGGTCACCGTGTGCTCGACCTGGAGGCGGGGGTTGAACTCCAGAAAGACCCACTCGTCCCCGGCGAGCAGGAACTCGACGGTGCCCACCCCCCGATAGCGCACCGATTCGCCGATCGCGGTCGCGGCCCGCAGCATGCCGTCCCGCACCCTGTCGGGCAGGGCCACGGCAGGGGCCATCTCCACCAGCTTCTGGCGGCGTCGCTGCACGCTGCAATCGCGTTCCCACAGGTGGGTCACCGCGCCGGTGCCGTCGCCGATGATCTGGACCTCGATGTGGCGGGCGCCGGTCAGCAGCCGCTCCACGTACAGCGCGCCGTCGCCGAACGCGTCGGCCGCTTCGGCGGCGCACCGGGCGAAGACGTCATCGAGCAGGCCGGGATCGCGTACCGGCCGCATGCCCCGGCCGCCACCGCCGGCGAGCGCCTTGACCATGACCGCTCCGCCGTCGCCGAGTTCGGTGAGGAAGAGACGCGCCTGTTCCACGGACACCGGTCCGGGCGTCGCCGCCAGTACCGGGATGTCCAGCGCCTGCGCGTGGCGGCGGGCGCGTGCCTTGTCCCCGAGCAGCGAGAGCTGGTCCGGGGTCGGGCCGACGAAGGTGAGCCCGGCGCTCTCGCAGGACTGGGCGAAGGCGGCGTTCTCGGCGAGGAAGCCGTACCCGGGGTGCACCTGGTCGCAACCGCCGTCCAGCGCCGCCTTGATCAGGGCCTCGGCGTCCAGGTATGCCGCCGGCCCCGTGCCCGCCAGCGGACGGGCCACGTCCGCCCTGCGGACGTGGGCGCTGTCGGCGTCGTCCTCCGCGTAGACGGCGACCGTGCGGACGCCCAGGTCGGCAGCGGCGGCGAGCACCCGGACGGCGATCTCGCCACGGTTGGCCACGAGCAGCCCGCCCGCCGGGTCGCGGTCCCGCTCGGGGGCCGGCTCGGTCGCCTGGTTCACCTGCATCCGCTCAGCCCTCCCGGCGCACGAAGATCCCGGCCGCTTCGCGGTCCCATGTCGTCCCGCTCACACCGTGGTCGCGCAGCTGTGCCTTGCGCACCTTCTGGGTGGGTGTCTTGGGCAGCTCGGCGACCACCTCGACGTAGCGGGGCACCATGAAGTACGGCAGGCGGTCGATCAGGAACTCCGTCAGCGCGACCGGGTCGATCCGCGCGCCGGGGGCCGGGACCACGACCGCCAGGATGTCGTCCTCGGTCAGGTCGGAGGCCACGGCCACGACCGCGCTCTCGGCCACCGAAGGATGGTCGTTGATGACCGACTCCACCTCGAAGCTCGACACGTTCTCACCCCGGCGGCGCAGGGCGTCCTTGAGCCGGTCGACGAAGTGGTAGCGCCCCTCGGCGTCCTCGCGGAGCACGTCACCGGTGTGCACCCAGCCGCCGCGCAGCACGTCGGCGGTCGTCTCCGGCAGTCCGTGGTATCCGCTCATGACGGTGTGCGGCACCTCGGGCCGTACGAGCAGTTCGCCGGCCTCGCCCGGCGGCAGATCGCGACCGTGCTCGTCGACGATCCTCAGTTCGTATCCCGGCCGCCGGAATCCGGACGCACCGGCGACCACCGAGTCCGGCGGGCCGTACACCACCGCGCCGATCTCGCTCATGCCGTACGCGGTGATGATGTCCACCCCGAACCGGTCGCGGAAGGCCTGGAAGTCGGCGACCAGGGGTGCCATGCCCACGATCTGGAGAGGGTTGTCCGCGTCGTCCGGCTCCGGCGGCCGGGCGGCCAGCATCTGCGCCATCGCCCCGAGCAGCGCGGTGAACGTGATGCCGTGCTCGCGCACCAGCGGCCAGAACCGGGTCGGCGAGAACGCGGGCTCCAGTACACAGCTCGCCTGGTGGACCAGCGCCTTGTAGACACCGGACCACTGGCCGGACAGATGGAACACCGGCAGCGTCACCAGGATGCTGTCGTACTCGCGCGGGCGCACCTGATCCTCGCCCGATGCGTACGTGTAGGCGTGGGCGTGCGACGTCAGCACGCCCTTGGAGGCCCCCGTCGTACCGGAGGTGTACATGTAGGCGATCAGGTCCGCCGGGCCCACCCGTACCGGCGAAGCCGGCGTGGCGGCGTCGAGCTCCTCGAACGGGACGACCAGGAAGCGCCCCTGCGGCAGCGCGTCGCCCGCCCCGCCCCGGACCACGACCGTGCGCAGTGACGTCAGGTCATCGGCCGCCCGGGCGAGTCGTGCGCAGTAGCGGTCCTCGATCAGCAGGATCTCCGCGCCGGAGTCGTTGAGGATGTGGGTCAGGAAGCGGCCCTTGTAGGCGGTGTTCACCGGCACCTCGACCACACCCGTCAGGCTCAGCCCCGACCAGGCGTGGATGGCGTCCATCGAGTTGTCCAGCATGAGCGCGACCGGAGCCGCGCGGCCCGCGCCGGCCGCGGCCAGCCCACCGGCGAACCGCAGCGAGCGGTCGAAGCTCTCCGCGAATGTCCAGCGGCCGGACCTGTCGGTCTGGGCCACCTTGTCCGGGACCTTCGCGAGCGCGCGCTCGAACGCGTGGATGAATGTGCGTCTTTCCAGCTCCGGCAGTGCGGACATTGACCCTCCATGACGAGTAGCAGGGGTCGGCGATCCTGGTGGCCGTAGGCTACTATATCGACCGCTCAGTACTGTAACGAATTGTCATCGCCTTTCACTGAGGGGTTCTCATGCCAGGAGCGCTGCACGGGCTACGCGTCATCGAGCTGGCCGGCATCGGACCATGTCCACACGCGGCGATGCTGCTGGCCGACCTGGGCGCCGACGTGGTCCGGCTGGAAAGACCGGCCGCGGACCGGACGGCCGAGGCGCATGACCAGATGCTCCGCAACCGGACCGTGGCCGTCGTGGACCTGAAGTCCGGCGAGCAGCGGGCGGCGGTACTCGACCTGGTGGAGAAGGCCGACGTGCTGCTGGAAGGCTTCCGGCCCGGTGTGGCCGAACGGCTCGGCATCGGGCCCGAGGACTCCCTGCGGCGCAACCCCCGCCTCGTCTACGGCCGCATGACCGGTTGGGGACAGCACGGACCGCTCGCCCGGCGGGCCGGGCACGACATCAACTACATCTCGGTGACGGGCGCGCTGCACGCGATCGGCCGCGAAGGCGAGCGGCCCGTCCCGCCGCTGAACCTGGTCGGCGACTTCGGCGGCGGCTCCCTGTTCCTCGTCTACGGCGTACTGGCGGCCCTGTGGGAACGGGAGCGTTCCGGACGGGGACAGGTGGTGGACGCGGCGATAGTGGACGGTGTCAGCGTGTTGTTGCAGCCGATCTGGAGCCTGCGCGCCACGGGGTACTGGTCCGACTCCCGCGCCGACAACCTGCTCGACGGGTCCTGGCCGTTCTACGACACCTACGAGTGCTCCGACGGCCGGTACGTCGCCGTCGGGGCCATCGAGCCGCAGTTCTACGCCGAACTGGTGGCCGGGCTCGGACTGGCCGGCGAGCCGCTGCCCGAGCAGGGCGACCGGTCCGGCTGGCCCCTGCTCAGGGCCCGGTTCACGGCGGTGTTCGCCACCAGGACGAGAGACGAGTGGGCCGCGCACTTCGCCGACACCGACGCCTGCGTCACGCCGGTCCTGGAGTTCGCCGAGGTCGCCGAACATCCCCACATGGCCGCCCGGCGCGCCGTGCGGAACGTCGGCGGCGTACAGCAGGCCGGAGTCGCGCCGGCACTGTCCCGCACGGCGCATCCCGAGCCGGACGGACCGCCGGGCAGCGCGGTGCCGCTCGCCGCCGTCACCGCCCGCTGGTCGGCTCCGTCCGCGTAAGCCTCCGGTTAAACTGCGAACGACCGGTCGATCTACGAAGGTGACTGATGCCAAGACAGGCCGATCCACGCAAGAAGCAGCGCATCCTCAGCATCGCCACCGACCTGTTCGCGGCGAACGGCTACCACGGCACCGGAACGGCGCAGATCGCCGAGGCGGCGGGCATCGGCAAGAGCGCTCTCTACCACCACATCAAGAGCAAGGAGGACGCCCTTTTCGAGATCAGTCGGCTTCTACTGGAAGAGCTCGTACAGGCGGGCGAGCGGATCCAGCGGAAGACGGGCCCGGCCGACGAGAAGCTGCGGCAGTTGAGCAGGGAACTGATCCGCAACATCGGGGCCAACCTGACCGCGTGGCGAGTGGTCAGCGCGGAGTTCGACCAGCTCACCAGCTACCGCAAGCGGATCATCGCCGAACTCCGGCGCAGCTACGAGGGCACCTGGCTCGCGGTCATCGACTCCGGCACCGCCGAGGGGCTCTTCCGCGCGATCGACCCGGTACAGGCGAAGGCCATCATCACCATGCACAGCCAGACCCACCTGTGGCTCCGGCACAACGGCAGGCTGACCCCTGACGAGGTCGCGGATCAGCTCTGCGACCTGGTGCTCCTCGGAGTCGGCGCCTCCCACCACGGCAACGGGCCGCCTGCCGCGGCGAGCTGATCCGGAGCCACACGGCACGCGCGCGGCGGGACACCGGAACGTCCCCACTGCAAGACCGGCTGTTAGTACGGCGATCAACTTCCGCAACGACCTGGAGAAGGCTGGCCAGGAACACGAGAACGGGCACAGTTCGGCTGGGTGCGTTCAAGCCTGTGATCGATGAGATGTTGCGGGCCGATCTGGACGCACCACGTAAGCAGCGGTACACGACGAGTGGGCTTGATCCGGTTTGACGCACCTCGCTCTTGGAGACGTTCTCGATGCCGAGCTGCTCGATGAGCTTGTCCACCCGCCGGGGCGACACCCCCGGCAGGTAGCTGGTGGCCACCACGCCGATCAGCGCCTGCTCGGCGCGGCGGCGGCGTTCCAGCAGCCAATCCGGATAGTGGGACCCGGCCCGGAGCCTGGGAACGGCCAGGTCGATCGTGCCGGCGCGGGTGTCCCACTCACGGTTCCGTAGCCGTTGCGGGAGGTGACCCGCTCGGTGCTGCGCTCGCCGTAGGCGGCTCCGCACAGGCCGTCGGCCTCGGCCATGGTCTTCACCATGCAACGCAACCTGTCGGGGTCATCGGCCTGGAGTTGCCCGACCGGCCGCTGCTGGGGCGTCACACTGCTGTCCGCGGCCATCGCTTGGCTCTCCCTCGAAGTTGATCTTGCCCATTCGAAGGATCACGCGATGGCCGTCTTCATGCCTCGCCGCCACGCTTGTGACCAGGTCAATCTCGTACACCACTTCCGTGGACGTGACCGTGAGACTTCTTCGGATGATCTAAGGAGGGATATCCGCTAAGATCACCTCTTGTTCCGCCTCGGGCGTTCTGCTTCGGGCGCCATGCTTGATGTGCCGTGTCGCGCCATCCCTTGCATTACGCGGCCTGCAAGTCGAATTGCCCCTTGTGTCCCGCAGGCGACATTTTGTCCCATTTATTCGAGGAAAGAATTCGCCATGCCCTTTTCGAAGTTCGCCCGTTCCGCCGCCCTGCTCGTCGCCGTCCTATCCCTCACTTCCGGCCTCGCCGCCTGCGGTGGGACGGGCGAGAGCGACGGGGCCGGTGGGAGCGGGGAAGGCGGGGTCGACAAGGCGAGCCTTCTCGCCAAGTTCAAGACGGAGAAGGATGCCGAAGGCACCCCCGAGACGGCCATGAACTGCCTGGTCGACGTCATGCTCAAGTACGGTGACAAGGCCAGCCTTCAGGACTACATCGACGGGAAGGTCAAGGCCGACGACATCAAGGGCCTCGGCCCCTCTAACAAGGACGCCGAAGCAGCAGGCTTCAAGTGCGTCTCCTGAGCTGAACCCCGCCACTGAGCTGAACCCCGCCACTCCGGCGTCCCCCGCCGGAGTGGCGGACCAAGGCCGGTCGCGCGATCCATCGCTGGCCGGCGCGCTACTGCTGGACGCCCGGCCGGTCGCCTTCCGCCAGCTCCAGGGCTGGGTGTCCGCGTTGCCGCTGGCGTTCGACAACCTCGGCGCGAGCCGTACGTTCGACACTCCGGCGCTCGCGGCGGCCTTCCCGTTCACCAGCCCGGACCTGACCACCGAGCTCGGCCGGACCGCCGTCCTGTACGGCGGCTCGGCGGAAGTGGCCAGATCAAGCGGGTCCTGGAGCGCGATGCCGCCACCGACTGGCTCTCCCGCGTCACGACCCAGACGAAAGCCGACACCAGTGCCCCCGACACGGTGCAGGACGACCGCTACACCTACAACGTGGCGGGCAACATCACCCGCGTCCTGGACGCCGCCTCCGCCGTCCCCAGCGGGAGCCCGGGTCAATCCGAGTGCTTCGCCTACGACGGCCTGCGGCGGCTGAAGACCGCCTACACCACCACCGCGAACGCCTGCGGCGGTTCGGGCGACAACGACGGCATCGACCCGTACGACCAGGCCTACGGCTACAACGGGGTCGGCAACATCACCACGCTGACCGACAACGGCCAGACCGCCACCTACACCTATCCGGCCCCCGGCCCCTCGGCGGTACGGCCCAACGCCGTCACCTCCATCACACGGCCGGGCGGTGCCGACACCTACGCCTACGACAACGCCGGGCAACTGATCGCCCGGACCGTGGGCGGCAAACAGGGCACCTTCACCTGGGACCAGCTCGGCCAGCTCACCCAGGCCGAAATCGACGGCGGGCAGACCGCCATGGTCTACGACACCACCGGCGACCGCCTCATCCGGCGAGACCCGGACGGTAGCACCACCCTCTACCTGGGCTCGATGGAACTCCGCCCGGCGGGCGGCCAGGTCACCGGCAAGCGCTACTACAGCGCCGCTGACGGCTCATCCGTCGCGATGTGCGACGGCACGGGCGTCACCTGGCTACTTCCGGGCATGCACGGCAGCACCCAGGTGGCCGTCAACGACACCACCGGCACCGTCAACCGCGAACGCCATCTCCCCTTCGGCCAGCGCCGCGGCGGCGATGACCTGCCGTTCACCGACCGCGGATTCCTCGGCAAGGTCGAGGACGACTCAACCGACCTCACCTACCTGGGCGCGCGCTACTACGACCCGGCCATCGCCAGGTTCATCTCCACCGACCCCGAACTCGACCTCCGCCTTCCCGCCTGGGCCAACGCCTATTCCTACGCCGCCAACAACCCGATCGACCTCTCCGACCCCGACGGCCTCCGCGTGGACGCCGGCGGAGGCAGCTCCGACAGGAGCAACGGCTACTCCCGCGACAAGAAGCGCCCCAACGCCAACCAGAACTTCGCCCAGACCCACCACGCCAGCGGCAAGAAGACCGCATGTTCATTTAATTGCGATCCGTAAGTGGACCACACACAGTCAACGTGTTCACGATCTTACTATCGCCGACTATGTACTGGCAGGCGCGGCTGCAGTCCTCGTTCACAATGACGACAAACCTGTGCCAAAAATTATCCGCCGGGGAGTCGAGAGGATCAAGAACGGCGAACTGGCACAGCGCAGGGCGTTCTCCAGATCATCCGCGACGGGTGATGATGCCCCCGAACGGCCATGACACGGTGAGTCGCACGGAGGAAGGTCGAAGGAGGGTACATGTCGATCGGACCTGTCCAGCTACTCGTGCTGGGGTTCAATCATCCCGAGTTCCACGGCGAGATCATCGCCGAGCTGGAGCGATTGCGGCAGAACGACACCGTGCGAGTGATCGACGCGCTCGCCGTCTACAAAGACAAGTCCGGCGAACTGGAGGTCGAGCACCTCAGCAACCTCACCCAGGATGAGGCGATCGAGATCGGCACCGTGATCGGAGCGCTGATCGGCCTCGGCATCGCGGGCGAGGCGGGCTCGGAGGCGGGTGCCGTACTCGGCGCCGAGAAAGTCGAGCAGGCGGGCGGCCTGCACCCGCTCCCGTCCGAGCAGGAGCTCTGGGACGTCATCGGGGACATCCCGAACGACAGCGCCGCCGCGCTCATCCTGCTGGAGCACCACTGGGCGGTCCCGCTGCGGGACGCGGTGACACGAGCCGGGGGCCTGCGCATCGCGGACGGCTTCATCAGCCCCCTGGACCTCGTGGCGATCGGACTGCACACGGCCGAGGAGGCGGAGCGGCTGCAGACCCTGACCAACACCGGAAGCGGGGGGTAGGCACACGGCAGCCCACACAGTGAAACGCCCGGCCGGCGGACCCGTGCTCAGTGGGTCAGCAGCACCTTGAGCAGGACCAGGATCAGGCCGATGACCAGGTTCCCCACGGCGGCCACGACAACGATCCCCGTGCTCTCCCGGGCCTTCACGGCCGCCAACGCGGCCCAGGCCACCTGGGCGGTCAACGCCGTGGCCAGCGCCAGCCAGGCGCTCGTGGAGCCGGACAGGCCCAGCGCCCAGGCCGTCACCGCCGCGACCGCGGGCGGCAGCGCCGCCTGCAGCAGCGGGCGCTCGCGCGCGCCGACCGTGCGTGCCTGCGCCCAGCTCAGTCGCGTGCGGTGCCGGCGCTCGCCCACCAGCCCGGAATATACGTGGGCGATCCAGAACACCAGCCCGGTGGCCAGCAGCAGGACACCGGTCACCAGCCCCGAGGGTGGATTCTGGCCGGGGCTGGTCCCGGCCACGACGGAGGCGGCGAGCAAGGAGCCGTACACGGCGCCGGTGTAATCGATCTGCGTTTCATCGGCCATGGCAGCCGCCTCCGCCTCCCCCTCCACGATGTCCCTGTCAAGGCACTGTGACCGCATCTTGCCGCGCCGGATTCACCCCCACCGGGCGAGTCGGCGGGGCAATGGGGAGGCGGGCGGCTGCGTATTCTTCAATTTGGGTTTGTGACGAAGTGTCAGTTCGATTGTTTTCGATTCTCGCCTTCCTGGATCGCAATCGGCGATGGTGCTCCCTTGCCGCGCCGATCAGGCCCAATGGAGATTTCTCTGAGGTGACGCATGGTTTCGTACTATCTTGTAACCTGCCCACCGGGCATCAATGCGTGTCAGGGGAGAGCGTTTGCCGGATCCTGGAAGCAGGCCACCGCGGCCGGAGGACGCCACGACGACGGCCGAGTTCGTCGCGGCGCTCAGGAAGCTGCGGCAGTGGTCGGGCCTCACCTACCGCGAGCTCGCGGCCCAGGCGGCCGAGGCCGGGGACGTGCTGCCGCCGAGCACCATGGCCACCGTCCTTGGACGCGCCAAGCTTCCCCGTGAAGGCTTCGTCACCGCCTTCGTCCGCGCCTGCGGTTTCGACGAGGCGGAGGCGGCGCGCTGGGTGACGGCGCGCAAGGCCCTGGCGGCCGGGACCACACCGGCTCCGGCGGCACGAGAGGAGCCGGCCGACGCGCCCGCGGCGACGCCGCCCGCCGATGAGACCCTGACCGTGACGGCGCTCCCGGGCGACGACGACGCCGATGACGACGGCGAGGTACGGCACGGCTCGCGCCCCCGGCGATGGGCGCGGCGCGGGTGGTTGCAGACCTCGACCATCGTGTCGGTCACCGCGATCGCCATGGTGATCGTGGTGGCCCTGACGAGGCCGACCGGCGGCGGCCGGACTCCCGACGGCGACCAGGCTTCCACGGCTACCGGCGGCCGCACCACCAAGGCGCTGACGAATCCCGTGCCGGCCCCGTCGGCCGGCCCGGGCCTCCCGTCCAACGGCTGGTACGGCCTGACCCCCTCGCACGTCGCCGACCGCGACCTGTGCGTGGGCGAGGGCCGCGAGCGCAACCAGCGCACCAACCGGCCCATCGCCGTGCAGCGGCCATGTGACGACCTCTCGCCCGACACCTACCTGCGGGTCGACGACCAGGGCGCGTACGCGATCGAGTGGCACGACCCCAAGAACGGGCTCGGCTGCCTGTCGGTGGACGAGGGGTACAAGGGCGCGAACGCGCTCATCCAGCCGACCGATTGCAGGGACGACGCCCCCTACCAGCGGTTCATGCTGGAACAGAGGGGCGACGGTTTCCGGTTGCGCCCGGTGCACAGCGGCGCGTGCCTCGGAGCCCTGAACGGCCCCCGGGACACCGAGGTCGGCGGCGAACTGGCACAGGTGGCCTGTGAGGACCGAACCGACCAGATCGTCCTGATCCGCCCGCGCCCGGCACCCAAGCTCCCGGTCCCGCTGCCGAATTAAACCGATATATTCAGTCGGGAAAGTCAGGAATTTAGGAAAACGCGAACCGGGCCCGCACGCCCGACTCGACGAGCATTTGATCTCCCCGATTCATTCAGTTTCCAAAGAGAAACCATTTTCCCTTTTCTGTACATGTGATCCACGTCACATTGCATTTGTCTTCACCCCGTTAATCGACGCGTGCGATAGTCGCAACGTCACACGGAAATGCAATACAGAAAGAAGGGATTCAACATGCAGGATCATGGCATCGCGCCGGATTTCGCTGCTGATTTCGACCTCTTCGCCCGTGAGCTGTCGGGTGACGAGATGGAGGCCGGTCGCTCGTTCGGCTCCAGCCTGAGCAGCGCCTTCACCTTCTCAACCGGCACGTGCAGCAGCGCGGGCTGCGTTTCCACCGCCGGCTCGTCCGTCACCGGCTGAGCTTGAGGAACTGACGGAGGGAGGTCCCGGTCCGATGCCGCGCCCCAATGCCGCATCCGGTCTAGTGGATGACGAGCAGCCGGACTGGGATCTCCCGGTCTCCTTCGCCTCTTCGGTGGAAATCGTTCCCGGCGACAACCCCGGTGTGCTGTTGTACAGAAATGACACCGGGCGATATTTCCAGCTCGGCCGCAGCTCACGGATGTTCGTCCCGCATTTACAAGAAGGCACCACTCCGCGCTTTCTGGTTCAGCGGGTCTCCGAGAGGTTCCAGGTCCGGGAGTCCGCCGCGGCGCGCACGGTCACGAGGTTCCTGTCGGAGATCCGTGAGATGGGACTGCTCGACGTCCCTCCCCCGGCGAAAGGCCTGCGTGGGCGGGCCGTCCGGGCTCTCGCGGAGATACCCATGGGGCGGCTCGTGCTGGTGCGTGATTCCTCGCCGCCGGCGGCCTCCGGCAGACAAGGGGCATGGGGAAACCTGGCGCGGATCGCCACGGGGGTCTTCGTGGGGGTGATCGCCCTGGTGGCGGTCGGCGTGGCCGTACTGGCGGTGACCCAGCTACTCGACACCGGGGCCCTCGGGGGCGCCTCGGTCGCCATCCCGCTGGTCCTGTTGCTCCATCTGACGATCCATGAGGCCGGCCACTGGCTGGCCTGCAGATATTACGGGGTGACGGTTCCCGAGGCGGGGATCGCCTTCTGGTTCTGGATCCTGCCCCGGCCCTATGTCGATCGTTCACACGCCTACCGGCTCAACCGCCGCGTCCCGCTGGTCGTCATCACCACGTCGGGGATCGTCATCGACGCGCTGAACGCCGGCATAGCGGGAGCCCTGGCCTTCGCCGCGGACGACCCCACACTTCGCGCGCTGGCCGCGGGGGTCGCGTACATCCTGCTCATGACCCTCGCGAACGACGTCAATCCGTTCCTGCCGAGTGACGGGTTGCACGCGATCGAGGCGGCGACCGGTCAGCACGCGTTCCGGCGCAGGGCGATCCACTACCTGCTCGCCCTCGTGCTCCGTCTGCCGTCATCGCACCACCACGAGTTCGCCGGCCGCCGGCTCCGCCTGCTGTACCTCGGATACGGCGTGCTGTCCCTCGTCTACCTGGCCGCCGTGGCCCTGCTCGTCGCTCGTCTCGTCGTATCGGTGGGGGGATAGGAATGAGATTCCGGGAATCCGCGACCATCGCGCCCTTCGTCCTGGTGCGCTTCTCCGGATACGCGGCGACAGGGCCGCATCGGCTCCGGGCGGGCCGTGCGGTGGCCGGGCTGGACGAGGTCCGCGAGTACAGGCGCGAGCTGGCGACGCTCACGGACCCGCTGTCCGACGCTCTGTACGAACTCGTGCCCACACTGCCCGCCGAGGAGCGCCGCGCGGCGGTCGGCCTGCGAAGGGATGTGCACAACGGCCGTGTCCCGCGCGTCTCCGAGGACGCGCGAGACCGGATAACGGCCCGGCTCGCCCCGGACGTGCGGCCGGCGCTGGCACGATGGCTGGCGGTCCGCGAACGGTCCGAGGCGGCCATGACGGCCTACACGGAGATCTTCGAAACGGAGCTCGCCGACGCCGAGGCCGCCCTGATCGAGCAGGCCGGCACGAATAAGATGATCAAGGCGCTCTCCCTCGCCGCACCGGAGGTCACGGCCGCCGTCCTGCGGGGAGATCCGGACCGGCTGGCGGCCAAGGCGCGGCGGAAGCTGCTCCGCACGCTCTTCAACTACTTCGTGCGGGCGACCGTCAAGACGAGCCCGCTCGGCTGGTTCAGCCCGGTGGCGGTGTGCACGATCGGCGGCGAAGGCCCATGCGGCAGCGCCGAAGGCGGTTCCTACCAAGCGGTCGCCTCTCTCCCGCAGGCCCTCTACCTGCGCCTGCTCCAGCGTTTCTGCGCGCACGAGTCCGCCGGCCGCCACCTGCGCTTCCACCCCGCCCGGCAGCCGGACGGCACCCACCTGATGCGTGCCAGCTACCTGCACACGCGCACCAACAGCTTCTTCTGGCGCGAGGATCTGCTGACGGATCTGACCGTCCACCGCGAAGAGGCACGCACGGTGCCCCATGCCATGTCCGGTGGCCAGGTGCTCGCCGCGCTGCGCCAGGACGACTCGGGGGCGTCCTGGTCCCGGGTGGCCCGGCTGACCGACACGGGACTCCTCCGGCTGGAGTCGGCGTGGGCTCTGGGCGACTACGACGCGCACCACTCGATGACGGCGCTCGCCGAGTCGCCCGGCGTGACGGATGCGATGGGCACGGAAGTGGCCGGCGCGCTGCGTGACCTGGGAGAGGGCATGCACCGCATGTCCGAGGCGGCGCCCCGGGCCCGCGCGGCTCTCGCCTCGCGGATCACGCGTCTGGCCGGGGAGCTCGACGACGCCACGGCCACCGCCGCCGCGCCGCGCGTCCCCGACCTGGCCGTGCGCGAGGACGTCGTCAGGAACGAACCGCTGCCCGCGCTGCCCGCGTGGGTCGAGGACGCCTTGTCCGGCTACGGCCGGCGGCTGTCGTCCCACCTGAGCACCCTGCCACAGTACGCGAGCACCCTTGAGTTCTGGCGGAGGCACGTCGCGCCGGTCCATGCCGCCCTCCCGCTGCCGGAGTTCCTCGCCCGCTACGTGACCACGCCCGGCCCTCATCTGCGGCACAACGCCGACGTCCCGTTGTCCGGCGCTCCTGACCTCGACATCGGCGTGGGGCCCTCGATGCTCCGGCCCGCCTTCGCGATCCTGTTCCAGCTCGCCACCCTGGAGGACCGGGAACAGGTGATCGTCCTCAACCAGATCATGGACGGCAGCGGCGGCGTGGCCGCCCGTTTCCGCGGCCTGCTCTCCCCCCGCCTCCTCGAAGACCCGCTCCGGGCGTGGCTCGACCATCTGGTGCCGGAGGGTTCACGGCCTCTGGAACTCCCCGTGTCCGCGGACTGGAACCCCGTCCAGGCACGCTGCGCGGGCCGTGCCCGCGCGCTCGACATGGGCGGCGGGCTGGTCCCCGCGGGAGAGCCGGTGCCGCTGGACCGGTTGCGGATCCGGCTGGACGAACGCTCGGGAACGTTCGTCGTGGAGGACAAGTACGGCCCGGTCGTCCCGTTCTACTCCGGTCTCGTGCCCCGCCGCATGCTGAACGGCCCCGCCAGTCTGCTGGCCACCCTCTCCAGCCCCTGGTACTGCGCGGCTCCCGAGGTGTGGGGAACGGCCTCCCTGCTGCTCCGTCTCGAACGGCCGGCCGGGGTGGTGCACACGCCCCGCGAACGCGCCGGCGCCGTGATCACCCGGAGGGCGTACTGGACGGTGAGCGCGGCGGACCTGCTGGCCGAGGTGAAAGCGCCCACCCAGGCCCTGACGTTCGCCGCCTACCGTGACTGGGCGCGGGCCCACGGGGTCGCGGACGAGCTGTTCGTCCGCCGGGGAACCACCGAGCCCGACCTGTTCGCCAAGTCCCGCAAGCCGCTCTGGCTGTCCGCCGACGTGCCCCTCTCGGTCTCGGGCCTGCTGGACTCACTCTCGGAGAAGGAGATCCTCATCATGGAGGAAGCCCTCCCCCGGCCCGGCGCGGACTCCCCCGTGATCGACGGGCATCCGCGCACCGCGGAGTATGTCGCCCACCTGAGCTGGGACGGGTGCTGAGCATGCGGTCCTGGCTCTACTGCGCGATATATCCCGGCGCCTTCGATCGGCTCGACGGCGTGATCCAGGAGCTCGTGGCGGGGACACGCGGCCTGGTCGAGGCCGGAACCGAGCGCAACCGCTGGTTCTTCCTGCGGTTCTTCGACGTCGGCGGCCCGCACGTCAGGCTGCGCGTCCAGGGGCCGGTCGGGCTGCTGGACGAGGTCCACGCCGACCTCGTCAGCCGCTTTCCCGACTTCCTGCGCAAGCCGCATACGGATTCCGGCATCCCGGTCGCGTCCATGCCGGAGACGTCTCCCACCGACTACTGGGAGGCCGTCGACTTCCGGCTTTACGAGCCCGAGCTGCGCCGTTACGGGGGCGCGGAGGGCGTCCGGGTGGCCGAGGACAACTTCATGACCTCCAGCGCGATCGCGCTGCGAGCGGTCGGCGCGGGCCTCGGCTACCTCCAGCGCCAGGCGCTCGCGTCGCTGACGATGAAGAGCGCCCTCCGGCACTGCCTGCCCGGCGCGGAGGAGCAGTTCTGGTCCAAGTACTTCTGGTACTGGACGGGCAGGGACGAACCCTTCGCGCCCGCCGGCCGTACGGCCGCGGCGGAGTCGGCCGCCCGCCTGAAGCCCGTCATCGGCGCCGCCGGCGACGATCTCCCACCACCCCTCCTGGCGGACGCCGTCAGGTACGGCGGCGCGATCCGGGCGACCGCCGCCGAGGCGATCGCCGCCGGCGTGCCGCTCACCACCTGGCAGTGGGTGTTCCATCTGCTTCACCTGCACAACAACCGCCTGGGAATCACTCCGGGCGACGAAGCCGTACTCGCCGCCCTGCTGGGTGGAACACCGAAGGAGGATGCCGATGCGAGTGAGCACCGATCCGACGGCCGGCCCGCCGCCGACCACCATTGAGGCCGCGCTGCGGCGGCTGGATCCGCTCATCGACGCTCGCGGCTCCCTCATCAACCTCGTCACCCGGATCCCGATGACCACCGGACGGCAGCGCTTCCCGGTGTGCAGCGCGAGCCTGGGAGATCCCGGGTCGATCCTGCCCGGCACGATGAACGCGCGCGGGCTCATGTCGTGGGCCGCCCTGGACGGCGCGGGCAGCGGACTCGCCGAGGACACCGCCCGGCTGACCGCCACGGTCGAGACGATCGAACGCTACTCCAGTTGCCTGTGGGACCCGGAACAGTTCCGTTGGGCCAGCGCGCGCTCTCTCGGGGACGACGCGCTGGACCTGAACCGGGTGCCGCGCTGTTCCGAGTCCGAGCTGGCCGCCCCCGCGTGCCCGGTCCTGGCCCCCGACCCGGACGCGCCGATGCGCTGGGTCCGCGGCGTGGACCTGGCCGGTGGGGAACCCCGATGGGTGCCGGCGGTCATGGTCTACCTGCACATCCCCGTCGTGAGCCGCGGCGAACGGTTCTGGCTGCCCATCTCGACGGGCACTGCGGCGCACTTCGACTACGACAGCGCCCTGCTGGGCGCCGTCCTCGAATGTGTCGAGCGGGACAGCCTGGCGCTCACCTGGCTGCAGCGGCTGGCACTGCCCAGGATCGAGATCGACGCCCGCGACCCGGAGCTGGACCAGGCGCTGGAGGCCTCGGCCAGGTCCGGCCTGCGGACCTTCTTCTTCGACGCGACGACCGACCTGGGCATTCCGACGGTCTACAGCGTGGACATGGATCCCCAGGCGACGAGGGTGCGCACCTACGTGATGTGCGCCACGGAGCTCGATCCCCGGAGTGCCGTGCTCAAGGTGATGCGCGAGTCGTCCTCAGGCCGGCTGGCCATGCAGTACCAGAAGCCGCACGAGAAGCCGCTGGACGACTACATCAACGTGTTCGACGGCGCCGTTCACATGGCGGCGGCGGAACGTGAGCACGCGTTCGACTTCCTTCTGGACTCCCCGCGCCGCCGGCGGCTCTCCGACATCACCCCTACGGTTCCGGACTCCCCCGCCGAGCGCCTGTCGTGGGTGGTGGGCAAGCTCAAGGACGCCGGGTGCACGGTCTACGCCGTGGACATCACCTCCGACGAGGCCCGGTCGACGGGTCTGCGCGTGGTGCGGGTCATCGTCCCCGAACTCGTCCCGCTGAGCTTCTCCTATCGTGCGCGGTTCCTGGGCACCAGCAGGCTCTACACGGCCCCCGGGCGCATGGGCCTGCCGGCGCACGCCGAGCCCGACCTCAACCCGTGGCCGCAACCGTTCGCCTGACCAGTCCGGAGAAAGAGATGAACACGACACATGTCATCGCCGTCGGGCCGTTCGCGGCCGACGTGGCCACGGTGCTCCAGCGGCGGGAGGTGGACGGCGAGCCGACCCTCTTCGCCCAGGGGCACGGCGTGCTGAGCGGTCTTCTGCCGGCGGCGGGCACCTACGTCTTGGTGACCTCGCGGCACGACCCGAAGCTGGTGGCGGAGGTCGGCGATCTGGCCTGGAGGTGGGGCGCGTCCTTCGTCCCCGTGGTGCATGAGACACGCTGGCTCAGAGCCGGTCCCCTGATCCTCCCCGGACGGGCCGGGGCGTGCGCCGAATGCTTCGAACGCCGGTCCGTACAGCATTCGACCGTCGGCAAGACCATGTCAGACCTGCACGCCTTCTACAGCAGGGACCCCGCGGGACCGGGCGGCCACCTGCCCTCCCAGGTGCTGACGGCCGCCGGGCTGGCGCAGTGGGGCCTGGCCGCGCTGCGCCGCGGCGACCCCGGGACGCACGGCGCCTACCGGGCCGTGAACCTGGCGAAGGCCCAGTTCCTGCGGGGGCGGACGGTGGGGGTGCACGGGTGCGCCCGCTGCTATCCGACCTCGACGCCGATCTCGCGGCAGGACCGCTCGTGGCGCGGCCTCGCCGACCATCTCGCCGGTGCGGGCACCGAATCGAAGGGGGATGTGTGAACACCGAAAGCGCCATGGACTCGCGGTACATCGCCGCCGCCATCGCCCGGGACCCGCAACTGTCGCTCCCTGACCATCTCAAGGTCGTGGACGGACTCGTGATCGCGGAGGTGCGCAAGGGCGAGCTGCTCGTCGAGGGCGCCGCCAAGCCCCAGCTCTTCAGCGGCCGGCACGTCGAGTTCGTCCGGCGCTTGCTCCCCCTCCTGGACGGGCGGCGATCGGCGGCGGAGATAACCGAGTCGCTCGGGCTGCCCTCCGTGGACATCGTCAAGACGGCGCTTTCGCTGCTGTACTCCTGCGGCATGCTGGAGCGGGGTGCGACGCCCGAGGAGACGAGCGCGCTGGAGCACACGTCCGTGCCCGCGAGCGTGCTGAGCTACCTGAGCAGGAATGTCGACTCCACCCGGAACAATCCCTCCGGAGTGCACGCGGCCCTGAAGCTGGCGCGGCAGCCGGTCGTGGTCGCGGGTTCCCCCTGCTCGCTGCGATCGACGCTGGTGCGGGTGCTCGGCGAGTCCGGCGTGACATCGACGCGGGAGGAGGGGCTGCCCCTCGGCCCCGCCCCGCTGCCGTCCGCTCCGATCACCGTCGTGATCGACGACGGCACCCTGGACCTGGACCTGCTGACCGCCTTCGACGCCTCGGTGCGGGCGAGCGGCGGACGCTGGTTCCTCGTCTCCGCGACCGGCTCGGGCGCCCTGATCAGCCCGCTCTTCGAGGACGGCTGGTCCGGCTGCCTGCCGTGTTATCGCGCGCAGCGCCCGCTGCCGCGATCGGACGGCGCCGCGATCCCCGCCTGGCAGGAGGACCTGCTGGCGGGGTTGGTGGGCGGTGAGGTGTGCCGGCTGGCCACGGGAGTGGAGCCGCTGTACGACGAGTCGGCCGTCAGGATCATCGACTGCGACGCCTGGACGGCCGAGGTCGAGACCTTCGTCCCGCTGCCCGGCTGCGCCTCCTGCCGGCCGGACACCGAACCGATCGAGAGGGACGACCTGCTCGCGGTCGCCTTCGAACACGAGGTCACGCTGCCGCCTCGCCGGTACATCCCGGCCGGCGCACACCAGAACCACTACAGCGCCTCGAACATCGAACTCCACTTCTTCGAGCGCCCGCGCGACTGGCAGCCGATCGACGCCACCGGCGAGGCCGGCGCGGAGCTTACGTCCCTGCTGGAGTGCTCCTTCGGGATCCGCGAGTTCATCGCGGCGACGGCGTCGCGGGGAGCCACCCGTCGCCGCTGGGCTCCCTCCGGCGGCAACATGGGCTCCCAGACGGCCTATCTGCTTCCCCTGGAAGCCAACCGGGCGCGGCTGGAACCGGTGGTGCACGTCTACGACTCGGTGGCCAACCTCCTGCTGCGCAGCGGGATCGCGGTGCCGGCGAAGCGGCTCGCCGACGCCGTTCCGGGTGTCGACACCGAGGCGGACGCCGTGCTGGTCCTGGTCGGGGACAGCCTGAAGCTGGAGAACAAGTACCAGAGCCTGGGATACCGGATCGTCAACCTGGACTCCGGCGTCGCCACCTGGCAACTGGCGTTCCAGGCCGCGCATCTCGGCTGGACGGTCGGCGCGCTCGCCGACTGGGACGACGGCCGGCTGATCGACCTGCTCGACCTCGATTCCCGGCAGACGCCCGTCACCACCGTGCTCACGCTCCGCCGTACGAGCGTCGGTCCCGAACGAGAGGGCGCCGCCCATGACTAGCTGGACTCCCGGTTACCGGCCGCAGGAGATCGTGAACGAGCTCATCGCGCGGACACATCGCGCGGGCGCGACCGGCCTGGCACGGCGGTGGGACCCTCCCGCGGAGAGGGCCCACGAGCATCGCCTTCCCCCGGCGAGCGCGACCACGGTGGACCCGGCGACCGTACTGGCCCTGCGCCAGGCCACCCGGTTCTACCGTCCGGACGGCATCGACCAGGCCACGATGGCCGGGGTCCTGCAGGCCCCCATGTCGGCGCGGGCGGCTCTGGGCACCGCGGAGACGGTCCCTCATGTCCGGCTCCTGGCCGCCGCGTACCGGGTGGAGGGACTGCGGCCCGGACTCTACGACGTGGATCCCGCCGGCACGCAGGTCACCTTCCTCCTCGACCTTCCTCCCGCCCGCGAGTGGCTGCTGCAGGACGAGTTCGCCGACGCGCCCCTGCTGACCATGATCACCTGCGATCTTCCCGCCGTCGCGACGGCCGGCGCCCATGCCCACAGGATGGTCATGCACCAGGCGGGAGTGGCCGCGCACAGCATGTGGCTGGCCGCGGGCGGGCGCGGGCTCTCCGGATCCATCTTCGGCGGGCTGGTTCCCTGGGGCATGCCGCTGTCCGATTTCCGGCCGGGCGGCACCCGGAACCCGCTCCTGGCGTTCGCCTGTGGCCTCCCCATGTCCGACCCGGCCGTCAGCCCCTGGGGTTCGGCGGGCGGCTGGACGGGCGGCTCCTGAACCTGCCGTCACGTCTCCGGTACGGCAGAGACCTTCATCCCTATTTTCTCAGAGGTGGTCATGAAATACGCCCTCGTAGCGCTTCTTGCCATCGGGTCGTCGATTGCCGCCGGCCCCGCCCAGGCGAATTCACCGGCCGATTCATCTCGATCGTCCGTCGTTTCCGATGGGATGCCGTGGCCGTTGCCGTGGCCCGGTAAGCCGCGTTGCCCGGAACGCGCTCCGGCCGGCGCGACCTATGTCGGCTGGGTCCAGCCGCCGTTCGGGCTCGGCTATGACCTCTACAAGTCGCAGCGGGCGGACGGTTCCACCGTTTATCACCAGGTCTACTGTTTTCCGCGATAAAGTCGCCGGCCGGGCCACGGAGCCCGCGCCGCCGTTCACGGCCATCGCCTCCTCCTTCGAGCTCGGTGTCGCGATCACGAAGGGTCAGGCGATGGCCGTTCTCATGTCACGGCGCCATGCCCCTCCGACCGGTTCGGGACACCCGAGGTGGTCGCCCGGTTCCTACCCGTGCGACGTCATTCGAGGCTGTTCGAGGGCCGTTCGGGACTGTTCGGGACAGCCGAAGATCTTGGTTCTGCCGCCCGGATCCCCTTCAATGAGGATCGTTCGTGTCGCAGGGCCCTGCGCACCACCCGCGTGCCGGATCCGCGCGTCCCTGCACCAGAACTCCGCATCAGTTCTGGATCGCCCCCAAGGCATCTGTCCGTATCAGTTCGGAAGAAAGTAGGATCTTCCAGTGAGCGGCTCTGTCGCACATCCTCGCCTGGAACTCGACGCCGTGATTCACCCGCCCATTCGTTTCTCGATCCTTGCGATTCTTTCCAGAAACAGAACATTAGAGTTCGGCAAGATGCGTGATGCGGTCGCGGTCAGCGCGGGCGCGTTATCGAAGCACATGAAATCCCTGGAGCTCGCCGGCTACATCCAGGTTCAGAAAGGATATGTGGGCAGGCGGCCACGCACCTGGCTCGCCATAACGGAGGGGGGGCGAGACGCCTTCGAACGCCACACGGCGGCGCTGCTGGCGATCTCACGAGGACCGTCCTGAACAGAGGCCGTGAGGCCTGACGGCTCGCGCGCGGACTCCCGGACCTGACCCTTTACCGGAAGCCCGGCCGCCGATCGCTCAGGCGGCCGGGAAGTCGGTGGCGGGCGCGCTGAGCGCGGCGGCCTCGACGTTCGCCCGCAGGGCCTCGACCTTGGCGGCGGCGTAGGAGTGGGCGTCCGAGCCGAGAAGCTGCCGCAGCGGGCCCTCCCCGGCCACGACCCGGCCGATGATCGCCCCGGCGCCCCTGACCGGGTCGCCGAGCTGGCCGCCCTGCAGTTCGAGGTGGGCGAGGGTCATCGCGCGGATGGCCGGGTAGTGCTCGGTCGGCTCGGCGGGCAGGGCGAGCGAGTCCCCGGTGAGGAACTCCGTCCGGAAGTAGCCGGGCTCGACGATGGTGACCGTGACGCCGAAATCCGCCACCTCGGCGGCGAGGGCCTCGCTCAGCCCTTCCAGCGCGAACTTGCCCGCGCAGTACAGGGCCCAGCCCGGGACGGCCGTCAGGCCCAGGATCGAGGACACGTTCACGATATGGCCGCCGCCCTGCTCACGAAGGACGGGCAGGGCGGCACGCAACACGTTCCACACGCCCACGACCTGGACGTCGAGCATGTCGCGGACCTCACGGTCGCCGGTCTCCTCCACCGCGGCCAAAAAGCCGTAGCCCGCGTTGTTGACGACGACGTCCAGACCGCCCAGGCGCTCGGTGGTCTCCCCCACGGCCCGCCCGACCGCCGCCTCGTCGCGCAGGTCGACGGTGAGCGGGAGAAGACGCGACGGGTCGAACCCGTCGCCGAGCGCGGCGAGCAGCCGCTCGGGCGACCGTGTCGTGGCGGCCACGCGGTCACCGCGCGCCAGCAGTTGCCCGACCAGTTCGAGACCGAGACCCCGGGAGGTTCCGGTCACGAACCAGACGGCCGGTCGATCTGTCGGAAAGCTCATGATCATCCTCTGCTCGTCGAATGTCGTCCGCAGCACCAGCCTGGTTCGGCACGACCCGCTCCCGGGGGCCCACATCGCGCCCTGCGCGACCTAGGACGCACAGGACCGGTCAGGCCCGGACGGCAGGAGAGATGATGGGTCTCATGGCCGTCACCAACCGCGAACTCGCCGATTTCCTGCGACGGGCCCGGAGCCAGGTCGATCCGTCACGGGCCGGCCTGCCCCCGGACGGCCGCGTACGACGGGTCCCTGGCCTGCGCCGTGAGGAGGTCGCCCTCTTGGCCGGAGTCTCGGCCGACTACTACGCCCGCCTCGAACAGGGCCGTCGCATCACCCCGTCACCGGCGGTCGTCGAGGCCGTCGGCCGCGCCCTCGGGCTCGACGAGGCGGGACGCGCCCATCTGCGCGACCTCATCGGAATCACCGCCGTGCCCGTGCGGCGGCGGGCCCACGGCGTCCAGCGCGTGCGCCCCGGCCTCTACCGGCTCATCGACGCCCTCGACGGCGAGCCCGCCCTCGTCCTCGGCCGCCGCACCGACGTGCTCGCCGCCAACCGAATGGGGAAGGCGTTGTTCACCGACTTCGAACGGCTCCCGCCCCGGCATCGCAACTACGCCCGGTGGATGTTCCTCGATGACGACGCCCGATCGCTGTTCGCCGACTGGGAGGCCCAGGCCCGGGCCGCGGTGGAGAGCCTGCGGCTCGACGCGGGCCGCGCCCCGGACGACCAGGCCACCGCAGCCCTCATCGCCGACCTGCGCGAGCACAGCCCCGAGTTCGCCCACTGGTGGGACCGGCACCGCGTCCACCAGCGCACGCACGGCTGCAAACGCCTGCGCCATCCTCTCGTCGGTGAGCTGACCGTCGAGTACGAGACGCTCGTCCTGCCCGGAGACCCCGATACGACGCTGTTCGTCTACACCGCCGAACCCGGCTCCCCCTCAAAACGCGCCCTCGACCTCCTCGCGAGCTGGACCCTCTCCGGCTGAGCACCGAACCATGGCGCGGCATCGCCTGTCCGCAGTGGTCCGCGGCCCAGGTCACGATTCGCCCGCACGGTCGCGGCCGGCACGGTGCGATCGTGTCATCTGTCAAAACGACGGGCAAAGAGGGCGAGACTCGGGGCCGGGCGGCACGTTGTCGCGCCATCGGTCGGGGGTGAAGGCACCTCTGGCCCATCCGCACAGTGAACGCACCGGGTCCACCGTCGCTTCGACGTTCCACAGCCGTGTTGTGCCGTCTTCGCCCCAGCTGGCCATTGTCCTGCCGCCAGGGTCGAAGGCCAAACCGACGACATCGGCGCCGTGTCCCGCAAGCGGATCGCCGATCTGGCGCCCGGTGGTGACGTCCCAGAGCCTGACCGTATGGTCCATGCCGCCGGTGGCGAGAGTTCTCCCGTCAGGGCTGAACGCTATGGCAGTGACGCCGCTGCGGTGGCCGTTCAGCGGATCCCCGATCTTCTTACGTGTGACCGCGTCCCAGAGGCGGACGGTACTGTCGCGGCTCGCTGTCGCGAACGTCTCGCCGTCGGGGCTGAACGCCACTGCGGTGATCTGCGTGGTGTGGTCGGCCGAGGTTTCGCCGAGACGGCGGTGCGTGGCCACGTCCCAGAGCGCTGCGGTGTTGTTCGCCGTGTCGGTCACAATGGTGCGGCCGTCAGGGCTGAATGCGACCTCCGTTGCCCTGACATCGAGCGCGGTACCGATCTGGCGATGTGTCGCCAGATCCCATATGCGTACGGAGTCCGACGTACTGGCGAGGGTCCTGCCGTCCGGACTGAAGGCCAGCGCGTTCACCTCATCGCCGAGCAGCAGCGGCTTGCCGATGGGGCGGCGGGCCGCGACATCCCAGAGTCGTATTCTTCGAGAGGCGACCGCGAGGACGGCATTATTGGGGCTGAAGGAGAACATGAGGGTAAGGCCGTCGTCGACACCATGGACCAGAGGATCGCCGGTCCAGCGACGCGTGGCGACGTTCAAGAAGCGCACGTTGGCACGCGAGCCCATTGCCAGAATCTGGCCATTTGGGCTGAGTGCCACCGTGCCACCGGTATCGATCGGTGCTCCGACCTGCCATTGCGTGCGGATGTCCCAGAGGCGGACTGTGGTGTCGTCACTCGAACTGGCCAAGACCGATCCGTCCGGGCTGAAGGCAACGGCCGTGACCGTACTGCCGTGCCCGATCAACGGTGTCCCCACCTGACTGTGCCGCACGACGTCCCAAAGACGCACGCTGCCGTCGACCTGACCGGTGGCGAGCACCGCGCCGTCGGGGCTGAAAGTCATCGACTCAATCCCCGCCGAGGTGGAGGCGAACGATTTTCCGATGGGGGTCCGGGTGGTCGTGTCCCAAAGCTGGACGCCGTGGCCGGCGGAAGCGAGAATCCTGCCGTCGGGGCTGAAGGAGACCAAATTCGGGGAACTGTCAGCTCCCCCCAGCGCCCCGCCGATCCGTGCACGCGATCCGGCGTCCCAGAGCTGTACGCCCGCGCCGAACGCGGAGGCGAATGTGCTGCCGTCGGGGCTGAAGGCCACCGAGGACGTGCCGCCGGAACCGCCGAGCGGCTCGCCGATCCGGCGGTGGGTCGCCACGTCCCACACCCGGACGGCCCTCTCACCGACAGTGAGGAGCGTCCTGCCGTCGGGGCTGTAGACAGCCGAGGTGATCATGCCGTCTTGGGCATTGAGCGGAGCACCGATCGGTATGCGACGGGCGACATCCCACAACTGGACAGTGCCGTCGAAGCTTGAGCTCGCCAGCGTCTCACCGTCTGGCCCGAAGGCCACTGATGTGACGCCCCGATTGTGCCCGGCGAGCGAGTTGCCCGCCTTCTGCTGTGTCGCCGTGTCCCAGAACCGCACCATGCCGTCGCCACCACCGGAAGCGATGGTCCTGCCGTCGGGGCTGAAAGCCACCGCCCCCACGGGCCAGGGATGGGGGAGCAAGCCGGATCGCGGATCGACAGAGGCGTTGAGGACCGCGAGACGGGTTTCCGCGGAGGGATCGATACGCCACGCCGCCAGCGCTTTCAGCCGGGCACCGAACGGGTCCCGGTCGCCGAGCAGAGAACTCTGGACGATCAGTTGTTGGGCGACAGCGTGGTCACGCTGGCGGGTGGCCTCGGCACGCGAGGCCAGTGCGATCACCGACACCGTACTCGCGACCAGGAGCAGCAACCCCAACACGGCCATGACGATCCTGGCTGTCCGCAGGTTGCGCTTGGTGTCGGCGAGACCTTCTGACCTGAGCTCGTCCTCGGGAAGGCCGCGCACCACGGACGCGATACCGAATGCGACGCCGTCGATATCGGGAGGGAAGCCCGCATCGCTGTCAGGGTGGCGGAGGTCCACAGATTTCCAGACCGGTTGCTGCTCGAATCTTCCCAGCAAACGGGCGGGCAGCGCCGTTGACAGTTCCGGATCCCAGTCGGCCCGCGATTCGTCCCACACCAACCGCCCGGCGGTGACAACGAGCAGGATGTTGTTCACCGCTTTGTGCTCAAGCCACCACTCGATCTCCCGGTCGACCCACACCGAGTCCCTCGACTCCGGCGACGCGAGGACCACGAGCCAGTCGGAGCGGGCAAGACCTGCTTTGATCTTGTGCCAAAGTTGCGGCCCGATCGACACACCGCTGTAGTCGAGGAAGACCCTGAGGCGCGGCGGCCTATACCAGGGGCGGGACTGCTTTTCGATTACCCGCTGCAGATGCGGCAGCCATCGCCGCTCGCGCTCACCGCTGTATGAGAGGAAAACGCCGTACCCGAGATCCGTCCTGACCCGTCTGCGGCGAGCCAGGGAGGACCGCAGCCATGCGAACGCCGTACCGAGCCCCTCAACCCGTGCCGGCAAGCGCCTCGGCATCATTCGGCCGGCAGATAATCGCGACCGTTCCAACGCAACGTCACCTGATTGATGGCGCCTGCAGCGCAGCTGGGATCGCACGAGTTCTCATAGCGGGTGATCGTGTATCTGCCGTCTGTGCCGGGACCGACGAGCCGTGCGTAATAATATGCGAACCTCCCGCCCGAATAGTGGTCCTCTGTGCTGCGCCAGCCGATGTCCTCGAATCCGTCCGCGTTGGGTACGAGCACCAGCACCCCGTCATAGCGCCCGGGGTTGTAGGTCACGAAGATGTTCCTGGTGGCGTCGGTCACCGGGTCGGCGAAGCGCAGGGAGTTCTCGTAGCTGTCCACGTCGGTGAAGGCCAGTACCCGCCCGCCGCCGGTGACGGCCGCGACGCACCCGGTGAGCTGGCGGGGAGGGGGTCGCCGGACCAGGAACACGCGGACCGCCCCCAGGTCCGGATGCCGGACGTCACGGTGATCGAGCACCTTGCCGGCACACCGCGTGGCAGCCGGCGGGCTCGGCGGAAAGGGCGCCTGCGAGGACTCAAGGGCGGAGGGCGAGGGCGAAACGGCAGGAGGCGAGGGCACGGCCTGGGTCGACCCGCTTGTGTCGCCGCATCCGCCGGCGAAGACGACCGTCGCCAAAGCCGAGACCAGCAGCGTGATCCGAGCCGAGGCCGATCTAGGCGGACGCCAAAAGCACTGTCGACGTAAAAACAGGGATTTGCATAGAAACATAGCATTTCCCTCTGCGTCGGATTGGACCCAATCACTGGGGCGAGCAACTCTGGACTCTACTGCGCGCGGTGTCGGCACGGGCACGAATGAGGGTAGGGTCCGTCATCGGGCCAGGGCCGGACCATGGCCGGTGGGAACGGCGCGCGCAGGATCGAGGGACGAACATGAGCCGACTCGACAGACCAGCGACCCGCCGGTTATTACGTGTCGGGCTGTCTGTGACAGCGGGGGCGGTCGTCGGACTCGGCGTCTTCGCGATCGGCCGTACCAGTGGCTTCCTGCTGTTCGCGATCACCGGCGCTCTGGCGGGCGCTCTGGTCGCCGGCGGTCTCGACGCCTACCGGCGTTCCGCCCGCCTCGCGGAGGTGAAGGTGACCCTGCCGCAGCTCAGTGAACTCACCTTCGTGGTCAACAACGACTCGCGCCAGGTCGCCTGGCAACTGTTCATCGAGTCGGTGACGCGGGTGTCGGCGCAGCGGCTCGACGACGAGGACGGCTTGTTGAGGGAGGCCCTGACGTCCCTGTACGGCCTGTTCGCGACCACCCGCGAGACGCTGAAGGTCAGCCGCCCCTCCACCCATGTGAACATCGGGATGACCGTGGAGTGCCTGGCCGTGAACTTCCTGAACCTCGAACTGCGTCCGTTCTTGAGCCGGTGGCACCCGCGCCTGCGGGCCTTCGAGCAGGAGTCACCGGGGCGCCCGGAGACGGACTGGCCCCTCGCCACGGAGTGCCGCGCCGAACTACGCCTACTCCAGCGCAACGCCCATGAGTACCTGCTGGCGTTCGCCCGGCTCGCCGGCATCCGGGATGCGGAGGCGATGCTAAACCCGCCTTCGGCCACCGCACCGCCCCTGTCGGTACGGTGATCCCTGTGGAGCAGCGAGGACCCTGGACCCGGCACAGCGGCACGACGCCATTTCACACACCACGTTTCCAGGTTCACCATGACCAGGTCACCGGGCCCGATGGGCGACCGGGCGACTACGACTGGGTTCAGGCGCCCGACCAGGTGCGGGTGGCGGCTCTTGTCGACGGGGGGCTCCTCATCGTCGAGCAGCACCACTACCTCGGCGGGGCCATGTGGCAACTGCCCGGCGGGGCCGTCGACCCGGGCGACGCCGACCCGTTGGCCGCGGCGCGACGCGAGTTGGCCGAGGAGACGGGGTACCACGGCGGCACATGGACCGGGCACGGCTCCCTCCTGCCCCTGCCGGGCCTCACTGACTGCTCGGTCCACCTGTGGCGCGTCGAGCGGCCGACACCGGGCCCGGCCGCCCCGGAGTCGTCCGAGGCCGACTTGAGAGTACTCCGCGTCCCTCTGCCAGAAGCCGCGGCCGCCGTCCGCGAGGGCCTGCTCCGCTGCGCCCCCAGCGCCGCCCTGGTTCTACTGATCGTGGAGCCGTAGACCGGCCGACGGTGGGGTGATGCGTCGGAACGCCACCGCCGGGTTCAACAGCCTGGACATCTCCCAGACGCATCCCACCAGTTGGCTGGTCACCGACGCTGATGTTCATCGGCGGCGGGACGGCCGGGACCGCTGGCGGCGTCAAGGTCACCACGCTCGGCGTCCTGCTCTTCATGGCCTGGGCCGAACTGCGCGGCCGGTCCAGGGTGGACATCGCCCACCGCTCGCTGGGCGCGGCCACCCAGCGGCAGGCCATCGCGATCACCGTGCTGAGCGCCGTCCTGGTGTCGGTGTCCACGTGCGTCCTGGTCGGGCTGACCTCCCACGGCCTGGACGCCGTGCTCTTCGAGGTCGTCTCGGCCTTCGCGACGGTGGGCCTGTCCACGGGGATCACGGCCGACTTCCCCATGGCCGGTCACCTGCTGCTGACCGTCCTGATGTTCGCGGGCAGGGTCGGCCCCTCACGCACCGGCCCAGCCGCGCCGGCAGCCGCTCGCGCGCTCGGCCGGTTTCAGGGCCGCCGCCGCCGCGATCGCCGGGCGGCACACCGACGACCGGCACGCGATCGAGGCGCTGGTCGCGGTATCGGACGGCCTGTGCATCCGCGTCCTGATGGCCGAGGAGCCGGTCGCGGTGGCGGACATACGCGCGGTCCTCGCGCAGACCCTCGGCCCGCCCCGATCCTCCTGAGTGGCAAATATGTGTTTTGTCCACTCAAGTAATGCCGACGCACTCCAAGTAGATATGCGTGAGATGCCCAAGATGTCCGGTAGCGCCGATTACCCGCACTGCCAGACCCGGGAACGAGTAGCCGCCGCACCTTGGGGCCTGCCACAATGTCCACAGCGGTGTGAATGGCGTGACACTAAGTGACGTGCAGTGACGAAGGAAATGTCACCGCATCACATTACGTTGCACTCTCGACGTCGATCCGTCACACCCGAACCAGGAGGATAGCGTGGGCCGAGACCTTGAGTCGGGTTTGACCGCACAGGGCATATTCGCTGCCGAGCTGGTGAGACTCCGACAGCAGACCGGCCTGTCGCAGATCGCCCTCGGCGCCCGCATCGGCTGTCACCGGACTCTGATCTCCCATATCGAGCGCGGCGAGAAAAAGCCCCAGCGCAAAATCGCCGAGGCCCTCGACGTCGCCTTCGAGCTGACCGACAAAAAGCACTTCACCGGCCTGTACGAGCGGCTGATTCGCGAGATCGGCAGCCTCGGCTGGTTCGGCAGATGGCTGGAGGTCGAACCGCAGGCGACCTACCTTCGCTTCTGGGATCCCCTCCTGGTACCCGGAATTCTACAGACGGAGGCCTACGCGCGGGCGATCTATCAGCGTGAGCCGAGCCTGCCCGCGAACGAAGTGGAACAGCGTGTGTCGGCGCGGATGGAACGGCGGTCGATCCTCCGGCGCGAGGTCCCCCCACGCGTCTGGGTGATGATCGACGAAACGGTTCTCCATCGGCCCATCGGCGGCCGGGCCGTCCTCGCCGGGCAACTGCGGTTCCTGCTCGAAATGGCCGACCACCCGGCCGTGACCATCCAGGTCGTGCCGATCGACGCGGGCTGCGCCCCCGGTCTGCTGAGCGCTTTCGCACTCGCTCAACTGCCGAATGACATGCAGGTGGCCACCATTCAGTCGTCAGGTGACGGGGTGGTGACCACCGAACCCCGACTGCTCTCACGACTTACCCTTCAATGTGACATCATCCGGGATGACGCCTATTCGCAAAGCGAGTCATTGCGGCTCATCGAGAGGGTGATGGAGCAATGAACGACATAAACCTCATGGGCGCGCGGTTCCGCAAGGCGACCGCCAGCGGGGGCAACGGCGGAGAATGCGTGGAGGTCGCCACCAACCTCCCCGGTGTGGTCGCCGTCCGTGACAGCAAGGATCCGAACGGGCCCATTCTCACCTTCACTCCCGACCAATGGTCCGCCTTCCTGCGCACCATCAAGTCCGTTTCCGGCCACGACGTTTGATAGACGGCACGATGGCGCCGGCGGTGCTCACCGCCGGTCTCCACCGTCGCCGCCGCCGTCCCGCACCGGCCGGAATAAATGCGTGGCGCGGCCGGGAACGGCCCGGCTAACGTGGCACACGAACGGAAACGGAAACGGGAAGAACACCGCGGAGGGAGGCCGGACATGAATCACCACAGCGTTACGCCCAGCCTCGGCTTTACGCCCGGCATTAGCGTTACGCCCGGCCTCGGTGCCGCGGGCGGTCTCGGTGCCGCGCCACGCACCGCGTTCGTCTCCGGCGCGCTTTACGCCGCCTCCGGGGCGGCGGCCGGCGGCGGCCTCGCCCGTGGGTGGGCTTCTGGATAATCCCGTGAGGGAATCCTCCGCGAAGCCGCCCGGGACAGCCCAGGCGGCTTTCTTGTTTTCTCCGCGCGCTTTCGGATCCGCGAAGGCGCCGAGGGCCGATGGTGAACCAGGGATCATACCTGCCTTGCACACAGGAGTACGGAGTTCGAGTCTCCGTCGGTCCACCCGCGGCGTGCGCGCCGCGAAAGCGGCTCCCGTCCCGGCGGGAGCCGTGCCGCAGAGGCCGAAGTGGTGAAGGCGACCGGCTTCCACCCGGTAGGACGGGGTTCGACTCCCCGCTGCGGCTCCGCCCCGCGCGTCGGGGCGCGTTCCTCCCGCGGCTCGCCGTACGGCACGACCGGACGGCGGCACGGTGGTCACCATGGCGCCGTCCATCGCCAGGCTGATCGCGGGCCGCGGGAGGATCCGCGGGTGAAGTGTCAGCGGACGCACACGAGCACGCCACGCTCGAAGGACGGGTTCGACTCCCGTCACCCGCTCGAAAAGCACGGGCCGCCGAGACGGCCGCCCAGGAAACCGATCACGGGTGCTCCGGCGGGGTTGGTCACACTCCGTGTTGCCCGGGTGTCCCGGCGGGTGCCAGGCGATCAGCCGATGTGCCTGCGGCGGGGAAGGCGGTGGCCTGGTTGCGCAGGGCCGTCACCATCGCCTGAGCCTGGGCGGGCGGGCGGGGCCGGGTCACGGCGACGCAGGCGCGGCCGGTCCACTGGCCGTCGGCGACGGCCACGGCTCGCACGCCCGCCGGGAGCGCGGGCAGGGCGAGGGCGGGAATGACCGTGACGCCCAGGCCGGCCGCGACCAGGCCGAGGCGGGTCGACCAGGCGCGCGCGGTGTGGGCGATGTGCGGGTCGGGCAGCGTCGGCCAGGCTCCGAACTGCGGCTCGCCCGCCGCGCCGTCTCCGGCGATCCAGCGCTCGTGGGCCAGGTCGGGCACGGTGACGCTGTCGTGGCCCGCGAACCGATGCCGGTCGGAGACGGCCACCAGGAGATCGCCGTGCACCACGGTGGTCTGCCGGAGCTCGCGCAGGTCGTAGTGGGGCAGGCCGTGGCCGACGCCGATGACCGCGACGTCCAGCCGTCCGGCCCGCAGCCGCCGGAGCAGGGCGGGCGTCGCGGCCTCCTCCAGGATCACGGAGAGACCGGGATGGCCGGAGGTCACCTCCGCCATGGCGCGCGGGACCAGCGCCATGGCGGCCGTTGGGTAGGCGCCGATCGACAGCCGGCCCGCGAGCCGATCGCGCAGCCCGGCGAGCTCCAGCTCGGTCGCCGACAGGTCGGCGAGGATCTCGGTCGCGCGCCGGACGAGCACCTGGCCCGCCGGGGTGAGCGCCACACCGCGCCCGCCGCGATCGAATAGCGGCGCTCCGGCCGCCGTCTCCATGGCGGCGACCTGGCGGGAGACGGCCGACTGTGTGTAGCCGAGCCGCTCGGCGGCGCGGGTGAACGACCCCGTCACGGCCACCTGGTGAACGACCCGCAGGCCGGTGAGGGTGAACTCCGCCATGGTCAGAAGCTATCATGCGCGTTAGTCATGGGTGAGATGCCGAATCATCGTTGGACCGCATACCCGACGAGATGCACGCTGGTCACATGACAAAGCGATTCACCCGCGACGAACTCGTGGCACGTCTGGTCCGCGCCGGTGAGCTGGAGGTGTCGGGCGAGGATCTCGCCGAGGCGGCGACCTACTTCGACACGGAGCGGTTCCGCTTCCACGGGCCCGACGGATTCGAGTCCGGCTTCGAGGGGCTCGACGACTACTTCGCCTCGGTGCGCGCGGCCTTCGACGACCGGTCGATCCGGCGCGGCGTCATGGTGGTCGAGGGCCACCACGTGGCCTGCCAGACCTGGATCGAGGGCGTCTTCGTCCGCGAGTTCACCCAGTCCCCCGCCGGTCCGCTGCCGCCCAACGGCGCACGCGTCGTGTTCGACCTGATCAACATCTTCCGCTTCGACGACCACGGCCGCCTCGTCGAGGAGTGGGTGCGCACCGACAACTGGAGCCTGCTGCGGCAATTGGGGCGAGAGGAATCGGAGGTGCCGTCGATTCTGGACGGGGCCGGTTCGCCCTAAGGTCGACAGGGTCCGGGGGACGACAAAACGAGCGCGCGTGGCGCGAGTCCACCGGGCGGCGCTGAGCGGAGCCATCGCGGACGGCCGACCCCACGGGCCGTGAGGCCGTCGCCGCCGTGTGGCGGATCGAGTCCGCGCGGATCATCGGCGCGCTCACCCGCTATACCGGCGACTTCGCGCCGGCCGAGGACCTCTCCCAGAAGGCCCTCGCCGAGGCGCTCGTGACCTGGCCACGCGACGGCGTGCCGCGCAGTCCCGCCGGTCGGCTGCTCACGGTGGGCCGGCGGCGTGCGATCGACGCCTACCGCCGTCGCGCCGCCCTCGACGAGAGGTACGCCGCCCTCGCCCGCGACCTGGGCGAGGGCGGCGCCGTCTCGGGTTCTCCGCCCGCCGATCCCGGCCACGAGGCGGCCGACGTGCTGTGGGACCCGGACGAGATCGACGACGACGTGCTCGCGCTGATGTTCGTCTCCTACCACCCGGCGCTGTCGCCGGAGGCGCGGGTGGCGCTCACGCCGCGGGTGGCCGGCGGTCTGACCAGCGACGAGATCGCGCGGGCGTTCCTGGTCCCGACCGCCACCGTGCAGGCCCGGATAACCCGGGCGAAGGACGCTCAGGTCTGCGGAGGTGCCGTTCGAGGTGCCCCCGGCGGAGGAGCGGGCCGCCCGATTGGGCTCCGTCCTCAGCGTGGTCTACGTGATCTTCACCGAGGGCTCCTCGGCCGGTTCCGGCGGCGATGTGATCCGCCTCGACCTGGCGAGCGAGGCCCGGCGTCTCGCGCGGGTGCCGGCCCGCCTGATGCCGGACGAACCCGAGGTCGGCGGACTGCCGGCGCTCCTCGAACTGACCGCGGCGCGTTTCCCCGCCCGTACCGGGCCCGGCGGCGAGCCGGTGTTGCCGGAGCACCAGGACCGCCGCCGCCTGAATCGCGCCGCGATCCGCCGGGGGCGTCTCGCCCTGAGCCGCCTCGCCCCCTCGCCGGTGGTCGATCTCAACCGGGCGGTGGCCGTATCGATGGCCCGGGGACCGGCCGTGGCGCTGCCGATCGTGGACGGGCCGGCCACCGCCGGGGAACTCGCGAACTCGCACCTGCCGCCGAGCGTCCGCGGTGAGCCGCTCACGCGCCTGGGCCGCCGCGACGAGGCCCACGCCGAGCTGGAGCGGGCCGTACGGCTGTGCGCCGACGAGCGCGAGCGGACGCTCCTCGCGCGCAAGCCGCACGCCCTCGGCCGATCCCCTTCGGACCCCCAGGGCCGCGCACATCCTTCGGGCCGGTAAGCGGAAGGAGTTTAATGTTAGGAAACTTTCCTTTATATTCAATGCATCCCTCCAGCCTGAAGGAAGCGTGACATGCGAAGATTGATCACGTTCTTGGCCTCGGCGGCGGTCGCCGCCGCCACGGTGGTGTTCATCGCGCCACCGGCATCAGCCCACGGCTACGTCTCCGACCCCCCGAGCCGCCAGGCCAACTGCGCCTCCGGCAAGGTCCGCAACTGCGGCCAGATCATCTGGGAACCGGAGAGCGTCGAAGGCCGCAAGGGCCAGCGCAACTGCAGCGGCGGCGACGCCAGGTGGTCCCCGCTCGACGACGACTCCAAGGCGTGGCCCGCGGCCAGCGTCGGCGGCACGGTCAACTTCAAGTGGTTCATCAAGGTCCGCCACGCCACCAGCACCTGGGAGTACTACGTCGACGGCACCCGGATCGCGGTGTTCAACGACGGCGGAAGAGTACCCGCGTCGGTGGTCAACCACGCGGTCAACCTGGGCGGCCGTACCGGCCGCATCAAGCTGCTCGCCATCTGGAACATCGCCGACACGGCGATGGCCTTCTATAACTGCGTAGACCTCCAGGTGGGCCCCGGCGGCCCGGAGCCGACCCCGACGCCGACGCCGACCGTGACTCCCACGGTCACGCCCACTCCCACCCCCACGCCCACCGTCACCCCGACCCAGGGCCCGGCGACCAACTGGACCGCGGGCACCGCCTACAACGCCGGTGACCGCGCCATCCACAACGGCGTCACCTACCGCTGCACGCAGGCGCACACCGCCCTGCCCGGCTGGGAGCCGCCGAACGTCCCGGCGCTGTGGCAGCGCCAGTGACGCTCGCCCCACGTTCCATCTGACCGTCACCACCAGCGGCGGGCCGGCTCGCGACACCGGCCCGCCGCTCGGCGTTTCCGGCACGCCGCCGGGTGATCGTGGAGGCCGCGGCCGAGCTGATCGTCGAGGTGGGCTCGGAGGGCCTGACGCATCGGCTGGTCGCCGGGCGGGCCGACGTGCCGCTCGGATCCACCACGCAGTACTTCGCCACCCTTGAGGAGCTGCGGGAGGCGGCGCTGCGGCACCTCGCCGACGAGATCGACGCCGACCTCGCGATCGCGCGCGGCGATGGAGGACATCGCCACGGCCCCGGCCGCGCTCGCCGCCGAGTGGCACCGGTTCCTGCGGGACCTGCGGCTCGTCCACGCGGACAAGGCGCTGTCCTGGGCCGCGGTGCACGACCCCGAGCTGCGCTCGCTGGCCCTGCGCTGGTTCGACGAACTGGTCGTGCTGCCGACCCCGCACATCGGGCGTCAGCGGGCGACGGCGGTCGCCGTGTTCGCCGACGGCACCACCTGGCACGCCGCGCTGCACGACGAACCGCTCGGCGAACGGCTGCTGGCCGACACCATCGCCGCCCTCTTCACGGCCCCCATGACCGGCGAGGACGCGTGATGGGCGTCGCCACGCACTCCCCCCAGGTCTCCGCGCGGCGCATGCTGCTCACCGGATTCGCGGTGTTCGGCGGCGCGTCGGCGCTGGTGCTGCTCGCCGGGTCGGCGGGGGCGGTGATCGGGGTGCGGGCCGTGCTGGGCGTGGGCGGGTTCCTGCTCGAATACTTCTCCTGGCACGCGGCGTTCCTGGTGAACGTGCCGTTCATGGTGGTCGCGCTGGCCGCCGGGGTGCTCATCCTGCCCGAGTCGCGCGTGTCGCGCCCCGGCCGGTGGGACGCCCTGGGCGCGGCGCTGTCGCTGGTCGGCATGGTCGTGCTGGTGTGGGCGCTCAAGCGCTTCGCCAAGGAGGAGAGCCTCACCGTGGCCGGCTGCGCGCTCACCGTTTTCGTACGGCGGTGCCTGAGCCGTCCCGATCCGCTGCTGGACATGCGCCTGTTCACCAGCCGCCGGTTCACCGCCGGGGTGGTCGCGGCGCTGGGCTCGACGTTCGCGATGGCCGCCGCGCTGCTGCTCGCGCAGTGGCTGCGACTGGCCGAGGGGCTGGGCCCGATCGAGACCGGCGTCCGGCTGCTCCCGGTCGCGGTGGCCGGGCAGCAGCAGAATCGGCGGCTATTCGGACGGCCAGCGGCGCAGGGCGACGTCGAGGGCGTCGAGCGCCCGGTGCCAGGAGATCTCGGAGTCGCGCGGGTGGTGGGCGAAGCCGCCCGCGGCCTCCAGGCTCACGTAACCGTGCAGGGCGCCGCCGAGGAAGCGGACGGCGTCGGTCTGGCCGGGCTCCGGGATGCCGTAGCCGCGCAGGATCGCGCGGATCAGCTCGGAGTGACGGCGGGCGGCCCGCGCGGCGCCCGAGTCGGCGTCGATCCGGATCTGCCCGGCAGCGTAGCGGCCGGGGTGCGTTCTGGCGTAGTCGCGGTAGGCGCAGGCGAAGGCCGTCAGCGCGTCCGCGCCCGAACGCCCCGCCAGGGCCGCGACGGCCCGGTCGGCCAGCTCGGTCAGGGCCAGCTCCGCCACCCGCAGCCGCAGCTCGCGCACGTTGCCGACGTGCGCGTACAGGCTCGGCTCCCGGACCCCGAAGTGGCGCGCCAGCACAGTGACGGTCACCTTGTCGAAGCCGATCTCGTCGGCCAGCTCGGCCGCGGCCCTGGTCAGACGCTCGGCGGTCATCCCGGCGCGGGCCATGGAGCCTCCCGTGGGTTAAAGTACTTAGGTACATACCTAAGTCTATTAGGAATTCACATGGACGCCATCACCGAACGCGAGATCCGCTCCTGCTTCGTCAACTGCTCCAAGGGCGAGGCCCACCGCGCCGGACTGCCCCAGGACCTGGCCGACCGTCCCTGGGGCGACCTGGACTTCCTCGGCTGGCGCGATCCCGGGGCGCCCGACCGCGCCTACCTGGTCGCCGGGCACGGCGACCGGCTCACCGGGATCGCGCTACGGGCCACGGCCGGCGGTTCGCGCGGCTTCACCGCGCGCAGCCTGTGCTCGCTGTGCCTGACCGTCCACACCAGCGGCGGCGTGGTCCTGATGACCGCGCGCCGCGGCGGCGAGGCCGGGCGTCAGGGCAACACGGTGGGACGCTATCTGTGCGCCGACTTGTCCTGCTCGCTCTACGTCCGCGGGATGAAGGCCGCCGTCGGCGGCGACTTCGACGAGTCCCTGACCCCGGAGGCCAGGATCGCCCGCACCCGGGTCAGGCTCCGCGCCTTTCTCCAAGAGGTGACCGGGTGAGTCACCCGCTGGGAACGGTGGGGCCCCGGTCGCGTCCGCCGGGAACCGGCTCTGCGGGGGGATGCTCGGCGATGGGCGGGCGCAGCCGCCCCGCGACCGAGGCGGACCGGTCGGCGAAGACCGCGCCGCGCCGCGTGGGCACCGGGACGGGCTGCTCGCGGAACTCGTGATCGGCGGGTTCCCCCGGCCCGTACGGCTCGGCGGGCGCGGCCCGGCGGCGCGGCCTGCGGCGCACGTTGGCCAGCGCGAGCCCGGAGGCCGTCGTGGCGAGCGCGATGAGGAGAACGAGTCCCTCCGGGGGCAACGGGTACCCCAGCACCAGCCCGTCGCGCCCGATCCCCTCCACCTCGCGGAAGGCGAGGGTGGGCTCGGCGGTGGGCTGCTCGGCGGCGAGCCGCGCCTCCTTGACCATGCGGGGCACCCCGTAGCCGACGACCTTGCTCTCGTCGCGGACCTTGCGCCGCAGCCAGACGCCGTCCACGTTGGCCTCGATCGTGTGGATCTTGCCGTCGGCGACGCGTTCGACCACGCCGACGTGGTCGATCTTCTTGTAGTTCTTGGACCCGCCCCAGTCGTAGAAGACCAGCGCCCCCGGCTCGGGCCGGTCGGTCCAGGCCCCCTGCTGCTTGAACCAGACCGCGTGCGAAGGGGTCCAGGCGAACGAGCCGACGTAGTCGGCGATCCCGGCGCGGTCGGCGGCCCAGGCGATGTACATGTCGCACCATGGAGCGTTCCGGTACTGCGGGTCACCGACCTTGGCGGCATACCACCTGCCGAACTTGGTGTGTTGCCCGCTCTTCTCCCGATAGCCGAGTTCGGCGCGCACCGCTTTGAGCAGATCTTCGGTTATTGGATCCACAGGGCGCGCGGTCCCCTCACCTCGGCCACCATTCTCCGCCGATAAACAGTATTCCCCCCGATGGTTGAAAAATCAGACAAACAGCTATTCATGCTTACTCGTTATAAGAGCGGGAGAACGCCTGCCCCGACGCCCAGCAGGATCGAGACGACGGCGGCGACATGGGCGATCCAGGCGGCGACCGGCGTGATCCCGGGTGCCTCTCCGGTCCCTGTGAAAACCGGCCGTATCCAGCGCAGGTAATAGAAAAGGCTCGCCACGGTGTTGAGCACCACGGCCACCGCGAGCCATGGCTGCCCGCCGTCCCACGCCGCGCCGAGCACCAGCAGCTTGCCGATGAAGACCGCCGTCGGCGGCGTGCCGACCAGCCCGAGCAGGCAGACCGTGAGCGACACCGCCAGCCCCGGCGAGCCCCGGGCCAGGCCCGCCTGCCCCTCCAGGGACGTACGGCGGGTCGCCGCCACCACCGCGAACGCCCCCAGATTGGTGACGGCGTAGGCGCCCAGGTAATACAGCAGCGCCGGTACGGCCAGCGGCGTCCGCCCCGCCACGGCCACCGGCACCAGGATGTACCCGGCCTGGCTGATCGTGGAGTAGGCCAGCAGGCGGCGCACGTCGTCCTGCCGGAAGGCGGCCAGGTTACCCAGCGTCATGGTGGCCGGCGCGACCACGCCGATCAGCACCGCCCAGCCGGTCCCCTCCCCCGCGAACACCTCGGTGCCGAGCCGCAGCAGCGCGGCGAACGCCCCTATTTTGGGCACCGTGGTGACGAAGGCGGCGACCGCGATCGGCGCGCCCTGGGTGACGTCCGGCACCCAGAAGTGCGCGGGCACCGCCCCCGCCTTGAACAGCACCCCGGCCAGCACCAGCACGGCCGCCACGGGAGCCGTCCCCGGCCGCTCGGCGGCCACACCCGCGTAGGCGGTCGTGCCCGACCAGCCGAACAGCAGGGTGACCCCGGCGAGCATGGGCACCCCGAGGAAGGCGCCCATCAGGTAGTACTTCAGCGCCGCCTCCGTGCCCGACCGGCTCCGCGCGTGCCCGGCCAGCGCGTAGGCGGGCATGCTCGCCAGCAGGTATCCGGCGATGAGCAAAAGCAGGTCGGTGGTCGCGGCGAGGGTGACGGTGCCGAGTGCGGTCAGCAGGAACAGCGCGTACAGCTCGGCCTCCCTTGGGTGCCCGCGCGTCCGGCACCTGGCCAGCGCGATCACCCCCAGGGTGGCGACGGCCACGACCACCCGGGCGACGTGCGTCGGCGCGTCGATCGCCCAGGCTCCGAAGGCCATGCCGTCCGGCCGGGCGGCGGCGGCGAACGCGGCGACGGCCGCCGCCGCCAGGGCCGCGGCGCAGATCCACGCCGCCGCGCCCTGCCGTTCCCGCCGCACGAACGCCCCGGTCAACAGCCCGGCGACCGCCCCGGCGAGGGTCAGCAACTCGGGGAGGAGGTCGATGGGGTTCTCCGTCACGGGCGGCTCACCAGCGACACGATCGCGGCCGAGGCGGGGGCCGCGAGTTCGAGCAGCCAGTGCGGCGCGAGCCCGATCAGCACGGACAGCGCGAGCAGCGGCACGATCGCGGCGGTCTCCGGACGGCGGGCGTCGGGACTGACGGTCAGCTCTCCGGGAGGGCCGAGGAACGCCTGGCGCAGCATCCGCAGGAACAGGGCAGCGGTGATCAGGATCCCGCCGACGCTGAGCACGCCCGCCGCGACCGCGCCGGGCACGCCGGTGCCGATGACGCCCGCGAAGATCTGGAACTCCGCCATGAACCCGGACAGCCCGGGCAGCCCGAGCGAGCCGAACGCGGCCACCGCGGTCATCGCGGTCAGCCGGGGGGCGGTGGCCGCGATGCCGCCCAGCCGGCGCTGGTCGTAGCTGCGCACCCGGTCCCACAGCACCCCGGCCACCAGGAACAGCGCCCCGGTGAGCAGCCCGTGGCTGACCATCTGGGTGATCGCGCCGCTGACCGCGAGCGTCCTGGCCCCCGCGGGGGCCGCCGTGAGCCCGGCCACGCCCAGCGCGAGCAGGATGTAGCCCATGTGGTTGACCGAGGTGTAGGCGATCAGCCGTTTGACGTCGTCCTGCGCGAGGGCGACCAGCGCGCCGTACAGGACGCCCGCCACCCCGATGATCACGATCACCCAGGCGTGGCGCTGCCACGCCTGCGGGAGCATCGGCATCGCGATCCTGGCGAAGCCGTACGTGCCCATCTTGAGCAGCACCCCGGCCAGGATCGCCGATCCGGCCGAGGGCGCGTCGGTGTGCGCGGGCGGCAGCCAGGTGTGCAGCGGTACGGCGGGCGTCTTGACCGCCAGCCCCACCACGACCGCGAGCAGCGTGGCAGCCGCCGCGCCCGGCTCGCCGGCGAACGGCGGCGTGCGCGCCAGGTCCACCATGTCGAAGGTGCCCGACCCGGCGAACAGACCGATGAAGCCGAGCAGCAGGGCCAGCGAGCCGAGGAAGGTGTAGAGGAAGAACTTCAGCGCCGAGCGCGCCCGGTCGCCGTGCCCCCATCCGGCGATCACGAAGTACATGCCGACGATCGACAGATCGAAGAAGACGAAGAACAGCAGCAGGTCCAGGGCCGCGAACACGCCCAGGGAGACCGTCTGCAGGCCCAGGAACAGCGCGGCGTAGGCGCGGGACGGCGGGGTCCGCCAGGAGTAGACCGCGCACGCCAGGAACAGCACGCAGGTCATCGCGATCAGCGGCAGCGACAGGCCGTCCACGCCGACGTGGTAGCCCGCGCCCAGGGTGGGGATCCAGCGCAGCAGCGTCTCGTGGCCGATGCCCGATCCGGCGGGGTGGGTCGCCCACAGCACGACGGCCAGGACCAGGTCGGCGGCGGTGGCGGCGATCCAGACCGCGCCCGCCACGCGGCGGCCCACGCCCGGCAGGAGGAGCGCCGCCGCCGCGAGCAGCGGCAGGAAGATCACCAGGGAGAGCACGCCGCCCCCAGCAACACCAGCAGCACGGCGAGCACGATCAGGCAGACCGCCGCCTGGGCGAGGTAGGTGTGCACCCGGCCGGTCTGCGGGCGCCTGGCCAGGCCGCCGAGCCGCACGGCGGTGGCGGCCACCGCGCCGACCAGGTTCTCCAGGCCCGCCTCGCCTCTGGCACGGGCCCAGCCCGCCGAGGCCGTGCCGAACCGGGCGGCGGCGCGGACGGCTCCGTCCACGACCCGGTCGTCGAACCGCGCGAGGGCCCCGGCGAGCGCGGTGACCGGGCGGGCGACCAGCACGGTCGCGGCCCGCTCCAGGCCGAGCCAGCCGCGCAGGCCCAGCAGCGCGGTGGACGCGTCGGGGCCGTGCCGTACGACGCGGGCGACCGCCGCCACGGCGAGCGCGCCGGTCAGCGCGAGCCCGGTCGCGCCGGGACCAGGTTCGTCGGCCGGGGCTCCGACGAGCCGCACCCATTCGGCGAAGAACACGCCGACCAGCCCGAAGGCTGCGGCGACCACGGCCAGCGGCGGCAGCGGGATCAGGTCCAGCGGCCCCACCCGCCCGGTGCCCGGCTGCTCGGTGTCCCGGCGGGTCATCGGCCCCGGCGGAAGCCAGACGGCGAGCGCCGCCCGGCTCGCGTAGGCGGCGGCCAGCAGCGCGGCGGCGAGGACCACGGCGTACAGGGCGGGTGAGCGGACGGCGGAGAGCACGCTGTCCTTGGTGACCCACAGCGACAGCGGCGGCAGCCCGCCGAGGGCCGCCGCGCCCACGCCGAAGGCCACCCCGACGGCGGGCCGCCACCGCGCCGCGCCGCGCAGCTCGCGCAGGTCCTTGGTGCCGAGGGCGGCCAGCCACGTGCCCGCGCAGAGGAAGAGCAGGCTCTTGACCGCCGCGTGCCCGACCAGGTGGGCCGCTCCCCCGGCGAGCGCGGGCAGGCCCGCCGCGAGCACCATGAACCCGAGCTGCGCGCAGGTCGAGGCGGCCAGCAGTTGCTTCAGGTCGGGCTGGGCCAGGGCCACCCCGCCGAGCAGCAGCGCGGTCAGCGCGCCGGTCCAGGCGACCAGCGTGGCCGCCCAGCCCACGGCGGCGAGCAGCGGCTGCACGCGCAGCAGCAGGTACGCCCCGGCCGCCACCATCGTGGCGGAATGGAGCAGCGCGGAGACCTGGCTCGGCCCCGCCATCGCCCGCGACAGCCAGAACGCGAAGGGGAGCTGCGCCGACTTGCCCAGCGCGGCGAGCACGATCCCGGCGGCGGCGAGGTCCGGCCAGGGGCGCGCGGCGGAGTCCAGCCGGGCCAGTTCCAGCGTGCCCGTCCCGGCCAGCGCGAATCCGGCGGCGGCGTACAGGCCGAGGTCGGCCGCGCGGGTGGTGAGGAAGGCGACCCCGCCCGCGCGGACCCGCTCGTCGTCGCGCCAGTGAAAGGCGATCAGCGCGTACGACATGGCCCCCATCACCTCCCAGGCCATCAGCAGGACCAGCAGGTCGGTGGCGGTGACGGTGACCAGCATCGCCCCGGTGAAGATCAGCATCAGCCCGAAGAACCGGCCGCGCGACTCACGGATCTCCCCCGCCGCGTGCACCAGGACGGCCAGCGCCACCGCCGCCGTGGTCACCGCCGTCACGGCCGACAGGCCGTCCACGGCCAGGCCGGACCGCAGGCCGTCCAGTACGCGGACCGGCGGCGTGCGCGGCCGGGTCACCGCCGCGAGCACCGCGAACGCCAGCGTCACCGCCGCGACGCCCACGGCCAGCGCCGGGACGGCCCTGCCGCGCAGCGGCAGCAGCGCCGCGCCCGCCGCGCAGGGCAGCCCCGGGAGCAGCCAGAGCAGGCCGCTCATCCGGCGAGGTCTTCCGCGCCGTCGGTCATGTCCACGTCGCGGGCCCGGAAGATCGCGATGGTCACGGCGAAGCCCATCACCATCTCCAGGGCCATGACCGTCACCGCGACCAGGACGATGACCTGCCCGTCGGCGGTGGCCGGGGCGTAGTAGTACCAGCAGGCCCCGGCGGCGGTGACCACGCCGTTGATCATGAGTTCCAGGCCCATCATCAGCATGACGATCGACTGCTGGGACAGCGCGCCGAACAGGCCCACGGCGAACAGGGCGGCGGCCAGCAGCAGGAAGGCGTGCGCGTTCACGGGCTCAGGTCCGCCCCCGGTCGTAGCGGCCCTGCGCCACGGAGAGCACCACGGCGGCGACGATCGTCGCCAGGATCGCCGCGCCGACGACCATCATGACCAGCATCTTGTCCCCCATGATGGCCAGCCCCAGGGCGTGGGCCGGGTCGGCGGGCGGGCGGCCCCGGCGCACGGGCGGCGCGGCGGCGAAGACGCCCGCCGCGAGCAACGCGAAGACGACGGCGGCGATGATCGCGGCGCCGCGCCGGTTGTGGACCATCGTCATCGGCATCAGCCCGGCCGGGTTCATCATGAACATGATCATGAAGATGGCCATGACCATCATCTCCATGATCATCATCAGCACGATCAGGACGCCCAGATAGGCCAGGTCGATCAGCAGGAACGCCAGCCCGACCGCCACGAACGACGTCAGCAGCGCGAACGTCGCCCGCGCCATCGAGTCCACCCGGAACACCGCGACCCCGCTCGTCACCGCGACCACGGCGAGCGTCCAGAACGCGGCGGACGCCCACGGGACGCCGGTCACGATCACCTGGCGACCACCACCACGATCGACACGACCAGCACTTGCAGCAGCGTGGCGGGGATCAGCACCAGCCACGAGGCCGAGGTGAAGCGGTCCATCCGCACCCCCGGCAGGCGGCGGCCCGCCCAGACCAGCGCCGCCAGCACGACGACCGTCTTGATCGCCGTCCACGCCCACGGCGGCAGCACCGGCCCGTCGCCGCCGCCCAGGAAGAACGGCACGGCCGCCGCCGCCGCGACGGCCAGCAGCGCGTAGCGCCCCGCCTGGAACACCAGCAGGTCCGGCCCGGACAGCTCGGCCCGCACGCCCCCCGCGATGTCCGAGCCGATCGGACCGCTCATCGGCCCCCAGAACGCCATGGCAAGCGCCGAGATCAGATACACCGCGAAGGCCAGCGGCATCCCGGCGGCGAACCACAGGCCGCGCTGCGCCTCGACCACGTCGCCCACCCGCAGCGAGCCCGCAGCGAGCGCCACGGCGATCAGCGCGAACATGTGCGGCAGCTCGTACGCCAGGCCCTGCGCCAGGAACCGGTAGCCGCCGACCAGCGGATAGACGGAGTTCGCCCCCCAGCCGGCGAGCCACAGCGCGGCCCAGACGGCCACCTCCATCGCGTTGAACCACACCACGCCCACCGGGGAGTCGGCCAGGGGCCGCTCCCCGAGCGGGAGGACGGCGGCGGCCAGCACGGCGGCGACGAGCACCCCGCACACCCCGGCGCGCATCAGCGCGGCGTCGGCAAGGAGCGGCCGGCGGCGGCGCTGCCGCAGCAGCCGCGCGGCCTCCCGCAGCGGCGCGCCCCAGCCCAGGTCCCGGCCCCGGCCGTCGAGTATCGCGGCGCCGAGCGCGAGTCCGCCGAGCACCAGCGGGAACGCCACGACCACTCCGTACGGCGTGCGGTCAGCCATTCGCGGCGGCCCGCCGTCCCGCCAGGTCCGTGCGCGGGTCCACGGCGGCCACGATCAGCCGCGCCGCCGCCAGTTCCGAACCGGTGAGCATGGCCGCGAGATCGCCGGTCTCGGGTCGAGGGGGCCGGGCGGGGTCCAGAGGGGCTGGGTCCTGGATCCGGCCGAGCGCGTCGCCGGCGGCGGCGAGGCGGTGCCCGGTGCGGTCCAGCACGGATCCGCCATCGAGTCCTGTGCCGATGCCGTGCAGCATCCACCGCAGAATCCGTGAGCGGCGTACGCGCAGCTCGAAGCGGGCGTAGGCGGGCACGAGCACGCTGGCGGGGCGACCGGCCAGCGCCTGGTCGCGCAGGCTCCTGGCACGGGACGCGGCCCACGGCCAACCCGCGACGGCCAGCAGCCGCCCGAGGCCGTCCAGGTACGCGGCGGCCCGCCGCCGCTCGGCCTCGCCCCGGGTGGCGCGCCCGCCGTCCCGGACGGCCGGCCAGGGCCGGTCCCAATACGGCTCGGCCGGCGCGGCGACCCCGGTGCCGACGACCCCGACCCGGGCGGCCTGGATGACGTCGCCCTGCAGCTCGGTCTCGACCACCAGGCCGCCCGGCCAGTCGGACAGCACCGGGCCGAGCGGGACGTGCAGCACGTCCAGGCGCAGCCCGTCGCGGTCGTCCGCCCGCCCGGCCATCGCGACGCCGCCGTGCGCGGGCGCGTCGGCCTGAACGGGCGGGAGCACGCCGGGGTCGTCGCGTGGTGGCGCGGTGGACAGTGCCGTCACGGCGTCGTCGAGGGCGGCGGTCACCGCGCCGCGCTCGGCCCCGGACGGCAGGTCCAGCCGCACCCGGGGGCCGGGCATGCCGTCCCACACCTCCTGGACGGCCGCGCCGAGCGCGTCGTCCAGGTCGCCGCACACGATGAGAAGGTCCGCCGAGGCGGGCGAGGGGGCCGGGGCCCAGCGGCGGCGGGCGATCTCGGCCTCCACGTGCAGGCGCGGGCCCGTGCCGTACGGCGTGGCGACGGGGAACGGGCGCGCGTGCCCACGGCGGGCCCGCCTCACGACCACCGGAAGGCCCCTTCACGCCAGGCGTAGACCACCCCGGCCATGAGCAGGCCGAGGAACACGAACATCTCCACGACGGCGGTGGTCCCGACCTCGGCCACCACGAGGGCCCAGGGGTACATGAAGACCATTTCCATCTCGAAGGCGAGGAAGACCAGCGAGGCGGCGTAGTAGCGCACGTGGTAGCGGGACAGCGCCTGCTCCGCGGGTCGCCCCCCGGACAGGTACGGCCACACCCCGAGCGGCCCGGGGCCGGGCGCGACCGCGTACACCCCGGCCATTCCCACCCCGAGCAGGGCGAGAACGACGATCACCGCCACGGCCGCTTCCATGAGTGCGGTCGTTCCCCCCGCGAAAAATCGCAACCGCACCCCTGCCCCAACAAACCCCCAGGTCAATGCCCGGTGCGCGCGTGGGGGCGCCGGGAGTCAGGGCTTGGCGAGGTGGGTTAGGGCGGTTAGGCCCTCTATGAGGTCTTCGGGGGTCGGGGCGCGTTCGGGGTCGGTCAGCCACTGGACGAGGGCGCCGGTCAGGAGGGCCGTCTGGACGGCCCCGATGGTGCGGGTGGCCTGGTCAGGGACGGTGGCCTCGTCGGTGCCGGTCAGGGCGGCGGCGAAGGCGCGGCGGGTGCGGTGTCCGCGGTCGGCGTCCTCGGTGCGGAGGTCGGGTGAGTGGGCGGCCTCCAGCCATGCCTCGACGGTCGCGGTCCACAGGTCGGGGTGTTCGCGGACGCTCTCCGCGAGTTCCCGCCACATGGCCAGCAGGCCATCGGGCGAGCCCGACCGGCGGTAGGCGGCGAAGGCCCTGGCGTACTCGCCGTCCAGTTCGTCGATCGTCTGGGAGAGGGCGGCGTTGAGCAGGGCCTCGCGGGAGCCGAAGTGGTAGCCGATGGCCGCCATGCTGACCCCGGCCGCTGCCGCGATGTCGCGCACGGTGGTGCGGCCGTAGCCCTTCTCCGCGAGGCATTGGCGCGCACCGGCCAGCAGGTCTTCCCGGTTCCCCATGGCCGCATCCTAGCGGCTGGTTGGGCGGACGCCTTGCGCGTCCGCGCAAGGCCGGCCCCCGCGTAAGGTCAGCCGCCCGCGCGTTCGTGGCGCCGGGCGCGGGCCCGCCGTACCACGAAGGTCACCGCGCCGCCCGCGACCGCGGTGAACAGCGGCAGGTATCTGATCCCGCCCGCGTCGCCCGACAGCGCCAGCGTCACCACCGCCACCACCTCGGACACCACGATCCCCAGGATGAACCCGCCGATGAACCCCGCCAGGACCACACCGAACGTCCGCATCGCCCCTCCTCCGAGCACGTCACCGCCGCATCTATAGACAGCCTACATGTAGGCGACCTACTTATGGCGGCTTCGCACCCCGCGGATCGCCGCGAGGGCGGTGGCGGCGGTGATCCCCGCCCCCGCCGCGGCGGCCCAGCGCCGCTGGCGGGAGATCCGCCGGACCACCTCGACGTACGGCACGGTGCTGAAGGAGACCAGTTCGTACTGGGAGACGAAGCGGCCGGGCAGCAGGCGCTCCAGCGCGTGCTCCGCCCGCTTGCGGGCCAGGAACATCCGCGACCCCACCTTGTCCCGCATCTCCACGAAGTTGGCCCGCGCCAGATCGGCGATGGTGTCGGCGTTGCGCTTGCGCCGCGCCTGGTACAGCGGCAGCGCCGCCGCGAAGTCGTCGCCGGTCTCGGCGAGGCACCGGTCCAGTTCCACGCAGTCCTCGAAGCCGCAGTTGGCCCCCTGCCCGTAGAAGGGGAGGATGGCGTGGGCGGCGTCGCCCGCCAGCGCGGTGACCGCCGACGCTCCGGTCACCACCCACGGGGCGCACCGGATGGTGACCAGGTGGCCGGTCGGGTTGCGCAGGTAGTCCCCGGCCAGGCCCGGCATCAGCGCCAGCGCGTCGGGGTAGCGACCGGCGAACAGCCCGGTGACGTCCTCGGCCGTGGTGAGCCGCTCGAAGTCGGCCTTCGGCCAGAACAGCGTGCAGGTGAACGAGCGGTCCGGGTTGGGCAGGGCGATCATCATGGACCGCCCGCGCGGCCAGATGTGCAGGGCCCCGGGGTCCATCGCGAAATCGCCGTCCGCGCGCGGCGGGATGGTCAGCTCCTTGTAGCCGTAGTCGAGGAACTCCTGGGCGAGGTCGAAGCCGGGCAGGGACTGCAGCGCGCCGCGCACCGCGCTGAACGCGCCGTCCGCCCCGATGATCACCCGCGCCTCTTCGGTGACCGTGCCCTCCGGGGTGTCGAACACCATCCGGCCCGTGTCCACGTCCAGGGTGAGCAGGCGGTGGCGGAAGCACAGCCGGACGCCGGGCAGCCCGGCCGCCGCGTCCAGCAGCGTCCGGTTGAGGTCGCCGCGGCCGATCGAGTTGATCGCGCGCCTGCCGTCCGCGCTGTAGGGCTGGAAGGTCAGCCCGCCGCCGACGTCGTGCATCATCCGCCCGGGCATCGGCAGCGCCTCGGCCAGCACCGCGCCGGATAGGTCCACGCGCCGCAGCGCGTCCAGGCCGCGCTCGGAGAGCGCCAGGTTGATCGACCGGCCGCGCTCGGCCCCGGACCCGCGCGGGTCGGGCCGCCGCTCGTACAGGGTCACCGGGTGGCCCCGGCGGGCGAGAAAGCACGCGAGCAGGCAGCCGACGAGCCCGGCGCCGACGATCGAGACCTCCACTGAGCGCTCCTAACGCAGGGGGTTTTCACCGTCGTATGACGGTGTGCCCGCGAAGTCCAGGCCCGGCCACCGGGCGGGCCGCGTCGGCGGGTCTGCGCGCCTCCCCACGCCGGGGTTCTGCGCGGCGGCGCGGGCGTGCGCAGTTCGCCCCACTGGTCGGGGTGCCCGCCGTACGGCAGGCGCGGCCCCGGCTCGCCCATCAGGCACCGGACGGCCGGCTCCGGCCCGGCAGCGCGACCAGCGCCGCCGACGTGTCGATGGCGGCGGCGTTCAGCCGCGCGCGCAGCCCGGACGCGTCGCCCACGGCCACGACCCGGCCGCTCGCGCCCGGCCGGGCCAGCTCGCGTCCGGCGATCTCCTCCATCAGGCCGGGGTCGCCGGTCAGCCCGGGCCCGATCACCACGGTGACGCGCATCGCGCAGGCCCTCAGGCCGCGCCGACGTGACCGACCGCGGCCGGTCGCCGCCATCGGCCCCTGAACCCGGCGATCGCCCCCAGGAAGACGAGCTGCCCGGCCAGGGCCACCAGCAGCCACGCGGCCCAGCCGCCCAGTCCCACCACCTGCGGCGCGACCAGCAGCATCAGCACGATCATGACGCGCACGGCCAGCCCCCACATGCCGAGCGCGGTGCCCTGCAGCCCCGCCCGGACGTCCTCGGCGTCCTCGGAGAAGTTGGCCATCCACGGCACGTAGGCGACGCCCATGGCCACGAAAAGGACCGTGTAGACGATCGCGACGTGCAGCGCGTCGGGACCGTCGCCGATCAGCGCGATGTAGTAGGCCAGGGCCGCGGCGGTGGCCAGCGTGCCCGCAAGCGTGAACGGCTTGCGCAGCCGGGTGCGGTCCGACAGCCGCCCGACCGCGACGACGGTGAGCGCGTTGAGGACGACCCCGATCGCGACCACGCCGTTGGCCTGCGCGGTGTCCAGCGCGAAGGAGTCCACCATGATGGTCTGGCCGAAGAGGGTGAAGGTCCAGTAGAGCACCTGCCACGCCGTGTTGCCGAGGACGTGCCCCCACAGGTGCCCGTGGCGGAACAGCTCGCGCGCCCGCGCCACCCCTGTCCCGGACGGCTGCGGCGCGGCGGATTCGTCCTCCACGGTGAAGACGGCGGCGCGCAGCGCGGCGGACGGCTCGGCGATCCGCCAGGCGATCACCGCGCACAGCGCGAGCGAGACCACGCCCATCAGGATCGCCTGCGACTGCCAGGCGTTGCCGAACAGCGGCAGCGTCAGCCCGGCGAGCGCCGAGGCGAGGAAGGACGCGCCCACCGCGCCCCAGGTCCAGAAGCCGAACGCCTGGGCGCGGCCCATCCGGGGGGAGAAGTCGCGGACCAGGCTCGCGGTGATCGTGACTCCCGCGCCCTCGATGAACAACATCAGGCAGCGCACCCAGAACAGCATGGCCACCGAGTCCACGGCGGCGAGCAGGAAGTTGCAGGCGGCGGTGATCGTGAGGGTGGGCACCAGCAGCACGACCCGCCCCCACCGGTCGCTCAGGACGCCGCCGACGCCCGCCGACAACCCGCCCACCAGCACCGAGGTCGCCGCGATGAGGCCGTAGGCCGACAGCGACATGTCCAGGTCCTCGCGCAGCAGCGGCAGGATCGTGGCGATGGTGGTCTCGAAGTTGGCGACCAGGCAGGCCAGGACCGCGATCGCCAGCAGCCGGATCCTCCGGGCCCCGGTCGGATACGTCGTCAGCTCGCGGACATAGAACGGCTTCACGGTCTCACCGCATCCTCGCTCGGCCCCCCGGGCGACGCCATTGAAGTGTGTTCTAGAACGCGCTTCTTGGGGGCAAACGATGCTCTGGATCAACGTCCGTGTCAACGCCCGCCCCCGTAGTCAGGGGGAGGACTCCGCCGCCGCCGGATCGATCCTGCGCCGGGGCAGCACGAAGATCGCCAGCAGCCCGAGCACCCCGACACCGATCATGACCAGGAAGACCTGGTGCACGGCGCCGGCCAGTGCGGTTTTGATCATCTCGACCTGCGGGCCGTCCGCGCCGCCGTTCAGGGCGCGGGCCGCCTCGTCCACCGAGCCCGCCCGGCCGCCGAGTTCCCGCGCCAGGGCGGCGTTGGCGACGGCGGCGAACACGGCGGTGCCGAGCGCACCGCCGGTGATGCGGAAGAAGATCACGCCGCCGGTCACGACGCCCCGGCGGTCGTAGCCGACCTGCGACTGCGCGGCGACCAGCATGGACACCGAGATCAGCCCCAGCCCGCCCCCGTTGACGAACGAGCACAGCCCGGCGTAGAGGACCGACGAGGAGGGTGAGAGCATCGCGAACATCACGCCGGAGACCAGCAGCAGGACGATCCCGGCAAGGGCGGTGTCGCGGAAGCCGAAGCGCAGGTACAGGCGCGCGGCGAAGGACGCGGCGAGCGGCCAGCTCATCGACTGCACGGCCAGCGCGAACCCGGCCGCGACGGCGCTCGCCCCGAGTACCCCCTGGGCGAACGTGGGCAGGTAGACGGTCGGCGCGATCAGCGCCATGCCGACCACGGCGCTGCCCAGGAACGAGCCGAGCAGCATCCGGTCGCGCCAGATCCACGGCGGGATCAGCGGCTCGGCCGCGCGCCGCTCCCACCAGGCGAACGCGGCCACGAGGATCAGCCCGCAGCCGATCAGCCACCAGGCGCCGAACTGGAGGCCGAGCATGATCGTGACGACCGCTCCGGCGAGCAGCAGCGTGCCCGATATGTCCAGGCGGCTGGAGCCGGACCCGCGCACGCCCGGTTCGCGCAGCCAGACCCCGATGACCACCAGTGCCGCCGCGCCGACGGGCAGGTTGAGCCAGAAGATCCAGCGCCAGGAGGCGTACTCGGAGAGCAGCCCGCCGAGCGCGGGGCCGACCAGCGCGGACACGCCCCACACCGTGGACAGCCAGGCGGAGATGCGCCCGCGTTCGGCGATCGGGTAGAGGTCTCCGGCGACGGTCTGCGTGACGGACTGCACCGCCCCGGCACCGATGCCCTGGATCGCGCGGGCCACGATCAGCATCGGCATGCTCCAGGAGACCGCGGCCAGCAGTGATCCGGCCAGGAAGGCCACGATCCCGGCGATCAGCATGGGCTTGCGGCCGTAGACGTCGGCGAGCCTGCCGTAGATCGGCGTGCAGACCGCCTGCGTCAGCATGTAGGCGGCGATCACCCAGGGGAAGAGCGAGAAGGAGCCGAGGTCCCGCACCAGGGCGGGGACCGCGGTGGCGACGATGGTCTGGTCCATGGCGGCGAGCGCCATGGTGAGCATGAGCCCGGCGACGACCGGGCCGCGGCGGCTCGTCACCGGACGGCGCGCCCGTGGCACCACCGCCGGAGCGAACGTTCCCCGCCGGATCCGGCCTCCGGCACCAGCATGACGACCTCCCCCGAAACTACCGTCAATCCATACCACACCCCATATGTGGGGATATAAGGCGGCATATTTTGATTCACTGGGACCCGCCTATGGCACTGTGGTCCCAAGAGGCGTTAGCGTCTGCCCCATGCGCGGCGTTGAGATCATCGGAGAACGGCTGCGGCTGCGCGAGGTGGACCCCGGGGACATCGACGCCCTGCTCGGCGTCTACGGCGACCCCGCCGCCACAGAGCACCTGCCGTTCGACCCCAAGAGCCGGGACGAGGTCATCGGGATCGTCGAGGAGGCGCTCGCCGCGGCCGAGGCCGAACCCCGGTTCCTCTACCTGCTCGCCGTCGTCGAGGTGGACACCGGACAGGTCATCGGGGTGGCCAGGATCAGGATCGAGGCCGACCACCCGCACAGCGCCGAGATCGGCCTCGGCCTGCGCCCGGACCACTGGGGCCGCGGCATGGGCACCGACCTGGTCCGCCTGGTGCTGCGGCTCGGCTTCGGACGGCTCGGCCTGCACCGGATCTGGGGCGCCCGCTCCCCCGCCAACACCGCCGCCCAGCTCGCCATGCTCGTCGCCGGGATGGTCGAGGAAGGCCGCATCCGGCACCACGTCAGGGCCAAGGGACAGTGGCGCGATTCGGTCGTGCACTCCGCCCTGGAGGGCGAGTGGGAGGGACGTCGCTCGCTGGGTAGGTGACCATGGAACGTTGCACACCACGGGGGAAAGGTCTATGACCATGCTTTACGGCAAGGAACACGTCGAGCGCTACCAGCAGACCGACGGTGCGGAGGGGCACGACTGGAACGGCACGACCACCCTCCTGCTCACCACGACCGGCCGCAAGTCAGGGCAGAAGCACACCACCCCGCTCATCTACCAGCGGCACGGCGACGACTACCTCGTGGTGGCCTCCAAGGGCGGCGCCGACGCACCGCCGCTGTGGTACCTGAACCTGGAGGCCGACCCCGAGGTGGAGGTGCAGGTCCTCGCCGACAGGTTCCCCGCGCGGGCGCGCACGGCCACCCCCGAGGAGAAGCCGGAGATGTGGCGCACGATGGCGGCCACCTGGCCCGACTACGACGACTACCAGCGCAAGACCAGCAGGGAGATCCCGGTCGTCGTGCTCGAACGCGAGTCCTGAAGCCCGCTCGGGCCGCTTCGTGCCTGTCGGCTGTGAGGGGGCGGACTTCGCCATGATCTGGTAGGTATGTGCGGATGAGGCGAGTGAACCCCTTGGTGATGGCCATGGCCGTCGTACCGCTCGTGGCCGCCTGTGCCCCCGCGACGGCGGGCGGCGGCCCGGCCGCGGGAGGCGCGATCCCCTCGGCCGGGGACCCGCGCCCGGTCGAGAGCACGGCGCAGAGCCCAGTGGAGAGCCCAGTGGAAACCGCCACCGGGCGGTCGCCCGCGACCGGCGGAGCGCCCACGGCGAAACGGGCGCCGAAGCCGAAGGTCCCGCGTGGCACGACCGCCGGATACGTGGTCTTCGACCGCACCACCGGCAAGGTCACCGTGCAGCGCGAGGCGCACCGCAGGTTCCGGTCGGCGTCCGTGGTCAAGATCCTCATCGCGATCGACCTGCTGGAGTCGCGCGAGACGGTCACCCGTGGCGACCGCGCGCTGCTGTCCGGCATGCTCCGGGCCAGCGACGACGACGCGGCCACTATCTTCTGGCGGCGCGGCGGGGAACGGCGGATCATCCAGCGGATGGTCAAGCGGGCAGGGCTGAAGGACACGCTCCCGCCGCCCGCCGACAAGCCCGGCTTCTGGGGCTACACCTCGATCAGCGCGTCCGACATCGCCACGACCTACCGATACCTGCTGGAGCGCGCCGAGCCGAGGGTGAGCTCGCTCATCCTCGGCCACCTGCGCAAGGCCGCCAAGTGCGGCGCGGACGGCTTCGACCAGTCGTTCGGCATCCCGAGCGCGGTGCCCCGGCCGTTCGCCGTCAAGCAGGGGTGGTCGGGCTTCGGCACCGTGCCGCCGGTCCGCTGTGTCAGCGGGACGGCGGGCGCGCCCGCGGGCGGCGTGCCGCTCGGCGGCGACGCATCCTCCATCGTGCCCGCCGCCGCCCCGGCCGCCGGGCTCGGCCCGATCGTGGTGCCCGACCTCGGCCGTCCGGTGCTGCACACGACCGGCCTGGCGGGCAAGCAGGAGCGCCTGATCATGGTGCTGCTGACCGCCCACCCGTCCGGCACCTCGTGGCGTGAGTCGGTGCGGCGCACGACCTCGCTGGCCGGTCAGATCTACCGGGCCGGATCACCGCCGAGCCGTTAGGAGGCGGCGACCGTCTGCCACCAGGCGTCCACCGGGCCCGGGTCGTCGATGTCCACCCGCTCGCCCGGCCGGGGGACGGCCAGGCGCACGTCGTTCGACTTGGCCTCGCGCCACAGCCGCTCCACCGGCTCGGACCACCCGTGGTACGACAACGTGAACGTGCCCCAGTGGACCGGGATGAGCACGTCGCCGCGCAGATCGCGGTGGGCGGTCACGGCCTCCTCCGGCGTCATGTGGATGTCGGGCCAGGCGGGGCTGTAGGCGCCGATCTGGATCAGCGTCAGATCGAACGGGCCGTGCAGCGCGCCGATGGCCGAGTAGCCGTCGAAGTAACCGGTGTCGCCGGTGTAGAAGACCCGCCTGTGGTGCCCGGCCACCACCCAGGAGCTCCACAGGGTCGGGTTGCGCCGCAGCGAGCGGCCGGAGAAGTGGCGGGCGGCGGTGGCCGTGAAGCGCAGCCCGGCGACCGTGGCGTGCTCGTCCCAGTCGAGCTCGACGATGCGCGAGGCGGGCACGCCCCACTTCTCCAGGTGCGCGCCGATGCCCAGCGGCACCACGAACGGCACCGCCCTGGTGCGGGTCAGCGTGCGGATCGTCGGCATGTCCAGGTGGTCGTAGTGGTCGTGCGAGATCACCACGGCGTCGAGATGCGGCACGCGGGTGAGCGGCATCGGCATCGGATGCATCCGCTTCGGCCCGACCAGCGGCACGGGCGTGCAGCGGTCGCTCCACACCGGGTCGAACAGCACCCGGCGGCCCTCGATCTCCACCAGGGTCGTCGCGTGGCCGAGCCAGGTGGCGTGCAGCCCGGCGGGCGCCGCCGCCGCCGACGCCCCCGGCGGCTGGGTCACGACCGGCACCGGCACGGCGGGCTTGCGCCGCTGCCTGCCGAACAGCATCTCGGCCAGCATCCGGCCGCCGGCGCCCGGCGGCACGATCGCGGCCGGCATCCGGTTGCGGAACGCGCCGCCCGCGAACTGCGGCGACCTGCGGACCCGCTCGGCGCGCGACCCCCTGGGCACGGACCCCAGCGCGGCGCGGACGTCGCGTGCCACCCACGCTCCGGCCGCCGCCACGGTCACGGCGGCGGCCGCCAGCACTCCGCGGGCGACCAGCCCCCGGTTTCCCTCCATCAAAGCCCTCCCCCGCGAACGGCAAAGACGCGATATATCGACACTAGCCAACCGCGCGCCCCGCCACGCACTCCTATCGGGGCTCCAGGTGGGCGGGGGAACGCGGGGTCAGCCGCCGGGCATCCACACGATTCCGGCGAACCTGCCGGTCTTGTGCTCACGGCGGTGGGAGAACAGCTCGGGCGACTCGATCGTGCACCGGGCGTCGTGGCGGATGTCGGTCACCCCGGCCTCGCCGAGCTGCGCCACGATCCCGGCCCGCAGGTCGAGCGCGGGGGTTCCCCAGCTCGTCGTGGACCACGTCTCCGGGCGCACCCGCGCGGCCTCCTCGCGCATTCCGGCCGGCACCTCGTAGCACCGCCCGCAGGCCGCCGGGCCCACCACGGCCGTCGCCCGCGACAGGTCGGCCCCGCGCCGCGACATCTCCTCAGCCAGCGACGTGACCACGCCCGCCAGCGTGCCCGGCCGGCCGGAGTGGGCGGCGCCGATCACCCCGCCCACCGGGTCGGCCACCAGCACGGCGGCGCAGTCCGCGCCGAGCACGGCGATGCCGAGCCCGGCCAGGTCGGTCACCGCGCCGTCCAGGGGCGGGGCGTCGTCGCCGTACGGCTCGGTCACGTAGGCCACGTCGGCGCTGTGCACCTGGCGCAGGAAGACCAGCCGCCCGGGGCCGAGCCCCAGCTCCCCCGCCGTCCGCGCGCGGTTCTCCGCGACCGACTCCGGGGCGTCGCCGACCAGCCCGCCGAGGTTCCTGCTGGAGTACGGGTCGCCGCTGACACCACCGTGCCGATCGGTGAACGCCATCCGGACGCGGCCATCGCCGATCGAGATCACCGGATCATCCCCTCGCCGCGCGGACCCGCTCGTACAGCGCGGCGGTCCGCTCGGCCACCGACGCCCAGGAGAAGTGCTCCACCGCGCGGGCGCGCCCGGCCAGCCCCATCTCGGCGGCGCGGGCGGGATCGCCGAGCAGCGCGTTGACGGCGTCGGCCAGGTCGGCGGCGAAGCGTTCGGGGTCGTGCGGCGTGCCGTCGGCGGCCTGGTCGATCGGCACCAGCAGGCCGGTGACCCCATCGTCCACCACCTCCGGGATCCCGCCGGTCGCGGTGGCCACCACCGCGGTCTCGCAGGCCATCGCCTCCAGGTTGACGATGCCCATCGGCTCGTAGACCGACGGGCAGACGAACACGGTGGCGTGGGAGAGGATCTGGATCACCTCGCGGCGCGGCAGCATCTCGGAGATCCACACCACGCCCTCGCGGTCCAGGCCGCGCACCAGATCGGTGACCTCGGCCGCGATCTCCGGCGTGTCGGGGGCCCCGGCGCACAGCACGAGCTGGGCCTTGGGGTCCAGGTGGCGGGCCGCGCGCAGCAGGTGCACCAGGCCCTTCTGCCGGGTGATCCGCCCCACGAACACGGCGTACGGCCGGCGCGGGTCGATCCCGTGGCGTTCCAGCGCGGCGGTGTCGTCGTCCCTGGCGTACTCGGCGGTGTCGATGCCGTTGTGGATCACGCTCACCCGCTCCGGCGGGATCTCCGGATAGGTGGCGAGCACGTCGCTGCGCATCCCGGCGGACACCGCCACCACCGCGTCGGCGGCGAGCAGCGCGGTGCGCTCGGCCCAGCTCGACAGCGTGTAGCCGCCGCCGAGCTGCTCGGCCTTCCAGGGGCGCAGCGGCTCCAGGCTGTGCGTGGTGACCACGTGGGCGGCGCCGTGCAGCAGCTTGGCCACGTGCCCTGCGAAGTTGGCGTACCAGGTGTGGCTGTGCACCACGTCGGCGCCCTCGCACCCAGCGGCCATCTCCAGATCGACGCCGAGTACCTGGAGGGCGGCGTTGGCGGGGGCGAGACCGCCCGGAGTCCGGTACGCCTCCACTCCGGGCTCGGCGCGGGGAGCGCCGAAGCACCGCACCCGGACGTCCGTCAGCCTGCGGAGTTCGCGGGCGAGGTACTCGACGTGGACGCCCGCCCCGCCGTACACCTCGGGCGGATATTCCCGGGTCAACAGATCGACGCGCATACCCCCAAACCCTAGTGCGGCCCCCGGCGTCGGGGACACCGGCCGCCCGCCGTTCACCCTGGACGACTGGGGTTGGTTTGAGGGCGAATCGAAGGGTTATCGTCCTGGCTATGACAACGGCCCGAGTTCTTGCGATCGTGCTCGCCGGCGGCGAGGGCAAGCGGCTGATGCCGCTGACGGGCGACCGGGCCAAGCCGGCCGTGCCCTTCGGCGGGATCTACCGGCTGGTGGACTTCGTGCTGTCCAACCTGGCCAACGGACACTTTCTCAAGATCGTCGTATTGACGCAGTACAAGAACCACAGCCTGGACCGTCACATCTCCCGCACCTGGCGTCTCTCGGCCATGCTGGGCAACTATGTCACCCCCGTCCCCGCCCAGCAGCGGCTGGGCCCCAAGTGGTTCTCCGGGTCGGCCGACGCCCTCTTCCAGAACCTCAATCTGATCTACGACGAGATGCCCGAGCACGTGATCGTGTTCGGCGCCGACCACATCTACCGGATGGACCCCCGGCAGATGGTCGCCCAGCACGTCGAGAGCGGCGCCGACGTCACGGTGGCCGCCATCCGGCAGCCCCTGTCGATGGCCGACCAGTTCGGGGTGATCGAGACCGATCCGAGCGGCCGCAAGATCGCGGCCTTCCGGGAGAAGCCGTTGGACGCCATCGGCCTGCCGGACGCCCCGGACCAGATCTACGCCTCGATGGGCAACTACGTCTTCCGGACGCAGTCGATGATCGACGCGCTGCGCGAGGACGCGCTCGACCCCACCAGCAGGCACGACCTGGGCGGGAACATCATCCCGATGATGGTCAAGTCGGGCGGCGCGGAGGTCTACGACTTCGCCGACAACACGGTCCCCGGCTCGACCGACCGCGACCGCGGCTACTGGCGCGACGTCGGCACCCTCGACGCCTACTACGAAGCCCACATGGACCTGATCTCCGCCCACCCGGTCTTCAACCTCTACAACGAACAGTGGCCGATCTATACCGGGCACGACCCGCTGCCGCCCGCCAAGTTCGTGCACAACGACGGCGACCGGGTCGGCAGGGCACTGGACTCGCTGGTCTCCCCCGGCGTCATCGTCTCCGGCGGGCTCGCCGTCCGCACGATCCTCTCTCCGCGCGTGGTCCTGCACTCCCACTCCGTGGTCGAGGACTCCGTGCTGATGGACAGCGTCAAGGTGGGCAGGGGCGCGATGATCAGGCGGGCCATCATCGACAAGAACGTGGTCATCCCGGACGGCGCGCGGATCGGCTTCGACCTCGAACACGACAGGGAGAGGTTCGCCGTGACCCGGCAGGGCATCGTGGTCATCCCGAAGAACGAGGTGGTGGATCGCTGAGCGCGGGCGCGACGACCTCCGGCGAGCACCCGCTCGCCGGACCGCCGCCACCCGGACGGCTAGATGATCCGCTTACGCCACCTGGGTTCGACGATGCTCCATTCGTCCTCCCAGTCGCGCAGCGTCCGCCGCTCGGCGACCGCCCGCAGGCCGAGCAGCCCCAGCCACAGCAGCGCCGCCGCCCCGATGGGGAACGACACCGCCATCATCACCGCGGACAGCAGCGTGAACCGGTTGGGCCGCTGGTCGCCGACCGGCGTGCCGGAGGCGTCGACCCTGATCGGAATGTGGTCCCCGCTCCGCCAGCTCGACACCGCCGGGATCGTGCCCTGGCGGATCGAGCCGTCCGGCGCCTTCCAGCGGGCCTGCGCGAAGCCGCTCGACGACGGCCTGCCCTGCGCGGTGCCCGCCGGCCCGGCGTTCATCGCGGCCGGGTCGGTCAGCAGCACCGCCGAGGCGGGATAGGAGACCCTGGTCTCCCGCTCGGCCGCGCGGGCGTGGGCCTGGTACGCGCCGCTCGCGGCGATGACGCCGAACACCACCGACGCCACGAAGGCGATGAGGACCATGACCCGGCCCGCCGCCTCGATCCGGTCCCAGCGGCGGCGCAGCGGGTTCGGCCCCAGGCCGAGCCATCGGCCCAGGCGCACGATCGCGTTCTGCGACATCTCCACCACCCCAACGACCCCCTACCACGACAGCCCGCGTTTACTCCTCCCACGCCCGGATACCTGGGGCGACGAAGGAAACACAAAGAGTAGGATCCCCCCGGTCACAGGGTCGAGGAGGCACCGCGGTGATTGAGCGTCGGCGGACCACGCGCCAACCTGCCCCGGCGCCCGCGAAGCCGGGATCGGCGGCGATGGCGATCGCGGTGCTGCTGGCGGGCACGGTGTCGTGCGCCGGTCCCGCCGTACGGCGGGCGGCGGGGCCGCCGCCGGGGCTCGCCGTGCCGGGGAACACGACGCCCGAGGGGTTCAAGCGGGTGGGCGGGGCGGCGAACGGCGTGATGGTGTCGGTGCCGGACGACTGGACCGTCCTCGACCTCGCCAACGACGACCTGGAGCGCGGGCTGGCCGGGGCCGGCCTGTCGGGGACGGCGCTCGGCGAGGCCAGGAAGAGCCTGCGGGCGCTGGCCGCCAACAGCGCGGTGTGGGCGTCGGACCGCGAGTCGGCGCGGCAGTCCGCCAAGCGGTTCGCCACGAACCTGAACGGCTTCTGCCGTCCGGAGCGCGCCGTACCGGCCGGGCGGCTCATCGAGGCGGCGCGGAAGCGGCTCCGCGGCCTCGGGGCGGCCGTCACCGAGGCCGGCGAGATGCCGCTCGGCCCCGGCACGGCGGTGCGGATCGTGTACATGTTCCCCACCGGCGGCCTGCGCGTGCACGGCACCCAGTTCTACGTCCCCGGCGACGGCAGGATGTGCATCGTCACGCTCAGCACCGACCAGCAGGACCGGCAGCCGCTCTTCGACCGGATCGGCAGGACCATCCGGTTGATCTAATGAAAAGGTCTGGTCTGCGTTATCGTTCCGGCTGTGCGTAGATCGCAACCGTTCTGGCGATTGACTCCCCCCGAGCGCCGTGTCTGGAACGCCTTTCCCACCGGAAAGTGGGTCGATCTGCGGGTCGGCGACCGCGAGCGCGACGATCCGGCGGTGGGCGCGGACTGGGGCCCGGAGCGGACCATCCGCGCCGAGGTCCTGGTGGCGCTGCTGCTCGGGGTCCGCGATCCCGAACCCGGCCGCACGCCGGGGCTCCGGCTCGCCGGGGCGCGGATCACCGGCCCGCTCGACCTGTCCGACGCCACGGTCACCTCGAAGATCCATCTGCTCAACTGCCTGCTGACCGACGTGGTGGACCTCACCGACGCCAGCGTCCACGGCGTCCGGCTGCGCGGCTGCGACCTGCACCGCCTGCGCGGCGCCCGCTGCACCGTGGACGGTCTGCTGGAACTGGACGGCTCGCGGGTCCACCGCGGCATCAGGCTGGACAACGCCCGCGTCACCGGGCAGCTTCGGATGTCGCACCTGCACGTGGCCGCGCCGCAGCGGCGCGGCCAGAACTCGGTGAGCAAGCACGACGTCCGCCGCCCCTTCTCGGCGGCCGAGCTGGAAGAGCGCGGCATCACCGCCGACCGGTGGGCGCTGTGGGCGGGCGGGCTGACCGTCGAGGGCGGCGCCTTCATGCGCGAGCTGAACGCCACCGGCGGGCTGCGGCTGATCGGCGGGCGGTTCAACGGCGGCCTGTACCTGCGCGGCGCGAAGGTCAGCGGGCCGATGGCGGTGAACGGCGACCATCTACAGGCCAGCGCCGTGGAGTTCAGCGACGGGTTCCACGCCGAGGGCACCGTGCGGCTGCGCGGCGCCCGCATCGACGGCGTGCTCTCCTTCAGCGGCGCCGACATCGACACGCCCGGCAGCCGCGCGCTGCACCTCAGCCACATGCAGGTGGACGAGCTCATCCTGACCGCCGGTTCGATCGACGGCGCGATCAACCTGGGCTACTCCCGCATCGGCGTGCTCCTCGACCGGCCGGACGCCTACCACGAGCACGTCCACCTGAACGGGCTGGTCTACGAGTCGCTGCGCGGCGACTGGAGCGTGGCCGACCGGCTGCGCTGGCTGAGCCTCGACCCCGACGGCTACCGGCCGCAGCCGTACGAACAGCTCGCCGCGTGGTACCGCAGGATCGGCCACGAGCCGGACGCCCGGCGGGTGCTGCTGGCCAAGCAGCGCGAGCGCCGGGCCACGCTGCGCCTGGCCGGCCGCGTGTGGGGCCGCCTGCTGGACGCGATCGTCGGGTACGGCTACCGCCCCTGGCTGGCCGGGGTCTGGGCGGCGGTGCTGCTGGTCATCGGCACCACCGTGTTCCGCTTCATGCCGCCCGCCAAGATCGACATGGAGGAGGTGCGCAGCTTCGACGCGTTCGTCTACACGCTGGACCTGCTGGTCCCGGTGAGCGTGTTCGAGCAGCGCGGGGCCTGGGAACCGGTCGGGTGGACGCAGTGGCTGGCCAACGTGCTGATCGCGGCCGGTTGGGTGCTGGCCACCGCGCTGATCGCCGGGGCCACGCGGGTGCTACGGCCGGTCGCCTCCGCCTGACCCGTCGCCGTCCTCGTCGCGGTCCTCGCGCCCGTCCGGCGATGCCGGGTAGTTGGCCGCCACGGCCGCCCAGCCGGCGGCGGCCTTGCCGAAGGCGCCGGCCCCCCGGTCGTCCAGCACCCGGAACCTGGGCAGCGCCTCGGGGTGGTTGGCCCGGATGTAGGTGAGCAGGTGCTCGCGGGCGTCGCACTTGAGGTCCCAGGCGCTGGCCGAGTCGGCGGCGCTCATCAGCGCGCGCAGCTCGACCAGGCCGTTGAGGAGCAGGTCGGTGACCTGGAGGGTCCAGTCCTTCTGGTCCCACAGCGGGTGGCCGCGCAGGAAACGGTACAGCTCGGAGCGCAGTTCGGCGACCGGGACCGTCCAGTCCACCCGGACGTACACGTGCCCGATGACCCTGCTGTTGTGCCTGGTCCAGTTCTCGAACGGGTTCTGCGTGAAGTAGGACACCGGGAGCACCAGCCGCCGCTCGTCCCACAGGCGCAATACCACGTACGTGAGCGTCAGCTCCTCGATCCGGCCCCACTCGCCGCGCACCACGACCACGTCGTCCAGCCTGATCGCGTCGCTGAAGGCGAGTTGCAGCCCGGCGAACAGGTTGCCCAGCGTGGACTGGGCGGCGATGCCGGCCACCACGCCGACGATGCCCGCCGAGGCGAGCAGCCCGGCCCCGAGCGCCCGGACGGCGGGGAAGGTGAACAGCATGGCCCCCATCGCCACCACGATGACCACCGCGGCGGCCACCCTGCGCACCAGGGTGATCTGGGTGCGGATGCGCCGGGCGCGGCGGTTGCCGTCGCCCTCCACGGTGAGCAGGCGGGCCAGCACCACGTCGGTGATGGCGTACGCGGCCTGGATGACCAGCCAGGTCACCGTGCCGATGGTGAACAGGCCGAGCCCCCGCTCGATGAGGACGGCGTCGTCCGTGATCGCGACCGGTTCGTAGGCGATGTTGGCGGCCACGATGGCCGCGGTGCCGAAGCCCGGCCAGGTGCACCGCCGTACCAGCGGTTCGGCGAGCACCCACCGGGGGCCGACGAGCCGTGACTTGAGCACGCGTCGGACGATCTCCACCGCGGCCACCGCGGCGATGACGGCGAGGATCAGTCCGACCCAGCTGGACGTGGATGACACCCTTTGAGCCCCCCTTTACGACATCTCTACCAAGAGTGCCGCAAGGGAGTAAAGGGGTCTTCAGGTGCCCCCGTCCGAATTTTCGGGCTACTGATGATCTACACAGTCGCCCCAGCAGTTCGTGTTCGCGTGGATCACGTCGGGCCGGTTGAGCAGGCCGAGATCGCGCAGCGCGGCGCGCATCCTGATGGTCTCCCCGCCCAGCCACTGCGCGAAGCCGTCGCCGCTGAGGTGGTGCGAGATCCACTCGCGGCCACGGCACGCCTCCCGCCAGTACGGCGAGTCGCCCAGCCGGTCGCAGACCTCGACGGCCAGCGCCCGCTCGTCGTCGCTCATCCCGCCCGGCCCGAGCAGCCCGCACCAGTCGGCGTAGTCCACCCGGACCCCGCACTCCAGCAGGCTCGGCGCGTCGACCCCCTCCACCCGCGCCGCCGAGGAGACCGCCAGCGCCCGGGCGTCGCCGCTGCCCAGCCGTCGCTCCCACTGGTGGACCGGGCCGATCCCGGCGGCGGCGCGCCCGCCGAGCACCGCCGAAGCGACGGCGTCCGGCCCGCCGTATCCCGCGTACTGCACGCGGCGGGCGTCCACTCCGAGGCCCTGGGCGATCATTCCGAACAGCACGTGCTCCGCGCCGCCCAGCGGCCCGCCCGCCACCAGCGGTCCCTCGGCGTCCCGCCGCAGCTCGGCGGCGAACCCCTCGAAGTCGCGCAGCCGTGAGACCGCGGGCACCACGAGGACCTCCCGCTCCCCCACCAGCCGGGCGATCGGGGTGGCCCGGGACAGGATCTCGCCGGAGTCGTCCATCTCGGCGGCGGCCAGCATCGGCACGCCGGTGATCAGCCAGCGCGCGCCCGCGCGGTGCGTCGGGGTCGCCGGGCCGATGGGCGTCGCCCCGGCGCGGTCGCCGCCGAGCGCGGCGGTGGCCACCGCGGCGGGGGCGCCGTGCCGGTAGTCGATGTCCACGTCGCGCACGAGCCCCTCCCTGCGCAACGCCCAGGACAGCACACGGGCGACCGCCTCCCAGGAGCCGCCCGCGGCGGTGGAGGCGACGATGGAGACCCGGCCGACGAGGGGCCGTTCCCGGGCCGGGCGCGCGGCGCATCCGGCCACGGCCGCCGCCCCGGCCGCGAGCACCAGAAACCGCCGACGGCGCATCGCTGCCCCCTCCCCCGGAACACCCCCTATCAGCCCATTACCCAACGCCACCAAATCATCACAAACAGCGATCCATCCGGTTATGCCGGATCAGTGTCACCCGGCACGGTGAAGAACCGGACGTAGACCGGGCGCGCCCCCTCGGGGGCATCCCCCACCTGGTGGCCGTGCCGCAGCAGCAGCCGGATGTACTCCTCGTTGAAGGCGTCCAGCTCCTCGGCGGTCATCCAGGTCAGGCCGCGCGACATCTTGGCCCACGCCGGGTCGCGCCGGTACTCGGCCGGGAAGCGCCGGAACAGGGCGAGGTCCTCCTCGTAGCCCGCGCGCAGCAGCTCGGCGAGCACCGCGCGGTCCTCGGGCGGGAGCGTTCCCGGCGGGGGCATCCGCAGGTCACGCTGCTCCCTGGACTTCCGCCACCAGCGCTCGCGGCCCGCCGAGCGCTCGGGGATCTCCTCGATGAAGCCGTAGCGTTCGAGCTGGCGCAGGTGGTAGCTGGTGGTGCCGGTCTTGACGCCGAACAGCTCGCCCAGCGTGGTCGACGTGGCCGGTCCGTGCAGGCCCAGATGCTTGAGCATCCGCAGGCGCAGCGGGTGGCTCAGCGCCCGCAGCCTGCCCGGGTCGTCGAGGATCAGGGGCGCGTCAGGGTCGGCGTCGTCCTTCATGACGAGCAGCGTAGTCCTCCAGGCGGATATTTACCGATTTCTCTTTGCAGAGAAGTCTCTGCAAAATAGCTTCGGCGGTATGAGGAAAGCCCTACCGGCCCTCGTGGCCCTGCTCGCCGTCGTCGCGACGGCCCTGCCCGCGTGGGCCTCGCCGCCCGCCGAAACAGCGCTCACCGTGACCGCGCTCAACGAACCGGCGCTCACCGAACCCGTGCCCGCCGGTCTCACCGCCACCGACGTCGCCTTCCGATCGGGCGACGGAACCCGGCTCGCGGGCACAGTCCTCACCCCCGCCTCTCCCAGAGGCCCGCTGCCCGGCGTGGTGCTGATCCACGGCTCCGGCCCCGGCACCCCCAGGAAGAAGCTGATGCCCGAGGCGACGGCTTTCGCGCTGCGGGGCATGGCGGTGCTCGTCCCCGACAAGCGGTCGGCCGGGTACTCGATGTACCAGCGGGACTACCGGGCGCTCGCGGGCGACGCCCTGGCCGGCGTGGCGACCCTCCGCGCGCATCCGGGCGTCGATCCCGCCAAGGTCGGCGTCTGGGGCGTCAGCGAGGGCGGCTGGATCGCGCCGATGGCGGCGGCCGCCTCGAAGGACGTGGCCTTCGTGATCATGGTGGGCGGGAACGGGATGCCGCCGCTGCGGCAGCAGACCTGGGCCGTGCGCGACGCGTACCTCCGGGCGGGCGTGACGGGGTCGCTCGTGAACCGCGGGGTGCCCGCCATCTACCGGGCGGTGGCCGACGGCGGGCTCTTCCCCCAGGCCCAGCACGACGCGGCGGCCGCGCTGCGCCGCGTCACCCAGCCGCTGCTCGCCATCTGGGGCGAACACGACCTGCTCACGCCGCCGGGCGAGAGCCCGCCGCTGGTGGACCGCGCGCTGCGGAGCGGCGGCAACCGGCACTTCACCCTGCGGATCCTCCCCGGAGCCGAGCACGCCGGGCGCCTGACGCCCGACCGCGGCGTGACCCGGCTGACCACGCTTCCCCCCGGTTACGCCGAGCTGGTCGGCTCCTGGATCGCCGACGCGACCTCCGGGCGCGCGCCGGTCGCGGGCGCGCTGCCGCCGACGACGCCGCAGCACTCCCTGACCGTGCCCGCGCCGCCGTCCGCCTGGGGGGAGTCCGTGGCGGTCCAGCTCGCCGCGCTCGTCCTCTTCCTCGTCGCGTTCGGGGGATACGCGGCGACGGCCGCGGTCCGCCGGGTGCGCGGGCGCGACGGGCGGCCGGTGGCCGGCTGGGCGGGCCGGGTCGCCTCGGGCTGCGGGCTGGTGGCGGGGCCGCTGCTGACCGGCTACCTGGTCTACGCGGTGGTGACCGGCGGCAGGACGGCGGAACCCGGGCCGCTGCTCGCCGGCCGTCCGCTGCCCTGGCTCCTGCTGCACATGCTCGCCGTGGCGACCGTCGCGGCGACCGCCCTCTCCGCCCTGGCCTGGCGCCGCGCGGGGCGCGCCGTGTCCGGGGCGGAGAGGGTACGGCTCGGCCTGCTGGTCACCGGTGGCGTGGTGTTCGTCCCCTGGGCCCTGTACTGGGGCCTGCTGGTCCCGTGACGGCCCGGTCCCGGCTCACTCCACGGTGACGCTCTTGGCGAGGTTGCGCGGCTTGTCCACATCGCGCTCCAGGGCGACGGCGGCATGGTAGGCCAGCAACTGGAGCGGGATGGTGAGCAGGATGGGGTCGAGCTCGGTCTCGTTCTTGGGGACCACGACGCAGTCGTCGGCCAGCTTCGGATCCGCCGCGCGGTGCCCGATCATCAGCACCCGGCCGCCGCGCGCGCGGATCTCGCCGAGCGTCGTGAGGTTCTTGTCCAGCAACTCGTCGTCCGGGACGATCGCCACCGTCGGCATGTCGGGCCCGATCAGCGCGAGCGGGCCGTGCTTCAGCTCACTCGCCGGATACGCCTCGGCGTGCACGTAGGAGATCTCCTTGAGCTTCTGCGCCCCCTCGCGGGCCACCGGGTAGCCCCGGACGCGGCCCACGAACATCATCCCGGTGTGGTCGGCGTACTTGCGCGCGAGCGCGGCGATCTCGGCGTCCTTGGCGAGGATCTCCTCGATCTGCCCGGGCAGCCGGCGCAGGCCCTCGCTGATCCGCCGCCCGTCGGCGGGCGAGAGGTCGTGCACCCGGCCGAAGTGCAGGGCCAGCAGCGCGAACGCCACGGCTGTCGAGGTGAACGCCTTGGTCGAAGCGACCGAGACCTCGGGACCGGCGTGCAGGTACATCCCGCCGTCGCACTCGCGGGCGATCGCGCTGCCGACCGTGTTGACGATGCCGAGCACCCGCCCGCCCTTGCGCTTGAGCTCCTGCACCGCCGCGAGGGTGTCGTAGGTCTCGCCGGACTGGCTGATCGCGACGTAGAGGGTGTCGTGCTCAACGACCGGATTGCGGTAGCGGAACTCGCTGGCGGGCTCGGCGTCGGCCGGGATGCGCGCCAGCTCCTCGACGAGCTGGGCGCCGATCTGGCCCGAGTAGTACGCCGAGCCACAGCCGATGATCTTCACACGGCGGAAGGCGCGGGTCTCGTGCGGGGTGAGGTTCAGGCCGCCCAGGTGGGCGATGTGGAACCGGTCGTCGAGCCGGCCGCGCAGGGTGCGGGCCACGGTCTCGGGCTGCTCGGAGATCTCCTTGAGCAGGTAGTGCTCGTAGCCGCCGGTGTCGTAGTGCCCGGCGTCCCAGTCGACGGTGAGGGGCTCCTTGGCGGTCTCCCTGGCGTCCATGGTGAAGGTGTGGAAGCCGTCGGCCTTGATCGTGGCCAGCTCGCCGTCCTCCAGGTGGACGACCTGGCGGGTGTAGCGGACCAGCGCGGCGACGTCGGAGGCGGCGAACATCTCCTTCTCGCCGATGCCGAGCACGATCGGGCTGCCGTTGCGGGCCACGACGACCTCGCCGGGGCGCTCGGCGTCCACGACGGCCACGCCGTAGGTGCCGACGACCCGCTTCAACGCGGTGCGGACGGCCTCCTCCAGCGAGTCGGTGTCCTTGACCGTGCGCGCGATCAGGTGCGCGAGCACCTCGCTGTCGGTCTCCGAGGCGAACGTGACGCCGTCCACCGTGAGCTTGGCGCGCAGCTCATCGGCGTTCTCGATGATCCCGTTGTGCACGACGGCGATGCGCTCGGCGCCGTCGAGGTGCGGGTGGGCGTTGACGTCGCTCGGCACGCCGTGCGTGGCCCAGCGGGTGTGCCCGATGCCCAGGCCGCCCTTGAAGCGCGCGGGGACGGCGGCGGCCAGGTCGGCGACCCGGCCTTTGACCTTCCGCATCTTGAGCGTCTTGCTGACGATGGCGATCCCGGCCGAGTCGTAGCCGCGGTACTCCAGCCGCGCCAGCCCCTCAAGCAGGATGGGCGCCGCGTCCTTCGGCCCTACATAGGCGACGATTCCGCACATCGAACCAGCTCCTTACCCATAGACGATCCTGCGGAGCTGCCGTAGCGACAGCGCGGGGGCGGCGACCCTGCGCATCGGCAGCTCGGTGGCGATCCTCGGAAAGATCTCCTCATTCGTGAGCCCCTGGGCCTTCAGCTCCACGTGGCGGCGACGGACGTACTCCTCGACCGGCTCGGAGAAGAACGTCAGAACGTCGGCCACCACCCGCGCGGCCTCGCCACGGCCGAGTGCGCTCGTCCGGGTCAGATGCGCGATCAGATCCTCATGTGGATGCCAGGCATGGGACACAGCGCAGGACATTACGCACTCGCAGCGACGAATACCAAGCCTTCTGCCCGATTCCGGGCAGGATATGGCCCGAACTCTAGAGGAGATCTCCCCTTCCACTCCCTTCCCCATAGAACACGATCAAGAAGCCCTCAAAGCGGACATGGGTCATTATCGTCTACCCTGTGTAGCTAGTCCTCACCGGGGAGTAATCATGCGCCGTGTGTTCCTGGCCGCCGCCGTCGCCCTCGCCTCCTGCGTCGCGCCGCCCGCCGCCGCCCGGCCGGGCGAAGGTGAGCGCCAGGCGGCCTACCAGCGGGCCGCCCGGGCGCAGCACGTGCCCGAGAGCGTGCTGCTCGCGGTGTCGTACCTGCACTCCCGGTGGGACACGCACGGCTGGCGGCCGAGCACGGCGGGCGGATACGGGCCGATGCACCTGGTGGACGGGGCCCCCGCGCCCGGCCCGGGACACGGGGTCGCCGACCGGCGCGGCGACGACAGCCGAGGGCCGCTGCGCGTGACCGTGCCACGGGCGGCCGCGCGGCCCGAGCGGCCTCAGGACTCGCCCTTGCGGCGGGCGGCGCGGCTGACCGGGCTGCCCGCCGAACGGCTGCGCACCCAGGCGGAGGCGAACATCCTCGGCGGGGCGGCCCTGCTCGCCGAACGGCAGCGCCGTCTCGGCCGTCCCCTCTCACCCGACGCCCGGGCCTGGTACGACGCGGTGGCCTCCTACGCCACGCCCGACTTCGCCGACGAGGTGTTCGCCACCATCAGGTCGGGCGCGGCCCGCACCACCGACGACGGGCACGCCGTACGACTGGCCCCCGTCGCCGTGCCGCCCCGCCCGCGCCGAACCGCCTCCGCCGGGCAGGCCGAGTGCCCCTCGTCGCTGTCGTGCGCGTGGATCCCGGCCGCCTACCGCAAGACCGGCAAGGGCTCATACGGCAACCACGACCGGACCCGGGGCGGAAGGGCGATCGACTACATCATCATCCACGACGGCGAGACCACCTACGAGGCGATGACCGGCCTCGCCGGCAACCCCAAGTACGTGAGCTGGCACTACACCCTGCGCTCCCGGGACGGCCAGGTCGCCCAGCACGTCAGGACCAAGGACATCGCCTGGCACAGCGGCAACTGGTACTTCAACACCCGCTCGATCGGGCTGGAGCACGAGGGCTACCTGGCCAGGGGCGGCGCCTGGTACACCGAGGCGATGTACCGCTCGTCGGCCAGGCTGGTGCGCTACCTGGCCGACCGGTACAAGATCCCGCTGGACCGCGAGCACATCCTCGGCCACGACAACGTCCCGGGGATCAGCCCCGAGCTCGTCAGCGGCATGCACGAGGACCCGGGGCCCTACTGGGACTGGGCGCACTACTTCGAACTGCTCGGCGCGCCGCTGCACCGCTCGGGGCCGGGCATCGGGGCGGCCTCGGCGCCGCCGCCCTCTCCGCCCGCTTCGGCGTACGACGGCTACGACGAGCCGTACTCGCAGGAACCTGGCGAGACCTACGAGGAGCGGGATCCCTACGACGACCTGTCCTCCGGCGGTGACCTCTACTCCGGCGACCCGCTGCGCGGCGAGTCACGCCTGGCGACCTCGGAGCAGGCTCCCGACAGTGTGATGATCCTGCCGTCCTACGATGACCATCAGCCCTACTTCACCGGCTGCGACAAGAAGCGGCCCGGCGTGCCCTGCCCCGCGCGGGGAGCGGCCTCGGTGTGGCTCTACACCGCGCCGCGTCCAGGGGCGCCGCTGGTCACCGACATCGGCAAGCACCCGCGCGGCGGCTCCACGCGCAGCGTCTACGACCACGCGGCCCGCGCGTCCACCGGGCAGCGCTACGCCGTCGCCGGTCGCAGCGGCGACTGGACCGCCATCTGGTACCTCGGCCAGCGGGCCTGGTTCCACAACCCCGCGAGCGTGCCCACCGCCGTCCCCGTGAAGGCCCGGACGGTCACCGCCCGCCACTCCTCCGTCCCCGTGTACGGCAGGGCGTACCCGGGCGGGGCCGCCTACCCCAGACACGTCAAGCGGCAGCCGCTGATCCCGCTGCAGTACCGCCTGCCCGCCGGGCAGCGCTACACCGTCGGCATGACAGTGCCCGCCACCTATCTGCGCGCCTCCACGTTCAACCCGGCCCGCCACCGGCTGATCCGCGGCGCGCTCACCTACCACCAGATCCAGTTCGGCCACCGGGTGATGTTCGTCAAGGCCAAGGACGTCCGCCAATCCCCCGCGTGACCGCGCGTCCCCCCGCGCCGGACGGGCGGTCGCGGTAGAATCCGCAGGTAACGCGGACGTGGCTCAGCTGGTAGAGCATCACCTTGCCAAGGTGAGGGTCGCGGGTTCGAATCCCGTCGTCCGCTCGGGTCCCCTTTCCCGGTGGAGTGGCCGAGAGGCGAGGCAGCGGCCTGCAAAGCCGCGTACACGGGTTCAAATCCCGTCTCCACCTCCACGTCCCGCTCGCGATGGCACCGCCCACCCGTGACATCCGCTAAGGTGGTCACGCGAGCCGGGGCACCCCAGCCCATGGCGATCACGCGGACGTGGCTCAGCTGGTAGAGCATCACCTTGCCAAGGTGAGGGTCGCGGGTTCGAATCCCGTCGTCCGCTCTGGTGTTTCATCTAGGGCGATTAGCTCAGTGGGAGAGCGCTACCTTGACACGGTAGAGGCCACTGGTTCAATCCCAGTATCGCCCACCACCCACTTTTACCGCGTTTCTCATTCCACGCGTTCGCTATAGCGCGGGGGCCATTTCCATCCAGCCGCGATAGTCGTCCACGTCGACGTTGCTGCCGCACACGATGGTCACCACATGGCGGCCCGCGAAACGGTCGCGATCCTCCAGGATCGCGGCGATGCCCAGCGCGGCCGACGGCTCGACGACCAGACCGGCCTGGTCGAGGAGCATCCGCATACCGGCGATGATCGACTCCTCCCGCACCAGCACGGCGTCGTCGGCGACCTGGAGCAGGTCGTCCAGCACGACCGGGATCGGGCGGCGGCCCGCGACGCCGTCGGCGATGGTGTCGGTCGAATCGGTGGTGACGACCCTTCGCTGACGCCACGAGTGCGTCATCGCGGGCGCGCCCAGCGGCTGGACGCAGATCACCTCGACGCCGGGCGCCAGGGCCTTCACCACGTGCCCCACACCGGTGGCCAGCGCGCCGCCGCCGAGCGCGATCAGGACGGCGTCGACCGGCGGGCCGGAGTCCACCAGTTCCAGGCCGATGGTCGCCGCGCCCTCGCAGGTCTCGATGTCCAGGCTGTCCACGACGAGACGGATGCCGTCGTGGCGCGCGATGGCCGCCGCCCGCTCGCGGGCCGTGTCGAAGTCGCCGTCCACCAGTTCCAGCCTGGCGTCCAGCGCGCGGATGCGGTCCAGTTTGACGGCGGGCGCGAAGCGCGACGCCACGACGGTGACGTCCAGCCCACGGCGACGCCCCGACCAGGCGAGCGCCTGCCCGAGGTTGCCCGCGCTGGCGCACACCACGGCCCGCGCCCCGCCGTCCGAATCGGCGAGCAGGCTCGCGACCAGCTCGGTGCCCCGCCCCTTGAAGCTGCGGATCGGGTTCGCCGTCTCCAGCTTGACGCTCACCGCGCACCCCAGGTGGGGCTCCAGCGCCTCGCAGCGGTACAGCGGACTGTCCAGGAAGATCGGATCGATCACCCGGCGAGCCGCCCGGATCCGGCCGATGTCGAGGCGCGTTCCCTGCATGACCCGGCAGCGTAGCGGCGTACTGCCGGAAACACGATGACTCGGCCGGGGCGGACTCTAACGGAAGTAGGATCCGCGGGTCTCCTGGCCGGTCACGGTGCCGATGCAGCGGTAGAAGCGGGTGCCCGCGTCGAACTGCGCCTGGGACGGCGGCATTACGTCGGCCTGCCAGTTGGAGGCGGCGATGGTCCTGGCCGAGCCGACCCGGCTGGCCATGAGCACGGAACGGGCGCAGACCCGCTTGACCGTCGGGTGCTTGGCGAGGTCCTGCTGGACGTAGGTCTCGGCGTCCTTGGGGATCGGGGCGACGGCGAACGTCTCCCACGAGTGCGTCTCCTCGCAGCCGAGCCGCCTGGCCTTGGTGTCGCCCACGATGATGACGAGGCCGCCCCAGCACTCCGACTCGCGCACGCAGGCCGCCGCCGCGCCGGAGATCTTCGCGGCCGGGCAGTTCTCCGTGTAGGTGTCCACGCCGGTGAACACGCCGGCGGGCTCTGCGGTCTTCGTGGTGGGAGGCGTGCCGGCGCCTTCGGTGGCCGACGGGCGGCCCCCGGGGTCTCCCTGGATGATCTGGGTGTAGACGAACGTGCCCGCCCCGGCCACGATCACCAGGCTCAGCGCGGCGATGATCCCGACCAGAACCCGGTTGACCCGATGCGGCGCGGACGGCCTGGTGTCGGCCTGCGGCCGCGGGGAACGGCCCGCGGTCGAGGGCGCCGATGAAGCGGACACCACGGATGGGACGGACGGCACGGACGGCCGCGTTCCGCGCGGCGTGGCGGCCGGAGGTGGAACCGGGCTGCCTGTCCGGCACGGGCGCGAGGGCGGTCACGGGAACCGCGCGGGCGAGCGAGGCGGAGCCGCTCTGAGACGACGCGTGCAGCGGAACGGCGGCGAGGGCGTCGCGGAACGCGGCGGCCGTCGGGATCCGCGCGCGAAGGTCGGACGCCAACCCCTGACGCAGCACGTCGGTCAACTCGGGCGGCACCCCGGGGATCTCCGGGACCGGCAGCCGGTGCAGGGCCAGGATCGTCACCAGGTTCGGCACGCCGTTCTCCGGAAAGCGCGGCGGACGGCCGGACATCAGCGCGTAGACGGTCGCCGCCAGCGCGTACACGTCGCCGGTCGGCGTCGGCTCGGCCAGTTCGAACGCCTCGGGCGCGGCGTACGCGGGCGTCAGCGACTCGCGGGTGACGGAGGCGTCGGGTCCTGAGGCGGGCATGGTGGCAAGTCCGAAGTCGGACAGCGCGACCCCGCCGTACCGGTTGAGCAGGATGTTGCCGGGTTTCACGTCACGGTGCAGCACGCCCTGCGCGTGCGCGGCGGCCAGCGCGTCGGCGATGCGGACGCCGACGTCGCGCGCCTCGGCCGGGGAGAGGATCCGGCCGGCCAGCGATCCGCCGGGGCACAGCTCCATCACCATGTAGGGCCGCCCGTCGGGCAGCAGACCGGCGTCGTAGACGGGCACGACGTGCGGATGGCCGGACAGCGCGCCGGCGGCGGTGACCTCGCGCATGAATCGGCGCCGGTCCCGCTCGGACAGCAGTACCCGGTTGTCGACCTTCAGCGCGACCTCGCGGCCGACGGCCGACTGCAGCGCGAGGTAGACGACCCCGTAACCGCCTTGGCCGAGTACACCCTTGATCGTGTAACCAGGTACCGAAATTTCGGACACGCGCGGAAGCGTACACCGGCGCGGATCACTCGATCGCACGTTATCGCTGGCTCAGGCATCAGCGGCTTCCTGGGGGTGGGCCTCTTGGGGGTGGTGCCGGGTCCAGGCGGTCCAGTGGGCGGCGTACGGGCCGTTCGCCTCCCGCAGGTCCTTGTGCGGGCCGTCTTCCACGACGGCCCCCGCGTCCATGACGACGACGCGGTCGGCGGAGGCGGCCTGGGTCAGGCGGTGGGCCACGATGAGGGCGGTCCGGCCGTCGATGGCCTGTTCCACCGAGCGCTCCAGGGCACGGGCACCGGTGCTTCCCGCCTCGGCGGTGGCCTCGTCCAAGACGGCCAGGTCGGGGTCGGCCAGCACCAGCCGGGCGAGCGCGAGTTGCTGGCTCTGCGCGCCGGTGAGCCGGTGCCCGCCCTGGCCGACGACCGTGGCCAGTCCCTGGGGCAGGGCCTCGGCCCAGTCGAGGGCCTCGACGCGGGCCAGCGCCGCGCGCAGGTCCTCGTCGGTGGCCTGCGGGCGGGCAAGGCGCAGGTCGTCGGCGAGCGGACCGGCGAAGACGTGCACCTCCTGGGTCACCATGCCCACCTTGAACGGCATGCGGATCGTGCCCGCCGTCGGTTCGTGGACTCCCGCCACGATCTTGGCCAGCGTGGTCTTGCCCGCGCCGCTCGGCCCGACCAGCGCGACGTGCTGCCCCGGCTCGATGTCCAGGTCGACCCCGTGCAGCACCGGACGGCCGGCCTCGTAGGCGTGGCGCAGCCCCCGCACGGCCACGCCGCTCTCCCCCTGCCCGGTCCTCGGCGTACTCTCGGTGACGTGGTCGGCCACGCCGACCAGGCGCGCCAGGCCCGCCGTCGCCGACTGGGCGTCGTCCAGCAGCACGAGCGCGGTGTTGATCGGCCCGAACAGGTTGTGGAAGTACAGCGCGGCGGCGGTGGCCGTGCCGATGGTGGCCGAACCGTCGCGCACCAGCAGCACGCCCGCCGCCAGCACGGCGGCCAGCCCGATGTACTCGGCGATGTGCAGGCGGCTGTAGAAGCGCAGCACCAGCCGCACGCCGCGCATCGTGATCTCCAGCGCGGCGCGCGAGCGGACGCCGACCCGCTCCAGGTGCTCGGTCTCGGCGCGCAGCGCGCGGACGGTGGAGGCCCCCGCGATCGTGTCGAGGAGTTGCTGCTGCTGCTCGCCGGTGGCGACCCGCTGGGCCGCGTACAGCGGCACGGCGTTGCGCACGTACCAGCGTCCGGTGTGCACCTGCACCGGGATGGCCAGCAGGGCGGCGAGCATGAAGCGCCAGTCCAGCAGCGCCATCGCCACCAGGGTGAGCACGATCGACAGCAGCGAGCGGGCCAGCGCGGGCAGCGCCGACCGGACGGCCTCGGCCACCCGCGCCACGTCGCCGGTCACCCGGGAGGTGAGGTCGCCGGAACCGGCGCGCTCGATCCGCTCAAGCGGCAGTGTCAGGACGCGTTCGACGAAGCGCTCGCGCAGGTCGGCCAGCGCGGTCTCGCCGAACCTGGCCACGAGCACCAGCCCCCAGGCGGCCAGCACGCCCTGGACCACACCGGCCAGCACCAGCGCGACCGTGGGGACGGTGAGGGCGGTGAGGGCGGTGGCGGACCGGTGCCCGGCCACCAGGTCCACGATGTACCCGAGCAGCGGCTGCACCAGCAGCCCCGTGGCGGTGGCGGCGATCAGCAGGCCGAAGCCCGCGAAAGCGATGCGCCGATGGGGCCGGATGATCTCTCGTACGGCGGCGCGGGTGCGGGCCGGGGTCGCGGTGGGGAGCAGGTCTTTCACGCCAGAACCGCCTTGCGATAGTCCTCGTTGCGCCGCAGCAGGTCGTCGTGGGGGGCCGCGTCGGCGACGCGCCCGCCGTCCAGGAACAGCACCCGGTCGGCCGCCGCCAGCAGGGCGGGGCTGGTGGTCACCACGACGGTGGTCAGGCCGTGGCGCAGCCGCCTGACGGATTCGGCGACGCGCGCCTCGGTGACGGCGTCCACCGCGCTGGTCGGGTCGTGCAGGACCAGCACCGGACGGCCTGCCGCCAGCCCCCTGGCCAGCGCGACCCGTTGTCGCTGGCCGCCGGACAGCGCGCCGCCGCGTTCGCCGACCTGAGCCGCGGGGGACAGTTCGCCGGCACCGGCCGCCGCCAGCACCTCGCCCGCCGACGCCTCGTCGCCGCCGATGTTGTCGCCGATACTCCCATCGAAGAGCACGGAGTCGTGCTCGGCCACCAGAACGGCCTCTCGCAGCCTCGCCGGATCCACCTCGCACAGCGGGACGCCGTCGAGTTCGACGGTCCCCGACTCGGGATCGGCCTCCCGCCCCAGGCAGCGCAGCAGCGCGACGGCGGCGGCGGGGTCGGCGGCGGCGATGGCGACGTGTTCGCCCGCCGGGATGTCCAGGTCCAGGTGGCGCAGGACGCCGTGGCTGACGCCGCTGAGCCGTACCGCGCCCTCGACGCGGGCGGGCAGGTCGCGACCGCCGCCGGTGACGGCGGGCGGCTCGGACAGCAGCGCGGCCACCCTGGCGGCGGAGGCGCGGGCCTGGGCGAGCTCGGCGTTGACCCAGGCGAGCGTCTGCAGCGGCCCCTGGAGGAACAGCGCCAGGCCGACCGCGGCCACGAACTCGCCTAGGGTGATCGTGCCGTTCGCCGCGAACGTGCCCCCGGCCAGGGCGAGCAGCGCGATGAACGCGCCGGTGAGGGCGAGCACGACGCCGTTCTGCCACGCCTCGGCGCGGGCGGCGCGCAGGGTGGCGGCCAGGGAATTCCGGCTGGTGCGCCGGTAGCGCTCGACCGCGGCCGTCTCGGCGCCGAGGCCCTTGAGCACGCGAAGCCCGGCCACCAGGTCGGCGGCCACTCCCGAGGCGTGCGCGGCGCTCTCCTGCTCGACGGCGCTGCGCTGCTCCAGCGGCCTGCTCAGCCGGTGCCCCAGCCACAGCAGCGCGGGAGTGCCGACCAGGACGATCAGCCCGAGCGGCACGGAGGTGCGGAGCAGCACCACGCTGGCCACGCCCAGGCCGGTACAGGCGGCGATCCCGGCGAGGACCGCCATCAGCGCCATGCCGACCCGGCGGGCGTCCTCGGTGGCGACCCCGGTCAGCGCGCCCGGCAGCCGGTCGCGCCCGGCGCCGCCGCCGGGGTGCAGCACCCTGGCGACCACGGCCATGCGGATCTCGTGCGCCGCCTCCGCGGCGGCACGCTCGCCGAGCCGCGCGCCGAACCGGTAACTGAACGAGAGGCCCAGGTAGACCACGGCCAGCACGCCCAGCCACACCAGCAGCCGGTTCCAGCTCTCCCCGGCCACCGCCTGGTCGATCGCCGCCCCGATCAGCACCGGCACCAGCGCCTCACCCGCCTGATGCCCCGCGCCCAGCAACGAGCCCCAGCCCAGCCTGCCCCGCTGCCCGCCGATCGCACGCGAGAGTACGTCCCGCCCTGACTTCACCTGCACACCCCACCCAAATCCACCCAGATCAGGCAAGGCTAACCTAACCGCCACCCCAAGATCGAGCCGGGGATGCCCCGTCCGGCGGGCGGGGCGGCGAAGTCGTGGGGGGACCTCACGAAGAAAGTGAGGGTCTCTGGTGTCTCGTGGTTCGGCGTGGTCAGCTCGACTATGACGCCACGCGAGTTCATCGAACGGTACTACGTCCAGCTTCAGGACGATCGTGCGGCCCTGACGGCCTACTACACCGACGCCTCGGTACTGATCGCCAAGGGCAAGGAGAACCGGGGGCTCGCGGCCATCGGGAAGCACCTGGCGAATCTGCCGAAGCTGGGGATCGAGCCTGAGGTGATCTCCGAGCAGCGCACGCCGTTCGGGGCCGAGCTGATCGTGATCACGGGGCGGCTGCGGCACGAGGACCAGCGGGCCGTTCCCTTCACGGAGACCTTCCTCGTCACCCTTCCGGAGACCGGCGGCGACACCGGCGACACCGTGGTGCACAACCAGACGTTCTTCTTCATCGCCGGTTAGACCGGCGCCTCCTCGTCGCCGAGGACCTCGCGCATGAACCCGACGAGCCAGTGCTGCGCCGGGCTGCGCGCGTGCGCGTGGCGCGCGTAGACCGACACCCGCACGGGCTCGATCTCCAGGGGCAGCTCCAGCAGCCGGACGCGCTGTTCGGCCGCGAAGACCTCGGCGGCGTTGCGCGGCACCATCGCGAACAGTTCACTGGTCTGCACCAGGTACGGCAGCGCGGCGAACCTGGTCACCTCCAGCGCCACCCGGTGCAGCACCCCGAGCCCCTCAAGGGCGCGGCGCGGGCCCTCGTGCCCGGACGGGCCGAGCACCGTGATGTGCCGTTCGGCGCGCAGGTCGGCGATGCGGGCGCGGTCGCCGCGCAGTCTCGGGTGGTCGTCGGCGACCATGCCCACGTAGCCCTCGGTGAAGAGCGGGATCCGGGTCACCCGCTGCGAGCCGAGCAGCGGTGAGGCGATGAACGCGTCGATCTCGCCCCGGCCGAGCCGATCGGCGGCGTTGACGACGTCGAGCGGGCGGACGCGCAGGGTGACGCCCGGCGCCCGCTCGCGCAGCGCGGCCATGAGCCGGGGCAGCAGGGACACCTCCCCGAGGTCCGACAGGCAGAGCGTGAACGCGTCGTGCGCGCTCGCCGGGTCGAAGGTGCGCGCGCCGCTCACGGCGGCCTCGATGCCGGACAGCGCGGCGTGCAGCGGCTCGTACAACTGCCGGGCCGTGGTGGTGGGGACCAGCCCGCCGCTGCTCCTGCGGAACAGCTCGTCGCCGAACCTGCGGCGCAGCTTCTGCAGGCCGTAGCTGATCGTCGGCTGGGTGACGTGCATGGACTCGGCGGTGGCGGTGACGCTGCGGGTCTCGTAGAGCAGCACGAACGTGCGCACGAGGTTGAGGTCGAAGTCGCGCATCATCGATCCCGTCTATGTCACCGCCTCGGAAACATCTATTTGAACACACTCTGACGTCTTCCTAGGGTCGAGGTGACAGGTGGCCATGAGAGACAGGTCACATCGCCCTCCGAAGGGGGACCCCGTTCCATGCCGACCGCCCGCCGGATCGTTCATGAGTTCCTCGAACGCCGTGGCCTGACGACGATCTTCGGCAACCCCGGTTCCAACGAGCTGCCGTTCCTCGCCGAGCTGCCCGATTCCTTTACCTATGTTCTGGGCCTGCACGAGGGCGTCGTGGTGGGCATGGCCGACGGGTTCGCACAGGCCACCGGCCGTCCGGTACTGGTCAACCTGCACGCCGCCGCCGGGTCGGGCAACGCCATGGGCGCGCTGACCAACGCGGTTCAGTCGCGTTCGCCGCTGGTGCTGACGGCGGGGCAGCAGGTTCGCTCGGCGATCGGGCTGGAGGCGATGCTCGCCAACACCGAGGCGACGCAGCTCATGCGCCCGCTGGTCGGCTGGTCCGGTGAGCCCACCTGCGCGGCCGACGTGCCGCGCTCGGTGGCGCAGGCGGTCTTCGAGGCCGAGCTGCGCCGCCGTCCCACCTACCTGTCCGTGCCGTACGACGACTGGGCGGCCGAGCTGGGCGGCAACGAGCTGGCCACGCTGGACCGCGAGGTACGGCGGGCGCTCACCCCGTCCGCGGACCAGCTCGCCGAGCTGACCGGGCAGGTAGCCGCGGCCGTGAACCCGGTGCTCGTGCTGGGCGGCGACATCGACACGGCGGGCCTGTTCGGCAAGGCCGTGGCGCTGGCCGAACACCTGGAGCTGCCGGTCTGGATCGCGCCTTCGCCGTTCCGGCTGCCCTTCCCGAACCGGCACCGGCTGTGCCGGGGCGTGCTCCCGGCGGGCATCGGCGCGTTGTCCGACAGGCTGGCCGGGCACGACCTGATCCTGGTGCTGGGGGCGCCGGTCTTCCGCTACCACCAGCACGTCCCCGGCCCCTATCTGCCGGAGGGCGCCACGCTCGTGCAGGTCACCGATGACGCGGACGCCGCCGCGCGGGCCCCGGTGGGCCGGTCACTGGTCGCCGACCCGGGCGCGGTGATGGACGCGCTGCTGACCGGCGTGCCCGCCAGACCCGCACGGCCCACGCCGAGCCCGTCACCGCGCTTCGTCGCTCCCCCGGCCGCGGCGATCGGCCCGCACGGCGGCGCCCTGCACCCCGAGGAGGTGTTCGCCGCGCTGCGCGAGACGCTGCCCGCCGACACCGCCTACGTGGTGGAGTCCACCTCGACGAACGCGGCGTGGTGGCGGCAGATGGACCTGCGCGAGCCGGGTTCGTACTTCTTCCCCGCGGCGGGCGGGCTCGGGTTCGGCCTGCCCGCGGCGGTCGGGATGGCGATGGGCCGCCCCGACCGGCCGGTGGTCGGCGTGGTCGGCGACGGATCGGCGAACTACGGCGTCACCGCGCTGTGGACGGCCGCCCACCACGCCGTCCCGGTCACGTTCGTGATCCTGCGCAACGGCAGCTACGGCGCGCTGCAATGGTTCGGCGGACTGCTGGGCACCCCCGACGTGCCCGGCACCGAGCTGCCCGGCATGGACTTCACCCGCATCGCCGAAGGCTACGGCGTACCCGCCGTCGCGGTCGCCGACGCGGACGAGCTGCGCGCCCGGCTCAAGGAGGCGACGCGCGGGCCCCGGCTCATCCAGGTGGACACGCACCTCACCACTCCGGAGTAGCGCCACGCGAAGGGAGAACAGCCTTGACCAAACCCCCCGGCCGTACGGCGTGGACCGCGGTCCTCTGCTGGCTGACCGTCCTGCTCGAAGGCTATGACCTGGTCGCGCTCGGCGCGACGATCCCCACCCTGCTGCGCACCGGCCATCTGGGGTTCACCCCGGCGGGCGCGACCGCGGTCGCCACCGTGTCACTGGTCGGCGTGGGGATCGGCGCCGCGTGCATCGGGCCGCTGACCGACCGGTTCGGGCGGCGGCTCACGCTGATCGGCTCGGTCCTGCTGTTCTCCGTCTTCACACTGCTGATCCCGCTGTCGGCGAGCGTCGCGATGTTCGGCGCGTTCCGGTTCGTCGCCGGTCTCGGGCTGGGCGCGTGCATGCCCGTCGCGCTGACCATGATGTCGGAGAACCTGCCCGAGCGCCGCCGGGCCAGCGCCAACACGATCACCATGACCGGCTACCACGTGGGCGCGGTCCTCACCTCGCTGCTGGCGCTCGCGGTGGTCGGCGACTGGCACGTGCTCTTCTACGGCGGCGGCGTCGCCGGGCTGGTCGTGCTCCCGCTCATGTGGGCGCGGCTACCGGAGTCGGCGGCGTTCCTGGCCGCCAGGGAGTCGGGCGCCGGCGAGCGGGTCAGGCCACGCGACCTGCTCGGCCCGAGGTTCCGGCGGATCAGCGTCACCGTGTGGGTGGGCTCGTTCATGGGGCTGCTGCTGGTCTACGGGCTCAACACCTGGCTGCCGCAGCTCATGGCCACGGCCGGTTACCCGATCACGACGTCGATCGCGCTGCTGCTGGTGCTCAACGTGGGCGCGATCGCCGGGCTGCTGGTGGCGGGGGCCGTCGCCGACCGCTTCGGCATCGGGCGGGTCGCGGTGATCTGGTTCGCCGCCGCCGCCGTGCTGCTGGCCGGGCTCAGCCTGCGGGTCGGCAGCGAAGTGGTGCTCAACCTGATGGTGCTGCTGACCGGGGTGTTCGTGTTCTCCGCCCAGGTGCTCATCTTCGGGTTCGTGGCGCACTCCTTCCCGGCGGGGGCCAGGGGCACCGCGCTCGGGCTGACCTCGGCCGTCGGCCGGATCGGGTCGATCGTCGGCCCGTTCGTCACCGGGGCGCTGGTCACCGCGGGCGTGGCCTACCCGTGGGGGTTCTGGTTCTTCGCCGCCGTGGCGGTGCTCGGCCTGGCCGCGATGGCGAGCGTCGCAGGGCGTAGAGCGCCCGTGACCGCCGCGACGACCTGCGGCGTCCACGCCTGTACGCGACGCGGAGGAGGCGGTGGCGCGCTTCAACCCCATCCCCGAGATCGGCCGGGCGCACCGCTTCATCGTCGACCACCTGGCTGAGACGTCGGTCCGGCCCACCGAGGGCGGCTGGACCTGGAATTTCGACCCCGGGCTGTTCGGCCAGAGCCGGTTCACCACCGACGACCTGTTCGCCCCCGCGTGCGAGGTGGCGATCGTGCGCGCCGAGCACGGGCTGCCGACGGAACGGACCACCGAGCCGATGCGACGGGCGCTGGCCGGTTCGCTCAGGGCAGGACGAATGACGGCTGAGGCCCATCCCGAGGACCACGATCTGCCGGCCCGGCTGCGGGCCGTCCTGGCCGTCGATCCGGCCGCCCCGGCGTCGTCGGCGCCGTGGTCGGCGCGCTGGTCTCTCGGTTCAGCGTGGTCTCGCTCAGCCCCATGCAGCCCGCCGCCGCCCTGGCCCGCGACGTGGCCGGGATGCCGGACCAGCGCCTCGGCGAGGTGCCGCACGCCTGGATCGTGCCATCGGGGACGGAGGTGGACGCCGCCGCGCTGACGGCGTGGTGCCGGGAGCACCTGGCCCCCTACGAGGTGCCCGCGGCCTTCCGGGTGACGAGCGAGATCCCCCGATCGGACGTGGGCAAACTATTGCGCCGCGAACTGCGCGAACAAGGCCTCGCCACCCCCGGCAGGCAAGCTACGCTGTAGCCGTAATGATTGTATGATTTACAGTGGGGCCAAACACGACATCGATGGCGCGAGTTCGACCCTGACCTGCGCCGGTGCCTAATCCGAGAGGGTTCCTGTGCGACAACTACGACAGCCGCGCCTCGCAGAGATCGTAGCCGCGAAGTTGCGCGACGACATCCTGTCGGGCCGGCTGACGGAAGGTGACAGCCTGCCCCGTCAGGAGCACCTTTTCACCGAGTTCCGGGTCAGCCTGCCCGCCGTCCGCGAGGCGATGCGCATCCTGGAGACCGAAGGACTGGTCTCCGTGCGCCGGGGCAACGTCGGCGGCGCCGTCGTGCACCTGCCGACGCCGCAGCGCATCGCCCGCACCATCAGCATGGTCCTGCAGACGCGGCAGACCACCATGGCCGACGTCAGCGGCGCGCTGCTCCACCTGGAGCCGGCCTGCGTGGCGCTGTGCGCCGCGCGGCCCGACCGCGCCGAGACCACGGTGCCGCAGCTCCGGCGGGTCATCGAGGAGCAGCAGGACACCTTCGACGACCCGGAGCAATTCCCGATCGGCGCCCGGCGCTTCCACGAGACCATCGTGGAGACCTGCGGCAACGAGACCATGATCGTGATCATCGGCTCGCTGGAGATGATCTGGACCGCGCACGAGTCCACGGTGTGGTCCGAGGTCGACGAGCAGGCCGAGCCCGACTCCCCGATGGCGCGCAAGTCGCTGCGGGCGGCGCTGCGCGACCACGAGAAGATCGTGGACGCGATCGAGGCGGGCGACGGCGCGCGTGCCGTCCGGCTGGCCAGTGCCCACCTGGCGGCGACCAGGCGGTCGAGCCTCGGCTCCACCAGCGGCGCCATCGTCGACACCGACCTGCTCGACAACATGGACTACGGCGGCGCACCGTCGTAGTCCATGTGGGGTGCTTCGCAGGGCCGGTCCGGCGTCGCCGGACCGGCCCTGCGCGCTAGACCAGACCCGGCGGCTGGCGAACCGAGCTGGCCGAGGCGTGGCTCGAACCGGACCGCGACCCCGCGCCGCGGGTCATCGTGCACACCGGCGAGGGGCGGGCCTTCCAGACCGGGGCCGACCTCTCCGAGATGGCGGGCGACGGCGTGGGCATGCGGCGCTACCAGCACGACCTCCTGGACCTCGACCTGCACTTCACCTCCTGGCACCAGAAGGTGGCCAAGCCGGTCATCGCCGCGGTGAACGGCATCTGCGCGGGCGGCGGGCTGCACTTCGTCGCCGACGCCGACATCGTGATCGCCGCCTCCGACGCGACGTTCTTCGATCCGCACCTCAGCGTCGGCCAGGTGACCGCGATAGAGATGATCGGCCTGGCCAAGAAGATGCCGTTCGAGGCGGTCATGCGGATGGCCCTGTGCGGCTCGCACGAGCGGCTGACGGCGCGGCGCGCCTACGAGCTGGGCATGGTCAGCCAGGTGGTGGACCCGCCGGAACGGCTCAGGGAGGAGGCGCAGGAACTGGCCGAGAAGATCGCGCGCGACTCCCCCGCCGCGATGGCGGCGACCAAGAAGGCCCTGTGGGCGGCGCTGGAGCTGGGGCTCACGGACGCGTGCCGGGTCGGCGCGCAGCATCTGGTCGGTCTGTGGGGCCATGCGGACCAGACCGAGGGGCCGCGGGCCTTCGTGGAGAAGCGCCCACCGCACTGAGTCATATAACTTTCTGTTATTAATGATAAAAATAGGATTAGGAGAGAGATGAGCAATTTCGAGGGGGGCGGCGCCGTCGTCACCGGGTCCGCCCGGGGCATCGGCCTGGCCATCGCGACCGTGCTGGCCAGGCACGGAGCGTCGGTCGTGATCAGTGACATCGACGCCGACGCGGCGGGCGAGGCCGCCGCCGGGCTCGTCGCCGAGGGGCACCGGGCCATCGCGGTGCCCTGCGACGTAACGGACGAGGCGGCCGTCACAGCCCTGGTGGACGCCTGCCGCGAGTCCTTTGGCTCGATCGAGGTGATGGTCAACAACGCGGGCATCACTCGTGACTCCACCATGGCGAAAATGTCCCTCGACGACTTCCGCACCGTCGTGGACGTGCATCTCACCGGCGCGTGGCTGGGCACCCGCGCCGCCGGGCGCGTCATGCGCGAGCAGCGGCGCGGCGCGATCGTGAACATCTCCTCGATCTCCGGCAAGGTCGGCAACTTCGGGCAGACCAACTACAGCGCCGCCAAGGCCGGCATCATCGGCCTGACCAAGGCCGCCGCCCGCGAGATGGCCAAGTACGGCGTCCGCGTCAACGCCATCCAACCCGGCCCCATCCGCACCGCGATGACCGCCGCCATGCCGCCCGAGGTGCTCGACCGGATGCTGGAGAGCATCCCGCTCGGCCGGATCGGCGAGCCCGAGGACGTGGCCAACGCCGCCCTGTTCCTCGGTTCCGACCTGTCCGGCTTCATCACCGGCACGGTCATCGAGGTGGCCGGCGGAAGGAACATGTAGTGCGCGTCTTCGACGACCTCGCGCGGTTCACCGCGTGCGTGGGCCAGGAGCTCGGCGTCAGCGAGTGGATGACGGTGGACCAGGAGCGCGTCGACACCTTCGCCGACGCCACCGGCGACCACCAGTGGATCCACGTGAACCGGGAGCTGGCCGCGCGGGGGCCGTTCGGCACGACGATCGCGCACGGCTACCTGTCGCTGTCGCTGCTGCCCGGCCTGGTCCGCCAGGTGTTCCGGATCGAGGGCGTGCGGATGGCGGTCAACTACGGGCTGAACCGGGTGCGGTTCCCCAGCCCGGTGCCGGTGGGCTCGCGAGTGCGGGTCAGCGCGGCGCTGCTGTCGGCCAAGGAGGCGGGCGGCGGCGTCGAGGTCGTGCTGCGCGCGACGCTGGAGGTCGAGGGGTCGGGCAAACCGGCCTGTGTCGCCGAGACGGTCGGCCGCTACTACCCCGAGAACTGAGCGAACGGCCGCGGTCCGTGCGGACCGCGGCCGTCGTCCACGCCGGGCTACCAGCTCTTGACGACCGGCAGGACCTCATCGGCGAACCGCTTGAGGTCGGCGTACGCCGGCGGCGATCCACAGCGGCGGGTGCGGCCACTGCAGCGGCGCCGGCCGTACCATCAGGTCCTGGGGGTCGCAGTAGCGCCGGTGTGGGTGAACGGCTCGCCGGTCCAGGCGAGCTTCAGCACCTCAAGGCCCTCCTCCATCCTGGAGGGGCGAGTCTTGGGCGAGTAGCCCAGGGCGCGGTACTCGGCGGGGCTGTGCCCCGAGCCGACCGTGACGTCGAGCCGTCCCTCGCTGAGGTGGTCAAGCACGGCGGTCTCCTGTTGTTGGCGGTCAGATGCCATCGATGCATGTGGGCGCCTACGAACCGGGGAGGTGACATGCCGGACACCGATCTCTAATCTTAGTAAGGATACATAAGATAACAGTGCCTCACGTTCGATATCCACGATCGACCGGTTCAGGCATCGTTGACGAAAATCGTTTGGACCCATACATTCTCGTTTCAGCACCTGTGGTGGAGCCACGGCGAGAGGGGACCACCCACCGATGTCCATCGACCTCACCGTCTTCGACGGGCGCTTCGCGCGCGAGCGGGAGGGCGCCCGGTGACGGCGGGCGCGACCCACGAGACCTGGCTGGCGCTGGCCAGCGAGCTGGACCCGCCCACCGGCCACCACATCGACGGCGTGGACGAACCGCGCGGCGCCGGGGTGTTCTCGGTCGTCTCACCACGCGACGGCCGCACGCTGGCCGAGGTGGCGGACGGTGGGGAGCCGGAGGTCGCGCTCGCGGTCGCCGCCGCCCGCCGCGCCTTCGACACCGGGCCCTGGCCTCGGATGGCCCCGGCCGAGCGCGGCCGGGCGCTGCTGCGCCTGGCCGACCTGATCGAGGAGCACCGCGACCGGCTGGCCCTGCTGGTGTCCCTGGAGATGGGCAAGCCGATCGCCGACGCCCACGGCATCGAGCTGCGCGCCGCCATCGGCACCTTCCGCTGGTACGGCGAGCTGGCCGGCAAGCTCACCGACGAGGCCCCGCACGTGCCCGGCGACGCGCTCGCCCTGGTCTCCCGCGAACCGGCCGGGGTGGTCGGCGCGGTCGTGCCGTGGAACTTCCCGCTCACGCTGGCCTCCTGGAAGATCGCGCCCGCGCTGGCCGCCGGCTGCACGGTGGTGCTCAAGCCGTCGGAGCGCTCGCCGCTGTCGGCGATCGAGCTGACGCGCCTGGCCACAGCGGCCGGCCTGCCGCCAGGCGTGCTCAACGTGGTCTGCGGCGACGGCCCCACGGCGGGGCGCGCCCTCGGCCTGCACCCCGGCGTCGACGTGCTGGCATTCACCGGCTCGGACACGGTGGGGCGGGAGTTCCTGCGCTACTCGGCCGACTCGAACCTCAAGCGCGTCTGGCTGGAACTGGGCGGCAAATCCCCCAACATCATCCTGCCGGACGCGCCCGACCTGGAGGCCGCCGCCGCCACCGCCGCGTGGGGCATCTTCTTCAACCAGGGCGAGATGTGCACCGCGCCCTCGCGGCTGCTGGTGCACCGCTCGATCGCCGAGCGGGTCACCGAGGCCGTCGTGGAACGTGCCCGCGCGCTGCGGGTCGGCGATCCCCTGGACCCGGCCACCGAGATGGGCCCGCTAGCCGGGGAGAGCCATCTGGGACGCGTGCTCGGCCACATCGAGTGGGGCATCGCGCAGGGCGCGCGGCTGCGCACCGGAGGCATCCGGACGCTGGACCCCAGTGGCGGGTCGTTCCTGGAGCCCACCGTGTTCGACGAGGTGGACCCGCGCAGCCGCCTGGCCACGGAAGAGGTCTTCGGGCCGGTGCTGTCGGTGTTCGCCTTCGACGACGTGGACGAGGCCGTCGCGCTGGCCAACGCCAGCGAATACGGCCTGGCGGCCGGGCTGTGGACCTCCGACCTGAGCACGGCGCACCGGGTCTCCCGGGCGCTGCGGGCGGGCACGGTGTGGGTCAACTGCTACGAGGAGGGCGACCTGACCGTGCCGTTCGGCGGCATGAAGCGGTCCGGCAACGGGCGCGACAAGTCGATCCACGCCCTGGAGAAGTACACCGAGCTCAAGACCACCTGGATCCAGTTGTGAGACCCCTGATCGCCGTACCCGCCCGGTTCTCCGCCTCGGCCTCGGCGCTGCGCTACGCGGCGGAGGTCGCCGCCCGCGCCCTGGTGGAGGCGGTCTGGCGGGCGGGCGGCGAGCCCGCCGTCGTGCATCCGCACGCGCCGGGCGGGCACGCCGACCCGGACGACGTGGCGGCCCGGCTGTCCCGGTTCGACGGCCTGTTGCTGCCGGGCGGCGGCGACCTGGCCCCGCACCGCTACGGCGCCGCCGAGACGCACCGCGACGTCTACGACGTGGACGACGAGCAGGACGGCTTCGACCTGGCGCTGGCCAGGGCCGCGCTCACCTCGGGCCTGCCCACCCTGGCGGTGTGCCGGGGCCTGCAGGTGGTCAACGTGGCGCTCGGCGGGACCCTGGAACAGGACATGGGCGGCCCCGGGCGCGAGCACCGCCATGTCGTCCATCCGGTCGAACCGCGGCCGGACTCCCTGCTCGGACGCCTGACGGGCGTGCCGAAGCTCGACGCCTCCTGCTACCACCACCAGCGGGTGGACCGGCTCGGCGACGGGCTGGTCGCCACCGCCCACGCCGCCGACGGGACGCTGGAGGCGTTCGAACGGCCGGGCTCGCCCGGCTGGTTCGTCGCCGTCCAGTGGCACCCGGAGGACACCGCCCGCGACGACGACGCCCAGCAGGCGCTGTTCACCGCCCTGGTCGCCGCGTCCCGCTAGGGCTGGGCGTCCGGGGCCCGGTCGATGCCCGCCGCCTTCGGGCGGCGGCCGCTGCGGCGCGGGGCGGGCGGAGATCCGCCGAGCAGGCGCAGGCGGCGTTCCTCGCCGTTCTCCTCCACCTGGCGCACGATGCGCCGCAGCGCGTCGGCGGTGGTCAGGCACTCCTCGGCGGACAGCCCCTCGGCCACGAACGCCTCCTCGGCGTTGAAGTCGGGGAACACCCGCCGCATCAGGTCCTCGCCCTGCGGGGTGAGGCGGAGCAGCACCAGCCGCCGGTCGCTGGCGTGCTCGGACCGGGCGACCAGCCCGCGCGACTCCAGCGTCCGCGAGACGCCGGTCAGCGTGCCCTTGGAGACGCCCGCCTCCTCGGCGATCTGCCGCGACTCCGACTCTCCCCAGATCCAGATGACCCAGAGCACCACGAACCCGGTCCAGGTCAGATCGACGTCGCGCAGGACGGAGTTCTCCAGGTGCTGCCGCACGGCGGCGGCGGCGCGATGGATGTTGGACACGACCGCCATCTGCTCGTGCCGGATGGTGATGTCACCGAGGCGTGACGCGACCAGTTTCTCTGTCTCGGTGATGGAACGCTGACCTGGCACCCGCGGTTCCCTCCTGCATCTCCGTTCGGGGCCGAATTATATGCGCGGGGGTCAGGATCGCCGGGGCGGCCGGATCCCGCGGAACTCCCAGTCGCCGCCCAGGGCCGTGGACAGCACCTCCTCCGACTCCGTCGGCTGCGCGCCGACGTCGGAGCGGATCGGGACGGGACCGGTGACCACCTGGTTGGTGAGCCTGCCGAGCCCCTCCACCTCGACCTCGACCACGTCGCCCGGCCGTACCGGGCGGGAGTTGGCCGGGGTTCCGGACAGCAGCACGTCGCCGGGGTACAGCGTGATGGTGCGGGCGATGTCGGCGACCAGGTAGTTCATGTCCCAGGTCATCTCGTCGGTGTTGCCGTCCTGCGCGACCTCGCCGTTGACGTACGTGCGCAGGTACTTGCCCCGGAAGTCCCAGTCGGTGACCAGGCCGGGGCCGAGCGGGCAGAGCGTGTCGGAGCCCTTGACCCGCAGCATCGAACCGGCGTCGGTGTCACGGAAGTCGTGCAGCCCGAAGTCGTTGGCGACGGTGTATCCGGCGATGTGCTCCCCGGCGTCCTCCGGCGCGATGTTGCGGCACGTCCTGCCGATGACGATGGCCACCTCGCCCTCGTAGTTCAGCCACTTGCAGCCCTCTGGGCGGACGATCGCGCCCCGGTGCGAGTTGAGCGCGGAGGTCGGCTTGTGGAAGTACGTCGGCGTGGCGGGCAGGCCGATCTGGAACTCCCGCACCCGGCTGATGTGGTTGAGGTGCACCGCGATGATCTTCGAGGGCACGACCGGGGGCAGGTGCGCGGCCTCCTCGGCGCGCACCCGGCGCCCGTCCGGCGAGACCAGGTCGTCGCCCTCGCGGACGACCTGGACGGCGGCGCCGTCGAGGAGGATGCGGCGGTACTCAGGCATGTTCGATCTCCTGGCGGGGTGCGGTCCATCCGTCTGCGGGCCGGTCGAACCAGAGCAGCGCCTGGCCCGTGCCGACCGAGTTCTCGTACTCGCCGTACTGGCGGGCGGGCGCGGTGCAGCGTTCCTCGCCGAGGGCGCCCGCCATCATCAGGTAGTGCGAGAAGCCCGCCTCCGGCTTGAACCTGCGGAACTCCGGCATGGTCGTGAGCACCCGGTCGTGCCGGCCTTCCTTGAACCAGCCGATGCGCTCCTCGTCGGCCGCCCTGGCCTCCGGGGAGAAGATGTGCACGGGGTCGCTCGCCTCGTGGTCGCGCAACTGGCGCAGCGGCCAGAAGGTGTGCGACAGCGCCCCGGAGGCGATCACCAGCACCCGGCGGTCGGTGAGCGCGATGCCGTCGGCGAGCGCGCGGCCGAGCCGCAGGTGGTCCTCCATGTCGCCGGTCTGGCAGACGCCGATGGTCACCCAGCTCTTGTCCGGCAGGCCCTCGCCCAGGTACTTCCACAGGTTCGTGGTGGCGTAGTAGATCGGCAGGTAGTGGTCGTCGATCGGGGTGATCCAGGTGCCGTGCGCCCCGGCGAAGGAGGCGATGTTGTGCGCCAGCTCGGGGTCCCCGGGAAAGTCGTACGGCATGCGGCACATCCCGCGCGGCAGCTCCTCCGAGGTGAACAGCCCCGAGCGGCGCCGGTGGGAGGTGACGACGAACTCCACGGTGGTGGCCCAGTGCGAGTCGAGCACGACCACGGTGTCGTAGTCGAGGGTCTCGAAGACCTCCTCGCGCAACCGGCGCAGGCCGGTGACCAGGCTGATCTCCTTGCCGTCGTTCAGCTCCAGCCGGACGGCCTCGGGCAGGACGATGGTGGGCACGTGGGCCAGCAGGCCCGCTCCGACGATCTCACCCATTCTCCCGCCACCCTCTCGGCGCGCTGACCGTGTTCTTGACGTCGCAGTAGAAGTCGAAGCTCCAGTTGCCGCCCTCGCGGCCGACGCCGGACTCGCGGGAGCCGCCGAACGGGGCGCGCAGGTCCCTGACGAAGAAGCAGTTCACCCAGACGGTCCCGGCGACGAGCCGCGCGGTGACCCGCTCGGCGCGCTCCCGGTCGCCGGTGGCGACGGTGGCGGCCAGGCCGAACCGGGTGTCGTTGGCCAGCCGTACGCCCTCGTCCTCGCCGTCGAAGGTCTGCAGGGTGAGCACCGGGCCGAAGACCTCCTCCTGGACGATCTCGGAGTCCTGCTCGACCCCGGCGAGCAGGGTGGGCCGGTAGTACAGGCCGCCCAGGTCGGTGTTGGGGCCGCCGCCGACCAGGGCGCGGGCCCCTCCGGTGACGGCGCGGCGGACGAAGCCGTCGATCTTGTCGAGCTGGCGGGGGTGGATGTTGGGGCCGATGTCGGTGGCCTCGTCCCTCGGGTCGCCCTGGACCAGGGCGGCGGCCCGCTCGGCGAACCGGCGGGCGAACTCCTCGGCGATCGGCGACTCGACCAGCAGGCGGGTGGCCGCCAGGCAGACCTGCCCCGCGTTGTCGTACTGCTCGACGGCGAGGTCCACGGCGAGGTCGAGGTCGGCGTCGGCGAACACCAGCAGCGGCGACTTGCCGCCCAGCTCCAGGCTGAGCGGGGTGAGATTGGCGGCGGCGGCCTGGGCGATGTGCCTGGCGGTGGGCACGGACCCGGTGAAGCTGATCCGCCGCACGCCGGGGTGGGCGACGAGCGCGGCCCCGGCCTCGGCGCCGTACCCCTGGACGACGTTCAGCACGCCGGGCGGCAGTCCCGCCTCGGCGGCGATGTCGGCGAGCAGCGAGGCGGTCAGCGGCGACCACTCGGCGGGCTTGAGCACCACCGTGTTCCCGGCCGCGAGCGCCGGGGCGACCTTCCAGGTGGCCAGCATCAGCGGGGCGTTCCACGGCGTGATCAGGGCGCACGGCCCCGCCGGGTCCCAGGAGACGTGGTTGCCATGGCCCCGGGTGTCGAAGTCGTCGTGGGCCAGGCCCTCCAGCCAGTCGGCGAAGAACCGGAAGTTGTGCGCGACCCGGGGCATGACGCCGCGCCGGTGGGAGCGGAGCAGCGCGCCGTTGTCGAGGGTCTCGACGTTGGCCAGCTCCTCCAGGCGCTTCTCGACGCCGTCGGCGATGGCCCGCAGCACGCCCGCGCGCTCCTCGCGGGAGGTGGCGGCCCAGCCGGGGAAGGCGGCCTGGGCGGCGGCTACGGCGGCGTCCACCTCGGCCGCGCCGCCCCTGGCGATCTCGCCGAGTTCTGCCTGGTCGACCGGTGAGACGTCGGTGAAGGTCGTGGCGGAGGCGACGCGCTCGCCGCCGATCCAGTGGCGTGTGTCGACGCTCACGCCGGCGACGGTGATTTGATCTGACATTTCGGTTACCTCCGGGAAGGCTTCGGGAGACGGGCGGCTACTCGGCGCGGGACGTGCCGGACTCCAGCAGGGTGCCGCCGTCCCACACCACGCCGACCTGGCGGTAGTAGGCGCCGATCGGTTCGCGGATCTCCAGGAGGGACAGCTCTTCTGTCGGGGAGTCGAACAGCTCCAGTTCCGCGTCGGCGGCCCAGGGGGTGCCGCCCTCGAAGGAGGCCGCGCCCGACTCGATCAGCTCGTCCAGGGCCAGCCCGCCGTTCCCTCCGATGGCGGGGAGCCAGCGGTGGTGCGCCATCGGGTGGCCGTTGACGAAGCCGTTGGTCCTCGCGGGCTCGCGCAGCGTCACGACGGCCTGGGCCAGGCGGCGGTCGGCTGCCGCCAGGGTCGCGCCGAACCGGGCTCCGGCCTCGATCCGGGGCGCGGGGCCGTACGGGTGCGGCCTGGTCATGTGGATCGAGCCGAGCTTCTTGGGGTAACCCTGGTGCCAGCCCCGGGCGATGGCGAAGTCCTTGTCCACCCAGATGTAGACGCACCTGGAGTAGGTGCGGCCCCGGTAGGAGCAGCGGACGACGACGAACGCCTCCTTGTACTGCGCGAGCACCGGGTCGAGGAGTTCCTCGCCCGAGGCGGCGCAGGACTGCCAGTCGGCCCAGATCAGCGCGACCGCGCCGGGGTCCTCCTCGGCCAGGCCGAGCGGCTCGGGCAGCAGTTCGCGCACCCGCTCGGGATCGGTGCGGTACTCCACGGTGAGCAGGTCGCCGGAGTAGTGCCACGGAGGCCGGGGTATGAGGGACGACCGGCCCGTCGCCGTCTTGGGATGAAAGAAGCCGCGAACGCCGGCCACAGTGGTTCCCTCCAATTCGTTTGGCTCCAAACAAAATAGGGAGCGACGGGCGATGCGGTCAACACCCTTGCCACCCCGGACGGCTGGGCATTACGTTTGACCTCAAACGATCCCCGTCCCCGAGGAGACCCGCCGGTGAGCGGTTCCACATCCGCCCAGGTCCGGGAGCACATCGAGCGCCTGGCCGAGCAGCGCGTCGACGTGGTCCGCGTGATCTATCCCGATCTCACAGGGACCGACCGCGCCCGCGACGTCCTGCTGGACTTCCTGCCGAACGCGTGCGACCACGGCCTGGCGTTCTGCCGTGCGGTTTATCACACCAGCCCACGCGGCGACACGCTGGAGATCAGCGGCGGCATGGACGCCGGAATGCCGGACATCGTCGTCATGCCCGACCTCGCCACACTGGCCCCGGTGCCGTGGGAGCCGGGAGTGGCCTGGTGCCACGGCGACGTGATCGACCCGGCGACCGGCGCGCCCGCACCCGAATCGCCCCGCGACCTGCTGCGCGGCGTCCTCGCCCGCTGCGCGGAACACGGCCTTCGCCCGGTCGCCGGCCCCGAGCTGGAGTACTACCTGTGCGAGCCCGACCCCGCCGGCGGCTGGCGACGGTACGGCGAGGGGAGCGGCAACGTCTACACGGCGGGCCGCCGCGGCGACCCCGACGGGCACCTCACCCAGACCCTGCGCCACCTGCGCGACCTGGGCCTCGGCGTGTCCGGCGGCAACCACGAGTTCGGCAGCGGGCAGTTCGAGATCAACCTCACCCACTCCCCCGCGCTGGACGCCGCCGACCGGGCCTTCTGGTTCAAGACGACGATCAAGGAACTGGCCCGCGTGGACGGCAGGCTGGCCACGTTCATGGCCAAGCCGTTCAACGACGAGGGCGGCTCCGGCTTCCACATCCACCTGTCCTGCCTGGACGACGCCGACCGCAACACCTTCGACGATCCCTCGGCCCCCTACGGGCTGTCCGCGACGGCACGGCACGCCATCGCCGGGATCCTCGCGCACGCGCCCGCGCTGGCCGCCCTGGCCAACCCCACGATCAACTCCTACAAGCGGTTCGGCCCCGACACCGCCGCCCCCTGGCTGATCGACTGGGGCCTCGACAACCGCAGCGCCATGATCCGCATCCCGCCGGAGCGGGGCGCGGGAGCCCGCCTGGAGGTCCGCCTCGGCGACGCCAGCGCCAACCCCTACCTGATGATCGCTGGCGTCACGGCGGCGGCGCTGCTCGGCGTGCGCGCGGCCGAGGAGCCCCCGGCGCCGCTGGTCGGCTACGGCTACGACAAGTCCAAGGCGCCCGTGCTGCCGATGAGCCTGCCGCAGGCGCTGGACGCCTTCGAGGCCGACAGCGCGCTGATCGAGATCCTCGGCAAGGGCTTCGCCTCGGCGTTCCTGGCCTACAAGCGCAACGAGGTCGAGCGCTTCTCCCGGCACGTCACCGACTGGGAGTTCGCCGAGTACTCCTACCACCTGTGACGCGTCGCGGCCCGGGTGTCTCACCCGGGCCGCGAATCCCGCTCAGTGGTGGCGCCTGCGGCGGTCCGGGCCCGGCGGCTCGTCGTTGTCCACCTCGTGGTGGCCGGTCCAGCGCCGGGTGCCGGGCCGGCCGGTCCAGGCCGAGCCCAGGCGGTCGGCGGCCATCCGGTCGAGGGCGGCGCGGTCGAGCCTGCCGTCCGGCAGCACCGGCAGCCGGTCCACCACGCACGCGGTCCTCGGCACCACGGCTGGCGGCAGGTCGGACAACAGCACGCGGCGCAGCGTGGCCAGCCCAGGCGCGGGCGGCACCAGGAAGGCCACCAGCGCGTGCGGCAGGCCGTCGCGCCGCACCACCCCGACGGCGGCCGACCGCGCGCCGCTGCGCTCCCGGACCGCGCGCTCGACCTCCTCCAGTTCCAGCCGCGTGCCCGCCAGGGTGACCAGGGTGTCGCGCCGCCCGGCGAGGCGAAGGTGCCCCCGGGCGTCGCGGCGGACCAGATCGCCGGTGCGGAACGGCGGCGGATCGCCGCCCGCCCTGCCACCGGCCACGACACCCGGCCCTTCGATCCACAGCTCCCCCACCTGGCCGGTGCGCGCCGGGTGGCCGTCGGCCCTGACGTGGGCGCGTGTGCCCGGGATGGGCCGTCCCATGGGGACGTCGCCGCCCTCGCCGTCCACCGGCTCGCACCGGTGGACCAGCGCCCACACGGTGCATTCCGGCGGGCCGTACTCGTTGTGCAGCGCGGTGCCGGGCAGCAGCGCGAAGTGCCGGCGCACCAGCGCCGGTGGGCAGGGCTCGCCCGCCACGATGACCGTGCGCAGCGACGGGAGCAGTTCGGCGCGGTCGAGCAGGATGTCGTAGAGCGACGGGAGCAGCAGCGCGTGGGAGGCGCGGTGCCGCTCGGCCGCCGCGCCGATCGCCGCCACGTCGAGCGGATCGGCGGCCGGGACGACCAGGTGCGCTCCCGTCGCCAGCGACCAGTAGACGCCCGCCGCCGAGCTGTCGGAGGAGATGGACGAGCACAGCAGGAAGACCGACGGCGGCTCCGAGTAGTGGCCCATCCGCGCGGCGGTGGAGTATCCGAGCGCGCGTCTGGTCACCACGACGGGCGCGGGCTCGCCGTCCGGGCCGCCGGTGAGCAGCGCGTAGGCGGGCAGCTCGGCGCCGTCGGAGCCCTGCCGGGCCGTGGTGCCGGCCTCAGGGCACGCCGGTACGGCCGGCAGCCGCCCCATCCGCACCACCGCCTCCGGCGCGACGCCCTGCGGCGGATCCGCGTCCGGCTCGACCACGGTGAGCCGCGCGCCCCCGGCACGGGCCATCGCGCGGCGGCGGCCCGGCGGCAGCGCCACGTCGATCGGCACGTAGTGGCCGCCCGCGTACAGCACGCCGAGCATCGCGGCCACCGCCCACCGGGACGGCCTGGCCCTGATCTCGACGGCCTCGCCCCGCCGGAGGCCCCTTCCCTTGAGTGCCGCGGCCAGCCGCAGCGCGTGTTCCTCCAGCTCACGCCGGGTCAGCACGCCCTCGGGGTCGGTCACGGCCGGTGAGTCGGGGCGAACCTCACGGCCCGCCGCCAGCAGGTCCAGGATCTGGGGGCGCTCCCCCGGCGGGCCGCTGTTCATCGGCCGTCTTTCGTCCGGGGGGACCTCAAATCGCACAGAATACAGCCCGATAATGCCACTCGTAACATGGAGACACCCCACCCAAAGCCCGTATGCTACGGTGCCCGCGCACAGCGGAAAACGACATGTCACCGAGCGGTGGAGCCCGCGATCCCCACCTGCCCGTCTCCTTCAATATAAGCGTTCCGCACAACGGGGCAAACATCGGGACGGTCCGTTCGGCCGGAAATTGTTGAATAAAAAAGAAGTACTCGCCCACGCTCCCTGAAACGCTCCGCCGCCGCCAGGCGACCGCACACGTCCCGCGATCGCGGGTTCGAGGCGCCCACGGGGGCCGGAGACGGGGTCCGCGCGACCGCCGCGGGGACCGTCCACGGGCATTCGAAGCGAAACCTCCGCCGGGAAAATCCGGCACGAATTCGCCGGACAGAATGGCCGGATTCACCGGCCGGTGAGCAAAACCCGCAGGGCGGGGGCCGGTGAAGTAAAATATCGCCATGGTGGCCATCGGGGGTCCAGCCCTGTCCGGAGACACATTCGAATCGTTCAATCCGGCCAGCGGGGAAATCATCGCCCACTTCCCCGTGCACTCAGCCGCCGAGGTCGGCGCGGCGGTGCGCCGGGCCCGCGCGGCGGCCGGGGCGTGGGCCGAGACCGGCTTCACCGCGCGCGGGCGGGTGCTGCGGGCATGGCGGGCGGCCCTGGTGCGCGAGGCCCGCTCACTGGCCCGGCTGGTGCACCAGGAGAACGGCAAGTCCTACCCCGACGCGATGCTTGAACTGCTCGTCACCGCTCAGCACCTCACGTGGGCGGCGAAACACGCCCGCGCCGTGCTCGGGCCGAGGCGGGCGCCGTCCGGAATCCTGATGGCGAACCACTCCGCCCGGGTCGAATACCGCCCGCTCGGCGTGATCGGCGTCCTCGGCACGTGGGACTACCCCGTCTTCGGCCCGATCGGCACCGTCGGCTACGCGCTGGCGGCGGGCAACGCGGCCGTGCTCAAGCCCAGCGAGCACACCACCGCGACCGGGCTCCGGCTCGCCGCGACCTGGCGCGAGGCGGGCGGCGACCCCGCGCTGTTCCAGGTCGTCACCGGGGCGGCGGCCACCGGCGAGGCGCTGTGCCGCGCCGGCGTGGACAAGATCGGTTTCACCGGGTGTCCCGCCACCGCCCAGAAGGTCGCCAGGGCCTGCGCCGACACGCTCACCCCCGTCCTGATCGACGGCGGCGGCTCCGACGCGATGCTGGTCGACCACGACGCCGACCTCGACGCCGCCGCCGACGGCGCGGTGTGGGGCGCGATGAGCAACGCCGGGCAGACCTGCATCGCCATCGAGCGCGTCTACGTTCACGAGCGGGTCTACGACGCCTTCGTGGCCAAGGTCACCGCGATCGCCGGGCGGCTGAGCGCGGGCCCCGGCGCGCCGATCGGGCCGATGACGATGCCCGCGCAGGCCGAGATCGTCCGGCGGCACATCGCCGACGCGCTGGACCGGGGCGGCCGGGCCGTGGTCGGCGGCCCCGGCGCGGTAGGCGAGCGCTACGTGCAGCCCACCGTCCTGGTGGACGTCCCGGAAGACGCCCTGGTGGTGCGCGAGGAGACCTTCGGCCCGGTACTCACCGTCGCCAGGGTCACGGACATGGACGAAGGGCTGCGCCTGGCCGACGCCACCCGGTTCGGGCTCGGCGGCGCGGTCTACTCCCGGGCGCGCGGCGTCGAACTGGCCCGCCGGATGCGCTCGGGCATGACCTCGGTCAACTCCGTGCTGTCCTTCGCCGGGGTGCCGTCGCTGCCCTACGGCGGCACCGCCGACTCCGGGTTCGGGCGCATCCACGGCCCGGACGGCCTGCGCGAGTGGTCCAGGTCCAAGGCCGTCACCCGCCAGCGCTTCCCCGGGCCGCTGCGCACCACCACGTTCACCCGCAGGCCGTCCGACGACCGGCGCATCGCCGGGCTGCTCCGCCTCCTCTACGGCCGCCGGTGAGGCCCGGCGGGCCTCACCCGATCAGCCCGCTCTCGCGCCCGGCGGCGGCGAAGACCGCCAGCGCCCGGTCCAGATGGTGCGGTTCGTGCGCCGCGGTGACGGTGGTCCTGATCAGCGCGCGGTCCGGGGCGACGGCGGGCGCGATCACGCAGTTGGCGTAGACGCCCCTCGCCAGCAGCAGCCGGTTGAAGCGCAGGCAGTCGAGCTCCGAACCGATGATCACCGGCACGATCGGGGTCTGTGACGTGCCCGTGTCGAAGCCCAGTTCGCGCAGGCCCCGCCGCCAGCGGTCGGACAGCTCGCGCACCCTGGCGGGCAGCGCCGGTTCGGCGGCCAGGACGCCCAGGGCGGCCGAGGCGGCGGCCACGGCGGGCGGCGGGATGGAGGCGGAGAACAGCATGGACCTCCCGTAGTAGCGGACCCAGTCCATCAGGTGGCGCGGCCCGGCCAGCCAGCCGCCCACGGAGGCCAGGCTCTTGGAGAAGGTGCCGGTGAGCACGTCGGACGCGCCCACCATGCCGAACTCCTCCTCCACGCCGCGCCCGCCGGGACCGGCCACGCCCAGGCCGTGGGCGTCGTCGAGGGCGAGCGGCACGCCGTACCGGTCGCAGATCTCGCGAAGCGCGGGCAACGGGGCAAGGTCTCCCGACATGGAGTAGACGCCGTCCACCATCACCATCGCCGGTGTCGACCGCACGTCCTCGGCCAGACGCAGCTCCAGGTGGGCCAGGTCGTTGTGGCGGAACCGCAGCACCCGGCCGCCGCCGACCGCCGCGCCGTCGAAGATCGAGGCGTGGCACTCCTCGTCCACCAGCAGCACGGTGCCGCCGTTGACGAACGCGGAGAGCAGGCCGATGTTGGCCTGGTAGCCGGTGGTGAACAGCAGGGCGTCCTCCCGGCCGACGAACGCGGCCAGGCGGCGCTCCAGCTCGCCGTGGGCGGGCGTGGAGCCGTTCATCAGCCGGGAGCCGGTCACGCTCGGCCCGTCGGCGAGCGCCGCCGCCGACGCGGCCTCCCTGACCCGCGGGTCGGCGGTCAGGCCGAGGTAGTTGTTGGAGCCCAGCATGACGAGCCGTCGGCCCTCGTGGACCACCGTCGCGCCGTCGTTGTCGCCGAGGTCGAGGTAGAAGGGGAGCAGCCCGGCGTCTCCCAGCTTCGCGGCCAGGTCGAAGCCGCGCGCCTTGGCCAGCACGCCGAGCGCGTTGCGGTGCGGGAGCGCGTGGCGCTCGGCCAGCGCGGCGTTCAGCTCGTCGTCACCGGGCGGGGGCGCGGGGCGCGCCTGACGGTCCTTCAGGTCGCGCAGGTGGCCGAGCCCTTGCAGCACCCGCTGGTCGTCCACGCCGAAGTCGATCAGGCAGGCGATCTCGTCCACTCCGGCGGCGGCCAGCCGTCCGGCCAGCCCGGCGGCCTGGTCGGGTGTGCCGAACAGGGCGCTGGTGCGGTAGTAGCGCTCGAAGGCGTAGTCCAGGACGGTGGCCCGCTCGGCCTCACCGAGCCGGTCGAGCGCGGTCGAACCGCGCCGCCACAGGTCCACCGAGTCTCTGAGGTATTTCTTGAACGGCGCCTCGACGGCGGCGCGGACGGAGGCTTCGTCGGGGCCGAGGTAGGTGTGCAGCATCAGCGTGACATGGCCGGTCCGCGGATCGTGCCCGGCGGCGGCCCTGGCCTTGCGGTAGGCGTCCAGCTTGGTCCGCAGCTCGTCCACGTCCTGGAACAGCAGCGCGGTGAGGATGTTCGCGCCGAGCCGTCCGGCCTGCTCGAACCGCTCCACTCCGCCACTGCAGGTGATCCAGAGCGGCGGCTCGGACTGCACCGGCGGCGGGAAGATCCGGATCTCGGTGGGCGCCCCCTTCCCGTTGGGAAGGGTCACCGACTCGCCCCGCCACAGACGGCGCACGGTCTCGATGCCGTCGAAGGTGACCTGGGCACGCGCCTCGTAGTCGGCGGGGGCGAGAACGAAGTCGTCGGCGTTCCAGCCGACCGCGAACGACAGATCGACACGCCCACCGGACAGGTTGTCGACCACCGCCCACTCCTCGGCCACCCGCACCGGATCGTGCAACGGCAGCACGACGCTCCCCGCCCGAATCCGAATCCCCTCGGTAGTGGCCGCCACCGCCGCCCCAAGCACCGACGGATTAGGAAATAACCCCCCAAACCGATGAAAGTGCCGCTCCGGCGTCCAAACCGCCCTGAACCCATGCCGATCCGCGAACTTCACAGCCTCCAAGAACAGCCGATACCTCCCTCCATCTCCCGCCCCCTCACCCCCCGCATCACTGGAAAAGAAGAACAAACTAAAGTCCAGTCCCTGCGAGCCTGGGCCGCCCCCCACCTCACGCAACACCCCTGCCCCTTCTATCGGCACCGAGGGCACAGCCCGTGAAGGGACGGCCTGCGGCGGCGCGGCCTCCGGCGGTACCGCCCGGCGGGACGCGGACTCTGAAGGTGCGGGGTGCGAGGGTGAGGGGAGGGAGTCGATGTGGGTGGCGAGGGTGGCGAGGGTCAGGCCGTTGAAGAGGGTCTCGGCGGGGATCTTCAGGCCGTAGTGCTCCTCCAGGAAGGTGTTGAGTTCGACGGCCTTGAGGGAGTCGAAGCCGAAGGAGGTCAGGGGGCGGGTGGGGTCGAGGGTGGCGGGGTCGAGGCCGGTTTGGCGTGACAGCCAGGCACGCAGGTGGGTCTCGGTGTCGGCGCCGCGCTCGGTCTCCCGGCCGAGGAAAATCTGGCCCGCCCTGACGCGCTGGATCTTGCCGCTGGTCGTCTTCGGGATCTCCTTCGGGCCGAGCAGTACCACCCGGTGGACGTCGAGTGCGTGGTCGCGGGAGACGATGTGCCGGATCGAGGCCCGCAGGTCGTCCTCCGGGCGGGAGGTCTTGGACCGGTCGATCTCGGCCAGCACGGCCAGCCGCTCCTCGCCGCCCACGTCCACGGCGACCACCGCGCAGCCGCCCCTGCGGACCTCGGGGTGGCTCGCCTCGATCGACCGCTCCACGTCGTGGGGGACGATGTTCCGGCCCCGGATGATGATCAGGTCCTTCAGGCGTCCGGTGACGTAGAGCTCGCCCCCGCGCAGGAAGCCGAGGTCGCCGGTGCGCAGGTAGGTCGTCGCGGAGCCGGGCTCATCGGCCAGGCGGGCGCGGAAGACCGGCTCGCTCCCCTCCTCCCTGCCCCAGTAACCGGCGGCGACGCCCGGGCCGTTCAGCCAGATCTCGCCGATCTCCCCGGGCGCGCGGCGTTCCAGGGTGTGCGGGTCGGCGATGACGACCGTGCCGTCCATCGGGGCGCCGCAGCTCGCGATCACCCGGCCGCCGGTGGCGACCTCCTCGACCGTGCCGCGCTCCAGCGCCGGCGTGGACAGCCGCGCGGTGACCAGCCCGGTGCCGGGAACCGCGCTGCTCACGCCGAGGGTCGCCTCGGCCAGGCCGTATCCGGCGGTGAAGGCGTCGGCGCGAAAACCACTCGGGGCGAAATGGCGGGCGAAGGCGGCGAGCACGCCCGGGTCGATCGGCTCGGCTCCGGCGAACGCCACCCGCCAATTGCTCAGGTCGAGGTCGGCTGCCTGCTCGGCGGACACTTTCCGCACACAATACGAGTAGCCGAAGTTCGGCCCACCGGCCGTGGTCGGGGCGTTTCCGGTGGCGATTTCACGCAACCAGGTGAGCGGGTCGCCGAGAAATGTCATCGGCGACATCAGGCTCGCCGGAAATCCCACGAAGAGCGGCTGCAGAATGCCGCCGATAAGCCCCATGTCATGATGCGGCGGCAGCCAGATGACCCCCCGGCTCTCCGGTGAGTGCCGGTAGGCGCCGCGCACCGCGTCGAGGTTGCGCATCAGGTTCTCGTGCCGCACGATCACCCCGCGCGGCGACGTCGTCGTGCCGGAGGTGTACTGCAGGAACGCGATGTCGCCCGGCTCGGGGAGGATCAGTTCCCCCGGCTCCGGCTCCGGCGCGGGGCCGTCCGCCGGGATCCAGTGCAGGCGGGCCAGCGGCGGATGCCCCGCGCACAGCGCACGGGCCGCGTCGATGATCGCGGCCGGGGCGAGGACGGCCGTCGCGTCGCAGTCGGCGGCGGTCGCCGCGAGCGCGGCGATGGCGGCCGGTTCGTGCGTGGCCACGACGGGGACGGGAACGCGTCCCGCGAGCATGCAGCCCAGAAAGCCGCCCACGAAGTGCGCGCCGAGCCCGGACAGCAGCAGGACCCGGTCACCGGGCCCGCCCACCGCCCGTACCCGGCCCGCGATCCCGGCCGCGGTGCGCCACAGCTCGCCGTAGGTGAGCCGGTCAGGGCCGGAGTCAGGCGCGGGAAAATAGGAGTAGGCGAGCCTTTCCGGCGTCTCCTCCGCCCTGGCCGCCAGGATGTCGATGAGTGTTCCAGCTCGGCGCGGCGCGCGCGAGACGTGAGTCATTTCGCTCCCCCGTAACGACCGTCCACTCTCCTTTTAACTATGGCCAATCACGCGGGGATTCGCGAAGAACGGCCATCCAGGGGGTCAACATCGGGTTTCCGGCGAAAAGGGATGAAACAACTCGGAGTGGCCCCCTGGCCAGGGGGCCACCCCGGTTTCTCGGCCCTGGCTACTCGGCCACGGCGGCGGCGATGCGGGCGGCCGTCTCGAAGTCGACGCTGAGACGGTTCTTGCAGATGCCGAGGGTGCGGCCGGTCTTGGTGTCGAGCCCGGCGTACGCGCCACCGACGCCGCCCCAGCCGTACCAGGTGTCGGGGGCGCCGGGCGCGGCGCCGGGGCGGCCGAGCGCCAGCCCCAGGCTCCACGAGGACGGCATGCCGAAGATCTCGTCGGTGCCGGAGTAGGCGACGCGCGTAAGCCCGGCGGCCCGCTCCGGCGGCAGCAGGCGCACGCCGCCGGCCTCGCCGCCCAGCGCGGCGTACATGCGCGCGACGGCGCGGGCCGACACCTTGCCGCCCGCCGGGATGTCGGCCGCGATCACGTCGTGGCGGTTGCCGAAGGTGGCGTCCGGGCTCACCGCGCGCGGCGCGAGCTTCCAGAACGGCGAGTCGTCGGGCATCTCGAACCCGGCCGCGGCCGGGTCGTCCTCCAGCCGGGCGACCCTCGGGATGTCGCTCTCGGCCACGCCGAACCACAGCTCGCCCACGACACCGAGCGGCTCGGCGATCTCGGTGCGCAGCAGGTCGGAGATCGGGCGCCCGGTGACGCGCCGGACCAGCTCGCCGAGGATGAAGCCGAACGTGTAGGCGTGGTAGGCGGTGGCCGTGCCCGGCTTCCACCACGGCTCCAGCCCGGCGACCCGTGCGCAGATCCGCTCCCAGTCGCAGACCTCCTCCGGCGTCACGTCGGACGGCAGCCCGGGGATGCCCGCGGTGTGGGTGAGCGCGTGCCGGATGGTCGCGCCTTCCTTGCCGTGCTGGGCGAACTCCGGCCAGAACTGGGCGATCGGGGCGTCGTATCCGGCCTCGCCGAACGCGCCCCGCTCGGCGAGCATGTGCACGATTACGGCCGTCATCGCCTTGCCCACCGAATAGGCGTAGAACGGCGTGTCGGCGGTGACGGGCCGGCCGGTGACCGAGTCGGCCTGGCCGGCGACGACGTCGACGATCTGCTCGCCGCCCTCGTAGACGGCCACCTGGAGACCGACCTCCGCACCGCTGCCCACCAACTCGTCGGCGATCCGCTGAATCCGCGACTGAAGCGGTGCCATCGTGTGTCCTCCCATGTCAGCGGCCCGATTCCTGCGACCGGGCCGGTCAGGCCCGGTCAGCATAGGTGGTGCCACCGACAGAAAAGTCCGGTGTCGCTCAGGGCCCTCCGCCCCGGCAGACACGCACCGGCACGCCCGCCCAGTGCAGGGCGAGAAGCGGCCCGGACTGGCCTGGTTGGTGGACGCGTTCGCGGGTCACGAGGTACTCGGCGGTGACCGTGCCACGCGGCCCCGTGTCGTCCGGCCCCGTGTCGTTCGGCACTGGCACGCGGACGAGGCCGAGATCCTGGTCGACGCGGGTGAGCAGTCCGTGGCACGGGCCGCCCAGGCAGACGGCATTGGCGGCGGACCGGCAGGCGGCCTCACGCCGCCCACCCCGCCCGGCCCGCCTCTGCGGTGTCACATCCGTGCTCCCATCCGCGTCATGCCGGTCAGGGGGCCTGGAATCCGGCCTTGGTCAGCACGTCCTTCCCCTGCGGTGACAGCACCAGCTCGACGAATCCCTTGGCCAGGTCCGGCGCGGGCGCCTTGGACAGGGCGGCGATCGGATAGTCGTTGATCGCCCTGTCGGCCTCGGGGAACTCGATGCCGGTTACCTTGCCCGCCGCGGCGATCACGTCGGTCTTGTAGACCAGCGCGGCGTCCACCTCGCCCAGCTCGACCTTGGTCAGCGTGGCCTTGACGTCCTGCTCCAGGGTCACCGGGGTGACCTTGAGCCCGGCGGCGTCCAGCGCCTTGACCGCCGCCGCGCCGCACGGCACCTGCTCCGCGCACAGCGCGACCTTGACGTCGGGGCTGGTGAGGTCCTTCAGGTCGTCCACCTTCGCCGGGTTGTCGGCCGGGACCGCGATCTCCAGCTTGTTGCGCACGAACGTGGCCGGTGCGGCGGCGAGCGACGCGTCGGTCACGGACTCCATCGTCGCCGGGCTGGCGGCGGCGAACACGTCGGCCGGCGCGCCCTGGGTGATCTGCTGGGCGAGCGTGGCGCTGGAGCCGAAGTTGAAGGTCACTTTGGTGCCGGGGTGGGCGGCCTCGAACGCCTTGCCCAGCTCCGTGAAGGTGCCGGTCAGCGAGGCGGCGGCGAAGACCGTCAGCGACGTGGCCCCCTTGGCGGAGCCGGACGGCAAGGCTCCGGCGCCTGCCGGGGTGGGGCCGCTGGTTCCGCAGGCCGAAAGGCCCAGCGTCAGGGCGAGGGCGGGGACGGTGAGGGCCCAGCGGGAAGGACGCCTGATCACCTGGCACTCCTTAATGACTCGCTGTGCGAGCGTTGTCGGGAATCTCCACGACGACGTTGGTGGACTTGATCACCGCGACGGCCATCACCCCGACCTCCAGGCCGAGTTCGTCCACGGCCTGGCGGCTCATCAGGGAGACCACGCGGAACGGCCCGGCGGCGATCTCCACCTGGGCCATCACCGCGTCCTTGACCACCTCGGTCACGATGCCGCGGAAGCGGTTGCGGGCCGAGGAGAAACCCGTGCCGTCCTCCGTCGCGACCTGGGCCCTGGCGAACGCGGCCAGGTCGGTGCCCGCCACCATGCGGTGGCCGAGCACGTCACGCCGCGCGGGCAGCCGACCGGCGTCGATCCAGCGCCGCACCGTGTCCGCGCTGACCCCGAGCAGCGCGGCGGCCTCGCTGATTCGAAACGTCGTCATGTCCATCACCCTATCTTCGTAGATACCGGCCGCAAGCCCCGGCATTCCTTGCAATCACAAAGTCATCAGTGCATTCAGTACCGTATATGAGATGCATGGACCCATCCGGCCGATACCGGCGGACGGCTCCGCATCGATCATCCCGCGCCCCGGGGCGCGGCCGCCCTGAATGATGCCCCGGTGACGACCCGAGTGGCACACCGTCCGCCTGAGCGATGCGGGTTGACCGCTTCCACCTATGATTGGCGGGTCTGACCGGTTAAAGGGGGCGGCCCATGCACGACCGGCTCGGCATCGCGGCCGCCCAGCCGCGGTGCGTGCCGTACGACCTCACGGCGAACGCGCTCGCGCACGCGACGGCGGTGAGGTCGGCGCGGTCGCGGGTGGTGGTCTTCCCGGAGATGTCGCTGACCGGATACGAACTGGACGCCCCGGCGGTCGGCCCCGCCGATCCGCGGCTCGCGCCGCTGGTGGACGCGTGCGCGCGGACCGGCTCGGTGGCGTTCGCGGGCGCGCCTGTAGAGGGCGCGTCCGGCCGTCCGCACATCGCGACGCTGATGATCGACGGCGACGGGGTAACGGTGGCGTACCGCAAGGTATGGCTGGGCGACGCGGAGGCCGCGCGGTTCGCCCCGGGAGCCGAACCGGTCGCCGTCGAGGTGGACGGCCTGCGCCTCGGCCTCGCCGTCTGCAAGGACCTGAACGTCGCGCGGCACGCCCGCGACACGGCGGCCCTCGGCATCGACGTCTACGTGGCCGCGGCGCTGAAGTTCGACTCCGAGGCGGACGCCATGGCGGCCCGCGCCCGCGAGATCGCCGCCGGACACGGCGTCTGGGCGGTGGTCGCCGCGTTCGCGGGGCCGACCGGGGGCGGATACGAGCGGACGACGGGCCGTTCCGGCGTCTGGGCGCCCGGGGGCGAGCAGGTCGCCCAGGCCGGGCCGGAGCCGGGCGACATGGCCCGCGCCACCATCACACGCGCCTCTGTCATGGGCGCGACCGTCACAGACGCAACCGTCATAGACGCAACAGCGACCAGCGCCATCGTGACCAGCGCCCGCTGAGCCCTCCGGCCCTGGGCCACCACCGTCTCCTCAACATCCCACAGTGGCCGCATCCATCAGATACCAACCTCTAAGGGAAATATCTGCATCAATGGGATTTATTGTGATCGAGTATGAATAACGTGGAGATCCGGGAGCTCCGCTACTTCGTCTCCGTGGCCGAGGAGCTGAGCTTCAGCCGGGCGGCAGAGCGCCTGGGCATCGCCCAGCCCCCGCTCTCCCGCAGCATCCGGCGACTGGAGGCCAAGCTCGGCCTCAGGCTCTTCGATCGGACCACCCGCCTGGTCTCCCTCACCCCGGAAGCCGAGGAACTGCTCGATTCCGCCCGTTTCGTCCTCACCGCCTTCGACGGGGCGCTGCGCCGCGCCCGCCGTACCGCGACGGGCCGGCCGCCGCTGCTGGTCGCCGCCCGGTCGGCGGACGCCGCGCTGCTGGCCAGGATCCGCACCCGCTACCAGGCCGTGCCCGGACGGCGGGCGGTCAGCGCCATGGTCACCGGCTGGCAGGACCCCGCCGCCCTGGTGCACCGGGGCGAGGCGGACGTGGCCCTGCTGCGCAGCCCGTTCGACGCGACCGGGCTCGACTTCGAGCCGCTGCACAGCGAGCCCCGTGTGGCCGCGCTGCCCGCCGGGCACCGGCTCGCCGGGCGTGATCGACTGGAGCGCTCCGACCTGGCGGAGGAGATCTTCCCGCACCGGCCGGGGGCCGGAGCCGACGTCGCCGCCTACTGGAGCGGGCGGGACCGGCCCACTCTGCCCCGCGTTCCGGTCCGGCAGGGTCCGGCGGTGTGCGACCTCGCGCAGGCGATCGAAACCGTCGCCTCCGGAGAGGCCGTCGCCTATGTTCCACTTTCAATGGCCGAACGCCATCCGTTGGCGAATGTCGTATACGTCCCGATGGCCGATCTCAGCCCCAGCGTCGTCGCCGTCGCCTGGCCGCGGGCGGCCACCGCGGCGTACATCGGCGACTTCATCAGGGCGGCCGAGGACATCGCCCACGAGGGCCGCCTCGACGACTGAAACAAATAGTCACGAATAGAAACACTTATCTCGACATAAGGTCATCTTGCGGATAACTTCCGACCATAACCAGATCTTTCCCCGCCGATTCGTGCGTAGGGAGTCCGCTGTGGCGAACCGCCCCCAGGGCTGGCAGGTGCCCGGTCACACCCATCTCCGTGAGCTGGGGTCGGGTGCCTCAGGGCGGGTGGTGCTCGCGCGATACGACGCGGACGGCACCCACGTCGCCGTCAAGTACCTGTCCGGCGACCTGCTCGCCGACCCGCGCTTCGTCGCCCGCTTCAGGGAAGAGGCACGGTTCATCGCCACCCTCGGCGGCCCGCACATCGCCCGGCTGCTGGACTACGTGGAGACCCCGGACGGCGCGGCCATCGTCATGGAACTGGTGGACGGTGTCACCCTGCGCCGCCTGATCAGGGAACGCGGGGCGACCGGGCCGCAGGCCGCGCTCGCCGTGCTCAAGGGCGCGCTGCTCGGGCTGGCCGCCGCGCACGAGGCGGGCGTGGTGCACCGGGACTTCAAGCCCGAGAACGTGCTGGTCACCGTGGACGGCGGCAGCCGTCTCGTGGACTTCGGCATCGCGGTGCCCTCGGGGGACGCGGCCGGGGTGGCGGGCTCGCCGCCGTACATGGCCCCGGAGCTCTGGCGGAACGATCCCGCGAGCCCGGCCACCGACGTCTACGCGGCGACCGCCGTGTTCTTCGAGTGCCTGTCTGGGACCCGGCCGTTCGACGGGGACATCACGGTGCTGGCCCACCGCCACGCGCACTCGCCGCCGCCCGTCGAGCGGGTCGAGGAGCCGCTGCGCGAACTGGTCGGGCACGGCCTGGCCAAGGATCCCGCGGACCGCCCGCCGTCGGCGGCGGCCTTCCTGGTCGAGCTGGAAGAGACCGCCCGAGCCGCCTACGGGGACGACTGGGAGCGGGAGGGCCGCCTGGGGCTGGGCGGCCTGGCGGCGGCGCTCGTCGGGTTCGGCGTGCACGCACCGCCCGAGCTGACCATGAGCACGTCCCTGGCTCGGACGATGCTGCGGCCGGTCCTGCGGCCCAAGGCGGTCATCGCCGGGACGCTGGCGATCGCCGCGGTGACCGGGGCCGTGGCCACCGTGGCCGTGGTCAACTCCGAGGACCCGGCTCCCACGCCCGTGCTGGCCGCTCCGCGCACGCCCGCCGCCACATCGGTCGCCACGGCCGACCCGCCGCGGGCGAAGCCGTCGCCCGGCTTACCGACCAGGAGCGAACGCCCCAGAGTGGAGTCCTCGTCCGTCGCCACCCTGCCGATCGCGGTCCTGCCGCCGCAGGAGGAGGCACGGACGCGGGCACCGGTCCCCCGGCCGAGCGCGTCGCGTCCGGACGAGACGCGCAGGCCGCGCGTGCCCGCCCCGACCGTCTCCAGGCCGCCGCGTTCCCAGCCGCCGGAGGAGCCGCGACCGCAGCCGCAGAATCCCGGGCCGACGCAGACCTTCCGGCCCCAGCCGAGCATTCAGCAGCCGCCGCCGGACGTACCCGAACGGCCGAGACCGGCACCGCCGCGCGCCGAGCCGATCCGGCCGCCCGAGCCGGAGCGTCCCCAGCCGATCCGGCCGCCGCTGCTGCGGATCGAGATCTCCGCGTCGATCGGCCTGCCGGTGTTCAAGCCGAAGAAGATCCCGTTGCTGGACGGCAATCTCCTGCGCGACCTCACGACCAACCTGCTGGGCATGGCCGTCATTCCGGGTTCGGTGCTGCTGGGCCGGGGCTGGGCGCGACGGCGGGCGAGAAACCTCCGTCGAACCGGGCTACCTACTTCGATTTCCGGACGAAATCCCACCGATCCCACAGATTGACAAGATTTTCGACACCCGGTTGAGCTGCTAGAAGTCCTTCCAGAGCACCTCCGGCGCGATAACGGCCCGCATGGGCCGCGTTGACGCGGGCAGGCTTTCCCGCGCCCGCCGGAGGGACGCCTCGGCACGGCAGGAGTTCTCTTCGGCGCGGCACGGCGGTATGCGTCTTAACGCCGCCGTTATACCGTGACGCGCTTAGCTGGAGGACATGGGTATGCCATCAAATCCCGAAAAGTCAACCAACGAGCCGCAGGACGGCCCCAAGCGGCCACATAGACGCGTGTCGCGTCCGGCCGTCCTCGCCACCACGGTCGTGCTCGTGGCGGGGAGCGGCATCGGCGTCGCCGCGGCCAGCGCGTCATCCCCTGGCCCGACGCCCCCCACCCCCGAGCCCACCGTGACCGTCAGCGAGACGCCGACCGGCACGATCAGCCCGCCCGAGCCGACCCCGACCGACTCCGGCACGGTTCCGCCCACCGTGGAACCGACGCCCCCGACGCCCACCCCGAGCCCCACCGCGACGGTGTCACGGTCGCAGGCACTCGCCTTCCTCGGCACACCGCACGGGGAGTTCGTGGTGGGAACCAAGGATCCGTGCGTCTTCGTCACGCTGTTCACCCACACCGGGGAGGCCACGGCACTGGCCGAGAACTCGATCACGGTGCGCAGCCAGGACGGCTACGAGCAGGTCTACGCGATCGACGACAACACCAAGATCGTGGCGGGCCGCAGGGGCGGCGGCGAGGTACGCCAGGGCGACTGGGTCTCCGTGACCGCCACGGGCAACGGGACCTCGGCGACCGCGGGCTACGTCTTCGACCTGACCCGCCCGCACAAGAACCTCTGGCGCGAAAAGAACCGCTGGTGGCCCGGCGGCCACTGGTGGGACCGCACACCCAAGTGGCGCACCCCGACCCCGTGCCCGACTCCGCCCATCCCGTCCCCCACGACCACGCTGCCCCCGACCGACATCCCCACCGACATCCCCACCGACGTTCCGACGGACATCCCATCCGGAACCCCGACCGAAATCCCCACCGACGTGCCCACCACGACCCCGATCCCCAGCGTCACCCCGACCGTGACCCCGACCCCCACCCCGACGCCCACTTCCTGAGCGTCCGGTTCCCGCCCGCCACCTGACACCACGAACGGGCGGCACCCTCACGGCGGCGAGCGGCCCCAGACCCGGCTGCCGCCCCCCGCCACTCCCTAACCGCCCCTCCGGGGCGCTCCCCCCTTGTACGCAGAAGCACCGCGCCACCGAGCTCTTCGACCACGCGGACCCTGCCGTCCACCACGCACGGTCCGCGGCGAACCTCCGGCACGCTCCCGCATCCGCAGAATCGATCGCCGCACTGTCCAGCACACGTCGCCGCCGCCATCCCGAGCACGGTGCGATCGCGCATGCTCGGCCATCCGATTGGCGCGCCGGCCCCGCGTTTCGCCTGATCACCAGGTGGGGCTGCCCGAATGGTCAGAAGATGAGCATCGATCGGGCTGTCAGATGGCCAGTGGTGTGCCTGACAGTTCTTCTGGCGGCTCTTCGCCACCACGACGAACCGCCGCATCGGACGGGTTCACGTCTCGACGATCCCGTCCTGCCATGTCCCCGAACGAAGGAAGCGATCTTGCGTAAGCTCGGCCTATTCCTGGCCATCTGCTTCTCGACGCTCACCGTCATCCTCGCCGGCGGCCCATCGGCACAGGCCATCGTCGGCGGGAAGGACGCGACAAAACCGTACTCGTTCATGGTCTCGATCCAGCAGGAGAGGGAGGGCACCCTCCTTCACGACTGCGGCGGCAGCCTCATCTCACCCTCGTGGGTACTCACCGCGCGCCACTGCCTCGACTCCGAGGAAGAGGTTCCGGAGAAGATCCGGATCGGCAGCCTGCGCTGGGCGAGCGGCGGAACGACCCGCACCGCGGAGCGGATCGTGCTGCACCCGGACGGCACGGACGTGTACGACATCGCGCTGATCAAGCTCAACGCCCCGGTGACCAACACCCCGATCCGGATCGGCGCCGCCCCGGCCGAAGGCCTGCCGGTCCGGCTCCTGGGCTGGGGATGCACCAGGCCGGACATCTTCCTCTGCGCGGAACCTCCTGCCGTGCTCCAGCAGCTCGACTCCCAGATCCGGCCGGACAGCACCTGCGACCCGTCCGGCGGCCCGGTGAATCCGGGCTGGGAAGTCTGCACCGGCAACCCGGAGGCCCAGGAAGGCCCCTGCCGCCGTGACTCCGGCGGCCCGCTCGTGACGCCCACCCCCAGCGGCTGGAGACTGGTCGGCACCTTCAACCGGATGAGTCCGAGTTGCGACGCCGGCGCCGGCGTCTACGCCAACGCCCCCGCCCACCGCACCTGGATCGAAAGCATCACCGGCCCCCTCCCCTAACCTCTCCTTCCACCCCCGATCCGGCCGCCCCCAGCGGCCGGATCACCCTCACGGCGACCATCGGACCGTACGACGCGAGGCGACACGTTTGCCATTTCACGGCGCCTTCCTCAGCCTCCGCCTCAGAAGATCCACCGTTCCTCGAACGCTTCCCTGCGGCGCGGCACTGCGGGAGATCGGGCGGGGAGGGCGCTGGGGGTGGAAAAGGACGTGCCCGGCGCGGGGCGCCGGGCACGTTCTGGGGGGTGCGAGCGGACTAGGGGTCCGTCCGGGAACCGGTCATCCGAGGGTCAGTCGGTCAGCCGGTGCGCAGGGTGAGGCCGTACGTGCTCAGGATCTCGTTGACCGGCTGGTGGTAGGTCGTGCCTCCGCTGGAGCAGTTGCCGGAACCGCCGGACGTCACGCCCTGGGCCTGGCTGCCGGAGATGAACGAGCCGCCGGAGTCGCCGGGCTGCGCGCACGCCGAGGTGCGGGTGACGCCGCTGACGGTGCCCTGCGGGTAGGTCACGCTGGTGTTGTGCTGCTGGATCGTGCCGCAGCGCCAGCCGGTGGTGGAGCCGGAGCGGCAGATCGACGCGCCGACCGACGCCTGGGTGGAGCCGCGGACGGTGACGTTCGCGCCGCCCGAGCCGCGCACGTACGGCGTGGCGGTGTTGCCGGGCGCGGTCACGTACGCGTAGTCGTTACCGGGGAACGACGACCCCTGGAAGGTGCCGGTGGGGGAGGTGGTCCTGGAGCCGGTCCGGCCGCAGTGCCCGGCGGTCACGAAGCCGGGGGTGCCGCCGCGGGTGACGGGGAAGCCGATGCTGCACCGGCTGGAGCCGATGTAGTAGGCGGCCCCGCCGACCAGGTTGATGTAGGTCTGCGGGCGCTCGTTGGACACGGACACGCGAACCAGGTTCTTGTCCACGCCGGCGGCGGCGACGAGGGCGTCACCGGCCGCCTGCTGCGGGGCGAGGACGACGACGCTGTTGGTGGTCACGTCCACGTACCAGAGCGAGGCGCCGGCCTTGGCCCGTGCGGGGGCGTTGTCGAGCTGCCGCTGCACGGCGTCGAGCTGGGCCTTGGAACGGCTGACGACCACGGGCTGGGCGCCCTTTGCCTGGATGCCCGGCGCGGCGGCCGCGTCGGTGGTGGCGACCAGCAGCCTGGAGGCGTCGCCGTTGAGCCAGGATCCCGCGTACGAGGCGCCGAGGGAGACGGTGAGGTCGGCCTCGACCTTCGCCGCGCGGTCCTCGTTGGCCAGCCGCTGGACGACCTGCTGCTCGGTGAGGCCCAGGTCGCGCTCGAGAGCGTCGATCACCGCGGGCGGCGCCGGTTCGGCCGGTGCGGAGACGGATGCGGCGGCGGGGGCCGCGGTGGCGGCCAGGCACACGGCCATCAAGGCCGTGCCGATGATAGCGGAGCGTTGACTTGACATATGCACTCCTTGCTGGGGGTGCTGTCAAGCTAGCGGGCGAACGCTAGACCGGGATGTACTGAAAAACCTCTATCGCGGTGTTATGGGAACCAGTGAGCTGCACATCCGGCCGGAAAGCCCTCTCCGAACAGGTTCAAAATGGGCCCCCTGTGATTGAACCGCGCGGCTGGAAACCCCAGTCGGACGCCCACCGGCCCGCGCGGTCAACCGGCAAGCCCGGTAAACCCGGGCGGTCAGGCCGGGACGCGATCAGTCCGGCCGGGGCGCCGGGTTCGCGGTGACCGAGCGCAGCAGCGGACGGCTCAGCGCCCCCGCCGCGATCACCCCGCCGAACCCCAGCGCGAGACACGCGCCGAGCACCACGAGCCCGGTGCCGCTCACGCCGCCCGACGCGAGTGGCAGCCCGCACAGCAGGCCCGCCAGTACCGCGCCGCCGCCCATCACGGTGAGCGGGATCAGCGTCTCGGAACGCCGCGCCCGGTCCAGCACCTCCAGCGGGGTCCCGGCCAGGCGCAGCAGCCCGTAGGTCTGCCTGCGGTCCAGGATCGAGGACGCCGCGGTGATGCCCGCGCTCGCCGTCGCCACCAGGAACGACACCGCCAGCACCACGATCGTGCCGGTGCGGACGTCGCCGAGCATCATGCTCCCCTCACGATCGGTGTCGGCGGGCGAGGTCGCCGACCGCCCAGGGACCAGGCCGCCGAGAACGGTGCGCGCCCGGTCGATGGTGGCGGCGTCCTGGCGCGTCAGCTTGGCGGTGACGATCTTGCGGTCGCCGTCCTTCGACAGCACGACGGTCGCGGCGACGCCCGCGCGGTCCAGCCGGGTGTCCGCCTCCTTGGCGACCGTCTCGGCCTTCGCGGCCGGGGCGCTGAGCATCAGGTGACCCACGGGCGCGTCACCGAACAGCCCGCCGGCCGGCGAGAGGAGCCCCAAAAAACCGGCCACGAACCCGGTGAGCGCGACCCCGCTCACCGTCCGCCAGGCCGAGCGGGGATCGTCGGTCATGCGTCGGCCCGCCAGCAGCCGCGCGGGCTTTCGCGCCGACGCCGAGACCATCCGGCCGAGCACCCCGACGACCCACGGACCGGCCAGGTTGATCGACAGGAACGCCAGCCCGAGGACCACCACGAACACGCCCCACCCCGCGCCCGCACCGCTGACCAGCGGCACCGCGCCGAGCGCGGCCAGCATCGCGACGAGCCGGATCATCCGCATCCCGGGCGGGGTCTGCCTCCTGGCGACGCCCAGCGGGCTCACCACGACCTGGCGCAGTCCGGCCGCCGCCGACAGGCCGACCAGCACGGGTACGGCCAGGAGCACCGCCGCCACCGGAAGCACGCCCGGCCACAGGTCGGCGGTGTACCAGCCGCCCCCGCCGACCGGGATCATGGCCAGCAGCGGCATGGTCAGGCCGTACACGGCCAGGCCCGCGGCGGCCCCCGCGGACGCCACGACCACTGCCTCCGCCACCGTCATCGCCACCACCTGCCCCGGCGTCGCGCCCACCAGCCGCAGCGCGGCCAGCCGCTGGTCACGCCGGGCCACGGTGAGCCGCGCCGCCGCCCCGCCGAACACCAGCAGCGGGACCACGACGAGAACGGTCGCGATCAGCGCCAGGATCTGGTAGACCACGGCCACCTCGCCGTGCTTCCCGGTGAATCCGGCGATGGGGGTCGGCGGGGCGACGGACACGGGGTCCCGCCAGTCGGGCCGCGTCGCGGGCACGGCCATCGCCAGGTCGTCGGCCGTCCTGCCCACCACCGCCACCAGTTCCCCGGAGTGGACCAGCCCGGCATCCCCGATGACCTTCGGAGTGCCGGGCGGGAAACGCCCGGCGAGCCGGTCGCGCGGCAGTTCACGGGCCAGTTCGGCGAGCGCGGGCGACATCCACACCTCGCCCGGCGCCGGGACGCGGTCCAGACCCGGCGGCGGAGCGACCCCCGGCCGCAGCACGGCCACCTCGACCAGCGCGACGGTCCGGTCCGCGACGAACTCGGAGCGCGACGACTGCACCGCCACCGCGTCCCGCATCGCGGTGGGAACCGGGTTCCGCCACGCCTCACGGTCCGCGCGGGACTGGAACGCCACGTTCATCCCGACCGCGAACAACAGCAGCGTGGTGGACACGGCCACCGCCGCCAGCGTCAGCACCGCGCCGGTGAGCCCCTGCCGTCCCCCGCCCCGCAGGAGCCGCCAGCTCAGCTCGATCGAGTTCTTCACGACGACACCGCCGCCGTGGAGACGATCAGCCCGTCGCGCACCTCGACCATGCCGTCGCACCAGCGCGCCACCTGCGGATCATGGGTGACCAGCACCAGCGCGGAGTCGTTGCCCCTGGTCGCGTTCACCAGGATCTCCATCGTCGCCCGTCCGGTCGCCTGGTCGAGGGCGCCGGTGGGCTCGTCGGCGAAGACCACGGCCGGGCGGGTGACCAGGGCCCGCGCGATCGCGACCCGCTGGGCCTGGCCGCCGGACAGCTCGCCGGGACGGCGGCCCTCCATCCCGGCGAGGCCGAGCGGACCGAACCAGGCACGGGCCTGGTCCACGGCCGCGCGGCGCGACGCGCCGCCCAGCATGAGCGGCAGCGCGACGTTCTCCTCCGCCGGCAGTTCGGGCAGGAGCTGCCCGAACTGGAAGACGAACCCGAACCGGGTACGGCGCAGCGCGCTGCGCTCCCGCTCGCGCATGGCGTCGACCCGCTGCCCGAGCAGGACGACCTCACCCGCGTCCGGTTTCATGATCCCCGCCAGGCAGTGCAGCAGCGTGGACTTGCCCGACCCCGACGGGCCCATGATCGCGACCGACTCCCCCTGGCGGACCGCGATGTCCACCCCGGCCAGCGCGACGGCCGGGCCGAAACGCTTGACCAGTGACCGGCCTTCGAGAACGACACCTTCACTCATGGCGCACAAGCCTGCCGATCCGGCACCCCCTGCCGGATCGGCCGGGAGGCCACCGTGCGTGGTCGCCCGGTCGGCCGAAAGACCTATTTATCCGCGCCGATGTCAGACTCCCGGATCGGCGGCGCGCCCACATTGCCTACGCCGTCTATAGGTTCGCCATACGCCGCCCGCAGTACCGTGTGTGACGTCGTTCCGCGCGGCCGAGGAGACGGCGTCGTGCTGGACTGCGCGGGCGGCGCCTCCGGGTTCACCGCCGAGGCGGCCGAACTGGGCGTCCGCGCGCTGGCCGCCGGCCCGCTGTACGCCGACGACCCCGCCGCGCTGGCCGAGCGTCTGCCCGCCGACCAGCTCAGGGCGCTGGAGATGTGCGCGATCCGATTCCGTGATCGCCCCATACGTCCCTGCGTCCTCAAGGTATGTACGGGCGAGGTCGCGGCGGTCGCCGGAAACCGATCTGTTACCAGGCATGATGGTCGCCGACTCGGTCGAAGGGATGAGGATGGACGTTGTCGCGCTGGTCACCGGGGGGAACCGGGGCATCGGGCTGGAGGTCTGCCGGCAGCTCGCGCGGGCGGGCCACACGGTGGTGCTCACCGCGCGGTCGGAGGACAAGGCGCGAGAGGCGGCGGGCGTCCTCGCGGCCGACGGGCTGCGCGTCCATCCGATACGGCTCGACGTCACCGATCCAGCCGATTCCGGGCGCCTGGCCGGGGAACTCGCCGAGCGGTTCGGCGGGCTCGACGTCCTGGTCAACAACGCGGCAATCACCTACGACACCTGGCAGCGGGCGTCCTCGCCCGACCTCGGGGTCGTGCGGGAGGCGATGGACACCAACCTCTACGGCGCCTGGCAGGTGATCCTCGGGGTGCTCCCCCTGCTGCGCGCGAGCGGCCATCCGAGGATCGTCAACGTGTCGAGCGGCCTGGCCTCGCTGACCACCATGGGGGCCGGCAGTCCCGCCTACCGGGTGTCGAAGACCGCGCTCAACGCGCTGACCTGCGTCCTCGCCGACGAGCTGCGGATCGACGGCGTGCTGGTGAACGCGATCTGCCCGGGCTGGGTGGCCACCGACATGGGCGGCCCTGGCGGGCGGCCGGTGGCCGAGGGCGCGGCGGGCATCGTCTGGGCGGCGACGCTTCCCGACGGCGGGCCGACCGGCGGCTTCTTCCGCGACCGCAAACCGGTCCCCTGGTAGCGGTTTCCGCGGACGGCGAGCCGTCCGGCCGGATGGCCGGACGGCCGGCGGCGGTCGTCTAGTGCCTGCGCCGTGCCCGCTGGAGGTTCCAGACCTCGCGGCCCTCGCGCACGTAGACGGGTTCGCCGACGCCCACCATTCGGTAGACGCGGTCGGCGATGTGCATCGGCAGCCGTACGCACCCGTGTGACGCGGGCCGGGTCGGCACCTTGGTCGAGCCGTGGATGGCGATCCCGCCGTTGAAGTAGAGCGAGTTGTACATCGACCCGAGCGGGCCCGTGGTCCACCCGGGGGCCTTGCTGGTGACCCGGAAGTCGCCGACGGGGGTGACGGCGTCGCCGCACCGGCCGTTCTCGCAGTAGTGCACCTTGGCTCCGGTCGAGATGTGCGAGACCAGCACCGGCTTGCCGTCCCGGTAGACGGTGAGGACCTGGCGCCCGAGGTTGATCTCGATCCTGTTCGGCGCGCCGCCCGCGACCATCGGCCGGGTGCGTCGGTACCGGTCGAGCGCGCGCCAGGTATAGAAGTCGGCCGCGCCTCGGGTGGGCAGTCCCTTGGCCTTCTGGAAGGCCCACAGGGCGGACACGGTCTCGTCGCCGAAGCGGCCGTTGACGGGGCCGGGGTCGAAGCCCCGGCGGGAGAGTTCGCGTTGCAGGCGTTTGACCTCGAAGCCCCGGTCGCCCGGGCGTAGGACTCCTGAGTCGGCGTTGGCGGGAGCGGCGGCGACGATCCCGGCGGCTCCCGCGGCTCCGGTGAGCGCGAGGGCGGTGGCGAGAGGCGCTAGAAATTTCAACACAATCTATCCGTTACCCGGAATGCACTAGCAAGCAGCCCAGACCAATTTAGATTGGTCGCAAAGTTTCGACCGATCACATGTGCATATCAGGATAAAACGGAAATTCCGTGCTACTGCCGCCTATTCGCGGTTAACATGGCACAACGACCTTGGAATCCGGAAGGATTCGAGCACGTACACATTTCCGTTTACTGTGACATTCATTGCCGTAGCTAGCGGATATCGACGCGTGGCCTTCGCGAACTGGGGGTATCTCTCGGCTGCCCCGCTATCGCGGAGTAACGATATGTCGGTCCTCCGGGATCGTGAATGACACGGGAAACACATGACTTCTCACACTAAGAGATGGGCGCCGGTGTTCCGCGCCGGTTCGCGCGTCCTGGCCACGGCGACCGCCATGACACTGGCGGGCGCCGCACTGGCGGCGTCCGCGCAGACGCCCGCCATGGCCTCCGGCGCCACGTCGCAGGCCGTCGTCACACAGATCAACACCGCAGGCGAGAAGCCGCTTCTCGGGGGCTGCCGCGGTCGCGGGTGCAGGGGCGGCTGCTGGAGGCGGCCCTGCTTCCGCCGCTGCCACGGCAAGCGCTGCCACCGTCATCACCACCGCGTGATCAAGGGTCCGAAGGGCGACAAGGGCGACCGCGGCCCGGCCGGCCCGGCGGGCCCCCCTGGCCCTCCCGGTCCTCCCGGAAAGAAGCACGACGACAAGTGGCAGGACGGCGACAAGTGGCACGACGACAAGTGGCACGACGACGACAAGTGGGACAAGGACAAGTGGGATAAGGATAAGTGGCACAAGGACAAGTCGCACGAGGACAAGTGGGATGACGAGAAGTCCCACGAGGACGAGTGGGACAAGGACCCGTGGCACGAGGAGAAGTCCCCCAAGGACAAGAAGTCGTACAAGGACCCCAAGTCCGAGGGCGACAAATGGTGGGACGACAAGTGGTGGGAGAAGAAGTGGAAGGAGAGCACCGGCCAGTCGTCGTCCTCCTCCCCCACCACCGCCGATGAGCAGCAGGAGCAGGAGGAGGAGAGCTCGGACTGGTGGCTGAGCAACGTCACCGACCAGGCCTCCACCAAGAAGACCGCTTCCTCGGAGTCGCGCGGGATGAGCGACACCGAGGAGACCGCGGAGCCGATGTCCGAGACGACGTCCGAGACGGCGTCCACCCGGTTCCCGGTCCGCCCGGCCATGTGATCCACCCGCCGTTCACCGGAAGCCGTGCCCGGTCCCCCGGGCGCGGCTTCCGCGTGTCCGGGCCGCCCCGGCGAGCGGGTGCCTGCCCTTCTCGGGTCAGGCGGGCAGCAGGCGGCGTCCGGCCCTGACTCCGAGGTGGCGGCCCTGCCGCACGGTGAAGCGGCCCGCCTGGGCCACCCAGGCGATCCCCTCGGGAGCGCGGTCCGGGTGCCGGTAGTCGCCGGTGTCGCGGACGGTGGCCGGGTCGAAGGCGACCAGGTCGGCGACCGTCCCCGGGGCGACCCTGCCGCGTTCCGGCACCCCGAACCAGGCGGCGGGCAGCGCGGTCATCCGATGGACGGCCTCGCCGAGCGTGAACAGCCCGGCCTCCCGCACGTAGCGGCCGAGGATCCGGGGAAAGGTGCCGTAGAGCCGGGGATGGGGACGCCCGCCGGTGCCAGGCGGCAGGCCGTCGCTGCCGATCATGGTGCAGGGGTGGGCCAGCGCGGCGCGCACGTCCCGCTCGTCCATCCAGAAGGTCACCGACGACACCCGCAGTTCCTGCGACACCAGCACGTGGACCAGCGCTTCGACGGGTTCGGCGGCCAGGTCGCGGGCGATCTCGGCCAGGGTGCGCCCGACGAACGCGCCGCTCGGGGTGTCGGTGACGAGCAGGGCGTCCCAGCCCGCCAGCGCCACCCGGTTCTCCCAGCCCGGGTTCTCCGCCGCCAGGTCGGCGGCGAGACGGCGGGCCGCGCCGGGCCTCCGCAGCCTCGCCAGGACGGCGGGCGCGCCGCCCTCCAGGTAGTGCGGCGGCAGCGCGGCGGTGAGCGAGGTCGAGGACGCGTCGTAGGGATAGGCGTCCTGCCGCACGGCGACGCCCGTGGCGCGGGCGCGGTCGAGCAGGGCCAGCGCCCGCTCCACCCCGCCCCGGTTGGGCCGTCCCACCGACTTCAGGTGGGAGATCTGGGTGCGGCGTCCGGTCTTCTCCGCGACGGTCAGCGCCTCCTCGATCGCCGGGATCAGGTGGCCGCCCTCAGCGCGCAGGTGGGTGGCGTAGATGTGGCCGGGGCCGAGGCAGGAGACGAGGGCCGCCAGTTCCTCGGTGCCGGCGTAAGCGCCGGGCGGGTAGATCAGCCCGCTGGACAGGCCGAACGCCCCGGCGTCCAGCGCCTCGCGCAGCGATCGGCGCATGCCGGCGAGTTCGTGGGGCGCGGGCGGCCGGTCCACGACGCCGAAGGCGGCGACCCGCAGGGTGCCGTGTCCGACCAGCGGGCAGTGGTTGGTGACGTATCCCCTGGCGTCGGCTTCGGCGAGGAAGCCGGGAAAACCGGTCCAGGAGGCGGCGACGGGCGGGAAGAGCCGGGCGGCGTGGTCGTCGTCGATGGCGGTCCCTGCGCGGGGCGCGAGGCTGAAGCCGCAGTTGCCGACGATCTCGGTGGTGACCCCCTGGAGGATCTTCGTGGTGTCGTCGCGGGTCAGGAAGGGGGCGTTGTCGGCGTGGGAGTGGGCGTCGATGAACCCGGGGGCGACGACCAGCCCGCTCGCGTCGGTCGCGGGGATTCCGGCGAAGGAGCCCGGCGTGGCCACGGCGGCGATCCGCTCGCCTTCGATCAGGACGTCGAGCGCCTGCGGCTCACCGCCGTCGCCGTCGGCCACCAGGCCGCCGGTGACGGCGTGGCGCCTCACCGAAGGCCCAGTTCGGCGAGCGTGCGCCCGGCCAGGGCGCGCAGCACCCCGCCCGCGACGGCCTCGTGCACGTCGAGCATCTCGTCGCCGGTGGCGACGCCCTCGGCGTAGGCGTCGCGCCCGTCGATGTACGGCACCGCGGTCAGCGCCGCGACGACCACGGCACGGGGGCCGGACCGCGCGACGGCCACGGCGTGCGTGCGCAGCGCGATCTCGTCGGCGAAGCCCGCCCAGCCGCACTTGACCGCGACCGCGCCCGGCGCGGCGCCGACGGCCTCGGCGACCACGTCGGGCACGCCGAAGCCCTGCTCTGCCCCGCGCATCCAGGTCAGCAGGGCGGTGGCGGCGAGGTCGGAGCCGATCTCGGCGAGCGCGAGCGCCCCGTAGGCGGTGACGACCTCTTCGGCGGTGACCTCGACCCCGCCGAACCAGTGCGGATCCGCGGACGAGGGGACCCAGTTCACCCCGGTACGGCCGGCCAGCCGGTCGAGGATGACGCGGGGGCCGGCGGAGTACCAGAGGTCCAGGGTCGCGGTGTTGTCGGAGACCCGGACGGCGGGCTCGGCCGTGGCGTTCCAGCGCTCCTCCGGGAACGGGCCGGTTCCGAGTGAGGGGTGGGCCGCCCAGGCGTACAGCGGCTTGAGGAGTGAGGCGCAGCGCAGCCGCGTGGGGCCGTGGCGGGCGGACACCGAGCGGGCGGGCGCTCCGCCGTAGCCGAGCGTGAGCCCGGCGGCCTGGGCGCCCGCGCCGGGCGGCAGGCCGCGGAAGATCTCGTCGAAGCTCATCGGCGGCTCACGTGTAGATCGCCAGCAGCAGCAGGTAGAGGCCGACGACGGGGATCATGACCAGCCAGGACGACAGGAGCTGCCACTTCAGCGAGCTGGATTCGGCCAGGCCCATCTGGCCGATCATGTCGGGGTTGGGGAAGGGGCCGAGCCCGTCGGTCTGGGCGCTGGCCAGCAGCACCGTCGTCCACGCCTCCGGGCTGATCCCGAGCGCGGTGGCGACGGGGCCGAACACCTTGGACAGCAGCACGGCCTGTGCCGCCGCCGCGCCGGCCACGCCGACCCAGCCGACCAGGGCGACCGCCACGGCGAACAGGTAGGGGCCGAGGGAGGAGAGGCTGTCGCCGTACTGCGCCACGATGGTGTCGTACGGCTTCATCATGTCGATCAGTGTGAAGAGCACGGCCAGCATCCAGAACAGGAAGAAGATGCCGAGCAGCCGGGAGGCCCCGGCGTAGAGCGCGTCCATGATCTTCCCGGGGCCGGTCCAGGAGGCGAGCCCGACCACGGCCATCAGGGCGACCATGGCGATGGGCACGAAGGTGGCCCCGGCCTTGGTGGCGGCGGCGAAGGCGACCAGCACGGCGAACGTCACCAGGAAGGCCGCGGTGGCGCGCTTGACCGCGGGCGTCGCCTTGGCGTCCTCGGGGTGCGCGGCGCGCTCCGGAGGGTAGGCGAAGCGGCCCTCGGTGCGGCGCTGGTTCCAGGCCACCACGAAGAATCCGGCGATCCAGATGACCACGGCCACGGGTCCGCCGGCGGTGATGACGTATTCGGCCCAGCTCACCTTGGCCGAGGAGAAGACCGCGATGGTGGCGGGCGCGAACGGGCTGAGGATCAGCCCGGCCAGGCCGCTGAAGAAGAACATGGCGGCGGTGGCGGGCGGGGTATAGCCGACCAGGGCGGCGATCGGGATGATGATGGGCGCGACGATCGCCACCGATCCGGCGAGGGTGCCGAGGGCGAAGGCCAGGACGCCGCAGGCCAGCATGACGCTGATGCGGACCTGGACGCGGGTGTGCACGCCGATCCTGCGGACGATGCCGACCACGAGGTAGTCGGCGACGCCCGCGCGGCGGATCACCTCGCCGAGCCCGGCGCCGAGCATGATGATCACGCCGAGCAGGGCGATGAAGTCGCCGAGCGAGGTCAGCAGGACCTCGCCCATCTGGAGCAGAGGTACGCGGGCGAGGATGACGCCGCAGACGATGGCGGCCAGCGTGGCGAGCACCATGTCCACGCCGCAGAGGGCGAGGAAGGCGTAGACGACCACGGGGACGAGCCCCCAGAGGCCGGGCTCCGGGGCCCACAGAGTGACCGAAATGCTAACAAGCAGTGCGACTACGAACAGGGCGGAGGCGGCGGCGCGCTGCCCGCGCGACATCTCGATCCGATATATGTTCGCAGGTGAAGTAGTGTCCCCCGACATTCTTCATCCCTTCAGGTTCGTGCACAGGGTAGCTACCACATCGCACGCCTGCCAATATCGGACAACCGGAATCTACCTAACGGCGCTGCACCGCCGATCGAGGTCGTCCGGCCGGCGGCTAGCGTCTGAGTGGACATTGGTACGAGGTCCGGATACCCAAGGATCGCGAGGTTCAGCCGTGCACATCGTCCGCTTCGTCGCTCGGGGTGACGGCACGCCGTCGGTGGGCGTCTCCGACGGCGTCACCGTCCACGACGCCGCCCACGTCCGGCCGCTGCCCCCGGTGGACGCGCGGATGGAGGTGTGGGCGGCGGGCGTCACCCACCGGCGAGAGCGCCGGGCGGCTCCACTTCATCAGGCCGAGGGCCATCACGTCGTTGTGCGCGACCACCGCGGTACGGCCGTGATCAGGCCCCTGGCCACCGGGTTGGGCTCATAGCCGAGGGCGGCGGCGGCCCGGCGCACGCGTTCCACGGTGGCCGGGCCGGCCGCCGATCTGGCCTACCACCTGCCGCGCCGGGCCTTCGCCCGCCGCTGACCCCGAGCGCGGAGGGCTCAATCACGGGGGAAGCGCCGCACCCACCGGCGCTGCCAGGGCGTCTCGACGGCCCTGGGGTGGTGGGCCGCGCGCACCCAGGCGACGGCCTCGTCGGGGTCCAGGCCGTCCAGCACGGCCAGGCAGGCGAGGACGGTGCCCGTGCGGCCCACGCCGCCGCCGCAGGCGACCTCGGCAGGCAGTCCACTCTGGGCCTGCTCGCGCAGCAGCCGAATGCCGCGCACGGCCTGCTCGCGGTCCCGCGGCAGCAGGAAGTCGGGCCAGTCCAGCCACCGCGAGGTCCAGTGGATCGCGCCCTCGTGAGTCCTGCGGAGCCGGGCCGACCCGAGGTAGAGGCCGAACTCGGGAGTGGGGCCGCCGGGCGGCGGGTTGCGCAGGCCGCGCCCCCGGACCCATGCGCCGCCCGGCAGGCGGATCGCCCCGGTCAGTGGTGATCGAGTCATCCGCCCATTGTGCTGCGGCCATCGGAGAATGGACCAGTCGGCGGTGGCCGGATTGGACCTGTTCGACGGGCCCCGGGATGGCCAAGGTGGGGGACCATGTACTTCCAGCACGACCCGGCTATCTGGTCCGGGCATCCCGAGCTGGTGGCCGGGGTGGTGCACGTCACCGGCATTCACCCGGACGTCTCGGTGGGCGGCCGGGTCGACGCGTTCCACACCATCGCGGCCGACCGGCTGGTCTCCGGCCCGGAGAGCGGGTTTCCGGAGATCCAGGCGTGGCGGCGGACCTTCGCGCGGATGGGGCTGCGGCCCACGCAGTACCGCTGCGCGGCGGAGTCGCTGCTGCGCCGTTTCAAGAAGGAGGGGACGCTCCCGCGGATCCACCCGCTGATCGACCTGTGCAACGCGGTGTCGCTCGCCTTCGCGATCCCGATCGCGGTGCTGGACCTGGCGGAGGTCGAGGGCGGCCTGGACGTCAGGCACGCACGGGGCGACGAGGACTACTTGACCTTCTCCGGCGAGAAGGAGCACCCCGCCGTGGGTGAGGTGATCTTCGTGGACCACGCCGGGCGGGCGCACGCGCGGCGCTGGACGAACCGCCAGAGCGGCCTGTCGGCCGTACGGGACGCCACCCGGTCGGTGCTGATCGTGGCCGAGGCCGTGCACGCGTCGGCGCGCGCCGACGTCTCGGAGCTGCTGGCCGTGCTCACCGCCGAACTGGCCGAGGTGTGGCACGCCGAGCCGCTGACCGCGCTGCTGGACGCCGGCGCCCCGCGCTTCCCGTTCCCCGCCCCATGAGCCGGACGGCTCAGGCGCTCAGTTCCTCGATCAGTTCCTCCAGGAACCAGGGGGCGCGGGAGAGTACCTCCTGCGTGTACTCCTCGAAGACGGCCAGCGCCTGGGCGGCCTCCGGCAGCGAGCGCGAGGGCAGGTCGAGCAGCACCCGCTCCTCGGCGAAGACCTCGCCGCCGACCTGGAAGGACTCTCCGGTGACCGCCAGGGTGACGGCGAAGCGCACCACGCGGCCGTCGGGCAGGACGAACTCCGCGCCGGCCATCGCGCGGTCCGGGTCGAGCCGGGAGAGCGGCTCACGCCTGACTAAAGGGTGCCGCAACCCCGCGAACCCCTCCGCCGCGCGGCACAGCGCGAGGAGGAGGTCGGCCGCCGCCCGGCTCTCGCTGTCCACCAAAGCAGGGTAGATCACTATCGGCCCGGCCGTCAGCCGGGGACCGGGATCACACGGAGGGATACGGTGAGCCGATGCGCGCGGTGGTGTATCACGAGTTCGGCGGCGACCTGACGCTCGCCGAGGTTCCGGACCCCGTTCCGTCCCGGTCGGGGGCGGTGCTGCGGGTCGAGGCCACCGGGCTCTGCCGGAGCGACTGGCACGGCTGGCAGGGGCACGATCCCGACATCCGGGTCTTCCCTCATGTCCCCGGGCACGAGCTGGCGGGCGTGGTCGAGGCGACCGGGCCGGACGTCGCCGGGTGGCGGGCGGGCGACCGGGTGACGGTCCCGTTCGTCTGCGCCTGCGGTACGTGCGCGAGCTGCGCGCGCGGCGACCAGCAGGTCTGCGAGCGCCAGACGCAGCCCGGTTTCACGCACTGGGGGTCGTTCGCGGAGTATGTAGCGATCGAGCACGCCGACGTGAACCTGGTCCGGATCGGCGGGGCCACGACGCCGGTCGCGGCGGCGGGGCTGGGCTGCCGGTTCGCCACGGCGTTCCGGGCGGTCACGGCGGTCGGGGCGGTCACGCCCGGTGAGTGGGTGGCGGTGCACGGCTGCGGCGGGGTGGGCCTGTCGGCGGTGATGATCGCCTCGGCGGCCGGGGCTCGGGTGGTGGCCGTGGACGTCTCGCCCGGCGCGCTCGCGCTGGCCGTCCGGTTCGGGGCGGCGGCCACCGTGGACGCGCGGGACGGCGACGCCGCCGAGCGGGTCCGCGAGCTGACCGGCGGGGGCGCGGGCCTGTCACTGGACGCCCTGGGCTCGGCGGCGACGGCCGCCGCCTCGATACTCGGGCTGCGCCGCCGCGGCCGGCACGTGCAGGTCGGCCTGCTGCCCGGCGGCGCGGCGCTGCCAATGGACCGGGTGATCGGCCACGAGCTGGCCGTGCTCGGCAGCCACGGCATGGCCGCGCACGACTACCCCCGGATGCTCACCATGATCGACGCGGGGACGCTGCGGCCCGACCGGCTCGTCACCAGGACCATCGGCCTGCCCGAGGCCGGGGAGGCGCTGGTCTCGCTGGGCGCCTCCCCCGGCGTGACGGTCATCGTCCCCTGAGCGGTGCGCTGCCGGGCCGGGATCCGGACCGGCGGCTAGACTCGCTCCCGCGTACGTCGCCGCGCCCCAACCCGGCAGGACACCCGCATGACATCCACCTCCGCCGCTCCGGTGCTCGCGATCGACATCGGCGGCACCAAGTTCGCCGCCGCCTCGGTGAGCCCGTCCGGTGAGATCCTGCGGCGGGCCCAGGCCCCCACTCCCGGCTCCGCCGATCCCGAGGTCGTGGCCACCGCCCTGCTCGGACTGGTCGCCGAGGCGTCGGCGGGCGCGTCGCACGCGGCGATCGGGATCGGGTCGGCCGGTCCCATCGATCCGGTCCTGGGCACGGTCAGCCCGGTGAACATCCCGGCCTGGCGCGACTTCCCGCTGCTCGGCAAGGTCCGGCGGGCCGTGCCGGGGCCGCCCGCCGTGCTGGTCGGCGACGCCGTGGCCGCCGCCACGGGCGAGCACTGGCGGGGCGCGGGCAGCGGGGCGGCCTCGCTCCTGGGCGTCGTGGTGTCCACCGGCATCGGCGGCGGGCTGGTCCTTTCCGGCAGGCCTTACCCGGGGCCCACCGGCAACGCCGGGTTCTTCGGGCACATCGTCGCCGACCCGGCGGGGCCCGCGTGCGCGTGCGGCGGGCGCGGGTGCGTCGAGGCGAGCGCCAGCGGACCCGCCATGGTGCGATGGGCCCGATCCCAGGGCTGGCGGCCGGGCGCGGCGGACGGCGCGGGCGCACGGGAACTGGCCGTGGACGCGCGGGACGGCGACGAGGTCGCGATCGCCGCGTTCGATCGGGGGGCGGCGGCGCTGGCGGCCGGTATCGTGGCGGTTGCCACGATCTGCGACCTCGACCAGGTGGTCGTGGGAGGGGGCGTGGCCGGTGCGGGCGAGACACTTCTCGGTCCGCTGCGGCGGCATGTCGAACAGCGGACCCACCTCGCGTTCACGCGGCGCCTGCGGGTCACGCCGGGCTCGCTCGGCGGTGACGCGGGGCTGATCGGCGCGGCGCGGGCGGCGTTGCTCGCGGCCGACGTCCCGACGACCTCGACGCCGGAGTGCCGATGACCCACGTTCTGCCCAGTGTGCTGCCCATGGCCAACCCGATCCGGCCGTACGCGTGGGGTTCGCGCGCGGCCATCGCCGCGCTGCAGGGCAGGGCCCCCTCGCCGGGGCCGGAGGCCGAGCTGTGGATGGGCGCGCATCCCGGCGCGCCCTCGCTGCTGCGCACCTCCTCGGGCGACGTCCCGATGGGCGACCTGCTCGCCGCCGAGCCGCTGGAGGCGCTGGGCGACGCGGCGGTCGGCGCGTTCGGGCCGCGCCTGCCGTACCTGCTGAAGGTGCTGGCTGCGGAGACGCCGCTGTCGCTGCAGGTCCACCCGACCCCGGCGCAGGCACGGGAGGGGTACGCGGCCGAGGACCTCGCGGGGATCCCGGTGGACGCCCCCCACCGCAACTACCGCGACCCGTACGCCAAGCCCGAGCTCCTGTGCGCGCTGGAGCCCTTCGAGGCGCTGTGCGGGTTCCGCGACCCGGCCGCGTCGGCCGCCCTGCTCGCCGAACTGGGGGTGGCCGCGCTGGATCCGTTCGTCGCGGCGCTGCGCGCCGGGGAGATCCACTCCGTGGTCTCCGGACTGCTCACGCTGCCGCCTGGACGGCGCGAGCCGGTGGTGAACGCGGTCGCGGCGGCGTGCGCGGCAGATGACGAGCTGGCCTGGGCGAGCGACCTGGCGGGGCACTACCCGGGCGACCCGGGGGTGGTGATCGCGCTGCTCATGCACCGGTTGCGCCTCGCTCCGGGCGAGGCCCTGTACGTGCCCGCCGGGGAGCCGCACAGCTATTTGCGCGGGGTCGGCGTGGAGATCATGAGCGCTTCGGACAACGTGCTGCGCGGCGGGCTCACCGGCAAGCACATCGACATCCCCGAGCTGCTGCGGATCCTGTCGCCGGCGGCGGGCGACCCGGTCGTGGTGCGCCCGGTGCGCCATGGTGACGAGGAGGTCTACGAGACCCCGGCGCGCGAGTTCCGCCTGTCCAGGGTCCAGGTGGACGGCGAGGCCGTGCTGCCCGCTTTCGGGCCCTCGGTCTTGCTTGGCATAAGCGGAAAAATCACGGTTTATGACAACCTGCTATCAACACGCGGTGAATCGCGGCAGAATGGGACTCGGCCCGGTCCGTCCGGGCTCGGTCTCGCGCAGGGCGCCTCGGTGTTCGTCACCGCGGCATCCGGGCCGATTCGCCTCTCAGGTCGCGGCACGGTTTTTCGTGCCTCCGTTCCCTCCTGAGAGCGTCCGGCATTTGCGCAGGTCGTAGACCTCCGGCAGTTTTCTGTACACCAGGGACCGCAAATCCACCTAAAATCCGCCGATGTGAACCAATCTCCCGAGAGGTTGCCGATCCGCGAGCGGTCGCCGCGGCCGGTGACGGGACGGCACCGCCGTCCGGTCCCCGCCCAGCTACCGCCGAACGCCCCTGCGTTCGTCCTGGCCGTGCCAGGTTCGGGCGACGAGGTGTCGGCCGAGGTGGCGAGCGCCCTCATCGTGGAGAACCCGCATGTCGACGTCCGGGTGGCGCACCTGGAGGACGGCGCGGAATGCGTGGCCAAGCAGCTCGCGGAGCTGGCCGACGAGCGCCCAGAGGGCGCGACGGCCGCCGTGGTGGTGCCCCTGGTGACCGGCCCCTACCCCCGGGTCTTCCGGATCATCCGCGAGGCGGTCGCGCAGAGCGGCGTGCACGTGATCATCACCGATCCGCTCGGACCGCACCCGATGCTCGCCGAGGCCCTGCACGTTCGGCTGGCCGACAAGGGCCTGGCCAGGGCCGACCGGATGCGGCTGTTCAACATCGGCGCGCCGATGGACGGCGTGATCGTCGCCACGGCGGGCGGCGACGAGGCGGCGCGGGCCGCCGAGACCACCGCCGTCCTGCTGGCCGCGCGCCTGGCCGTGCCGGTCGTGGCCGCCGCCATCGACGCGTCGCCGAGCATCGGCGACGCCGCGGAGCGCCTGCACCGGATCGGGGCCTCCAAGCTGGCCATCGCGCCCTACGTGATCGGGCCGGAGGGCGACCTGGGCAAGGTCGCCACCGCCGCCGAGGCGATCGGCGCCGGGTTCTCCGAGGCCATCGGCGCGCACTCGGCCGTGGTCCAGCTCGCCGCCAGCAACTACGGCGGCTGCCTGGAGGAGAGCTGACCCGCCGATCTAGCCACAGGTCTCGCTACCGATCTGGCTACAGGGGCACCGCGAAGAGCGCGCGTCTGCCCCGGAACTCGGTCACGCTCCACAGCGTGCCCTGCTCGCGCCAGCAGGTGAGGTCTTCCGGGCCGATCGGATAAGACCTGCTGACCGGTTCGCCCTCGGGCGCGGTCACGATCAGTGAGCCGTTGGCCGACGCGCCGCGCCCCCGGCTGAAGTACCAGCGTCCCGCGTGGGACAGCGCGCCCTGGATGCCCGCGTCGGGCGCGGTGTAGGCGTCCACCGGCTCGGCCTCGCCGCCGGTCTCGGCCAGGGTCTCGCCGTCGAGCGCCCACCGCGCCACGCGCCCGGTCTCGCCGGGATCGTCGGTGTACTCCCCGGAAAGCAGCAGGTCGCGCTCGCCGCTGCGGTCGAGCGTGACGTAGGAGAACCGCGCCGAACCGGGGTCCACCTGCCAGGAGTCGGTCTGCGGCAGCACGTAGCGGTAGCCGAAGGCGTGCGCCCGGCCGTCGTGGAAGCCGATCTTCTCGGGGTCGCCGACGTCGTCGCGCCCGGTGCGCATGTCGAGGAACCTCGCGAGGTCGAAGACGCGCAGCCCGTTCTCGGTGTCGGCGACGTAGAGCCGCCCGGCGTACCAGACGATGCCGCCCGCGTGGACGGGCACCGGGCCGAACGAGCCGTCGGGCCTCACCTCGACGAGCAGGACGTGCCGATAGCGCAGCGAGGCGGTGTCGAGGAAGCTGACCCGCGCGCCGCGCTCACCCGAGGGCGGCCGCCAGTACCAGCTCACCGCGAACGCGGGGGTGGCGAACCCGCCGTCGGACGCGCAGGTGACGCCCTGCGGGTACCAGTCGGCGGTGTCGTCGTCGGCGGGGTCGAAGGTGTACCAGTCTGCCGGCTTCGGCTTCATGCCGGCGAACGCCTTGGTGGCCGGCCGCCTGGCCGCCCGCCGGTTGGCGCCGGCGAGGACCGCTTCGAGCCCGGCCCGCCGGAGTTCGCGTTCGAGCGCGTCGGCCCCGGCGGCGTGGTCGCCCGTGGCCCGCCGCAGCGTGAACGGCGCGGGGTCCGCCGTTCTCATGCCCGTAGTCATCTGACGCCCTTCCGTCACCACGGACACTACCCGGCTTACGGGTGTGACTCACGGGATGGCAAAGAACTCATGTTGACATATCCGGCCAAGTGTGGACAGGCTGGTCGGTGAACGCCAGCTCCCGGTAACGGCCGATCATTCGCTCCCAGGCTCCGGGGGTGTCGCGCAGCGCCGCCATCGCGCGCCGCTGCCAGGCCGCCCCGGTGCGGCGGCGCTCGATCCGCTCGCGGACGATCTCCATGGCCCTGTCGATCTCCGCACGGTCCACCTCCGCCCGCTCCAGCCCCTCCGCCGCGAGCGGCAGCAGGCTCAGGGCCAGCTCAGAGGCGCGCGTCTCGCCGCCCACGCCCGGCCAGGTCATCGGCGCGTCCAGCCCCAGCGTGGCGGCGCGGTAGAAGTTGCGGTACGCCGCCGCGAACGGCAGCTCGTCGGTCCAGCCGGGACGGTCGGCCATGGCCAGCGTCAGCCCGACCAGGAACGCCGCGTTGGCCGCCATGTCGGCGGCGGTGGGGCCGGCGGGCAGCGCGCGCATCTCGACCCGCAGGTGACCGCCGTCCGCCGGGTCGTAGACCGGCCGGTTCCACTGCCACACGGTGCCCTGGTGCATGCGCAGCTCGGCGAGACCGGGCAGACCGCCCTCCTTGACGATGGCCAGCGGGTCCTCCTCGTCGCCGAGCACGGGGACCAGCGGCTCGTAGTCGCGGACGTATCGCGCGAACAGTTCCTCCGCCCCGCCCGAGGACCACTCGGAGCCGAACGCCACCCGGCCGTCCCTGCGCCAGCGCCGTTCGATGTCGCGGTCGTCGGCCGATTTCTCGAACAGCGCGATCCTGGTCTCCTCCCACAGCTCCCGGCCCAGGAAGAACGGCGAGTTGCCGGACGCCGCGAGCACCGGGGCGATGGCGAGCTGCGCCGCGTTGTAGACCCGGTCGAACCTCGCGGGCTCGGTGCGCACGTGGACCTGCCACGAGGTGTTGGCGCTCTCCAGGATGACGTCCTCAACCTGCAGTTCCAGGCGTTCGGCGCCGTGGATGCTGACCCGGAACGGCTCGGGGCGCAGCCGCCGGATGCCCCGGCTGAGCGCGCGGTAGCGGTGCTCGTCGCTCATGGCGTCGCGGGTGAAGTCGGACTCGGACAGCGTGGGCAGGATGCCGATGGCCACCACCCCGCCGCCCTGGGTCGCGGCGGCCCCGTCGACCGCCGCGACCATCTCCCTGATCTCGCCGTCCAGCGCGGAGAACGGCCGGCCGGCCAGCGGCACCGGGGTCAGGTTGATCTCCAGGTTGAACCGGCCGAGTTCCAGCACGACCCGGTCGTCGCCGAGTGCCGCGCGGACCTCCTCGTTGCGCGGTAGCGGCCCGCCGTCCGGTCTCACCAGGAACAGCTCCAGCTCGGCCCCGACGCTGCCGGGGCCGACGCCGAAGCCCGGCCTGGCGAGCAGCTCGCGCAGGGCGGCGAGCGATGCCTCAAGCCGCTCGCCGAACCTGGCGAACTCCCGCTCGGAGAAGCTCTCCCTGTCGACTTCCTGCCCCATCCGCCCGGCTCCTCAAGGTCGGTGTCACTGAATAACCCACCTCCTGTCCCGTCCGGCCGGATCCACACATCAGCGCGGCGGAATCACCAGGGCAGCGGACCGGTGTCCTGGGAGTAGGCCCCCGTGGGGCCGTCGTCGCCGATCAGGGCCAGGCGAACCGGCTCGACCGCGCCCTGGGCCGGGGTGCGGTGCCCGCTGTGCCCGTTGAGGTCGGTCGCGCAGTAGCCGGGGCAGACCGCGTTGACCTTGATCCGGCTGCCCGCGAGGTATTTGGCCATCGAGACGGTGATCATGTTGACCGCCGACTTGGAGGAGTTGTAGGCGGCGTAGTTGTGCGGGTACGTGGTGCTCGCCGGGTCGGTCGCGAGCGCGAACGATCCCAGCTCGCTGCTGACGTTGACGATCCTCGCGCTCTGTGACGCGCGCAACAGCGGCAGCATCGCCTGCGTGACGGTCATCAGCCCGAAGACGTTGGTCTCGTAGGTTCTCCGCATCGCGTCCACGGCACCGGGGTCGGTGAGGGGATCGCCCTCCTCCAGCATGATCCCGGCGTTGTTGACCAGGATGTCGAGCCCGCCGTACCGGGCCTCGATCCACTTCGCCGCGGCGGCCGCCGACTCCTGGTCGGTCACGTCGAGCCGGACGTGGACCGTTCCCAGCTCTTCCGCGGCCTTCCTGCCGCGCTCCTCGCTCCTCGCTCCGATGATCGCCGTGACCCCCTCCTTTCCGAACCGCTTGACGATCTCGTATCCGATTCCCTTGTTCGCGCCCGTGACGAGCGCTGTGCGTACGGTTGTCATGGGTTACAGGCTGTCGTGGCACGTGCCGCCGTGGGAGGGACTCGCCCAGGCTGGGATTCCCGATACCACCCAAGAACGCGGCACCAGTCACGGCATATCGGTCATGCTGGATAAATGGACAGGAGACAACTGGCCGAGTTCCTGCGCAGCCGCCGCGCCCGCGTGACGCCGCGCGAGGTCGGGCTGCCGGACGGCGGGCGCCGCCGCACCCCCGGCCTGCGCCGTCAGGAGGTCGCCCAGCTCGCCGGGATGTCGATCGACTACTACATCCGGCTGGAACAGGGCAGGGGCCCGAATCCGTCGCGACAGGTGCTCGGCGCGCTGGCCCGGGCGCTGATGCTCTCGGCCGACGAGCGGGCGCACCTGTTCCACCTGTCCGGCGACTCGATCCCCCCGTCCGCCGCGCATGCCGCGCCCGCCCGGGTGCCCGAGGCGGTGCGCGCCCTGCTGGACAGCCTGGAGGACGTGCCCGCCTACGTCCTAGACGTCAAGTACGACATTCTCGCCTGGAACCGCATGGCCGAGCTGATCATGGGCGAGCTCGGCGCGCCCGGAGCCGAGCGGAACGTGATCCGCCAGGTCTTCGTCGGCCCGCAGCCGTTCGCGTTCGTCAGCCACGGGGAGGAGCGCTGCGGCTTCGCCCGCACCGCGGTGGCCGACCTGCGGGCGAGCGCGGCCCGCTATCCGCACGACCCGGGCATCCGGGCCCTGGTCGCCGAGATGCTGGCGCTCAGCCCCGAGTTCTCCGAGCTGTGGTCGCGGCACGAGGTCGCGGTGCGCACGGACCAGCGCAAGCTCGCCTACCACCCGGACGTCGGCGAGTTCCAGTTGATCTGCCAGGTCCTGCACATGCCCGACCGCGACCAGCGAGTGGTCTTCTACACCGAGCTGCCCGGCGAGGGCCACGGGGGCGTCCTGCGGCTGCTCAGGGCCCGGCACGCGGTCTGACCCGGCGGGGGGCTCACGGCAGGCGCAGGACCCCGAGCCCGGCCCCCCAGCGGCCGATCGCCGTCTCGTCGGCGAAGGCCAGGGCACGCAGCATGTTGCCGCCGTCGGTGGCGGCGATCGTCCGCCGCAGCCGTTCGTCCATGCGGGCGGGCATGCGGGCCGTCCCTGACTCCAGCGCGTCGCCGTAGAACGGCGTGAAGGCCACCCCCGCGAAGCCGGTGCGCCGCAGCAGGGCGGGCATCGTGCGCGCGGAGTAGAACATCAGGTGGTTCTTGGTGAACCCGCTCCACGCGGGGCCGTGCGCCTTGAGCAGGAGCGACCCGGCGTTGACGGTGAACACCAGCAGCACGCCGCCGGGCGCGAGCAGACGGCGCAGCCGCGCGAACTCGTCCAGCGGGCGGGGCAGGTGCGCCAGCACCGACCACAGCGTGATCACGTCGAACCCGCCGGCGGCGACCTCCGGCACGTCCTCAGGTGAGCCGTGGTAGGCGACGGCCGAGGACAGGCGCGCGTTGGCCTGGACGACGGAGTCCGGGGACAGGTCCACGCCGTAGGCCTCGAAGCCCAGTTCCTCGGCCACTTCGAGGAAGAGGCCGGCGCCGCAGCCGAAGTCGAGGAGCCTGCGCTTGCGTCCGCCGGCGAAGACGGGCGCGAAGGCGTCCATGGTGAGCCGGTAGCGAAGCCGGCGACCGGCCGCGTAGTCGCCGGTCAGGAAGCCGCTGTAGCCGGTGGCGTAGAGGTCGCCCAGGCGCTCGGGGCGCACGTTGGGGTTGCGGTAGAGGAAGCCGCACGAGGGGCAGCGCACGACGCGGTAGGTCCAGGGCTGCGTGCCGTCCTCGCGGGCCCCGGTGGGCGAGAACAGCGGCTGCTGACGTGACTCACCGCACAGGTGGCAGGTGATGAACTCCTCGATGGGGCCGAGCGGCACCCGCTCGGCGTAGCGTTCCAGGGGGATGATCGGCGAGCGGCGCAGCAGCAGTCGCCAGCCCAGTTCCCGCGCCTGACGCTCGCCCGGCCTGACGTAGATGCGCTGGCCCCAGGGGACCGCATCAAAGCGGGAACCGAACGCAATTCGGGCAATGGCCTGTTTTGCCGACATCTTCTCGCACCTCACTTCGAGGACGCTCGCCCTCGTTACTTGACGTCACTACCGCCACAAGCCAGGCACGACGCTCAAAAAGTATTTGGCTGGTTCATGCCCTAAAGCACCCCCGGCATTTTCGGCGCGTCACCCGGAGTTTCCGGAAGCGACCGTTAAGGTGGCCTTGTCCCCCGAAATCAGCGCGTCTTGGGGGGCTTCATGAGGTGGGCAGGTCCGATGGTCGCTGCCGGGGCGATGGCCTTGGCCGTCACGGGATGCGCGGGCCAGCGAGGCGCCGAGGACGTGGCCCTCGGCTCCGACGGCCCCACCGACTCCCTGGAATGGACGCCCTGCGACATCGGCGGCACGCCCGCCGAGCAGCCCCCCGCCGAGCAGAGCCCCGCCGCGACGGGGACGGGCACCGCCTCCCCCCGCAAACCGGAGTGCGCGCGCCTGAAGGTCCCGCTCGACTACGCCAAGCCCGAGGGCGACACCATCGAGATCGCGCTGGTGCGGATCCCGGCCACGGGCCCGGGGCAGCGGATCGGCTCACTGGTGTTCAACTTCGGCGGCCCCGGCGGCTCAGGCGTGGACACGCTCGTGCAGGCCGCCCCCCGCTTCTCCACCCTGAACACCCGCTACGACCTGGTCGGCTTCGACCCCCGCGGGGTCGGCCTGAGCGCCCCGGTGAACTGCCTGGACGACGCCCAGATCGACGCCGGGCAGCAGACCGAGTCCACGCCGAACACCCCGCAGGAGATCGCCACCTTCGAGGCCGAGCTGCGGAACATGGTGAACGCCTGCGTGGCCAGGTCGGGCCGGCTCCTGCCGCACGTGGGCACCGTCAACGCCGCCCGCGACATGGACCGCCTGCGCGTCGCGCTCGGTCAGCGCACCCTCGACTACTTCGGCATCTCCTACGGCACGATGCTCGGCGCGAACTACGCCCACCAGTTCCCCGAGAACGTCGGGCGCACGGTGCTCGACGCTGCCGTGGACACCAAGCTGGACAAGATCTCACTCGGCCTCCAGCAGGCCGCGGGGTTCCAGCTCGCCCTTCAGCACTACGCCGAAGCCTGCGTCAAGGCGGGGCCGCAGCTCTGCTCGCCCGCCAAGCGGGGCGCGACCAAGGACGTCAAGACCCCCGAGGAGATCGTCAACGACGTGGGGAACCTGCTGAAGAGCCTGGAGCGCAAGCCGCTGGAGACCACGCTGGGCCGCAGGTTGAGCCAGACGCTCGGGATGAGCGGCGTGGCCACCGCGCTGTACTCCAGGCAGTTGTGGCCGGCGCTCAGCCAGGGGCTGACCATGGCCGAGCAGGGCGACGGCACGATCCTGCTCACCCTGGCCGACGTGCAGAGCGGGCGCGACGAGAACGGCCACTTCAGCAACATCATGGCCGCCAACACCGCGATCACCTGTGCCGACACCACCGAGCGGCGCACCGTGGCCGACGTGCGGCGGGTGCTGCCGAAATTCCGTAACGCCTCGCCCGTCTTCGGCGAGTCCATGGCGTGGGGTGTGATGCAGTGCACCGGCTGGCCGGTGCCGGGCGACGATTCGGCCAAGGAGGTCAGCGCCAAGGGCTCGCCGCCGATCCTGGTCCTCGGCAACACCGGCGACCCGGCGACGCCGTACGCCTGGGCGCCCGCCCTCGCCAGGGAACTGGGCACCGGGGTGCTCGTCACCCTGAAAGGCGAGGGGCACGGTTCCTACGACACCGGCGATCCCTGCGTGCGCGCGGCCGTGGACGGCTATCTCCTGGAGGGGAAGGTGCCGCGCGACGGCACCCGCTGCGGCTGAAATCTCATTCAGTTCACGTTCCGCTTCCGGCGAAAGTAGAAATGGGGAAAACCTCCACCCATTACCGCTTTTCTTATACCGATCGATCAGACAGTATTAAAAACCGGAAACTAACCTCTCCCGGAGCGCAAGGAACACCGTGATCCGAACGTTGCTCGCCGAGGACATGGATCTGGTGCGCGGGGCGATCGTCGCCCTGCTCGCCTATGAGGACGACATCGAGGTCGTCGCCGAGGTGGACAGAGGCGATCGGGTGGTGGCGGCGGCGACCGCCACCAAACCGGACGTCGCGGTGATCGACATCGCGATGCCCGGCATGGACGGCCTGACCGCCGCGCACGCGCTGCACCAGGAACTCCCCGAGTGCGGGGTACTGATCCTCACCGGGGTGGGAACGCCGGGCACGCTGCGCCGTGCCCTGGACGCGCACGTTCGCGGTTTCCTGGCCAAGGACGCGCCACCGCACCAGCTCGCCGACGCCATCCGCAGGGTCGCGTGCGGCGAGCGGGTGATCGACTCCGAGATCGCCATCGCCGCGATGGGCGCGCCCGACTCCCCGCTCACGCGCAGGGAGCTGGACGTGATCGGCGCCGCCGCCGACGGGGCCTCGATCTCCGAGATCGCCGCGTCGCTGTTCCTCTCGGAGGGAACGGTCCGCAACTACCTGTCAAAGACGCGGGCGAAGCTCGGCGCCCGCAGCAGCATCGACGCCATCCGCATCGCCCGCGAGTCCGGCTGGATCTGATCGCACCGGATCCGGCGTCGGATCCGGCCCGGAACCGCCGGGGACCAGACCGGTGTGCGCCGCCAGGAAGGCCAGCGCGTCGGCGGCCAGGGCGACCGAACGGCTGACCGCGCGCGCCCCGTGCCCCACGTCGGGCTCGTGGCGCAGCACGATCGGCCGCCGCCCCGCCGTGGCCCACTGCAGGGCCGCGCACATCTTGCGGGCGTGCATCGGATCGACGCGGGAGTCGGCGGCCGACACGGTGAACAGCGTCGCCGGATAGTCGGTGCCGCGACTCACCCGGTGGTAGGGCGAGTAGGCGAGCAGCCAGGGCAGCTCGTCCGGGTCGGCGGCCGAGCCGTACTCGCCGCGCCAGGCCGGGCCGAGACCGGACCGCTCGTAGCGGACCATGTCCAGCAGCGGCGCCGCGCAGACCGCCGCGCCGAACAGCTCGGGCCGCTGGGTCAGCGCGGCGCCGACCAGCAGGCCGCCGTTGGACTCTCCCCAGATGCCCAGCTCGGCGGGGGTCGTCCAGCCGTCGGCGATCAGCTTCTCCGCGGCGGCGGCGAAGTCGTCGAAGCAGTTCTGCTTGCGGTCGCGCATGCCGTCGCGGTGCCAGCCCTCGCCCTCCTCTCCCCCACCCCTGACGTGCGCGACGGCCAGCACCCCGCCGGCCTCCACCCAGGCCAGGGAGTCGGCGGCGTAGCCGGGCGTGAGCGGCACGCCGAAACCGCCGTAGCCGGTCAGGATCGCCGGGCGGGGCCGCCGCCCGGACGCGGGCCGGGCGATCACGATCATGCGGATCCGGGTGCCGTCGGCCGACTGGAAGGAGACCTGGCGGCGTTCCACCTCCGGCAGCGGGACCGCTCCCGGCGGCTCGGCCCACCGCTCCGCCGTGCCCGCGTGGGCGTCGTAGCGCCACACGGCGGCGGGGGTCACCGCGTCGGTGTAGGTGAACCACGCCTCGTGCCCGCCGTCCGCGCGGGCGGTCAGGGAGCCGATCGTGCCGCTGCCCGGCGTCTCGACCGTGCCCACGCGCCGCCCGCCCGCCGCGTCGTGCACGCCGATCTCGCCGATCGCGTGGCGGATCCACACGGCCAGCAGCAGGGGCCTCTCCGGGCCGTCCACGATCGTGAACGAGCCGAGCACCGCCTGTGGATCCTCCGGGAGCAGCACGGTGAGGTCGCCCGGTTCCGCCGGGTCGCCCACGAGCAGCCTGCCGCGCGGGGCGTCCCGGTCGGTGATCACGTACAGCCGGCCGTCCCGGCCGACCGCCGCCGCGCCCCTGGCGCCCGCGTCGCTCGCCTGGATCACCCGGAAGTCCGGCGGGCCCGCCGCCGAGAGGTCGGCCAGCCACAGGTCGTTAGGCATGGACGGGCCGGGGGCGGCCGACACGATCAGCCAGCGGCCGTCCGGGCTGATGCCCAGGCCGTAGGAGAAGCCCTCGCCCGCCGTGAGCACGCACTCGTCCAGCTCGGACGGCGTGCCCACCGTGTGCAGGTAGACGCCCTGATGGAAGCGCACGTAGTAGAAGCGCTCACCGCCGGGCAGCCAGGACACCGGAGAGTAGCGGCAGCCGCCGATGGGGCCGTCCACCACCGCGCCGGTCGCCACGTCCATGACGTGCATGACCGCCCGCTCGTCGCCCCGCTGGGAGACCTGGTAGGCCAGCAGCCGCCCTTCGAGGTCGGGCTGCCAGGCGTCCAGGGTGGTCAGGCCGGTCGGGTCCAGCAGCGTCGGGTCCAGCAGCACGTCGCCGTCCCTGCACAGCGCAGGATGCTCCTGGCCGGGCTCCCGGCGCACGGTGAACGCGTGCGGGCCGCGCCACTCGGGGGCCGTGATGGAGCCGATCGCGCCCAGCTCGGCCAGCCGGGTGCGGAACCGCTCGCGCGCCGACAATCGGGCCGCCTGCTCGCGGCACAGGGCGTCCTGTTCCTCCAGCCAGGCGCCGGTGGCCGGGTCGCCCGGGTCCTCCAGCCACCGGTATGGGTCGGCGACCCGGTGGCCGTGCGGGTAGTCCACGATCGGCAGCCGCTGCGCGGCGGGATATCTCATCAGGCATACTCCGGTTCCCAGTGGCCGACCAGGTCGGCGTACGGCGGGGCGGAACGGACCAGCTCGTCGTGCGTGCCGAGACGGACCCGCCCGCCGTCCATGAGCAGCACGCGACGGGCGCGCAGCGCCGAGGTGAGCCGGTGCGCGACGACGATCAGGGTGCCGCCGCGCGCCGCGAAGGCCCGCTCCACCAGTTCCTCGGCGGCTGGGTCCAGGCCGCCGGTGGCCTCGTCCAGGATGACCAGACGGGCGTCGGAGAGGTAGGCGCGCACCAGCGCGACGAGCTGGCGCTGCCCGGCCGACAGCGCCCCGGGATCGACCTCGGCGCCGTAGCCGCCGCAGCGGTCCACGACCGGGCCCGCGCCCAGCGCCGCCACGGCCGCCTCGACATCCGCGCGGGCCGCGCCGGACAGGTAGGTAAGGTTCTCCTCCAGCGTGCCCCGGAAGACGTACGCCTCCTGCGGGATCAGCACCCGCCGGTCGGGGGGGACGCGGTCGGCGGGGATCCCGCCGACCAGCACCTCGCCGTCGCCGGGCCGCAGCATGCCGGTGATCAGCGCGGTCAGCGTGGACTTCCCGGCGCCGCTCGGCCCGACCACGGCCAGGTGGTCCCCCTCGGGGACGACCAGGTCCAGAGCGTCGACGACCGGCTCGGCGTGCGGCCCGTAGGCGAACGTCACGCCCCGCAGCTCGACCGCGAACCCGTCGCCGGGCGGCGGCGCGGTGGTATCCGGCGCGACGGCCGGCGGGGAGGAGCGGAGGATCCGGTCCAGGGACGCCATCAGGCGGACGCCGCTGACGCCGACGCCCTCCACCAGGCCGTTGAGCGCGGGTGAGAGCGACTGGGTGACGTAGGCCAGCGCGCCGACGATGGTGCCCGCCGCGGCGCCGTTGTCCAGCAGCCACGGGGTTCCGGCGAGCACCAGGACCACGGGGAGCCAGCCGCCCACCGCGAGCGCGGCCGTGCGCGCGGCGGTGACGCGGGCCAGCGAGCGGGCGGCGGTCGCCTGCGCGTCCACCTGGCGTTCCACGGTGGCGGCGACGCGGTCCTCCGCGCCGCAGGCGGCGATGTCGCGCAACCCGCCCGCGAGGCCGGTCAGCTCCTCGGCGGTGCGTTCGTCGGCCAGCAGGTAGGCGCGCTGACGGCGGGCCAGTGCGGGCAGCGAAAGGAGGAACAGCGCGAGCCCGGCGGCGAAGGGCGGCAGCACCAGAAGGGCGACCTGCGGGAGCAGGGTCAGCATGCCGAGGGTGACGCTGATGAGGATGAAGGCGAACCCCCGGACCACGGTGACGACCGCCGCGAAGGCGTCTCTCGCCAGCTCGACCTGGAGGTTGGCCCGCGCCACGGCGGCGCTGCCGCCGGGGGCGGGCGCCTGGAAGGCGTCAGAGGCGCGGCGGAGGGCGCCCTCGACCACATGGCCGAGTAGTTCGTCGCGCAGCGGCTCGGCGATCCCGGCCACGGCCAGCACCACCTGGCGCGCGCCGAACGCCGCCGCCCCCCAGGCCACGGCGAGCACGCCCAGCCAGGCCAGCCCGGTCCCCGGAAGGCCCGCCGCGAACCCGTCGTCGATGGCGCGGGCGACGACGAAGCCGATCAGGAAGGCGGGCGCGCTCTCGACCACCGACCAGGCGGCGAGCCTGGCGAGCGTGCGGGGCCGTGCCCGCAGCACGCCCCAGAGCACCTGTCGCGGGGTCACGTGACGACCTCCGCCGCCTGCCGGTCCGCCAGGCCGTCCGGGGGCCCGGAGCGCCCCTCTCCCTCCGGGACCGGGGACTCGGCCGCGCGGAAGACGGCGCGGTAGCCGGGGTCCCGCCACAGCTCGCGGTGCGGCGCGTGGGCGCGCACCCGGCCGTCGTGCAGCCAGATCACCCGGTCGGCGCGGGCGGCGGTCCCGGGGCGGTGCGCGACGATGAGGCGGGTCGGCGCCCCGGCGCCGCCGGTGAGGGCGTCGCTGACGCGGCGCTCGGTGACCGTGTCCAGGCTTGAGGTGGCGTCGTCGAGCACCAGGAGCCGTTCCGCCTGCGCGAAGGCGCGGGCCAGGCCGATCCGCTGGCGCTCGCCGCCGGACATGGGGGCCTCGGCGGGCGGTGTGGCGTATCCCTCCGGCAGACGGCGGATGAACCCGTCGGCGCAGGCGGCCACCGCCGCCTCCCGTGTCCTGCCGTAGGAGGCCTCCAGGCCGATGGCCTCCTCCAGGGTGCCGCCGAACAACGCGGGCCGGGCGAACGCGAAGCCGACCGCGTGCCGCAGCTCCGCCCTGGACAGGTCCGCGAGGGGCACGCCGTCCAGGGTGACCGTGCCGTGCTCGGGGTCGGCCAGCCGTCCGGCGAGGGCGGCCAGCAGGGATTTGCCGGATCCCGAACGGCCCACCACGGCCGTCGTCGATCCGCCGGCCACCACGAGGTCGCCGATCGCCAGGCCGGGCGCGGAGACCCCGGTGAACTCCAGCGTGCCCGGCCCTTCGGGGAGCGTGCGCGTCCCGTGACGGCCGGACGGCACGGCGAGCACCTCCGCCACGCGTCCGGCCGCCGAACGAGCCCTCGCCAGGCCGCCCGCGTATCCGAGCACCGTGCTCAGCGCCAGGCCGAGCACGGCGTATCTGGCCGCCGCGTACAGCTCGCCGACGGTCAGGTCGCCTCCGGCCAGGCGCAGTCCGCCGACCGCCAGCACGGCCAGTTCCACCACGGGCACCATCACGCCCGCCTTGGCCCCGGCGTCGGCGGTGGCCCGCCACAGGTCCATGCCGTGAGCGCGCAGGCGGGGCAGCGAGGCGAGGACGCGCCGCGTCTCGCGCCGCTCGGTCCCGGCGGCGGCGATGGTGCGGACGCCCTCCAGGGCGTCCAGCAGGCGGGCGGCGATCCTCCCCTGCTCCTCCTGGTAGCCGCCCGCGATGGCGGTGCCCGCGCGCAGGAAGGCGCGCAGCACCAGCAGCACCACGGCGATGCCCCCGGCCAGGGCGAGGGTGAGCAGTGGGTCGATGAGGGTGAGGGCGACGAGCCCACCGGCGGTCGGGACCAGCAGCGCCACCGCGCCGACCACCGACTCGGGGGCGCGGCCCACCTCTTCGGCGTTCATCCCGGCGCGGGTGACGAGGTCCCCTGCGGCGAACCGGCCGCGCACGGCCAGGCCCGCGCCGAGGACGTGGCGCACCACCGCGCGGCGCAACCGGGCCGACGCGTGCGCGCCGCTCGCGCCTCTGGCCCACACGGCGGCGGTCTCACAGACGATCACGCCCGCGACGAGCGCGGCGCAGACGGCGAGCCAGGTGACGCGGCCGGGGGCGGCGGTGACGAAACCGTCGATGGTCCGGCCGGCGGCGAAGGGAAGCGCCAGTTCACAGGCGGCTCCGGCTACGGAGGCCACCGCGAGGACGACCGGCCACGGCCCGCCGCGCCTTACCGTCGCGGCGACAAGCCGGTCACCGGCTCGCGGATCCGGCTCCTTCGCCTCCACAAACGCCTCCTGGCGCGTAGAATCGTGGATAAGGACCGGGCGGCCCTTTGCGGGGCCGCCCGGGGGATGAGCAGTCATCAGTGGCAGAGGGCGACACTGAGGTTGCTCGGCTTGCCGGAGTGGCAGCTGAGGACCGTGAGCGTGCTGCCACCGCTGGCGACGTCGCTGCTCGAAGGAGCCTCCATACCCTGCAGGTCGAGAAGAACCATTTGCTTTACACCTCCTCCCCATCCTGGTGACCGACCGGCTTCGCGGACGCGGGCCGGAAGAACGGCAGGTGCGCCGGGTTCTCGGACATCACCGTGGCGAGGGCGAGGAGCACGCCCGCCGTCCCGGTCGCGAGATCCATGGAGAGCCGCAGCAACTGGTCCCCGGGGAAGGCGAGACCGCCCCGAAAGGGCAGCGCGTGCCAGCTCAGCCCGCGCACCTGCTGGTCGATGAGGGGATCGGGGCCGACGGCCGGGCCGCGCAGGCCCATGCCGAGCGCGGCGACGATCCCGGCCCTGCCGGTGAACAGCCCCGGCTGGACGAAGAACCCGGATCCCGCCACGCGGCGCAGATCCGCCAGTTCCCCGGCCAGCTCGTCGTCCCGGCGGCAGGTGAGGTAGTCGGAGAGGACCACGCCGACGCCGACGGATCCCTCGTCGAGGTACGGCAGCAGCCGCCAGCCCTGGTCCACCTGGAGCGAGCCGTCGGCTGCGCGGCGGCAGCGGCGCAGGTCCTGGCGGATGGCGGTCGCGGCCAGGTCGAGCAGCGCGGCCTCGCCGGTGCGCCGGTAGGCGTTGAGGAAGAGCAGCGCCGGTCCCGACGAACCGTGCATCAGCCCGGCCCTCGGGTTGGAGCCGCCGCTGGTGGTGGGCACGTCGTCCGGGCCGCCGAGGCGCTCGGCGCAGATGTCCACGGCCTTGCGGGCGGCGGCGGTCAGCCCGGCCTCGCCGGTGACCTCGCCCAGGTGCATCAGGTTGAGCCCGATGCCGGCCACGCCGGTGGACAGCGCGGGCTCCAGCTTCTCCCAGTTCTCCCGCAGGCAGACGTCCACCAGGTCGAGGGCGTCCTGCCGATGGCCGAGGCGGTCCAGGGCGTAGGCGACGCCGTGCAGGCCGTCGTAGAACCCGAGGCCGGATCCCTGGACGGGTTCCTTGGCCCGGGCGCGCAGCCAGTCGTGGTGCGCCGGGTCGGTCGGCAGGCCGGCCTCGGTGAGGGCCCAGAGGACCCCGGCCGCGCCGTAGGCGAAGCTCAGTCCCCGGCCGGGCCGGAACTGGGCGATGTCGCCCGGGAAGAGCCGGTCCTGGCGTTCGGGGGTGGCGGCGGCGGCGATCGCGCGGCCCATGGCTTCGCGGAGCTCGGGCCAGCTCGCCGTGCCGGGTAAGGGCAGGTCCGTCATCGGGTCCTGGTCGCCGGGCGCGGGGCCCTCGATCGTGGCCACGGCCACGTCGAGCACCGCGGGAGGCACCGGGAAGGCGCCGGTCGCGAGGGCGCCCAGGTGCCTGACCTTGGGCCGGTGCAGCGGCAGCATGATCGTGCACTGCGGGGCGAACAGGCCCAGGCGCAGGCAGGCCATGGCGTAGCGGTCCACGTCGAGGCCCTGCCGGTCGGGCGGGGCGCTGAAGGCCGGGTGGGCCAGCGCGGCGCGTGCGCCCTCGCCGGCGAGGGTGGCGACCTCGTAGTCGATCAGCACGACCCGCTCGTCCTCGGTGATCAGGATGTTGTCGGGGTGCAGGTCGCCGAAGACGACCCCGCGCTCGTGGATGGAGTCCACCGCGTGCTGCACGCGTTCGAGGGTGGCCAGCGCCCAGCGCGTGTAGTCGGCGACGGCGTCGGCGTCGCAGTCCGCGCGGGTGAACGGGTAGCGCTGCACCAGCCTGCGCTGCAGGGGGTTGCCGTCCACGAACTCCATGACCAGGAAGCGGTGCTCGCCGAGGGCGAAGTAGTCGCGCAGCTCGGGGGCGGCGGGAAGGCCGGCCAGGCGTTCGAGCACGTCGCGCTCATGGGCGAGGCGGGCGACGGCGTCGCGTCCGGCGGCGTCCAGGCCCGCGTACGGCCGGGCCTCCTTGAGCACCACCCGTTCGCCGGTGCGAGTGTCCTTGGCCAGGTATACGCCGCCGCCGTTGGAGAAGTGCAGCACGCTCTCGACCTGGTAGGGCAGTTCCTGGGTGGTCACCGCGTTGCGGGCGGCCAGGTGCGGCTCCAGGAACTCCGGCAGGGTGGTCCACGGCGGGACGGCGAAGACGGCGTTGCGCACGTCGGGGACGAGGTTGCCGTCGCCGTCCTCCACGGCGAGCACGCGCTCGCCGGAGCCGGACAGGGTGTGCCGCTCGGCGAAGCCGCCGTAGCGCACGAACAGGGGGCCCTCGCCGTAGCGCAGGTCGCTGAGGATGTAGGGGCCGGCGACGCCGTCCAGCAGCTCGTGCAGTTCCTTGAGCACGAGTTCGAGCTGGCCCTCGTCCCTGGGGTAGATGGTGACCAGCTTGCCGCTGGAGGCACGGGACGCGGCCTTGGAGTTCAGCATGATCAGGACGGGAGCGCCGCGCAGGAACTTGAAGGCGATGCCGCGCGGGACGCAGTAGTCCCAGATCGTGGCGAGCGCGCGCTCGGCGTCGTCGACGCGGGCGGACACGTGGATCTTCCAGCCCTGGGCGGGCAGCGGGGCCTCGCCGGTCGGGGCGTAGTACATCCAGGTGTCGGTCGGGTGGTGGACCCAGTTGTCCGGGACCGGCCGGCGGACGATCGCGAAGTCGGCGTCCTGCGCGGTGCTGTGCTCAAGCGTGTCGTAGAAATTGGGATCCGCGAGGCAGTAGAGCTCATACTGGTCCATCGCCCTTGTCCTCCCGGTCGCCGATCACGCTTGGATTACGTAAGAAAGACTGCCGACTGAGGCGGGGTTTCGTCTAGTTACAGGTCACATTACTAGGATAGATTTCCTTCACAGTCGTATGTGAGATTTACACAAAAGGCGTGGACGTTCTGTGAAATATGAGGGTGTGGAGCGCCTTATAAGTTTCGGGGGAAATATACGGCAAGTCGGAAAAGTCCGCGTTGGCTGGCGACGGCGTCGAGCCATCCGCCCAGCTCGGACACCCGCTCGCTGAGATTCGACAGGCCGTTACCGCCAGTGGCGGAATCCTCCCGATTACGGCGATAGGCGGGCAGCACTCCGTCATTGGTCATCGACAACCGCACGAGCCCGTCGCGCTCGACTAGATGAATCGCGCATTCACGGGCGCGGGTATGCCGCAGGATGTTGGTCACGCCCTCACGGAGCACGTGAATGAGCACGTCGGCGGCCTCGGCGGGCAGGGTGCGGCATACCACCTTGATCTGACAGCGCACGCCCGTCGACTCCAGCACGGCGCGGGCCGAGCTCAGCTCGGTCTCCAGCGAGGAGGAGCGCAGCCCGTGGGCCACCGAGCGCACGTCGCCGGTCAGGTTCCTGGCGAGGTCGAGGAGCTCCTTGATCTCGTCCCGGACGCGGGCGTCGCCGTCGTCGTACAGCCGCTGGGACAGCTCGATCTTCAGGACCAGCACGGCCAGCCGGTGTCCGACAAGGTCGTGCAGGTCACGGTTGAACCTGCGGCGTTCCAGGCCGACGGTCCGCCGTACCAGCTCGCCCTGGGCGTCCTGCAGCCGCCGGGCCCGTACGGCCAGCGCGATCAGCGCGTACTCGGCCAGGCCGACCCCCGGCGCGGCGGCGGCCCACACGGCGCTCGCCTCGCCCGGCACGATCAGCAGCGCCGGGCCGCACGCGAGGGCCAGGGCCAGGATCAGCGGTGAACGACGCCGGCCCGCCGTGACCAGCACGGCGCCGGTCAGCAGGCCGCACAACGGGCTCCAGCCGGGCCCGAGCAGCGGCAGCGGCAGGTAGAGCAGGGCGGCCTGCCCGCCGATCGCCCACCAAGGGGCGCCGCCGCCGCAGAGCGCCCGCTGGACCGCTCCCGCGTGCAGCAGCAGAAAGGCCGGCAGCGCGATCGCGACCACCGGCCATATCGTGTCCATGCTCTGAACCGTCTGGATCGTCTGGGTTCCCTCGGCGGACGGCGCCGCCACGCCCGCGAGGACGCGGCCGACGAGACCGGCGATGCCGGTGGCCAGCGCCAGACCGCTCAGCCACGCGGGAGACAGTTCCGGTAAACGGGGTAAGAGGGGCAGGCGGCCCAGCCAGGTGGCGCCGAGCCGCCGGAGTCGCGCCGGGCGCGGCGCGTCACTCCCTTGCAATCGCTCCATCGCATCCCAACAACGTTCGTGCAGCCGTATCCGCCGGACACGCAAGGTTGGCAAGGTCGCCACGACCCGCCGCCGGGGGCCAGGGTGCTCGGCGGGAAGCGCGGACGGGCCTATCCTTCCTCCAATCCTGCGGATCTAACAGATTCTGTAAAGGCAATCCGGCGGATCGCACGATGCCCACGCGATACGGGCTCCCTGGCAGGGCGCTTGAGCGGGATCCTCGGCATCACGGAGTCCGATAGGTCCCCGAAGCCCTGCAAATACGCCTAAGTCAGGGTAAGTCAGGCCATGTCAACACATACGAATAGAGATCATCAGGATGAGCCACGGCGGCGTCATGCGGGAACGGGCCGGGGCCCGCCACGTGGCCGGTCGCGTATGAACCCCCGGCGGGCGGGGGCGCGTTAAGGTCGGGCCGTGGCGAACACTTCCGAGCGTGGCGGGTCTCCCGAGCAGGCGGCGTTGGCGCTGTTCCGGCAGGTGGCGGAGCGGGTGCCGGGGTATGGCGCGTTTCTGGCCGAGCACGGCGTGCGTCCCGGTGACGTCACGACGCCCGCCGACTTCGCTCGCCTGCCGATGACCACCAAGGAGAACTACATCCGGCGTCATCCGCTGCCCGCCGTCTGCCGGGACGGCGTGATCGGCGACATGATCGCGGTCTCCTCCGGCTCCACCGGCGCGCCGACCTTCTGGCCCCGCTCGGCCGCCGACGAGGCGGCCGTGGCCGACCGCTTCGAGCAGGTCCTCGCCGACGCGTTCGGCGCACGCGGAGAGCGCACCCTCGCCGTGGTGTGCTTCGCGCTCGGCACCTGGGTCGGCGGGCTGTTCACCCTCGCGTGCTGCCGCCACCTCGCCGCCAGGGGGCTGCCGATCACCGCGATCGCGCCGGGCACCGACAAGCGGGAGATCCTGCGGGTGATCCCCGAGCTGGCGCCGCACTTCGACCAGGTGGTGCTGCTCGGCTATCCGCCGTTCCTGAAGGATGTCATCGACGCCGGGGCCGCCGCGGGCGTGCCCTGGGCCGACTACCGGCTCGGGCTGGTCACCGCGGGCGAGGTGTTCAGCGAGGAGTGGCGCACGCTGGTCTGCGAGCGCGCCGGGATCCCCGACCCGGTGCTGCGCACCGCCTCCCTGTACGGCACCGCCGACGCCGGGGTGCTCGCCAACGAGACGCCCCTGTCCATCGACGCCCGCCGTTTCCTGGCGTCGCGTCCCGAGGCCGCCCGCGAGCTGTTCGGCGCGGCGCGGCTGCCCACGCTGGCCCAGTACGACCCCTACAGCCGCCTGTTCGAGACGGACGGCGGCACGCTGCTGTTCACCGGCGACAACGGCGTGCCACTGATCAGGTACCACATCGCCGACGAGGGCGGCCTGATCGGCCACGAGGAGCTGCTGTCCTTCCTGCGCGCCCGCGGCCACCGCCCGGCCGTCCCCACCGAGCCCGCCCTGCCGTTCGTCTACGTCTTCGGGCGCGGCCGGTTCGCCGTCTCCTACTACGGGGCCAACGTATACCCGGAGAACGTCTCGGTCGGCCTGGAGCAACCCGAGGTCAACGCCATGGTCACCGGGAAGTTCGTGATGGAGGTGGTCGAGGACGAGTCCAGGGACCGCCGCCTGCACATCACCGTCGAGGCGGCCCCCGGGCTCGACCTCGCGGGCGACCGGGGCGCCGAGCTCGCGATCGGCGTGGCCGTCCTGGCCCAGCTCCGCAGGCTCAACGGCGAGTTCGCCACCTACGTACCGCCGGACAGGCAGCCGCCGGTGATCCGCCTGCGGCCCGCGGGCGACCCCGAGCACTTCCCGCCCGGGGTCAAACACCGCTATACCCGGCACTGAGCGCGTCCGGGAGCCGTCCGGAGCGCCCGTCCCGGAAACGTCGGAGTCACCCCCTACGCTGAGGGCATGGCTCGGGCAAACGATGAGGCCGCGGCGGCACTGCAGGAATACGCCGACCTGTTCGCGATGACGGGGGGCGACGCCTTCCGCGTGCGCAGCTACCAGAAGGCGGCGAAGGCCATCGCCGGGCATCCGGAGGACATCGCGGGCGGCGACGTCCGCTCGGTGCCGGGGGTCGGCGAGGCGATCGCCAAGAAGATCGAGGAGTTCCTGCAGCGCGGCAGCTTCCGTCAGCTCGACGACCTGCGCGGGCGGATCCCCGAGGGCGTGCGGCGGATGACGCGCATCCCCGGCCTCGGCCCGAAGAAGGCCGTCTTCCTGTTCACCGAGCTGGGCATCGACTCGCCCGACGCGCTGCGCGAGGCGATCACCGCCGGGCGGCTGAGCGGGGTGAAGGGCCTCGGCCCGCGCACCGCCGAGAACCTGCTCAAGGGCATCGAGCAGATGGAGCAGGCGGGCCGCCGGGTGCACATCGGCATCGCCACCGAGCTGGCCGAAAAGGTCATCGCCTCGCTGTCGGACGACCGGGTGGAGCGCATCGCCTACGCGGGCTCGCTGCGCCGGATGAAGGACACCATCGGCGACATCGACGTGCTGGCGGTCGGGCCCGCCGAGCTGATGGCCGACTTCCGCGCGATGCCCTACGTCGCCGAGGTGATCGCGGCCGGGGAGAAGAAGACCTCGATCCGCACCACGGGCGGCGTGCAGGTCGATCTCCGGCTGATACCCGCCGAGTCGTGGGGCGCGGCGATGCAGTACTTCACCGGCTCCAAGGAGCACAACGTCCGCATCCGCGAGATGGCCGTGAAGAAGGGCTGGAAGCTGTCGGAGTACGGCCTGTTCGAGGGCGAGCGGGTGATCGCCTCCCGCACCGAGGAGGAGATCTACGAGGCCCTCGGCATGCCGTGGATCCCGCCCACCATGCGCGAAGACGGCGGCGAGGTCGCCGCCGCGCTGCGCGGCGAGCTGCCCGAGGTGGTGACCCTCGACGACCTGCGGGGCGACCTGCACACCCATACCGACCTCACCGACGGCATCGCATCGCTCGGCGACATGGTCGCCGCGGCGGCCGGGCTGGGCTACTCCTACTACGCCGTCACCGACCACGCCCCTGACCTGGTCATGCAGCGGATGACGCTGGACAAGGCGCTCGCCCAGCGGGAGCGGCTGGCCCGGCTGCAGGAGTCGTATCCCGGCATGCGACTGCTGCACGGCACCGAGCTCAACATCGGCCCCGACGGCTCGGTCGACTGGCCCGCCGAGGTCCTTGCCGGCTTCGACGTCACGGTGGCGAGCGTCCACTCCCACTTCAACCAGTCCCGCGACGAGATGACGGCCAGGTTCATCGCGGCCTGCGACAACCCGCAGGTGCACATCATCGGGCACCCGACCACCCGGAAGATCGGCAAGCGCGGCCCGGTGGACGCCGACTGGGACGCCGTCTTCCGCCGCGCCGCCGCCACCGGCACCGCCATGGAGATCGACTCCTACCCCGACCGCTCCGACCTGCCCGACGACCTGGTCCGCCTGGCCAGGCACCACGGGGTGAAGTTCTCCATCGACAGCGACTCCCACGCCATCCCGCACCTGGTCAACCAGCGCTACGGCGTCGGCATCGCCCAGCGGGCCTGGCTGACCACCGACGACGTCATCAACACCTGGCCGCTCGACCGGCTGCTCGCGTTCCTCGGCCGCGAGGGGCGCTAGCGCCCTTCGCGGCCGAGCGTCAGGGCCGTGCGCGGCCGAGGTGCCCGGCGTCCGCCGAGGCCGTGAGCACCTCGCAGACCAGCCGCACCCCGAGCAGCGAGGTCACGTCCGAAGAGTCGTACGGCGGGCAGACCTCCACCACTTCCATTCCGGCCAGCCCTTCCGCCGCGAACCGCCGCACCAGGCGGAGCACCTCCCGGGGGGTCAGCCCGCCCGGCTCGGGCCACGCCGTCCCCGGCGCGAACCCCGGATCCACCACGTCGACGTCGAACGACAGGAACACCCCGCGCGCCCCGCCTGCCCAGGCCGCCTCCAGCGCGACATCCGCGACGGCCTCCAGACCGCGTTCCTCGACATCCGCCACTGTGATCACCAGGCCACCGCCGCCACTTGCGCGTGCGTCGTCCGTGGGGGCCTGCCGGGCTCCGATCTGCACCAGGTTGCCCGCGTCGAAGTGCACCTCGTGCGCCGCCCAGCACCCCTGGACGGCGGGCGGCCGATCACTGGAGCCGCTCCCCCCGGCGCTCAGATGCCGGTCAAAATGGATCACCCCGATCCGCTCCCCCAGCGCGTTCGTCACCCCGCGCGCGGTCGCGAACCCGATCGAGTGGTCACCACCGAGGATCACGGGGAACACGCCGTTCGACACGATGTGCTGCACGGCCTTGGTGATCTGGTCGAACGCCTTCGCGGTGTCGGCGGGGGCGATGAAGACGTCGCCGACGTCCACGATGTCCAGGCGGTCGCGCAGCGCGGTGTCGGCGGGGGCGCTGCGCGACGAGGCACGCCGCATCCCCTGCGGGCCGTACCGGGGACCGGGCCGATGCGCGGCACCGGTGTCCAACGGCGCTCCGGCCACGGCCACCTCATGCTCACCGACGCGCAGCGGATCCTCCAGGTAGGGAACCCCGAGAAACGTGTTCATCCCAAGGAAACTCGGCATCGGCCCGCGCTGGAACGTGGCGGCCAACTCGCCGTCCGCCGGCGGCGCGGCCAACCGCCCCTTCCCTCGATGCGGCCGCCGCACCACCCGCCGCCGCCCACGCCCCCCAGGCTCAACATCGGCCCGCCTCGCCCGCGTGCCGTCCAGATCCTTCGACTCACCACTCATACCGACATTTGCCCACATACCACCCATAAGGCACACCGCCGGATTGGTAGGTATACGGGAAAACCACCCCGCGACCAGCGAGGGGCCAGACAGAGAGGCGACGACAGGCCGCCGTGGACCAGGCGAAGGGACGGCCGATCGACCTGCGGACGCGACGCGGGACGAAGTCACGGGCCACCCAGGCGGGGAGGCCGCGGACGGGGCAAGGGGCCGAAGGGCGAGGTTGCGGGCGAGATGGCGCTCCATACCGGGACGGATGCAATGGGGGAAACCGGTGGCGGGCGGATCGGGGGGCGAGGGGCCGGTCGTGGGCGGGTGGTGCTTGGCGTCGGGGCGGGCCGGTGGGGACGGGGGGTGGGGTGGTGGGTGGGATCGTCAAAGCGTTGCCGGACGGGTGGTTCGTTGTGCATGGGGCCAGTGCGGAGACTCGTTGGGAGGCGCTCGCGGATGCCGGCTACTTCGTGCCCAATGATCGGTTCTTTGTACGGAATCACACCGCTACGCCGGTGATCGACGCGGCGGGATGGCGGTTGCGGGTTCATGGGGCGGGGGTGCGCGAGGACTGTTCCTTCGGGTACGGCGAGATCCTGGAGATGCCGGCCGTGACCGTGGACGCCGCCATTGAGTGTGCGGGGAATGGGCGGGTGCTGTTCGGGGAGCAGCAGGGGACTCCGGTTCCCGGGGTGCCGTGGCGGTTGGGTGGGGTCGGGGTGGCGCGGTGGCGGGGGGTGCCGTTGGTGGAGGTGCTGCGGCGGGCCGGGCTCTCACCGGAGGCGGTGGACGTGTTGCCCAGCGGGCTGGACGCTCCCTACGTCTGCGAGGGGATCGACTACGGCAGGGTCCGCCGGCCGCTGCCGATCGCCAAGGCGTGCGACGACGTGCTGCTGGCCTATGAGATGAACGGCGAGCCGCTGCCGCCCGACCACGGTTTCCCGGTACGGCTGGTCGTGCCGTCCTGGGTGGGGGTCGCGTCGATCAAGTGGGTGGGCGACATCGAGGTGTCGGCCGAGCCGCTCTTCTCGCCGTGGAACACCCGCTTCTACCGGATGTTCGGCCCGGACCACCCGCCCGGCGGTGGTCCGCCGTTGACCGCTCAGGGGGTCAAGAGCGCCTTCGAGCTGCCCTGGGACGCCGTGCTGCCCGCCCACCGGACGCTGGTGCTGCGCGGCAGGTCGTGGTCGGGCGCGGGCCGCGTGGTGCGGGTGGAGGTCAGCACGGACGGCGGCGCGAGCTGGGAACGCGCCCGGCTGCGCGGTCCACGGCCGGCCGCCGGGTGGGTCCGCTGGCGGTATACGTGGAGGTCACCGCGGCCCGGCGCGCACACGTTGCTCGCCCGCGCGGCCGATGAGACCGGTGGCACACAACCCGGATACATGCCCTTCAACGTCCATGGGTACATGTTCGGGGCGGTAGTGTCGCATCCGGTGCGTGTCGTACGTGCATGAGCATGGCTCACAAACCGTAACGGCACCGATGATCAGGGATAATTTTTTCCACACACGGGTCCGGACCGCAAAGAATCACTAAGAAATACCACGCTTAACGGCTAATTGCCGGGATTTCACCTGGGAGAATATCCCCGAGACCGGTATGAAACATCCCAGAAACGCGACGGCACGATGATGATCCCACGGACGTTCCCGGCAGGAGGGTGGAGATGATGCGCCAGCTCACCGCGCTCGACGCGCAGTTCCTCCACGCCGAGTCGCCGACGACCACCGCCCACGTGGCGGGTGTGGCGATCGTCGATCCGGCCCGCGCCCCCTCTGGCGCGATCACCGCGAGGACACTGGCGGCGTTGCTGCGCCGCCGGATCCATCTGGCACCGGCACTGCGGATGCGCCTGGCCGAGGTGCCGTTCGGCCTGGACCTCCCCTACTGGACCGAGGATCCGGGCTTCGACCCCGCGGAACACGTCTACGAGACAACGCTGCCCGCCCCCGAGCTGCTCACCGACGTCGTGGCCCGCATCCACGAGCGGCGCCTGGACCGGGACCGCCCACTGTGGGAGATGCACCTGATCCACGGGTTGTCGGGCGGGCGGGTCGCCATCTACACCAAGGTCCACCACTGCGCGATCGACGGCGTGTCGGGGGCGGAGGCCCTGGCCGCCGTGCTGGACCTCGCCCCGGAGGGCCGCGAGCCCGCTCCGGCCGAGCCCGCCGAGCCGGTCACGGCACCTGGGCCGCTGACCATGCTGGCCGGGGCGGCGATGCGCTCGGTGACGCATCCGGTGCGCGCGCTGGACTCGCTCCGCCGTACGGCGGCCGATCTGGACGCGGTGCCGGTCGCCGCCACACTGCCCGGGGCGCGCTGGGTGGCGCGCGCGGCGCGGTTGCTCGGCGGCGAGCCGGACGTGCCCGCCCTGCCCCCGCTGGACGTGCCCCGTACGCCGCTCACGGGCCCGGTGAGCGGCCAGCGCCGGTTCGCGTACGGCTCACTGCCGCTGGCCGAGCTGAGGCGCGTCGGCAGGGCCTTCGGGATGAGCGTCAACGACGTCGTCATGGCGCTGTGCGCCTCGGCTCTGCGCACCTGGCTGCGCGAGCGCGACGCGCTGCCGGAGCGCCCGCTGATCGCCGCCGTGCCGGTCGGCGCACGCAGGCGCGGCTCCGGCGAGCCGGGCAACCGGATCTCGGCCATGGCCGTGCCGATCGCCACCGACGTGGCCGATCCGCTGCGCCGCCTGCTGGCCACCAAGAGCGCGATGGCCGCCGCCAAGCGGCGTTTCGCGTCGTCGCCCGCGACCTGGCTGAGCGACCTGTCCACGATCCTGCCGCCGCCGGTGACCGCGCTGGCCACCGCGCCGGTCTTCCGCCTGGCCGGTATGGCGTTCCCGCCGATCAACCTGATCGTCTCCAACGTGCCAGGCCCGAGATTCCCGCTGTACCTGTGCGGCGGCCGGGTCGAGGCGTACTACCCGATGTCGGTGGTCACCGACCTGAGCGGCGGGCTCAGCGTCACCTGCTTCTCCTACGACGGCTCGCTCTGCTTCGGGCTGCTGGCCTGCCCCCGCCACGTGGACGACGTGTGGCGGCTGTTCGGGCATCTGCGCGCGGCTCTCACGGAGCTGACCGCGCTCGCCGGTCCGCCGCCGGTGCCCGGTGAGCGGGCCAAGGTCCGCGTGCCCGCCTAGGGACGGCGAGACCCCGGCGAGCGTCGCTCGCCGGGGCCCCGTCCGCACGCCGCGGATCACACGGTGAACACCTTGCACACCTTGCACACCTTGCACACTGTGAACGCCAAGGCCGGGCCGATCAGTGCTTCACGGCCTGCTCGGCGCCGACGCCGGTGAGCGAGCGCACCTCGATCTCGGCGTACTTGGCGGCGTTGTACTCCTTGCTGAGCCGGGTGCCGATCCAGCCGGCCAGGAAGCCGAGCGGGATGGACACGATGCCCGGGTTCTGCAGCGGGAACCAGGAGAAGTCGGCGCCCGGGAACAGCGCCGTGGCGCTGCCGGACACCACTGGTGAGAAGATGACCAGCACCAGCGCGGACCCCAGGCCGCCGTAGATGGCCGAGACCGCGCCCACCGTGTTGAACCTCTTCCAGAACAGGCTGTAGAGGATCGCGGGCAGGTTGCCCGAGGCAGCCACCGCGAAGGCCAGCGCGACCAGGAAGGCCACGTTCTGGCCCTGGGCCAGGATGCCCAGCCCGATGGCCACCGCGCCGATCACGAAGGCGGAGATCCGGGCGACCCTCACCTCGTCGCGTTCCGTGGCCTTGCCCCGCTTGATCACGTGGGCGTACAGGTCGTGGGCGAAACTGGAGGAGGAGGCCAGGGTCAGGCCCGCGACCACGGCCAGGATGGTGGCGAAGGCCACCGCCGCGATCACCGCCAGCAGGATCGTGCCGCCCACGCTGCCGAACAGCAGGTCGCCGATGGCCCTGGCGAGCTGTGGCGCCGCCGCGTTGCCCGCCTTGTCCTGCGCGGCGATCGCCTTCCCGCCGACCAGCGCCGCGGCGCCGAAGCCGAGGACCAGGGTGAGCAGGTAGAAGACGCCGATGATGCCGATGCCCCACATGACCGACTTACGGGCGTCCTTGGCCGTCGGCACCGTGTAGAAGCGGATCAGGATGTGCGGCAGGCCCGCGGTGCCCAGCACCAGCGCCAGGCCCAGGCTGATCAGGTCGATCTTCCCGGCCAGCCCCTGCGCCTCGGTTCCGTACTTCAGGCCGGGCTCCAGGAACGCCGCGCCCTTGCCGCTCTGCGCGGCGGCGTCGCCGAGCAGTCCGGAGAAGTTGAACCCGTAGTGCGAGAGCACCAGGATCGTGATCAGAGCCGCGCCGCTCATCAGCAGCACGGCCTTGACGATCTGCACCCAGGTGGTGCCCTTCATGCCGCCGAAGACCACGTACACGATCATCAGCACGCCGACGCCGACGATGGTCAGCGCCTTGCCGGCGGCGCTCTCGACGCCCAGCAGCAGGCCTACCAGCGCTCCCGCGCCGACCATCTGGGCCAGCAGGTAGAAGATGCTGACCGTGATCGTGGACACGCCCGCGGCGGTCCGCACCGGGCGCGGGCTCATCCGGAAGGCCAGCACGTCGGCCATGGTGAACTTGCCGGAGTTCCGCATCAGCTCGGCGACCAGCAGCAGCGCCACCAGCCACGCGACCAGGAACCCGATGGAGTAGAGGAAGCCGTCGTAGCCCGACAGTGCGATGATGCCGGCGATGCCGAGGAACGAGGCGGCCGACATGTAGTCGCCGCCGATCGCCAGGCCGTTCTGCGCGCCGCTGAACGAGCGCCCGCCGGCGTAGAAGTCGGTCGCGTCCTTGGTGTTCCTGCTGGCCCAGAAGGTGATCGCCAGCGTCGCCGCGACGAACAGCAGGAACAGTGTGGTGGAAAGGGCCTGAGAACTCACTGCTGCCTCTCCTCGACCTCATGACGGAGCTTGTCGGCAAGGGGGTCAAGCTTCTTCGCCGCGTGCCTGGAGTACGCCCAGGCGATCCAGAACGTGGAGACGAACTGGAGTACGCCGAACACCAACGCCACGTTGACGTTGCCGAACAGCTTGATGCCCATGAAGTCCCGCGCCCAGCCGGAGAGCACCACATAGAGCAGGTACCACACCAGGAAGGCCACGGTCATCGGGAAGGTCCATGAGCGGAAGCGGCGTTTCAGCTCCTGGAACTCCTGACTGGACTGCACCTGTTCGTAGACGGACGCGTCATGTTCTCTGGTGGTCACCGAGCCCTCCCGAGGCTGTGATGTGGATCACGGATACGGTAAGAGGCGAAGTCACCCCCTCAGAAGAGGCGCGGCGGTGCCGTTCGCCGAGTCGTCGGCGCGTGGCGTTCAGCAGGCGGGGCAATGCGGTGAAAGGTCGGATATCCACGACGAACGGTCGCCGCTCCCCTCACGACCGGGGCCGATGACCGTTCTACGACCGGCGGGGACGCCAGTCGCCGCGGTTCAGGTTGAGGGTCTCGGGGGCGTGCAGGCGCACCATCGTGCGGGCCACGTCGGGGGGCACGCGGCTCGGCGTGGCGAGCGAGACCACGATCATCACCACGAACGCCACCGGCACCGTCCAGGCGGCCGGCTGGGCGAGCATCGCCCCCGGCCAGCCGTCGTGCGGGCCGATCGCGATGGTGGTCAGCACGGCGACCGAGGCGAGCCCGCCGCCCGCCAGGAGCCCGGCCATGGCGCCCGTGGAGGTCAGCCGCCACCACCAGATGCCCAGGACGAGCAGCGGGCAGAACGACGAGGCGGCCACCGCGAAGGCCAGTCCCACCACGTCGGCCACCGGCAGCGAGCGCGCGGCGCCGGCCAGCACCAGCGGGACGATCACCGCCAGCACCGTGGCGACGCGGAACGACCGAACGCCGCCGCGCAGGATGTCCTGGGCGATCACGCCGGCCACCGAGACCGTCAGGCCCGAGGAGGTGGACAGGAACGCGGCGAAGGCCCCGGCCGTGACCAGCGCGGACAGCAGTTCGCCGAACGACCCGGCGATCAGCCGGCCCGGAAGGGTGAGCACGACGGCGTCGGTGCGCCCGCTGCCGATCAGGTCCGCCGCGTACAGCCTGCCGAGCGCGCCGTACACGGCGGGCAGCAGGTAGAACGCCCCGAGCAGGCACAGCACCACCAGCGTCGTACGGCGCGCCGCCCGCCCGTCCGGGTTGGTGTAGAACCGCACCAGCACGTGCGGCAGCCCCATCGTGCCCAGGAAGGTCGCCAGGATCTGCGAGTACGTCGAGTACAGCGGGTACTCCCGCTCGCTGGCCAGCGGCAGCGCCCAGGTGGACGCGTCCTGTTCGCTGATGCCCGGCGAGCCGCCGGAGCGCCAGGCGAGCAGCAGGAAGATCGCCGGGAAGGCCAGCGCGGTCAGCTTCAGCCAGTACTGGAACGCCTGCACGAACGTGATCGAGCGCATGCCGCCGGACAGCACGTTGACCGCGACCACCACCGCCACCAGCACGCCGCCGACCCACACCGGCGCGCCGGTGACCGTGCGCAGCACCAGGCCCGCGCTCTGGAACTGCGGCATCAGGTACAGCCAGCCGATGAGCACCACGAGCACGCTGGCCGTACGGCGGACCGTCATCGACGACAGCCGCGCCTCGGCGAAGTCGGGGAGGGTGTAGGCCCCGGAGCGGCGCAGCGGGGCGGAGACCAGCACGAGCAGCACCAGGTAGCCGCCGGTCCAGCCGACCGGCAGCCAGAGCATGTCGGCGCCGTAGGCGAGGATCAGCCCGGCCGCGCCGAGGAACGACGCGGCCGACAGGTACTCGCCGCCGATCGCGGAGGCGTTCCACAGCGGGGAGACGGTCCGGGAGGCGACGTAGAAGTCCGACGTGGTGCGTGACAGGCGCAGCCCGAACGCGCCGATGAGCACCGCCGCGAGCACCACGAGGACGACCGACGTGAGGCCGTACGCGGTGCTCACTCGCCGCCGTCCACCAGGTCGGCGAAGTGGCGCTCGTTGCGCTCGGCCTGCCGGACGTAGAGCCAGGCCCCGATCACGAAGGCGGGGAAGATCAGACCGGCCAGCACCGCCCAGGGCAACGGGATCCCGGCCAGGCGGACCGCGCCCAGCTCGGGCACCAGCAGGAACAGCAGCGGCAGCCCGCCGATCACGCAGCCGAGCAGCGTGCAGACGAACACCGCCAGCCGGAGCTGGGTCCTGATCAGCGAGCGCAGGTAGACCTCGCCCAGCCGGGTCTGCTCGTCGATCTCGCGGGCGACCGGATAGCGCGGACGGCGCGCCGCGACGGTGCGCGGGCTGGTCACGACCACCCGGCGCGAACGGTCGCCGGACGCGGAGATCCTACGCGATCTGTCTGTCATCGTCTCCCCTGGTGGTCGTGCTTGGGTCTAGGCCTGCGCGCGGCGGGCCCTGCGGACGAGCAGATCGCGCAGCCCCCTGGTGTGACGGCGGCTGACCGGGATCTCCGTGTCGCCGACCCGCACCACGCAGCGGCCGGAGTCGATGTGCAGTTCGTCGATGTGCTTGACGGCCACCAGGTGGCTGCGGTGGACGCGGACGAAGCCGGCGATGGCCCACCGCTCCTCCAGCGTGGCCAGCGAGATCCGGACCAGGTGGCTGCCGGTGGAGGTGTGCAGCCGGGCGTAGTCGCCCTGGGCCTCCACGAACTTGACGTCGGTGCTGGACACGAAGCGGGTCACGCCGCCCAGCTCGACCGGGATGGTGTCGGGCTCGCGGCCGGCCGCGTCGGATTCCGGCAGGTCGGCGGCCACGCACACGCGACGGATCGCCTCGGCCAGCCGTTCCGGCCTGACCGGTTTGAGCAGGTAGTCCTCGGCCTTGATCTCGAAGGCGTCCACCGCGTGCTCCTCGTAGGCGGTGACGAAGACGACCTTCGGCGGGTTGGCGAAGCGGGACAGCAGGCGCCCGAGGACCACGCCGTCCAGGCCGCGCATGCGGATGTCGAGGAAGACGGCGTCGATCGGGCGGCCCTCGGCGATGCCGCGGTCCAGCAGCCGCAGCGCGGCGGCGCCGTCGCGGGCGGTCTCCACTTCCGTGATCCTCGTGTCGGCCCGCAGCAGGTACGCGAGGTCCTCCAGCGCGGGCAGTTCGTCGTCCACCGCCAGTACGCGCAGGCCGACCACCGGGTTCCTCCTTACGTGCGAATGCACTAGAGAGTGATGAAACCGGCACCAGAAGTCAACGGTGGACCGAAGATCAACGCACCGAGACACCCGGATGGTACTTGGGCACCCGCACGTTGACCTTGGTGCCCGCGCCGGAGGCGGTTTCCACGACCAGGCCGTACTCGTCGCCGTAGACCTGGCGCAGCCGCACGTCCACGTTGGCCAGGCCGACCCCGCCCGCGCCGGAGCGATCGGCCCCGTCGCCCGACAGGATGAGCCGCAGCCGTTCGGGGTCCATGCCGACGCCGTCGTCCTCGACGCTGATCGAGCACTCCGCCCCGGCGTCCTCGGCGACGATCGCGATCCGGCCGGTGCCCGGCTTGCTCTCCAGGCCGTGGCGCACCGCGTTCTCCACCAGCGGCTGCAGGCACAGGAACGGCACGGCCACCGGCAGCACCTCGGGGGCGATGCGCAGCGTGACCTGGAGCTGGTCGCCGAACCTGGCGCGTTCCAGAATGAGGTAGCGGTCGATGGAGCGCAGTTCCTCGGCGAGCGTGGTGAAGTCGCCGTGCCTGCGGAAGGAGTAGCGGGTGAAGTCGGCGAACTCCAGCAGCAGTTCCCTGGCCCGCTCGGGGTCGGTGCGGACGAACGAGCCGATCGTGGTCAGCGAGTTGTAGATGAAGTGCGGGGAGATCTGCGCCCGCAGCGCGCGGACCTCGGCCTCCATCAGCAGGGTCCGCGAGCGGTCGAGCTCGGCCAGTTCGAGCTGGGAGTCGACCCAGCGGGCGACCTCCTGGGCGGCGCGGACGAGTCCGGCGGAGGCGTGGTCGCCGTAGGAGGTCAGGGTGCCCACCACGCGGTCGTCGGGCGTCAGCGGGACCACGATCGCGAACCTGATCGGGCACTCCGGGACGTCGCAGGTGACCACGTCGGGGCCGAAGACGTGAGTCCTGCCGTCCTTGAAGGTGACGCCCGCCAGGTCGAAGGCGGCGGCGGCGTGGTGCTCGCCCGCGCCATCGTAGACCAGCGGGCGCTCGCCGTCGGTGATCGCCAGGGCGTGCGAGCCGAGCAGTTCGCGCAGGTAGCGCGACGCCTTGGTGGCCCCGGTCTCGGTCAGCCCGGCCCGCAGCGGCGGCGCGGCCAGCGAGGCGGTGTGCAGGGTCTCGAAGGTGGCCCGTTCGGCGGGGCTGCTGCCCAGCTCACGACGCCCGCCGAGTAGGCGCCACAGCACGAACGCGGGCACCACCAGCAGGAAGGTCACGACCAGCACCGCGACGAGGGGTTCCACTGTTGCCACAGCGGCAGGCTAACCCCTCAGAGGTGAAGAGCGGAGCGGATCTTTTCCGCGTAAGCCGCGGCCTCGGCGTCATCCGCGTATTTCACCCTTGGCCAGAAGAATCCCCGCAGGCCGTCCTTGCGGTTGCGCGGCACCACGTGCACGTGCAGGTGCGGCACGCTCTGGCTGATCCGGTTGTTCATGGCCACGAACGTGCCCGCCGCCGACAGCCCCTCCTCGACGGCCCCCGCCACCTGCCGCACCCGCTCGAAGAACGGCCCCACGACGGGGACCGGCAGGTCGGTCAGGGTCTCGACGTGGAGACGCGGGATCACCAGCACGTGCCCCTTGAACACCGGCCGGGTGTCGAGGAACGCGACGGCGGTGTCGTCGTCCAGCACGAGGTGCGCGGGCCGCTCGCCGGCCGCGATGGCGCAGAATAGGCATTCCACGCGGCCCAGTCTGTCAGGGCCCTCCGACACCTTCGTTCAGGCCCGCGTCGAAGACCCGGTTCAGGCCCGCTTGGCACCGCCCTTGGCACGCCGCTTGCGCAGCGCGCGGAAGACCAGCACGGCCACCGTGCCCGCGGCCGCCAGCAGCAGCCGGGAAGGCCCCCGGCGCCGGGGCTCCTCCCCCGTCTCCTCGCCCGTGACGGGCGCGCTGAGGGACTCCGGAACGGCCTTCCCGCGCGTGGCGGGAACGGCCGGCTCCGCCCCCTCGGCGGCCTCGTTCCAGACGTCGCCGCGGACCGGCCCGGCCTGCGTCTTCGGGGGAACGTTCAGCGACCCGCTCTCATCGGGCGGGACGGCCTCGCCCACGGAGAGCCGGTGCGCGCCCATCTCGCCCGCCGTGTTCTCGGTGTGCGTCTCCCCGGGGTCGGTCTCGCGCATCTGGAACCTCCACTCGACACGGCCGGCCGCTCCGGCCGTACCCGCTCGACTACCCCGGGTGCCGGGCGCAAACCCGTGGCGCTCAGCGGTCCTCGAAGTCGGCGGGGACCATCACCCGCAGGCCGTTGGGCACCGTGCGCAGCGTGATCGGCGTGCGCAGCCGGACCTCGCCGTCGACGTCGGCCGCCATCGGCGGGTCGGTCTCCAGGTACATCTCGCCGCCGGTGACGAACGGCCCCCCGGCCAGGCTGCGCCACCTGCCGGTGGCCGCCCTGACCATGGTCTCGGTCAGCAGCCGCAGCCGCTTGCCCGAGCCGAGTTGGTAGGCCACCAGCGTGCCGTTGTCGATGCTGATGTCCTTGGCCACCTGCCACCCGCCGTGGAACCGGCCGTTGGCCACGTTGAGCTGGTGGGTGAGCAGTTCGTGGCGGCGGCCGTCCACGGTGATGTAGGCCCGGAAGGGCTTGTGCCCGGGCAGAATGGACAGCGCGGTCAGCGGGTAGGCGGCCCGCCCCAGCAGCCGCTTGAGCCAGGGCCGCACGGTGCCCGCGACCTCCACCGAGACCCCGAAGCTGGCCAGGTTGGCGAAGGGACGCCCGTCGGCCATGCCGAGGTCGATGTCGGCGACCTTGCCGCTGCGGAACACCTCGACGGCCCCAGGCAGGTCCAGCGGCAGGCCGAGGCTGCGGGCGAAGTTGTTGGTGGTGCCGAGCGGCAGGACGCCGAGCGCGACGTCCCGGTGCGCCAGATGCTTGACGGCGGTGCTGAGCGTGCCGTCGCCGCCGCCCACCACGAGCAGGTCGGGCGCCGTCGCGATGGCGCTCTCCAGCGTCTGCCGCAGGCGCTTGGGGTTGAGGACCGCGTGCACCGCGATCGGGTCGAACCCCTTGGCGCGGAGCTGGGCGAGCGCCTCGGGAAAGCGCCTCCGCCCCCTGCGCGAATGAGTGTTGATCACCACGGCGGCCTTCCGCTCCGTGCGGATGGCCGTGGTGTGCTCGGCCTTGCTGCGCTGCTCGCTCACGCTCTCCCTCGACCGATGAGTGGGTGATCGCACCCGTTGCCCGCCAGCGGGTCACCTTCCCGCCCAGGGGGCGGATAGACCGCCGGAAGGAGGCTCATTGTACGACCATGATCGAAACACGTCGCCGCCGCCGGGTGTACCGGCGGCGGCGACGCGCCGTCATGCGGGCGAGCCGTTTCCGGCCGCCGGCGAGGCTACTTCTTCGGAGGGGTCACCTGGATGAACGCGGCGAGGTTGCCCGGCAGCGGGGTGAGCAGCCGGAACTGGACGCCGAGCGCCTTGCCCTCGTCACCGGGGTTGCCGGAGCCGAGAACGTGGTCACCTGTCACGACCTGGCCGTACAGGTCCTTGGCCGGGGTGCCGTCCACGTTGACGACCCGGGTGCTGTAGCGCTGGTCGTTCTTGGAGGGCACGACCACCGAGGCGTCGCCGTCCCGGTAGTAGAGGGAGCCGTCACGGAGTTCGAGACCGGGGTACCAGGTCTTGGCGTCGGTGAAGTTCGGGACGGCGGACTGTGCGGCGAACTTGGTGCAGTACTCGCTGAACGGCTCACCGGGCGCCTCGAAGCACTCTGTGAACGGCGAGGTCTTCTTGACGGAGAAGGCCGCGTTGGAGGTCTGGGCCCGGCCAGGCAGGTTCTTGCTCAGGCTCGGGTCCTTCTCCGCCGCCTGGCCCTTACGCCGCAGCGGGTCGTAGTGCGAGTCCACCAGCAGCAGGCTGCCCTTGGGACCGATGCTCGGCGGTGCGCCGACGTTGCCCGAGATCTGGTTGGTGGTGTACGTGGAGTCGCGGTACCACACCAGCATGCCGGGAGCGTTGTAGGGGATCTTCTCGACCTTCCACGAACCGTCGCGCAGGTAGGTCGAGTCGTAGGCGTACTGCAGGCCCTTGTCGAAGCCGTCCAGGTTCCGCCACTCGGCCAGGTAGAACCGGTCGATGGCGCGGAAGCCGTCGTTCTGGGCCCAGCCGCCGCCGTGGGTGTTGGTGTTGGTGCCACCGGCCGCGGCCCAGCCGTTGGCGCCACCCTCGACGTCGTCGCTCCACACGGTGGTGGCGCCGTTGGTGATGGAGAAGTCGTCGGCGTGCCAGCCGCGCGGGGTGAAGGCCGCGTCGGTGTTGTAGGTCAGCCGCAGCTTGATCGTCTTACCGGCGAACGGCGCCAGATCGACGTAGTCGTGCCGCCAGCCGTCGGTGTTGCCGGTCAGGCCGTACTTCTTGTTGCCGAACGTGGAGAGGTTCTTGTTCGGGTCCGGGTAGTCGTCCGGCGTGGTGACCTCGTTGCCGGCCTGGTCGTAGACCTTCTGCTGGGCCCACGTGGCGCCGCCGTCGGTGGACACCTCGATGAAGCCGTAGTCCCAGTCCTGCTCGATCTCGTAGTTGTTCCAGAGGCGGAACTTCAGGTCGGCCCCGGCGGGCACCTGGATGTCGCGCATGAGCTTGACGTCGGCCCACTCCTGGTCCAGGTTCGACCACCAGGTCTTGGTGCCGCTGTGCGGCTCGACCATCTTGGACGGTGCGCTGGTCAGGTTCACCCGCACGCCGTCTTCGGTGAGCTTGGGTGTCCGCGAGGTCTGGCCGACGATCACCGTCCGTGACTTGTCACCCGGGTTGAAGACCTTCGGGTTGGCCCAGCCGAGCACCCACTTGTCCCACAGACCCATGTGGGTCGGCATGGACTGGAAGATCGGCCCGGAGTGGGAACCGCTGGACATCAGGTCCCAGAAGTCCACCGCGGACTCGGCGTTGCCCGAGGTGTCGTAGAGGTCGGGCAGGCCGAGGTCGTGGCCGTACTCGTGCGCGAAGACGCCGACGCCGGAGTCCTCGGGCTGCACGATGTAGTTGGAGACCTTGACGTTGGAGCCCGGCACCTTGTAGCCACCCGCCACCGCGCTGGAGTGCGCCCAGATGGCGTAGGTGCCCTGCTCGCCGCCGTCGCCCGACTTGTCGGCTCCGGCGTGCACGAGCACGAGGTGGTCGATCACACCGTCGGGCTCGGCGTAGTTGCCGTCGCCGTCGGCGTCGGAGACGTCCTCGGCGTCGTAGTCGGCCCAGGGGAAGTCCGGACGCTGCGCCGCGAGCACGTTCACCGCGTCGATCGCGAGCTGGGCCGCGCCGAGCTTGTTGTCGGGGTGGCCGGACATGTCCTGCGCGACGCCGCCACAGGCGGACGCGCCGTACCAGGCCTCGGAGTGCGGGGCCTTGATCCAGCCGACGGCCTCGCCGGTGACCGAGTAGGCGCCCTTGGACATCTCCTCGTACATGTTCTTCATGGTGTAGCCGGAGATGTCGATGCCCGGCTTGCCGTCCGGCCCCTTGAGGTCCTTGCGCACCCGGTCGGTGATGCCCTGCTTGCTGTACAGCATCTTGTTGAAGTGCGCCGGGCTGAAGTCCGGCACCCAGAAGCTGTTGTTGTCCTTCTTGGGCAGGGTGGCCGGGTTGGGCAGCTTGTTGTGGAGCGGGCCGTTGAGCTTGGTGCCCTGCGGCTCGGTCACACAGTCGGTCGCGTCGCTGCCGATCTCACGGGGACGCTTGAACCCGGAGAAGTCGTCGTTGGCGTTCTCGTTGAACTCCACGAGGAGCGTGAGCAGCTTCGCGGTACGCGTCTGCTTGGACTTCTTGAAGATGAAGTCGGCGGGGTTCTTCCCGGTCCTGATCGCCTCGCGCTCGCGCTCGGCGAGGACGCGGCCGGTGACCGGGTTACCGCTGGAGAACTTCCGGTCGATCTTCTGGGCCGGCGTCAGGGAGCGTTCCCGTCCCGACAGCGACTTCTCGTCCTTCTCCTGCTCCACGCGGGGTGCCGCGTAGTTGATGTACTGGTCGGCGGCGCTGGGCTGATAGCGCGCCACTGACGTATCCGACGGGGCGGCGGCCCCCACCACCGCGAGGCCGGCGACGGTTAACCCGATCGCCGGGACGATCGCGAGTAGGCGCCGGCCGGCGCCCCTGGCTCTGCTGGACAAACTGATCCTCCCTCGCCCGGGATGACCGGGCACATGTCCTGGCACGCCGGGTCTCAGCATGCCGTTACCGGATCCTTGGGACACCAGTGACGCGGCATCCTAGAATCCGCCAATCGGGACGTTAGAGGAGAAGGTAAAGCTAGAGTAAAGCCGATTGTGTATGTTGCGGAATTGTGATCGAGGTACGATCGGGGACGGTCAGAAAAACACCATTACGGCTGCCGGCGTACCTGTTAGGGCAGCCGCATAGCACAATGGTCCGGTACCACATCAAGCCGCGATCGGGCTAAGCGGAAGGTCGGGGAGGAAGTGGGATAGAGCGCCGCGTACAGTCGTGGTCGTGAGCAGCTCCACCATTGACCTCCTCGTGAAGGCCCTCCCCCACGGCCGGGTGATCACCGATCCCGACGTGATGGACTCTTACGCCAGAGACCGCACCTTCCTCGACCCGGGCGCGCCGCTCGGCGTGGTGCTGGCGGCCGGGCGCGACGACGTCGTCGAGACGATGCGCTGGGCCACCGAGCACCGGGTGCCGGTGGTGCCGCGCGGCGCGGGCACCGGCCTGGCGGGCGGGGCCACCGCGACCGAGGGCTCGGTGGTGCTGTCCCTGGCCAGGATGGCGGAGATCAGGGAGCTGTCCCCGGCCGACGAGATCGCCGTCGTCGAGCCCGGCGTGATCACCGCCGACCTCGACGCCGCCGCGCGCGAGCACGGCCTGATGTACGCGCCCGACCCGTCGTCGTACGAGATCTCCACGATCGGCGGCAACCTGGCCACCAACGCGGGCGGCCTGCGCTGCGTCAAGTACGGCGTGACCCGCGACTCGGCGCTCGGCCTTGAGGTCGTCCTGGCCGACGGCCGGATACTCAACACCGGCCGCCGCACGGTCAAGGGCGTCACCGGCTACGACCTGACCGGCCTGTTCGTCGGCTCGGAGGGCACGCTCGGCGTGATCACCGCCGCCACGGTACGGCTGCGCCGCGCCCCGCTGACCGCGCCCGCCACGATCGCCGCCGAGTTCGGCTCACTGCGCGACGCCGCCTCCGCCGTGTCGGCGATCATCGCCGCCGGGTGCCAGCCGTCGCTGCTCGAACTCCTGGACCGCGCCACGCTGAAGGCCATCGACGACTGGCGCAACATCGGCCTGGAGCCGTCCGTCGCGGCGATGCTGATCGCGCAGTCCGACGCCGCCGACGGCGCCGACGCGGCGCGGCGGATGCACGACCTATGCGTCGAGCACGGCGCCTCGTTCGTGGCGGTGTCGGACAGCCCGGCCGAGACCGAGGGGCTCATCGGCATCCGCAGGATGGCGTACCCCGCAAAGGAGCGGCTCGGCTCCTGCCTGGTCGAGGACGTCTGCGTGCCGCGTTCCGCGCTGCCCGACATGATGACCGCGATCGAGGCCGCGAGCGCCCGGCACGACGTGCTCATCTGCACCGTGGCCCACGCCGGCGACGGCAACCTGCACCCGGTGTTCGTCTTCGACCACGGCGTGCCCGAGCCGCCGAAGCAGGTGTGGGACGCGGCCGACGAGGTCTTCCGCGCGGCGCTCGACCTCGGCGGCACCCTCACCGGGGAACACGGGGTCGGACTGCTCAAGCGGCGCTGGCTGGAGCTGGAGAGCGGCCCGCTGACCCGCGACCTGCAGGCGGGCATCAAGGGGGTCTTCGACCCGCTCGGCATTCTCAACCCGGGCAAGGCCATCTGACCGATCGATCCGGCGCTATCCCACCCGCCCCAACTCGCACTTTGGTAGCGTGACTGACCAGAGTTAGACATTTTCGGGTGATTTGTCGGGGGAGGTAGCGCCGGTGCAGGCCCAGCCGCTGAGCCCGGACGACCCGCGCGCACTGGGTTCCTACCAGTTGATCGGACGCATCGGCGAAGGCGGTCAGGGAGTCGTCTATCTGGGCCGCGGGCGGTCCGGCGAGCAGGTCGCGGTCAAGCTGCTGCACGGCGGTCTGGCCTCCGACGAGGACGCCCGCGCGCGGTTCCTGCGCGAGGTCGCGGTGGCCCAGCGGGTGGCCGCGTTCTGCACCGCCCGCGTGCTGCACGCCGACCTGGCGGGCAACCGTCCCTACATCGTCAGCGAGTACGTCGCCGGGCCATCGCTGCGCCAGCTCGTAAACCGTGATGGGCCGCGCCGGGGCGGCGCGCTGGAACGGCTGGCGATCAGCACCGCCACCGCGCTGGCCGCCATCCACCAGGCGGGCATCCTGCACCGCGACCTGAAGCCCGCCAACGTGCTGATGGGCCCCGAGGGGCCCGTGGTGATCGACTTCGGCATCGCCAGGGCGCTGGACGCCCCGGGCACCACGGCGACCGGGATCGCCATGGGCACGCCGTCCTACCTCGCGCCCGAGCACCTCGCCGGGGCGCCGATCTCCCCCGCCTCCGACGTCTTCGCCTGGGGCGTCACCATGGTCTTCGCCGCCACCGGGCGACCGGCGTTCGGCCAGGACTCCATCCCGGTGGTGATGAACCGGATCCTGAACAGCGAACCCGACCTGGGCGACCTCTCCGGGCCGATCCGTGACGTCGTGGCGGCCTGCCTGGCCAAGGACCCGGCGCTGCGGCCGACCGCCGAGGAACTGGTGGGGCATCTGACCGGCCGTCCGATCGCGCCGCTGCGCACCGCCGCGCACCCGCCGCAGGCTCCGGCCCATGGGCAGCGGCAGCCAGGGCACATCCGCGAGCAGGTCACCGGGCCCGCGCGGCACCGGCCGCGCGCGCGGGGCAGGCGCCCCGCGGTGATGGCCGCCGCCGCGACGGCGGGCCTGCTGGCCCTCGGCGGCGGCTCCGTGGTGCTGGCCAACTCCGGGACCTTCACCCTGATGGCCGACGGCGGCGCGGACGGCTCGTCCCCGACCGCCGCCGCCACGCGGAACGCCCTGTCGCCCGGCGAGCCCCTGACGCAGGTGCCCCCGCCGCTCGAACCCGCGACCGACGGCTGGACCTCCCCGGCGCCCACCAAGAAGGCCCGCCCGTCACGCACGGGGGACGGCGGCGAACACGCCGCCGGAGAGCGCACCCGGACCAGCGAACCGGCCCCGGAGCGTACCGCCTCGCCCGAGCCGACCAGAAATCGGACGAAGGAACCGACCGCGGAGCCGAGCGAGCCCGACCCGGAGCCCACCTCCGAGCCGACGCCCCCGCCGCCCACCAAGACCACCAGACCCACCAGCAGGCCGTCGCCGACCAAGACCACGGCCCCGCCCAAGCCGAAGCCCACGCCGACCAAGACGACGGCCCCGCCCAAGCCCAACCCGAACAGCCCGGCCGGGGTGTGCGGCTCCGGCTACAAGGTCATCAACTCCCACTCGCTCGGCGGGAAGGCCACCGCCTACCTGCTCTACAGCGCCGCGGCGGGCCGGAACTGCGTGGTCACGCTCTCCAAGTACGTGGTCCCCGGCAAGATCGCGATGAGCGCCACCCTTCAGGTGAAGGGCGGCTCCACGGGCCGCGACAGCGGGTCGTTCACCGTCTACGCCGGGCCCGTCCGGCTGGCCGCGGCCAAGAAGTGCGTCATCTGGGGCGGTTCATACGGTTCGATCGCCTGGAAGAGCGGCTGGAGCCACTGCGGCTGATCGGGGAGACCGGCGCCGAGCCGTTCGCACGGACATGCGAAGGTTGGATTTCCCCTGGCGCACAGGGGGACGACCGGCTCGTACGACGCGCGAACGGATGGTGGACGGCGTGGAAGAACTGGTGCACGGTGAGGTCGCGGACGGGGTGGCCACGGTCACGATGGACTCCCCCCGCAACCGGAACGCCCTGTCGGCCCGGCTGCTCGCGCAGCTCGCCGCCGAGCTGGACCGGGCGCTGGACGACGACACCGTCCGGGTCGTGGTGCTGACCGCCACGGGCACCGTGTTCTGCTCGGGGGCCGACCTCTCCGAGCAGCGGGCGGCCGAACCGGGCGCGCCGGCCTCCGCCCCCGTGACCGAGGCGCTGCCGCAGATCATGAAGACGCTGTGGGAGAGTCCCAAGCCGGTGATCTGCCGCCTCAACGGCACGGCCAGGGCCGGCGGGCTGGGCCTGGTGACGGCCTGCGACTTCGCGATCGCGCCGCTGTCCGCGTCGTTCGCCTTCTCCGAGGTGCGCCTGGGCGTGGTCCCCGCGATGATCTCGGTCACCGTGCTGCGCCGGGTGGAGGCGCGCGCCGCCGCCGAGTACCTGATGACCGGTGAGGTCTTCGACGCCGCCCAGGCCGCGCGGATCGGCCTGCTCACCAGAGCCGTGCCGGACGACGAGCTGGACGCCACGGTCGCGCACTACGCGGGCATGCTGCGCCTGGGCGGCCCCGAGGCGCTGGCGATCACCAAGCGGCTGGTGCGCGACGTGCCCGCGATCCCGGTCGAGGAGGGCATGCGCCGCATGGCCGCGCTGTCCGCCGAGCGCTTCACCTCGGCGGAGGGCCAGGAGGGCATCCGGGCGTTCATGGAACGCCGCCCGCCGTCCTGGGCGGTCACCGACCAGTCGCCCGGCAGGTAGTTGCACGTTTGTGACCAGAATTTATACCTTCTGGGTAGCTATAAAGATCCAGTCCCCGGTGATCGCTACAATTGCGCGCAATTGCATAGCGAGGTCCGCTCGGGGAAGGATCGGTCATGCGTTTGCGATTTCTCGGGTCCACGTCTGAGGCGGGTGCCTGCCCAACTCTGTACGAGACCGACCGAGGAACCATCGTCGTCCAGGGCATGGAGGTCACCGACGCCGACGCGCTCGGCGACCTGCGCGACGTGCTCGAAGGCGAGACGGTGGTGGAGGTCCCCCTGGAGCTCCTGACGGAGGTGGCACGCCGGGTCATGGGCCACCTCTGAGACGGATCCGGATCCGTTGATCACGATTCGGGCGCGCCCACTGGATTGCGCGGCGATTGCGGTCTACTGTCTTCCGCATTCGTGACTCCTCGGGCCGGCGACAGAGTCCCGTCGTCGCCGACCGGTCGGCGTCCACCCGGAGGTAGGTTTGAGCAGCTTCCAGCAGGCCCGAATCGATCTGGGCATGCACCTCCGGCAGCTTCGCGAGGGCGCGCAACTCTCGGGCAAGGAACTGGCCGAACGGCTCGGCTGGCAGGCGTCGAAGGTCTCACGCCTGGAGAACGCCCGGCAGACGGCCTCCGAAGAGGACGTCGTCATGTGGGCGCAGGCCGTCGACGCCGCGCCCGAATCGACCAAGAAGCTGATCGGTCAGGTGATCGGCCTCGCGGAACGGCATGACTCCTGGAGGCAGCGGCACCGCAGCGGTCTCGCCGCCATCCAGGAGGACATGCGCGACCTGGAGGCCAGGACCCACCTGTTCCGGGTATTCGAGCCCGGCCTGATCATCGGCCTCCTCCAGACGGCCGAGTACGCGCGCAACGTGTTCGCCAAGATCAAGCGCATCTACAGCGCGCCCGAGGAGATCGACTCCGCCATCCGGGTGCGGATGCAGCGCCAGGAGATCCTCTACGACGGCAAACGGCGCTTCCGCTTCCTGATGCCCGAGGCGGCGCTGCGCTACCGGCTCGCGCCGATCGGCGTGATGCGCGGCCAGCTCGACCGGTTGCTCGCGGTGAGCACGCTGCCCAACGTGGAGTTCGGGATCATCCCCTTCGAGGCGCCGCTGCCCTCGGCCGCGATGAACGGCTTCTGGCTCTACGACGACGTCCTCGTCGGCGTCTCCACGCGCACCAAGGAGCTGATGATCCGCGAGGCCGGGGACATCGAGTTCTACAGCCGCGTCTTCGACGAGTATTGCGAGGTCGCCTCGTTCCGTGACGAAGCAAGGGCCGTCATCGTGCGCATCCTGGACGACTTCGCGCAACAGACTGATGCTCTAGGGGACTAACCCCTGCAATTGCTTGCATCCTCCTTCGCCATCGTGCAATCCTGTCGCGAGAAAAAGTTGCGGAGGTGACTCAGATGCTGGACACCCTGTCTTGTCTTGAGCGCTTCGCCGGCGCGGCCCGCCGGCATGCCGATCTATCGGTGCAAAGCGTTGCGTTGAATTGCGACCCGGCCTACGTGTGCGTGCGCAATCGGTTCAGCGCCACGCTCTTCGAGACGGTCACCTGCTCCGCGCAGGGCACCTTCGTCACGTCGTGGGGCTACCGGCTGGGAGACTCCCACGACATCGACGCCGCCGCCGACCGGCTTGCGTACCTACTGGCGGCACTGCCCGCCTGAGACGCCCCGCGAATGCCCCTGCGACGCGCTCAGTTGCCGCTCGCGGCCACGGCGGAGAAGTCGGCGGGGGTGAGGCCCACCTCGTGAGCCGCGGCCGTACGGGCGTGCTCAAGCAGCCGCTGGCGGGTCAGGGTGTGGTCGCCCAGGGTGTAGCGGACGATCAGACCGTCGAGCATCGCGTCGATGCGCTCGGCGGCACCACGGGGATCGGCGCACGCGAAAACACCGGCCCGCACCCCCTCACTGATCGTCGTCTCCACCGCGGCCACCCACGAGCGGCCCAGCTCGTGCACGATCGCCTGCACGGACGGCTCGCGCAACCCGGCCGCCCACGCGTCGATCCACAGGACCCAGCTCTGGTCGCCACGCGAATCGGGCAGGTAGAACCGCAGGACGCCGTCGAGCCGCTGGATCGGGGCGCCCGGTCCCGAGGACAGCTCCCGCAGCCTGGCGCTCTCGCTGTCGAGCGCCGCCCGTAGCATCTCGGTGATCAGCTCGTCCTTGGTGGCGAAGTGGTAGTGGATCAGGCCGCCGCTGACATCGACGGCCTTGGCGATGTCGGCCACCCGGGTGCCCGCCATGCCCCGCTCCATCACCACTCTGCGTGCCGCCCGCAGCAGCTCGGCCCGACGTTGATCGGCCTGACCGGCCCTGCGGCTCCTGATCCCAACGCTGCGCACCATCAAAGACTACCCGCGCGACGCTCACAGCGAGTGTCCGAATTTGTCAGGAGCAGCGGTAGACCCGGCGCCCGTCGCCCCTTCTCCCCTCAGGAGTGCGGCCCACGGCCTCGTTGGACGACGCCACTCCGTAGTCGGACGGCGGGACCAGCGCGCAGTTGGCCTCCACCCACTGAGTGACGCCCTGATCGCCCCGGGCCGCCGAGGACAGCCCCCCGCCCGGCACCACGTAGCGGACCCGGCCCGCGGCGACGTGGGCCCGCAGCGCCGCCACGGTCGTCGCCGGGTCGGAGCCCAGGAAACCGCCCATCGCCATGGCGGGCCGCCCCGTGGAGAGGATCAGCGACACCACGGGCTGCGCGCTGCCGAAGGCGGCCAGCCAGGTGGCGCCACCCTGGTTGCGCACCAGATAAGCGACCAGCCCGGCCGGGACCTCACCACCGAACCCGCCACCGCCGGGAGCGCCCCGCGCGCCGTCGCCCGGCCCGCCGGGCGCCCCCGGCGGCAGGCCCGCGATGGCCTTGCCCTTGGGCCCCGCGGTGGGGTTGGTGCCGACGATGGGCGCGCCGAGCGGCGTCACCGCGTAGACGGCTGGCCCCGTGAGCCCACCGGCGACGCCCGCCGCCAGGGCGAGCCCGGCGAGCCTGGATCTGGCGGGCCGGGTGGCCGCGCCCCAGGCGAGCCCCGCCACCGCGACCGCGCAGAGCCCCGCCACGACCCACGCCGCCCACGGCGCGAACTGCGGCGCGCGGCGCAGGATCGTGAACGACCACGCGCCCGTGACCGCGACGCTCAGCGGTGTCAGCCAGGCCCAGACCGGGGAGCAGCGGTAGGCGCGGAACACCAGCACGCCGCCGATCCCGCACAGCGCGGCGATCGCCGGGGCCAGCGCCGTGGTGTAGTAGGGATGGAAGATCCCCCCGGACAGGCTGAAGACGACGTAGTGCACGACCAGCCAGCCGCCCCACAGCAGCAGCGCGGCGCGGACCGGCTCCGAGCGCGGCGGGCCATCGTACCGGAAACCGGCGGCGGGCACGCGGGCCGGCAGGACCAGCCCGGCGATCAGCGCGATCACCGCGAACGGCAGCAGCCAGGAGATCTGCCCGGCCACCTGCTCGTTGAACAGCCGCCACAGCCCGGCCTGACCGCCGAAGTCGGGACCGCCGCCGGAGTCGCGCTCCTGACCGAGGAATCGGCCCAGGCCGTTGTAGCCGACCACGAGGTCCCAGACGCTGTTGTCGCCGCTGCCGCCCACGTAGGGACGGTCGCCCTTCGGCCAAAGGTCGACCACGGTCATCCACCAGCCGCTGGAGACGACCAGCGCGAGCGCGGACGCGCCCAGCGCGCCGAACCTGCGGCGCAGCGTCCCCGGGGCCGCGAACAGGTAGACCCCGCCGAGCGCGGGCAGCACCAGGTACGCCTGCAGCATCTTGGTGTTGAACGCCAGGCCGACCAGCACCGCCGCGAGCACCGGGTAGCGCAGCCGTCCGTCGCGCAGCCCCGCCAGGCACAGCCAGGCGGCCCCGGTGAGGAGCAGCACCATGATCGGGTCGGGGTTGTCGTCCCGGTTGATGGCCACGGTGATCGGCGTCAGCGCCAGCACCAGCGCGGCCACGTGCGCCGCGACGAGCCCGGGACGGCCGGGCACGCTCCGCCGCACCGCGGAGTGCACCAGCCAGACGGTCGCCACGCCCGCCGCCGCCTGGGGCAGCAGCAGGCTCCAGGGCGACATGCCGAAGACCCGCGCCGACAGCCCCATCACCCACAGCGCGAACGGCGGCTTGTCGACCGTGATGTAGGACCCGGCGTCGAGCGCGCCGAAGAAGAACGCCTTCCAGCTCTCGGTGCCCGACAGGACCGCCGCCGCGTAGTAGGCGTTGGCGTGGCCGTTGCGGCTCAGGCCCCAGGTGTAGAGCACGGCGGCCAGCAGGAGGACGGCCGCCAGCGGCCACCGGGACAGCAGCCGGCGCGACCGGCCGCGGACACGGGACGCCGCCTGCCCGGTCGCGGTGGTGGTCATCGCAGCGGCCCGTTGGCCGGGCGGCGGAGGTTGAAGACCCAGGTGCGCAGCAGCAGGAAGCGGACGAGCGTGGCCAGCCCGTTGGCGAACACCACGGCCACCACCTCGGCCGTGGTGGACGCCCCGGGCATGAGCACGTCGAGGAGGGCCAGGCCGCCGGTGCTCAGGCCCAGGCCGACGACGAAGGCGACGCCCCCCTCAAGCTGGTGGCGCACCACCCCGGCGCGGCCGGTCACCCCGAAGGTGAAGCGGCGGTTGGCGGCGGTGTTGGCGATCGCGGTGAGGAACAGCGCGAGCGCGTTGGCGGCCAGCGCGGGCATGAGCTGGCGCAGCGCCACGAAGAGCCCGAGGTGGGCCAGGGTGCTGATCACGCCGATCACGGCGAAGATCGGGAGCTGCCTGGTCGCCCCGGACAGCGCCACCCGCGCCATGCCGCGCAGGTCGTCGAGCGCGGTCTTGACGATGTCGACGCGGCTGTCGGGGTCGTCGACCCAGTCGACGGGGACCTCGTGGATGCGCAGGCCGTGGCGCTCGGCGAGCAGCAGCAGCTCGGTGTCGAAGAACCACTCCTCGTCGCGGACCGAGGGCAGCAGCGCCTGGGCGACCTCGGCGCGCACCGCCTTGAACCCGCACTGGGCGTCGGAGAAGCGCGCGCCCAGGATCGAGCGGAGCAGCAGGTTGTAGGCCCGCGAGATCACCTCACGCTTCGGGCCCCGCACCACGTTGGCGGCGTAGTCGAGGCGGGTGCCGATCGCCAGGTCGCTGTGCCCGGACAGCAGCGGCGCCACCAGCGGCAGGAAGGCGTCGAGGTCGGTGGACAGATCGACGTCCATGTAGGCCACGACGTCGGCGTCGCTGCCGGCCCAGACGTGGCGCAGCGCACGGCCCCGGCCCTTCTCGGCCAGGTGGACCGCCCGCACGTCGGGCAGATCGGCCGCCAGGCCCTTGGCGACCGGCCAGGTGGCGTCTGTGCTCGCGTTGTCGGCGATCGTGATCCGGAAACCGTAGGGGAACATCCCCGCCAGATAACCGTGCAGCCTGCGGACGCTGCTCTCCAGCACGCGCTCCTCGTTGTGCACGGGAATGACGATCTCGACCAGCCGTGTCCGCGGCGGCGCGCCCGTCAGCTCGTTCATGCTCATGAATCCACGCTCGGGATCCGACCTTTGACAGGGGTGAGTCAACTATTAACACAAGATGAGAAATCCTCGCCGGGCAGTCTCAGCCACGCCTCGGTGCCGCCGCCCTCGGCGTTGCTCAGGCCGGCCTCGCCGCCCGCCTCACGGGCCACCTGCGCCACGATGGCCAGCCCCAGCCCGGAACCGGGCAGGCTGCGGGCCGAGGGCGAGCGCCAGAACCGGTCGAAGACGTGCAGGAGATCTTCGTCAGGGACGCCGGGGCCGTGGTCGCGGACGGTGAGCAGGCCGCCGTGCAGCCGCACCTCCACGGTGCCGCCGGGCGGGCTGAACTTGACCGCGTTGTCGAGCAGGTTGATCACGGCCCTGGAAAGGGTGACGGCGTGGCCGGTGACGTGCCAGGGCGACAGGTCGGCGGTGACGCGCACGGCGGGCGCCCGCAGCCGCGCCCGCGCCACGGCGGCGCCCACCACCTCGTGGAAGGCGACGTCTTCGCCCGGCTCGGTCTCGTCTTCCGGCCTGGCGAGCTGGAGCAGGTCGCCGACCAGCGTGGACAGTTCCTCGAACTGGGCCTTCAGGCTGCCCAGCAGGCGGCGCTTGGCCGCCGGGTCGAGGGGGCGGCCGGTGTGCTCGCTGCGCAGCAGCAGGTCGATGTTGGCGCGCAGGCTGGTGAGGGGGGTGCGCAGCTCGTGCCCGGCGTCGGCGATGAGCCGCCGCTGCCGGTCGCGGGAGCGGGCCAGCGCGCTGGTCATGGAGTTGAACGAGGCCCCGAGGCGGGCGATCTCGTCGGTGCCCTCGACGGGGATGCGGGTGGCGAGGTCGCCGGTGTGGCCGACGTGCTCGACGGCGCGGGTGAGCTTGCCGACGGGGCGCAGCGCCGTGCGGGAGACCAGCAGCCCGACGGAGGCGGCGCCCACGACCCCGAGGGCCGTGACGAACGCCAGCAGCCCGGCCAGACCGGCCAGCATGGTGTCGAGCTCGCTCAGCGACCGGGACTCCATCACGGCGACGCCCGGCGCGATCTGCTGGGTCTTGATCCGCACGGCCACGCCGGTGTCGGTGACGCCGTCCGTGATCATCTTGCCGCCGTCGGCGGCGATCCGCCGGTCGGCCGGGGAGACCGGGATGCCGGTGGGGCTGAGCACGCAGCGCCGGCCGTCATTCGCGTAGACGATCTGCAGCGGCGGGACGTAGGCCCGCAGCGGGCCGCCGCCCGAGGGGCTGGGCTCGGCGCAGTACCGCAGGATCATCGCGATGTCCTCGGCGCGCTTCTTGGCGCCCTGCGGACCGGGCGGGCCCTGCAGCGAGCGGTCGAGCTGCTTGAGCATCTCGCCGCGCACGATGAGCCAGCAGGCCCCCGCCGACACCGCGACCGCCACCGCCACCGCCAGGGCGACCAGCACGGTCAGCCGGGAGCGGAGGGTGCGTCCGATCATGGCGCGGCCCGCAGCACGTAGCCCACGCCGCGCACGGTGTGGATGATCCTGGGCAGCCCGGCGGCCTCGGTCTTGCGCCGCAGGTACATCACGTAGACGTCGAGGGAGTTGGAGGCCGGCTCGAAGTCGAAGCCCCACACCTCGCTGAGGATCTGCTCGCGGGTGAGCACCTGGCGGGGGTGGACCAGGAAGAACTCCAGCAGCAGGTACTCGGTGCGGGTGAGCTCAAGCGCCCGCCCGGCCCGGCTGACCTGCCTGCCCGCGGTGTCCATCCGCAGGTCGCCGAAGACCAGCACGCACTCGTCGGAGTCGGCGCCAGGACCGGCGGGGGGCTCGCCGCGCCGCAGCAGCGCCCGCACCCGCGCCAGCAGCTCGTCCAGCTCGAACGGTTTGACCAGGTAGTCGTCGGCGCCCGCGTCGAGGCCGGTCACGCGGTCGCCGACGGCCTCCCTGGCGGTCAGCATGAGCACCGGCACGCGGTTGCCCGAGGCCCGCAGGCGACGGCAGGCGGTGAGCCCGTCGACCCGCGGCATCATCACGTCGAGGAGCACCGCGTCGTAGCGCTCCGTGGCCAGCACTTCCAGTGCGGCCTGCCCGTCGGAGGCGAGGCCCACGGAGTATCCCTCGAACTCCAGGCTGGCCTGGAGGGCTTCTCGCAGTGCGGGCTCATCGTCCACGACCAGTACACGCGCTGTCACGTGTCGAAGTTAGCCGGAGCTGATGAGAATCCGGTTAAGTCAGCCCGTCGAGGTCAGGGAGGTCACCCCCCCCCCGCCGAGCACGGCCATGGCCGCGTTGTGGCCGGGGATGCCGCTGACGCCGCCGCCCCGTCTCGCGCCCGCGCCGCACAGCAGGATCCTGTCGTGGGCGGTCTCTACGCCCCATCCGCCGAGCTCGCCCGGTTCCTCCGCGAACGGCCAGGACAGGTCGCGGTGGAAGATGTGGCCGCCGGGGAGCCCTGCTTCGCGTTCCAGGTCCACGGGCGTCTTGGCCTCCAGGCACGGCGTGCCGTCCGGGCGGCGCAGCAGGCAGTCCTCGATCGGCTCGGCGAGCACCGAGCCGAGGGACGCGAGCGTCGCGGCGAGCGCGGCGCGGCGCGAGCCCTCCGGGTCCGCGCGGAACAGCCGTGCGGGCATGTGCAGGCCGAACAGGGTCAGCGTGTGCGCGCCCGCCGCGCGCAGCTCCGGGCCGAGGATCGACGGGTCGGTCAGGGAGTGACAGTAGACCTCGGCGGGCGGCAGGGCGGGAACGCGCCCCGCCGACGCCTGGGCGTGGGCCTCGGCGAGCCGGCCCGCCGTCTCGTTGATGTGGAAGGTGCCGCCGAACGCCTCGGCGGCGGTGACGGCCGGGTCGCGCAGCCTCGGCAGCCTGGACAGCACCATGTTGACCTTGAGCTGCGCCCCTTCGGCCGGGGGCGGCTCCTCCCCCAGCCACCGGGCCAGTACGCCGGGCGGCACCGCCGCGAGGACCCGCTCGCCGGTGACGGCGTGCTCGCCGGTCTCGTCGGCGAAGGTCACCTCGCCGTCCGGATCGACGGCCAGCACCTCGGCCCCGGTGCGGATCTCCGCGCCCGCCGACCGCGCCGCGTCCGCGAGGGCGCCCGACACCGCGCCCATGCCGCCGACCGGCACGTTCCAGTCGCCGGTGCCGTCGCCGATCACGTGGTAGAGGAAGCAGCGGTTGGCGAGCAGGCCGGGGTCGCGAGGGTCGGCGAAGGTGCCGATCAGCGAGTCGGTGAGCACCACGCCGCGCACCGCGTCGTGCGCGAAGCGCTCCTCCACGACCTCGCCGACCGGCCGTTCGAACAGGTCGCGCCACGCCTCGGCGCCGACCAGCACGCGCATCGCGGCGCGGTCGGTGAGCGGTTCCAGCAGGGTGGGAGCGACGCGCTCGGCCACATGGGCGGTCCGGCCGTAGAACTCGCGCCACGCGGCGTGGTCGGCGTCGCCGCCGGTCACGGCCGCGAAGGAGGCGGCGGTCCTGGCCTCGTCGCCGCCGTCCACGAGCAGGCCGGTGTCCCCTAGCGGCGTGTAGGAGGCGTATCGGCGGCGGCGCAGCTCCAGCCGCAGGCCGAGGTCGCGGACGATCTTCGAAGGGAGCAGGCTGACCAGGTAGGAGTAGCGCGAAAGGCGTGCGTCCACACCGGGGAACACCTGGGCGGAGACGGCCAGCCCGCCGACGTGGTCGAGGCGTTCGAGAACCAGGACGCGCCTGCCCGCTCGCGCCAGGTACGCGGCGGCGGTGAGCCCGTTGTGCCCGCCACCAGCGATAATCACGTCATAGCGGGAATACCGGTCACTCCGCATGTCGCGCACCCTAACATCCTCAAAGGCCCGGCCCTCGCGTCGTGGCGTGTGGACGCCGCCCGGCGTCCGTCCATAATCTGCTCGCCTGCGAGCGGAATCCTGCGAGCGCAACACCGCAGCCGATCCCAGGTCAGAACGGTCCGCGAAGGAGCACTCACCACCGATGCCGATGAGCGCAGAGCCCGCCGTACGCCTGTCCGCCGAGGTCGCCGCGGCCATCGACCGGGGAGCCCCGGTGGTGGCACTGGAGTCAACGATCATCTCCCATGGCCTGCCGCGCCCGCGCAACCTCTCGGTGGCGCGGGAGCTGGAGGAGATCGTCCGGGCGGAGGGGGCGGTGCCGGCGACCACGGCGGTCCTCGACGGCGTGCCCAGGGTGGGCCTCTCCGAGGCCGAGCTGGAACACGTGGCCGCCGAGCCGGGGATGCGCAAGCTCGGCAGGCGCGACCTGCCACTCGCCGTCGCGCTGCGGGTGAGCGGGGCGACGACGGTGTCGGCGACCGCGTTCCTGGCCGCCCGCGCCGGTGTCCGCGTGTTCGCCACCGGCGGGCTTGGCGGGGTCCACCGGGGCTGGACCGAGGACCAGGACGAGTCCGCCGACCTCGACACGCTGAGCCGTACCGCGATCACCGTGGTCTGCGCGGGGGTGAAGTCGATCCTGGACGTGCCCGCCACGCTCCAGCGGATGGAGACCCGGGGCATCACCGTGGTGGCCTACCGCAGCGACACCTTCCCCGGGTTCTATCTGAACAGCTCGGGGGTGCCGGTGGACTGGCGGATCGAGTCGCCGGGCGAGGCCGCGGCGATCATGGCCGCGGGCGACGCCCTGGGCGGCGACGACGCCGCGCTCATCGTGGCCAACCCGGTCCCGGTCGCCGAACAGCTCGACCCCGTGCTGCACGACCGCGTCCTCGCCGAGGCGCTCGCGGAGGCGGGCAAGGCCGGGATCAGCGGCCAGGCGATCACGCCGTTCCTGCTGCAGTACCTGGTCAACGGCACCGAGGGGGCGTCGCTTGAGGCGAACCTGGCCGCCGTCCGGGGCAACGCCCGGCTGGCCGCCCGGATCGCCGCGGCCTACGCCGCGAAGGACTGACCGCGATGCCGGGGCGGGCCGCCCCCGCCGGAGGACTCCTGGTGATCGGCGACGTCGTCACCGACGTCGTCGTCCGTCCCCGGGGGCAGCTCTCGGACGGCGGCCCGGACGGGGCCGCGTACATCCGTGTACGGGCCGGTGGGTCGGGGGCGAACACCGCCTGCTGGGCGGCGCGGTTCGGGGCCGACGTGCGGTTCCTGGGCCGCGCGGGGGCCGACGGCGCCGGGTGGCACACCGAGGAGCTCGCCGGGGCGGGCGTCCGGCCGCACGTGCGGATCGATCCGGACGCGCCGACCGCCGTGGTGATCGCGCTCATCGACGCGAGCGGCGAGCGCTCCATGCTCACCGACCGGGGCGCCGGTGAACGGCTCGGGCCGGGCGACTGGGACGACGCGCTGCTCGACGGAGTCGCCCGGCTCCACGTCTCCGGATACACCCTGTTCAGCGGGCAGGGCCTGGCGCTGGCCAGGTCGGCGATGGAGCGGGCCGCCGGGCTCGGCGTGGCGATCAGCGTGGACCCCGCCTCCACCGGCCCGCTGCGCGCGTTCGGCGTGGAGCGCTTCCTGGCGGAGACCGCCCTCGCCGGGCTGGTCTTTCCCAACCTCGTTGAGGCCCTGCTGCTGAGCGGCCGCTCCGACGCGCGCGGCGCGGCGGAAACGCTCTCCGAACGGTACGGCACAGCGGTCGTGAAAGTGGGCCCGGACGGCGCGCTGCTGGCCGGAAACGGGCGGATTCTCGCGCGCTCCCCCGGCCTCGGCGTGACCGTCACGGACTCCACCGGTGCCGGAGACGCCTTCGCCGCCGGATATCTCGTCGCCAGGATGGCGGGCGCCGGCGACGAGATATCCCTGGTCGCGGGCTGCCGGGCGGGAGCGGAGGCCGTGACGACGGTGGGCGGGAGGCCCCAGATACGCCATTCGCCCGATTCCACAGCCAACGAGCTTTACCCTATTGACACCAATTGATAGCTTGCGGCGTAGGCTGCACCATTAGCCACACGCGTCACTCTGGGGAGGTTGCGGTCTGCCGATGGACGCCGAGTCATCGATCTGCCTGAGCGATCTGGTTCCGGCTCTGCGCTGGAGCCGGCCCAAGCAGGTCGCCGAAGTTCTCGCCGACCCCCGGCTGCCTTCTGGCTGGTGGGCCTCTGTGACGCTGCCCCGCGCCATCGCCGTGATGGGGCTGGACTGGCTCTGCGACCGGCTCGCGCGCCTGTCGGCCTCCCGCTGGGATCACCTCCCGCTGGCGGACGTGGTGCCCGCGCTCCACACGCTCGGCGCGCCCGAGCTCGCCCGCTGGCCGGGTCAGGCCCGTGCCGTGGTGGAACGGCTGGGCGGCTGGCCGCACCTGTGCCGCCTCACGCCCGGCGACCTCGCCACTCCGGCCGCGGCCGCGTCTGCTCCGCTGGAGCTCGTGGTGGGGGCCGTCTTCCACGAGGTGCTGACGCGGATCCCCACGCATCCCTCGGTCGGCGGGGCCGCCGCGCCAACGGCCCAGGCGGCACAGGCGGCGGGGGCCGCGCAGGCCCAGACCGCGCAGCCGCAGCAGGCCGCCCAGCAGACGGGCCAGCAGCAAGCCCAAAGGCAGACCCAGCCGCCAGGCCAGCAACAAGGCCAACAGCAAGCCCAGCAACAGTCACCGCAGCAGCCGCACCCGCAGGCTCAGCAGCAGGCCCAGGGCCAGCAGCACCCTCAGCGCCAGCAGCAGCCGCACTCGCAGGGCCAGCAGGAGACGCAGCCCACCGCGGGCGGCGCGCCGCTGCCCACCCGGCGGCCCGCGGCACCGCAGGCCGCTCCCCAGCAGGCGCAGCCCGCACCCGCGGCCCAGCAGCTGCCCCCGCACCCCGCCCCGACGCCCGACACGGCCGCCGCGGCGAGCACGGAGTTCCCGCTCATCGCGCTGGTGGACGGCCTGCTGCGCGGCTGGGAGCCGCTGGAGCAGGCGGTCGCCGTGGAGCGGCTGTTCGCGGCCGACCCGATCAGCCTGCGCGCCCTCGCGCACCGGCTCGGCGTGGACCGCGAGATGCTGTCCCAGGCCCAGCGCAGGGCCGAGGAGCGCGTGCTGCACTGGCTGCGCTCCCCCGACTCCTCCGCGCTCACCGGCCACCTGTTCCGCCTGACCGAGTGGCTGGGCGCGGCGGCGACCGAGGAGCAGCTCGTCGGCGCCGACCCGGCGCACCCGGTCGTGGTGCCGATACTGCGCACCCAGCTCTGGCGCGTCCTGGTCACCCTGATGCCCGACCGTCGTCTCCAGGACGGCTGGCTCGTGGTCGGCGACCTCGGCGGGCTGCGCGACCGCACCCGTCAGATGCTGGCGGGCAAGCCCTCCGACGCCGACGTGGTGGAGATGCTGGCCCAGCTCGGCATCCGGTCCCACTCGGCCAGGGCGTGGCTGGACTCCCTGCACACCGCCACCCCCGCGCACGAGGCCGCCAGGCACGAGCACGAGGCGCTGGCGGGAGCGTCCGGTCCCGGGTCCTCCAAGCCGCTGCCGCGCCGTACGCCCGGAGTCAACGGGCACAACCGCGAGGGACGGCCGGTCCCGCAGGTCAATCCCGCCTCGATCGACCCGAGCGCCGCGCTGGCGACCCTGTCCGCGCTGTCGGGCAGCGGGCGCCCGCACCTCACCCCCGGACAGCGGGCCGGGGCGCCCTCGGCGCCGCCGCCCAGCCCGACGTCCGACCCGCGCCGCTGGCAGCGGATCGAGGTCACCAGCGAGCACCTGCGGGGCGAGCCGGTGGCCGTGCCCGAGGGCTACGCGGCGCAGCTCGGCATGCGTCCGGGCACGCTGCTGTCGGTGACCGGGCCAGGTGACAACGCGGTGGTGCTGGTCTGGCGCGACCGCCAGCCGGTGTTCGACTCGCTGCAGCCGGTGCTGATGCGGCTCAACGCGCGGCCCGGCGACCAGGTCTATGTGACGGTGGACGGCTACCGCCTCGACGCGCAGCTCACCTGACCAGGCATTCCTCCGGCATCGGGTGGTTGGCGGCGAAGTCGTCCATCGCGCGGCGCACGGCGTCCAGGTCGGCGGGACGGGTGGCCAGCACGATCCTGGTCACCCCGACGCGTTCGGCGGCCTCGATCGTCGCCTGGTTCACGGCGGTCATCGGCAGGGTGACGGTGACCTCGATGGCGGCGGGGTCGCGCCCGGCGGATCGCGCGGCCTCGCGCATCACCCGGAGCGGCCCGCCGTCACCGTCGAGGTCGTCGAAGGGGAGGCCGCCCTGGGGGTGGAACCCATCGGCGAGCCGTCCGGCGCGGGTCGCGGACGCCGCGCTGTGCCCGCCCACGTGGATGGGCGGGCCGCCGGGGGTCACCGGCCGGGGATGGCTGCGGACCTCGCTGAAGCCGTAGAACTCGCCCGCGAAGGAGGCGGGGTTGTCGCGCCACAGGACGCGCAGCGCGGTGATGGCCTCGTCGGCCCGTCTGCCCCTGGTGGCGGGATCGACGCCGAGCGCGCGGACCTCCTCGCGCACCGAGCCGACGCCGACCCCGATCGTCACCCGCCCGCGCGACAGCCGGTCGAGCGTGGCGACCCGTTTGGCCAGGTGCACGGGATGGTGCAGCGGGAGGATCAGGGCCGACGTGTGCAGGCGCACGTATGTCGTGTGCCCCGCTAGGAACGCGAGCGTCTCCAGCGCGTCGGGAAACGCGGTGTCGTCGGGGAGCGCCAGGTGCTCACCGAGGTAGATCGACTCGAAACCGACGTCGTCTGCGTGCCGCGCGAACGCGGCCATCCACGACGGGTCCGTCACCACATCGGCGCCGTACGGCGGCAGGATGCCGAACCTCATGCGACTACACCTCCCCACCCCTTCCCCCGTGCAGCCGGTATCCACTCGCCTCCGGATCGTGATCCGGAAATCTCCCCCGATTGGTCCGAGTATCACCAGCCGCTCCGGAATTGACCATCCCCTATTTCCCGATATTTCCGGTTGAAGGGCTACGGTTACGGAGGGTGTAGGAAATGTGGATCAGAGGTCGGACAAACCCAGCTCCCTCGCGATGAGCATCCGCTGCACCTCGCTGGTGCCCTCGCCGATCTCCAGGATCTTCGCGTCGCGGTAGAACCGCCCCACCGGGAACTCGTTCATGAACCCGTAGCCGCCGAAGATCTGCGTGGCGTCCCTGGCGTTGTCCATCGCGGCGTCGCTGGAGACCAGCTTGGCGATGGCCGCCTCCTTCTTGAACGGCTCGCCGGCGAGCATCTTCTCCGCCGCGTGGTAGTAGGCGAGCCGGGCGGTGTGCGCGCGGACCTCCATGTTCGCGATCTTGAACTGGATCGCCTGGTAGTGCCCGATGGGGTGGCCGAACGCGCGCCGTTCGCGCACGTACCGCAGCGACTCGTCGACGCAGCCCTGCGCGAGGCCGACCGACAGCGCGGCGATGGCGATGCGCCCCTCGTCGAGGGTCTGCAGGAACTGCGCGTAGCCCCGGCCCCGCGCGCCCAGCAGGTTGCCCTCGGGCACCCGGCAGTCGGCGAAGGACAGCTCCCTGGTGTCGGAGGCCGACCAGCCCACCTTGGAGTACTTCTTGGACACGGTGAAGCCCGGGGTGCCCGAGGGGACCAGGATGGTGGAGATCTCCGGACGCCCGTTCGCCCCTTCCCCGGTGATCGCGGCCACGGCCACCAGCCCGGTGATGTCGGTGCCGGAGTTGGTGATGAACGCCTTGGTGCCGTTGATCACCCACTCGCCGCCCTCCAGGCGGGCCGTGGTCCGCATGCCGCCCGGCACGTCCGAGCCGCCGCCGGGCTCGGTCAGCCCGAACGCGCCCAGCGCCTCGCCCGCGGTCAGGCTGGGCAGCCACCGGGCGCGCTGCTCGGCGTCGCCGAACCGGTAGATGGGCATGGCCCCCAGCGACACCGCCGCCTCCAGGGTGATGGCCACGCTGGAGTCGACCCGGGCGAGTTCCTCCAGCGCCAGGCACAGCGCGAAGTAGTCGCCGCCCATGCCGCCGTGCTCCTCGGGGATCGGCAGGCCGAACAGCCCCATCGCGCCCATCTGGCGGACGATGTCGTAGGGGAACTCGCCGCGCTCGTAGAGGTCGCCGATGACCGGCGCGACCACGTCGCGGGCGAACTCCTCCACGGTCTTGCGCAGTGCCTCGTACTCGTCGCTGAGCCTCATGGCCACCTCACTTCTCGGAAAGCGCCGAAACGACGCGGGAAGGGCCGGGACGGCCGAGCCTTTCGGCGATCCACCCGCCGGTGCGGACGATGGAGGCCAGATCGACGCCGGTCTCGATGCCCAGGCCGTGGAGCATCCACACCAGGTCCTCGGTGGCCAGGTTGCCGGTGGCCGACTCGGCGAACGGGCACCCGCCGATGCCCCCGGTGGAGGCGTCGACCACGGTGATTCCGGCCTGGAGCGCGGCCAGGGTGTTGGCGAGGGCCTGGCCGTAGGTGTCGTGGAAATGGACGGCGAGCCGGTCCGGCCCCACCTCGGCGTCGGCGAAGGCGGCGAGCAGCGCGCTCACGTGCCCCGGCGTGCCCACGCCCGTGGTGTCGCCCAGCGACAGCTCGTAGCAGCCCAGCGCGAGCAGCTCACGGCCCACCTCCACGACCCGCTCGATCGGCGTGGGCCCCTCCCACGGGTCGCCGAAGCACATCGACAGGTAGCCGCGCACCCGCATCCCCGCCTGCGACGCCGCCGAGACCACCGGGGCGAACATCCGGATCGACCCGGCCACGCTGCGGTTCAGGTTGCGCTGGGCGAAGGTCTCCGTGGCGCTGCCGAAGATCGCGATGTCGGTGACGCCGAGCCGCAACGCCCGTTCCAGGCCCCGCTCGTTCGGCACCAGCACCGGGTATCGCACCCCGGGCTTCCTGGGCATCACGGTCAGCAGTTCCTCGGCGTCGGCGAGCTGCGGCACCCACTTGGGGTGGACGAAGCTGGTCGTCTCCACCACGGACAGGCCCGCGTCGGCCAGCCGTCCGACCAGTTCGGCCTTGACCTCCAGCGGCACCACGGACGGTTCGTTCTGCAGGCCGTCTCTCGGGCCCACCTCGTAGATCGTCACCCGCTCAGGCAGCCCCGGCACGGACACCGGATACGGCTCGCGCATCATGCCTCCTCCTCCCGGATCACCGACGGCACCGACAGCACGGCCAGCACGGCGTCCATCTCCACCCGCGCCCCGGGGCGGACCGGCAGCTCGGCCACCACGCCGTCCGACGGGGCGGTGACGGTGTGCTCCATCTTCATCGCCTCCACGACCAGCAGCGGCTGGCCCTCGGTGACGTGGTCGCCGGGCGCGGCCTTCACCACAAGGACCGTGCCCGGCATCGGGCTGCGCACCACGCCGTCGCCCGCGCCGGCCTGGCCCGCGCGGTCTCCGGGGTCGCCGAGCAGGTGCCGCGAGACGCTCCAGGCCGCGCCGCCCTCTCCCAGCCACACGGTGTCGCCGTCCCTGGCGAGGGCGTATCGGCGGCGCAGGCCGCCGAGGGTCACCTCGACGTCGTCGCCGGTCACGGTGAGCCGCGCGCCGCTCCAGCTCTCGCCGGGGTCCTCCCCCGGCCTTTCGACCCGGACGTCGGCACCGCTCGCGGGCAGGCCCCTGACGTGGACCTTGGTGGTGCCGCCCGGCGCGCCGCCGCCCCGGGTCTCCAGCCGCCAGGTGGTCCACGCCCGCGCGCCGACACGCCAGCCGTCGGGGACGGCCCACGGGTCGCCGCCCGGACCGGCGGGTGCCAGGCCGTCGTGGAAGACCAGCGCGGCGGCGGCGAGCACGTGGCCGGGCACCTCGCCGGCCGGGAGCAGATCGGCGATCCGTCGCTCGACCAGGCCGGTGTCCAGCCGCCCCGCGCGGACCTCGGGGTGGGTGACCAGCGCACGCAGGAAGGGGATGTTGGTGGTCAGGCCGAGGATCACCGTGTCGGCCAGGGCGCGGTCGAGCGCGCGCAGCGCGCCCTCGCGGTCGGGGGCCCACGCGATGACCTTGGAGAGCATCGGGTCGAAGCCCGCCCCGACCGAGCCGCCCGCGGCGATGCCCGAGTCGACCCGGACGGTGGCCTGCTCGTGCCGCGCGCCGGAGGCGGGCTCGCGCAGCGCCAGCACGGGGCCTCCGGTGGGCAGGAACGAACGCGCGGGGTCCTCGGCGTACACGCGCGCCTCGACGGCGTGCCCGTCCAGGCGCACCGCCTGCGGGCCGAAGGGCAGCGGCTCGCCCGCCGCCACCCTGAGCTGCAGCTCCACCAGGTCGAGCCCGGTGACCAGCTCGGTGACCGGGTGCTCTACCTGCAGCCGGGTGTTCATCTCCATGAAGTGGTACTCGCCGGTCGTGCCGTCCACGATGAACTCGACCGTGCCCGCGCCGACGTAGCCCACCGACCGGGCGGCCTCCACGGCCGCCTCGCCCATGCGCCGCCGTGCGTCATCGGTCAGGAACGGCGAGGGGGCCTCTTCGATGATCTTCTGGTGCCTGCGCTGCAGGCTGCACTCGCGTTCGCCGAGGTGCAGGACGGTGCCGTGCGTGTCGGCGAGCACCTGGATCTCGATGTGCCTGGGGTTCTCCACGAGGCGCTCGACCAGGAGCGTGGCGTCGCCGAAGGCGGCCCGCGCGGTACGGCGGGCCGACTCGATCGCCTCGGGCAGCGCCGCCTCGTCGCGGACCACCACCATGCCCTTGCCCCCGCCGCCGGCGGACGGCTTGATCAGGACGGGGAAGCCCACCCGGACCGCCGCCTCGGCGATGTCGTCGCCGGGTTCGGCCCCGCCGGGGACGACGGGCACCCCGGCCGCCGCCACCGTGGCCTTCGCCCGGATCTTGTCGCCCATGGCCTCGACGGCCTCCGGCGGCGGCCCTGCGAAGGCCAGCCCGGCCTCGGCGCAGCGGCGGGCGAAGCCGGGGTTCTCGGCCAGGAAGCCGTAGCCCGGGTGGACCGCCTGTGCCCCCGTGGCGAGGGCGGCGGCCACGATGGCCTCGGCGTCGAGGTAGCTGGGCACCTCGACCGCGACGTCGGCCGCGGCCGTGTGCGGAGCGGAAGCGTCGGCGGGGGTGTGCACCGCGACCGCGCGGACGCCCAGGCGGCGCAGCGTGCGCGTGACCCGGACCGCGATCTCACCGCGGTTGGCGATCAGAACCGTGTCGAACATCGAAGCTCACATCCGGAAGACGCCGTAGCCGACGGGGTCGAGGGGGGCGTTGGCCGCCGCGCCCAGCGCCAGGCCGAGCACGGTGCGGGTGTCGAGGGGGTCGATCACGCCGTCGTCCCACAGCCGGGCGGTCGAGTAGTAGGGGTTGCCCTGGCGTTCGTACTGCTCCCTGATGGGCCGCTTGAACGCCTCCTCCTCGTCGGGCGTCATGCCGGGGCGGACGGTGGCCAGCACGTTGGCCGCCTGCTCGCCGCCCATCACCGAGATGCGGGCGTTGGGCCACATCCACAGGAAGCGCGGGGCGTAGGCGCGCCCGGCCATCGCGTAGTTGCCCGCGCCGAAGGAGCCGCCGATCACGACGGTGAACTTGGGCACCCTGGCGCAGGAGACGGCGGTGACCATCTTCGCGCCATGCTTGGCGATGCCGCCCGCCTCGTAGGCGCGGCCGACCATGAACCCGCTGATGTTCTGGAGGAAGACCAGGGGGATGGAACGCCGGTCGCACAGCTCGATGAAGTGCGCGCCCTTGAGCGCGGACTCGGCGAACAGGATGCCGTTGCTGGCGATGATCCCGACGGGGTGGCCGTGCAGGCGGGCGAAGCCGGTGACCAGGGTCGGGCCGTACTCGGCCTTGAACTCGCGGAAGCGGCTGCCGTCGACCAGGCGGGCTATCACCTCGCGCACGTCGTACGGCACGCGCGGGTCGGGCGGCACGATGCCGTAAAGGTCGCGCGGGTCGTGGACGGGTTCCTCGCCCGCCGTCACCTCCCACGGCGCGGGCTGCCTCGGCCCCAGGGTGGAGACGATGTCGCGGACGATCGCCAGCGCGTGCGCGTCGTCCTCGGCGAGGTGGTCGGTGACCCCGCTGGTGCGCGCGTGCAGGTCGCCGCCGCCCAGTTCCTCGGCCGAGACCTCCTCGCCGGTGGCGGCCTTCACCAGCGGCGGGCCGCCCAGGAAGATCGTGCCCTGGGCGCGGACGATGACCGCCTCGTCGCTCATCGCGGGCACGTAGGCCCCGCCCGCGGTGCACGACCCGAGTACGGCGGCGATCTGCGGGATGCCCTGGGCGGACATGGTGGCCTGGTTGTAGAAGATGCGGCCGAAGTGCTCACGGTCGGGGAAGACCTCGTCCTGCGCGGGGAGGAACGCGCCGCCGGAGTCCACGAGGTAGACGCACGGCAGGCGGTTGTGCAGGGCGACCTCCTGCGCGCGCAGGTGCTTCTTGACGGTCATCGGGTAGTAGGTGCCGCCCTTGACGGTGGCGTCGTTGGCCACGACCACCACCTCCCGGCCGCTCACCCGCCCGACGCCCGTGATGATCCCGGCCGCCGGGGCGTCGTCGCCGTACATGCCGGTGGCGGCGAGGGGCGACAGCTCAAGGAACCGGGAGCCCGGGTCGAGTAGGGCCTCGACGCGGTCTCTGGGCAGCAGCTTGCCCCGCTCGACGTGCCTGGTCCTGGACCGCTCGGGGCCGCCCACGGCGGCCACCGCCAGGCGCTCGCGCAGGTCGGCGGCCAGCCGCTCGTTCGCCCCGGCGTTCTCCTTGTACGGCTCGCCTCCGGGGTCGACCGCCGATCTCAGGACCGGCCAGGCGTTCATGCCGGGCCGTCGCATGGCTCGCGCACGGGTTCACCACCTCCTGGACGAGATGTTAGTGAGCATTAACGTAACCGTCTACCATTCGAAGGGTGACACCTGCTCCGGGCTCCGCCCGCCGTACTCGCACCACCAGCCCTACCCGCAATCGGGGCTCCCGTCGCGCGGAGATCCTCACGGAGGCCGCGGCGCTGTTCGCGGCACGCGGCTTCCACGGGGTGTCGATCGAGGACATCGGCGCGGCCGTGGGCACCTCGGGCCCGGCGCTCTACCGCCACTTCGCGGGCAAGGACGCGCTGCTGGCGGAGATGCTGCTCGACATCAGCGAGCGGCTGCGCGCCTCCGGCGACCGCCTGGTGACCTCGGCGAGCGGGCCGGAGGAGGCGCTGGACGCGCTGCTCACCGGGCACGTGGCCTTCGCGCTGGAACATCCGGCGCTGATCACCGTGCACGACCGGGAGCTGGACAACGTGCCCGAGCCCGCGCGGCGCGCCATCCGGCGCCTGCAGCGGCTCTACGTCGAGGAGTGGGTGACGGTGCTCAGCGAGCTGCACCCCTCATGCCCGCAGGCCCGCCTGCGGGCGGGCACGCACGCGGTGCTGGGGCTGATCAACTCGACCCCGCACAGCGCCGGCGAGCTGCCCGCCGAGTCGATGGCGGCGCTTTTGCGCACCATGGCACGCACGGCCCTCGCGTCGATCGAAGTTAGCGACCACTAACATTTCGCGGCCGGAGACGAGAAAGGCCCGGGACCACTGGGTGGTCCCGGGCCGCGGGCTTGGGGCCCTTGTCGTACGGCTATCGCTTCACGCGGACGTGGTCGCGGTAGCTGGAGGAACCGTAAGCGTCCTCGTCACCGGTGAAGACGGCCTTCCACTGACCCGACTTCCACGCCCGGCTCTTGGTGTAGAACCGTCCGCCGTAGTTGGACCAGGTGGACTTGACGTGCCTCCACTTGCGGCTGCCGTCGGCCTTGAAGTACAGCCGGACCTTGGCACGGTAACCGTCCCAGCTCCAGCCGTCCTTGACCTGCAGGACACCGGCGAACCGCAGGGTATGCCCCCGCCTGACCGGCTCACGGAAGGCGTCGAACTTCACAATCCTGCTGTGCGCCCTCTCGGCGGGCTGAGGCGGCTCCGGAGCCGGCCGGACCACGCGCACGTGGTCGGGCCTGCTGATGGAACCCTTGATCCCGTCGCCGCCGGCGTACTCGGCGCGCCACAGGCCCGACCACTTCGCGGACACGCGGGTCCAGAAGCGGCCGTCCCTGCCGGTCACGTCGCTGGTGACGTCGTGCCAGCGGTACGACCTGTCCGCCTTGAACTGGATCGAGACCCGCTGCCCGGGGAGGCCGTCCCAGCCCCGGCCGTCCTGAACCAGCAGCTTGCCGGACAGTGAGACGGTTCCGCCCTTGCGCACGGCGCGCGGGTCGGCCTCGAAGCCGACGATCTGCGAGTCACGCTGCCGGGTGACCGTGAAGGACGCGCTCTTGGAGTCGCTGCCGTCCTTGCCGGACGCCACCGCGAGGAGGGTCCAGGTGCCGGTGGCGCTCGCGCGGTCGAACGTCTTGCTGGCCGACCACGCCTTCTTGCCGTCACCAAGGTCCTTGGAGGTCAGCGTGAGCGGGCTGCCCACGCCGATGCCCGGCGGCTTGAGCTGCAGTTCGACATTCTCGGGACCGTTGGCCGTGGTGAAGCCGAAGCTCGCCGTCACCGGCGCGCCGCTCACCACGACCTGGGCGGGAGTGACCTCCACGGCGGAGACCGTGGGGGCCGCGACCGCCGCGGCCGGCGATGCCAGGGCGAGCGCCCCGGCCCCCATGGCCGCCGCCACGATGGCGGTCTGGATGCGTTTCAACATGCGGGTGACCATCCTTCCCCGTCGACTGAACGTCGGTTGGAAACGCGGCGTGAGGGTGCCACGTCTGTGCTCCCAACTAAAGGACGATCTAAGACCCCATTTGGTTGTAAATATTGACAATCCGTCATTAATTACAGTCGGAGGGGAGCGTTCCAGGTCCGATCTGGGGAGCCGCAAGACGCAAGCACGTCGGTCGCGACATAATCGGCACGTGGCGCGCGACACTGTTGAGACCCATTTCACCGACGCGGTTGCCGCGCTGCAGGCGGCGGCACCGCGCGATCCCGACCTTCCGCTCCCGGGCGGCACCCCCCTGACCGGACGCCGCTTCGCGGAACTCTTCGACCATCAGCTCGGCAGCCGCCTGCTCGACATCGCCGCCCGCGAGCTGCGCCGCGAGGAGAAGGGCTATTACACCATCGGCTCGGCCGGTCACGAGAGCAACGCCATGGTCGCCGCCGTACTGCGGGACACCGACCCCGCCCTGCTGCACTACCGGTCGGGCGCGTTCTACCTGACCCGCTCGGCCGACGCAGGGCGGCTGCCCGACGAGGGCCTGCGCGACGTCCTGCTCGGCCTGACGGCCTCCGCAGAGGAGCCGGTGGCGGGCGGCAGGCACAAGGTCTTCGGCCACCCCGACCTGGCGGTGATCCCGCAGACCTCCACGATCGCCAGCCACCTGCCCCGCGCGGTGGGCGTCGCCTTCGCCGTCGAGCAGGCCCGCAAGCTGGGCGTCCCTTCGCGCTGGCCGGAAGACTCCGTCGTGGTGTGCAGCTTCGGCGACGCCTCGATCAACCACGCGTCCGCGCTGTCCGGGCTCAACACCGCCGCCTACGTCGCCTACCAGTCGCTGCCGATGCCCATCCTGTTCGTCTGCGAGGACAACGGCATCGGGATCAGCGTGCGCACCCCCAGGGGCTGGGTCGAGCGGGCCGTCCCCCGGGGCGTCGAGTACTTCTCCGCCGACGGCGACGACCCGGTGGCGGCCTACGACGCGGCGCGCGCCGCGGCCGAATACGTCCGGAGCCGCCGGGCGCCGGCGCTGCTCCACCTGAAGACGGTCCGGCTGATGGGGCACGCGGGGTCCGACGTCGAGTCGTCGTACCGCACCAGGCGCGAGGTCGAGGCCGACCTCGCGCGCGATCCGCTGGTGGCCGGGGCCCGGCTGCTCGTCGAGTCCGGGCTGGCCGCGCCGGATGACCTGCTCACCCGCTACGAGGCGTCGCGCGACCACGTCATCCGGATGGCGATGGAGACGGCCCGGCGGCCCAAGCTCACCTCCGCCGCCGAGGTCGTGGCGCCGCTCGCGCCGCGGCGGCCCGCCGATGTCGCCGCCGCCGTCACCTCGGCCGTGGCCGAGCCCGCCGCCCGCGACCACGCCTTCGGCCGGGCCCTGCCCGAAGACCAGGGGCCGCTGACCCTGTCCCAGGCGATCAACCGCACGCTGGCCGACGCGCTGGCCGCCGATCGGCGCCTGCTGGTGTTCGGCGAGGACGTCGCCCGCAAGGGCGGCGTGTACGGCGTGACCCGGGGCCTGCAGAAGCGCTTCGGCGCCAACCAGGTGTTCGACACCCTGCTCGACGAGCAGTCGATCTTCGGCCTGGCGCTCGGCTCTGGCGTGTCCGGGCTACTGCCGGTGCCCGAGATCCAGTACCTGGCCTACCTGCACAACGCGCTCGACCAGATCAGGGGCGAGGCCGCCACGCTGTCCTACTTCTCCCGGGGCGCCTATCTCAACCCGATGGTGGTCCGGGTGGCGGGCTACGCCTACCAGAAGGGCTTCGGCGGCCACTTCCACAACGACAACTCGATCGCCGCGCTGCGCGACATCCCGGGCGTCGTGATCGCCTCCCCCTCCCGCCCCGACGACGCCGCCGCCATGCTCCGCACGTGCCTGGCCGCGGCCAGGACCGACGGGTCGGTGTGCGTGTACCTGGAGCCGATCGCCCTCTACACCACGCGCGACCTGTTCGAGGACGGCGACAACGGCTGGCTCGCGCCGTACACCCCGCCCGCCCGCTGGGCCGAGGTCCACGTGCCGATCGGCCGGGCCCGCAGCTACGGCGACGGCCGCGACCTCACCATCGTGACCTTCGGCAACGGCCTGCGGATGAGCCTGCGCGCCGCCGTCCGGCTGACCGCCGACGGGTTCGGCTGCCGGGTGCTCGACCTGCGCTGGCTGTCCCCGCTGCCCACCGCCGACCTGCTGAGCGCCGCCGAGCTGACCGGCAAGGTGCTGATCGCCGACGAGACCCGCCGCAGCGGCGGCGTCTCGGAGAGCATCGTGGCCGAGCTGCTCGACGCCGGGTTCACCGGGCAGATCGCCCGGGTCAACTCGCTCGACTCCTTCATCCCGCTCGGCGACGCGGCCGGGCACGTGCTGCTGTCCGAGGCCGAGATCGAGGCGACCGCGCGCAAGATGCTCGGCTGATCCGCGCCACGCGCGGGCCGGGCTGAACCGGTTGCATCCCGCGCCCCCCGGGCGGGCCGCCGCGCCCGCCCGGGCCGCCGATCGGCGCCGGGCGATAACCGGTTCCAGCGTGGCGGAACCTGCCCGAACCGCTTGCCCAGCACCTGCCACCGCCTTACGTTTCCGCAGGTGAGCACACGCCCAGCCGACGACCGGAACGCCGGGGGGCTGCCCGCGTTGGGGTGGCGTCCCGTGCTCGGCCTGGCGGTCTGTTACTGGGCGGTGCTGGCCATGCTGAGCGACCGGTACGGCTTCCATCGCGACGAGCTGTACTTCATCGAGGCCGGCCGGCATCCGGCGTGGAGCTACCCGGACCAGCCGCCGCTGGTGCCGTTGCTGGCCCGGGCGTCCACGGCGGTGTTCGGCGAGACGATCACCGCCATGCGGTTCCCGGCGGCGCTGCTGGCCTCGGCCGGGGTGGTCGTCGCCGCGCTGACCGCGCGGGAGCTGGGCGGCGACCGCCGCGCGCAGGTGTGGACGGCGGCGGCCTACGCCGTGTCGCCGTTCATCGCCGGGACCGGCCACACGCTGTTCACGGTCAGCGTGGACCTGCTCGCCTGCACGGCGCTGGTCTGGCTGTCGGTCCGCTGGGCGCGCACCCGCGCGCCCGGCGCGTTCGCCGCCGCCGCGGCGGTCACGGCGATCGCGCTACAGACCAAGTACCTGGTGGCCGTGCTACTGTTCGCGCTGGTCGCGGGCATGCTCATCGCGGGTCCGCGCGAGGTGCCGCGCCCGGCCGCGCTGTGGGCGGGCGCCGCCGTGGCGCTCACCGCCGCCCCCGCCCTGCTGTGGCAGCACGCGCACGGCTGGCCGCAGGCGCGGATGGTGTCGGCCATCGCCTCCGGCGGCGACTTCTCCGGACGGCCCGGCCTGCTCCCCCACCAGGTGATCCTGGCCGGCCTGCTCACCTCGCCGCTGTGGGTCTACGGGCTGGTGCGGCTGTTCCGCTCGCCGCTGCTGCGTCCGTACCGGTTCCTCGGATGGGCCTTCCTGATCCTCAACGCGGTGTTCCTGGTGACCGGCGGCAAGCCGTACTACCTGGCCGCGATGTGGACCGTGCTGTGGGCGGCGGGCTCGGCCGAGCTGCCCGGGCGCGTGCCGTGGAGCGCGCGGGCCGCGCCGCCGGTGTTCGGCGCGGCGGGGGTCCTGACCGCGGTGATGGTGCTGCCGGTCTTCCCCGTGGAGTGGCTGGCGGGCTCGCCGCAGCACGACAACTCCGCGATCACCGAGACCGTGGGGTGGCCGGAGCTGGTCGCCGAGGTGGCCAGGGTGCGCGACACGCTGCCCCCGGCCGAACGCCCGCTGGCGACGATCGTGACGGCCAACTACGGCGAGGCGGGGGCCATCGACCTGTACGGCGGGCGGCACGGCCTGCCGTCCGCGCACAGCGGCCACAACGGCTACCGGTACTTCCGGACGCCCACCTCGGACGGCCCCACCATCTTCGTCGGCCTGGACGACGCGCACGGCGAGACCTACCTGCGCCGCTTCTGGGGCGAGGTGACCGCGGCCGGGCGCATCGGCAACGCGGCCGGGGTGGTCAACCAGGAGCGGGGCAGGCGGGTGTGGATCTGCCGGGAGCCGCTGGCCTCCTGGCCCCGGCTGTGGCCCCGGCTAGCCCGCCTGGGGATGAGCGCGCCCGCTAGAGCCAGTCGCGGCGTTTGAAGACCACGTACAGGGCCAGGCAGACCGCTCCCATGAGCAGCACCGCGAACGGGTAGCCGAGCGCCCAGTGGGTCTCCGGCATGAAGTCGAAGTTCATCCCGTAGATGGTGCCGACCAGCGTGGGCGCGAACAGGATGGCCGCCCAGGCGGAGATCTTCTTGACCTCCTCGCTCTGCGCGTAGCTGGCCTCGGTGAGCTTGGTCATCTCCAGGCTCTGCGCCTGGCTGACCAGCGTGGCGTTTACCACCAGCATGTCCTGCAGGAGCTGGCGGAACCCGCCGCTGCGCTCGACCACGGTGATGGCGTGGTCGGCGACGTCGCGCAGGTAGCTCTGCAGCTCCTCGTCCACGCCGTACTTGGCCGAACCGGCGACGAACCCGTCGAGCATCTCCAGCAGCGGGCGGGTGGCCCGCTGGAACTCGATCACCTCTCGGGACAGCTCGTAGATGCGGCGCGAGACGGCGGGGTCGCCGCCGAAGACCTGGACCTCGATCTCGTCGATGTCGTTCTGCAGGCCGCCGACGACGGGGGCGTACCCGTCCACGACGGCGTCCAGGATCGCGTAGAGGACGGCCTGGGGGCCCTGTCGGAGCAGGTCGGGCTCGGACTCCATCCGGCGGCGCACGGCCGACAGGTCGGGGGCCTCGCTGTGCCGCACGGTGATCACGTAGTTGGGGCCGACGAAGACGTGCAGCTCGCCGAAGTCCACCTCCTCGACGTCGTCGAGGTAGCGCGCGGCGCGCAGCACGACGAACAGGGTGTCGCCGTAGCGGTCGGCCTTGGGGCGCTGGTGGGCCACGATGGCGTCCTCGACGGCCAGCTCGTGCAGGCCGAACTCCTCGGCGACCTTCACCAGTTCCCAGTCCTTGGGCCGGTACAGGCCGATCCAGGCCATCGCGCCCGGGGTGTTCTTGAGGCCGTCGAAGGCGTCGGCGAGGGACGCGGGGGTGGCGACGCGCTTGCCGTCCACGTAGAGCGCGTTGTCGATCACGCTGGGCCGGATCCCGGGACTCTCGTCGCCGCGCGGGTCCATGGACCGCTCGGGCGCGGGCTCGTCGGGCCTGCGGCCAGACGGCCGTAGGAAGGCGCGCATCCCGCGCGGTCGCCGATCGGCCATGCCCGCCTCCCTCTCCGCTGTGACACCGAATAGCCCTTTGCCCGGTTTTCGAAGTTTAGTCAGTGAAGCCGTGCCGGATCCGGGCGGACGCCCCGGTGATGTCCTCCTACCCTGCGCGTCCGGCGGGTCGCGGCGGGAACGTTCATGGTGCAGGCTTTACCCCAATGGAAACGCTGAGCGATGTGTGGGGCCACCTGACCACGACGCGGGACGCGCCGCCCACCTGGGCGATCCTGGTGACCGCCCTGGCCGGGCTGGTGGTGGTCGGGTCGTCGTCGTCCTGGCGGCTGTCCCGCGGGCTGATCACGATCGCCCACGAGGGCGGCCACGCCCTGGTGGCCGTCCTCACCCGGCGCAAGCTGCAGGGCATCCGGCTGCACTCCGACACCTCGGGCGTGACCCTGACCAGGGGCAGGCCCACCGGGCCCGGGATGATCCTCACCGCGCTGGCGGGCTACGTCACGCCCTCGCTGCTGGGCCTGGGCGGCGCGTGGATGATCGCCGAAGGCTACGTGACGCTGCTCCTGTGGGCGGTGCTGGTCCTGCTGGCCTGCATGCTGCTGCTCATCCGCAACCTGTTCGGCGTGGTCTCGCTGCTGGTCACCGGCGGCGCGGTGTTCGCGCTGTCCTGGTTCGCCCCTGACGAGGCGCAGGGCATCTGCGCCTACCTGGCGGTCTGGTTCCTGCTGCTCGGCGGCATCCGCCCGATCATGGAACTGCAGCAGAAGCGGCGCAGGGGCCGGGCCCCCGACTCCGACGCCGACCAGCTCGCCCGGCTGACCCTGCTGCCCGGCGGCTTCTACGTGTTCTTCTTCCTCCTCGTGGCGGTGGCCTCTCTGGCGGGCGGGACGGTCCTGCTGGTCCCGTTCCCGCTCACCTTCGGCTGAGCCCCGGACCGACTAAGATCTGCCCCCAAACGGGGACATAGGGGGCGACACAAGCGGTGCAACCATTGGAGGAAACGCCCGGCTACCGCGTTCTTGACCAGGTGGGGCAGGGCGGGTTCGCCGTCGTCTACCGCGCCTACCAGGAGCGCCTGGATCGCCAGGTGGCGCTCAAACTGCTGTCGGTGGAGCGGGTGGACCAGCGGACGCTGCGCAGGTTCCAGCGGGAGCTGCAGCTCACCGGACGGCTGACCGGGCATCCGAACGTCGTGACCGTCTTCGACACGGGCACGACCAGGTCGGGGCGGCCCTACATCGCGATGGAGCTGTTCGAGGGCGGCTCGCTGCGCGACCGGCTGAGCCGTGAGGGGCCGCTGCCGGTGCCCGACGTGCTGCGGGCCGGGGTGAAGCTGGCGGCGGCGCTGGCCGCCGTCCACGAGGCGGGCGTGCTGCACGGCGACATCAAGCCGCAGAACATCCTGATCTCCAAGTACGGCGAGCCGGCCATCGCCGACTTCGGCGTCGCGCGGGTCGTGGACATGGCGGAGGTCTCGGCCGCCGCCCACGCCTTCACCCCGCTGCACGCCGCGCCCGAGGTGCTGCGGGGGCAGCCGCACAGCGTGCCGTCCGACATCTACTCGCTCGGCTCGACGCTCTATCACCTGCTCACCGGCCGCCCGGCGTTCCACAACCCGTCGGACCAGTCCATCGCGCCGCTGATGCTGCGGGTGCTCAGCCAGGCGCCGCCGCCGATCGCCAGGCGGGACGTGCCGCCCGCCCTGAACGAGGCGATCATCCGGACGATGGCCAAGGACCCCCGCGAGCGGTATCTCTCGGCCCGCGCCATGGCCGAGCGGCTGCAGCGGCTCCAGGTCGAGATGGGCCTGCCGGCCACCGACATCATCGGCGGCACCGCCACAGAGCCGGGACAGGCTCTGCCCGAAAGCGCCCCCGCGCGCACGCTGACGGCCACCACCACGCCCGGCGGCGAGTCCCGGCTGCGCACGCACCTGGTGGCCGGGATGGCGGTGGCGGCGCTCGCGGGCGCGGGGATCGGCGTGGCCGTGTTCGTCGCCGGGCAGGACCGCACGCCGACTCCCACCGCCACCACGGCGGCGGCCACGGCCTCCGGCGGACCGGAGATCGACCCGTCGGCGGTCCGCGCGCTGACCCCGAAACGGCTGCGGGTCGTCAACGACCGGGGCGACACCGTCACGTTGCGCTGGTCGCTGCCGTCCGCCGCGCGGGACTACCCGCTGGTGCTGCAGCGCGAACCCGGCGACGGCCAGCAGACCACCGTGCTGGAGCGCGGCTCGACCTCCACCCGGGTGCTGGGCCTGCGGTCCGGCGCAGGCTACTGCTTCGTGATCGGCGTGCCGCTCAGCATCGACACGGCCTCCACGACCGCCTGGTCGCGGCCCGCGTGCATCCGTGGCGCCAAGGCCCGGAACACCGCCCCGCCGTCCTAGCGCGCCGCCTGGGCGGCGTCGAAGAGGCCGTGGCGGTGAGCGGTGGCCGCCGCCTCGCCGCGCGTCCCTACACCGAGCTTGCCCAGGATGTTGGACACGTGCACGCTGACCGTCTTGACCGAGATGAACAGTTCCTGGGCGATCTCGCGGTTGCTGCGGCCCTCCGCCACCAGCCGGAGCACGCCGGTCTCCCTGGCGGTCAGGCCCAGCGGTGAGCCCTCCTGCGCGGGCCCGCCGCCGACGGTCACCCTGACCCGGCGGGCCAGCTCGCCGATCGCGTCGATCAGCGGGGTCGCCGCGAGCCGCTCGGCCAGCGCCGACGCCCGCGTCAGACGCTCCGAGGCGGCCTCGCGATCCCCGGCCGCCGACGCGTCCCGCGCCGCCTCCAGCAGCGCGCAGGCGTGCGGGTACGGCTGGCCGAGCGCCTCCCACGCCCCGGCGGCGGCGTCCCAGGCCCCGTCACCGGCGGCGTCCGGCTCCCGGACGATCGCCGCGAACGTCAGGGCGTACGCGCGTTGCACCGGCCCCGACGCCTCGATCGTCCCCACCCGGGCGAGCGCCTCCGCCCTCGCGGCCCCGCCGAGGCCGGCGGCGGCGACCAGCAGCGGCCACGAGTACCGCGGCCCGGACAGGAGGTCCTCCTCGCGCAGCGCCCGCTCGGCCAGGGCCGCGGCCTCGGCGGCGCGGCCGGTCGCGACCAGCAGGTCGATCCGGCGGCGCAGGTTGGGCAGCACGGTCTGGGCGCGGTAGGTGCCCCGGCGCAGCAGCCTTGCCATCTCGACGAGCCGCCGGTCGGCGGAGTCGATGTCGCCCCTGGCGAGCGCGATGTCGACGGCGAAGCCGATCAGGCTCGCCAGGTAGGGCGGGGGCGGCACCAGCTCGCGGGCGTGCTCGATGACCTCCAGCGCCTCGTCCCACCGGCCGAGCGAGACCAGCGGCTCGGTCAGGTTGATGGCCACGAACGCGCCGTTGGTGCGGGCCAGGCCCGCCTCGGCGGCGTGCGAGAGGCCGAGACGCGCCACCGCCACCGCCTCCTCGTGGCGCCCCGCGCCCTCCAGGACGTCGGACAGGGAGACGTCGTTCCTGGCCATGGCCCCGCTCGCGCCCACCCGCGCGGCCAGCTCCCTGGCCGTCTCGAACAGGCCGAGATGCGGGTCGAGGTCGAAGAACCGGCAGCGCACCCAGCCGAGGGTGATCATCGCATGGGCCTCGGTGGCGATGTCGCCGACCAGGTTCCCCACCGCGATGGCCTCCTGGGCCATCGCCTCCTTCTCCTCCCAGTCGCTCGCGAGGTACATCATCCGGCTGAGGTTCTCCACCACCTGACCGCGCAGCCGGCTGGGCGGCTCGGCCGGGACCAGCCGCATGGCCTCGCGCAGGTCCTCGATGAAACCGGCGCGGCCCAGGTTGTACTTCACCAGCCCGCGCGAGCGCAGCAGCCGGGCGGCGCGCAGCGGCTCGGCCGCCGGGTCGATCTCGGCGAGCGCGGCTCCCGCCAGCGCGAGGGCGCGCTCGAACTCGCCGATGAGGTGGGCCACCGTGGCGCAGTGATGCAGCACCTCGACGCGATCGGCGCCGATCCTGGCCGCGGCGTCGGGCACGTGGTCCCACAGGTCGAGGACCCGGGTGATCATCCGGTACTGCTCGTCGTGGGCGGCGGACCGGCGGGCGCAGGTGGCGGCGCGCCAGGCGCTGACCAGGGCCTGCGGGACGTCGTGGGCCTCGTGCCAGTGGTAGGCCAGCTCGATCTCGCCGCGCGGGGTGGGCAGCAGGCCGGGGCGCGCGGCGAGCGTCTCGGCGAAGCGGGTGTGCAGCCGGGTGCGCTCGCCGGGCAGCAGGTCCTCGTGGACGGCCTCGTGGATCAGCGCGTGGCGGAAGACGTAGTCCTCGCCGTCCACCACGATGACGTTGCCGGCCACGGCCGGGCGCAGGAGCTGCGACAGCTCGTGGTCGCCCAGGCCGGTCACGGCGGCGAGCAGGGTGTGCTCGATGCGCGTGCTCCCGGCGCCGGCGACCCTCAGCAGCTCCTGCGTCTTCTCCGGCAGCCGCTCCACGCTGGCCAGCAGCAGGTCGCGCAGCGACTCGGGGACCGCGCCGTCGTCGTCGTCGCAGAGCAGGGCCTCGACGAACAGCGGGTTGCCCTCGCTGCGCGCGTAGACGGCGTCGATGTCGGCCGCGCGGGGCGTGCCGGCCAGGATGCCGGCCGCCTGCTGGATCACCTCGCGGCGGCTCAGCCTGGCCAGCTCCATGCGCGTGACCCGCTCCATCCGGCCCAGCTCGGCCAGCATCGGGCGCAGCGGGTGCTTGCGGTGGATCTCGTCGGCCCGGTAGGTGACCAGGATCAGCGTGCGCGCGTCGGGCGGCTGGTAGCGCACCAGGAAGGTCAGCAGGTCGCGGGTCGAGCCGTCGGCCCAGTGCGCGTCCTCGATCACCAGGACGATGGGCTCGCGCTCGGCCAGCCGGTCGAGCAGGCCGAGCACCTGCTCGAAGAGCCGGGCGCGGGTCTGCGGCCCGTCGTCGTCCGGCTCGCCGAACTCCGGCAGCAGCCGGGCCAGGCCCCGCGTGGAACCGCCGGGGAGCAGCGCGGCGATCGCGTCGTGACCGAGGTCACGGGTCAGCGCCCGCAGCACGGCGGCGAACGGGGCGAACGGCAGGCCGTCGTTGCCCAGCTCCAGGCAGCCGCCGACGAGGACCCGCGCGTCGCCCGCCCTGCTCGTGAACTCGCGGATCAGCCGGGTCTTGCCGACGCCCGCCTCGCCCCCGATGAGGACCGTGCCGGCGATCCCCCCGCGTGCCGCGTCGAGAGCGGTCGCGAGGCCCGCCAGTTCCCGCCCCCGGCCGACGAAACGGGGGCTCACACCTCTCGCGCTCACGCCTCCCAGCATGCCACCTCCCGAGACAACGTCCGCTCCGGCTCGTGCGCCGCCCGCTCAGCGGCGCAGCGCGCGCGGGTGCAGGCGGCGGCGCAGCCTGCGCAGCGCGGGCGTGCGCCGGACCACCAGGCGGTGGACGGCGTCGCTGCGCCGCCACGCCTCGTCGGCGTCGGCGTGGCCGACGTCGTCGGGGGCGTACCGCACGTAGTCGGAGATGTGCGCCAAGGGCCGCAGGTGCGAGGTCACGTCGCCGCCGTGCCGGTCGCCGCCCCGCTCCGCCACCTCCTGGGCGGTCAGCGTCTCCACGCCGGACAGCCCGAGGTCGTCGCAGGTCTGCCGCCACGCGCCCGCGACGCGCAGCCCGGCGTCGGCGGCCGCCCGCCTGCGACGGCGCCGCCACCACGGCAGCGCCGCGACGAGCCCCAGGTAGACCTGGACGATCCCGGCGGCGGCGATCGCGGAGATCAGCCACCAGGACGGCCCGGCGGCGACCTGGGAGCCGTCATCGGCCCTGCTCTTGGCGCCGTTCGGCCGCGGCTTGTTCGCGGTCGCCTTGCCGAGCTGCTCCTTCAGCCGCTGCCGTTCCTTCTCCACGGCCGACACCACGTCGTGCCGGTCCTTGGCGCCGCTGCGCGGCGGCGTCGGGTCGAAGGCCAGCCAGCCCACGCCGTCGAACCGCACCTCCGCCCAGGCCAGCACGTCTCCGGTGCGGACGCGGAAGACGCCGTCCTCCTGGCGGCCCGGCCGGAAGCCCACCACGACGCGGCTGGGCAGGCCCAGGGTCCTGGCCAGCAGCGCGTACGTCGCCGCGAACTGCTCGGAGGTGCCCCGGCGCGACTGGCGCAGGAAGTAGTCCAGGCCGGGCAGCGAGTGTCCGGGCGGCGCGGTGATGTCGTACTTGGCGGCCGAGCGCAGGAACGCCTCAAGCGCCTCGGCCCGCTGATAGGGCAGCTCCGCCCCGCCCGCCGCCTGGCGGGCCAGCCGCGCGAACGCCTCCCGCTGCGGTCCCTTGGGGAACTCCAGGAGGGCCGGATCGGTCACGGCGACGGGGTTGTCCAGGTCGTCCGCCTCCGGGCGGCCGACGCGGGACGTCACCCGGTACGTGAGCCCGGACGGGGGCCGCTCCACCGCGACCAGCGAGCCGCTGCCGGGATCGGTGGCCACATTCGCCGCCCCGCTGAACCAGGTGGGCCGCTCGGCGGCGGGCAGCCAGCGGTCCCGCAGCCCGCGCAGCGTGACGGTCTGCTCGACGAGGTAGGACCGGGCCGCCCGCTCGTCCACCGGGACGCGTCCGCCGGTCGGCTGATACCTGGCCGAGGACGACCAGCGGACGCCGTCGTAACGGTCGAGCACGGCGAGCCGCCAGTTCAGTGGCGTCGCGGCGCGCACCGTGAACAGCTCGGTCTCCGGCCGCCGCAGCCACGCCGAGACCCGGTCCAGCGGGCTGACGCTGTCGAACCTGACCGGCTGCCGCAGCTCGGCGTCCGCGCGCGGGTCGTACGGCTCGGCGGCGATCGGCAGCAGCGGGCCAAGCAGCATGGCCCCGGCGGCGACGGCCGCCAGCGCGGGCACCCCCGCCGCGACCCACACCAGCGGCCGGTCGTCGGCCAGCAGCGACATCCCGGCGACCAGCGCGAGCAGCGCGGCGGCCACCGGCAGGTTGGAACCCGGGCCGTCCACGCCCAGCAGGACCGCCGTGGTGAACACCACCACGGCGGGCAGGCCGGGCGCGGCCCGCAGCCGGGTGCGCGCCGCCGTCTCGGCCCCGGTCGCCGCCGCCGCCCACACCAGCGTGTGCACCAGGATCAGCAGGGCGGGGTCGGTGGGCGCGGGCAGCAGCGTGGTCAGCAGCGCGTGCCACGAGTCGGTGAGGTCGGCGGCGGCGCGCACCGCGACGGCCGGGTTCAGGTCGCGGTAGACCACGGCCGCCGTGCCCACGAGCCAGACGACCAGGTCGGCGGCCAGCGCGGCCCACAGTGGCATCCGGCGGCAGGCCAGCGCGACCAGCACCGGACCCGCCGCCGCCACCAGCACGACGGGCAGCAGGCCACCGGGGTCGAACACGCGCTGGAACCCCCACCCGGCCACGCCCGCCGTGAGCCCGGCGATGATCACCCTGGCGACGAGGGAGACCGTCCGGTTCATCGGGCGGCTCCTCTCCAGAGCGCGGGCAGCTCGTCCAGGACGGCCACGTCCATGACGGTGACGCCGGGAGGGGCGGGCGGGCGCGGCGCCGCGCCGGAGGTCGCGCGCAACAGCACGACCCGGTCGAAGCGGCGGCGCGCGGCCGACGTCTGGGGCGCCCCGTCCGTGGCCTCCGGGGTGTCGCCGGTGACCAGCACCAGGGCGCCGCCGCCGCGCGCCAGCCGTACGGCCTCGGCCGCCCCGCCGCCGCCCGCGACCACCGTGGCCAGGCGGTCGAGGATGGCCTCCGCGTCCTGCGGGCCGCCCTTGGCGTCGGCCAGCACGCCCTGCCCGGTGACCAGCCTGACCGGGAAACCGGCTCGCGCGGCGGCCACGGCCACCGAGGCGGCCGCGTCCACGGCGGTCTCGAACAGCTCGGCCGAGGCGTAGGCCGCCGGGCGGGTGTCGAGCACGACCGTGGTGCCCGGCAGGCTGACGTCCACGAGCTGGCGGACCATCAGCGTGCCGGTGCGGGCGCTGGACCGCCAGTGCACGTGGCGCAGGTCGTCGCCGACGACGTACTCGCGCAGGGTGTGGAAGGTCGCGGTGCCCGCAGGGGCGTTGTCGCCGGTGGGGCCCTCCAGGTTGGGGGCCCGCCCGGAGGGCAGGACCGGCAGCTCGGCCGTACGCGGCCGGACGAGGAGGGTGGCCGCCTCGCCGTACTGCCGCACCCTGCGGGTGAGGCCGAGCGGGTCGGCGCGGACGAGCGTGAGCGGCCCGACGGCGATCTCGCCGCGCGCGTGCGTGGGCAGCGGGTAGGTGACCGCGCGGGTGGTGGCCTTGGCGATCCTCGGCACGTCCACGCTCTGCTCCGCGCCGCCGAACCGGTCGCGGGCGCGCAGCCCGCTCAGCGTCCGGCGGCCCTCGTTGGCGATGTGCAGCACCGCGACGGCCGCGTCGCCCCTCGGCACCTTCAGCGGCGTGATCTCCCTGTGGACGGCGAGCCGGGCGCGCGGCGCCGTCCAGCACAGCGCGCCCGCCAGCGCCAGCGCGGCGCCGCAGGCCAGCACGGCGGGCTCGGCGTAGCCGAGCGGGAGCGCGGCGGCGTAGAGGAGCACGGCCGCGCCGGCCGTCCCCCAGCCCAGCGGAGTGAGCATGCGTCTATACCCCGGCGAGCGCCTGCGGGACCGGCGTCGCCGCCAGGATCTCCCCCACCACGTCGCCCGCGGTGCGCTCGCGCAGCTCGGCCTCCGGGCTGAGCACCAGCCGGTGCGCGAGCACCGGCACGGCCAGCGCCTTGACGTCCTCTGGCACCACGTAGTGGCGTCCGGCCGCGGCGGCGCGCACCCGGGCGGCCCGCAGCAGCGCCAGGCTGGCCCGGGGGCTCGCCCCGAGGCGGACCTCGGGGAAGACGCGCGTGGCCGCCACGACGCCGACCAGGTAGTCGTAGATCGGGTCGGCGACGTGGATCCGCGTGGCGAACTCGATCATCCCGGCCACGTCCGACGCCCTGGCCACCACCGGCAGCCGTTCCACCTGCGGCCCGCTCGGCATGCCCTTGAGCACCTGGACCTCCGCCACGTGGTCCGGGTAGCCGACGGAGATCTTCATCAGGAACCGGTCGAGCTGCGCCTCCGGCAGCGGGTAGGTGCCGTCCATGTCCACCGGGTTCTGGGTGGCGACCACCAGGAACGGGCGGGGCACCGGATGCGGCTCGGAGTCGACGGTGACCCGCCGCTCCTCCATCACTTCGAGCAGCGCGGACTGCGTCTTCGGAGAGGCGCGGTTGATCTCGTCGCCGAGCACGATGTTGGCGAACACCGGCCCCTGGTGGAACTCGAACTGCCTGGTCGCCTGGTTGAAGATGGACACGCCGGTGATGTCGGAGGGCAGCAGGTCGGGCGTGAACTGGATCCGGCGCATGGCGGCGTCCACGCTCGCCGCGATGGCGCGGGCCAGCGTGGTCTTGCCGGTGCCCGGCACGTCCTCGACCAGCAGGTGTCCCTCCGCGAACAGGCAGACGAGCGCCAGCTCGACGGCCTCGCGCTTGCCCCTGATGACGCGTTCGATGTTCTCCGCGAGCAGGTTGAACCGCTGCGCGAACTGCCCGGCGAGCGCGGCGGTGTCCCCCTGCCCCTGCTCGGCGTGGCCATTGTGGCCCTGCTGCGCGGCCGGGTAGTGCTGCCCCGCGCCCGAGCCAGTGCCTGGGCCTGGGCCTGGGCCTGAGCTCGGGTCGGCGGAGTGGCCGCCCTGGTAGCCCGGCTCACCCGGCGTGTACGGCGTCGCGCCCGGCGCGGCGTACCCGCCACCGTAGGAGGGAGCCCCCCGCTCCCCTCCCTGGTAGCCGTGGCGGGCCGGTTCGTCGTACCTGCCGCGCTCGCCGTACCCCTGGTATCCCCCGTATTCCCCGTAGCCCTCGTGCTCGGGGTGACGATCGCTCACCGAGTCCCCTTCTCAGTCCTTCGCTCAGTCCTCGCACTCGAACAGCGGCGCGGCCGGAAAGCCCCCCTTGGGCGTGGACATCAGCGTGTCGCTGATGTAGGCGACACCCCCGTTCCACTCGATCCGGTCCCACACGTCGCTGGTGCCGCCCTGCTCGTTGTCGGTCACCGTCTTGCCCTTGGCCTGGCAGATCACCGTGAGAGACCGGTACTCCCCCTGCGGGATCTTGCCGACCTCGCAGCCGCCCTGGGGGCTGCACTGGATCAGCGAGTTGGTGGTCCCGTTGTTGGCGTTCTTGTACGACCCGGTCGGATACGCCAGGTCCACCGACGCGGAGACGGACCCCTCACCCTCACCCGCGGCGTTCTTGGCCTTGAGGGTGAACTCGTGCTTGGCCGCGTTCTTGAGGCCCTCGACGCCGAACGAGGTGCCCTTGATGCCGCTCTTCTCCGAGGCGCCGGACAGCGTGTAGGTGGTGTCGTCCGCGGCGTTCTCTGGGGCGCTCCAGGTCAGGTCCGCGCCCTTGTTCTTGGCCTTGGCCGAGAAGCCGCTCGGCTTGCCCGGCGCGACGCACGGCTTGGCCCCGGCGCTCGGCTGGGAGCGGACCTCGCCGCCCTTCCAGTGCGCCACCACGGTGAAGCTGTACTCGTTCTCGCAGCTTCCGCCCTTGAACTCGAACTGGTAGGGACCGCCGGAGTCCACGCGCTGCGGCGACACCTCACCGCCCGACGGCGACACCTCCACGGTGTAGCGGTCCACCTCACCGTCCGAGGCCGAGAACGTGACGTCGATCCGTCCCGGGCCCGGCCGCGCGCTCACGGCCCCCGGCGCGCCCGGCGCCTTGGGCGAGGGGGTCGGAGTCGGCGTCGGGGTCGGCGTGGGAGTGGCCTCCGGCGTCGGCGTGGCCGTGGGCTCGGCGGGCGGGGTCTTCTTCCTGGTCCGCGTCGGCTCGGGGCCGGGCCCCTCCTCCGTCTCGGTGGAGTCGGGGTCCGGCGGCGAGGTCCGGTCCGGCTCCGCCGTCGGGCGCGGCTTGACGGTCGGCATCGGCTTGGGCGTCCGGGTCGGGCCCGGCACGTCCTGGTCGTTCTTGTCGATCTGGTGCTTGCGGCCGTCCACGTCGATCACCACGGCGCGGTCGCCGTGCTCGTCGTTGGCCCAGAGCTGGCCGTCCTTGACGAACATGTCCACCTCGCCCGGACGGCCCGCCACCTGGATCTCGGTCGGCTCCCCGCCCGTCGCGCTGTCCCAGACGACCAGGCCGCCGGTCCGCTTGTTCGGGATGTAGACGCGGCTGCCGAGCACCTGCGGGACGCCGAGGCCGCTCGCCTCGACGAAGGCGGACAGCTTCACGCTCTGCGGGGCGCGGGAGTCGGTGTCGATGACGATCACCAGCCCGTCGGGCCCCGGCACCAGGATGGGCACCAGCGGGCCGTCCGTGGCGGCGGGACCGAGCACCGGCTCGTCCTGGGCGGCGACCTCCTTGGGCAGTTCGATCCTGCCCGTGCTGCCGTCCTCGCCGATGACGGTCGCGCTGGAGGAACGAGTGTTGACGATCACGGGCAGCCCGCCCGCGACGGTCAGGGACAGCGGGTCGCCCGGCTCGCCGACCTTGATCCCCGTCCCCTTTATCCCCGCGCTGAGCGGCACGACCTCGCCGGTGGCCGGGACCGGCACCCACAGTCTGCCGCCGCCGTCGATGCCGGCGCCGCCCAGCGGGCGGGGCAGCGCCACCGGCGCGCCCACCGCGTTGAGCGTGGCGGGATCGACGCGCCGCACCGTGCCCTCCGGATCGACGGCGTACGCGGTCGTGCCCGACACCACGAGCTGCAGACCGGCGGTCTCGAAGTCGCGGGTCTGGGTCACCTTGAGCGCGCTCGGCTCGATCCTGCTGACCACGCCGGTCGCCTCGTCGATGAGGAGGACCGTCGAGCCGTCCTGCACGACCTTGAGCCGCTGGCCCCTCGCCCCGGACGGCGTGATGCGCCCGTCCACCTCGCCGGACAGGCCGTTGGCGTGCACGACCGTGCCGCGCGTCTTGCTCCACAGCCACGCGCCGACGTCGGCCAGCCTGGGATTGGCGCTCGACTCCCCGACACCGAACACGACCGCGACGGCGACCAGCGCCCCGACGACCGCGACGGCGACCGCCGCGGTGGCACGATCGCCACGCGGCATGGTGATTTTCACCCTGTTCACCCCGTGCGCAAGATGCTTACGTTTTGCCCCCGTTTTACCGAGGGTCACCCTAGCGCAGCGGTCAGGACCAGCCCGGACGTTACAAGCATTGCTGATGTATCCGGCGCGGCACGCCGCGAGCGGCGGCTTTGATCGGTCCAGGATTGTCGGGCGCAGGCCGTACGGTAGTGCGCGTGCCCGAGACCGACCACGAACTAACGCTGGACGCAGCGCTCGGCGAGGAGGCGGTCCTCGCGACCTACCGCCGCATGTTCGCGGCGCTGGCCAGGGACAGCGGCGCGGTCGTGGACGACCCGGTGCTCGTCGACATCGCGGAGACCCTGTTCGCGGCGTTCGCCGAGGCGGGCGAGGAATGGCTGACCCACGAGCAGATGCGCCACGCCTGCCGCGCGCATCCCCCCGACCTGCTCGACAACCGGCTGCGCGTGCTCAAGGGGCTCGGCGCGATCCGCGAGGTCTTCCCCAAGCCCAACCAGCTCCGCTACCGCGCGTCCTTCACCAGCGTGGTCGGGCTGATGTTCGTGCGCCGGATGATGGACGACGGCGGCCAGTCCGAGATGCACCGCCTGCTGGCGCTGGAAGACCTCAACGTGGCCGACCCCCGCACCACCAGCGACCAGGCCAGGGAGAGCGCGAGCAACCTGGCGCGGGCCTTCCGGCTGTGGGCGCTCGAACTGATCACGCTGAGCACGGGCACCATCGAGGAACTGCGCGAGCAGGCGCCCAAGCTGTGGGGCACCGAGGAGATCGCCCGCCGCGCCCAGGGGCTGCACGGCACGATCCTGACCCGCTGGCCGCGCCTCGACCGCACCTGCACCGAGCTGCGGGCGGCGATCTACGCCTACAGCGACGCCTCGCGCCGCGCCGCCGGGCGCCTGGCCGACTCCGCGGGCACCACCCGTAACCTCACCCTGCTGCCGTCCGAGACCTGGCGCACCTTCACCCAGACCGCCTCCAAGGAACGGCTCGCGGCGGTACTGGAAGGGTTCGTGTTCGACGCGCCCGCGCCATGGCACGACCCGGCCGAGATCGTGCACGCGGTCGACGAGAGCCCGCGTCCCGCCCCGGCGCAGCCCACGCCGCCCCGCTCGGCGCTGCCAGACTCCGGCCCGGCCGACTCCTTCGACACGGGCGCGAGCGCGACCGCGCGCCGTCTGACCGCGGTGGCGGAGGAGGCGCTGGCGGGTCGCGACTCGGTCGCGGTGGAGGAGCTCCTCGCCCGTCCCGGCGAATGGGTCTCCGCCCGCCGCCTCCTCGCCGACCTCGCCGCCGCCGACCTCAACCCCGAACTCCCCTACCGCCTGCGCTGGTCCGGCACCCTGACCGCCGCCCCCGGGTCCGAGCCCGCCTGGCTCTCCCACGGTCACCTGGAAAGGACCGACCGTGACCCCACCTGACCCCGAACACCCCACCCCGGCCGCTCCTTCCCTCCGCACACCCGGCGGGGAGCGGCCGATCACCTCCGCCCCGGGCGGAGGCCCCACCCAGACGCCCGACGACGGACACACGGCCTCGCCCGAGGTCGTTTCTTCCGTCCGGACGCTGGGCGCTGGGCGGGGGGTGACGGTGGAAGGGGTGGTCGCGCACGCGCGGGCGCGGGCGGTCGGGCCGTTGACGCTTGGGGGCGACGCCGTGGTGCCGGCCGGGATGGCGCGGCTGGCGCGTGACGGTGAGCCGGAGGTGGCGTTGCCGGTGTGGCCCGACGGCGCGAGCCCCACCCTGTTGTCGGAGTACCAGGTGAGCCCCGTCACCGCCGAGCGTTCCGGCGAGGCCAGGCGGGTGCTGGCCGCCTGCCTGAAGTGCTGCTGGACCGACCTCGCCGCCGACCCGTGGCCCGGTGTCGCCGCTCCGATCGAGGCCGTCCTCGCCGCCTACCGGGCGCTGATCGGCCGTACCGACGACCTCATGCGCAACTGGGCCGTCGGCGCGCTGCGCAGGCTGCACGACTCCGCCTGGATCGTCATGACCGGCGGTTCGATCCGGCTCGGCCCCCGGTGCGCCACCTGGGCGCCCGAGTCCCACGCCCTGCTGCGCGAGCTGATGGCCCGCCTCCCCGAGCCGGAGGAGCCCGTCGCCGCGCCACTGCCCACCCCCTCCCCCGCCGCCCCGCCGCCTCCCACCGAGGCCGCCGTGCTCACCGGCGAGCCGTACGACGAAGACGTGCTCGGCGCATTCGACGAGCGGCGGCGGGCCGAGCTGGTGGCCGCGTTCATGGCCGTCGAACACGCCGCCGAACCCGTCCTGGAGGTCCGTTTCGCCGCGCTGCGCGACCCCGCGCTGCGGCGCGCCCTGACCGAGATGCTCGCCCGGCGCGGACGCACGCTCATCCAGGTCCGCGAGCGGTGGACCTCCGGCTACGACGACGCGACGGCCGCCGCCGTCGGCACCACACTGGGCGAGGCCGAGCGGGCCGTGCTGGTGCTGGTGCTCGTCCACTCGGTGGCGATCCCCCGCGCCGAGGGGCTGCTCGGCGCCGACACCTGGCTGTCCCCCCACCCCACGCCCGCCGAGGAGCTGCGCCGCCACACCCAGTTGCCGATCGGCGAGCTGGAGGGCGCGCTGCGCACGCTGCGCCACGCCGGGCTGCTCTCCCAGGTCAAGGCGGGTGAGGAAGTCGGCGGATACATCCCCGGGCCGCAGTTCCACCGGCTGACGGCCGCGGCCAGGAAGCGCCTGCAGGAGGAGCTGATCCTGGCCGCCGGGCCCGGCACCCCGCTGGCGGCGGCCGTGCTCGCCAGGCGGCGACCGCCCGGCGGCGGCGCGAAGGAGACCACTGACGGCCACGAGCCACAGGTCCGGACGACGGAGGACGATCGGTGACACGGGTTGAGAACCTCGTCGGCGACAGGGTGCTGATCGCCGTCCAGGCGGTCAACATCTCACGGCTTTCCACACATCCGGTGCCGACGGTGCCGGGCACGCTGATCGTCGTGGCCGGGGCGGGCCCGAAGGACTCCAACGGCGCGGGCAAGTCATCGTTCATCGCCGCCATCACCGCGCTGCTCGGCGACGAGCAGTGGCGTTTCGCCTCCGGCGCCAAGGCCGTCTCCGAGCTGCTGTTCAACGCGGAGCTGGCCACCGGCGCGGGCGGACGGCAGTGGGCCAGCGCCGACCACGGCTACATCATCGGCGTCTTCGACGATCCCACCCCCGGTGAGCCGGTGACCGTCTGGCTGCGGATCAACCAGGAGGCCCCGCACCTGGAGATCCGCTGGACCGGCGGGGTCTACCTGGCGTCGGCGGCCTCCGAGGCCGAGCGGGTCGCCAGGGCCGACGAGATGTGGCTCACGCTGCCGCGCTCCGCGGGCCGCCGCGACGTCGTGGCCCGCGACCTCACCAAGGTCCTCTACGGCGACCGGGTGCGCTGCGTGTCGTTCCTGTCCACCTCGGTGCGCAGCAAGGTGGCGACCAACCTGCTGTCGCAGCCGCTCAACGAGATCACCCCTGAGCGCATCTTCGAGGCGGTGGCCGCGCTCACCGGCCTGGACGCCGAGCTCGACCAGGAGCGCGAGGCCCGGCGCGACGAGCACGCCAAGCGGGTGCGGGCCGAGCAGGCCGGGGCGCGGCTGCACGAGTTCGAGGCCGAGTCCCGCACCCTGATCGACACCTTCGACCTGCGCGACCAGGCGCGGATCCGCCTGGCCGAGGCGCTGCGCCACTGGCGCGGACGGCTGGCCCGGCGGCTCGCCGACACCGCAGGCCGCGACGCCTCCCTGGCCGCCGAGCTGGCGCGCCACCACGCGGCCGAGGAGACGGCCTCGGCCGCCATCGCCGAGGTCAGGGCAGAGATCGCCACCCTGAAGGACGACACGCTCGACCGGGGCCTCGCCGACGCCCGGCGCGAACTGGCCGAGGCGCAGGCCAGGTCGGCCGCCCTGACCGCCGACCGCGCGGTCGCCGAGAACTCCGCCGACGAGCTGCGCGGGCAGATCCCCGCCCTGGAGGAGCTGCGGCGGCTGGCCGACGGCCGTACCGTCGAGGCCGCCGAGGAGGAGGTCGGGCACGCGCGTCAGCGGCTCAACCTGGCGCTGAAGGCGCTCGGCGTGGCCGACCGCGAGGTGCGACGCGCCGCCGACGCCCTCGGCGACGCCGAGGGCGGCCCGGCCGCGGCCCAGCTCCGCGCGCTCGCCGAGGCCGGGGTGACCGCCGGTGGGCTGCTCGACTCCATCGACGTCGCCGAGCAGGCCCGCGACCACGCCGAGTCCCACGGCCTGGGCGGCTGGCCGCACGAGCACGCCGTCCTCGTCGACTCCGCCGACCTCGGTCAGGCGTCCGCCGCCCTCGCCGCCCTGCCCGGGTCGGTGCTGGTCAGCGCGGCGGGCGTGACGGTCGTCGGCGCGTTCGAGGGGGTGGCGACGGGCCGCGAGGCCCGGATCAAGGCCGCCGAGCAGCGGCTCAACCGCGCGCGCGACACGCAGGAGGAGGCCGCCGCCGTCGTCCGTTCCTGTGAGGACGGCGTGGCCGAGGCCTCCCGGCGGCTGGAGGGGGCGCGGGCCGCCGACGTGCTGGCCGGCATCGAGAGCAGGCTCGCCGAACGCCGCGAACGCCTGGCCGAGCTGACCGCCGCGCTGTCCGACCTGGCGCCCCGGCTGGCCGAGGCCGAGCGCGCGGTGAGCGGCCTCGACTTCCGCGCCAGGACCCGCGACATGGAGATCGAACGCCTGGAGGGCCGCCGCGCCCGCCTGTCCGGCGAACTCGCCCAGGCGCGCGGCGAGCAGACCAGGGTCACGGCGGAGCGCGAGGCGCTCGGGCTCGCCGACCTGGTGCGCGCGTTCGGCGGCGAGGCCGAGGCCGCCGCCGAGTGGCTGGCCGCCCTCGCCGAGGAGGAGCGCCCGCTCACCTCTGAGGAGTGGTGGCGGGCCGCCGAGCGGCATCTCGACCGGGCGCTGCGCGACACCTTCCCCGGCGAGGAGGAGATGCCGGAGGAACTGCGCTTCCTCATCCGCGAGCGCACCGAGCCGGGCGCGGGCCGTACGGCACGCGAGCAGGCCACGTTCCCCGGTGTGTGCGCCGCCCTGTCGTCCTACCTGCGCGGGCAGGAGGAGTACGAGCGGCACCAGCGCCGCCAGATCGAGTCGCAGCTCGCCACCCGGCAGCGCGACCTGGCCGTCGCCTCCACCGGCGCCGAGGAGGCCGCGCGGTCCACCGCCGTGCACCGCGCCGCGCTCACCGCGGCGATCAAGGCGCGGCTCACCCGGGTGGCCGAGGAGTTCGAGAAGCTCGACCTGGCCTACGGCGGTTACGGCGCGACGATCGAGTTCCCGGTGCCGCCCGCCCCCGCCGATCCCGAGCAGCGCTGGGCCTGGAAGGTCGTGCCCAAGTGGCGGCGCGGCGAGGGGCAGGGGTTCGTCCCCTACAACCGCCGGGCCAACACCGCGCTGATGGACGAGAAGGCGGTCAAGCTGGTCTGCGCGGCGGCCATCGCGTCCTCCGGCGGCGGGCACCTCTGCCTGGTCCTCGACGAGCTGGGCCGCAACCTCGGCAAGGAGCACCGCAGGGAGGCGGTGGCGCTGTTCCGCCGGATCGGCGAGACCTACGGCATCACGGTCATCGGCGCGCTCCAGGACGACATGGAGCCCTACGCCATCGACGCGTGCGGGCAGTACATCAAGCTGCGGCGGTCCTCCGACGCGATGCCGTACAACGAGCCGCCCGTGGTGATCGGCCATGACCGGCACGCCGAACGGGTGCGCGAGCTTGCCGCCTATGTCACGGAGTCGCGCGCGACGGGCGGGGCGGGCACGGCGGGCGCGTAGGCCGGGTCAGACCCGGCAGGTGAGGGTGGAGCCGGTGCGGGTCTTGGCCACGACGAGCTGGGCGGGCACGCGGGAGCGGAGTTCGGCCACGTGGCTGACGATGCCGACGGCTCGCCCGCCGTCGCGCAGGCCGTCGAGGATGTCGAGCACGCCGTCGAGGGTGTCGTCGTCGAGGGTGCCGAAGCCCTCGTCCACGAACAGCGTGCCGATCTCCGCGCCGCCCGCCTCGGCGCCGACGACATCGGCCAGGCCGAGCGCGAGGGCGAGGGAGGTGACGAAGGTCTCGCCGCCGGACAGGGTGGCGGGGTCGCGGTCGACGCCGGTCCAGCCGTCCAGGACGCGCAGGCCGAGCCCCCCGCCGGAGCGTTTGCGGCTGCCCGCCGTCTTGCGGGTGTCGTACTGCAGCAGGTAGCGGCTGCCCGACATGTGGTCGAGCCGCTCGTTGGCGGCCTCGACGACCTGGCGCAGCCGCTCGCCGAGCACGAAGGACGACAGGCGCATGTCGAGCGTGTTGTCGGCGGAGGTGCCGCCCGTCAGCTCGGCCATGCGCCGGGCCAGTAGGTGACGTTCGCGGGCGGGGCGCCACTCGGCGAGGCGGGCGGTCAGCTCCTCGGCCAGCGCGGCGAGCCGGTCGCGGCGGTCGAGCGCCTGGTCGCGGCGCGAGACGCACGCGGCGTGGACCCGTTCGGCGGTGTCGTGCCGGTCGTGCAGCGCGGGCAGGTCGGGGGCGGGGGCCTCGGCCGCGGCGGCCAGCTCCGGGTCGGCCAGCTGCGCCTCGACGGTCGCCGCCTCGGCGTCCAGCGCCCGCATCCGCTCCTGCATCTCGGCGAACTCGTCGGCGGGGCGGGCGGCGGCGCGGGCATGGTCGAGCGTCTCGAAACCGGCTTCGGCGGCGGCCCGGCGTGCCTCGGACGTGGCCTCCTCCGCGTCGGCTCCGGCGGCCCGCGCGGCGGACGCGGCCTCGGCGGCGTCGTGCAGCAGCGCAGCCTCGCCCGCCAAGCGCGCAAGGCGTGCGGCCAGGGTGGCGTCGCCGCCCCGGGCCTCATCGACGCGCGCGCCGAGCCGGTCGGCCTCGGCGGCGCTCTGGTCACGGCGGGTGCCGGCGGCGGCGAGCTCGCGCTCGGCCTCCCTGACCTCGCGCTCCAGGGTGCTCCGCTCGGCCGTCAGGCGCTCGACCGCCGCGGACGCCTCGTCGAGCCCGGCCGCGGCCTCCGTGAGCGCCGCCAGCGCGCGTTCGGCCTCGCTCAGCACGGCGTCGGCGTCTTCGGCGGTCAGGTCGGCGATGGGGACGGCGGCGCGGGCCTGCTCGCAGGCGTCGGCCAGTTCGGCGACCCGTCCGGCGGCGGCCGACGCGGCGGCGGGCCGCGCGGCCTCCGCGGTGAGCCGGTCGTGGCGGGCCTGGACGGACCCGTCGTCGCCGAGCGCGTCGGCGAGCCGCCGGGTGAGGTGGTCCAGCTCGGCGCGCTGCCCGGCGGCGCGGGCGCCGGTCTCGGCGAGCGCGCGGGCGAGGTCGGCGGCATGCTCACGGGCCTGCTCCAGCTCGTCCTGGGCGCGGCGGGCCTCGGCCTCCAGGGCGGCCCGCTTCTCCTCGGCTCCGTCGAAGGCGGCGAGGTCGCGCTCCGCGGCCGTCAGGGCCTCCCGGGCCTCGGGCCGGGCGAGTCCCCGCGCGCGGGTCTCGGCCTCGCGCAGACGGTCGGCGAGCACGGCGGCATGGCTCTCCGCCCGCTGCCGGGCCTCCTGGGCGGCCTGGTGGCGTGTCTCGGCCTCGGCCTCCTCCTCAGGGGTGTAGCGGTGCCCGGCGGGCCTGGCGGGCGCGGGATGCTCGGGCGAGCCGCAGACGGCGCACGGCTCCCCCGGCACGAGGCCACGCGCCAGCTCCCCGGCCATGCCCTCGATGCGGGCCTGGCGGACGGCCAGCAGCCGCTCGCGAAGATCCTGGGCGGTGTCGGTGGCCTGTCTGCGGGCCTGGTCCGCCTCCTCGGCCTCGACGGCGAGGGAGTCACGCAGCTCAGCGTCCTCCAGCCGGGCGCGAGCGTCCTGGACGGCGGCCTCGGCGGTGTGCACGGCCGCCTCCTCCGCGCGCAACGCGGCGGCACGCTCCTCGATCCCGGCCAGCCTCGGCGGCAGCTCGGCCAACGCGGCCCGCGCCGCCGCCTCCCGTTCGGCCAGCTCCTCCCGCTCCCCTTCCAGGACGGCAAGCCGCTCCCTCACCTGCGCGGCCCGCTCCTCGTCCCCGCGCACCCCCTCCAACGCGGCCAGCTCATCCCGCGCCCCGCGCTCCACCCCCGCCAGCTCATCCCGCACCACCCGGGCCGCACTCCCCACTCCCGCGATCCCCGGCACAACGGCCCCGCACAGAACCGCGACCGCCTCCCGATACGACGGAAGCCCGGCAGCGGAACCGCCGCCCGCCAGGTGAGGATCTTCCACCGCCGCGAGCGGCCCGGTGGCCCGGGCGAAGGGGTCGACGACGGCATCGGCCGCATCCCGCCCGAGGGGGGAACCGTTGTCCGCCGGAAGGCCCCCTTCCGGCCCCGACCGATCACAAGCAGGATTTTCCGTCTCGGTATCGCCGACGGCCGCCACGTGCGCACCTTCCGGCCCCGCGAGCGGAACCGTGGGCCGGGCGGAACGCGGGCCCTGGTAGACGGCGGCGTCGGCCGCGACTCCGCCGGGTGTGGAGAGGGCTTCGTCCGTCATGAGGGATTGGAAGGTGGTGAGGGCTTCGGTGAGGGATCGGTAGAGGGTGTCCCGGCGGTGGGTGGTGGATCGGGTGTGGGCGGCGGTGGTGCGGGTGGTGTGGGCGGCGGGGAGGGCGGTCTTGGCGTCTCGGGCGGTGGTAAGGCGTTGTTCGGCCTCGGCCAGGCGGGTGGGGAGGGCGGTGAGGCCGGTGGTGGCGTGGTCGTGGCGGGCGGTGAGTCGTCGCAGCTCGGCGTCGATCTCCGGCAGCTCGCGCAGCAGCTCGGCCCTGCGTTCCTCCTCGGCCCGCAGGCCCGCCAGTGCCGCGATCTCGTCGCGGCGGTCGCGTTCCAGGGCGGCCAGGCCGTCCGGGCCGGACTCCTCGATCCCGAGGGCGAGCACCTGGGACAGGGTCTCCTGCGCGCCGAGCGCGGCCTTGGCCGCCGCTTCGGCGCGGTGTTCCGCCCGCAGGGCCACGGGCAGGACCCGGTCGGCGCGGGCCGCCTCGGCGATGCCGGCGCCGAGGTCGGCGCGTTCGTCGGCGCCCGCGTCGAGGTGCGCGCGCCTGGCCAGTGCCTCGGCGTGGCGCCGTCGGCGGTCGGCCAGGTCGCGTCCGGCGTCGAGGTCGGCCCGTGCCGTCCGCAGCGCTGGCTCGCTCACCGCGACGGCGGCGGTGTCGAGGTCGAGCCGCCGCCCGGCCGCCGCGAGCAGCGCCGCCGCCCACGCGGCCGGGTCATCGTCGTCGTCCGGCACGTCGCCGAGCAGGTCAGGGCCGGCCGCGCCGCGCATCCGGTCGGCCGCCGACTGCGCGGCCTGCGCCAGTGTCTCCTGGTCGCGCCAGCTCCGGGTGCGGTGGTCGGCCAGCCACTTCTCGATCTGGTCGAAGATCTGCACCGAGAACAGCCGTTTGAGCAGGTCGTGCCGTAGCTCGCCGTCGGCGCGCAGGAACTTGGCGAACTCGCCCTGCGGCAGCATCGCCACCTGCTGGAACTGGGCGGCGTTCATGCCGAGCAGCCCGCCGACCAGGTCGCCGGTCTCGTCGGCGCGGGAGGACAGGAACTTCCACTCCCCGGCGGGGGTCAGCTCTTCTACCTGGACCTTGGCCTTCTCTTCGACCAGCCCCTCGCCGCGCGCCTTCGGACGCCGCCAGGCGGGCGAGCGGACCAGCCGGAGCGTCCGGCCGCGCACGGTGACCTCAAGCTCGACCCGTGGGCCCCGGCCCGCCGGGGCGTGGTCGCAGCGCAGGGACCTGGCGTCGTTGCGCTGGCCGGGGACCTGGCCGTACAGGGCGTAGCAGACGGCGTCGAGGACGGTTGTCTTGCCCGCCCCGGTGGGGCCGTGGATGAGGAACAGCCCGGCCTGGCCGAGGGCGTCGAAGTCGACGGTCTCCTCGCCGGGGAAGGACCCGAAGGCGGTGATGGTCAGGCGGTGCAGCCGCATCTACGCCGCCGCCTCCTTGACCCGGCAGGCCGTCACGGCCTCCTGGAGCAGCCGTCGCTCCTCGGCGTCGGCGGGCTCGCCGCGCACCTCGCGGATGAAGTCGAGGGCGACGTCGATCTCCGGACGGCCCGCCGCGCCCGGCCGCGCCGCGACCGCCTCCCGCGCGCCGTCCGGCTCGAAGGCCAGCGTGAGCGTGTAGGGGAAGCGCTGCCGCAGCCGTTCCATGGCCCCCTTGGGCCTGACGGGGTCGGTGAGCACGACGGAGAGCCAGTGGCCTTCGAGGCCGGAGTGGCGCGGCGAGGTCAGCAGTTCGTCGATCGGGCCGCGCAGCCGCCCGATCGGGCGCGGCACCGGCGCGGGCACGAACTCGGCCTGCCGCAGCCCGGTGGCGTCGAGGTCGGCCAGCCATGATCCCTTGAGCTGGCCCGTCTCGGAGAAGGAGTAGGCCAGCGGGGAGCCGGAGTAGCGGACGGCCTCGCTCATCCGCTGGCGGCCGTGCAGGTGGCCGAGCGCGACGTAGTCGGCGCCGTCGAACGCCGACAGCGGCACGTGGGCGACGCCGCCGACGCTGATGTCGCGCTCGCTGTCGCTGGCCTCGCCGCCGGTGACGAACGCGTGGGCGAGGACCACTCGGGGCCCGCCGCGCCGCGCCGCGTCGTCGTTGACGAGCGACATGGCGTGGCCGATCGCCGCCGTGTGGCCGCGCGCGGCCAGTTCCCAGGGGCCGCGGACGAGGTCGGGCTCAAGGTAGGGGATGCCGTAGAAGGCGACGCCCTCGACCACCACCGGTTCGGCCACGGTGGCGGGGTCGGTGCGCAGGTGGACGCCGCCCGCGTCGATCAGCCCGGCGCCGAAGCCGAGCCGCCGGGGTGAGTCGTGGTTGCCGCTGATCATGATCACCCGCGCGCCCGCGCCGACCAGGCGGTGCAGGGCCTCGTTGCACAGCGTCACCGCGTCGACCGGCGGCAGGGCCCGGTCGTAGACGTCGCCGGCCACGGCGACGACGTCGACGCGCTCGTTCCTGACGACGCCGACCAGATGGTCCACGAACGACGCCTGCGCGGTGAGCAGGCTCTCCCGGTGAAAGGAGCGGCCGAGGTGCCAGTCGGAGGTGTGCAGGACCCGCATGTGGCAGGAACGTAACAGTTCCTGGGGACAATTTTGGCCGCATGGCGGAGATGGCCGCCCGACCAGGGCAGATGACAGCTCCGTCGGCGTGTCGCGCCCCCGGGCCGAGCGCCGGCCTCGGCACTCTCGCGGAATGATCGCGGAACGGTCGCGGCACGGCGCAGGTCGCAGGATGCTAACGGTTGCGCGGCGTGATCGCGGAGCGTGGCCGCATGGCAGTCGGAGGGATTCTTTGCCGAGTACGCTGAAAGATCGGAGGGAACATTAACGACATTGGGCCGTGACTGGCCCCGATTCGGGGAGCGGAAACGAGTGCAGGCTGGTCGAGGCACGCTGAGCGTGGCCGCCGGTTTGGTGCTGGTGGTCCTCGCGACCGTGGGTTATGCCCTGCCGCCGTCGTTCGATCCGCCTCCGCTCCGGGCCGACGCCGCGTTCACCTCGCTGCCGCCACAGCCGGCGAGCGAGCGGACGCCCGTGGCGGCCAAGGGTCCGATCACCACCGAAGAGGTGACGGTGCCGCTGCAGGGCACCTCCTCCCGGGCGATGATCTGGGCGCCGATGACGCCCGGCCCGCACCCGGCCGTGGTCTTCGTCCACGGGTCCGGCTCGGCCGACCGCCGTGAGTTCGCCACGCAGGCCGAATGGCTGGCCAAGGCCGGCATCATCGCGATGGGCTACGACAAACGGTCCGTCGGATACTCCTTCAGCACGCGCGACTTCGGCCTGCTCGCCGACGACATCCTGCGCATGGTGCACCACCTGCGCAACCGTCCCGACGTCGACCGCACGCGGATCGGCCTGTGGGGGGTCAGCGAGGGCACCTGGGCGACCCCGATCGCGGCGGCGCGCAGCTCCGACGTCGGCTTCCTGGTGATGGTCTCCGCGCCGAACGTGTCGCCGCTGCGCCAGGTCGCCTGGGCGCTCAACGAGCAGTTGCTGCGGCTGTACGCGCCGGTCGGCGTGCGCGACCTGCTGTCGCGGGCGATGGGCGTGGTGGGGCTGCCCTTCCTGCGCCACGATCCGCTGCCGTGGCTTTCCGAGGTGCGTCAGCCGGTGCTGGCGCTGTACGGCACGATGGATCCCTCCATCCCGTTCGTGGAGAGCACCGAGGCGCTGACCGAGGGGCTGGCCCAGGCGGGCAACGACCGGTACACGATCAGGTTCCTCGGCGGCGCCGACCACGCGATGCGCATCCATGCCGGGCCGTTCGCGCCCGGCTACCAGGAGACGCTGGCCAACTGGATCGACCGGCTGCCGGAGAGCGGCAAGCCCACGGTGCGCATGGCAGGGGCCAATCCGGTGCAGCGCTACCAGGCCAGCGACGTCCCGGCCGCGCCGTGGTACGCGGGCGGCACGGTGCTCGGGCTCGCGCTGTGCCTGGCCGTCGTCGGCTACGTGGCGGGCCCGGTCGCGGGCATCGTGGTACGGCTGCGCGGCCGTGACCACCGCGCGCACGCCAACGCGGTGGTGTGGCCGCCGATCAGGAGGCGGCTGCGGCGCATGGCGGCGACCGGCCTCGGCCTGCTGGTGTCGGTGCTCGGCTTCATCACGCTGCTGGTGCTGTTCTCGATCAACCAGGCCGGGGCGTGGCCCGCCGTGCTGTCCGGCTGGCTGGTGGTCCGCGGCCTGGCGGTGCTGATGCTGCTCCAGGAGGTCACGGCGGTCGCCGCGGTGGTCTCGGGGCTGCGCGAGGGCTGGCAGCCCAGCCGCGGCCAGCACGTGGCCATCGCCGGGGTCGTCGGCGGCACCGGGGTGCTGCTGGCCGTGGCCGCCTACTACGGGTTGTTCTCGTTCCCCTGGTAGACGCGCATCCAGCGGTCGATCTCGCCGAACACCTGCTTGCGCACCGGCTCGGCGGAAAGCACCAGGTCGTGGATGCCGCCGGGCACCCGCACGCAGGTGACGTGCCCGCCGATCCTGGTCGCCCAGCGCGCCATGTGCTCGGGGTCGAGCACGACGTCGGCGCTGTGCGCCTCTGGGGCGAAGTCGCGCAGCCGCAGGCCCTTGTCCGAGCACAGCACCAGCACGGGGACGTCCACCCGCAGCCCGGCGTGCAGGCGGCGCTGGGCCCTGCGGACCGCCGACACCCACACGGCGTGGATGGGGAACCCGGTGAGCGGCTTGAGGGCGAGGTCGTAGTCCCACTCGCCGTTGTGCGAGCGGTGCAGGCTGCTGCCGTACGCGGTGGCCAGGGCCAGCGGCAGGACGGCGCGCGCCGGCGCGTGCGACAGCGGCCAGCTCAGCAGGTCGGCCATGATCCGCAGATAGGTCGGCACGTTGAGGTCGAGGAACGGGCTGTTGAGCACCAGCCCCTGCACCCGCCCGGAGCCGCGCACCCGGTCGGCCCACAGCGCGGCCACCAGGGCGCCGGTGGAGTGGGCGTTGATGGTCAGCACCTCGTTGCCGTCGTCCTCGCGGATCCGGCGCACCGCCTCGTCGATCTCCGGGAAGTAGTGCGTCACGCTGCGGACCAGGGCGGGGGTCTGGTGCGGCAACAGCGACCTGCCGTACTTGCGCAGGTCGAGAGCGTAGAAGTGGTAGCCCTGCGCGGTGAAGTGGTCGGCCAGGTGGGTCTGGAAGAAGTAGTCGGTGAAGCCGTGGATGTAGAGCACGGCGCGCCGAGTGGGCTCGGGCGCCGGCCGTCGCACGAGGGTGGCGATGACCTCGCCCTCCTCGTCGTGACCCATGGGCAGGACGGTCGCCTCGTAACCGGGGCCGAGCAGATCGCGCATCCCTCAAGCTAACCCGCCGACGCCCCGGCGCACGACCATCCGGTAAGCGCGAAGACCGGGCTCATGACGGCCCGACTCGCCGGGATCGGCGTAGATCACCGCATCCGCGGGGACGTGGCTGTTGAATATGACCAAGGTCACGCCGGAACGGGACCGGAGGGCGGGGCGGTCCGCGTTCTTGGGATGTTCACGCATAAGTAGCCTGTGAGCCACGCGATCCCGTCTACGCTCCCTCCTCGACGCCGGGTGGGACACAGGGGACAAATCGCGAGGGGATCTTGGCGCGCGTACGGGAACGATCGAGAAGGCTCGGCATCGGTGCGTTGGCCGGATGGACACTCGTCTCGGCGATCGCACCGGGTGCCGCGCACGTGCGGGCCGGCTGGCGCCGGACGGGGTTCTCCCTGCTGGGGGTCTACCTGATCCTGCTGCTCACGGCGGGGGTGCTGGCGTTCACCGCCGACGCCGCGCTGCTCGGGCAGCTCACCTCGTCGTCCTCGCTGAACGGCATCATCGCCGGGGCGGCGGTGCTCGGCCTGGCCTGGTTCGCGATGATCCTGCACTCGTTCGTCGTGCTGCGGCCCGGCACGCTGACGGTCAGCGGCCAGGTGCTCACCGGGGTGGTGGCCGGTTTCACGTCGGTGGCCGTCATGGTGCCGTTCGGCCTGGTCGCCCAGTGGGTCGTGATCGGCGACCAGACCCTGGAGAAGGTGTTCGACGCCGCCCCCGACCCCCTCGCGACGGTCAAGCCGGAAGACCCGTGGAACGGCCGCAACCGGGTCAACATCCTGCTGCTCGGCGGTGACGCCGACGACCACCGTCCCGGCGTGCGCACCGACAGCATCAACGTGGCCAGCGTGGACGTCAGGACCGGCAGCACCGTGCTGCTCAGCCTGCCGCGCAACCTGGAGAACGTCCGCTTCCCGCCGGGCAGCCCGATGCACGCCCGTTTCCCCGACGGCTTCCGCCTGCCCGTGGGCCCCGGCGGCGGGCGCGAGGACCTGCTGTTCGCGGTGTGGGAGTACGCCGACAGCCATCCGGAGATCTTCGGCGGACGGCAGAAGCAGGGCGCGCACACGCTGAAGGAGACGATCGGCTACACGCTCGGGCTAAAGATCGACTGGTACGCGCTGGTCAACATGTGGGGCTTCGCCCGGCTCATCGACGCGATCGGCGGCATCACCGTGACCGTGGACCGCGACGTAGTCTTCGGCAAGTACAACGAGGGCCTGGTCCGCGCGGGCACCCGCAAGCTCAAGGGCGCCGACGCCATGTGGTTCGCCCGCTCCCGCACCTACAGCGATGACTTCACCCGGATGCGGCGCCAGCGCTGCGTGCTCGGCGCGCTGCTCGACCAGGCAGACCCGGCTACCGTGCTTTCGCGTTTCAACCAGGTGGCGCGGGCCGCCAACGAACTGCTGCGCACCGACATCCCCCGCCCGATGCTGGAACACCTGGTGCCGCTGGCGCTGAGGGTGAAGAACGCCAAGGTGACCAGCGTGCAGTTCATGCCGCCGCTGATCAACACCGGCTATCCGGACTGGATGAAGATCCGCCTGCTCACCGTCAAGGCGATCCGCGACTCGACGCGCCCGAAGCCGGAGCCCTCCGCCAAGGCGTCGCCGCGCCCGACGGTCATGGCCAAGGAGCGCGGCACTCCCTCCGCAGTGCGCACCCCCACCCCGGACGGCGTGACCGGCCTCACCGACGGCTGTCAGGGCGCCTGAGCGCCGTGACCGCCACCGGGCTCAGACCGCGAACGAGGTGGTGGCCAGGCGGCGCAGGCGGTCTTCGTCGACCGTGTGCCCGAGCCCTGGCTGGGTCAGCGGGACGGCGACGACGCCGCCGGACGCTCCGACGGGCGGGTTGACGATCTGGGCGCTGCGCGGCGGCTGGGTGACGTCGCAGGGCAGGGTGCAGCCGGGCATCGCGGCGACGGCCACGGTGGCCGCCCGCGCGAGGCCGGTGCCCTGGCCGCCGCAGCAGGCGATCTCCCAGCCCGCGGCCATGGCGCGGTCGTGGGCGCGGCGCACCTCGCTGAGCGAGGCGAAGCGCGAGGGCCGCAGCAGCAGGGCCCTGGCGGAGCGGGCGGTGATGTGCATGGCCAGTTCGGCGTCGGAGCCGATCTCCAGGGCGACGGCGGCCGACACCTGGTCCTGCAGCGCCGCGTGGACCACCGGGTCGCCGGTCGGGAACGGCCGTTCGATGACGGTGATGTCGTAGGAGTCGAGGGCGACCAGGGCCTCGGCCGAGGTGTAGGCGGCCTGCGCGTCCACCGACATGGCCAGGCCGGGGAAGGCGTTGCGCACCGCGCGCACCGGCTCGATGTCCCAGCCGGGGTGGACGTCCATGGTGACGTGCGCGTATCCGCCGCAGACCTGCCTGTTGACCTTGGCCACCAGGCTCTCCAGCGAACGGTCGCCGCCGATCCGGACGGTCGCCATGAGCGAGGTGCGGCTGCCGCCGAGGGCGTGCGCGAGCGGAACCCCGCGCATCCGCGCCCAAAGGTCCCAGCAGGCCATGTCGGCCGCGCTGCCGCCGCAGGACACGGTGGCCAGGTCGTCGGGGTGCTCCCAGTCGACGCCGATCAGCGCGGGGGCGAGGCTTTCCTCAAGGGTGGCCCAGGCCTTGTCGAGGCCGGGTTCGACGACCTCGCCCCAGCCGGTCATGCCGCCGTGGTCGGTGAGCCGGACCAGGATGCTCTCGGGCCGCCTGCCGTAGGGCAGGGTGAGGCGGAAGACCTCTAGTTCGCGGACGCGCGGCAACGGACCCCCTGTGGTGTGCTGGACGATGAGGAGCGATCCGCCGTCCCCCGGCGCGCGGTTCTCCTCCCCTCCATGGTGCCCGGTACCGGCCCCCTCGCAAAACGGAACGGCCTATCGGGGCGGCCCGGAGCCCCGCCGCGCTACGCCTCCGGGCGGGGTCCGGCGAAGCGGGCCAGGCCGCTCAGCAGAAGGTCGAGGCCGAACTCGAAGCGCACGTTGCCGCCGCCTTCGAGCAGGTCGTCGACGTGCCCGGCCATCATCGGGAACCGGTCTTTGGGGAGGGTCCGGTAGTAGTCGCCGATCTGAGCGAAGTAGTCGTGCATGAAATCGCCGATGTCCTTGCCGGAGGCCCGCCGCCTGGCCTGGTAAAGGGCGCCTTCGTAGACGTCGGCGGCGATGTAGAGGTTGAGCCGGTCGAGCATCCAGCTCGCGATGCGCGGCGGCACCCCACCCTTGATCATGATGGCCATCTCCGCCTCCGCGACGCGCAGCGCGTTGGGCCCGCTGGGGATGTTGGCGATGGCCACCTTGGCGATGTCGGCGTGCGCCCCGAGCACATCGAAGATGTGGACGGCCAGCTCCCGCATCTGTTCCAGCCAGCGCTCGGGATCGGCCTCCGGGGTCTCGACCTCGCCGAGCACCCGGTCGTATAGCAGGTCCAGCAGTTCGTCCTTGTTCGCCACGTGGGCGTACAGCGAGGCCGGGCCGGTACCCAGCTCCTGGGCGACCCTGCGCATGCTGAGCGCGTCGAGCCCCTCGGCGTCGAGGACGCGCAGACCGGCGTCCACGATCGCGTCCTGGCTCAGCGGCCGCCTGGCCGCCGGCGTCTTGCGCGGCGTCCGCCATGGCGGCACCGGTACGGCTTCCGCCTGCTCGTTCATCGGCCCTCCTGCCGCCCAGGCCCCCGGGTCCTGCGTCTTCGCGAGCCCGCTTCGAGCCTGCCCAACGCTCGCTTCGAGCTTGCTTCCACTTACACGAACATCGTACTTGTCACGAATGTCGTTCGCCAACTAAAACAGTGTTCGTCAGCGAACACCGTTCGTACCACCACTCAAAGAGAGACCGGAAATGGGCGGGCGGCGAACGCGCCGCGCGCGTTCGCACCACCGAGCGTCACCCGGAGGCACTGGCCCCCAGGTGGCGCTCGGCCCATGCGCGGACATCGCGCCGCTGGATCGCCGCGGCCATCAGGTCGGGGAAGGCGTCGGGCGTGCAGGCGAAGGCCGGGACCCCCATCGCGGCCAGCGCGGCGGCGTTGTCGTGGTCGTAGGACGGCGCGCCCTCGTCGGACAGCGCCAGCAGGACGATCACCTGCACCCCGGCCGCGAGCATCGCCGCCACCCGCCGCAGCATCTCCTGCCGGATGCCGCCCTCATAGAGGTCGCTGATCAGGACGAACGTGGAGTCGGCCGGCCGGGTGACCAGCCCCTGGCAGTAGGCGATGGCACGGTTGATGTCGGTGCCGCCGCCGAGCTGGGTGCCGAACAGCAGCTCGACCGGGTCGTGCAGACGGTCGGTGAGATCGACCACGGCGGTGTCGAACACGACCAGCGAGGTGCGCAGCGAGCGCATCGATGCCAGCACCGCCCCGAAGACGCCCGAGTAGACCACCGAGGCGGCCATCGAACCGCTCTGGTCGACGCACAGCACCACCTCGCGCTTCACCGCCCGCTGCCGGCGGGCGTAGCCGACCAGCCGGGACGGCACGACCGTGCGCCGCTCGGGCAGGTAGTGCCGCAGATTCGCGCGGATCGTGCGATCCCAGTCGATGTCGGCCGCCCGGCGGGGACGGTGGGTGCGGGCCGAGCGGTCCAGGGCGCCGCTGATCGCCGTCCGCGTGCGCTGGGCCACCTTGCGCTCCAGGTCTTCGACGACCCGGCGGACCACCGCCCTGGCCGACTCCCTGGCCTGCTCGGGCATCACCCGGTTCAGCGAGAGCAGGGTGCCCACCAAGTGGACGTCGGGCTCGACGGCCTCCAGCATCTCCGGTTCGAGCAGCAGCCGGGTGAGGTTCAGCCGCTCGATGGCGTCCTGCTGCATGACCTGCACGACCGTGCTCGGGAAGTAGCCGCGGATGTCGCCGAGCCAGCGGGCGACCTGAGGCGCGGAGCCGCCGAGGCCGGCCGTACGGCCTTCGCCCGAGCCCGCTGAGCCCGCGCCGGAGCCCTGCCGCCCGCCGTAGAGCGCGGCCAGCGTGGCGTCCATCCCCGCGTCTCCCCCGGACAGCGCGCAGCCCGTGCCGTCGGCGTCGCCGCCGAGCACCAGCCGCCAGCGGCGCAGCCGCTCCGCGCTCGACGTGTCATCCATCGGACCTCCCCAGGATCGCCAGCACCGTCGCGACGGCTCCGGCCGCGCGCTTCTCATCGATCCACACCATGTCGCCGAAGTCGCCGAAGTCGCCGAAGTCGCTGGAGCCTCCGGACGGGCGCGCCGCCCGGCCCGCGTTCCGCACCCGCTCGCCGATTGCCCGCCGCTCCGGCGCGTCGAAGGCGGCGAACGTACGGCGCAGCAGCGGCAGCACGTCGACGAACGCCCCCGCGCCGAGCCCGCTGAGCCACTGATCGACCATTCCGAGCAACTGCGCGTCGTGCACCAGAAGCAGCCCACCGCCGGACAGGAACCCCTCCACCCAGGAGGCGACCCGCGCGGGCGGATGCCCGGCCGAGGTGGCCAGCGCCATCCGGCGCGCGGCCTCGCCGTCGCCGAGCCGCCCGGCGTCGAGCAGGATCCTGATCAGCCTGCCCTCGATCCTGCCGTGCAGGTCGGTACGGCCCGCCAGGCCGTTCAGCGTGACCAGCCAGGCGGCCCGCTCGGCCTCCGGCAGCAGCGCCGTGGCCGCGTGGACGGCGTCGACGTGGCCGATCATCTCCTTGGTCGCGTCGTCGTCGAGGCCGGTCATCGCCGGGGAGAGCCCCGCGCGGACGCGGGCCAGCATCGAGGAGACCACCGCGCCCAGCCCTTCGGCGGGGGTGCCGCGCACGTCGCCGTAGCGCCAGGCGCGGGCCATCGCGGGCACCGCCGCCATCAGGTGGGTGACATCGGGATCGAGCGCGGCGCGCCCGGCCAGCGCCCGCACGGCGTCGGGCAGCGCCTCGCCGAGCCCGGCCAGCAGGCACGCCTCGACCGTGCCGGTCAGCTCGGCGAGGGTCGCGTCCTCCCGCGCCACCAGGTCGCGGACCTTCGCGGCGGCGGCCGAGGGGACCGTGGTGCCCCAGGCGCTCGCCTCGATCAGCTCGACGTCGAACTCCGGCCGCCAGGCGAGGGTCCACGACTCGCGGAAGGTGCCCTTGCCCCTGGTCTCGCGGGGGGTGCCCCAGCCGACCCCGAGCAGGACCAGCCGGTGCAGCAGGTGGCTGCGGTCGAGATCGAGCGGTTTGCGCAGGTCGAGGTCGAGGTCGCGGTCGAGCGCCTCCGGCTTCAGCCGGAGCCTGCGCTGCTCCTCGCGCAGGTGGCGCTGGAGCGGGACCATGGGCGTGGCGTCGGGGACGCCGCCCAGCCGCTCGCCCACCACCATGCGCCGCGCGATCAGCTCGACCGGGAGGTCGTCGCCCTCGCAGAGCACCGCCCTGGCGGCCTCGGTGACCTCTCCGAGCCCGGCCAGCGGACGCCCGCGCAGCACCGCGAGCCCCTCGGCCAGGCGCACGGCCTCGATGACGTGGGCGGAGGAGACGGCCAGGCCCTCCTCGCGCAGCACCCCTGCGGCCCCGGCCAGCCAGCGTTCCACCGGCCGGTCGGGCGCGGTGAACAGGTGGTCGTACCAGCCGGGCGAGGCGACGCCCGCGCCGTAGCCGCTGCGGGCGGAGAGCCTGCCGTAGGTCCACGGCACCCAGGTGATCTCGACCTTGGCCTTGGGCAGGCCGCGCAGCAGCGCGTCGTCGGCCTTGGCCGTGGACGGCGCGGCCAGCGCGGGCACGTGCCACGCCCCGCACACCACGGCCACCCGCTGGTAGCCCTCCCTGAGCGTACGGCGGAGCGTCCGCCGCATGTGCGCCTCGCGCCGGGCCTCCCGCGCCCCAGGCACGTGCCCCTCGCGCACGGCGGACATCGCCTCGGCGATCACCTCGAACGGGGTCATCCCCGCCCGGTGCTCGACGACGTCTTCCCACCAGCGCTCGGGATCGTCGTGGCCCGCCGCCGAGGCCAGCGCGCCGATGGGATCGACGTGCGCCGCGGCCTCCCCGTCGGCCTCGTCGTCGTCGGCGTCGGCCAGGCTGACCGCGGCGGGCAGGTCGCAGAACCGGACCGGGACGCCCGCGTCCAGGGCGTAGCGGATCGCCTGCCATTCGGGAGAGAACGCCGCGAACGGCCAGAAGGCGGCCTTGGCTGGCTCGCCTGGGACGTGGGCGAGCAGCGCCACCGGGGGCTCCATGCCGGGGTCGCCCGCCAGGGCGGCCAGCGCGTCGGCCTCGGGCGGCCCCTCGATGAGCACGATGTCGGGGGCGAGCCGGACCAGCTCGGCGCGGACCGCGCGGGCCGAGCCCGGCCCGTGGTGCCGTACGCCGAGCAGGGCGGGCGCGACCGGCGCGTCAGTCGGCATCGCGGCAGGCCCGGTAGAAGTCGCTCCAGCCGTCGCGCTCGCGCACCACGGTCTCCAGGTACTCGCGCCACACCACGCGGTCGGAGACCGGGTCCTGGACCACCGCGCCCCGGATGCCCGCCGCGACGTCGGCCGGGCGCAGCACGCCGTCGCCGAAATGGGCGGCGAGGGCGACGCCGCCGGTGAGGACGGAGATCGCCTCGGCCGTGGACAGCGTGCCGCTCGGCGACTTGACCTTGGTGCGGCCGTCCTCGGTGACGCCGGAGCGCAGCTCGCGGAACACGGTGACCACCCGGCGGATCTCCTCAAGGGCGGTCGGCACCTCGGGCAGCTCCAGCGACCGGCCGAGCTGGCCGACCCTGCGGGAGACGATGTCGATCTCCTCCTGGGCGGTGGCCGGGACGGGGAGCACCACCGTGTTGAACCGCCTCCGCAGCGCGCTGGACAGCTCGTTGACGCCCCGGTCGCGGTCGTTGGCGGTGGCGATGACGTTGAACCCGCGCGTGGCCTGGACCTCCTCGTTCAGCTCGGGTATCGGCAGCGTCTTCTCCGACAGCACGGTGATCAGCGCGTCCTGCACGTCGGAGGGCATCCGGGTCAGCTCCTCGACCCTGGTGATGCGTCCCTCCGACATCGCGCGCATGACCGGGCTCGGCGTCAGCGCCTCGCGCGAGGGCCCCTCGGCGAGCAGCCGGGCGTAGTTCCAGCCGTAGCGGACGGCCTCCTCGGCCGTGCCCGCCGTGCCCTGCACCAGCAGCGTGGAGTCGCCGCTGATCGCCGCGGCCAGATGCTCCGACAGCCAGGTCTTGGCGGTGCCCGGCACGCCGAGCAGCAGCAGCGCCCGGTCGGTGGCGAGGGTGGCCACGGCCACCTCCACGATGCGGCGCGGGCCGATGTACTTGGGGCTGATCTGGTCGCCGTCGCCGACGATGTAGGTCGTCACGGCCCAGGGGGACAGCCGCCACCCGGGCGGCCTCGCCCGGTCGTCCGTCTTCGCGAGCACGGCGAGCTCCTCGGCGTAGAGGTCTTCGGCGTGCGGGCGCAGAACCTCGGTCACGACAACTCCTTCAACATGTCGCTGCGGTAGCGGAGGACGGCGGCGACCTCCTGCACGGTGGGCTGATCGGCCGACAACCTGGCCGCCGCCTCGTGCTGCGCGGGATCGGCCCGCTCCCCTGCGAGCCTGGCCAGCTCGCCGAGGTTCCACGGCTGGGTGCCGGCCATCTCAATGATCTTGAGGAGCACGGCACGGGTCAGCGCCGGGCCCCAGGGCGCCGAGGCCCCGCCCAGCACCATGATCAACTGCCCGTCCACGGGATGACGGGCGACGAACTCGGCGGTCAGCGCCTCGCGCTCGGCGGGGCGGAGCACGCCCAGCAGCTCGGCCAGCGGGTCGACCTCGAACAGTGCCCGCGCCCAGGCCGGGTCGCGCTGGAGCACGGCGGCGCGGACCCAGCCCGCCCGCACCTCGCGCGCCCAGTCGACGATCTTCAGACCGACCAGGACGTCCGGCGGCACGCCGAAGGTATCGGTCCACACCGACAACGGCGTGCGCGCCACAACCTGCTGCAGCCACCAGCTCCGCTCGCCCGTGCCGCGCGGCGGCGTGGCGCGCACGCCGTCGCGCCGGGTCGCGGTGTCGCAGGCGGTCGGCGGCACCACCTCGATCCGCCCGCCGGAGGGCCGCAGGCAGCCCCGCCCGCGTTCGGCCATCCGGGCGGCGAGCCGGGAGCGGGGCAGCCGGATCAGCAGGTCGGCGGCCTCCTGCCGCACCTCGCGGCGGCGGTCGTCGAGCGCGGCCTCCAGGAACGGCTCGTCGGCGTCGGCCAGGCCGTCGGCGAGGGTCTGCAGGAACGACAGCCGGTCGTCGGGGGTCTCCTGGGCCCAGCCGCCCGCGAGCAGGTCGCGGGCGGCGTCGGGGTCGGCCGCGCGCAGGTCGCGCAGGTGCCCGAGGCGCTCGCCCTGGCTCCCGAGCCGCCAGGTGTCGTCGCCGGGGCCGGCGGCGGCGTCGGGCTCGCGGTCGAGGTAGGACCACTCCTGCCTGCCCAGCCCGGCCAGCCACCGGCCGCGACGTCCGGCCAGCGCGGCCACGTGGGAGCGGATCGAGCGGTCCTTGGCCGCGTGGTCGAGCAACTGCGGCAGCAGGTGCGGCGGCACCCGCCGCCCCATGGCCGCCGCCGCGCCCAGCCACTCGGGCAGCAGCCTGGGGTGCTCGCCGCCGAGGATTCTGGCCAGCCGGTCGGCGGCGGCCACCGGGACCTCCGGACGCTCCTCGCCGGGCGCGACGGGCAGCGGCTCGCCCCTGATGAGCCGCTGCCCCGCGCGCCTGCGCACGACCTGGACGGCCGCGCGCTCCAGCAGGGTGGGCGCCGGTTCGGCGCCTTCTGGCATCCCGGCGGGCGGACGGCGGTCGGTGCCGACCAGCGCCGCCGAGACGATCTCCTCCCACTCCCCGGTTCTCCGAGCGCTCTCGCCGCTCACAGCACGATCACCTTTCCCGCCGCGTCGTAGGTGGACAGAGGGACCAGGCCGCGCGGGGTCCATTCGGCGGCGACGGTGACCGGACGGCCGCCGGAGGCCGCGAGCAGCCGCCAGGGAGCGCCCACCGAGGGCGCGAGCGGCATGCCCTCGGCCTGGCCGCCCGGCGCCGCCGGGTGGCCGAGCAGCCAGCCGTCGCCGCGCATCGGGACGACGCCCGCGAGGACCACCGGCCACGACTCCACCCACGGGTCTCCGGCCAGCGCCCCGGCCACCTCGTCGAGCGCCTCCGTGACGGAGACGCCCGGCGGCCCGACCGCGGACCGCGTGGCGTGGCGCAGCGCCACCTGGGCGCGCAGCGGGCTCGCGCCCGGGTAGAACGCCAGGTCGGCGTCGACGGCGCAGCCGGTGACGAGCGAGGCGTCCAGCGCCTGCCCGATCGGCGCGAACGACAGCACCAGCGCCGCCCGCCCCGTCGTCCGGCCGCGCAGCCAAACCCGGCGCGAGACCAGGCGGTCTTGTTCGTGGTCGCGCTTGCCGAGGACGTGCCACTCGTCGCGGACCGCCGCCCCGGCCAGGACCTCCTCCCGGGACACCGGGAAGCCCACCCGCGACCTGACCGTCTGGATGAGGTCGCCGGGCAGCTCCCGGCGATGGGCCAGGGCCAGCAGGTGCAGCAGGGCGTACTCCTCGACCAGGCGGCCCGGCCAGTCGTCGCCCGACAGGACGGGGGCGAGCCGCGCGACCGCCCCCGCGACGCCGGGCGCCTGGGCGTCCACGAGGCGTTTGGCCAGGTCGTCCCAGTGCGCGGGACCGGCCGCGCGGGTGCCGGCGACGCCCTGGCCGATCTGGTCGGCCAGCCACCGCTCCAGCTCGGAGAGGCCCGACGTCACGCGGCGTTCGCGCTGCTCGGCCCGCCGGTCGGCCTCTGCGCCCCGGCGCTCGTCCGGCCGCTCACCGGGCCGCCCGTCCGGCCGGCCATCTGACCGGCCCTCTGGCCGGCCGTCCGTCTCGGAGGGCTTGGGCTCGCGCGCCGCCGCCGCGCGGCGTTCGGCGCGGTCTCTGCGCCCGGCCAGCCACTCCTCGGCCCAGCCCGGTGGTGCCTGCGCGGGCGGAACGCCGTCGGCCGACCACAGCAGCAGCAGGCCCAGCGCGTGCTTGCACGGGAACTTGCGGCTCGGGCAGGTACAGCGGTAGGCGGGCTCGTCGAGGTCGACGCACGCCCGGTACGGCTTCGCGCCGCTGCCCGCGCACTCGCCCCAGATCGCCCCCGGGGCCACGCCCGACGACGACCACTTTCCCGGGGCTGAGACGCCTTGGGCGGCCTTTCGCGAGGACGCGTCGGGGGCGAGCTCCAGCACTTGATCACGGCTCCACCGATCGATCACGCTGGCACATTAGCGGTGCTCACCGACAGAATCGGCCACCTTTAACGATCTTCCGGAAAGAGCGGGCTGAGCTGCGCGGAAGCGGACAGCGGCTACGATCGTGGAGTGCTGTTGAAGGTCTATCCCGACGGACGGCCGGTCCACGCGCGAGACGACTCCGAGGCCCTGCGGATCGCCGCCGAGGCGTTCCCCGGGCCGGAGCCCGTGGTGGCGGTGGACGACGGCCGGATGCGGTTCCTGCGGCGTGACGCGGCGGGAACGTTCATCTCGATCGAGGAGCGCCCACCGGTGGCCGAGGCCCTGGGGCTGCTCCCCCATCCCGAAGGCGGGTGGTTCCGCGAGACATGGCGGACGGAGGCGTCGTTCCGGCCGGAGGGTTATCCGGGCGAGCGGTCGTCGGCGACCGGCATCTACTTCCTGCTGATGCCGGGAGAGGAGTCGATCTGGCACGCGGTGCGCTCCGACGAGGTCTGGCTGTGGCATCGGGGCGGGCCGCTGGCCCTGCTGATCGACGACCGCGAGCCGATCATCCTCGGGCCCGAGGTCGAGCGGGGCCAGATCCCGCAGGCGATCGTGCCCGCCGGGGCGTGGCAGGCCGCCCGCCCCGCGGGCGACCGTGAGGTGCTGGTCAGCTGCGTGGTCTCCCCTGGTTTCGACTTCGCGGACTTTCGTACGCGCTGAGCGGGTTTCTGCGCGGTTTCTCTACAAGGAAGGCAGAGGTCAATGGTGACCCGACAGATCGTCTCCGTGATCGGCGGCAAGGACGCCGCTTCCGTCGAGGCGTACGACTCCACGAATCCCGCCAGGACCTCCGAGGTGGTGGCCCGCGTCGGGCCGGCCGACGCCGAGACGTTCGCCACCGCGTGCCGTACCGCCAAGGAGGCGCAGCGCGGCTGGGCCGCGGTGCCCGCGCCGGTGCGCGGGCGGGTGATCGCCTCGATCGGCCGCCTGGTCGAGGCCAACGCCGAGACGCTGGCCGCGCTGGTCACCCGCGAGATCGGCAAGCCCTACGCCGAGGCGCTCGGCGAGGTCCGCGAGATCGTCGACACCTGCGACTTCTTCCTCGGTGAGGGCCGCCGCCTGTACGGCCAGACGGTCCCCTCCGAGATGCCCGACAAGAACCTCTTCACCTTCCGGGTCCCCGTGGGCGTCGCGGCCGTGATCACCGCTGGGAACTTCCCGGTCGCCGTCCCGTCCTGGTACCTGGTCCCCGCCCTGCTGTGCGGCAACACGGTGGTCTGGAAGCCCGCCGAGTACGCCGCCGCCTCCGCGCACGCAATGTACCGCCTGTTCGCCGCCGCCGGCCTGCCGGACGGCGTGCTCAACATCGTCTTCGCCGACGGCCGGGCGACCTTCGACGGCCTGTCCCGCGCGCTCGACGAGGGCACCGTCGGCAAGGTCGGCTTCACCGGCTCCAGCGCGGTCGGCCGCGCGATCGGCGAGCTGTGCGGGCGCCACCTGCAGTCGCCGTGCCTGGAGCTGGGCGGCAAGAACCCGATGGTGGTCACCCCCGACGCCGACCTCGACCTCGCCGTGGAGGGCGCGCTGTTCGCCGGGTTCGGCACCGCGGGTCAGCGCTGCACGTCCCTGGGCACGGTCATCGCGCACTCCTCGATCCGCGACGAGTTCGTCGCCCGCTTCGCGCGGGCCGTCCAGGAGGCGCCGCTCGGCGACCCGGCGGGCGACGTGGTGCTCGGCCCGCTGCTCGACGGCAAGTTCGCCGAGCGCTTCGAGGAGTACCTCACCTGGCTTGAGCCGCACCACACGGTGGTGTCCGGCCCCACCGGGCAGGTCACCGCCGACAATCCGCGCGGCGCGTTCACCGGCGAGGGCGGGCTCTACTACCACCCGGTGGTCGTGGACGGCGTGCGCCCGGGCGACCGCCTGTTCATGGAGGAGACCTTCGGCCCTCTGGTCGGGGTGACCTCCTACGAGTCGCTCGACGAGGCGATCGAGCTGGCCAACCTGCCCGGATACGGCCTGTCATCGTCGATCTACACGACCGACCCGAAGGCGGCGTTCCGATTCCGCGCGGGCGTGGGCGCGGGCATGGTGAGCGTCAACAACTCCACCTCCGGCGCCGAGGCCCACCTCCCGTTCGGCGGCAACGGCAAGTCCGGCAACGGCAGCCGCCAGTCCGGCGTGTGGGTGCTCAACCAGTTCACCCGCTGGCAGGCGATGAACTGGGACTACAGCGGCCGTCTGCAGAAGGCGCAGATGGACGTCGCCGACATCACCCCTGATCTGGACTTCCGCATCTAGGGCGGCACTCCTCCTCGTCCCGCTCGCACCCGAGCGCCTTGACGAAGATCTGGAAGGTCTCCTCGGCCGTGCGAACGGGCGGGTAGTCCCATTCCACGTACGCGAGCCGTGAGTAGAGCCGCTGGGCGTCGGCGTTGGCCAGCCCGACGCCCAGCGCGACCCTGTGGTGCCCGCGCTGCCGCAGGATGCGCTCGCCCTCGGCGAGCAGGGCCGTGCCGATCCCCCGGTTGCGCTGGTCGGAGCGCACCTCCAGGTGCGTCAGCACCGGCACCCCCGGCAGGCGTTCGCGCAGTTCGGCCTCCTCCGCGGGCTCCCACCACAGGTAGACGTTCCCCACGACGGCACCGCCCCGCAGGGCGATCAGCAGCGCGCCCCTGCCCCGGCTCTGGCGGCTGAAGCGGTCGAAGAAGAAGTCGGCCTGGCCGAAGGCCCAGATGAGCGCCGTCAGGTCGCTGTCGATGACGGGCCGGATGTGCGGGTCGGGCACGGAGCCTCCGTCGTCGGTCGCCAGGGTGCTGTTTCCAGAAGGATGCCCAAGAGATCCACTTATAGTCTATTGATCCCATCCGCCCCAGATGATTACCAAATGACCGCTCCGCTGGGCAGGACCGGCTCCGGGGTCCTCTGCCGGTCGGCGCCCGGCTGGAGCACGCTCTCGTGCGCGCCCAGCCCGACGACCGCCAGGGCCTCCTCCAGGCGCACCCGCATCGGCAGCCTGCGCACGTACCGCCGCCACCTGGCCCGGTCGGCGAGCCAGGCGTGCAGGTACTCCTCGCACAGGCCGGGGGTGATGAACTGGAGCCTGCCGTACGCCGCCTTCAGGGAGACCGTCATGCGGTGCCGCTCGGGGGTGTCGGGCCACCGCGCGACCCGGCGGCCCACGTCGTCGATGAAGTGCCGCCGCCTGCTCAGGAACCGCGCCCAGAACGCGCGGTCGGCCTGGCGGACGGCACGGCCGACGTCGAGCAGCGAGTACACGCCCTCGGCCAGCACGTCGCCCAGTTCCTGCGCCCGGGCGCGGTCCGGATGCGCGAACGGGTCATAGGGGGCCTGGCAGGCGTGACCGGTCACGGTGACCGGCCGCAGCCGCCGGTCGTCCAGCAGGTAGAACCAGTCCTCGTTGTAGATGTCGGGGAAGAACGAGGTGGTGCGCACCGGATCCACGGCCAGCGCGCCGCCCCCGACGAACGTCTCCTGGTAGCCGCCGGTACGCCGGTGCGCGTGACACACCACGGAGTGGTCGGGGAACCCGCCGATCGACAGGCCCACGCCCTCATAGGTGTCGAGCAGCCCGGCCGCGCGCAGCAGGTCGCCGGGATCGGCCACGGTGATGTCGTCGTCGAGGAACACGATGCGCCGCCAGCCGACCATCCGGGCGATGATCAGGCCCAGGTTGCGCTTGAGGCTAATGTCGGTCCGGCGCTCGAACTTGGTTTCGGCCAGCAGTTCGGTGGTGGCCAGCGTGGGCAGCGCCAGCCCCGCCGCGCGCGGGACGTCCACGGCCAGCAGCGCCAGGTCGGGCGGATCGACCGTCCTGGCCGTCGCCTCCGCGCTCGCCCACCTACTGCACAGCGCCACCAGGGGCACGGCCAGCCCGTCCGCCAGCGCGGCGGCGTGCCGGAGCGAGGCCGCGCGCCGGGCGGTGGGCACCACCAGCGCGTCCACGTGCCCGGGCACCACCTCCGCCGGTCTTTCCTCGGCCAGGAGATGCCGGTGGGAGCCGCTGTGAAAGGGGCTGCCGCCAGATCTCCCGCGCGGCGGTGCCGGGCGTCTCATTCAGTAGGGTCCGACCACTCGTGCAGGAGGTTGTCGGGAATGGTCCAGTCCGGCGTGAGCACCACGCCGCCCTCGATGGTGACGCGCGTCAGGATGCTGTAGGACTCGGCGTCGCCGAACCGCTCGGCGACGTGCTCGGCGTTCCGGTCGCGAAAGCGCGCGTCGGTGAGCGCGCGAACCACGCCGTGGACGCCCCGGCCGTACATGCCGTTGCAGATGGAGATCGTGCGCTTGCGGTTGTAGGGGTTCTGGCCCCGGTAGAAGTGGCCGACGTCGCCGACCAGGCGCTTACCGTCGCCCACCCGCTCCAGGATCGGGTAGAACGCCTCCGACCCGCCCTCCCGCGACACCTCGAAGTACGGCCCGGCCGGGTTCTCCCAGTCGGCGATCTGGCGGACCGGCAGGCTGAGCCGGTTGAGCACGTTCTGGGTGGCGTGGTTCCAGTCGACCCCGCCCAGGAGCACCAGGTGGGTCGTGTAGTCGTCGGGCTGCAACCGCTGCGCGACGCGCAGGTTCACCTGGCTGCGCGGGTTCAGCGCGCGGACGTGCCCGTGCAGCTCGAACAGGGCGTCGAGGTCGGCGTAGGTGTACAGCTCGATGAAATCGGGATCGTCGGGGTCGGCGTACGGCATGCGCTCCCGCATGTCGGGCGGCAGTTGCGCGCACACCAGCGTGATCGCCTCCCCCTCCGCGAAGAGCCACGGCCCGTCGCCGTTGGCGGCCGTCATCGCGCCGAGCCCGCCCACCGGCGCCCGCCTGGCGGGGTCGTTGAGCCCTCTCAGCGCGGCGGCCCGCAGGGCCTGCAGCTCCCGATACAGCTCGCCCCTGCGGGCCCGCTCCTCCGGGCTGAGGCCCGCAGGGTCGGGCATCCTGACGTGGCCGGTGTCGACCGACCTGCGGGTGGCGAAGAGGGTCGCATAGGCCTCCAGACGGCTGACCGGCGGGATCTTCGGCTTGGACAGGGACTCCCAGGAGGAGATGAGCGGCACGCTCAGCGGGCGGTCTCCACCGAGAGCCTGGGCGAGCTGGAGCTGCGTGATCCGGGTGTCGGGCCATTCGTCCTCGCGCAGCGAGCGGAGGCGGCGCGCCAGGGCCTGCCCGGCGTCTTCGGTCGACACGGTGATCACCTCCTTCACCTGAAGTTCAAGTACCCGATGAAGTTCAGCATGAATCCCTGAAGTGCACGTGAGCGCCGATGCCCACGAAGGAAAGCCGCATCATCGCACAGTCCGGCCCTCGGGTTCAGCATCGAAAGAGCGGTTTCCGAGCTGAATTCAGAGATCGTTTGAAGTTCACTGCATCTCGATGAATCGCCTGAGTGAGACCCGTGCGGCGGTGGCACGCGCGGCGGCGCGCCGGGGCGGCGCGACAACCACGCCCGGATGGCGGCACAATCATCCCCGGACCCAAGGGGGAAGGCGGAGGACGTGACGACCTCTATCGATCAGCGGATCGCCGAGGAGCTCGGCGTGCGCGAGCGTCAGGTGCAGGCGGCCGTCGAGCTGCTCGACGGCGGGGCGACGGTGCCGTTCATCGCCCGCTACCGCAAGGAGGCGACCGACGCGCTCGACGACACCCAGCTCCGCACGCTGGAGGAGCGGCTGCGCTACCTGCGCGAACTGGAGGAGCGGCGCCAGGTGATCCTGGAGTCCATCCGCTCCCAGGGCAAGCTCGACGAGGCGCTGGGAGCCCAGATCATGGCCGCCGACTCCAAGGCCCGCCTGGAGGACATCTACCTGCCCTACAAGCCCAAGCGGCGCACCAAGGCGCAGATCGCCAGGGAGCTGGGCCTGGAGCCGCTCGCCGACCGGCTGCTCGGCGACCCCTCGCTCGACCCTGCGGAGACGGCGGCCGAGTTCGTCACCGAGGGCGTGGCCGACGCGGCGGCGGCGCTCGAAGGCGCCAGGGCGATCCTCGTCGAGCGCTTCGGCGAGGACGCCGACCTCATCGGCTCGCTGCGCGAGCGGATGTGGTCGCGCGGCAGGCTGGTCGCGGCGGTCCGCGAGGGCAAGGAGGAGGACGGCGCGAAGTTCTCCGACTACTTCGACTTCGCCGAGCCGTTGACCAAGCTGCCCTCCCACCGCATCCTGGCCATGTTCCGCGGGGAGAAGGAGGAGATCCTCACTCTCACCATGGACCCCGAGGAAGACGCCGACGGCGGCTACGAGGAGCGCATCGCCGCCCGTAACGGGGTCGCCGACCTCGGCCGGCCGGCCGACCGCTGGCTGACCGAGACCGTCCGCTGGGCCTGGCGCACCCGCATCCTGGTGCACCTCGGCATCGACCTGCGGATGCGCCTGTGGCAGGCGGCCGAGGAAGAGGCCGTCCGGGTCTTCGCGGCCAACCTGCGCGACCTGCTGCTCGCCGCGCCCGCGGGCACCCGCGCCACCATGGGCCTGGACCCCGGCTTCCGCACCGGCGTCAAGGTCGCCGTGGTCGACGCCACCGGCAAGATCGTGGAGACCGCCACCATCTACCCGCACCAGCCGCAGCAGCGCTGGGACGAGGCGCTGGCCACCCTCGGGGCACTGGCCAAGAAGCACCGCGTGGAGCTCGTCGCCATCGGCAACGGCACCGCCTCCCGCGAGACCGACAAACTGGCCGGGGAACTGGCCGCGCTGGTGCCCGGACTGACCAAGGTCATGGTCTCCGAGGCCGGGGCGTCGGTCTACTCGGCCTCGGCGTTCGCGGCGCAGGAGCTGCCCGGGCTCGACGTCTCGCTGCGCGGGGCCGTCTCGATCGCCCGCCGCCTGCAAGATCCTCTCGCCGAGCTGGTCAAGATCGACCCCAAGTCGATCGGCGTCGGGCAGTACCAGCACGACGTCTCGGAGACCAAGCTCTCGCGTTCGCTCGACGCGGTGGTGGAAGACTGCGTGAACGCGGTCGGCGTCGACGTCAACACCGCCTCCGCGCCGCTGCTCACCAGGGTCTCCGGCATCGGCTCCGGGCTCGCCGAGAACATCGTGGCCCACCGCGAGGCCAACGGCCCGTTCAGCTCCCGCAGCGCGCTGAAGGGCGTTCCCCGGCTTGGCCCGAAGGCGTTCGAGCAGTGCGCGGGCTTCCTCCGCATCCGGGGCGGCGACGACCCCCTCGACAGCTCCAGCGTCCACCCCGAGTCCTATCCGGTGGTCCGCCGCATCCTGGCGGCCACCTCCGGCGACCTCGCCACGCTGATCGGCAACAGCGGCGTGCTGCGCACCCTCGACGCCCGCACGTTCGTCGACGACACCTTCGGCCTGCCGACCGTCACCGACATCCTGAAGGAACTGGAGAAGCCAGGCCGCGACCCGCGACCGGCGTTCAAGACCGCCACCTTCGCCGACGGCGTCGAGAAGCTCTCCGACCTCGCCGCGGGCATGCTCCTGGAGGGCGTGGTCACCAACGTCGCCGCGTTCGGGGCCTTCGTGGACGTGGGCGTCCACCAGGACGGCCTGGTCCACGTGTCGGCCATGTCCAAGACCTTCGTCAAGGACCCGCGCGACATCGTCAAGCCCGGCGACGTGGTCCGCGTGAAGGTGCTGGAGGTCGACATCCCGCGCAAGCGCATCTCGCTCACCCTGCGCCTCGACGACGAGCCCGCACCGTCCTCCGGCCGCCGCGACCGGCAGCCCCGGGGCGACCAGCCCAAGGGACGGCGTGGCGACCAGCCGCGCGAGCGCCGGAACGACCGCCGGAGCCAGCCCCCGGCGTCCGGGGCCATGGCCGAGGCGCTGCGCCGAGCCGGTCTGGACAAGAAGCTGGGAGGCCGCTGACAGCGCTGACGGCGCCGGCCGTCCGGGCGGCGGGAGACCGGGGGGTAAACTCTCGGGGTCCCGCCGCCGATTCCCGGCCCGGGATCAAGTCCCTCGACCTCGGGAGATCGTGCAGTTGTCCGTACGGCGTGAGCAGACCGGGGAACGCGCGGGCGCGGGCGTGAACCGGGCCGATCTGGAGGATCTGCGTGCCGACTGCTCGCGGTGCTTCGCGCTGTGCTGCGTCGCGCCCGCGTTCACCGCCTCGGCCGACTTCGCGATCGACAAGCCGTCCGGCACACCGTGCCCCAACCTGGATCCGGGGTTCCGCTGCGGCATCCACCCGCACCTGCGGGACCGGGGGTTCACCGGGTGCACGGTCTTCGACTGCTTCGGCGCGGGGCAGCGGGTCTCCCAGGTCACCTTCGCCGGGCGCGACTGGCGGGGCGAGCCCGCCACGGCGCGGAGCATGTTCGACGCCTTCGCCGTCATGCGGCCCCTGCACGAACTGCTGTGGTACGTGCGCGAGGCGATGGCACTGCCCGCCGCCGCGCCGGTACGCGACGCGCTCACCCGCGCCTTCGAGGAGACCGAACGGCTCACGCTCGGCGACGCGGGTTCGCTCGCGGCCCTCGACCTCGGGGCGCATCGGGCCCGCGTCAACGACCTGCTGCTGCGGGCGAGCGAGCTGGCACGGGCCGAGGTCCCGCCCGCGCGGCCCGGCGGAGCGCCCAAGCGGGGCCGCCGCCGTCCGCTGGGGCGCGAGCACCGGGGGGCCGACCTCGTCGGAGCCGACCTGCGCGGAGCCGACCTACGGGGCGCGAACCTGCGCGGGGCCTATCTCATCGGCGCCGACCTGCGCCGCGCGGATCTGCGGATGGCCGACCTCATCGGGGCCGACCTGCGCGGCGCGAACCTGGGCGGGGCCGACCTCACCGGGAGCCTCTTCCTGATCCAGGCCCAGCTCGACGCCGCCGCGGGCGACGCCGCGACCCGGCTGCCGCCGTCCCTCTCCCGCCCGGCCCACTGGGCATGGCGGCGTCAGGCCGTCCCGCCGGTCCGGGGCGGATGATACGGGCCGGTGCCGCCATAGCCGAGCAGGCGCATGGCCGACTCCGGCTCCAACGCGGCGGCCAGGAACTGGGCACGGGCCACGGCCTCGTCCCTGGCCCGATCGGCGCGGGCACGCTCGGCCTGGACGCCACGGATCACGTAGAAGGACACGGCCACGACGATCGCGGCGATCACGATCACGATCAGCAACAGGACGGCGGCCCCCGGCGTGATGAAGGTCTCCGCCGACGCCGCCGCCACCCCGGGCCCGGGTGCGACGACCGCGTAGGACCCGAAGACCGTGAACACCGCCAACGCCGCCACACTGGCCGGCAAAACCCACACCCCCCGCGGCCCGCCCGCACCATACGTACCAGCGCCACGCTCTGGCCCTGAGGACGGCAACGCCGCCTCCGGCCACTGCCCCGCACCCACCCCAGCCCCCCCGCCGGGTACGCCCCCGCCGAGCCGTCCGACGGCGCACCCTGCGCCCCGCCGCCCCCTCCGGACCCGACGGTCCTCGGGACGGCGCTTGCGGCCACTGGCCTGGGGCCCCTGCCGGGTGCGGACCGGGCGACGGGGCGGGCTGCGGTCCGTGGCCGCCGTGCGCACCGGGGGCCCCGGTCCAATGCGGATCGGTGGTCCCCTCCGGGCCCGATTTCCAGTATCCCTCCCGCATCCGGCCGGGCACATCTGGGAAATCTTGACCAAACCTTTCTCTGACGCCGGTCTGATCTGTTACAGAAATACCCCGGTAGAACGTGCGTCCGCACCCGGACAGGAAAGGCGGGCGCGGCCGTGCGGTTACGCTGCAGTCATGCCAACCGCATTGATCACCGGTGCCACGTCCGGCATCGGCGCCGCGTTCGCCCGCCGCCTCGCCGGCGACGGCTTCTCACTCGTCCTGGTGGCCCGCGACGCCGCGCGGCTGGAGGAGACGGCCGCGGAACTGACCCTGCGCTACGGCGTGCCGGCGCGGGCGCTACCCGCCGATCTCAGCGATGAGAAGGACCTCGCGCGGGTCGAGCAGCGGGTCCACGAGGGGATCGACCTGCTGGTGAACAACGCGGGATTCGCGCACCGGGAGTCGTTCCTCCAAGTGACGGCCGAGGACGAGGTGCGGATGCTCCGCCTGCACTGTGAGGCGGTGCTCCGGCTCACGCTCGCCGCGCTGCCGTGGATGCGCTCGCGCGGACGCGGCGGCGTGATCAACGTGTCGTCCGTGGTGGCGTTCTTCGCGCACGGGAGCTACAGCGCGAGCAAGGCGTGGGTGGTGCGCTTCAGCGAGTCGGCGGGCGCGCGGCTGGCCGGCACCGGCGTCCGGGTCATGGCGCTGTGCCCGGGATACGTGCGCTCGGAGTTCCACCAGCGGGCCGGGATGGACGTCTCCGGCATCCCCGGGCCGATGTGGCTGGAGGCGGACCAGGTGGTCGGCGCGGCCATGCGCGACCTGGCCACCGGACGGCTGGTCAGCGTGCCGTCCCTGCGCTACAAGGCGATCGTGGCCGCGGGCCGTCTCATCCCGCTCGGACTGGGGGCGCGCCTGGCCGCCCAAGTCGGTGACTGACCCGGGTTTCCGGACAAGCGAAAGGCCCTCACCGCGGGAGGGGGTCGCAGCGAGGGCCTCTCGTCGTCCGTCCGCGGGCGCGGTGCGCCCGCGGCCGGTTCGGCCGGGGCGCCGTGGCAGGCGGCTCCCCGGCCCAGGATGGGCTAGCGCCCGGCGTTGCCCGGGTGGCCGACGGCCAGGCCGGAGTTCGTGTCGAAGAAGTGCAGGTTGTGGGTGTCCACGAGCAGCTCGGTGTTCTGGCCGGGGCGGACGTGGCTGCGGGCGTTGACCCGGGCCGTCCACAGCGACTTGTCACCGGCCAGCGGCATCGACTCGTCTTCCTCATCGGCGTCCTTGGCCGCCACGGTGTCGCGGTGCTCCACCGGCGGGGCGTCGATCAGGAACAGCACGTTGATCTCGCTGCCCAGTTCCTCGGTGACCTCCGCGCGGACGGGCAGGCGCGCCCAGCCGGTCCCGGTGTGGCCATTGGCGGCGGCGGAGTCCTCGAAGTCGGAGGGGCGGATGCCCAGGATCAGCTTCTTGCCGAAGTAGCGGTCGAGACCCGGCTTGGAGGCGAAGGTCGAGTCGGGCACCGGCACGGTGAACCCGGCGAACGACACGGCACCGCCCCGGTCGGTGCGGACCAGGTCGGCCGTGACGAAGTTCATCGACGGCGAGCCCATGAAACCGGCCACGAACAGGTTGATCGGGCTGTCGAAGAGGTTCTGCGGGGTGTCCACCTGCTGGAGCACGCCGTCGCGCAGCACGCAGACCCGGTCGCCGAGCGTCATGGCCTCGACCTGGTCGTGGGTGACGTAGACGGTGGTGACGCCGAGGCGCTCGTGCATCTGGTTCAGCGAGGCGCGCATCGAGACGCGCAGCTTGGCGTCGAGGTTGGACAGCGGCTCGTCCATCAGGAACGCCTGCGGCTCGCGCACGATGGCCCGGCCCATCGCGACACGCTGGCGCTGACCACCGGACAGCGCGGCCGGCTTGCGCTTGAGGTACTGCTCAAGGCCGAGCATTTTGGCGGCCTCGTGCACCCGCTTCTGGATCTCCGGCTTGGGCATCTTGCGAAGCTTGAGGCCGAAGGCGAGGTTCTCCTCGACCGTCATGTGCGGGTAGAGCGCGTAGTTCTGGAAGACCATGGCGATGTCACGGTCTTTGGGCGGCAGGTGGTTCACCACCTTCTCGCCGATCGCGATCTCGCCGCCGCTGATGTCCTCCAGCCCGGCGATCATGCGCAGAGCGGTCGACTTGCCGCAGCCCGAAGGACCGACGAGGACCATGAACTCCCCGTTTTTGATCTCCAGGTTCAGACCGTTCACGGCCTTCACGCCACCGGCGTAGATCTTGTCGACATTGGTCAGAACGATGGATGCCATGACAGTCCTTCAGCGCTTACGGGACCGGGCCCCGCCTCCGTAGGGATCACCACGGATGTGGATACGTTTTCATGCATCTCACCCGAAACGGACATCGCTGTCAAGACCCCCTAGGTCACCAGGCGTTCTGTTACCGTTCCGCGCTGGTCCACCGATGGAATCCATGATGGAATCGTTTCCATGAGAGCGCGCACAACGATCAAGGACGTGGCGGAGGCGGCGGGCGTCGGGGTCGCCACCGTCTCCCGCGTGCTGTCCGGAGGGTCGGCCAGCCAGCAGACCAGGGAGCGGGTGCTGGCGGTCGCGGCGCAGCTCGACTACCGCCCGAGCGCCCTCGGGCGCAACCTGCGCCAGCGCCGTACGGGCGGCATCGGCCTGCTGATCCCCGACATCACCGACTCCTTCTACGGACGGCTGGCCGACGGCGTGCTGGCCTGCGCGCGGGCCGCCGGAGAACCGGTGATCGTGGGCGCCACCGGCGACGACGCCGAGGGCGAGGCGGAGATGATCGGGATCCTGCTGGAGCAGGGGGTCGACCGCGTGGTGGCGGTGCCGTCCGGCGACACCGAGCCCTGGGCGCCCGCGCTCCGCGCCGGGATGACCGTGGTCTTCGCCGACCGGCGGGTCAACGGCCGCGACGACATGGTCGGCGCGATCCCCGCCGTGCTGGCCGACGAGCGTTCCGGCGTGCGGACGGCGGTCGAGTACCTGGTGGGGCTGGGCCATCGCCGCATCGCGTATCTGGGCGGCGTCGGGCAGAGCGGGCGGGCGGCGGCCTTCCGCGACACACTGGCGGCCCTGGGCGTGAAGATCGACGAGGAACTGATCGTGTTCGGCCGGGCGACCCGCGACTCCGCCTACGCGGCGGCCTCCGGGCTCTTCCAGCACCGGCCCGACCTGACCGGGGTGATCACCGGGGGAAACATGCTCGGCGAGGCGGCCGTCCTGGCCGCGCGGGAGCTCGACCTGCGGGTGCCGCGCGACGTCTCGCTCATCATGTTCGACGACGTGCCATGGGCCGAGCTGTGCGCTCCCCCGCTCACCGTCATCGCTCCGCCCGCGCGGGACATCGGCTACCGCGCCACCGAACTCGTGCTGCGCACGCCGGGCCGCCGGACGCGCCCGGTGCGCCTGCCGACCGAGCTGATCATCCGCGGGAGCTGCGGCCCCCGCAGATGAGGCTCTCCAGTCGGTCCGATCTCAGCCGATGGCCTTCTCGATCGCTCCGGTGATCGCCGGGTCGCCCGGCTCTGTGCCCGGCCGGAACCGGCCCACCACGTGGCCCTCCCGGTCGAGCAGGAACTTCTCGAAGTTCCACTGGATGTCGCCGGCGTCACCGGCCGCGTCGGCGACGGCGGTCAGTTCGGTGTAGAGGGGGTGACGGCCTTCGCCGTTCACCTCCGACTTGGCGAGCAACGGGAAGTCCACGCCGTAGGTGGTGGAGCAGAACTCCTGGATCTCCTCGGCGGTGCCCGGCTCCTGGCCCATGAACTGGTTGCAGGGCACGCCGACCACGGTGAAGCCACGCTCGCCGTAGGTGCGCTGCAACTCGACCAGGCCGGTGTACTGCGGCGTGAGGCCGCACCTGGACGCGACGTTGACGACCAGGACCGCCTTGTCCCCGGTCAGCTCGGCAAGGGTGGTGGGGACGTCCGCGAGTGTGCGGACGGGGATGTCACGAACATTCATGATCTAGAGACTACTCAACAAGGCGCGGAAGGCGAAAGTGTGCGCTAAACCACACTACGTCTCTGTAAGTCCACATAAGGAGCATGATCGGAACATGAATGATCTCTAACAACGATCTACACAACCGCTTGTAAACTAGCTGAAATCCACACCATTACGGCAAGGTGTCGGCCGTCCCCCGATCTCCCACGAAAGGGAACACTCATGCCGACGCCACGCCGTACCAGCGCGCTGCTCGTCACCGCCGCTCTCGCCGCGGGCAGCGTCACGAGCACGGCCGGACCCGCCGGCGCGAGCGCCGCTACCCCCAAGGCGGCACCCGCCACCGCGGAGCGGGCAAAGAAGGCCCAAAAGCCGCGAAAGATCGCCAAGCGCGTGACAACCAACAAAGCCACCGGTAAGCGGCTCGCGCTCAAGCGTGGCTGGAAGTCCGCCCAGTTCCGCTGCCTGACCCGGCTCTGGCAGCGGGAGAGCGGCTGGAACCACCTCGCGCGCAACGGCGGTTCAGGGGCTTACGGGATTCCGCAGGCTCTGCCGGGGCGCAAGATGGCCAGCGCGGGCAAGGACTGGCGACACAACCCCCGTACCCAGATTAAGTGGGGCCTTTCATACATAAAGGAACGCTACGCCACTCCGTGCGGCGCATGGGCGCACTTCCGTGCGCGGGGCTGGTACTGAGCGATTCGCGCCCCGAATTCAAACCGGGAGCCGGAGCACGGTAATCGCATCCCGCGCCGACCTGTCGTCCGGTAAATCAGTACACCCAGAACCGCATGACATCGAGCTCACCTGAGCAAACTCTTGTCCTACGCGTGTCGCGGGAAATGCCGCTGATGGCGGTCCACGTATTTCAATCCGCCTTAGAGGAAGCGTCGCGGCGCCTTCCGGAGCACCTCCGGGTGTAGAGGTCCGGTCGGCCATGCGGGCCCGCCTCGCCCGAAGCCACGGGCGGGGGCGGGCAGCGCGCGCGAGCACGGGTCATCCCGGCGCTCGGGCGCCCTCGCACGCGACCCGACGACAAGGATTCATGTGGACAGTCATCGAGTACTGCGTAACGCGGTGGCCACCCTGGTCGCCGCGATGGCCATCACCGGAGGCTGCGCGACGTCCGCGCGAGCCGCGGAAGAGACCGAGCGGGCGGACGCGGAGGCCGAACAACAGGAACCGCCGTCCATCGAACCGCCCGCCCAACAGGAGACCGGCTACGAGCCACCGGTGCCGACCACGGCCGAGCTGACCGGCCGGACCGGCGCCCAGCGCGTCTATCACCGGCGCTGGAAGACCTCGGCCAGGCCGTCGAAGACCGGGGTCAGGATGCCGACGATCAGGAACAAGGCGATCGCCTTCCGCATCGTCGTGCAGCGCGCCTGGACCGTCCGGCAGTTCCGCTGTCTGGACAGCCTGTGGACCCGGGAGAGCGGGTGGAACCACAAGGCCACGAACGGGTCCTCGGGAGCGTACGGCATCCCGCAGGCCCTGCCCGCCACCAAGATGGCGGGCGCGGGTGGGGACTGGCGGTCGAACCCCGCCACCCAGATCAAGTGGGGACTCACCTACATCAAGGGCCGTTACGGCTCGCCCTGCGGAGCGTGGGGCCACTTCCAGTCGCACAACTGGTACTGACGGCGGGAGCGCCCAGGGGAAGGGCGCGCTCCAACGTCGGTCGCGTCGCCGGTCGAGGAGAGACGGACGTCGTGCGGGATGCCGCCGTCCGGGGCCGGCCACGCCCACAAACCAATGCGGCCTGCGCCACTAGATGGCACTAGATGCCACTAAATGCTGCTAGTGCGGCCGAAGTGGCTATTGCGGCAGGCGGGTGATCACGAACATGATCGCGCCCACCGCCACGGCCATCACGCCGAGCCAGGCCAGCAGCGCGTCCGCGCGATGGTCGAGCGGACGGCCCTCGTGCAGGGCGCGCTGTACCCGCAGGTAGCGCACGCCGGTGCGCGAGAGCAGGATTCCGCCGAACAGCGCGGCCAGCACGAACGCCGCCGCCGGGAGCGGGGGCAGTCCGCCGCGCAGCGCGGCGCCGCCGGCCCCGAGCCCGCCGGCGGCCAGCGCCGTGGCCGTCCGCACCCAGGCCAGCCGGGTGCGCTCGCTCTGCAGCCCAGGGTCCCACGGCTCGGGAGACACGGTCAGCGCGCGATCAGGATGAGGATCAGGGCGAGCACGGCGACGGTCGCGACGCCGTACCCGAAGACCGCGGCCAGCGCCGGGGGCGGCAGCGGCGACTCGCTGCGCAGTGCCCGCTGCACGCGCCGCCAGCGGGGATAGGCCATGGCCGCGGCCACGGCGGACAGGGCGACCAGGACCACCGCCATGGTGGTCCGCAGCCACGGCACGAACGAGTCCGCGGACACCGCGGCTATCGCCACGCCGCCCGCGCTCAGCGCGAGCGAGGTGCTCAACCAGGTCAGGAACGTACGCTCGTTGGCCAGGGTGAACCGGGGATCCGGCTCTTTACCCGGCCCCGAGTCCGCGGGTTCCCGGTGGGATCCGCGAAGTCCTGGCGGTCCTTGGGCATTCATACCAAAGAGGCTATTTCCGCCATATTTCCCCTAGACAACCCGGGATACGGGGTCAGGTCGTCGCGCACGAGGCGCTGATGACCTGGAGGAACTTAGCGGTGGTGGCGGCGACCTCGCGCTCGGCCCGCGCGGTGTCGGTGACCTTCAGATCGCGGTAACTCTCCGCCAGGCCCTCCATCGCCTTCCTGAGCGTGGCGTCGCCCGCCGTGCCCGCGGCCTTCTCCAGCGCCTCGGCGGCGCGGCCGAGGCTCTTCTCCACCTCGGCGGGCGCGGCCCGCTGGATCTCCTCGGGGGTCTTCGTGGCGACGGCGATGGCCTCCTCGCACGCCTGGACGCGGACCAGCGCGCCGCTCACCTCACCGACCCCGGCGCACCCGGCGGCGGACACAAGCACTGCCAGTGCCGCCGCCACGGCGAATCCGCGCGTAGCGGGACGCGTCATGAACCCGCGCACGCCTGAGTGATGTCGGTCATGTACTTGGCCGTGTCGGTCGCGGCCTTCTGCGCCGCGTCGACGGCGGAGTTGACGTCGGTGATGTTGATGTTCTGGTAGGCGTTGGCCAGGCCCTGGAGCGCCTCGCTGAGCGTGGTGTCGCCCGCCTTCTTCGCCGCGCTGTCCAGCTTGGTGGCGGCGTCGCCGAGGGCCTTCTCCAACTGGTCGGGGTTGTTGGCGAGCTCGGTCGCCTTAGCGGCGATCTCTCCGGCGATCTTCGTCGCCTCCAGACACGCCTGGGCTTTGTCGACCGTGCCGCTGACCTCCTGGAGTTCGCCGCAACCGGTCAGTAACACGGCGGCGGCGGAGACCGGCAGGATCACTCGGGGGAGAAGTCGCATGTCTCGACCCTACCCAAGTCGCCCCCGCCTACGGCGCTCATCGCCGACCGGATCGGCGGCCCAGATCGGCGGCAGGGTAAGGGGGGTCAGTTCGACCGCCCGCCGCCGCGCCGTCCGGCCTCGGCCAGGTAGGCGCGCAGCACCCTGGGGTCACGGCGGACCTGCGACGGGGTGCCGAGCGCGACGCGCCTGCCGGAGTCCAGCGCGAGCACCCGGTCGGCCAGCCCCGTCAGCGGGCCAATGTCGTGGTCCGCGAGCACGACGGCGACGCCCAGCTCGTCGCGGACGCGCTGGACGAACCGTGCCAGGTCATCGGTCTCCTCACGGTTCAGGCCCGCCGTGGGGTCGTCCAGCAGGAGCATCCGGGGCTCGGTGGCCAGGGCCCTGCCCAGCTCGACGCGGCGCCGCACGCCGTACGGCAGGAGCCGGACCGGGTGCTCGCGCCAGGCGGCGAGGCCGAGCAGGTCGATCGTGTCCTCGGCGCGGGCGTGGACGGCGGGCTCCCGCGACCTCGCCCGGCCCAGCCAGAGGATCGCCGACAGCACGCCGTACCGGAAGTGTCGTAAGCGGCCCAGGGCGAGGTTGTCCAGCACGGTGAGGTTCCCGAACAGTCCCTCCTCCGCCGGGATCCGCGCCATGCCCATCGCGGCGATCTCGTCCGGGCCCCTGGTGAGGACGTCGCGGCCGAGGAACACGACCCCGCCCCGGTGCGGCCGGCGGGCCCCGCTGGCCACGTCGATGACCGATGTCTTGCCCGAGCCGTCCGGACCGACGATCGCGAACAGCTCGGCCGGACGCACCTGGAAGGTGACACCGTCCAGCGCCCGCACGCCCGCCACCGACAACTCCACGCCGCTGAACTCCAGCATGGGCGTCCCGATACCCGGCATGGCGCTTCCCAGCCCTCGGAAGTGTGACGTGGCGCACCCGCGAGAAGCGTGCGCCTCGGCGGACCGGCGATCAATAGGCGCGGGATGGCCGATCGGGGAATCCGGTCCGGGGGAACTACGATCATTGGGAGGACGGTCGCCGACATCCGTCCGGTGAGGGGGAGATCATGACCATGTGCGAGCACATGATCGAGGCCGACGATCCCGCGGCCCGCACGCCGCAGGGATGCGAGGATTGCCTGAAGACCGGCAGCCGATGGGTCCACCTGCGGCGCTGCCTGGAATGCGGGCACATCGGCTGTTGCGACTCCTCGCCCAACCGCCACGCCACCGCGCACTTCAACGACACCGGGCACCCGGTGATCCGCTCCTACGAGCCGGGCGAGGAATGGCGCTGGTGCTTCGTCCACCAGTCCGTGGCGTAGGGCGAGACCGTACGGCCGGGCGCTCCGGCTAGTCGCGTTCCAGGATGGCCTCCTCGAAGTCCAGCTCCTGCATGACGCGGCGCAGCACCTCGTCGTCGATGCGGCGCTCGTCGCGCAACCGCACGAAGACCTGGCGCTCGGCGTCGAGCATGGCACGGCGCAACCGGCGATAGGTCGTGCCGGGCGTCTCGTCGCCCTCCTGGCCCGTGCCGCCGCCCAGCCGCTCCCAGGCGTTGAGCGAACGGCGTTCCTCCTTCACGCGGAGCTGGGCGGCGACGTCCGGATGGATCTCACGCTCGCTGTCCGCGGTCAGCTCCTCCAGCCTGGCCAGCGCGGCCGAGGCGGCGGCCTGCTGAGCCGCGGCCTCCGCCAGGTTGTCGGCGTAGACCTCGCGTTCACCGCTGATCCGCAGCCGCCTGATCAGGGCCGGGAACGACAGCCCCTGCACCAGGAGGGTCCCGATCACGACGGCGAACGTCAGGAACAACAGCAGCTCCCGGTTGGCCACGCTCTCGGGAATGCTGAACGCGGCGGCCAGGGAGACCACGCCGCGCATCCCCGCCCACGACACGGTGACGACCCGCGTCCACGACATCGGGCCCTCGCGTTCCCGGATCTTCGCCGACAGCTTGGGCGGCAGCGCGGCGGCGGGCACGATCCACACGAACCTGGCCAGCACGGTGACTACGAAGATCACCACGGCGTAGGCGGCGAGGGTCCAGGCGTCATGGTCCTGGAGCGCCCCGCTGATGATGCTGTGCAGTTGCAGGCCGATCAGCGCGAAGACGATGGTCTCCAGGAAGAAGCCGATCACCCGCCACAACGCGTCGGACAGCAGGCGCGTGCCGAAGCCGGTGCGGTGCATCCGATGCCCGATGTAGAGCCCGACGATCACGACGGCGATCACGCCCGACGCGTGCACCGACTCGGCCGCCAGATACGACGCGAACGGGATGAGCAGCATCACCGTGTTCTCGACCAGCGGATCCTTGATCCGCTCCAGCACCCAGCCGAGCACCCAAGCCACGGCCAGGCCGATCAGGACGCCGCCCACCGCCGCGATCAGGAACTCCAGCACCCCGCCGAGCAGGCTGATCCCCTCGCCCATCGCGGCGGCGATCGCCACCCGGTAGACCGTCAGCGCGGTGGCGTCGTTGAACAGGCTCTCCCCCACCAGAATGGTGATCGTCCGCCGGGGCAGCCCCAGCCTGCGGGCCACCGCCACGGCGGCCACCGCGTCGGGAGGCGCGATGATCGCGCCGAGCGCGAACGCCGCGGCCAGTTCGAGCTGCGGAATCAGCAGATGCATGACGACGCCGACCACCAGCGTGGTGAACAGCACCAGCCCGACCGACAGCAGCCCCACGGCGCGCTTGAAGTCACGCAGCCGCAGGAACGAACTGTCCAGCGCCGCCGAGTAGAGCAACGGCGGCAGGAACACCAGCAGCACGATCTCCGGATCGAGCTGGTAAACCGGCACCCCCGGGATGAACGACACCAGCAACCCGGCCGCCACCAGCAACAACGGCGCGGGCCAGCCCCTGCGCCTGGCCACGGCGGCCAACGCCAGTGCCCCGGCGGCCAGCGCGAGCAGTTGTAACCCCGTAGCGGCGTCCACCCGACCTCCTGCTTCGTCGTCGTAGATCAGATTAAGGCCCGGCCGTCCCTCACCTCGCGAGCCCGGACGTTCGGCGGGTTCCACGTTTCACCGGGCCACTCGGCCTCGGCAACGCCATTATGAGCGCGATACCGGCCTCCCACAGGAGATGATGCCGGAGAGCGACCATTCGCCACGCTCCGCAACGAGAGTTCCGCATGCCGTGCCATGCCGAACGCCTCCGGCGACCTCTCATCGAATCCGGCACTCTCCCGGTATACGCCCTCGAACGATTGCTGGCGGAGTTCGATGCGCTCGCCGTCCGGCTTCCGCGTGAGGTGGCCGAAGAGAAGACCACCATCTGGGGCTGGTCCAGCGAACGACCTCTCATGGACCGGAACGCGCTACGCGTCTACATCGATGACGGCGAAAGGCGCTGCCCGCCCGAGCGCGCGAGCTGTCCGCCGTACGCGACCTGAGCGGGATGGTCGCCGCCTGAGCCTCGGGCGCCCCGGCCCGCATAGGCAATCTCCCGGAAGACGGGCCACACCACCGCGAACTAGCCTCATGTCCCGCACCGCCCCCGCCGCCGTACGGCGGGGGACGGCAAGCCGCACGGCCGAGTCCAACCCCCAGAGACCGGCCGTGCGGCCCTCGCCTTCAAAGACCGGCCGCAGCGAGGCGGCACACGACACGTCCACCGCCCCCCGTGGGCTCCCGCTCCGGCGGCCAGGGGAGGACGGCGACGGACATTCCCCCCTACGGGGACCGCTATCCCTGATCGGCGTTCCACACGACGCTCGGATAGTCCGCTCAGTTGCGATCCCTCAAGGGATGATCAGTGACCGAGGATGACGTCGCAGGTCATGGTCCGAATGGGGGCCGTGGACAGCCGCGTTCTGCGGCGGTTCGGCGGTTGTGAAGATGCGCAGGTCAGGATGGGTGCGATCAGAGGACAGATCCGTATTCCGAGAGGCTGCCCCGGAAGCTCGGTCTGGATGTGATGCCGGGCCCTGGTGCCGGTAGATCAGAACACTGTCGTGAGAAGCGTCGATGTGCCGCCTGATCACGAACGATGATGTGCGGTGCCGCGCGGTCGACAGCGCGGCCTGAAAGACGCTGCCTTGCACCCCAGCGCTGGTACCGGCCGCGGGTTCCCACGGTGGCCAGGTGGATGGCCGCGAGTGCGCTGATCTCCGGAGCGGGTCGAAGATCCGCGCATGACAAGCCGACCGCGATGGGCTCGGCCGGGCGCACGGGGAAACGCGGCCTGGACCGTGCGGGAGGCCGGTCGGCGGCACGGCCGAGGTGGGGTGGGGTGGGGTTACCAGTCGCGGTGGTTGTCGCGGGGGTCGTGGCCCTGTTCGGGGCGGAGGCGTTCGCCGGTGGCGTAGAGGGACTCGTTGATGTAGGGGCGCACCTGAGAGTCGGTCTGGTAGTAGTCGTCGGACTCCGGGGCCGGGGCTCCGGGGGGCGGGGGGCCGCCGAGGCCTAGCGGGTCGGCGGGGTCGACGCCTCGGTAACCCTGGTTGTCGTCTTCGGGGTAGTGCCTGCCGTGTTCGCCGCCGCGGTAACCGGCGTCGTCGTCGGGGTAGGCGGGGGTGCCGTACGGGTCGGGGTGCGGGACCTGCCTGCCCTGCTGCTGGTGTGTGGGGGCGGGGTACGCCTCCGGCGGGTACGTGTCGCCCGGGTAGGGGTCGGGGTGGGCGGCGTAGCGGTCACTGTAGTCGCCAGGGTCTCCCGGGGCCGGAACCGGGGCCTGGCGGCCCGACGGCTGTCCCTGGCCCTGGTACGACGGCGGCGCCTGGTCGTCCACTTCGGAGGCGGAGAAGCCGTACGGGTCGGTGGCCGGGCCGCCGCCCTTGGCCGAGCGTCGCGAGGTGCGGCCGGTCTGGGGCATCGAGGAGTAGTCGTGCTCGCCGGGGGCGGGGTATTCCGGGGCGGTGTGGTAGCCGGAGTCGGCCGATCCGCCGTAATTGGGGTCGGGGGCCTGCTGGTAACCCGTGTCAGGGGCGGTCTGGTAGCCCGTGTCGGGCGCGGAGTGGTAGCCGGAGTCGGACTGCTGATAGCCCTGCGCCCCGCCCTGCTGATAGCCGCCGTCGGGGGCCTGCTGGTAGCCCGTGTCGGGGGCCTGCCGGTAGCCGGAGTCGTGGCCGCCCGCGTAGCCGGGGTCGGGCGCGGAGTGGTAGCCCGTCTCGGATGGCCCGCCGTAACCGGCGTCGTGGCCGTAGCCGGGGTCGGCACCGGTCGGCTGCTGCTGCACGTAGGGCAGGGAGTCGCCGACGATCAGGTTCTCGCGGGGAACGGACTCTCCAGGCGGGCCGTAACCGGCGACCAGCTTGTCGGGGGCCGGGGTGCCGCGCGCGACGAGCACGTCGTTCTGCGGCCGGGTGGGCGCGGGACGCTCCTCCGGCGGAGGCGCGGCCTGCGTCTCCTGCTCGGGGTAGTGGCCGCCCTGGTAGTCGTCGCCGCCGTGATAATCGGGCTGGTACTCGGGGGCGTACTCGTCTCCGCCCGGCCTGGCGTAGTGGCCGGTCTCGGGGTAGTCGCCGTGCTCCTCGGCGTACTGCTCGCCTTCCTGGTACTGCGCCGCGTGCTGCCCGGATTCGACGATCTGGTCGCCGCCCGCCTCCTCGTAGCCGTCGTCGAGGGTGTCGATCAGACGGCCGACGTCTTCGAGCGGCATGCGGAAACTGGCGGTGCACATCTCGCCCCGCCACAGACTCAGCACGAGGGTTCCCTCATGCCACGTGACCCGGAGAACCCGCTCCTGACCACGGGAATCAAAGAAGACCTCGCCGAACGACGGCAATGGGACAACTTCCGACATGGAGGACATAGTGCTTTAACCAGCCTTTATTCGTCCACTCGACCCCGGAAAACCCTACCGAACCGGCGCTCTCGCCTTCCCCTCTGACCCCACCAGGATACCGAACGAAGATCGTTCATACTCTCCCCCTCCCCGGTGGCGCCGTCGCGCGGGACCTCACGCCAGTGTGCCACGCCCTCCGCCGTCCACGTCCGGTGAACGCGGCAAAGGCGCTCGCATCAGGACGACGGCGGGCCGTTCGGGGCGTCGTCCACAGGTGCCCCGTCGTCCACAGGCAGGCACGAGCGGCCCGGCGAACGGGTAGCGTTGATTGTCGTGCCCGACCAGAACTCAGGTGACGCCCGGCCCGACGACGGCTCTGCCCTCATGACCGGCGACAAGCCAGGCGAAAAGCCCAGTGACAAGCCCGGCGGGAAGGGTTCCAAGATCACCCTTCCACCCGTGGAGCGGTTGCTCGGCGTCGCCGTGAGCGCGCTCGGCGGCAGTGAGCGGCCCGGCCAGGTGCGCATGACGCAGGCCGTGCAGCGGGCCATCGACGCGGGCGATCACGTGGCCGTGCAGGCGGGCACCGGCACCGGGAAGTCGCTGGCCTACCTCGTCCCGGCGATTCGGCACGCGATGATCACGGGGTCGGCCGTCGTCGTCTCCACCGCCACGATCGCCCTGCAGCGCCAGCTCGTCGATCGCGACCTGCCCCGGCTGGCCGAGGCGCTCGCGCCCGAGCTGCCGCACGAGCCCGACTTCGCGATCCTCAAGGGCCGCCGGAACTACCTGTGCCGCTACAAGGCCACCGCCGGCTGGCCAGAAGACGAGCAGGATCAGCTCTTCGACCCCCGCGAGGTCAGCGCCACCGGGCGGATGGTCCAGCGCATCCAGGAGTGGGCCGAGTCCACCGAGACCGGCGACCGCGACGAGCTGGTCCCCGGCGTCAACGAGCAGGCGTGGCGGCAGTTCTCGGTCAGCGCGAGGGAGTGCCTGGGCGCGCAGCGCTGCCCCAGCGGGGCCGAGTGCTTCGCGGAGCTGGCGCGCGAGCGCTCCGGCAAGGTCGACGTGGTGGTCACCAACCACGCCCTGCTGGCCATCGACGCCATGGAGGACTTCGACGTGCTGCCCGAGCACGACGTCGTCGTGGTGGACGAGGCCCACGAGCTGGTCGACCGGGTCACCTCCGTGGTGACCGACGAGCTGTCCGGCCCCGGCGTCGGGCTCGCCGTGCGCCGGGTCGCCAAGCTCATCGAGCAGGCCACCGCCGACCGGTTGCAGGAGTCAGGCGAGTCGCTGGAGTCGCTGCTCGCCGCCGCCCCCGCCGGGCGGGTCGACGACCTGCCGCAGGTGCTCGGGATGACGCTCGCGATGGTCCGCGACGCGGCGGCGGCGTGCCTCACCGCGCTCGGCCCGCGCGGCTCCGCCGACCGTGGCGGCGGCCAGGCCCGCGACGCGCGCGACCCCGAGGAGATGGGCCTGCGCAAGGCCGCGTTCAACGCGCTCGACGAGGTGCACGACAGCGCGCAGCGGATGCTCGACGCGTTCGGCCACGAGCGGGAGATCGACCGGGCCGAGGTGGTGTGGCTGCTGGAGGGCACCGACCGTCGTCCGCCCACGCTTCGGGTCGCCCCTCTGTCGGTCTCCGGGATGCTCCGCGACAACCTGTTCGGCGACCGCACGGTGGTGCTCACGTCGGCGACTCTGGCCCTGGGCGGGTCGTTCGACGGCCTGGCCCGCCAGTGGGGGCTGGAAGAGCCGCAGGCGGCGGCCGAGGGCGAGAAGGCCGCCGCCCCCGCCGGCTGGAGCGGCCTCGACGTCGGCTCGCCGTTCGACCACGCCCGCAGCGGCATCCTCTACGTCGCCAAGCATCTCCCCCAGCCGGGCCGTGACGGCCTGCCGCAGGCGTACGTAGACGAGATCGCCGAGCTGATCGAGTCGGCGGGCGGGCGCACCCTCGGCCTGTTCTCCTCGATGCGCGCCGCCAAGGCGGCCACCGAAGCGCTGCGCGACCGGCTCGGCGTGCCGCTGCTGTGCCAGGGCGACGACTCCACGATGCTGCTGGTCAAGCAATTCGCCGAGGACGAGCCGACCTGCCTGTTCGGCACGCTGTCGCTGTGGCAGGGGGTAGACGTCCCCGGTCCTTCGCTGCGCCTGGTCATCATCGACCGGATCCCGTTCCCCCGGCCCGACGACCCGCTCACCTCGGCCAGGCAGCGGCACGTGGCGGCCAAGGGCGGCAACGGCTTCATGGCGGTGGCCGCCACCCACGCGGCGCTGCTGCTCGCGCAGGGCGCGGGACGGCTGCTGCGCTCGCAGAACGACAGGGGCGTGGTGGCCGTCCTCGACCCGCGTCTGGTGAACGCCCGCTACGGCGGCTTCCTGAGGGCCTCCCTGCCGCCCTTCTGGAACACCAGCGACCCCGACCTCGTCCGCGGCGCCCTGAAGCGCCTCGCGAACGGCTGACCACGCGGGTCAGACGTAGGGCGACAGGTCGGGGCGTTTGGGGGCGAGTTCGGCGCCTGAGGAGGTGCCCTGGAGGCGGCGGCCGACCCAGGGCAGGAGGTGGTGGCGGAGCCACTGGGCGTCTTCGCGGCGTCTGACCTTGGGGTCGACGAGCTCGCGTGGCGGCCAGGTGTGACGCCAGGAGTCTTCTCCGGGGACGCCGAGGACGTCGAGGACGCGGGCCGCGACCAGGCGGTGGCCCTCGGCGTTCATGTGCAGGCGGTCCTCGTGCCAGGCGCGCCAGTCGCGCAGGCCCTGCATCGACCACTGGTCCACGAGGCGGCAGCCGTAGAGGTCGGCGATGGACCGCAGGTGCAGATAGAAGATCGCGAAGCGGCCCCGGACGTGCCGCATCAGCGGCGTGTCACGCGGGTCGACGCCGGTGAAGACCAGCACCTCGGCGCCGGTCGCACGCAGGTCGCGTACGGCGTGCGCGAAAGTCTTGGCCATCACGTCGGGATCACACCCCGGCCGCAGCAGGTCGTTGCCGCCCGCGCAGAACGAGATCAGGTCGGGCCGCATCGCGATGGCCTTCGGCACCTGGTCGCGCACCACCTCGCCGAGCAGCCTGCCGCGCACCGCCAGGTTCGCGTAGCGGAACTCGGGGTCGAGCCGGGCCAGCCGCACGGCCACGCGATCGGCCCAGCCGCGGTATCGCCCGTCGGGCCCCGGGTCGCTGAGCCCTTCGGTGAAGCTGTCGCCGAGGGCGACGAACGAGCGGTAGGTCGCCATGGTCAGCCCCGGGCGGCCGGGTCGGCCATCTCTGCCAGGGCGTGCAGGGCGAGCACGTAGGAGCGCAGGCCGAAGCCCGCGATCGTGCCGCTGGCCAGCGCCGACACCACCGAGACGTGCCGGAACTCCTCGCGCGCCGCCGGGTTGGAGATGTGCACCTCGATCAGCGGCGCGGTGCGCTGGGCCACCGCGTCGCGGACGGCGTAGGAGTAGTGGGTGAACGCGGCCGGGTTGAGCACGACCGGGACGCGCCCGTCGGCGGCCTCGTGCAGCCAGCCGATCAGCTCGCCCTCGGCGTCGGTCTGGCGCACCTCGACCGACAGGCCGAGCTCCTGCCCGGTCTTCTGGCAGAGGGCGACCAGGTCGTCGTAGGTCTCCGCGCCGTAGACGTCGGGCTCGCGGCGGCCGAGCCGCCCCAGGTTGGGACCGTTCAGGACGAGCACCGTGGTCATCGCGCCACCTCCTGGTATGCGGCGGCCAGCAGGTCGGGCCCGGGATCCTCCAGCCTGCCGACCTCGGCCAGGCCGTCGAGGACCACGAAACGCTGCTTCTTGCCGCGATTCTTCTTGTCGAGCCGCATGTGCTCACGCAGCTCGGGCCAGGCCTCCTTGCGGTAGGCCGTGGGCAGCCCGACCGAAGTGAGCACGGTGCGGGTGCGTTCGACCAGGTCGTCGCCGATCCGGCCGGCGAGACGGGACAGTTCGGCGGCGAAGACCATGCCGATCGCGACGGCCTCGCCGTGCCTGATCCGGTAGCCCTCGGCGCGCTCGATCGCGTGGGCCAGCGTGTGGCCGTAGTTGAGGATCTCGCGCAGCCCCGACTCGCGCAGGTCGGCGCCCACCACGTCGGCCTTGACCTGGATCTTCCGCTCGATCAGCTCGCGGGTGTGACGGCCCTCGGGGTGCCTGGCGCCCGCCGGGTCGTCCTCGATCAGGGCCAGGATCGCCGGGTCGGCGATGAACCCGCCCTTGATCACCTCGGCCAGGCCCGCCACGTAGTCGTCGCGGGGCACCGAGACGAGGGTGGCCAGGTCGCACAGCACGCCCGCGGGCGGGTAGAAGGCCCCGACCAGGTTCTTGCCCTCGGGTGTGTTGATGCCGGTCTTGCCGCCCACGGCGGCGTCGACCATGGCCAGCAGCGTGGTGGGGATGAGCACCACCTTGACGCCGCGCAGCCAGGTGGCCGCGACGAACCCGGCGAGGTCGGTGGTGGCCCCGCCGCCCACGCCCACGACGGCGTCGGAGCGGGTCATGCCGTGCCGGCCGAAGGCCGACCACAGTTCGGCCGCGACCTGCGGGGTCTTGGCCTGCTCGCCGTCGGGGACGGGCAGCGCGACGACGTCGTATCCGGTGGCCTCCAGGGCGCCGGCCACCGGGTTGGCGATCTGCGGCAGCCCGGCCGGATGGACCACGGCGACGGTTCGCACGCCGTCGCCGAGCAGGCCCGCCGCCTCGCCGAGGACGCCCGCGCCCACCACGACGTCGTAGGGGGCGTCGCCCTTGACGGTGATCCGGGAGGCGCTCACCGGGCGATCGCCTTGACGATCTCGTCGGCGACGTCGCCGGGGTCGCGCTCGTCGGTCGACACTGTGATGGTGGCGAGTTCCTCGTAGATCGGGCGCCTGGCGTCCATCAGCTTCTTGAGCTGGCTGCGCGGGTTGAGCACCAGCAGCGGCCTGGCCTGGGCGAGACCCACCCGCTGGACGGCCTGCGTGAGCCCGACCGCGAGGTAGATCACGGTGTGCCCGGCGAGCAGCCGCTGGACCTCCTCCGCCAGGACGGCGCCGCCGCCCAGCGAAAGGACCCCGCCGTGCTCGGCCAGCGCCGCGCGGACCGCCTCGGCCTCCAACTCGCGGAACCGTTCCTCGCCGTCTTCGACGAACACGTCGCTGACCGCCTTGCCGGCGATCGCCTCGACGTCGGAGTCGGTGTCGCGGAATTCCACGCCGAGCCGCTCGGCGAGGAGCCGTCCCACCGTGGTCTTACCGGCCCCGGGCGGGCCGATTATCACGGTGGCCGTCATTCGGCCACCTCCGGGGAGTCGGCCGGGTGGGGCGGCTTCAGCATCGTGGACAGGTAACCGGACACGTTGCGGGCCACCTCCTCGACGGAGTCGCCGCCGAACTTCTCCACCGCGGCGTCGGCGAGCACCAGGGCGACCATCGCCTCGGCGACGATCGCGGCGGCGGGGACGGAGCAGACGTCGGAGCGCTGGTTGATGGCCTTGGCGGGCTCACCGGTGATGACGTCGACGGTGGCCAGGGCGCGCGGCACGGTGGAGATCGGCTTCATCGCGGCGCGAACCCGCAGCGGCTCGCCGTTCGTCATGCCGCCCTCGATGCCGCCCGCGCGGTTGGTCACCCGGCGCACGCCGCCGACCTCGCCGACGATCTCGTCGTGGGCGCGCGAGCCCCTGCGGCGGGCGGTCTCGAAACCGTCGCCGACGGCCACGCCCTTGATCGCCTGGATGCCCATCAGCGCGCCCGCGAGCCTGGAGTCGAGCCGCCGGTCCCAGTGGACGTAGCTGCCCAGGCCGGGGGGCAGGCCGTAGGCGACGACCTCGACCACGCCGCCCAGCGTGTCGCCCTCCTTGCGGGCGGTCTCGATCTCCTCGATCATCGCGGCGCTGGCCGCGGGGTCGAAGCAGCGGACCGGGTCGTCGTCGACCCTGGCGAGATCGCCGGGCTCGGGGATCACGCCGTCGGGCGCGGCGGCCTCGCCGATGCCGACCACGTGACTGACGATCTCGACGCCGAGCGCCTGGCGCAGGAAGGAGACGGCGACCTGCCCGAGGGCCACGCGCGCCGCGGTCTCGCGGGCGCTGGCGCGGTCGAGGACGGGCCTGGCGTCGTCGAAACCGTACTTCTGCATGCCGGAGAGGTCTGCGTGGCCGGGACGGGGGCGGGACAGCGGCGCGTTGCGCGCCTGCCCGGCCAGCACGTCGGGATCGACGGGGTCGGCCGCCATGACGGTCTCCCACTTCGGCCACTCGCTGTTGCCCACGCGGATCGCGACCGGGCTGCCGAGCGTGCGGCCGTGCCGCACGCCGCCGACGATGGTCACGACGTCCTGTTCGAACTTCATCCGCGCGCCGCGCCCATATCCGAGACGGCGGCGCCGCAGCGCCTCCGCGATCTCGGGGGTCGTCACCTCGACCCCGGCGGGCAGTCCTTCCAGAATCGCCACGAGCTCGGGCCCGTGCGACTCACCTGCGGTCAACCAGCGCAACATGGTCATAAGTCTTCCATGTGCGACGCAGTGCTGATGTCACGCCCCGCTCACCAGGCGTGTATCGCGGCCAGCGCGCCGAGGATCATGAAGGGGCCGAAGGGGAGCTCGGTGGCGCGGTCGGCCCGGCGGGAGGCGAGCAGGGCCAGGCCGTACAGGGCGGCGCACGCGTGGGTGACGACGACGCCGGCCAGAAGGGCCTCCCAGCCCGCCCAGCCGAGCGCGGCGCCGAGCGGGAGCGCCAGCTTGACGTCGCCGAGGCCGAGCGCGGCCGGGCGGATCAGGAACAGCAGCAGGTAGAACGCGGCCAGCGCGACCGCGCCCAGGCCCGCGCGCAGGAGGTCGTCGTAGCGGTGGTCGGCGCGGCCCGCGACGGTGAGGAGCGCCGTCACCACGGCGTAGGCGGGGATGGTCAGGTCGTCGGGGAGCCGGAGGTCGGCGACGTCGATCAGCGCGAGGGGCACGGCCGCCACGACCAGGGCGGTGTAGGCGGCCAGTTCCCAGGGATCGTCGAAGCGCGCGGCCGGCGGGATCAGTGCCACGGCGGTGACCGTCTCGAACCCGGCAGGGGGCCATCTCGGCGAGAGGCAAGGGAGGGCGTCCGGGACCGTGTGGCGCCGGGCCGTCTCCCGCTGCCACATGCCGCACACCGCCACCACGACCGCGAGCAGAGCGACCAGCACCCGCCGACCCTAACCGAAACTGCGGGAGCGGCGGCCCGGGAAAGCGGGAGGCGGCCGGGAAAGGCGTCAGCGGCGGCGGGACCAGGGGAACCGGCGGCGGGGCGCCGGGGCGACCTCGGGCGGCGCGGTGAGATCGCTGATCGGCACGCCGTGCTCCCGCAGGCCCTCGGCGACCGTCTCCGGCGGGCCGTGCTCGGTGATCGGGACGCCGTGCTCCCGCAGGCGCTCGGCGACCGTCTCCGGCGGGCCGTGCAGGGCAGCCAGGGTGTGCAGCAGCGGGCCCTCGATGACGAACGCGGCCGGGCCCGCCACGTCGAGGACGACGGCGGCGGCGCCCTCGCGCGTCGCGGCCTGGCAGACCTGCGGGCCGGTGACCTGGATGGGACGGGCGTCCGGGCGCCACCTGGCCAGCGGCTCGGTGCCGGTGAAGGCGAGCACCGCCTGCCGGCCGTCCTCGCCGACCAGCTTGGGCAGCGCCATGTCGCTGGACTTCTCCTGCCGGAGCCCGTTCTCCCCGATCTCGGACTCGGTGAGGACCGCGACCACGGGGACCAGCAGCCGCGCCGTGCTCAGCGGCGCGATGATCTCGCGGGCGTCGGCCTCGCCCTGGGCGTGCGCGGCCAGCGCGGCGGCCAGGGCGGGATCGGCCCGGCCGTCGTCGCCGGAGAAGAGAGGTCGCGGAATGCTCGGCACGTTCGGGGAGCTTACCCGCCGTGGCCGCCGGTCCCTTCGCGGCGTGCGCGGCGGACCGGCCGCCGCACCGGCGCGGATCAGTCCAGGCGGGCGATGGCGGCCACCGGGGCTCCACCGGAGGGCCCCTGATGGACGGCGGCCACGGAGACGAACACGGCCGGGTCGCCGGTCACGGCGGCGGCGACGCCCCCGACCGCGGCCTTGATCTGACGGTGCCAGTGGACGTCGGAGTCGTCGAGCATGATGTTGCGCCGTCCCCTGACCCGCCCTGAGGGGTCGGCCTCGCACTTGAGGAACACGTTGACCAGGCGGTCGCCGAGGTCGCTGGGATGCGGCCGGTCGGGCAGTTCGACGCCGCTGGACCTGATCGCGGCCCAGATGCCGTCGGCGTCGAGGGCGTCTCGCATCACGGCGTGCCCGACGCGGTAGCGCCCGCCGATCCCGCGCACGTTGCCGACCACGACGATCTGGGCGCGGTCCAGTTCCACGCCGCTGGAGCAGGAGGCAACGCTGGAGTAGAGGGAAAGGTCGCGGTGGATCTGGGCGGCGTCCGGCGTCTCGATCTCGCCGAGCGCCACCGCGACACCGAGCGCGGTGGTGGAGTTGGAGATGTCCATGGACGCGCCGGTGTCGTCGGTCACCACGTCCTGCCCGCGCGACCTGGCGTCGGTGATCGTGGCCAGGGTGAGCAGGGGCGTCTTGGTCTGTACGTAGTGGACGTCGGCGGGATCGTCGATGCCGGCCGTCTTCATGGCCTCGCGCACCCCGGCGGCGACCTTGGCGACCATGGCCGGGCGGCCGATGTCCTCGGGCAGGATGACGTCGCTCATCGCGACGCCGACCGAGACGCGGGGCTCGTCGGTCCTCGGGACGCTCGCCGGGTCGACGGTGGCGAAGATCGTGGCGTGCGGGCTCAGCACGCCGTCGGTGCCGCCCGACCACACCAGCGGGACCTGCGCGACCTCCTCGGCCGTGCGCGTCCCCTTGGACAGCAGCACCTCGCGGAAGGCGCGGTCGGCCAGGATACGGGTGTAGTCGTTGACGCCGCCGTTGCCCTCGGTCTTGCCGACGACGGCCAGCACGCGGTCGGCCTCGATCGCCCCTTCGTCGATGAGGCGCTCCAGCCCGGACGCGTCGGTGACGCTCTCGATGACGACCTTGCGTACTTCGATCGGGTCCGGCATGCCTTGGCACCTTCCGCTCGGCCTGGAGACTCCGCCTGGAGACTCCCCGCCGAAATTACCCGCCGATCGGCCGCGATTCACGGGCGAAACTCTCCATATCGACGGTCCATAACGCGGTAACACAATTTCTGTAGCGCCCTGTAACAAAGGTCTTGACCGGGAGTGCGGGCGCGCACGACGATTGCCGCGAGGAGGGGGAGCGCCCGACCTGGGAGGGGCGCCCCGTCCTCGTTCTGGTGGCGATCAGGGGCACATCGTCGCTGCGCGCGTCGTCGTAGCCGTCTCGATCAGGTCGGTGACCTTGGACAGCCGCCGGTCTCTCCGTTCCGTGCGCGGAAGTGGAGGCCCCTCTTTACGCAGCGCCCGGACCTTCCGTGATTCCGGAGGGTCGTTCCGGTGCGCCGGGCACCACCACGGTGCCGACCTCGCCGGTGAGGACCGCGCCGAGGTCGTCCAGCGCGGCGATGACCGCGCGGGCTCCGCCATGCTCGACGAACCGCAGCGCGGCCTCGACCTTGGGCCCCATGCTGCCGCGCGCGAAGTGGCCCCGCGCGTGCAGGGCGCGCAGCTCCCCTGCGGTGATCACGCCGATCGGCCGGGCGTGCGGGGTGCCGAACCCGGTGACGGCCGCGGGGACGTCGGTGGCGATCACCAGGACGGTGGCCCGTACGGCACGCGCCAGCAGCGCCGCCGCCAGGTCCTTGTCCACGACCGCCTCCACTCCCCGCAGCGCGCCGTCCGCGCCGCGCGCGACCGGCACTCCCCCGCCGCCCGCCGCGACCACCACGAATCCCCGCTCGACCAGCGCCGACGCCGCCTCGGCGTCCACGATCTCGCGTGGCTCCGGCGAGGCGACCACCCGCCGCCAGCCCCGGTCGAACTCGCGCCAGTGCTGCCCCATCTCGATGAAGCGCCGCGCCTCCGCCTCGGTGAAGTAGCGCCCGATCGGCTTGACCGGATCGGCGAACGCCGGGTCGGCGGCGTCGATCCGGGTGCGGGTGACGATCACCGCCGCCGGGCGGGCGAGGGCGTTGAGGATGAGGGTGCCGACGGTGGCCTGGGTCTGCGCGCCGCACCAGTCCAGCGGCACCGGCGGCACGACGTCGGCGGCGAGCTGGTTCTTCAGCAGCAGATTGCCGACCTGGGGGCCGTTGCCGTGGGTGAGGATCACCTGATGCCCGGCGTCGATCAGCGCGCCGACGTGCCGCATGCCCGACTCGACCGCGCGACGCTGGTCGTCCGGGGAGGCGCTGCCGTCGGGAGCCGTCATGGCGTTGCCGCCGAGCGCGATCAGGACACGTTCCCCCACAGCGTGACGCTAACCAGCGCGCGGCCGGGATTCAACAGCGCGGGGGCGCCCGTTCCGCCGTCGAGGCCGAGGTGAGGACGACCCGTGACCGGGCGGTGACCGCCGAGCAGGCCGCGGGCCTGGCGGGGACCTTCCGGCTGCTCGGCGATCCGACCAGGGCGCAGCTCCTGTACGCGCTGCTGGCGGGCGGCGAGGTGAGCGTCGGCGACCTGTGCGAGGCCGTGCCGGTCACCGGCACGGCGGTGTCGCACGCGCTGCGACGGTTGCGCAGGGCGGGGGTGGTGGCGAGCCGCCGTGACGGCCGGACCGTCTACTACCGCCTGTCCGACACCAATGTCCGCATGCTGCTCGATCTGAGCCGCGAGCATCTGAGGGAGGGACGTTGACCACGAAATCACGTGGGCACGGCCACAGGCACGGCCATGGACATGGGCACGGGCACGGGCACGGGCACAGCGCGTCATCCGACCGGCGCTACCTGGGCGCGGCCCTCGGCCTGCTGCTGGCGTTCATGGCCGCCGAGGTGGTCATCGGGATCATGGCGAACTCCATCGCGCTGGTCTCCGACGCCGGTCACATGCTGACCGACGCCGCCTCGATCGTGCTGGCCCTGGTGGCCATCGCGCTGTCGGGCCGCCCGGCGCGCGGCGCGTACACCTTCGGCTGGAAGCGGGCGGAGATCCTCTCCGCCGCCTTCAACGGCCTGACGTTCGTGCTGCTGGTCGGGTTCTTCACCTACGAGGCGATCCACCGGCTGATCGAGCCGCCGACGGTCGCGGGGCCGCTGATCCTCAGCACCGCCCTGGCGGGGGTGGCCTTCAACGCGGGCGCGACCTGGCTCCTGTCCCGCGCCAACCGGGGCAGCCTCAACGTCGAGGGCGCGTTCCAGCACATCCTCAACGACCTGTACTCGTTCGTGGCCACGGCGGCGGCGGGCGCGGTCGTGTGGGTGACCCACTGGCACCGGGCCGACGCCGTCGCGGCGCTGGTCGTCGCGGCGCTGATGGCCAAGTCCGGCTGGGCGCTGCTGCGCGACGCCGGGCGCATCCTGTTCGAGGCGGCCCCGGCCGGCCTCGAACCCGCCGAACTGGCCGCCGCGCTGGCCGCGCACGCCGACGTGACCGAGATCCAGGACCTGCACGTGTGGACGGTGACCAGCGGCTTCCCCGCGCTGTCGGTCCACGTCACGGTACGGCCGGACGGCGACTGCCACCGGGTCCGCCGCGAGCTGGCCGACCTGGTGCACGAGCGCTTCCACATCGAGCACTCCACGTTCCAGGTGGATCACGTGCCCGGTCGCGCGTGCCGCATCGCGGGCCCGGCGGACGGGGGCGGAGGGCTCAGGACAGGCACGCCGTGAAGACGGCGGTGAGCCGGGCCACCACGACCTCGTGGTCGTGGCGGCCCACGGAGTCGGGGCCGAAGATCTGGCGGAGGCTGCCGCCGCCCATGATCAGGGCGGTGGCGACGCCCGCGCGCAGCCGGGCGTCGGGCCCGGACAGGCGGGCCTGAAGGGGTAGCAGGATCGCCGACTCCACCCGGTCGCGGATCAGCTCGTGGATCTCCGGGCTGGACGACGACCGGGTCAGCGTGGCCAGCACCGGGCCGTCCGACTCCGAGCCGAGGCGCTCGGCGACGTACTCGGCGAGCCTGCGCGGCAGTTCGGCCTCGTCCACGTCCAGCACGCCGGGAAACCTGCCCTGCTGGGCCAGTACTTCGGCGAACAACTGACGCTTGCTCCCGAAGTAGCGGTTGATCAGCGCGATGTTGGCGTCGGCCGAGGCCGCGATCATCCGCATGGTGACCTGCTCGTAGCCCAGCTCGGCGAACAGGCGCCGGGCCGCGTCGAGGATGCGGCGCCGGGTGCTCTCCTTGTCGCGCCGCCGCGCGTCACGGCGTTCGGCGCCCTCCGCGGGCTCTCCGACCGTGGGCGATTCGCACGCGTTGGTGTATTGCACCTCACCATCCTCCCATTTGACTGGGTAAACGCACGTCTACTAGATTTTATATGCATACTACAGCTAACAGGGGGAACGGGGCCTTGCTTACAGACGTCGCGGTCGCGCCGCGGTTCACGCACAAACAGGTGCTGGAGATCCTGATCGGGCTGGTGCTCGCCATGCTCACCTCGATGATCTCCACATCGGTGGTGGGCACGGCGCTGCCGACGATCGTCGGCACCCTCGGCGGGCAGGAACAGCTCGCCTGGGTGGCCGCCGCGACGCTGCTCACCATGACGGCCTCGACGCCGCTGTGGGGCAAGCTCTCCGACCTGTACGGCAGGAAGCGGATGTTCCAGCTCGCCCTGGTCGTCTTCACCGTGTCCGCCGTCGGCGCCGGGTTCGCCCAGGACATGCCGCAGCTCATCGTCGCCCGTGCCCTGCAGGGCATCGGCGCGGGCGGCCTGCAGGCGCTGCCGCAGATCATCCTGGGCGACATCGTCGAACCCCGCGAGCGCGGGCGCTACAGCGGCTACATCGGCGCCGTGTTCGGGGTGTCCACGGTCGCCGGGCCGCTGCTCGGCGGCTTCATCGTGGACAACATGTCGTGGCGCTGGTGCTTCTGGATCAGCGTCCCGCTCGCCGTGGTCGCGTTCTTCGTCATCCAGAAGGTGCTCAAGCTCCCGCTGAACCGCCGCGACGCCAAGGTGGACTGGTGGGGGGCCACGTTCATCACCGGCGGCACCACCGCGCTGATGCTGATGCTCTCGCTCGGCGGCCACGAGTTCGCCTGGAACTCGGTCTGGACCTACGGCCTGACGGCGTTCAGCCTGCTCATGTTCGCGGGCGCGGTGGTGGCCGAGCGCAGGACCCCCGAGCCGATCCTGCCGCCCCGCCTGTTCGCCAACCGCACCTTCGTGCTCACCTGCCTCGCGTCCCTGCTGGTCGGCGCGGCCATGTTCGGCGCGCTGATGTTCATGCCGCAGTACCTGCAGATCGTCAAGGGCATGAGCCCGACGGCCTCGGGACTGATGACGCTGCCGATGGTGCTCGGGATGCTCGCGTCCTCCATCACCTCCGGGCGGTTCGTGACCCGCACCGGCCGCTGGAAGATCTTCCCCGTCGTGGGCATGCTGCTGGTGGCCTGCGGGCTGTTCCTGCTGTCCCGGCTGCGCGTGGACACGGGCCTGGCGATCATCGGCGTGGAGCTGGCGCTGCTCGGGATCGGCCTCGGCGCGTGCATGCAGATCCTCGTGCTCGCCGCGCAGAACGCGGTGACCCGCGCCGACATGGCCTCGACCACCTCGGGCGTCGCGTTCTTCCGCTCGCTGGGCGGCGCGGTCGGCGTGGCGGCCTTCGGCGCGATCCTGTCCAACCGGCTCAGCGGCGAGCTGGCCGAACGGCTCGCGGCGGCGAAGATCCCGCTGGCGGGCGGGCAGGCGACCCCCGACCTCGGAGCGCCGAACGCCATCCGAGACCTGCCGGGCCCGGTGCTGGACATCGTGCTCGACTCGTTCACCCACGCCATGGACATGGTGTTCCTGGTCGGCGTGCCGGTGGCGCTGCTCGGCGCGGTCGCGGCCATCGCGCTGAAGGAGCTGCCGCTGCGCTCCTCCGCCGCGCCCGCCACGTCCGACTGATCGCCCCTATCAGGCCGCTCACGCGAAACGCCCGCCCGCCGAGTTCGGCGGGCGGGCGTTTCGCTGACGCGGAAGGGGACGCGGGAGGGGACGCGGGAGGGTCAGACCGTGGCGAGCGCCGCCTCGGCCTCCAGGGTCGCGGCCACCGCGTTGACGGTGGCGGCGATCCGGATCGCCTCCTGGATCTGCTCCCGCGGCATGCCGGCCTCGCGCAGCGTGCGCTCGTGCGACTCCAGGCACCGGCCGCAGCCGTTCAGCGCCGACACGGCCAGCGACCACAGCTCGAAGTCGACCTTGTCCACGCCGGGTTTGCCGATCACCGTCATCCGGAGCCGGGCCGGGAGCGTGGCGTAGGTGTCGTCACCGATGAGGTGGACCGAGCGGTAGTAGACGTTGTTCATCGCCATGATGGACGCCGCCGCCTTGGCGGCCTGGACCGCCTCCGGCGTCAGGTTCTCAGCGGCCTCGGCCGCCACCTCGGCGACGACCCGTGGCGAGCGGGCGGCCATGGCGCACGCCAGGAGGGTCCCCCACAACTGCTGCCCGGTCAGCGGCGAGGTGGTCACCAGCGACCCTAGGTTGAGCCGGATGTCCTTGGCGTAGGCGGGCAGCGCCTCCTTCAGCGCGTCGATGCTCATACGGCCAGCAGCTTCTTGGCGTCGAGGCCCGACTCGCCCTTGTTCCAGTTGCACGGGCACAGCTCGTCGGACTGCAGCGCGTCGAGGACCCGCAGCACCTCCTTGACGTTGCGCCCGACCGAGCCCGCGGTGACCATGGCGAACTGGATCTCGTTGTCGGGGTCCACGATGAAGGTGGCCCGCTGGGCGACGCCGTCCGCGCCGAGCACGCCGCAGTCCTGCGACAGTTCCCGCTTGATGTCGCTCAGCATCGGGAACGGCAGGTCGCGCAGGTCCTCGTGGTTCTTGCGCCAGGCGTGGTGGACGTACTCCGAGTCGACGGAGACGCCGAGCACCTGGGCGTCGCGGTCGGCGAACTCGCCGTTGAGCCGCCCGAACTCCGCGATCTCGGTCGGGCACACGAACGTGAAGTCCTTCGGCCAGAAGAACACCACGCGCCAGTTTCCATCGTGGGTCTTGTGGTTGATCCTCTCGAAGGCCGCGTCAGCGTCGAGCGAGACGCAGGCGGTGAGGTCGTATTCGGGGAACTGGTCACCGACGGTGAGCAAGTCCGGATCTCCTTAACGGTCAGTGGATCAAGGGACGCCGCTGTCCCGGTCCAAGCCTGCCGCATCTAGCATTGATCCGAGAAATCGGCGATCCGGACCGCTGTGAAAGGTGATATCTGTCAGTGAGCCAATGCCCACCCTCGCTCAACTGCGCGCTTTCCTGGCGGTCGCCGAGCACCTCCACTTCCGCGAGGCCGCGGCGACGCTCCGGATGAGCCAGTCCGCGCTCTCCGGGGCGGCCTACGCGCTGGAGGAGGTGCTGGGCGTGAAACTGCTGGAACGTACCACGAGGAAGGTGCTGCTGACTCCGGAGGGTGATCGCGCGGCCGTCCACGCCCTGCGGGTGCTGCGGTCGGTGGACGACCTGATGAGCATCGAGATCTGCCGGGAGGTCGGCAACCGTGCGACCGCGACCACCTACGCCACCAGCCTGCCCACGCTCGTGCAGCTCGTGGCGGGCGGTTTCGGCGTGACCCTGCTGCCGGAGTCGGCCGTGCCCGTGGAGGGCGGCCCCGGCGTACGGCTGGCGCTGCGCCGCTTCCGCTCCCCCGCCCCCGGACGCACGATCGGCCTGGCCTACCGCGCCAGCTCGGGCAAGGCCGCCGAATACCGCCAGCTCGCCCGGGCGATGCGGGCGGCCGTCCGCGAGTCCGGGATGGTCGTGACGCTCGCGGGCGACTGACTCGACGAAATCGCACGGCTTCGCCCCGTTCCGGCCCGCGTCCGGCCGATCTCCGGCATAGCATGGGCGGCACAGCCGGAGCGGGGCGACGGACACCATGGCACAGGGCGAGGGCCCCAGCGCGGGTCCAGAGAATCGGGGGGCGAATCACGCTGCCCCGACGACCGCCGAGCAGGCGGCAACCGAGCAGCCGCAGGGGCGGTCACGAGGCCAGGCACAGGGTCAGTCGCAGGGCCCGGCACAGAGCCAGGGCCAGTCGGGGGCTCAGGCGGCCCGGGCCTCGGTCGGCGTCCTGGTCGCCGAGCTGGTCGGGCTGGCGGCGTCCAGCCCGCTCGCCGACCTGCCGCAGCGGTTGTCGCTGGTCACCCTGTTCGCGCTGGCCGGTGGGGTGGCCTTCTACTACACCGACCGGGCCGTCGCCGGGCTCGCCTCGCTGGGACGCGCGGCGGGCAGGTTACCCGGACTGCTGGGCCGGGCCGCGGCGGTGCCCATGCACGCGCTGGGGCGGGTGTTCACCGCCGTCGCGGTACTGTCCGGCTCGACGGCGCGGGTGACGGTGTCGGCTGTGCTGCTCGCCGCCGCCGTGCCGGTCGGTCTGTTCGTCACCCATTCGCCCTGGTCGGCGTGCCCGGTGCCACGCGAGATGAGGGTGGCGGCGTCCGCCGAGACCGCCCCGGCGATCCAGGCCGCCGCCGCCGAGTTCGTCAGGGACACCGCCGACTGGCGCGGCTGCCGTACCGCGCAGGTCACGGTCAGCGCCCCCGGCTCGGCCGACGACCTGCGCACCCGGCTCCTCAACGGCTGGCAGGCCTCGGCCGCCGGGCCGCCCACGCCGCCCGGGCCGCACCCCGACCTGTGGATCGCCGACTCGGCCGCCGAGGTGGCCGAGGTCAGGTCCCAGGTCCGGTCCTTGATCGGCACCGATACGCCGGTGGCCACCTCTCCCCTGGTGGTCGCCGTGCCCGCGGCCGTGGCCGAGCTTCTCGGCGGCACCAAGCCTGGACGTTTCACCTGGCGGGAGCTGATCTCCAAACTTGAGCCGCGCGCCGTGCTGCGCACCCACCCGGAGACCTCCAACGTGGGGATGCTCGCCACCGCCGGGATGTACACGGGCATCGAGCGCGATCCGAAGGAGCGCGCCGCGCTGGAGGCCAGGGTGTCCGCCGGGGTCGGCTGGGCCGAGACGGCGCTCGACGTGATGTGCCGAGATCTGGACGTCGCACCCGCCACGATGCCCGCCATGGTGCTGTCGGAGCAGCAGCTCCTGGAGTTCAACAAGGCCCGGTCTGGCTCGGCGAGCGAAGTGTGGGACCGCCCCGACTGCCAGCGGGCCGCCGAGATCAGCCAGCTACGCCCGCTCTACCCGGCGGGCGGCCACGCGCTGACCTATCGATGTGTCCGGGTGATCTGGCCCGGCGGTTCCGGCACGGACGACCCGGCCCGGGACTTCTGCCGTCGGCTGCCCGGCTATCTCGCCCGCTACGGCTTCCGCGACACGGAGGGCGCGCTGCCCGACAGGCTCGGCGACGCCGATGAACTGCGCAGGAACGCGCAGGTCTCGCCCGGCTGGCGTCCGAAGGTGGCGGACACGGTGGATCTGGCCGGCCGTCCCATCCTCGGCGATCACGTGCTGCTGGCGATCGACGTCTCCGGCTCGATGGACGGCGCGATCGGGCAGGTGGGGTCCCGTCTCGCGGTGGCCACCGACACCGCGCAGACCATCGTGTCGCACATGCCGGGCACCCAGTCCACCGGCCTGTGGGTCTTTCCCTCCAGCGCCGTCGGCGGCCATGCCCCGCAGGTGCCGCTCGGCCCGTCGGGAGAGGTCGAGGCCGATTTGAAGCGCGAACTCGCGCCCACCGGGCTGCGCACCAACCTGCCCGACGTCCCGCTGCGCACGGTGATCACCGACGCCCTCGCCGACCTGCGCGGCCTGTTCGGACGCCGGGTGCTGGTGGTGTTCACCGACGGCGGCGACACCAGGGGGCTCGGCCCCGGCGACTTCGCCACGCGCGACGGTACCGAGGTCGTCGTGCTGGCCACGAACAACGGATGCGACCTCGATGCCGTATCGGCCCTGGAGAAGCACAAGGACCTGCGCTGTTACCCGCTCGGGGACGAGCCGCCGGAGGAGACGTTGAGCAAGGTCGTGCTCGACCTGTCGTCGCGGGCGCCCGGGGAGGCCGGATGAGACGCGCCGCCGTCCTGATACCCCTCGCGCTCCTGGCGTGCGCCGCGGTGTCCTGCTCCGGGCAGGCCCTGCCCAACGAGCCCGGTGGTGACTGCGTGCTGGTCGTGGCCACCGGGCTCGACGTCTCGGGCGACGTGCGCAAGAGGCTGCTGGAGGACTGGAACGGCAGGCACGGCAATGAGGCCAAGGCGTGCTTCTCGCCGATCTCCCCCGTCGCCGACGAGCAGCGCAGCGAGATGATGGGCGAGGCCCAGTCCGGCGGCGGCAGGTACGACGTCTACAACCTCGACATCCAGTCGATCGCCGAGTTCGCCGCCGACGGCCGGCTCGCCCCGCTGGACACGAGCAAGCACGAGCCGGTCGCCGACATACCCGACGCCATCTGGCGGGCCGGGGCGTGGGAGGGAACCCAGTACGCGGCGCCGTTCAACACCGACGCGCCGCTGCTGCTCTACCGGCGCGACCTGGTGCCCGGACCGCCCTCTGACTGGGCCGGGATGCTGGCGGCCACGAACGGCGCGTCGGTGCTGCGGGCCTCCAAGGGGCGTCCGCCGCGCACCGGCTTCGCCGGGCAGTTCGCCCCCTACGAAGGGCTCGTGGTCAACGCGTTCGAGGCGGTGTGGGCGGCGGGCGGCGACGTGGTCGCCCAGGTGGACGGCGAGAACCGCGTGGTGCTGGACTCCCCGAAGGGACGCCAGGGCATCACGAACCTGATCAAGGCGGTGACCCCGGGGCCCGGCGGCGCCGCCCCGCCGGTGCCCGTGAAGGTACTCTGGCACCGTGAGGGCGACTCCCTTGCCGAGATGCGCGGCGGCGACGCGGTGTTCGCCCGCGCCTGGGCGTACGGCCACAAGGCCGTCTCCGCCGGGGAGGCCGAGGGAGCCGAGGGAATGGACATCGGCACCGCGCCGCTGCCGTGGCGGGGCGTTCTCGGCGGCCAGTACCTCGCGGTCTCCGCGAACAGCGGCAACCAGGACCTCGCCCAGAGCCTGGTCGCCTGGCTCACCAGGCCGGACGCGGCGACGGAGCTCTACCAGTGCGGGGGGTTCGCCCCGCCCAGGCTCTCGGCCCTCACCCGGTCCTACTCGTGCCCGGACGCCCCCACCGCCGGCCCGGAGCCCACCGCCGGGGCCGTGCCCGCCGAGACGCTCAGGGCCGCGCTGGCCAACGCCAGGCCGCGCCCGGCCACTCCGTACTACCCGCAGTTCAGCCTGGTCTTCCAGACCGAGCTGCACCGGCTGCTGCGCTGCCACGCGTCGGGCACGCCGCCGTGCCCGAGCGCCGAGGCGTTCACCGCGGCGGTCAAGCCCAAGCTGCAAGAGGCGCTGTCCGGGCACGTGGGCGGCCCGTGAGCCGGGATCACCGCCGGCCGAGCGCGGCGAGCCGGGTGGCGGCCTCGTCGATCACCTCGTCGCGCTTGCAGAAGGCGAACCGGACGAAGTGCCTGCCGAACTCGGGCCTGTCGTAGAAGACCTGGGTGGGGATGGCCACGACCCCGGCCAGCTCGGGCAGCTCGCGGGTGAACGCGATCCCGTCGGCGAAGCCGAGCGGGCGGATGTCGGTCTGCACGAAGTAGGTGCCGGACGGCCGCAGCACCCCGAACCCGGCCGCGCTCAGGCCTTCCATCAGCCGGTCGCGCTTGGCCGACAGGTCGCGCCGCAGCGCGGCCACCCAGTCCAGCTCGTGCCGTAGCGCGTAGGCCACCGCGACCTGCCACGGGGCGCTCGCGGTGAAGGTGAGGAACTGCTTGACGGACTGCACGGCGGTGGTCAGCGCGGGCGGCGCGCACACCCACCCGGTCTTCCAGCCGGTGGCCGAGAACGTCTTGCCCGCCGAGGAGATCATCACGGTGCGCTCGCGCATGCCGGGAAAGGTGGCCAGCGGGACGTGCTCGACGCCGTCGTAGGTCAGGTGCTCGTAGACCTCGTCGGTGATGGCGATGAGGTCGTGCTCCTGGCACAGGGCGGCGATGGCGGCCAGTTCGTCCCTGGTGAACACGGTGCCGGTCGGGTTGTGCGGGGAGTTGACCAGGATCGCGCGGGTGCGCGGGCCGACGGCGGCGCGCAGCTCGTCGGGGTCGAAGGCGAACCTGCCGTCCACGGGGCGCAGCGCGACCGGCCTGCGCACCGCGCCGGCCAGCGCGATGGCGGCGGCGTAGGAGTCGTAGTAGGGCTCGAAGACCAGCACCTCGTCGCCCGCCTCGCACAGCGCCAGCACCGTCGCCGACACCGCCTCGGTGGCGCCGACGGTGACGAGCACCTCGCCGTCGGGGTCGTAGACCAGGCCGTAGTGCTCCTTGCGGTGCTCGGCGACCGCCTGGCGCAGCTCGGGCATGCCGGGGCCGGGCGGGTACTGGTTGAGGCCGCCGCCGATCGCCGCCGCGGCCCGTTCCAGCATGGCGGGCGGGCCGTCCGTGTCGGGAAAGCCCTGACCGAGGTTGATCGCCCCGGTTCGCACGGCCAGCGCCGTCATCTCCGCGAAGACCGTCGTGCCGAACTCGCGCATCCTCGCGATCAAAGGCTCATCCACGCCAGCAAGACTACCTACCGGAGATGATCCCGCCAGGGGACCGAGGGGCGCGGTTCAGCCGAACAGGCACACGTCCAGCGGCGGCAGCCGCACGCCGATCCCGTCGCAGGACTCCCGCTCCGGCGGGTCGCTGGGCGCGGGCGGCGGGGTGGACGGCTCGGGCTCCGCGGTCGGCCGGGGGTTACCGGTGGGGCCGGGCTCGGGCGAACGCGTCGGGCGGTTCGTCCGCTCGCCGGTCGGCTCGGGGCGTGGCTCGCGCGTCGGCGAGGCGGTGGGAGCGCGGGAGGTCTTCGTCGGCCTGGCCGTGGGCTGGGGGGCGGTGCTGTGCTCCGGCGTACGGCGGGCGGGCGCGGGCCGGGGCCCGGCGTCGTCGCGCTCGGCCGGGTTCTCCGTCAGGTTCGCGGGCGGCTCGGCGGACGGCGAGCGCGCCGGGATCGGCCGGACCGAGCCCATCGGGCTGCGCGGCGGTTCGGTGACCGCCGGTGGCGCGGCCGGAGTCTGGGCGGGCCCCGCGCCGCGCGCCGTCGTGGCGGGCTCCTCCGAGCCGAAGGCCAGGAAGATCACCAGTACCGACAGCGCCACGATCGCGCCCGCCGCCACGCTGAGCAGGGTGCGCGAACGGGGGTCGCGGATTCCGCCGCGCCGCACGACGTGCTCGCGGGCCGCTCCGAACAGCGCGGTGAAGTCCTTGAGCAGCGCAAGCAGGTCGCGCATGAGTAAGGACCTTCCCCTCCGAAGCCCCGCATCTCACCATCTTCTACCGGAAGACCACCCTTCCACCCACAAATCTGACTCCGCAAGCCCCCTAAGTCAGGACCGGCCCCTCACCTGGTGCGCCGCTTTCATACCGATCCCGTATACCCGCGTGGAGAAGCGTGCTCTGGGCGGGTTCGACCTCTCGGCACGCCCGTTCGACTAGCCTCATGGTGTGATCACCCCGCACCGGCGAGCGGCGCGCATCGACGAGCTCGACGCGGTGCGCGGTTTCGCGCTGTGCGGGATCATGGTGGTCAACGCCTGGCAGCACACCCGCCAGGCCGTCTCCGACCAGGCCAAGGTGCCCTACGACGTGGTGGTCGAGAACCTGCTTCAGAGCAGGTTCTTCCCGATCTTCTCCTTCCTGTTCGGGGTCAGCCTGGTGCTGTTCCTGCGGTCGGCGGGCGGCGACCGGGTCGTGCTGCTGCGGCGGCTGGCGGTGCTCGCGCTGATCGGGTTCGCGCACACCATGGTCAACCCGGGCGAGGTGCTGCTGCCGTACGCGCTGTTCGGGCTGGCCGTGCTGGTCCCGGCGTCGTTCCTGCCCAGGCTCGCGGTGCTGCTGCTCGGCGTCGGCGCCACCGGCTGGGCGGTGTGGATGGGCGGCGGCGTGGTGCTGGTCCCCGGGCTGTTCCTGCTCGGCATGGCGTTCATGGAGTACCGCCCGCCGAGCGGCCTGGTGCTGCCGGTCTTCCTGGTCAGCGCCCCGCTGGGGGCCGTGCTCACCTGGCTCTGGGTGATCACCTCCGCCGACGGCGACACCTTCGTGGCCGGGCTCTACCCGCTGAGCGGGCTGATCTCCGCGCTCGCCTACTGCACCGGGCTGCTGCTGCTCCTGCGCACCCCGCTGCGCCGTCCGCTCACCTGGGCGCTCAACCCGATCGGCCGGATGGCGCTGACGAACTACGTGGCCGGCACGCCGGTCATCCTGCTGACGCTGCCGCTGCTGACCGCCGACCAGACCCACTTGGCCGGGCTCGGGCTCGGCGCCGTCACCATCGCCGTGCAGATCGCCTTCTCCCGCTGGTGGCTGGCCCGGTTCCGGTACGGCCCGCTGGAATGGGTGTGGCGATGCCTCACGTGGGGCGAGCTGGTGCGCAATAGGCTGGACGGGTGAAGAAGGTCGCGCTGTGCCAGCTCCAGATAAGCCATGAGCCGGAGACCAACCTGAAGCGGACGGTCTCCGCGATCGCCGAGGCCGCGTCCAGGGGGGCCGATCTGGCGATCTTCCCCGAGGCCACGCTGACCAGGTTCGGCTCCCGGATCGCCGGGCTGGCCGAGCCGCTCGACGGGCCGTTCGTCACCGGGCTGGCCGAGGCCGCCCGCGACCACGGCCTGCCGGTCATCGCCGGGGTCTTCGAACCGGGCGACGACCCCGAGCGGCCCAAGGTCTACAACACCGCGGTGGCCATCGACGAGCGGGGCGAGGTACGCGCGGCCTACCGGAAGATCCACCTGTTCGACGCGTTCACCGCGCGCGAGTCCGACCTGGTCATCCCCGGCGCCACCCCCACCGTGGTGGAGCTGGCCGGGCTGCGGATCGGGCTGATCACCTGCTACGACGTCCGCTTCCCCGAACTGGCCAGGGCGCTGGTCGACGCCGGGGCGGAGATGTTCGCCGTCATCGCCGCCTGGGGCTCCGGGCCGATGAAGGAGGACCACTGGGTGACGCTGGTCCGGGCGCGGGCGATCGAGAACACGATGTGGACCGCCGCCGTCGGCCAGGCCCCGAACCCCGAGGTCAAGGACGGCTTCGGCGTCGGCCGCAGCATGCTGGTCGATCCGCTCGGCGTCGTGCACGGCGACCTAGGGCCGCGCGCGGAGGTACGGGTGATCGAACTCGACCCGGCGCTCACGGATGAGGTCCGCGCGACTCTTCCATGCCTGGATCATCGTGTCATTTGAGTAGTGCGGGTCAACAGATCGTAAACTTGTCGCCGTGAACGAGCCGGGTAAGAGGACGCTGATGCTTAAGGTGATCCCTCCTCGGCTGCTGGTGCCCTATCTATCCGGGAAACGCACGGTCATCTCCGGCTACGTCTACCGGGTGCAGGACTGCGCCCGGCTGACCACCCCGGCGCAGCTCTTCCACGCACTCGACCTCGGCTTCGAGGGCTCGGAGCTGACGGCGGGGGTGCCCGAGCTCTACCTGATGCGCTGGCCGGCCCGTGACGTCGACACCTACGTCGTGCCCTACGGCCCGCACATGGGCGGCGACTGGAGCGATTCGACGCCGTTCGCGGGCAACGGCTTCACCACCTCGCGGGAATACGTCGTGCCCCAGTTCCACACCATCCCGATGCCGATCCCGGCGGGGGCCGAGATCGTGCACATCACCACGCGGGGCGGCGAGCGGCCGTTCGGCCGCTATGACGGGCTCACCTGGCGGCCCGCCGGAGGAACGACGTGAGCGCCGAGATAGAGCCCATCGCCTCCGGTTTCGTGGCCCGGCTGGGCGAGCGAAGCTACGCCGCCGCGCTAGGCGGCGAGAACGACGACGTGGTGCTGTTCAGCGAGGAGCCCGCGGAGGGCTTCGCCGAGGTGTCCGGCTACTGGCGCAGAACCCTGCCGCGCGGCGAGCTGACCTCGCTGGTCCTGGTCCGCACGGTGGGCGCGTTCGGCGGCGAGCCGTGCGTCGTCCTGGACGAGGACGACGACGGGCTGCACATCGCCTACACCGGGCACAGTGGCATGAAGGCCGAGGCCCTGGGCTACTGGATGGTCGATCACGGGGCCTACGAGGTCGTGGTGCCGCGCGAGGAGGTCTTCTCCATCCGCATCGAGCGGATCCCGGTGCCGCCCGGCTAGACCACTGGACCGAGGGTCAGGTGCCCAGGTTGCGGTAGCGGGCCGTGCGCGCGGCCAGCCGGTCGGCCGCGGGCCGCGCCAGCAGCCCGGCGATCTCGTACTCCAGCGTGGCGGCGACCCGCTCGCAGAACGCGCGGTGCTCGTAGGCGGCGTCGGGAAGCTCGGGCACGATCCGGTCCACGATGCCGTCGGCCCGCAGGTCGGTCGCGCTGACCCGCTGGGAGGCGGCGATCTCGGGCGCGAAGTCCACGCTGCGGTAGAGGATCGCCGAGGCCCCTTCCGGCGGGAGCGGCGACAGCCAGCCGTGCTGGGCCGCCACCACGCGGTCGGCGGGCAGCAGGGCCAGCGCGGCGCCGCCCGCCCCCTCGCCGAGGATGAGGCACACGGTGGGCGCGTCCAGCATCACCATCTCGGCGAGCGAGCGGGCGATCTCCCCGGCGAGGCCGCCCTCCTCCGCCGCCTTGGACAACGCGGCCCCTGCGGTGTCGATCACCGTCACCAGCGGCAGGCCCAGTTCGGCGGCGAGCCGCATGCCGCGCCTGGCGACGCGCAGCCCGGCGGGCCCCAGGCCGGGCACGGCGCGCTGCCTGCTGCGGTCCTGGCCGAGTACGACGGCCGGGGCGGTGCCGAACCTGGCGAGCGCGAGCAGCAGGCCGGGGTCGTCCTCGCCCGCGCCGGTGCCGCGCAGCGGCGTCACGTCGCGCGCGCCCAGCGTGAGCAGGGCGCGCACGCCCGGCCGGTCGTCACGGCGTGAGCGGGTGATCGCGTCCCACGCCTCCACCGGGCGGGCCGGGCCGCGGGGCTCGGGGCCGGAGGCCCGCACCGGCTCCCCCGTGCCCGCCAGCACCGACAGCGCGCGGATGGCGACCTCCCTGGCGTCCCCGGCGCCCACCACCGCGTCCACCAGGCCGTGGGCGTACAGGTTCTCGGCGACCTGGACGCCCTCGGGGAACGGGTAGCCGTGCAGGGACTCGAACACGCGCGGCCCGAGGAACCCGATCAGCGCGCCCGGCTCGGCGGCGGTGACGTGCCCGAGCGACCCCCACGAGGCGAACACCCCACCGGTCGCCGGGTGGCGCAGGTACACGATGTACGGCAGGCCCGCCGCCCGGTGCGCCCCCACCGCGGCGGTGATCTTCACCATCTGGGTGAAGGCGAGCGCGCCCTCCTGCATCCGGGTGCCGCCGGAGGCGGGCGCGGCGAGGAGCGGCAGGCCCTCGCGGGTGGCCCGCTCCACGGCCGAGACCAGGCGTTCCGCGGCGGCGACCCCGATAGATCCGGCCAGGAAGGAGAACTCGCAGGCCGCGACGGCGACCCTGCGCCCGCCGAGCCGTCCCTCCCCCGTGATCACCGCCTCGTCGTAGCCGGTCTTCACCCGCGCCACCGCCAGTTCCTCGGCGTACGCGGATCCCGGCTCGGCCCGGTCGATCGGCGGCTCGTCCCAGGACTCGAAGGAGTCGGGGTCGAGCACGATGCCGATCAGGGCCCGTGCGTCGGGACGTTGGGGAGGACCCTGAGGAGGGCCCTGAGGAGGGCCCTGAGGAGGGCCCTGAGGAGGGAGCGTCACCGCTCGCGGTCCTCCAGTCCGGAAAGCCAGGTCAGGACGGCTTCGGTGTCCTGGCCGAGCATGGGCGGGGCGGTGTGCCGGGCGGTGGGTGCGCCGTCCATGCGCACCGGGGGTCCTGGCAGCGAGATCGGGCCGAGCACCGGATGCTCGACCTCGACGAGCAGCCCCTGGGAGCGCGTCTGCTCCCACTCGTAGACCTCGTCGAGCGTGCGGATGGCGCCCGCGGGCACCCCGGCGGCGGCCAGCGCGGTCAGCCAGTGCGCTCGGTCGTGTGCGGCCAGGGCCTTCTCCATGTCGGCGATCAGCTCATCACGATGGGCGAATCTTTCTCTATTGGTCGCATATTTCGGTATATCAGGGTCGATGTCGAGGAGGACGGCGACCTTGTGCCACAACGCGTCGTTCCCGGCCGCGATCTGAATCATCCCGTCCGCGCAGCGGAAAGCCCCGTAGGGCGCGATCGTCGCGTGGTGGTTCCCACCGGCCACGGACACCTGGCCGCCGACCGTCCAGGCCGTGCCGTGGTAGGCGTGCACGCCGACGATCCCGGCGAGCAGCGAGGTCCGCACCACCCGGCCGCGCCCGGTGCGGCCGCGCTCGTGCAGCGCGGCCAGCACGCCGTACGCGCCGTACATGCCCGCGAGCACGTCGCCGATCGACGCCCCGACCCGGTACGGCTCGTCCGCCGACGGCCCGGTCAGGCTCATCAGCCCGGCCTCGCCCTGGGCGATCTGGTCGTACCCCGGCCGGCCGCCCTCCGGCCCGTCGTGGCCGAAACCGGTGATGGAGAGCACGATCAGGCGCGGGTTCAGCTCGTGCAGCCGCTCGACCGGAAAGCCCAGGCGGTCGAGCACCCCCGTGCGGAAGTTCTCGATCAGCACGTCGGTGTGCCGCACCAGCCGCTCGATCAGCGCCTTGCCCTCGGGGTCCTTCAGATCGACGGTGATGGACTGCTTGTTGCGGTTGGCCGAAAGAAAATAGGTGGAGATGTCGTGGTCCGGCCCGACGAACGGCGGCCCCCACCCACGGGAGTCGTCACCGCCGGACGGATGCTCCACTTTGATCACCCGGGCGCCCATGTCGCCGAGCATCTGCGCGGCGTGCGGCCCCGCGAGGGCCCGCGACAGGTCGAGCACCACGATGTCGTCGAGAGGTGTCAGCAAGATCAGCCTCCAATGGTGGTCGCCGAGCCTAGCCCAATCCCCAGTGGGGCTGACATTCCACCCGGTATGAGCCACACTGCCAGGCCCGGCCGATCACCCGTCACTCAGGGCGGGGTATCACCCCTGACGTATCGCCGGAGAGACGGAGGTAACCGGGGCCCCGGTCGAAGAACGGGACCGTCGTCCGGCTCAGGCGCGCGCGCAGCGCGGCGGTGGCCGCCTCGTCCACGGTGAGGTCCTCGTCGAGGAGGACGCCGTAGTCGTCGCGGGCGCCCTCGGGCGACACCTTCCCGTCGCGCACGTCGGCGGCGACGGCCTGCGGCGGCCGGTCGAACGGCGAGCCCCAGCCGCCGCCCCCGGTCGTGCGGATGCGGATGATCTCGCCCGCGCGCACCGGATGGGCGTCCACGAGCCCCTCCATCTCCTCGCCCGCCACCGTGACCAGGAAGGGCCGCCCGGCGCGCCCGCCGTTGACGCCCCAGCAGGACAGGATGGAACGGTCGGCGATGGACATGAACGACGCGTCACGCAGCATCCGGACGTGCTTGTCGTAGCCGAGGCCACCGCGATACCGGCCGGGGCCGCCGCTGTCCACGGCCAGGCCCAGGCGCTCGACCCGCAGCGGCCAGCGCGCCTCGGCGAACTCGACCGGGATGTTGCGCGAGTCGGGCACCACGTGGATCGTGTCCTCCCCGTCGGCGTACCAGCGCCCGCCGGAGCCACCGCCGAGGACCTCACGCATCAGGTACGGCGAGCCGTCCTCCGCCGTGCCGTGGACGCCCGTGTAGCGGATGGTCTCCTGGTCGGCCGGCATGCGCCCGCCCGTCGCCTTGGCCAGCACGCCCGCGAGCACGCCCAGCAGCCGCAGGATGACGAACGTGCGGGCGTTGGTCGGCGCGGGGAAGATCGGGGTGAGCAGGGTGCCCCTCTCCGGGAAGATCATCTTGATCAGCGGGACGACGCCCTCGTTCACGTCCAGCTCGGCCATGCGCTCGGGCGAGTCGGCCAGGTTGCGCAGGATCGGCGCCAGCCACTTCTTCAGGAAGACGCCGTCGGCGTAGTCGCCCGCGTGGTTGATCGGCCCCTTGGCCTGGGCCGACGTGCCGGTGAAGTCGATGGTCAGCGGCGTGGCGGCCGAGTGGTCGACGGTGAGGGTGATCCGCTGGGTGTGCAGGCGCGGTTCGTCCACGCCATCGTGCTCGGCGTAGTCCTCCCAGGTGTAGACCCCCTCGGGGATCTTCGCCAGCAGCTCCCTGCGGAAGGTCTCGGTCGTCTTGCCGATGATGGCGTCGAAGGACTCCTCGACCGGCCGCCTGCCATAGCGGGCGAACAGCTCCCCGAGGCGGCGCGCCCCCATCAGGCAGGCCGAGCACTCGGCGTCGAGGTCGCCGGCCAGCGAGTCGGGCATGCGCGAGTTGCGCGTCATGATGGTCAGCGCCGCACGGTTGGGCACGCCACGGTCCCACAGCTTGATCGGCGGGACCATCAGCCCCTCCTCGAAGACGCTGGTGGCGTGGGAGGGCATCGAGCCCGGCACCGCGCCCCCGATGTCGTCGTGGTGACCGAACGCCTGCACGAACGCGACCACCTCGCCGTCATGGAAGACCGGCACCGTGACGCACAGGTCGGGCAGGTGGCCGATGCCGCCCTCCGACAGGTAGACGTCGTTGTGGAAGAACACGTCGCCGGGGTTCATCTCGGCGATGGGGAAGTCGCGGACGATCGGCTGGACCAGGGCGGAGTACGACCTGCCGGTGAGCTTGCGCAGGCGCGCGTCGTGGATCCCGGCGCGGAAGTCGTGGGCGTCGCGGATCATCGGCGAGCGGGCCGTGCGGGCGATGGCCGTCTCGACCTCCTTCTCCACCGAGGCCAGGGTGCCCTCGACGATCTCCACGAGGACGGGGTCGGCCTTGCCCGCCGAGGCGTGCCCGGCGCTCATCGGGCCGCCCCCCGCAGGATCAGGTTCGCGTGCTCGTCGGCGGTCGCGGTGAAGCCGGGGTGCACCGGCAGCGTCGAGCCGTACTCCTCGATGACGGCCGGTCCGGTGATCACCGTGCCCGCCCCCAGGTCGGCCCGCCTCAGGATCGGGGCCTCACACCAGGTGTCGAAGAACACCGTCCGGGCCGGCGGCGCGGACGGCGGCCCGGATCCGGCGGCCAGGCGGCGCATGGCGGGCCGCCGGATCGGCCCGATGCCGGAGACGCGCAGGTTGACCCATTCCACGGCGTGGCGGGGGTCGTCGCGGTAGGCGTATCCGTAGAGGCGTTCGTGGGCGCGGTGGAAGCCGTCCAGCACCGCCGTCCTCCATTCCTCGTCGATGGGCCCCGCCGGGGCAGGGACCCTGACCTCGTACGCCTGCCCGTAGTAGCGCAGGTCCGCGCTGCGCGCGTAGACCTGACGGTCGCGGGGGAACCCCTCGCGGGCGAGCGCCGCCGCGGCCTCCTCCTCCAGCTCGGCGTAGATCTCCCCGGCGTCGCCGGGCGGCAGATCGCGGGTGACGAACGTGCGGACGTAGTCGTTCTTGACGTCCACGGTGAGCAGCCCGAAGGCGGACAGGTTGCCCGGGTCGGCGGGCACGATCACCTCGGGCAGGCCGAGGACGTCCATCAGGCGGCAGGCCAGCAGCGGCCCCGAGCCGCCGAACGTGACGAGCGGGAAGTCGCGCACGTCGAGCCCGCGCTTGACGGTGATCTGCCGGATCGCGTTGGCCTGGTTGAAGGCGCTGACCTCCAGGACGCCGGTGGCGGTGCGTTCCGGGGTGAGGCCGAGCGCGCCCGCGAGCGTCTCGATCCCGGCGCGCGCGGCGGCGGCGTCCAGCGGGATCTCGCCGCCGAGCAGGTGCGGGGGGACCCTGCCGAGGTAGACGTGGGCGTCGGTGACGGTCACCTCGGTGCCGCCCTTGCCGTAGCAGAGCGGGCCGGGATCGGCCCCGGCGGACCTCGGGCCGACCTTGAGCGTGCCCTCCGGGGAGACCCAGGCCACCGAGCCGCCGCCCGCGCCCACGGTGACCACGTCGATCATCGGGATCTTGCAGGGGAACCGGCCGATCGTCCCCTCGGTGGTCAGGGACGGCTCGCCGTCGATCACCACGGCGACGTCGGTGGAGGTGCCGCCGCCGTCCAGGGTGATCACCCCGGGACGGCCCGCCGCCGCCGCGACGGCCGCCGCCCCCAGCGCCCCGGCGGCCGGGCCGGACAGCACGGTGGTGATCGGCTGGTGCACCACCTCGGCGGCGGAGAGCACCCCGCCGTTGCTCTTCATCACCGAGAACGGCGCGGACAGCCGCGCGGACAGGCCCGCTATGTAGCGGCGCATGGTCGGCTTGACCGCCGCGTCCACCAGCGTGGTCACCGACCGCTCGTACTCGCGGTACTCGCGCAGCACGTCGCTGGACAGCGACACCACGGCCTCGGGATGCTCCCTGGCCAGCACGTCGCGCATCCGGCGCTCGTGGACCGGGTCGGCGTAGGAGTGCAGGAGGCACACGCCGATCGCGGTGATCCCGCGCTCGGCGAACCAGCGTGCCGCCGCGACGGCCTGATCCTCGTCGAAGGGCCGGACCTCCCGGCCGAGGTGGTCCAGGCGCCCGCCGACGGTCCGCACCCGGTGCGCCGGGACGATACGGGGTGGTTTGACCCAGAAGTAGGAGTTGCCGTAGCCGTCGGGGACGCTCTGCCTGGCGATCTCCAGGATCGACTCGAACCCCTCGGTGGTGACGAAGCCCAGGTCGGCGATGCGGTCTTCGAGAAGCTGGTTGGTGGCGACGGTGGTGCCGTGCACGATCCCGGCGACGCCGGTCGAACCGGCCTCCGGGGGCAGGGCCTTGCGGATTCCCGCCAGGAAGCCCTCCGCCGGGTCGGCCGGGGTGGACGGGGTCTTGGTGGTGGTGATCTCTCCGGTCGACTCGTCCACCACGACTACGTCGGTGAACGTGCCCCCCGTGTCCACTCCGATCCGGACATTGCGCATGATGCGTGTCTACCCAGCGCGCGGGTCGCGCCGAATCGGCGGACCCTGCCGAAGGACCATGCCGGGCATCGTCATGTGTCGTCAGGTGTCGTCAGGGCGCCGCCCCGGTGCGCGGGGGCGTTCACGAGGCGTCGTCTGTGTCGTCCATGTCGTCCATGCGGGCGGCGAGCTGCGCGCTGTCGCCGTCGACCAGCGCCGCCACGGCCCGCCACCAGGCGAACCACTCGCCGCTGCGCCACATCCAGTCGACCCGCTCGATGGCGGCGATCACCTCGCCCTTGCGCCACCACGGGGGCCCGGCCTGCTCGACGGTCGCGCCGTGGCGCAGCGCCCAGGTGCGCAGCGGGTCGGCCGCGCCGATCTCAACGGGCTCGGCGTAGGGGTCGGGTTTCTCGCCTTCGAGCGGGTGCGGCCCGAGCCCGGCCGCCACGCCCCAGCTCCACTGCGCCTCGGCGGGCCGGGAGTAACGCAGCGAGGCGAAGTCCAGGTTGGAGCCGAGTTCCTCGTCGGCACGCTCCACGACCACGGCGTCGAGACGCCCGCCCGCGTCGAAGCCGACCACCACCCGGTCGCCGGGACGCGCGCCCGGCGGCAGGTCGATGCGGTCCTCGGCCTGCCAGGAGTTGAGGTCGGCGGTGGCGACCGCCGCGCCCCAGCGCTCGTCGGCCGCGTCGTCGGCGATCCAGGCGGCGAGCATCTCCAGTACGGTGAGGTCGGTCCACGGCTCGATCGCGGCGCTGGTGGCCAGCGCCTCGTCGGGCGCGGGCAGCTTGCCGCCCCGGCCCCGCCGCCACCACTGCTCGCCCAGTTCCCGGGTGCCGATGACCAGCCCGGCGACCGAGGCCAGCTCAGAAGACCTGCGGGTCAGCGGGGCCCAGCGGACCAGTTCGACACAGCGCTCGGCACGTGCCTCGCCGAGGGACGCCACGGCCTGGCGGACCAGCGCCCCGGCGGTCGGGCGTTCGTCTCCGAGGAGATCGCCGATCAGCTGCCTGGCCTGGCTCCGAGCATCATCCGCGCGTGCCTCCCGCATACCCGCCACGTTACGCCTGGAGATCCTCTTCCGCGAGACTCCGTCACAACCCATGCGTTCCGCATCCGCCGGCCCCGGACGCGGCGCCGCGCCCGTCAGCGGCGTTTGGCGGTGCGGCCGAGCAGCCAGCCGACCACGGCGCTGCCCAGGGCGATTCCGGCCCCGGTGCCGAAGGCGGCGATCAGCGCCTTGTCGGGGAGGCCGGGACGGAACGACTCGGCGGGGCGGGTGAAGACCCTGGGACCGGCGGCGGCCGTCTCGGGCGCCCCCGCCACCGCCGAAGCGGGCACGGACTCCGTGACGGCGGGCGCGTCGGCGGCGCCCGCGGCCGTCACAAGGGCGGGCACTTCGGCGGGGACGGAGAGGGTGCGTTCGATCGCGGTGAAGAACTGGGCGGCGGTGCGTTTGGCCACGGAGGCGAGCATCCGCTGCCCGACGCCGCCGATCATGCCGCCGATCACCGCCTCGGCGTCGTACTCGACCCGGGTGCCGCCCGTGTCGTCGTCGCTGAGGCGGACCCGGACGGTGGCGTCGACCGTACCGGGCGCGCCCTGGCCGCTCGCCTTGAGCGTGAAGCCCTCCGGCTCGGCGAGGTCGGAAAGGGTGACCTCGCCCTGGTAGACGCCCTTGATCGAGGCCACGCCGGCGGCGACGGTCATCCGGTAGGCGTCGCCGCCGACCTCTTCAAGGCGTTTGCAGCCGGGGATCGTGCGGACCAGCACACCGGGATCGCGCATGGCGGTCCACAGCCGTGGTCTTTCCACACCGATCACGGCACTTCCGACGACCTTCATCGCCACCTCCAGATTTCAGAGGTTAGACAATGACCGGCCGCCCGGATAGGGGGTCGTTCCAAATGCGCGCCGGGGCCTCACGCGGCCTTGGCCATGACAAGACCGACTGGTCGCCGCGGCGGAATCACGCGGCCGTCGGGCAGGAGTTCACCGGTGTCCTCGAACAGCACGACACCGTTGCACAACAGGCTCCATCCCTGCTCCGGATGGGCGGCCACGCGCCGCGCGGCCTCACGATCGAATGCGTACGGGGAGGGACAGGAAGGCTCGTGAGTACACATCGCGCACCTCGATAATCGGCTCCGGACAATTTCTCGGCGAGTTCGCCGTTGACACCGGCATCATCTTCAAGGTATCCACCGGACACACCGGAGAAATCCCCACAACCACCCTTATGCGGAAAAACTCCTCCCCCTAGGGGCCCTGGCGCGGCGCGGTGGTTCGCGGGTAGTCCCGCCGGGGTCACCGGGCGGGCACGCGTTGTATAGCGGAGTGGTGCAAAAGCAGGCATTCAGCCGCCCCAATACGCCAAGCTGGCCCTGCACGCGACAGGCGTGCGGGCCGGCCGCGCCCTGAGGACGCCTCGGGGGACTGAAAGCCGCCGTCCGGGAAAAGAGGGTTCTCCGCACACCCCGCACTCCCGGACGGCCGCCGGACGGCCGCGCGCGCCACACGGAAGGTGTTGACATGACCGTTATCGAGAGCCGGGCCTCATGGGGCGCCCGGCCGCCGCGCGCCACCAGCCGCCTCGCCTCGGCGCGCGGCGTGAAGGCGCACTACACCGGCGGACGGGTCGATCCCGCGACGCTGACCGACCACGGCGCCTGCCGGGCCGCGGTGCGCGGCATCCAGAACGGCCACATGAACGGCAACGGCTGGTCCGACATCGGCTACAGCATGGTCGTGTGCGGCCACGACCGGGCGATGATCGGCCGGGGCCCGCACGTGCTCCCGGCCGCCAACGGCGCGGGCCTGAACTCCGGCCACTACGCGATCCTCGTCCTGGTCGGCTCCTCCGGGGTCACCCGGATCACCGACTCCATGAAGCGCGCCTTCCACGGCGCCCGCGACTACCTGCGCGAGCGCGGCGACGCCGGCGCCGAGATCAAGGGACACCGGGACGGCTACGCCACCGACTGCCCCGGCCCGTCCGTCTACCCGTGGATCCGGGCCGGAGCACCGAAGCCCGGCCCGACGGTCCCCCCGACCACCCCAGAACCGGAGGAAGAGATGCCCGAGATCGTGTCCGTCGGCCTGAGCGAGGAGGTCGTCGTCCCCCCGAGTGTGGACTTCCAGCCATGGTGGTCCGCCGAACGCAAGGACACCGCCGGATGGCACCCGGCCGGTGGGCAGAGCATCGCGCCGAACGTAGCGGTGTGGGCGGACCTCACCGCCTTCGTCGCCCTGCGCGGGCTCACCGCCGGTGAGCTGGTCGAGGTCGCCCTCACCCGGCACACGGCCGACGGCAGGCTCGTCGACTACGCCTGGCCGGTCAACCGCCCGGCCCGGCTGCACGCGAGCGCCGACGGCCGGGTCGAGATCAACCTGAACGGCAGGTTCGCGCTGTCGGCCGCCAACCGCGCCCGGGTCAGCGTGCGCCACTCGTCCAAGGGCGAGGTCGTGCTCGAAACGGCCTCCGCGCTGTCCGGCCTGCTGCACCGCTCCTGACCATCGCGTCAGGCGTCCACGGCTCCCCGCGGCACCGCGCGGGGAGCCCGGGCGTTGAGGACGACCAGCCCGGCCACGGTGAGTGTGCAGCTCAGCAGCACCAGTTGCATGCCGTACCGGATGTCTGGGTGGGCGCCAACTGGTTGCCTCAGACGCTAGGAAGATCCCCTCGGAGGCGCATCGAGCGGCGGGTAGAAGCCACCATGACCATGGTCATACTGCTCAAGGGGGATGGCACACCGCCATCCGGACTCTAATGTCGGAGACATGGCACGTCTGCGGTGGCGGAGCGATTCGCGCGGCGGCTGGCCGGGCGCCCCCGACCGGCCCACGCTGTTCAGCGTGGTCTTCTGGATCGTGCTGGTCGCCACGGTCGCCGGTTACATAGTCCGCCCGGACGACACCCTGCACAGCGTGCTGTTCGCGATCAACGTCGTCGCCGTCGCGAGCCTGTGGCTGGTGCTGCCCTGGAAGCCCGCGCCCGGCCACCAGTTCACCGCCCTGCTGTTCCTGCCCGCCACCTTCGCGCTCGGCCTGACCGGCTCCTACGGCACCCACATGCTGCTGACCCTGATCGGCATCGCCAACCTGGCCTTCGTCTACGGCATGCGCACCGCCTCGGCGATCCTGGGCGGCATGTCGGTGGCCATCTTCGTGATGGCCCTGCTCTTCGGGCGCACCGTGCTCGACGCGCTGACCCAGGTCGGCGCGATGGCGGTCTTCGCCGCGTTCGTGCTGGGCATGACGTCGGCCGTCCTGGAGGCGCGATTGCGCAGGGCCGAGGCCCAGGGCCTGCTGGACCGCGTGCGGGAGCTGGCCGTGGCGCAGGAGCGGGCCAGGATGGGCGGCGAGATGCACGACTCCATCGGGCACTACCTCACGGTGATCAAGGTGGGCCTGGAGAACGCGGAGCGCTACCGCGAACGCCGTCCCGAGATGGCCTGGGACGAGGTGCGCCAGGCCAAGGAGGTCACCAGGGACGCGCTGTCCGACGCCAGGCGCTGGGTGCGGGCGCTGCGCCCGCTGGCGCTGGACGGCCGGGTCGGCAGCGCCGCCCTGGAACGCCTCGCCGCCTCCTTCGACGGCACCGGCCTGACCGTGGCCTTCGAGGTGGAGGGCCGCGAGCGCCTGCTCGAACCCGACGTGGAGCTGGTCCTCTACCGGGTGCTGCAGGAAGGGCTGACCAACGCGCTGCGGCACGCCGAGGCCCGGCACGTGCGGGGCCGCCTGACCTTCGGCGACGACCGCGTCACGCTGGTCATCACCGACGACGGCAAGGGCCAGGACCACGGCGGCGACGGCGGCTTCGGCCTCACCTCGCTGGCCGAGCGGACCAGGGCCCTTTCCGGCGAGCTGACCGGCGGCAGCGCCGCGGGCGGCGGCTTCGAGCTGCGCGCCGAGGTGCCCACGGCCACCCGCGCCCCAGGCTCAGAGCCGGCCGCGACCAGGCGAGGACTGAGGCTGCCGCCGCTTCGCAGAAAGCGCCGGGACGACGAGCCCGGAGGCGTCGTCCGTGAGCGGCCCGAGACGGACATCCGGGCAGGGGTGCGGCCGATATGACGATCAGGGTGCTGCTGGTCGACGACCAGGTGCTGATGCGGCAGGGGCTGCGCAAGCTCCTGGAGATCGAGGAGGACATCGAGGTCGTCGCCGACGCCCCCGACGGGCGGGCCGCGCTGCGCGCGGTGCCCCGCTGCCTGCCCGACGTGGCGCTGGTGGACGCCCGGATGCCGGGGATGGACGGCGTGGAGCTGATCGGCCACCTGAGCCGCGAGCACCCGCAGATCGCGGCGATCGTGCTGAGCACCTTCGACCAGGACGACTACATCTTCGGCGCGCTGCGCAACGGGGCCGCCGGTTACCTGATCAAGGACTGCTCGCCCGAGGAGCTGGTCACGGCCATCCACCGGGCGGCGCGCGGCGAGACCGTGCTGGCGAGCCCGGTGGCGGCCCGCCTGGTGGCCGAGTTACGCGCCACCGCCCCGGGCAGGGGCGGGTTCCACGGCCAGGAGAAGCTCTCGGCCCGGGAGGTCGAGGTGGCGCGGCTGGTCAGCGCCGGGGCGGCGAACAAGGAGATCGCCGCCCGCCTCTACATCACGGAGGGGACGGTCAAGAACCACGTCTCCGCCGTCCTGCGCAAGCTGGGCCTGCGCGACAGGACCCAGCTCGCGGTCTACCTCAACGGCTGATCCCCCGGCGGGATGAATCCTCCCGTCCCGGGACGCCGCCGAGAGCCACACTCCGCTGTACGGCGCGCTGGCCTTCATGCTGCAGTCGGCCGGCAACATCGTGATCATGGCGGTGCTCTTCGTGCTGCTCGCGCTCGGCACCGGTGAGCGCGTCAGCCGGTGGCTCACCGCCAGGCCGGGGCGCATCGCCCTGATCACCGGCGTGATCCTCATCACGGTCGGGGTGTTCACGGTCCTGTACCGGGACGTCCGGATCCTCGCGCGGCGCGAGCTGATCTGGTACCCGGTGCTGTGGTCCTGATCTTCCGGGTCCGCCGGGCGGCGTAGACCGGAATCCGCCGGGCGGGTGACGCCCGGCGGGGGTCCGGTGCCCCAGGATGTGGATCGTGCGGGACGGGGAGGGCCCGCACGACGCAGTGAGGGGGGCCGCCGCCCGGGGGGCGGACGGTGTGACGAAGATCGCAGGAGCCCGCGGCGACCCCCCGGCCCATTGCTCTACAAGCTGTAGTACTACTGAATGTAGAACTACTACGGCTTGTAGAGCTCGCTTGTGAGGGGGAAGGTTTGGACGCCCTGGACCTGGCGCGGTGGCAGTTCGGGATCACCACCGTGTACCACTTTCTGTTCGTACCGCTGACCATCGGGCTGGGCATCTTCGTCGCCGGGCTGCAGACGGCCTGGCACCGCACCGGCAAGGAGCACTACCTCAGGCTGACCAAGTTCTTCGGCAAGCTGTTCTTGATCAACTTCACCATGGGCGTGGTCACCGGCATCGTGCAGGAGTTCCAGTTCGGGATGAACTGGAGTGAGTACTCCGTCTTCGTCGGTGACGTGTTCGGCGCCCCGCTGGCCATGGAGGCGCTGCTCGCGTTCTTCCTGGAGTCCACGTTCCTCGGACTCTGGATCTTCGGCTGGGACCGCCTGCCCAAGCGGGTCCACCTGGCCACCATCTGGGCCGCCGCCATCGGGTCCAACCTGTCGGCCTACTTCATCCTGGCCGCCAACGCCTGGATGAAGAACCCGGTCGGCTACACCGTCGTGGACGGCAAGGCGCGGATGACCGACCTGTGGGCGGTGCTGACCAACCCGGCCGCGCTCGCCCAGGTGCCGCACGTCGTGGGCGCCGCCTTCATCGTGGCGGGCGGGTTCGTGATCGCCGTCTGCGGCTACCGCCTGCTGCGCGAACGCCGCGCCGGATCGGGCGACGCCCCGATGTGGCGGACCAGCCTGCGCGCCGCGCTGGCGATGACCGCCGTCGCCGGGATCGTGGTCGCGGCCAGCGGCGACATGTCGGCCAAGCTGCTGCACGAGCAGCAGCCGATGAAGCTGGCCGCCGCCGAGGGGCTGCGGCACGACCAGGCGGGCGCGGCGTTCTCCATCGTGCCCGGGGTCGAGATCCCCAACCTGCTGAGCTTCCTGTCCACCGGCGACCCCAACGCCGTGATCCAGGGCACCGACGACCTCCAGGAGCGCTTCGCCAGGGAGTTCGGCCCCGGCGACTACCGCCCCGACCTGCCGGTCGTCTTCTGGTCCTTCCGCGTCATGATCGTGTTCGGGATGGCCACCGTGGGGCTGTCCGTGCTCGGGCTCTGGCTGACCCGCAAGCGCCGCAGGGGCGGTGAGAGGCCGCTGCCCACGTGGTTCGCCCGGCTCTGCCTGCTGGCCCTGCCGCTGCCCACGCTGGCGATGATCGCCGGGTGGCTGCTCAGCGAGATCGGCCGCCAGCCGTGGACGGTCACCGGCGAGCTGCTGACCGCGGCCAGCGTGTCCCCCGGTGTGAGCCTGACCCAGGTGGCCGTGTCGCTCGCCGTCTTCACCGCCCTGTACGGCCTGCTCGCCGTCGCCGAGGGCGTGCTGCTGGTCCGGTACGTCAAGGCGGGGCCGGAGCCGGTGCCCGCCGTCCCGCGCACCCGCGACGCCGGCGCCGAACGGCCCGCCCCGCAGCCCACCCTCATGTACTGATCGGGACCCGTCATGGAACTCACCACCCTGTGGTTCGCCCTCATCGCCTTCCTGTGGACCGGGTACTTCGTCCTGGAGGGCTTCGACTTCGGCGTCGGCCTGCTGGCGCCGTTCCTGTCCCGCTCCGACGCCCAGCGCGGGCAGGTCCTCAGCACCATCGGCCCGGTCTGGGACGGCAACGAGGTGTGGCTGATCACCGCCGTCGGCGCCACCTTCGCCGCCTTCCCGGCCTGGTACGCGGGCATGTTCAGCCAGTTCTACCTGCCGATGCTGTTCGTCCTGGTCGGGCTCATCGTGCGCGGCGCGGCCCTGGAGTGGCGCGGCAAGGTCGGCTCGGCCACCGAGCGGGCCTGGTGCGACGCGGGCGTCATGGTCGGCAGCGGCCTGCCCGCGTTCCTGTGGGGCGCGATCTTCGCCGACCTGCTGCTCGGCAGCGCCGTGGCCGCCCTGGTCGGCGGGGTGTTCTCGCTGGCCCTGTGCGTGCTGCACGGCGCGGTGTTCATCGCGCTGAAGACCGAGGGCCCGGTACGGCGACGCGCCCGCCTCACCGCTCTCGCCGCCTCCCTGGTCGCCCTGCCCACCGGCGTGATCGCGCTGTCCGCCGTCCCGGCGGGCCGTCCCGGTGTGATCTGGGGCGTCGCGCTCGCCGCGATGGCGGCCATCGCCGCCGGGGTGGCGTTCGCCTGGCGACGCCGCGAGGGGTGGGCGTTCGCCGCGACCGCGTCGGCCATCGCGCTCGGCTCCGCCGCGCTGTTCGGCGCGCTGTGGCCGGAGCCGCTGCCCGGCCTGACCGTGGCCGAGGCGGCCTCGGCCCCCTACACGCTGAGCATGCTGACCTGGATCGGAGTGATCGCGCTGCCGTTCGTGCTGGGCTACCAGGGGTGGACCTACTGGGTGTTCAGAAAGCGCGTAATGACCACTTCGCACGCCAAGGTCGCCTAGATCGCTCCCCGCCTGAGCTGGAACAGCTCGGACGGGGAGATCGGCATCCGGTCCACGACGATGCCCTCGGCGTCCTCGATCGCGCCCGCCAGCACCGCCGACACCGGGATCACCCCCGCCTCCCCCGCGCCCTTGATGCCCAGCGGGTTCAGCGGCGAGGGGGTCTCCAGGTGGGCGGTCTCCACACGCGGCACCTCGGTCGCGTAGGGCATCAGGAAGTCCATGAACGAGGCGTTGAGCAACTGGCCGTGGGAGTCGTAGACCATCCGCTCGTAGAGCGCGCCGCCGACTCCCTGGGCCACTCCCCCGTGGATCTGCCCCTCCACGATCGCCGGGTTGATCAGCCGCCCGCAGTCGTGCACCACCGCGTAGCGCAGGATCCTGATCTCCGCCGTGTCCGGATCGGTCTCCACGATCGCCGCGTGCATCCCGGAGGCGAACGTCGAGCGGATCGGCGAGTAGTAGTCACGGCCCTCCAGGCCGGGCTCCTCTCCCTCGGCGACCGGCGGCCGGTCGGGCGCGGACGCCCCGGCGAACTGGGTCGCCCTGGCCGCCTCCTCGTCGAACGCGTAGCGCAGCGGGTTGGCCAGCGTGGCGACCGTCGCCAGCGGGATCGACGCGCCCGGCGCGCCCGCGACGCGGACCACGCCCTCCTCGATCAGCAGGTCGGCGGGGTCGGCCTCCAGCGCGTCGGCCGCGATCCGCAGCGCCTTGTCGCGCACCTTGCGGCAGGCCAGCGCGATCGCGTTGCCGCTCATCACCGCCGCCCGCGAGGCGAAGGTGCCCACCGCGTAGCCGAACCTGCGGGTATCGCCGGTCACCACCGAGACCCGCTCTATCGGCACGCCCAGCTCGCTCGCCGCGATCTGCGCGAAGACCGTCTCGTGGCCCTGCCCCTGCGAGGTCAGGCCGGTCGAGACGTGCACGCGCCCGTCGGAGGTGACCTGCACGTGCCCGCCCTCGTACGGCCCGACCCCGGTGCCCTCCACGTAACAGCCGATGCCGATGCCGACGCGCCGCCCCTCGGCCTCCGCCTCCTCGCGGAACGCGGGGAACTCGTCCCAGCCGATCATTTCCTTGAGCATCCGCAGCGACTCGGGATAGTCGCCGCTGTCGTAGATCAGCGGACGGCCGTCCTGGAAGGTCATGTGCTGGTCGTAGGGGAACTCGTCCGGCTGGATCAGGTTGGCCTCGCGCACCGCCGTGCGGTCCAGGCCCAGGTGCGCGGCGATGCGGTCCATGGTGCGCTCCATGCAGAACACGCCCTGCGGGCGCCCCGCGCCCCGGTACGGCGTGACCTGCACGGTGTTGGTGTAGATCGACGAGAACTCCACCCGGTACGACCCGATGCGGTAGGGGCCGAGCAACTGGGTGGCGGTGATGATCGGCACGATGATGCCGTAGGGGGTGTAGGCGCCGTGGTCGTGCAGGATCGTCACGTCGAGGCCGAGCACCCGGCCCGCGTCGTCGAAGCCCACCCGGACGAAGTGCACCTGCCCGCGCTCGTGCGCCGAGGAGATGAAGTGCTCGCGGCGGTCCTCGGTCCACTTGACCTCCCGGCCGAGCCGTATCGCGGCCCACGGGACCAGCACCTCCTCCGGCCACGGATGCACGATCTTGACCCCGAAGCCGCCGCCGACGTCGGGCGCGATCACCTCCACCGAGGGCAGCGGCAGGTCGAGCTTGGCGGCGATCGCCATCCGCACGCTGGTCGAGGTCTGGGTGCTGGAGTACACCCGCAGCGAGCGGTCGTCCGCGTCCCAGCGCGCGTAGACGCCGCGCCCCTCCAGCGGCGTCGAGGCGCTGCGCTCGATCCGCAGCCGGAAGGCCAGGGTGTGCGGGGCCGTCTCGATCGCCTGCCGCGCCGGGGCCCCGGCCTGGGTCGGCACCTCCTGCACCAGGTGTGCGCCCACGTTGCCGGGCACGTCCTCGTGCACGTCGGGGCCGCCGCGCACGGCCTCCTCGATGTCCACCACCGGGTCGCGCACGTCGTAGTCCACGCGGATCAGCGCGCAGGCGTCCTCGGCGAGGTAGCGGTCGCGCGCGACCACCATCACGACGGGCTCGCCCACGTGCCGCACCACGTCGCGGGCCAGGGGGTAGGCGGTGCGGCCGTGGGTCAGGGCCGGGTGCGGGATCAGCAGCGGCAGCGGCTCGGCCAGCCGCTGCGGGAGGTCCTCCCAGGTGTAGACGGCCATCAGTCCATCGACGTCGAGCGCGCCGGAGACGTCGATGTCGCGGATCCGCGCGTGCGCGTGCGGGGAGCGCACGAACGCCGCCGCGAGCGCGCCCGCGCCCAGGTCGTCCAGGTAGCGGCCCTGCCCGGTGAGCAGCCGGGAGTCCTCGCGGCGCTGGATCGGGTCTCCGAACGGCCTCGGCGTCACGACTCCTCCGCGATCAGGTCGGCCGCGCGGCGCACCGCCTTGACGATGTTCTGGTAGCCGGTGCACCGGCACAGGTTGCCGGAGATGCCGTCGAGCACCTCGTCCTCGCCGGGCGCGGGGTTGTCCCGCAGCAGCGCGGTCACCGTGCACAGGAAGCCCGGCGTGCAGAAGCCGCACTGCAGGGCGTGGCACTCGGCGAAGGCCCGCTGCACCGGGGACATCTCGCCGGGGGCGGGGGCGAGCCCCTCGACCGTGGTGACGGCCCTGCCGTCCACGGTCACCGCGAGGGTCAGGCAGGAGCGGATCGGCTCGCCGTCCAGCAGGACGGTGCAGCAGCCGCACACGCCGTGCTCGCAGCCCACGTGGGTGCCGGTGAGCCCGAGGTCGTGGCGCAGGAAGTCGGACAGCAGGCGGCGGGGCGGCACGTCCGCCTGCCGCGGCACGCCGTTCACGACCAGCGTGACGGGCAGTTCGTCCTGGTCGCCGGGCTCGTCCCGCTCAGGCATCGGCCGCCCTCCTCGACGCCTCGGTCAGCGCCCGCTCGGCGAGGACGCCCGCCACGTGCCGCCGGTAGCCGGCGGTGGCGTGGATGTCGTCCTCGGGTTCGATCCGTTCGCGTACGGCCCGCGCCGCCGCGTCCCACTCGCCGCCGCCCGCCTCCGCCGTGACATCGACCACGACGGGACCGGGGCCGACGCCCACGCACGCCACCCTGGCGCTCTCCAGGCCGAGGTCGGTGCGCATGGTCACGACCGCCGCGACGCCCGCGAGGGCGAAGTCGCCGTGCCTTCTGGCCAGTTCGTGGAACGCGGTGCCGCTGCGCGGCGGCAGGCCGGGGAAGAACGCGGACAGGGCCAGTTCGTCCGGCTCGGCGGCGGATTCCAGCGGGCCGATGAAGAACTCGCCGGCCGGTACGTCGCGGCCGGGCCCGCCGGCGCGGGCCAGCCGTACCGACCCGCCGAGCAGTGCCAGCACGGCGGGCAGCTCGGCCGCCGGGTCGGCGTGGACCAGGCTGCCCACCACCGTGCCCCGGTTGCGGATCACGGGGTGGGCGACCAGCCGCAGCGCCTGCCGCAGGAGCGGCTGGACGGCCGCCGCCACCGGGGACCGCTCCACCCGCGTATGGCGGGCCAGGGCCCCCACGCGGACGCCGCCCGCCTCCGGCTCGACGGTGTCGAGCCCGGTGATCCGGTTGATGTCGATGATCCGGCCGGGGGCCGTCAGCCGCATGTTCAGCAGCGGGATCAGGCTCTGACCGCCCGCCAGGACCTTGCCGTCGCCGTCCGCCTCCGCGAGGTCGGCCAGCGCCTGGCCGACCTCGCGGGGCGAGCGGTACGCGAATGGCGGTGGCTTCACGCTCCCACCATTACCCACGTCACGGCGCGGCTCCTCGTTCGATGCCGACGTCGCCGCCCGCGGCCCCGGCGCCGCCGTCCGGACGGCGCCGCGCCTCGATGGCGCGCAGCACGTGGTAGCCCACCAGGACCACGATGGTGCCCAGGGCGATCCCCTCCAGCGTGAACTCATCGGTGATCATGTGCCGGACCGGCCCGATCGCCAGGATGATCCCCGCCCCGACGGGGACCATGTTCACCGGATCGGCGAAGTCCACCCGGTTCTCGATCCAGATCTTGGCGCCGAGCAATCCGATCATGCCGTACAGGATGACGGTCACACCGCCGAGCACGCCACCCGGAGTCGCGGCCACCAGCGCCCCGAACTTCGGGCACAGGCCGAACAGGATCGCCACGATCGCCGCGATGTAGTAGGCGGCGGTGGAGTAGACGCGGGTGGCGGCCATGACGCCGATGTTCTCCGCGTAGGTGGTGGTGGGCGAGCCGCCGACGGCGCTGGCCACGACGGTGCCGACGCCGTCACCGATGATCGCCCGGCCCATGTGCCGGTCGACGTCGGCGCCGGTCATCTCACCGACGGCCTTGACGTGCCCCACGTTCTCGGCGATCAGGGCGATCACCGCGGGCAGCACCAGCACGATCGCGCCGACCTTGAAGTCCGGCGCGTGGAACTGCGGCAGCCCGATCCACGGCGCGCTCGCCACGCCGGAGAAGTCCACCCGCAGGTGCGTGGTCACCTGCTGGGCGCCCGCGTCGAACGCGGTGATCTGGCCGAACACCCGGTCGGCCGCCCACGAGAGCACGTAGCCGGTGACCAGGCCGAGCAGGATGCCGATCCGGCCGATGAAGCCGCGGAACAGCACGATGATCAGGAAGGTCGCCGCCATGGTGATGAGCGCGATCCAGGGGTCCTGCGGCCAGTAGGTGTCGGCGACCACGAAGGCCAGTCCGAAGCCGATGAGCATCACCACCGCGCCGGTCACCACCGGTGGGAAGATCCGGTTGATGATCCGCACCCCGAGGTAGTGGATCGCCACGCCCACCAGGGCCATGACCACACCCGCCACCAGGATCGCCCCGGTCACAATGGCGTCGCTGTCGGTCGCGGCGCGGATCGCCACCACCCCGCCCACGAAGGACGCGCTGGTGCCCAGGTAGCTGGGGATCTTCCCCTGGACGATGAGCAGGAACAGGATCGTGGCGACGCCCGACATCATCACCGCGACGTTGGGGTCGAGCCCCATGACCACGGGGAAGACGAAGGTCGCCCCGAACATCGCGATGACGTGCTGGGCGCCGAACCCGACCATCCGCGGCCACGACAATCGCTCGTCGGGCCGCACCACCTCTCCCGGAGCCAGCCGCCGCCCGTCGCCGTGTTTGGTCCAACCCGCAACCATGAGAGCCCCTCTTCGCTCGGGCCGTCGCTCGGTCGCCACCCCGCAGGCTTGCCTTCGCGGCGGATTCAGTTCGCGTTGGGCGGCACATTAGGCGCGCACCGATATCCGTTCACGGGCATGATCTGCCAAATCCACCCGGAAGACCGGTGAGCGCTCTCCTCAGGACGCCGCCACGACGTGGATCTCGAAGCCCTCTCCGGTGACCACCTGCCCGGGGCGGATCTTGGCGCGCTTGCGCAGCTCCACCTGGCCGTCGACCCGCACCTCGCCGTCGGCGATGAGCAGCCCCGCGACACCCCCGGTCTCGGCGACGGCGCAGACCTTGAGCAGGTCGCACAGCGGGATGTGCTCGGTTTCCAGTTCGAACGTCTCACTCACCGGTTCAGGATAGGGTCCCGGACGGCCCGCCGCCGGGACCCCGGTTCCCGTGTCAGATGCCCCGCATCCGCAGCACGTGCAACGCCAGGGTGAGGTTGAGCCGCAGGTGGGCGTCCTCGGTGAAGGCGCCGAGCATGCGCTCCAGCTTGCCGATGCGGTAGCGCAGGGTGTTGTAGTGGAAGTGCAGCCGCCGGGCGGTCTCGGCCACGTTCAGGTTGGTCTCCAGCAGGACCTGCAGGGTGCGGCGCAGGTCGGCGTTCTCGGCGTCGGCGTCGGTGGCCAGCGGGCCGAGCGTCTCGCGCACGAAGGCGTGCAGCTCGTCGGTGTCGTTGACGAGCGAGAGCAGCCGGTACACCCCGAGCTGGTCGAAGTGGGCGACCGCGCCTGGGCCGTGCAACTGGCGGCCGACCCTGGCGGCCTTGAGCGCCTGGCCGTACGCCTCGGGGACGGCGCCCGGCCCGGTGGCCGTGCGGCTGGTGCCGGTGGAGAAGGTGGCGGGCAGCGCCTCGGCGAAGGCCACCGCGGCGTCCTTGGCCACGCGGGCGGTGTCGGCGGCGGCGTCGATCACCGCGACCACCTCGTGGGAGAAGCCGGCCACCGCGCCGCGCGGGTCGTGCCTGCGCATGGCGACGGTCCAGGAGGCGACCATGCGGTCCTGGGCGGTCCGCTCGTCGCACTCGGGGTCGAGCTCGGCCACCACCACGGTCACCGGCCGGGACAGGTCCCAGCCGAAGGCGAGGGCGCGCGCGGCGACCCGCTCGGCCGTCCCGGCCCGGCCGGTCAGCACGTCGCGCAGGAAGTCGGCGCGGTACTTGCTCTCCACCGCGTTCACCGCCTCCTGCCTGGTCACCACCAGCGCGGCGACGGTGGCAGCGCTCTCCAGGATGCCGATGTCGCTGTCGCGTATCGTGCCCGCCGGGCTGTGGGCGACCATCCGGCCGTGGTGGTGCCCGCCCGCGATCACCGGGACGGCCGCGAACGCGCGCCCCGCCGGGCCGGGGTCGGGGACCGCCGTCCCCTCCTCGGCGAACGCGCGCAGCGCCGCCACGTGCTGCTCGGGCCCGGCGGCGGCCAGCACGTGCCCCGCGCCGTCGAGGGTGGCGACGGCGACGTCGAGCAGCCGGTTGACCTCGGCGCTCACCTCGCGCAGCCCTCCCCCGGCCAGCACCACCTGGACCAGCGCGCGGTGCGCCTCCTCGGCCCTGGCCAGCACGGCGGCCTGGCGGTTGAGGATGCCGGTGAGCACCTGGTTGAGGATGTCGTCGAAGCCGACGTCGTCGGGGAGCTGGATGAGCGGGAACCCCAGGCGGTCGGCCTGCTCGACCATCTCGTCCGGCAGCGCGTCCACGTAGCGGCCCAGCTTGATGGCGAGCGCGGCCAAGCCCCGTTCGTCAAGGTCGGCCACCAGGCGGTCGAGCGACTGCGGGGTGTGGCGCAGCGGGTATCCGGTGGTCAGGAGCAGCTCGTGCGGCTTGACCCACGCCAGGATGTCGGGGACCTCCATGACGTTGAGCCGCTGCACGATGCGGCCGAGCCCCGACTCGCCCGCGATGAGCCTCGCGCCGGTCAGCGTGGAGACGCCCAGCACCTCTCCGACCGAGACACCATGGATGATCGTGCCGGTGCTCGCCAGACGCACAGGGGGTTCCATGAGGGAATTGTGACCGATGGCTCCTCTGTCAGGAAGAGCCAACCATTGGGCTCACTGTTGGCAGCTTTCTCCGTACGGACGCCGCGAGGACGCGTTCTACCGTCGGGTTCAAAGGTCACGCCAAGGGGGCAGGCACCCTGGTACCCGCTTGACGTGGGCCGACCGGCTGATCAGGGGAGGTCCGGTGACCGTTGGAACGCGCCCGAGAGCACGCAGGGGGGCGATCCGTACGGATCACCCGCGCGCGCAGGTCTCCGGCGCCGCCAGCACCGCGCTCCGGCCCGTCTTCGACTCCCCGCGCAGCCCCGCCCGTGTGCTCGCGGCCTTCCCCGTGGGCGTCTACCTGGAGATACGCGCCGACGTCGAACCCCGGGTGATCGCCCTGGTGACCGGCGAGGGCGTGCGCCTGCCCAACAGCATGGTGCTGTCCGTGCCGCTGCCCGGCGTGGCCGCCGGTGACGACGCCGTGGTCGGCGAGGGTGGCATCGACCTCGGGCCCTACGCGCTGCGCCCGCGCCGCTGGTGGAACCCGGCGCCGCCGCTCGGTCCCGTCGAGCCCGCCCGGCTCGACCAGGCCGCCGCGGCCATGACCGCGCTGTGCGCCGCGACGGCCCGCCGTCCCGGGCTCGAACACAACGGCGCCGCCGACCTGCTCGCCGAGGGCTGCGCGACCGGCTCGCTGATCAGCATGATCACCGCCGCCGAGCGCCTGGTGGGCCTCGGTCCCGGCCTCACCCCGAGCGGCGACGACCTCCTGGCGGGCCTGCTGGTGGCGCTGCGGCAGCTCGGACGGGCCTGCGGCGTGGAACGCGCGGTGTGGACGGCCGACTGGCTGGCCGCGGCGGTCACCTTCGACGCGCGCACCCGCACCACGCCGATCTCCGCCACCCTGCTGCACTGCGCCGCCAAGGGCGAGGCGAGCGCCGAGGTCACCGCCGTGCTGCGCGGCATGTGCGGCCGCCAGGCCCTCGAACCGGCCATGGCCCGGCTGCTGTCGCTCGGCCACACCTCGGGGGCCGACCTCGCCTGGGGCCTGCGCGTCGGGCTCGACGCGGTCCGCGGGCCGGCCGTGGCATGAGCGACCTGGTCGTGGTGCGGCCCGGCGTCTATCACGATTCGGTAACCCTGATGCGGGTCAGCCGCGACATCGGGGCGGTGCCCGGCGTCGAGGCGGCGATCGTGGCCATGGCCACCGAGCTGAACCTGGAACTGGCCGCCCAACTGGGCTTCGAGCCGCCCGAGGCGGCCCCGTCCGACCTGCTGATCGCGATCAGGGCGGCCGGCGGCGCCGCCCGGGACGCCGCCGACGAGGTCGACCGGCGGCTCGCCGCGCTGGCCGAGGCGGGCCGTACGGCGAGGAGCGCCGGGGAGCCGCCGCACCGCACCACCCGAGCCGCCGCCCGCGCCCACGACGCCGACATCGTGCTGGTGTCGGTGCCCGGCGAGCACGCCTTCGCCGAGGCGCTGGACGCCGTCGAGGCCGGGATGTCGGTGATGGTGTTCAGCGACAACGTGCCCGTCGAGCAGGAGATCCTGCTGAAGGACCGGGCGCGGGAGCGCGGCGTGCTGGTCATGGGCCCCGACTGCGGCACGGCGTGCGTCGGCGGGGTCGGCCTTGGCTTCGCCAACGTGCTGCGGCCTGGGCCGGTCGGCGTGGTCGCCGCCTCGGGCACCGGGGCGCAGCAGGTGACCTGCCTGCTCGACCACGCGGGCGTCGGGGTCAGCCACGTACTAGGGGTGGGCGGGCGCGACCTGTCGGCCGAGGTCGGCGGGCGTTCGGCGCTGCGGGCGCTCGCGGCCCTGGACGCCGACCCGGCGACCGAGCTGATCGTGCTGATCTCCAAGCCGCCCGCGCCGGAGGTGGCGCTGACCGTCCGCGCGGCGGTTCAAGGTCTGGCCACCCCGGCGGTGGTGGCCATGCTCGGCCCCGGCGGAGACGACCTGACCTCTGCGGCGGAGGCGGCACTGCGGGCGCTCGGGCGTCCCGTGCCCGCGTGGCCCACCTGGCCGGCGCAGTCGCCCGCCGTCGCCGCGGCGGGCGCGGTGCACGGGATCTACTCGGGCGGCACGCTGTGCGCCGAGGCCGCGCTGATCGCGCAGGGCGGGTCGTTCACCGACTTCGGGGCCGACGCCTACACGCGGGGCCGCCCGCATCCGATGATCGATCCCACCGCCCGGCTCGCGGCGCTGGCGGCGGTGCCGTCCGGTGATGTCGCCCTGCTCGACGTGGTCCTCGGCCACGGCGCCGACCCCGACCCCGCCGCGCGCCTGGCCCCCGAGGTGGCCGGGGCGGTACGGCGCGGCGTGCGCGTGGTCGCCGCCCTGGTGGGCGCGCAGGGCGATCCCCAGCGCCCGGAGCATCAGGCCATGACCCTCCACCAGGCAGGGGCGGCCGTTTTCGCGTCCAACGCCCAGGCCGCGCGATACGCCTCGGGAAAGGGGCTTTCGTGACGTTGAGCATGCTCGCCGGGGAGCCTTCGGTGATCACGGTGGGGGCGGGGCTGCTCGGCGAGGCGCTGGACGCGCAGGCCGTCGCGCACGTCGCGGTGGACTGGCGGCCGCCGTTGCCGGTGGAGCCCGGGGCGCTGGCCAGGGTGCTGGCCGATCCGCGCAGGGCGGCGGCCAACGGGGTCGCGGCGGGGCGGATGGTCTCGGCGCGGCCGGTGCTCGCCGGGGTCCGCCGGGCCGGTGAGGCCCTGGGGCTGCCCAGGGGCGTCTTCCTGCACGCCGGGCCGCCGATCGAATGGGAGCGGGCGTCTGGGCCGATGCGCGGCGCGCTGGTCGGGGCGATGCTGCTGGAGGGCCTGGCCACCGAGCCGCACGAGGCCGAGCGGGCGCTCGCCTCGGGGGCGGTCACGCTGGAGCCGTGCCACCACCACGCGGCCGTCGGGCCGATGGCCGGGGTGGTCAGCCCGTCCATGTGGATGCTGGAGGTACGCGACGCCGAGCACGGCGGCACCGCCTACTGCTCGCTCAACGAGGGGCTGGGCAAGGTGCTGCGCTACGGCGCGTACGGCCCGGAGGTGCTGACCCGGCTGCGCTGGATGGGCGAGGTGCTGGGGCCGGTGCTGGCCGCGACGCTGGCCGCTTCCGGGCCGCTCGACCTGCGCGCGCTGACCGCGCAGGCCCTGCAGATGGGCGACGAGCTGCACAACCGCAACCGGGCGGCGACCTCGCTGATGGTCCGCGAGCTGGCCCCGGCGATCGTGACCGCCGCGCCCGAGCACGCCGCCGACGTGCTGCGGTTCATCAACGGCAACGACCACTTCTACCTCAACGCCGGGATGGCCGCCTGCAAGGTGAGCGCGGACGCGGCCAGGAACATCCCGGGCTCGACCATGGTCGTGGCGATGGCCCGCAACGGCACCGACTTCGGCGTGCAGGTCTCCGGGCTGGGCGACCGCTGGTTCACCGGCCCGGCCGGGCTGCCCGACGGCCTCTACCTCGGCGCGTACGGCCCGCGCGACGCCAACCCCGACATCGGCGACTCGACGATCACCGAGACCGCCGGCCTGGGCGGGTTCGCCATGGCCGCCGCGCCCGCCATCGTGCGCTTCGTCGGCGGTGACGTGCCGGACGCCATGGCCGCCACCCGGTCCATGTACGAGATCACGCTCGCCGAGCACCCGGCCTACCAGATCCCGGCCCTCGGTTTCCGTGGCACGCCCGCCGGGATCGACGTCGCGCTGGTGGCGCGGACCGGCCTGCTGCCGGTGGTGAACACCGGCATCGCGGGACGCGTCGCGGGCGTGGGACAGGTCGGGGCGGGTCTGGTCAGCCCGCCGGCGTCGGCGTTCACCTCGGCGCTCGCCGCCCTCGCCGAGGCCGCGGGGGAAGCGGGACAGGCAAAAGATCCGAATATGTGATCGGTACGGGCGGGATCCGGATTAGTGATCGTTTTCACGAGCGCCCGGGAGGCTTGTCCGGTTGGTCGGAAAAATCCATATCCGTCCAGGCCAGGGCAACTTTTCCTGGTTTGCCGTCGCGCCATGTGGCATCGGCGATTACCATCCCTTAGCGTTACCAAACACGGATTCTTCACGAATCACACCTCATATCGCCGTTGAGAACTGCCGTCTCAGCCGGTACCGGACACAGGGGCCTGGGTATGACCGATCGGTTGCTGGGCGATGTCCCCTCCACGCCGCGCGGCGGTGACCAAGGGGGGCTCGCCGAAGGTCACGGGCGGCTGGTGGGCAGGCGCTACCGCCTCCTGTCACCTGTCGGCCGCGGCGGCATGGGCATCGTCTGGCAGGCGCACGACGTGCTCCTCGACCGGGCCGTGGCGGTCAAGGAGCTGATCCTTCCGTTCGGCCTGGACGCCGGCGGCAAGCAGGTGGCCCACCGGCGCATGGTCCGCGAGGCCCGCGCGGCGGCGGCGCTCAACCACCCCGGCATCGTGACCGTGCACGACGTGGTCGAGGACGACGGGCGTCCCTGGATCGTGATGGAGCTGGTCCGGGCCTGGTCGCTGGAGCAGGCTGTGCGCGAGACCGGGCCGCTGCCCGTGGCGCAGGCCGCCGAGATCGGCATCCGGGTGCTCGACGCGCTGCGCCACGCGCACCGCGCGGGCATCCTGCACCGCGACGTCAAGCCCGGCAACGTGCTGCTCACCGCCGACCGGGTGGTGCTGACCGACTTCGGCATCGCGGCCATCGAGGGCGACGTGTCGGTGACCCAGACCGGGCTGCTGATGGGGTCGCCCGCCTACATCCCGCCGGAGCGGCTGCGCGGGCTGCCGATCACGCCCGCAGCCGATCTGTGGTCCTTCGGGGCGACGATGTACGCGGCGGTGGAGGGGCGCCCGCCTTACGAGGGGCCGGACGCGGTGGCGGTGCTCGGCGCGGTGCTCACCGAGGAGCCGAGCCATCCCCGGAGGGCCGGGGCGCTGCTGCCGATGATCGAGGGGCTGCTGCGCAAGGACCCGGCCGAGCGGCTGTCGCCCGAGCAGGTGGCCGAGGTGCTGGAGACGGTGCTGCGCGGCCACGGATCGCTGCACGACCGTCCCGGGGTGCCGGTCAGGGACGACTCGGCGGGGGCCACGCTGGTGCCGCCACTGGACCCGCCGTCGGGGCCGATGCCCTCGCGGATCATCGAGACGCCCACAGGGCCGGTCCGCGTGCCCTACGACCCGGTTTCCGGGTTCTCCGGGGGCGCGCTGGGCGCGCCGACGCGGACGGCCGGGGACGACACGTTCGGCGGGCCGTCCGGGCCGCACCGGGCCGTGCCGTACGACCCGGCGGGGCCGCTGCCCGCGGAGTTCGGCGGGCCGTCCGGGCCCCGGCAGCGCCGGGAGCCGGCGGACCGC